>NZ_WUFT01000009.1 GCF_010668805.1 Rhizobium phaseoli | reverse complement strand
GACATGATCTCCATGCGAGCCATGCAACCTCTTCGATCTGGTATTAATGTCAGCACTAATGCTGGTTCTAATGCCAGAACATCGCCCGATTTGCCCGATCAGCAAAATCCGCTCGCCGGACGCTCACTACGCGTAAACCCTGTAATCGTCATATGTCGAAGCCCTGTTCGGGCACAACATCAACGATCAGCCGGCGACCCGAGAGGTGGGAGGAAAACGGCGCTTACCGCTCAATGCGCTAGCTTTGATAGCAACCCGTCATCGCAAGGCCATGCGTTGATCAGAAGACGCGCCGTGTCGCCCAGCGTCCATGCGATCTTGCGGGATGCCGGGCCTCGCCCCCAAAACCGGCGTGAGTGCTGATGATGATGTGAAGCAGCATCCGTCACCGCATTAGTCGCCGCCGAAGCAATGCGGTCGACATGAAGAATGGCACAACTATGTAGATGCAGAGAACACCGATATGCAGGCAGGCATTGGTTATTGGTTGGCCCAGCATCGTCGGGCGGATAACATCTATCGAATGTGCCAAGGGCAAGAAGGCCGCTAGCTGCTGGAACGCTACAGGCAATTGGTCTATGGGAAAGACCGCGCCTGATAAGAACAACATCGGTGTGATGACCAGCGTTTGATAAAATATGAAATAATCGTAGCTGGGCGCGAGGGCCGTGACGACCATTCCAAGGCTCGCAAAGGCTAAGCCCGTGATGGCGATGACCGGAAGAGCATAGAGAAGAGCCAGCCAGTGAGTGTATCCCAACATGGCGGCGACGATACCAATACCGGTGCCTGCGAGCGACGCCTTGGTTGCTGCCCACGCCATTTCCCCAACGACGATATCCCCTAGCGTGAGCTGTGTGTACAACATTGCTTCCCAGGTGCGCTGGCCCTGCATTCGGCCAAAGGCCGCATAGATAGTCTCGAAGGTTGCAGCAGTCATCGCGCTTGTCGCGATCATTCCAGCCGCCAAAAATGCAGTGTACGATACGCCGTCAACGCGCCCGACCATCACTCCCAATCCAGCGCCGAGCCCGAATAGGTATATTATGGGATCGGCTAGATTTCCGAGAATGGATGCCAGCGCCGCTTTTTTCCAAGCCAGATAGTTTCTGCGCCAAACTGCGAGCCAGTTCAAACCGCCGGCGGGTAATGTTGCTACGCCCATCGTCTACTTCTCCATCTCGCGTCCGGTTAACCGCAAGAAGACATCCTCTAGATTTGGTGGACGCTCCAGCAAGCGCAGGTTCGAATATGCACGCAGTTGCGCGCGCACCTGCTCTGGATCAGGCGTGTAGCAGAACAGGGTCTCTCCGCTGATTTCCAGTCGCCTAGCATTCGGCCTGATCAAAAGACTTAGCTCCTGCGGATCGCCACCATAAATTTCGATCACGGGACAGCCAATCTGCTCCTCGATCAGGGCATGCGGTCGGCCTTCGGCGATCTTTCGGCCAGCTTCAAGCACGCACAGCCGGTCGCACAAGCGCTCCGCCTCTTCCATGATATGGGTCGTCAGAAGAATTGTCTTGCCGCGTGCCAACAGCGATCGAAGTCGTTCCCAGATCAAGTGGCGCGCGTGTGGGTCGAGACCGGTGGTCGGCTCGTCCAAAATGAGTAGCTGCGGGTCATTAATGAGCGCACGCGCCAAAGTGAGGCGCCGCTTCATTCCTCCCGATAGGTCTGCCACACGCGTATTCGCCTTGCTTTCAAGTCGCGCAAATTCAAGCAGCGATGGGATGACCGTTTCGATTTCTCGGGTGCTCATGCGGAAGTAGCGGCCGTATACCAAAAGGTTCTCACGGACCGTGAATTCCAGGTCGAGATTATCGAACTGAGACACGATCCCGATTTTCGCGCGCGCCAAGCGAACCTGGCCCGGCTCCTGCGCTCCGAGTACAGTGATCTTGCCTACACTCGGCGACGTCATTCCTAGGATCATACGGGTGATCGTGCTTTTACCTGCGCCGTTCGGTCCTAAAAGACCAAAACATTCTCCTGCGGCGATAGTAAACGACAAGTCATTGACGACGATTTTACCACCATATGATTTCGAAACGCCGGCCAGGTCGATTGCGACTGGGGACAATGAGCCAGAAGGCGAATCCATTGCCTTAAATTTCCATTGGTGCTGCCGCTCCGATAGGATGAGATGATCCTGGTGCCGATCAGCGATCGTCGTCTTCAAATTCGTTAATTGCCCGTTCATTTCTTGTCCCAGATTTTGAGCTGCAGTGACGCGTTCATCACTCGCCACTATAGGCAATTTCAGATGTCGCCCGCCCTGGCATTTTGGTAGCGCCCTGCTGCCCAACAGTGGGCGCAATCGCGACTGATCCGCGCGACAGCCAGTCGCTATTGGATAGGGTACAAAGGGCATAGGCCTTCAAGGGAATTAAGAGAAAGATGTTCACGAGCGTGTGGAGAGCAAAACCCAAAAACCTAAGTTCGCGGGCGCGATAGGCAGCCACGCTACAGCGTACAAGAGTCATGGATCCAATGACCAGGATCGTCCACCAGGGCAGTGTGGCGGTCAGCGCAAACTGGCCAATTCCTGTCAATACCGACAGCGCAAGAAGTAGCAGGCCGACATTTTGCCCGATTGCGTCCAGCGTGAGATACCGATCGAGACCAGGCAGTACAGGAAGCGCAAGCAAAGTATCCCGAAAGGTGCTGCGTGCCCACCGTAGTTGTTGGCGTAGATAAACACCCATCGTGTCTGGAACGACTGTCGCCGCGATGGCGCTCGGAACATACTCAGTTCGAAAGCCTGCGCTCAGCATGAGAATCGTCAAATGGCGATCTTCGCCGAAGTCACTCGGCTTGCCGCGATAAAGCTGCGTCTCGTACTGATCGAGCAGCGAAAGCATAGCAGACCGACGGTACATCGCACATGGGCCGCAGCAACACATAACTGCACCGAAGCGAGCTTGTGCCGCGCGCTCCTCGTTGCAGGCAAGCCAGTACTCCATGTCAATCAAGCGAGTTAGCCAGGTGTCCGCCTGGTTACTGGCTTTCATTTGGCCCATCGCCGCACCGACTGCTGGATCCCGCATTTTGTGGGCAAGCTTAGATACGACGTCGGGGGCGATCGTGGTGTCTGAGTCCACATTCAAAATGAGATCCCCAGAGGACTGGGTTATAGCGGCGATTTGCGCTTTGCGCTTTCCAACATTTTTAGGGAGAATTGTGAAGTTGAATCTCTCATCGTCTGCATAGGCAGCGCGCTGAGCCACAACCGCGTCGCGATTTTTGGAGCCGTCGTCGACTACATAGATGCGCAATTTTCCGGCATAATCTTGCTCCGCAAGCGACGCGAGGCATTCCGAAAGAACGATTGGGTCCTCGTTGAAGCACGGCACGATGACATCAACGCTTGGCACGGGGTTGGTTTCAATGTCTTTCGCAGGTGTTGTTGAGATCGTTGTCCGCCTAGCATGAAAGACCTGCGCGCTCTTGTAAACGGTGGAGAGCATTGCATAAAGCGAGATGGCGGCGATGCTGGTTGTTGCGAGCAGGGTCATGGTTTCTCGTTTGTCCAGTGTTTCAGGGAAGTGAACGAATCTCGAATCCGCGGCTATGCAGTGCCGGAATAATTCGAGAGAGTGCTATGAGCGTCTGGTCACGGAGTCCGGCAAGCGAGCATTGCTCCACCTCATCGGGAGGACACCCGTCGTGCAAAAGCACGATTGCCCCAGGCCGAGCAGCAGCAAGCACCTCATCAACGATCACGTCGACGCCCGGGCAAGACCAGTCTCTAGGGTCGGCCGACCAGTGAACGGCTCCAAGTCCAGCCCTCACCGATGCTGAAAGGACGTCTTCAGTCCAAACCCCGTAAGGCGCTCGTAAGTGCCGGACCAAGGCTTGGGGACAGGCCGAGACAATAGCTTGATGCGCCTCGTCTATTTCACGTTTCACATCCTTGGGATCGCAGGTGGCGAGGTCGGGATGCGTCATGGTATGATTGGCGACATCATGACCTTCCGCCACAAGACGCCGAATGAGTTCGGGGTGATCCTTCACGTATGAGCCGATAGCAAAAAATGTCGCCGGAACGCGGTGCTCAGCTAGAACATCCAGGATTTGCGGCGTGCAGAATGGATTAGGACCGTCGTCGAACGTCAAGTAAACGCAGCGAGCTTCCTGGCCGCTTGTGTGATTGACCGGTACTTCGCTCATATATGCGGGCCGCTTCATAGTTCCGACCCGTTTCGTTCAATCAACGAGCCCGCGGGCCACTCAGTCATTGGACGGTCGACGGGAACCACCAATACGAGGACATCTTCAGTGCGCGTGGCTGGCAGGTCGGAATGCGCGTCTGGAAGCGTCGAGCGCACACGCAGCCCGGTCATGATATTTGCGGTACCGTCTCGGCAGTATCTTTCCATATGATTCCGCATGGCGTGGCGAACTGTTCCGAAAGCAAATGGAACGCTCAACTCGCGCAGAATCGGAAACATAGCGCGGACCGAGTGAGCGATGCCTAATCCTTCTAGATCCGGTCGCACTCCGTACAGGCCTAGCTCGGCCACAAGCAATTCAGTCGTACCGACTTTTATGAAGCGGCGTAACAAGCCCATGTGGCTAGCGACGCCGTGCGAGTCATATGCGATTGCGCGGCGTTCGGGCCTCGCACCACCCCAGCTTCGGCCAGTCTCGAACGGCTTGGCATTGAACGCTCCCGTCGGCCCATAGGTCTTGCAAAAAAAATCGGCGAGTTCCGCGTGGTCGGAAGCTTCCAGCTCATTTTCCCAGCATATTTTCCATCGCACTTCAGAAGACATGCAAAAGCTCCAAGTTGTTTCTTCGCCCAACCACGATCAGAGCTGCGCGATATTGTTGCGCATACTTGTTGGATTGCCGGTTAGGCAATCGAGCGGTTAAGAGATGTAAGAGTCTCAAATCGGGCCCCTGCCCGGCGCTTCGTTTTTTAGTTCCTGGTCCTGATATTGATCAAGTTCCGGGTTTTCTATAAGTGATCCGAAAGATTGGTAAAATTGATTGTTTGGATGGCAATCATCTATGGAATGGATATTCAACCCATGCGTTTTAAAGGCCTAGATCTAAACCTTCTTGTAGCACTCGACGCTCTAATGACCGAGCGCAAGCTCACAGCAGCGGCGCGCAGCATCAACCTCAGCCAACCCGCCATGAGCGCTGCCATCTCTAGGTTGCGCGACTATTTCCGCGACGACCTTTTTATCATGCAGAGACGGGAGCTAGTTCCGACCCCGCGTGCAGAGGCACTTGCCCCCGCTGTTCGCGAAGCCCTCTTGCATATTCAGCTCTCCGTTATCGCTTGGGATCCAATAAACCCAGCGGAGTCCGACCGCCGATTCAGAATTATCCTCTCAGACTTCATGGCACTGGTCTTCTTCGACAAGATAATACTGCGCTTAGCTCGGGAGGCGCCAGGAGTCAGCTTCGAGTTGCTGCCACTTGACGACGATCCGGAGGAGCTTCTCCGCCGTGGTGATGTCGATTTTCTGATCCTCCCGGACTTATTCATGTCCGGCGCCCATCCGAAGGCAAGGCTTTTCGAAGAGAGACTGGTGTGCGTCGGCTGCCCTACGAACGAGCAGTTACAAGGGCAGCTCTCCTTGGAGCAATATATGTCCATGGGACATGTTGCGGCTAAGTTCGGACGTGGTCTCAAGCCTTCCGTAGAGCAATGGCTATTGATGCAGCACGGCCTCAAGAGGCGTATTGAGCTCGTCGTCCCGGGGTTTAACTTGATCCCGCCATTGCTGTCTGGCACTAATCGAATAGCAACCATCCCCCTGCGGCTGGTCAAACATTACGAACGAACTATCCCACTAAGAATCATTGAGCATCCTTTGCCGCTTGTTTCGTTCACTGAGGCTGTCCAATGGCCGGCTCTTCACAACACTGATCCTGGAAACATCTGGATGCGCGAGATTATGATCCAAGAGGCTTTGCGCATGGAATCTGAGATGGAAAGTTGTACGTCGTAAGCGGCACCGTCGGCTCATTTCACAGCCCCAGTAATTAGATCCATACGCATTGGCTGTGTTCCCAAAGGAGGTATTACGTTACAGGCGGCCCCCCGCCGCCTCAGCTCAGCTAGCAATCGAAGCTATTGCCGAGAGCGATCGTTTCTATCTGAGAAGGTGCGATTCGTAATGCTTTCCCTGGCCTCATGCAAAAGTGATTCAAAACTTTATTCCTGTAACTTATGTTCGGCCCATCGCGGAAACCAGCATCCAGCTGCGGCGACTTCCCCGACCTTCCGCACATGCCTTCTGCGCGAAATTGAGCAACGCGCCGACCCGGGATAGTAGCCGAAGCTCTACTTTCGATCCCGCAATACTTGTTCTTAAGGATTTGCAACGGCGCCGGCGCGAGAAGTTAGCCGCGGCAATATGTCGAGCCACAATCCATAGTGTGGATGCTTTTGATCCACACAATCAATTTTACCAATGATGCCATATGATCCATAGCAGGGCAGCCGCGCGGCGAGATTCCGGTAAGTTTTATTGGTTTCTGTCGTCACTTCGCAGACGAGCCGGAACATCTTCCGATGTTCGCAGCAATTAGATCGAGCCTTCTCGCAAGGCCGTCGGCTTGTCGAAATTAGGCATGATGGAGAGGAATACAAATGGCTGATCAACTCACACTGGAAATTATCAGTGCGATCAATAAGCTCGTCAAAGCTGAAAACGGCGAAAGAACGAGCGTAGCCCTCGGCGAAATAACGACTGACACTGAGTTGACTTCACTTGGCATCGATTCGCTGGGTTTGGCCGATGTCCTTTGGGATCTGGAGCAGCTCTACGGCATTAAGATCGAGATGAATACGGCCGATGCCTGGTCGAACCTCAACAATATCGGCGACGTGGTGGAAGCCGTCCGTGGCTTGCTCACCAAGGAGGTCTGAATGGACAGGCGCGTCGTTATCACCGGATTGGGCGGACTGTGCGGACTGGGCACCGATGCTTCCTCTATCTGGACGGAGATGCGCGAAGGCCGCTCCGCCATCGGCCCGATCTCAAACTCAGAGATTCATGAGCTGAAGGGGATGATCGGGACCGAGATCAAGGTGCTGCCTCAACACGACATTGATCGCAAACAGCTCATCTCCATGGACCGCTTCAGCCTGCTAGCCGTGCTTGCAGCTAAACAAGCCATGCTACAGGCCGGCCTTTCGTGCAATGAAGGAAATGCCCACCGTTTCGGCGCGACAGTGGGCGTTGGCTTTGGCGGCTGGGACGCTACCGAGAAGGCCTACCGCACCCTCCTATTGGGCGGCGCGACTCGCACTGAGCTATTCACTGGGGTAAAGGCAATGCCTAGCGCGGCTGCCTGTCAGGTAAGCATGAACCTCGGGCTGCGGGGGCCAGTCTTCGGTGCCACCTCTGCCTGCGCCTCGGCCAACCATGCGATCGCTTCAGCGGTAGATCAGATCAAGCTCGGTAGGGCGGACGTTATGCTAGCTGGAGGAAGCGACGCGCCACTCGTGTGGATCGTGCTTAAGGCATGGGAAGCAATGCGCGTACTCGCTCCAGATACTTGCCGGCCATTCTCGGCCGACAGGAAAGGACTAGTTTTGGGCGAGGGTGCGGGCATGGCCGTGCTGGAAAGCTATGAGCATGCCGCCGCCCGCGGTGCAACGATGCTTGCCGAGGTCGCCGGCATCGGCCTTTCCGCCGATGCCTACCACATCGCTGCACCAGCTGTGCATGGGCCGGAGGCGGCGATGCGCGCCTGCCTTGTTGATGCGAGTTTAAATGCCGAGGATGTAGACTACCTCAACGCCCATGGCACCGGCACCAAGGCCAACGATCAGATCGAAACGACGGCGATTAAGCGCGTCTTTGGTGACCATGCTCGATCGATGTCCATCTCTTCTACCAAATCCACTCACGCGCACTGCCTCGGGGCAGCAAGTGCGCTCGAAATGATAGCCTGCGTGATGGCGATCCAAGAGGGTGTCGTGCCGCCCACCGCCAACTATCGCGAGCCAGACCCCGATTGTGACCTGGATGTGACCCCTAATGTGCCCCGGGAGCGAAAGGTGCGCGTGGCCATGAGCAACGCCTTCGCCATGGGCGGCATGAATGCTGTCCTTGCGTTCAAGCAGGTGCCATGAAGTTAAGACCGTCACGATTGAACCCCTTGTAGGGCCAGCAGCAAATGCCTGAACCAGGCGCCGCCGATTCCCTTCAGCAAGGCTTCGCTGCAATTCCGCAGATACTCAGGCATCTGAAAGCTCACGCTACACCGAATTCACCACGTGTCGCGGGGAGCTGGAGCCCGCTATTTTTCGACGCCGGGAGCTCTCACGCGGCTCGCCGGCGACCAAAGTTTAGGCCTCACCTTTTCTGCCCGCGAATAAGGAGTGTTGCTTTCGATTCCACCTCTGCCTTCACCCGATATCCCGCCAGGTGCCAGCTTGATCGCGAAAGTCGCTGGTCCGGTGTTTTTGGGGCGCTTGCCGCTGTGTACGGAACCTGCCAAGTTGAATCCGCACATCTGATTGTGCCCTCCCCGAGCTGGTGAAACGCAAGGTCGCTGGTGCCGTCAGCCCCTTGTGCAGGATTTGCCTCGCTTGAGCAGACGACTTCAACCGGCCGCCAAAGGGGAAAGATTGCTGTTTACTCCTCTGTGAGCTCTGCCGTTATTAGTTGAATTCCAGCGGCAATCACCGACCACCCCCACGAACAAGATCTGAGAAGATACGATGACACGCAGCCAAAAAGAGAAGATGCTAGCAGGCGAAATGTACAACGCAGCGGACCCCGAGATCCAAGCCGAGTTGCTCCTCACCGGGGCTTGGTTGAAGCGGTATAATGACACGCTGGGCGACTCCGCCGAGCGGTGGAATGGGCTCCTTTTAGAACGATTGGGAGCAGTCGGGCTTGGAGCGGTTATTCGTCCTCCGTTCCACTGCGATTACGGGTTCAACATCCGGATCGGAGCTTGGGTTTACATCAATTACAACTGCGTCATTCTTGACGTGGCAGCGGTAACTATCGGTGACGGAACCGCAATAGGCCCTGCTGTGCAGATTTACACCGCGGACCATCCACATGATCCAGAGCAGCGCCAGGCTGGACTGCAGTTGGGACGACCTGTCAGCATTGGCAGGCACGCCTGGATTGGCGGTGGAGCAATCATTCTCCCGGGCGTGACAATTGGCGATCACGCTGTCATTGGCGCTGGTAGTGTGGTCACGCGAGATGTTCCTGCAGGAAGCACGGCCATGGGAAATCCAGCTCGGGTCAAGGCTGGTGGACGCTTGCCGAAATCATAAAAGCAGGCCTTGGGGTAAATCCGGCGGTAAAGGGCTGGTTTCTTTGCTTCTGCGAACGGACTTCTGGCCGCCATGGCCCTTTCGGTTCCAACTGTCGGCACTTTCACTCTGACGCCAACCTCTTTGCAAATGCGGCTGCGCAGTCCTGCTGACC
Source organism: Rhizobium phaseoli (assembly GCF_010668805.1). Taxonomy (GTDB): domain Bacteria; phylum Pseudomonadota; class Alphaproteobacteria; order Rhizobiales; family Rhizobiaceae; genus Rhizobium; species Rhizobium phaseoli_A. Next base: position 290,374 of record NZ_WUFT01000009.1, on the reverse strand, counting down.
GATTCGTGATCATGTTTGCATGCAAAGGGGCAACTACGCCTTAGGGTCAGCCCGCAGACACATACCGCTTCACCTGCAGAAAAACGAATTGCCTTTCAGCCCGTGCGCCGATGAAAAACAATTGGCGGCATGTCGTCGGCAAATAACAATTCCTGTTGGCGCGAACATTTTCAGAGGCAGGTGCCCCACGCCCCGGTCGTAGCTTATCAGTCGACACTTTGCAGAAGGCATCATGCGCTGCCTACAGCGTCTAATCGACGCAACCCGAGTGGGCGACATCCATATCGTGGATGATAGCTATCCCAACAATCAATTTTACTAATCTGTTTGGATTTATTAGCACGCGCTGGAGGACACGCGCCGAGCGGCGTCCGCCTCCTGATTACCTGTCGGGGGCTCTTGGGACATGGGTGACGAGCATGTGTGGGATTGTTGGCATAGTGGGACATAAGCCCGTGTCGGAGCGGCTGATCGAAGCCTTGGGGCGGCTGGAATATCGCGGCTATGATTCATCCGGCGTTGCTACGATCTTCGAAGGAGAATTGCACCGGCGCCGTGCGGAAGGCAAGCTCGGGAACCTTAAAACGAGATTGAAGGAAGCGCCCCTGAGCGGCACTGTCGGCATTGCCCACACACGATGGGCGACCCATGGCGCACCGACAGAATGCAACGCTCACCCGCACTTTACCGATGGTGTAGCCGTTGTTCATAACGGCATCATCGAAAATTTCTCCAAGCTAAAGGACGCATTGGCGGAGGTAGGGGCCAAGTTCCAGACTGACACGGACACCGAGGTGATTGCGCATCTCCTGACAAAATTCCGCCGGGATGGCATGGGATGCCTTGAGGCAATGCATGCCATGTTGAAGTGCGTCGAGGGCGCCTTCGCTCTTGCCATCCTGTTTGAGGATGATCCCGCGACCATAATGGTGGCGCGCAATGGACCACCGTTAGTGATAGGCCACGGCGATGGTGAGATGTTTCTAGGCTCCGACGCGATCGCTCTTGCTCCGTTCACGAATGACATCACATATCTGAACGATGGCGATTGGGCTGTTGTAGGCAAAACGAGTGTCCAGGTTTTCGATATCGAAGGCAATGTCGTTACGCGCCCACGGCACATATCGCTTGCTACCGCAGACCTGGTCGGCAAGGGCAATCACCCGCATTTTATGGAGAAGGAAATCTACGAGCAACCGGAGGTCATCGCCCGTGCTCTTGGTCACTACATCAATGTCAACGATAGTCATGTCACAACGACTTCAACCGACATCGATTTCGCCGGGGTTGAGAGCCTCGCGATCTCCGCCTGCGGCACGGCATATCTTGCGGGACTAATTGGCAAATATTGGTTCGAGCGCTACGCACGCTTAATCGTTGAAATTGATGTCGCCTCTGAATTCCGTTATCGAGAAATCCCGTTGTCGCCGCGGTCGGCAGCGCTCTTCATCTCTCAATCTGGTGAGACGGCTGACACGCTTGCATCGCTGCGCTATTGCAAAGCACATGGTCTGAGAATAGGCGCTGTCGTCAATACGCGAGAATCAACTATGGCCCGCGAGGCAGATGCCATCTTTCCGATCCTCGCCGGGCCAGAGATCGGCGTTGCTTCTACCAAGGCATTCACTTGCCAGCTTGCTGTTCTCGCTGCGCTAGCCATCGGCGCAGGCAAGGCGCGGGGCACGATCACAGACGACGAGGAACAGGTGCTCGTCCAAAGTTTGGCGACCTTGCCGGGCGTTATGCGACAGGTGCTGAACGACATCACGCCGGAGATCGAACTCTTGTCTCGGGAATTGTCGCATTACCGCGACGTGCTCTATCTCGGCCGCGGCACGAGTTTCCCATTGGCCATGGAAGGTGCGCTGAAGCTCAAGGAGGTTTCCTATATCCATGCTGAAGGTTATGCGGCAGGAGAATTAAAACACGGTCCGATCGCCCTGATCGATGAAAATATGCCAGTCATTGTCATCGCGCCACATGATCGGTTCTTCGATAAAACTGTCTCCAATATGCAGGAAGTGGCCGCCCGCGGCGGCCGCATCATTCTGATCACCGACGAAACGGGAGCTTCGATGTCAAAGCTTCCCACCATGCACACTATCGTATTACCCGATGTTGCGGAGATTATCGCGCCGATGATCTTCTCTCTGCCGCTGCAGCTTCTTGCGTATCATACCGCGGTCGTTATGGGGGCAGATGTGGACCAGCCGCGGAATCTAGCTAAATCGGTCACAGTCGAATGATTGTGACGATTGGTTAGATCGCAAATCGCCTCCCGGAAAATCCAGGACTTGATCAGACATCAAAAAAGTGAGGTCGTATGCACGAACTTTCGCTCGCCGACGTGCCGTCGCGAATTGGCCAGGAGCTCGGTAAATCCGAATGGATCACCGTCGATCAAACTACAATCGATCTCTTTGCCGATGCGACACACGATCATCAATTCATCCACGTGCACCCGGAACGCGCGGCAGTCGAAAGCCCGTTTGGTGGCACTATCGCTCACGGCTTCCTGACACTCTCGCTTCTGTCGGCGATGAACTTCAGCGGCATGCCAAAGATCCGCGAGCAGACCATGGGCCTTAACTACGGCTTAGACCGGGTGCGTTTCATGTCACCAGTTAAGACCGGCAGCCGTGTGCGCGGTCGCTTCGTTCTCTCTGAATGTCAATTTCGCGGCGCAAGCATGCTGGTGACTACCTACGAGGTTACGGTGGAGATCGAGAACGAGAACCGACCGGCACTCACTGCTAATTGGATCACTATCATTCAGTTTGATCCGAACGACAGGCCTAAAGGGATTTGACGCCAGCTCGCGCCAGCGGGTGTCGACTTGTTGTTTTGGCTGCACGCGATTTCGTAGTGTCACGCCGGAATTCTCGATCTGCTGCGTCGGCAATTGCGCGCTGGCATCATCCTTCGGGCAGGCGAAACGGGTTTGAGTTGAATTTCGCTGTAATGGAGGCTGATTGATTGCATTCGTTCCGTCTGGCCGCTGCGGTGTTGCCGCTACTTTTGTCATCTTGCATGCTCGGGCCCGACCATGCACCGCCGGAAACGCCTTTGCCGGAGAAGTTTTCCGAGGGTGCAAAACAGAGCGCCGGCGATGTTGCGGTGTCGGCGTGGTGGGATTCGTTTTCAGATCGTACGCTCAGCCAGTACGTTGCCTCCGGCCTGGATGAGAACCTCAGTGTTCAGCAGGCGCTCGAAAGGGTTAATGCCGCCGCCGCGGACGTCACCATCGCTGGCGCCGGGGGCCTTCCCAAGGCATCACACACGACAAGCGGCGAGATCGGCAAAGGGGGAGATGTCACGAGCACACAGAATATCTCCAGCGTGCAACTATCGTTGACCTGGCTGCTGGACGTATTCGGTCAGTACCGGCGCAGCACTGAAAGCGCACTGGCTTCTCTTGATTCTGCGCATGCGGCTGTCGACGCCGCAAAGCTAGCTCTAATCAAAGATCTTGTTTCCTCCTACATCGACGCCCGGTACTACCAGCAGCGCGTCTCGATTTCCCGAGCGAACCTGAAGTCCCGCCAGGAGACCTACGATTTCACGAATTTTCAAGTCGAAGCGGGAGCGGCTTCCCGGCTGGATGTCTTGCAAGCCGAAGGACTTGTCCGATCGACGATTGCCGAAATACCAAGGCTAGAACTGAATTTTCGCGTGTCGGCGCATCACATTGCGGCCCTCCTCGCTTTGCCGTCGGAAACAGTGATCAAGCAACTGCAGAAAAGTGAAGGGCAGCCGGTCTATCGCGGAAAGATCAATGCCGGCATTCCCGCCGATCTTATTCGCAATCGATTCGATATTCGCCAGGCTGAACGGGATCTCGCCGCCGCGACTGCACAGATCGGCGTGGCGGAAGCACAGCTTTACCCCGCGATAACGCTCTCCGGCTCGATCACCCCTTCCTATATCAAGCAGCGCGGCCGTCACGGGGGTATCTTGAAATGGTCCTTCGGGCCGAGCCTTGACCTCCCAATTCTGGACGGCGGCCGTTTGCGGGCAAACGTGGAGACTTCTAAATCGGACGCCGCAGCAGCCTACATAAGCTGGAAATTAACCGTCCTGACAGCTGTGCAGGAAGTCGAGGACGCTTTGACAGCCGTCCGACGCGACGTTCACACAGAGAACTCACGTCGCAGGCAAGTAGAAACGATCGAAGAAGCACTGAAGCTTTCGACGGCCTCGTACACGGATGGCGCCTCTTCTCTCCTCGATGTTCTCGAAGCGCAAAGGCAGGTGTCCAGCGCTCAGGCGAGCCTCGCTGCGGCGATCCAGCAACTGGCCAAGGATCACGTGCGGTTGAATGTAGCAATCCGCGGTGGTTTTGCGGCTCCCAAAGTCGCGTCACCCAGGGAGGCCTCGACGGTTGCAGCCGCAAATGCAAACATCCAATCCGCACATTCGCAATAGCCGAGCGCTGGATGCGGGATGGTTTAACCTGATCAAGTCATTAGCGCGCCAGCGCCTGAGTTGTATTGGCGCCGGCCGGGAGGTCGTCCAATCGCGGCACATGCCCTTCACCACCTCCCGCTTACGAGCAGGGCTTAGAGCTAATGGGATGGTCCGCCCTGTCTCCCGAGAGCATAACGGAGGTGGGCAAAGGAGGGCTGAAATTATGGATCGCAACCAACTGCGCCAATGCGCCGTCTTCGGCATCGATATCGGAAAGAACCTCTTCCACGTGGTCGGCCTGGATAGTTCCGGCGCGAGACGCTACTGCAGTTCTTCGAACGAGCGAACAGAACGCTTGTCGGAATGGAATCCCGTCCGGGTTCCCAATGGCTTGCGCCAAGTTGCAGACGATGGGGCATTCCGTCCGCATCATCCCGGCGCAGTGAAGTCTACGCAAAATCGAACAAGAATGACATCATCGATGCTGCGGCGATCGCAGAAGCTGCAAGGCGACCGACGATGCGCTTCGTTGGCATTAAGCAAGCCGATCAGGTCGATCTTCAGATGTTGCATTGGGTGCGTATTCCGATGAAACCGGCCACCGATTCCGATTTGAAGCCGGCTATTTTTCGGGCTGATCCTGGGTCTGTTTGATGTTTGGATCGGGTTTTGTGTCAGGTCAAGCTTTGCTGTGTTTCAAGCGCCATCGGTGAACGCTGTTTGCGCATACTTTCGCCAATGAGATCGATGCCTCGGCGTTGTGAACGAGGCGATCCAGTATCGCATCGGCGGCGTTGGGTTTGAAATAATTTCCCACCAGCGATCCAGGGGCACCTGGCTTGTGACGATCGTCGAGCGACGCTCGTAGCGGTCTTCGATGATCTCGAGAAGATCGCGGCGCTGTTCATCGTTGAGTTTTTCCGGTCCCTAGTCATCGAGGATCAGCAGGTCGGTCTTGGCGATAGATTTGGGGATTCTGCCGTATCGCCCGTCACCCCTTGCAAGCGCGAGCGTGGCGAACAGCCGGGGAACGCGGTGGTATGCAACGGAGAAATCCTCGCGGCATGCTTTGACCGATGGATGCGGCCCAGCGCCGAAAGCGATCTGGTGTCCACTCAGCGTATCGCCGGTGGGAACTGGGCATGTGATCTGGGTCGGTTCCATGACGACAGCCGCCATAGCGGCGCTGATGGACGGCGATGCGCTTGCCGCGGTAAAAGATCTCGATGGTGCGCGCCGTTGCTCTAAGATCGACCTGCTGGCGAATGAGGGCATGAGGGACGGAATAGAAGAAGCTTTTGAACTCGACGTGATAATCGGTCGAGACACGGAGCAGACGCCATTCGGCGAATTCGTAGTTTCACCCGGGAGGCTAGCGAGCGCAGCACGTTCGACACGTTCAAATACTTGCCGCCGGGTAAACACCCAATCGACGCATGAGGTGATCGTTGATGCGATCAAGTGCCAATAGCGGCATTGGCCTCAGCCAGCGAGAAGAAAGTCAGCTTGCGCAACCGCCCCAGGATGCAGGTGGCGCATGGCGGCGTCGTCATCGGCGACGAGAACTTGTTTCAATGGCGTACCTTTACTGGTGCAGTCGATCAATAAAATCACGTCGTTTCTATTTTCAGTTCCCTGCGCCATGTTGGAAAAGAGAAGCGCCCCAAGGGTGGAACGCTCCTCGGATCATCGAATTAAATGAAGCCGAAATTTTCCGCCGTAAGCGAGGTAAGATCCGACATGTCGTGCAGATTGTCGACATGAGCGAAGGCATGCGCGTGGTTCGCAGAATCGACATAGGCTAGTGTCGCACCGTGAGTTTCGCCATCTTGACCGAGAGTTTTTTGATCATGGAAGACAATGATGTCACCGCGGGCTTCGTGATCAATAGCAGTCGCGGCGGCAGCGGCAGACGCAAAGCCTCGATCAGTGATTACCACGACGTGCTCGCCGTGCGCGCCTTCGGCCGCGCCGTTGTAGAAGGTGTCCACAAATTCGCCCGGAAAGCCCTTGGAATGATTGATGAAATTTGCATCAAACAGATTCCGGTCACCACCGAAATCTGCGGCGTCCAGGACAAAGCGGTCCTGCTTCGTGTCGAAATCCATCACACTCGTATAGCAGTGCGTTGTTCCAACCATAGGGTCGTGGAACCGAAACACGAAGGCGTCGCCGTCGTCGCCGCCAGTCAGAACATCTGCGCCGTCACCAGCCACAAGTATATCGCTGCCAGGGCCGGCGTAGAGCACGTCATCGCCCTCGCCGCTATGCGGTATTACGCGGTGAGGGTCGGTGACGTATAAGGGGTAGGAGGCGTCGCTGTACAAGAGATCGTCACCACCGTCGGCATGGATTACGTCTGAGCCTTTCCCGGCCCAGACAATGTCATGGCCCGGACCGGCCGTGATGCTGTCTTGGCCGTCACCAGCTTTGATCCGATCATCGCCGTTGCCGGCATCAATCCAGTCGTTCTTCTTGCCGCCATCGATTATGTCGTTTTCAGGGGATCCTTTGATAAAACTGCCGTTATCACTGCCTTTGATATTCATCGCATATACTCCTTATTAGGCAACGGGCGCCGCCTGTGCCCCTTATCTTTTCCAAGAGCGAATTAGTGAAATCCATTGTTTTGATATGACCTATTTGAATGACGGATGCGAAAATGTTTATCTCGGCCGCACGGCACGCCCTTCGTAGTTGGCCGGCAGATATGAAAAAGACTGGGGGCTATGACGATCGGCGGCCGTTGACGAAGGCCACAACTTCTTCCCTCGTATACGCTGAAGACAAATCTGCAGAGCACCTGATCTCAGGGTGCTTTGCAGATCGAAAACCTCAGCTCCAGGCGTGGAGCGGTGGCTTCTCGCCGTTCAGGAAATACTTACCCAAAATGGCGTACTTCCAGCGGACGGGTCGTGCAGAGTATGGGTGCGGGCGTTGCGCCAGTGGCGATCAAGCCCGTGCTCTGCAAGGGTCGAGCGCGTTGAGTATCTTCGCTTCGGCGGTAACGATCTGGGCTTCCGCAACGGCTCAGGAAGAACAAATTGCGATGCTGATCACCAGCAGGAACAGCGCCGAGATACTGGTCTCGACGACGCCGTCAATGTTCTGAATATCCTCAAGCCGACCCGACGCTTCCCTATGACACGCTTCTCCACCAACGGTGAGCCCAACACGGCGGGGTGGGAGTCGGACGGGCGGCTTACCCATTACTCGCGAGTTGCCCAGACGGCTGAACCGGCCTCGGGATCGGGCATCGCACCGCAGAGTCGGCAGCCGCTCGGCCCCACCCATTGGCTGACCGACGATCATATCACTGCGGATTACAGGCTCCTGGACCAGGAGTGGCAGGGACGCTCTGCGGATCTGGCCGCCCGGACGAGCGTCGTGAATTCTGTCGTGGCATAAGCTCAGCTACAGTCGCGCTTTCGTTGTGCGAGCCTAAATTTGTTGGCGCGGCAAATGCTTGTGCCACCAGCTGGAAAATAAACTATAATATATTTGAAAATATATGACGTATAAGTTTGCTTTAAATGGCGAAGTATCAATCCATTACCGATTTTTGATATAACATAAACGAATATACGACTAAATATATCCTCTGCATCTCTTGTCTTAAATCAGGTAATTGTAGAGAGTCTGCTTATGAAAGCAGGTATGACAATGCTGAAATATTCAACAAGGGCTGTCGCAGGGAGGAACGTCGGGGGCTATGGTCCAGGAGGAAGGCTCCAGCACAGCAGGGACAACGCCTCCTATGTCCCGAAGAGCGTCGGGTCGACTCAAGACCCAACGGACGCGAGGCGAAACTTGATCCAGTCGAGCGATTTGGCTTTTCTCATGGAAGCTCATGATGCCCTCTCCGCGAGTAAGGCGTGGTTTGCAGACCCTTGCGCGTCCAGCCCAGCACCGGATGTTAGTTTCGTTCGTTATCGAGTTACATATGTCGCTAATTAAAAGAAAAATCTTCTCCGTGGGCGTCTCGATGCTAATGGCATGCGGCGCGTCGGCGGCCGATCTAGCTGACCACAGCGTTCCGAGCGCCCCCTCTTATGACGCACCGGGAACCTTCTCGTGGGCCGGGGCTTACGCCGGTCTTCATGGAGGTGTCGCGGCCTCCAAATTCAACCCGTTCAACAATGGTCGCGCCCCAGCGGTGGGCGCTCAGGTAGGTTACAATTTCCAGGCTGGATCGGGCGTTTTCGGCGCAGAACTGGAAGGCTCTTACTTGAACAACGAAGTACGTGTGCCCGGCGGCAACGTGGAAAGCCGCTTCCGAGGTGCCGCGAAAGCGAAGGCTGGCTTGGGCTTTGATCGCACTTTCGTCTACGGCACCGCGGGCGTCACAACGACCGAGTTCGAGGGCCACCGCCTCGTATCCGGATCGGACAAATGGAAATCCGGGCCGGATAGCTGGAAACAGGGCTACCTCTTTGGTGGCGGCGTCGAGCACGCGTTTTCGGGCGGCGTGTCGGCAAAGATCGAGTACAACTACGTCATTAACAACGCCGTCCCGACCACGAGTGGAGGCATCAGCTCAAGGTCCGACCTCAACGATAATGTAATTGAGGCGGGCCTAAACTTTCGCTTCTGACGAATTCGCCTGAAGCCTTGAGCAAAACCCAAATACAAGGCAACCGCCCGCACGATCAGCCATGCCTCGAACAATTCCGGCGCTTGAAACCATCCATCGATTGCCGCTTCAGCTTTTCGGCAATAGCATTCAGAATCATCGGCTCGCTCCACAACTTTCGGAACGGCAATCATCTTCCCATGTCAACATACCGTTGAGCGCCAAAATTTGCGACAGGCCCTGCTTTGAAGTTCTCAGTCGTCTGCCGTACGGTTCCGAGTGAATGCGAAGCTATGGCGATCGGCCTGACGCACTCGGTTAAAATTGACGGCTCGAATTGTTTTTCAGACGAGCGGCGCCAAACGGTTTGCCGAGGACGATCCCGCCTGAAGATGCGCTTTTTGGTTGTATGCATCAAGGGTATATAATATGGTTTTCAGAGTTTAGCTGCCCACGGAACTGGACACTCACTGCTTAGATGTGAGGAAGTTAATCTTGCACCGAACCGGGAGGTTGTCGTGAAGGAAGAATCCTCAGCGGTCTCGAATCTGGTGTTCGATTTCCTGTCAGAGTCAGCCAGCGCAAAGAGCAAAGACGATGTGTTACTCTTATTTGGAAAAATTTCGCAGTATTTCGGGTTTAGTTATTTCGCGATATCCGGCATCCCCTCGCCTATTGAGCGAATTGATTCCTATTTCGTTTTGGGCAATTGGTCAGTCGGGTGGTTTGATCGTTATCGTGAAAACAATTATGTCCACGCCGACCCCATAGTGCATCTTAGCAAGACATGCGATCACGCATTTGTTTGGTCGGAAGCTCTGCGAGATCAAAAACTCGATCGGCAGAGCCGTCGTGTCATGGATGAGGCACGCGAATTCAAGTTGATTGACGGCTTCAGCGTTCCTTTACACACTGCCGCTGGGTTTCAATCGATTGTCAGTTTTGGAGCGGAAAAGGTAGAGCTCTCAACCTGCGACCGAAGCGCGCTCTATCTGATGGCGGCTTACGCGCACAGCTTGCTCCGCGCCCAAATTGCGAATGATGCCAGTCGAAAAATTCAGGCCTTACCCATGATCACAACGCGAGAGCGCGAAATCATCCATTGGTGTGCCGCAGGCAAAACAGCAATAGAGATCGCAACGATTCTCGGACGATCCCATCGAACCATTCAAAATGTCATTTTGAACATCCAGCGAAAGCTCAATGTGGTTAATACACCTCAGATGATTGCCGAAAGCTTTCGTCTCAGAATCATTCGCTGAAGCATATGGAGTTTTCGGCCACTTCAAAGATCGGGCCTGTTGGATCACGACAGCCATCATGATCAGATAGTAGCCCCGTTGAAATGCAGAGCTAAATCTGCGTCTGAATTGATAGACAGGCGCAACACAGTTTTCGGTAGGTCGAGCAGGCAGCATCGATTGGGGGGCTGCGAGGACGTGCTTTGAATTTGTTTCCCCAGAAGTCGTCCAATGACCGCCTACCGCCAGACGGCCCCCCCGAATTGACCAGTCGCGTCTTTTGGGGTGATCCCCGACAGATCGCAGTGGTTGGCATTTTCTGGTCGGGCAGCTTGGATCAGCCGCGCACTTTTAACCGGCGCATTTATCATGCAATACGCGTTAAAGCGTGCGGGTAGCCCTGGCGTTGTATTCGCCTGGTTGCCATTTGGCCTGCAGTTGACGCTTGCCCCCTCCAAACGCCCCGATGGATCCACGGGCTCACCGCTGAAGTCGCATGTTTTCCCGGTTGACGTTCCCGGATTTCCAACCGGACCGGCAAGCGTGACGCCGCGGATCACGACGCCAGTTTCTACGGGCTTCGCTGCGACCTTGCCTTTTTGATGCTCCTCAGCCGCGGCCGCCTGCGCGAAGGTGACCGTCAGAGCGAAAGCAGCTAGGCATCCGAAAGCTCTCAAAGTAGCATTCATTAAAACTTCTCCTCTTTTGCCGGCCGGCAAGATGTCGCTTCCGGACCGATGTCTCTGAATCGAATGAAAGGACCTGCGCCCCTTTCAAGTTACCGAAACTTGATCAGGTAGTTCACGGCCACGTTCTTGGGACGCGTCTCAAGAGCGGTGCGTGCCGGACTTTCCGGCGAGCCTGTCGATTTGCTTGAAATGGAAGTTCCCGCGGCACTGCCCTGTTGCGAAATTCCCGACGGCGTCGTTATCTCATAGGGATGCGAATGAATTTGCAGAGCATCGCATTGGAGTGATCCAACAACATTTGCAACATTGTTGCCAGTTGGATCCAGCCGTCGTTTCGCGTCGGGGTCCATACCGGCACCGGCATCGAAACCGCGCAGGAACAGTCCACGGTAGTCTGGAATCCGAAATTCCAGATCGGCCGTAGAATTCCGCTCTCCATAGAGTCCACCGAGAACGGCGTAGAGTTCTGGATAGGCGGCTGCCTTGAGATAGCGCCCATCGCAAAGTATCCATCCTTGGGCTTCGACGTAGCTGATAGGAGCTTCCGCATTTGTACCCGCAGCCACGCCAGAGCTTGCGCAGGGTGTGTTGCTCCAGATCGTATTGACCGAGCTCGAGATAGGGGCAACTTGCCCCGCAAAGGGACAAATCGCACCGATTGGAGGCCCTGCAAACATCGTTGGTTCCTCGGGCAATATTGATGTGTGAGGAAAGGAGTGCCAATTATCAGCAACAACAGGCACTCCCATGTATTAGTTCCGCCCTGACGGGCGGAGCTGAAGCCAATTCACCCTGCCATCAAGCCGGGTTGACGTCCCAGGTGTTGTCCTCTTGGAGCACGCCTACGAGATTGAAGACGGCAGAGGGAAACTTGGCTTCCCTGGTCTGGGTGATCGTGTCGATGCTGAGCACCGACCCGATAGTGACATTCGTTCCCGCCGCAATCCAATAGCTCGGAGTTGGCGTGAACGTGTGGAGCAGATTGGTGCCCGCTTGTGCAACATAAGTCCCTGTTCCGGACATGCCGATGCCCACGGAGAACCGGTTGTTTGGCACATTGCCAGCATCGTTGATGACCAGTGATCCTGCAGGATCCCCCTTGATCGGCGCGGTCAGGCCAGGTCCATCGCTTAATGAAAAAGTAGTGGTGTTTCTCCCGCTGGGGCTGCAGTCCTCCACCCCGGAGGCAAAAAAGTCCACGCCAGGAATCAGTTGTCCCGTGTCGCTCCAGACGAAATTATAGGCGAGCTCCCAAGTGAACTTGATTTGATTGCCAACCCGAATTTGATACGGAGAGCAGAACCACGCCAAGGAGAAGACATTGGCAACAGGTTGAGGCATCTTTTGATAGACATAGAAGGTCCAAGGTTGCGCCGATTGATTCTTCAGCAATAACGAATATTGCGTTCCTTGGGCAAGCGCTGCGCTTCCCGGCTGTGATGCACGGGCATGATCCGTCATTTCCTTGTCTACGTAGCTGACATGCAAGGACATTTAACTCTCCCTTTCCATTGATTTTCTGTCTTCACGCCAGGACTGATCCAATCGCTTGGACCGCTTCTTGGCCCAGCTCCAACTGAGGCGAGTGTTATTGGAGACACCAATTCAGCTATAATCATTTCCGGGTGACGTAAATGAGTAGATTTACTCCCTGACAGACCACGATTAACCCATAGGCATGCCCCCGAAACCCGGGACGGTAAGAGCGGCCGAAGTCTATTTGGTCGGTAGCAGATAAGCACCGGCCGAGATGGCTTTCTAACGTGATCCCATCAACGAAAAGTGGCCTGAGAGGCGGCTTGATCGAGCCCCTGGCGTCTTTGACGCACACCGTATGCTCTGCAAATTTACTCTAGCGGTACGAGATGATGGCATTCTTAAGCCCGTTTTGGCGATCTTTCCGTTACCGCCATTTCCCATGCCGCGCGGGATTGTCTGATTTCAAACTATGGTAGCGCGACGAACGACCTGATCATCCGCGACCTGGCGCAGAGATGAGTATTTCTACTCATTTTGAGGGACAGTAAGATCGTGCATAGTGATCCGGGGGTCAGCGAGCGATGATCAAGATTTGCATTGGGCACTCTCGGGCTAACGCCGTAATCATGGAGAAAATCTGGCGATTTCGACACCAGCAATTTGTGGAACGACGTGGGTGGGAGGCGTTACGCAAGAGTGACAGACGGGAAATAGATCAGTTTGATCACGATTGCGCTATTCATTTTAGCGTTCTCAAGAACGATGCGGTGATCGGGTATTCTCGGCTCCTTCCTACTGTGCAGCCACATCTTCTATCAACCGTCTACCCGCAAATCATGCGAGGTCAAAAGTGGCCAAGGTCGCACGACGTTTTCGAATGGACGCGGTGGGCGATTGCAAGCGGTGACGAAAAGATTGACGGGATTCCAATATCGCGTGTTCTGATGATCGGGTTGATGGAGTTTTGCCGTGCTGCCGGCATCACCTCGCTCATCGGCGAAACGCACCCAAAGCTGATAAACTCGTTGCGCACCAATGGGTGGCGAACACACATCCTCTCAGAGCCTAGCATTTTCGAAAAAGAATTAGTCGTGCCGCTCGAAGTCATCCCATCGTCCTCTCCGCAGACGTTTTAGGCAATTAGCTAGCATAGGGAATTCCGCTCGATGTTTGAACCTTACGGCTCAGGAAGTTTTGGTCACCAATTCGCCGCCAGTCCGGCTCATAAGCGAGCACGAGTCCCCGCCTCGATTTCTGTTGTACAAGCGGCGCCACATCGCAATCAGACCCGCTTCTTTACCGGGCGATTGTCGTACGCTCAATGCTTAGGTCAGAGAGCCAACCGCGTAGCCGCCCGGATCGATTGCAGCCAAATAATTTCGCAGTCCATGCCGCCCTAGAACGGCATGCGACAGTGTACCTCAGTCAATCGCGTCATTGGCCCCTTAGGGGGACGGCGAGGAAAACCAAAGGAGAGTCATAACATGGAAACGATAACTACCCGCAAGCCAATTGATCCAATCGGCAGCGAGTTGAGCGTCTTTGCCAAGACGCCGCGCGTCGGATCGACCCCTTCGACTACAGAAATTGCTGCCATGATCAAGGGGGGCAAGCCAGGCGACATGGACAAACTGGACGTTTAAGTTTCGTCCGTGTGACCGTCGCCAAGGCGGCGGTCACTGCCCCTTTAGATTTTCATCAAATAAGCGATCACTCATGTTCAAGGGAACGATTGACCGAGGTCATCTCGAGTGCGTGGCTGAGCCCCCGATGTACTCGCTGCCCTACCCCAACATCTCTATCAAGATCCTAGACCATCCTTTGCTCGAGAGCTTCCGGTGGGACACCACTGATCAAATCGTCCTGATCTGCCGCGAGCGTTCCGCCGAAGCGAATGGGCAGGTTGTGGCACTCAGGGATTGGCCGATAGAACGAGCGCATGATTTCTGTGCTTTTGGGCGATGGCCATTGGACTATCAGACAATTTCGATCAATCGCCATTCCGGCACGGTGACCTTCAGCGCCGGACATGGGGGTGTTGCGCCACTTTATATTAAGGTCAGCGGCGAGCGCATTGATCTCTCCTGGTCGATAGCGGACTTTTATTCGGGCATGACTCTCGCCGACGTCGACACGGACCGAGCTGGCCTGCGTCTTGTGGGGACGCTCCCCTATGCAACAACCACGATGTTTCGCGGTGTTTTCATGCTGACGGAGCGCGCGTCACTTTGCATCGACAGGATGGGAGCCGTGGAGACGAAATATCCCCCTCCGGCACCGTATTTCATTCCGACCCCACTTGTGGATGGGGCCGATGTTGCCGCCGCAGCATGCCATTTGATCGACACCCTGCTGCGTCGCTGGCCGCTCACGCCCGCTCTCACGGCTAGCGAATTCAGCGGAGGATTGGATTCGGCGGTCGTTGCCGCCATTTTGGCGGGGCAGCATCCTGACGCCCTGCAAACCTATGCCTTGGAGGTCGAGGGACCAGCTCGTAGTCAACAGACTTCGCGGCGCGAAATAGCAATCGAGCACTTCGGCTTTCGCGACCAAACGCTGCGTGTTGACACGATACCAATGGTTCCGTGTGGGTTCGAAGTGAGTAGCGACTACGTCCCCGCTCCCTACAATGCCGATCTGCAGCGGCCTCTCCATCAACTATTGAAGTCGCTCGCAACTGCCTCAGCCCCGCGGGCGGTCGCAACCGGTACAGGCGGTGATGAGTTGCTAATGGCCCATGCTTTCGAGCAAAATCACGAGCAGTTCGCTCGTAATGTTAGCGATGCATTCCTTCCTGCGATCTTTCCCTCCGCCATGACGCTGGTGCTCAAAAACCAATTGCCCGACTATGCAGCAAGCTGCGATCGGGCACCCTTTCCTATTCTGCCGATCTCGGTACTGGAGGCACACGCCGCGCGGGCTCCTTTGTTTGCGAGCCATGGCATATGGCCAATTAGCCCATTCGCCCAGCCAGAAGCCGTACGATTTTATCGGAGTTTGCCTTTGGCCTGGAGGCACGAAAAGGCGCTGCATCGCCGGATGTTGGAACGGCTTGGATATCCAAAACGGTTCTTCGGAGTTTCTATAAGAGAAAATTTCGAACACTATCTGACCGGCTCGCTGACTATCGGTGCTAGCGAGATCACTAGTCAATTATCCCGTCGTTGCCTGCTGCATGAACTGGGACTGATCGATGCTGACCGCCTGATCGCCACAATAGACGACATCCGATACGATTCTCCGCTTGGCGAGCTCGGCTTTATCTTCCACGCAATTAACGTTGAACACATGCTTCGGCGAATTGACGGAACTTGAAGGAGATCACCCGCTAACGCAGCGGGGACCTCAACACGCCTGCAATTGGTAACCCGTGCATCGCCGCGGAACGAGGCCGATGGGTTCGCTGCCACTTTGAAATGTCGTGTTTCTGGAGCGAGACTTATATGAACATTTGCCATCGCTCGCGCCCAGACGCCGCGTCAATGACGTCTTCCTCGTGAAGTGGATCGCTAGCCGTGGCGTAGTCGAGTGACATGGCGCTTGATCATCGCCGGAAACAGCCCTTTGCCGCAAGTGATCAGAATTCGTTACTGCTGGTCTGGTGATGGGATACAGGCTGTTCGAACAATGGTCCTAGAAGCTACACATGGATAAATGAGACATCCTGTCGGCTGGTCAGATATTCGACATTGTCATCACCTTTGTCGGTTACGTGACAAGCGTTCCTGTTCTCAATCCCGCATCTTTGCGCCCACATAACTGGAATCGCAGTAAATTATTGTTCGTCATCTCTATCGGCCTGCTTGGCACGAATCTTGTGAGCTATTGCGAGGCAGCGGAACGGCCTCCGCATCCACGTTGCGGGATAACCGCATTGCCTCGAACACATGAAGGAACGCCAAACATGGCAGCTCTGCGTCAGATCGCATTCTATGGAAAGGGCGGCATTGGCAAGTCCACTACATCCCAAAACACGCTAGCCGCCCTTGTGGACCATGGGCAGAAGATCCTCATCGTCGGCTGTGACCCTAAGGCCGATTCTACGCGCCTGATCTTGAACTCGAAGGCCCAGGATACGGTTCTTGATCTCGCTGCAACGAGAGGTTCGGTTGAAGATCTTGAACTCGAAGACGTGCTCAAGGTAGGCTATAAAGGTATCAAATGCGTGGAGTCTGGCGGCCCGGAGCCAGGCGTCGGCTGCGCGGGACGTGGCGTTATCACGTCGATCAACTTTCTCGAGGAGAACGGCGCCTACAACGATGTCGACTACGTGTCTTATGACGTGCTCGGTGACGTTGTGTGCGGCGGCTTCGCGATGCCGATCCGTGAAAACAAAGCTCAGGAAATTTATATCGTCATGTCCGGCGAGATGATGGCGCTGTATGCGGCCAACAATATCGCCAGGGGCATCCTGAAATATGCTGCAGGCGGCAGCGTACGCCTGGGCGGCCTCATTTGTAACGAGCGTCAAACCGATCGCGAACTCGACCTCGCCGAAGCGCTGGCTGCCAAACTCAATTCTAAGCTCATCCATTTCGTGCCACGCGACAACATTGTCCAACACGCCGAGCTTAGAAAGATGACGGTGATCCAATATGCGCCGGACTCTCAGCAAGCGGCCGAGTACCGAACACTTGCCCAAAGAATACATGACAATTCTGGCAAAGGCACCATCCCGACCCCCATCACCATGGAAGAGCTTGAGGACATGCTTCTCGATTTCGGGATCATGAAGACCGACGAGCAGATGCTTGCCGAACTTCAAGCCAGGGATGCCAAGTTGAAAGCTGCCCAGTGATCACACTGACACGAGCGCGCAGCGACACGCAAAGCACCCGCCATCCCGTGAGGGAGGTTTCGCCGATGTGGCTTCAGCCGGATTTTCCAAGGGGTTGGGTTAATGACCTTCAAATACGCCAATGACAGTGATTTACATGCGAAGCTTATAGCGGATGTGCTGTCGCAATATCCGGACAAAGCAGCGAAACGCCGAAGTAAACACCTTAGCCTGGCAACGAGCGAAAAGGACGCCGGCGAAGACCCAAACGCGATTAGCGAATGCGAGGTAAAGTCGAATATCAAGTCTGTTCCAGGCGTGATGACGATCCGCGGCTGCGCTTACGCCGGTTCAAAAGGTGTCGTCTGGGGACCAATCAAGGATATGGTTCACATTTCACACGGGCCGGTCGGCTGTGGTCAATACTCCTGGTCGCAACGTCGCAACTATTACGTCGGTCTGACAGGCATCGACACTTTCGTGACGATGCAATTTACCTCCGATTTCCAGGAGAAGGACATCGTTTTCGGCGGTGACAAGAAACTGGAAAATGTCATCGATGAGACCGCTGAACTTTTCCCGCTAAGCAATGGCGTCACCCTGCAATCAGAATGTCCGATCGGCCTGATTGGCGACGATATCGAGGCCGTAGCTCGAAAAAAGGCCAAAGAACACGCGACGACCGTTGTCCCGGTACGCTGCGAAGGCTTCCGTGGCGTGTCGCAATCGCTTGGCCACCACATCGCCAACGACGCAATTCGAGATTGGGTCTTCGACAAGAAAGACATAAAATTCGAGGCAGGTCCCTACGACGTTAATGTCATAGGCGACTATAACATTGGTGGCGATGCATGGGCCTCGCGCATCCTGCTCGAGGAGATCGGATTGCGCGTGGTCGGCAACTGGTCAGGAGATGCAACTCTCGCCGAAGTGGAGCGCGCGCCGAGAGCGGCACTCAACCTCATTCACTGCTATCGGTCGATGAATTATATCTCCAGGCACATGGAGGAAAAGTATGGCATTCCTTGGATGGAGTACAATTTCTTTGGGCACTCCCAAATCGATGCCTCGCTGCGCAACATAGCCAAGCACTTCGGGCCGGAGATCCAAGAAAAAGCTGAAAAGGTCATAGCCAGATACCAACCCCTCGTTTGGGCCGTAATCGACAAATACTGGCAGCGCCTTTCCGGTAAACGGGTGATGCTCTACGTCGGGGGATTGCGTCCTCGTCACGTCGTCACCGCTTATGAAGACCTTGGTATGGAAATCGTAGGAACAGGCTACGAATTCGGTCATGGCGATGACTATCAGCGCACCGGCCATTACGTAAAGGAAGGCACGCTGATCTACGACGATGTGACTGGCTATGAACTAGAGAAATTCGTTGAGGGAATCCGCCCCGATCTCGTCGGGTCCGGCGTTAAAGAAAAATACCCGGTACAGAAAATGGGCATTCCGTTCCGTCAGATGCACTCCTGGGATTATTCTGGCCCGTATCACGGTTATGACGGCTTCTCGATTTTCGCCCGAGACATGGATATGGCCATCAACAATCCCGTTTGGGGTCTTTACGACGCGCCGTGGAAGAATGACCGCGCCTCGGCGGGTGGTAGTAGCATGAGGACCTAATATTCCTCGAATAAAAACGCGGGAGGCCTTACGCGCCGAAGGGCTCTGATCGCCACCATGTCGTCGCAGCCAGACCGAAAGAGGTGACCCTATGCCGCAATCAGCTGAGAAAGCTCTCGACCATGCGCCTTTGTTCTGCGAGCCGGAATATAGGCAAATGTTGGCCGAGAAAAAGCTGAACTTCGAATGCCCACACCCGGATCAGGTCGTGTCAGACCAACGCGAATTCACGAAGACCTGGGAATACCGCGAGAAAAACTTGGCCCGCCAAGCCCTTGTCGTTAATCCAGCCAAAGCCTGCCAGCCACTCGGCGCGGTTTTCGCAGCGGCGGGATTCGAACGAACGATGTCGTTCGTCCATGGCAGCCAAGGTTGCGTTGCCTACTACAGGTCGCACCTATCGCGCCATTTCAAGGAGCCGTCATCGGTGGTCTCGTCATCGATGACAGAAGACGCCGCTGTATTTGGTGGCCTGAAGAATATGGTCGACGGCCTCGCCAACACGTACAAGCTTTATAATCCGAAGATGATCGCGGTATCGACCACATGTATGGCCGAGGTCATCGGAGATGACCTGCATGGTTTTATCGAAAACGCCAAAAGTGAAGGTTCTGTCCCGCGCGATTTCGATGTCCCCTTCGCCCACACACCTGCCTTTGTCGGCAGCCATGTCGATGGCTATGACAGCATGGTAAAAGGTGTGCTGGAGAATTTCTGGAAGGGCACCGCGCGAAATGAAGCCACCGCTACTATCAACATCATTCCTGGATTTGATGGCTTCTGCGTTGGGAACAATCGCGAACTAAAACGCCTGCTTGACCTGATGCAAGTGACTTACATGTTCATCCAGGACGCATCAGATCAGTTCGATACGCCTTCCGATGGCAAATTTCGGATGTATGACGGCGGGACCAGCATCAATGACGTGAAGGCGGCGTTGAATGCGGAGTGGACATTGTCCCTGCAGTATTTCAACACTCGCAAGACGTTAGATTACTGCAGAGACGTTGGACAAGCGGCGACTTCCTTCCACTACCCTCTCGGCGTCGAAGCTACCGACGAACTTCTGATGGTGATATCGGAAATTTCCAGCAGAGAAATTCCCGAGGCGATCCGTCTGGAGCGCGGCCGACTCATCGATGCGATGGCGGACAGTCAAGCTTGGCTATACGGAAAGAAATACGCGATCTACGGCGATCCAGATTTCGTCTATGCGATGGCGCGCTTCATCATGGAGACCGGCGGCGAGCCAACCCACTGCCTGGCCACAAATGGCACCTCAGCTTGGGAGGACGAGATGAAGGAACTCCTCGCATCCTCGCCCTTCGGGAAGAATGCACAGGTTTGGCCAGGCAAAGATCTCTGGGCACTGCGCTCGCTACTGTTCACAGAGCCGGTGGATCTCCTGATCGGAAATTCTTATGGGAAGTATCTCGAACGGGACACCGGTACCCCACTGGTTCGGCTGATGTTTCCAATTTTCGACCGGCACCATCATCATCGATTCCCCCTCATGGGGTACCAAGGCGGACTGCGTCTTCTAACGGCGATCCTCGACAAGATCTTCGACAACCTCGATCGCGAAACAATGCACGCGGGTGTGACAGATTATTCGTATGACCTCACTCGCTAAGAGCGACGGTCGGCCGGGCGGCCTATCTCTCAACCAGATATGAAGGCAGACGAATGTCCTCGCTCAACGCCAAAAACAAAGATGCCTTCCACGCGCTAGCGAGTGAAAGGAGCGGCAGCAAGCTTCCCAAGGCGCGCCGAAGAAATTGCGCGAGGCCAATGGCCCCGGGAACGGCCGTCGGCGGTTGCGCTTTCGACGGCGCCAAGGTCGCACTGCAGCCGATCACCGATGTCGCACATCTGATTCACGGGCCGCTCGCCTGCGAGGGAAATTCCTGGGACAACCGTGGCGCTGCCTCGTCAGGTCCAACACTTTGGCGGACGAGCTTCACGACTGATCTTACGGAAATCGACATTGTAATGGGACACAGCGAACGGAGGCTCTTTAAAGCGATCCGGGAAATCAAGGATGGGTATGCGCCCGCGGCAATTTTTGTCTATTCAACCTGCGTTACAGCGATGATCGGTGACGACATCGACGTTGTTTGCAAGCGAGCGACGGACGAATTTGCTTTACCGGTGGTGCCGGTCAATGCACCAGGTTTTGTCGGATCTAAAAACCTCGGCAACAAGCTAGCGGGCGAGGCGCTGCTCAAGCATGTCATAGGTACGGTTGAGCCCGATGAACCGGGCCTTTGCGACATCAACATACTCGGCGAATTTAACCTCTCGGGTGAGTTCTGGCAGGTGAAGCCACTCTTGCATAGGCTCGGCATCCGCGTCCGCGCCTGTATTCCCGGAGACGCGCGATATCTGCAAGTCGCCTCCGCCCACCGCTCACGCGCGGCGATGACGGTGTGTTCGACAGCGTTCGTTACGTTGGCACGTAAGATGCAGGAACGCTGGGATATTCCGTTTTTCGAGGGCTCCTTCTATGGCATCTCCGGCACCTCGGAGGCGCTCCGGCGGATCGCCGATCTGCTTGTAAAGAAGGGTGCTGACCCCTCGCTTTTGCATCGCACGGAAATCCTTGTAGCGGAAGAAGAGGAAAAGGTGTGGAAGAGGCTGGAAGCGTACCGACCTCGCCTTGAGGGCAAGCGCGTGCTTCTAAATACAGGCGGCGTGAAATCCTGGTCGGTCGTCCATGCCTTGATGGAGATCGGCATGGAGATCGTCGGCACATCAGTCAAGAAATCGACGCTCGAAGATAGGGAGCGAGTGAAACAGACCCTGAAGGAGGAGAACCTCCTGTTCGAGTCGATGTCGCCGCGCGAGCTTTTCTCGCTTCTACTCGAGAGAAAGGCTGACATCATGCTGTCGGGCGGACGCACCCAGTATATAGCGCTAAAGGCAAAACTGCCCTGGCTTGACATCAACCAGGAGCGTCATCACGCTTACGCTGGCTATGAGGGTATCGTGCAACTTGCTCGACAAATTGACCTGGCAATCCACAATCCGGTGTGGCCGCAGGTGCGCGAGCCGGCGCCATGGGAGCCGGCATTGGTCGTTGAAAAGCGAGCGAAAAGGGAAGCGTAAGCGCGTCGAACCAAAACCGCGAGATCACTCGCAAAAAATGTTGAGGTCGTACTATGGCACGCGTCGTATCTCAAACCAAGTCGGCGGCGGTCAACCCCCTGAAGTCGTCTCAGCCGCTTGGTGCTGCCTTCGCCTTTCTGGGCGTCGACGGCGCAATACCTCTGCTCCATGGAAGCCAGGGATGTACGAGCTTCGCGCTCGCACTGCTCGTGAGGCACTTCAATGAAGCGATCCCGCTGCAAACCACGGCGATGAACGAAGCCGCGACAATCGTCGGCGGCGCGGATCGTCTTGAAGAGGCAATTCTCAGCCTCAAAGCCCGCACAAGGCCACGACTGATCGGGATATGCACGACCGCATCGGTAGAGGCCCGCGACGAGGATGTCGTCGTTGACGTCGAAAACATCAAACGCAGGCGGGCGATAGAACTTGTGGGCACCGAAGTGGTAGTCGCCAACACGCCTGACTTTGACGGCGCCATAGAGGAGGGTTGGTCTAAAGCTGTTACCGCCGTGATCGAGGCAACAGCGCGACCTGACAAGCAGTATCGCAATCCGAGGAAGATCGCGATACTGCCTGGCTGGAACTTAACGGTTGCTGACATAGAACATCTGCGCGAAACGGCCGTAAGTTTCGGCCTCGACCCGGTTATTCTGCCCGACGTATCCGGAGCGCTCGACGGCTCCATCCCCGAAGAATGGATGCCGATAACGAATGGCGGCACGAAATTGCAGGAGATCCGCGATCTCGGTGCGACGATGCAGTGTATCGCAATCGGTGAGCATATGCGGCGACCGGCTGAAGCGCTGCAGAGACTGACCGGCGTGCCGTACGTGCTGTTTAGATCGCTGACGGGCCTAGAAAACGTCGATCGCTTTATTCGCGTGCTTGCCGCTATGTCACGCAAACAGACACCGCTCAATGTCCGCCGCAACCGAATGCAGTTGCAGGATGCCATGCTCGACGGACATTCCCATATGGCAGGCAAGAAGATCGCAATCGCTTCGGAGCCCGATCAACTTTTCCAGCTCTCCAACTTTTTTGCTGCCATGGGTGCGGAAATTGCGGCCGCGGTCACCACGACCGGCACTTCGAAGGCGCTCGAGATGGTACCGGCGAAAACCGTCAAAGTCGGCGATCTCAGTGATCTGGAAAGTCTCGCCGCAATGGCCGATCTTATCGTCACGCACTCGCACGGCCGAGAAGCTGCCAGACGTCTCGGCGTTCCGCTGATGCGGGTGGGTTTCCCCATGTTCGACCGCTTCGGCAGCCAGCACAAGCTTACAGTATTATACCGGGGAACCCGCGACGTGATCTTCGACTTCGCGAACATCATTCAGGCTAACCACCCTCCGAACCCCGGCCCAGTTGACTCAACCGATAGGCGGGAATCGCAATAATGAGATCAATTCGTCGCGTCTCGCTCTTCAATGGCGGACTTCATCAACGCGGACGAAACGGCAGGTGGGCACTTCGCGAATTGCCATCGCCACACAAGATATGAAGGGACTGACAGCGCAGTTTGAATCGGTCAGACGATTTGACGCGACATGCGACTCGAGGACCTTCGTGGAAGCCGCTGGGTTCGAAAGTACAAGATCGGAAGACAGAAGCGAAGGTGGAGGACCGCACTGGGTAAAGATTGCGGCGTTAGACAGCTGCCAACTCGCGTTTGTCTGACAATTGGCGGGCCTTCCTCAGCCACTTTGTCAGTGGCAGAACACGATAAATCGGAGGAATCTATGACAAGCTCATCCGTGACTCGCGACGGGTCCCGATGGATGCCGGAATATCTGAATTCGATCTACCCTGCGATGTGCATCGGCTGCGGTCGCTGCTTCAAGGTTTGCTTACGCGAGGTCATGCATCCCCACGGCATCGATGAGGCAGGTGACATGCTCGGTGTTTGCGATGGCGAAGACGACTTTAATGGTGAGCTCAGTCGCGTGATCATGGTCATTGATTATCCCGGCCGATGTATCGGCTGCGGAGCGTGCGCCCGCGTCTGCCCCAAGAACTGCCAGACTCATATCGCCGTCGATCATCGTCCAGTGCACGAATCTTGAATTCCGTTCCGAGCGGTAAAAGGCGCCGGCGACATACAAAGTGCGAGACAATCGCATCGGTCGAACGCGCGGAGAAGGCAGCATGGCAGCTTTGCGTGAAAGTAAATCCGGAAATGCGACGCGAAGCTCTTTCTGGGCATCCAATCTGCTTCGGAGGCAGTGGTTACTGGAAACACCACGTCGAAAACCGACGACCAGAGATAGGAGGCACTGAAGTGTGCATCAAGCCGCGACCTACTTCTCCGAAAGTGAGGTGATTTCTCAGCGTCGCCGAAAGCAACTGTCGCGACTTGAGAAGATCAGGCATGGCCCCGCGAATTAAGTGGAACTTTATCGTGAAACAATCCGCCAATCTTTTCCTGCGCCAGACCCAGTCCCTGGGGATGACACCGCAACTGATGCAATCCATCCAGTTGCTGCAGATGACGCATTTTGAACTCACCCAGTTCATCGCCCAGGAAGTGGAGAAGAACCCGCTGCTCGAATTTCCGTCGAATGACGGCGAGGCGGGCGGCGAACGCGGCGATGCCGAAGATGGAGAGTATGCTCATCAGCCTGAGGATGCCGGGTCGGATGACGGTTACGACAACCGGACCGAGGCGCTTTCCAGCGACTGGTATGACAATGGCGGCAGCGCCAGCACGAGCCGGCTGAACGACGAACTCGACGCCAATTACACCAATGTCTTTCCTGATGACGGTGCCCCGCAGCGCCTCGATGCGCCGGAGCTCGTCAGCCAGTGGAAATCGATGCCGGGCAGCGGCGAGGGCGCCGACTACGATCTCGATGATTTCGTCGCCGGCCAGGTGTCGCTGCGTGATCATCTCGCCCAGCAGATCCCCTTCGTCCTGCCTGACATGGCCGACCGGCTGATCGCGCAGAATTTCGTCGACCAGCTCGACGACTGCGGTTATCTGCAGGCCGATATCGTCGAGGCGGGCGAGAGGCTGGGCACGAGCCTTGCACAGGCCGAACGGGTGCTCGCCACCCTCCAGAGCCTCGATCCGCCGGGTGTTTTTGCCCGCAGCCTCGCCGAATGCCTGGCAATCCAGCTCAGGCAGAAGGACCGATACGACCCGGCCATGCAGGCTCTGGTCGAAAACCTCGAACTGCTGGCCCGGCGCGATTTTGCCACGCTGAAGCGGCTCTGCGGCGTCGACGAGGAAGATCTTCTCGACATGCTCGGCGAGATCCGTCAGCTCAATCCCAAGCCCGGCAGCGGCTTCGAAGCGGGTGTTTCCGAAGCAATCACGCCGGATGTAGTCGTCAGGCCCGCCTCGGACGGCGGCTGGCTGGTCGAGCTCAATCCGGATACGCTGCCGCGCGTGCTGGTCAACCAGTCCTATTTTTCCCGTGTGACGAAGAACGGCGAGGACCACGCCTTCCTCTCCGATTGCCTGCAGAGCGCCAACTGGCTGACGCGCAGCCTCGACCAGCGGGCAAAAACCATCATGAAGGTGGCAAGTGAAATCGTCCGCCAGCAGGACGCCTTCCTGCTGCATGGCGTCGACTATCTGCGCCCGCTGAACCTGAAAACGGTCGCCGAGGCGATCAAGATGCATGAATCCACCGTCAGCCGCGTCACGTCGAACAAATATATGCTGACGCCGCGCGGCCTCTTCGAACTCAAATATTTCTTCACTGTCTCGATCAGCGCGGTCGCGGGCGGCGACAGTCATTCGGCCGAGGCCGTGCGTCACAAGATCCGTGCGCTGATCCTGCAGGAGAGCCCGGAGGCGGTGCTTTCCGACGACGATATCGTCGACATGCTGAAGAAGGGCGGCGTTGATCTCGCCCGCCGCACGGTTGCGAAATACAGGGAGGCAATGAACATCGCCTCTTCGGTCCAGCGCCGCCGCGAGAAGCGGGCGCTCGCCAAGCTCGCAGGCTTCTGAGTCCCTTGCCAAGATCGCGGGAGCTGCTGCTGCCGCAATGCGTCGTTCTCCGTGTTCGGCTACGCAAATGTTCCATACTTTAGAAAAAACCAATGTCTGACCGAGGACGAGGCGCCGCTGAACCGCGATAAAAGCCCCTTTGGGCTTTCCCTCCAAGTGCGTTTGTGGCCAAGCTAGGAAATGCGTTTGACACGCCGCTCATGCCCAAGGTCCGGAGCATGGGTTTATGACAGGTTCAGCGTTCGAAACGTTCCAGCATCCTCTTCAATTGTGCATTTTGCATTTGAAGCTTGCGTGCCAACTGGTACCGGAGAAGCCTGATTTCTTCGTCGAGATTGATTGCATCGCCGAAAGCGGTGGGAGCGGGTGGGACAACGACTGCAATAGTTTCCGGTTTCTTGCCCCGCATGCGCTTTCGCGTTTGACCTTCGCCAACTCGAAAGACTTTTGGTTCTGCATGCGCGGCTGTATCGGCCTCATTGGACAAAGCCGGGTCAGCCGCTTCCAGGGGCCTGGCGCTTTCGACATCTGCGGTATCGTCAACAATGCTTACCGCTTCCTCGGCATGATGCGGGTCCACTGACACCGCCTCGCGTTCTTCGTGAATGAAGGGCTTTTCGTTGGCCGCACGATCCACGGCGCTCAACCGATTGTCGGCCGGCGCTTCAGTCAGCTCGGCGATGGATGATACGTCCGGCTTCACATCATCGGTCGAGCCGCGTTCTTGCTTCTGCTGGCGTCGCCGTGACACCAGCCCAGCAAGAAGTTTCCATGGAGACGCCATTTTATTCGACCTCGAATTCTACTGCGTATGCAAACTGCGAGCAAAAAACGTCGGCGGCAGAAGGATCCGCCGCCAAAATATTCACTTCAATAAGCATGAGAGTGCGGCCAGCGCGTGACCGTCTGCTGCCGATCAACCGAGGTTCAGTCGCTTTCGCAGATCGGCATTTTCAGCGCGGAGCTTTTCCGCCAGCAGCTTGCGCAGTCTCTGGTTTTCCTCTTCGAGCTGCAGAAGATCCGCGATCTCATCAACTGCCGCCACCGACGGTGCCGCCGCTGTCGACACAGCCTTCGGAGCACGTTTGACAGGCGCGCGCTTGGCACTCGGCGTACCTTCGTCAGGCTTTGCCTTACGTCCTCTTTTTTGTTTTCCAACTGCGGCACCCGAAGCAACTGCCGGTTCCGCCGAAACGGTGACTGGGGCCGTTGCAGGGACCACCTTCTTGGCGCGAGGTTTGCGCACCTTCTTCGGTACATCGGGCGCCGCGGCGGCCGGCGTGTTAGCATTGGTCATCGTATCGTTTTCGTCGGCCATTATGGTCTCCTGTAAAGCCGATGCATTTTTCTCCTGCTCAATCGGCAGTGTCAATAACGGCCCGGCCTGTTCTTCTCCGGATACAAGCATCTCGCTACTTTTTGCGTGAGGAGCTAGTGACATAAATGGCATTGCCTCGTCCTGCAGATCTTGAGCAACGGACTTGAGATCGGTGTCTCCCCAAATCGAGTTCGGTTTGGAATTCAGTTTTCGCCGACCTGATTTGAACTCCACGGCAAAGCTGCGCTGCACTTTTTTCACTTTAAAGAAGCCTCTGGTGTCTGTGGTAATTTTTCAGCGACGTCTTCAGCCATCGCAACAAGCCTTTCAGATAACGACTGCCGTCCATTCGGTCTATCCTTTTTAAGTATTCGGCTCACACGCGGCTCCAATCGCAGAAAACCACTTATGGACGCAACCGTGACAAAACGATCGAATCGCAGCCGTCGGATTTAGTTCCGTTGACGCCGCTCACTGTGACTGATTCTTGTGACTACTTCGCGTTTTCGCCGGCCCCGGCACTCGTCGCACGAAGTGCACAACTCTCTACGACCCACATGGCGAGCGATTGCATCGAGAAGAGGCTGACGACCCCACCGAGGTCTTAGGTGATGGATTCAAAAATTCGGGCTACTCGTTGCAGCAAGACCCTTGAACTTGGAAAACCAATTTCGATTGGATTGAGGTCGGGCGAATGGCGGGCAAGACGAGGAGCCGGGCGCTTTTTTTCTTTGACCAATTGATTAGCCTGTCGCTTTTGTGGGAGCCAACGTTGTCGACGATGAACGGGTGACCCTCAGCGTCAGTCAGGGTGTGGCACGGCGTGCAGAGATGTGATGAATGGAGTTACGCCGCGGCGCATTTATCAGACGATGATCCGCAGGCGTACTGATCCTCAGACGCCGAGCGCGATTTATTCGGGCGGTATCGACCGGCCGAGCCGCTTGCGGAAATCCGGGTACTTGCGGGTGATCTTTGAAAGAAAAGCTGGGGAAGCACGCCGGTGGTTGCCGCGTCAGATGCTCCTGCTTTGCAACAAAAATCAGCAATCGGCCTCCCCCTAGAAATTCAAGACAATGCGATCTCCGCTCAATTTCTTCTGCACGGACCGTAAGTCGCAGTCCCGGACGGCCCGATTAACCGAGATTCTCCACGTCCAACTTACGACATTGTCGTCACCTTTGTCGGCTTCGCGAAACGCATTCGTCTTCGCCCAATCACGTATTTTCCGCTAGGAAGTTGAAATAGCAGCAATTTATTGTTCGTCGGCTGTATCATCCTGGTTGGCACGAATCTTGAGAGCTATTGCGAGGCAGCGGAACGGCCGCGGCATCCGCGTTGCGGGATAACCTCATTGGGCTGAACACATGAAGGGACACAAACTATGGCGGGAAGTGGCGGAACTGGCAACTCGCCGAGAATGTCGGCAAGTCCCAAAAGGGGGTGGACGTGCTCGCCGGCATCCGCGACGAGGATGTCGATGTCGGAGCGGCGCCGAAGACGTATCATGCTTCACGCACGGCCAAGGCTTTCTGAGCTCGAGGCGATCTGGAGATTAAAGATGTCCAAAACAGAACCTAAGTGTTTCGTTGCCGTCATACATCATCAGGAAGCACGAAGGAGTTCATCATGCCGTTGACCAAGACGAACACCAACAACGCAATTCGGGGAGGAGTTACCCCGAACCATGAGCAGCGGAATGACTGTAGCGCTGCCATTGCACAAATCACTTTCGCCGATCTGGGACGTGGGGCTGGCACACTGCATACCGTGGGCGTTGCCCGTGTCGACATACAGGGACGAACCGCGGCGGGTGATGCGAACATCCAAGTCCAGATGGGTGGACGTACGGTCGCTGCTGCAATGATCTTCAATTCCGTGCAACAGACGACGGATCCCGCCAATCAAAGGGGAGCGGCCAACGGCACCATCTCGGTGCTCCGTCAGAGCATGGACAGCGGGACGGTCTGGAATTTGACAGGAACGCTTCCATGACAGTCTAGCGCGCAGCAGGCTGCGCTGCGACAAACAAGTTGAGACTCAGCGTCAATCAGGATGAGACTCGGCGGCGGGGGTGTGACGAAGGGAGGGCGTAGCCCGACCGGAGTTACACCCCCGCCGCGGTGCAATTTTTCGGCGTCTCATGATCGCGGTTGGGCCCCGTAGCGTCGGTGATTTTCTGAGAATGGAGAATCAACTTTGTGCCGGGTCGCCATTTAACCGATCATCAGACGAGGCTTTTTATGAAGTACCGACAACACAGCGTCTCCCATCGCAGACCAAGCCGCCGCGCGACCGGCGTCGCCCCGATCCCCTTGAGCACATCTTCGACGCCGAGATTGTTCCGCTTCTCAAGGCCGCGCCCGGCATCCGAGCAGTCGCCGTTTACAACGAGATGCTGCGGCCTCATCCAGAGTTGTCAGAAGGTGTTCGCCGTACGATTGAGCGTCGTATTCGATCATGGCGGGCTGTTCACGGTCAGGAGCAGGAAGTGATCTTCCGTCAGATGCACGAACCCGGTTAGGACTGTCGGATTTTACCGACATGGGCAGCCTCGGCGTGACGATCGCCGGCCAATCGCTCGATCATCTGCTTTATCACTTCCGGCTGGTCTGGTCGGGCTTCGAGCATGCCCATGTCGTCCTGGGTGGAGAGAGCTTCGTCGCTCTGGCCGAGGGGTTGCAGAACGCCCTGCGGTCGGTTCGGCCGCCTTCCGCAACCTCGATGCCGACGCCAAGGTCGATCTGACGCAGCGCTACGACGAACTGTGCGCTCATTGCCGCATGATACCGACGCGCAACAACAAGGGCGTCGCGCACGAGAACGGCTCGATCGAAAGTTCCCACGGCCATCTCAAGAATGCATCCGCGATGCTCTGCTGATGCGCGGAACAGGGACTTTGGCGACCTCGGATCCTATCGCGCCTTCATCGATGAGATCGTCAGCCGTCGCAATGCCGCACATGGCAAGCGCATCGATGCCAAGCGCACGCATCTGCAAGCTCTTGCCGATCGTCGTACCACCGACTTCGAAGAGGTCATCGTCACCGTATCGAGCACCGGCGGCTTCGCGTTGCGCAAGCTCTTCTACACCGTGCCTTCCCGCCTGATCGGCCACCGGCTGCGGTGTGTCTGTTCGACGATCGCCTCGACGTCTTCATCGGCGGCACGCATCTGCTGACACTACCCCGAGGCCGCCCCCATGCGAGTGGCAAGCACGATCAAGTCGTCAACTATCGTCACGTCATTCATTCCTATTGAGCGAGTCCTTCAAGAAGCTTACTGGACGATCAATCGTAACAGCTGTTCGGTTCCCATGTTTTCTCCCCACCCCAATCGGTGATCGTCTTTCCATGGAGACTTTTGTGGTTGCCGTCCGTGGCCCAAGAAGTTTTAAAAACTGCGCCGGAGTTAGAACAGCATCCCGTTGAAGCGCGACCCGTGAGTTTCTGCACCCATCTTCCTTCAAGAGTTGCAGCGGTGGAAGAAGCTGTTCAACGATGTCAGCGCGGCGCATCGCATATCTTTTCTAGAATCCTTAGAGCGGATGCGGTCCTTCGGATCCTCGACGCGTCGAAATCCGCGTCGTTCTCTAGAGCTGTCACCTCGGCCACAGTCAAACCAGTGGTTTCTGCGACGTCGTCCAGCGAATAGCCGCGAGCCAGGCGAGCTTCTGCAAGCAGAGCGCCAACGGACGGGGCAGCTGGGGATTTCGCAATCTTCGGGACCATGTTCATGTCGTTTAGGGCTCCTTTTGGCGGCCGGAAAACGTGCATCCGTTTTCTAGTTCCACCGCTGCCGACCGCGTCCGGCAACGGACAGTTTCTTCGATCTCCGCGGGCGCTCTTTCTATCAGTTTGTGCAGCGGAGTACAGGTCTGACGCGACCAGGGCGGACAACCACCCTTGCATGGCAGCGGACGAGAGGTAACCCAAGCTCACAGCTGCGGCGCACACTCACGAAGGCCCACAAGCAGCTTCCGATCTGGCAGGAGCGTTCGCCCCGGAAGGGGGCTCGTGGGAAGTGGTGTACTGATCATTTCCAAGCGGCGAGCGATGGACAAACATTCGAGAATTGCCTCGGCGTGATACGCTCATGGCCGGCAGGTTTGGCCAGAGCGTGTGCGAAACCTGCCGGGCGCTGTTGATCGGCCGTCGTCTTGAAGAGATCGCCGAAGAACGGCGCATCGGGATCAAGCGCGGCCTGAGCTCAGGGGTCGTTCATAGTCTTGGCACCTTGGAGGTTGTGGATCTTCCAACGCCACACAGGATGCGAGCAAACTCCGCGTCCTGCGTGGCGTCGACGCCGCCCACGACGACCTTGCTCATATCCTTGCCGGTCTTTTGAAACGGCTGATCATACCGTGGTGCCTTGCGGCCCACGGATTTGGGCGTGCGCAGTCAAGCATGGGTTGAGAACGGCGCAGTTGATGACGCCTTCGTCTGCTGACCGGGCCGCGACCTCGCCCGCAGACGCCGCCCGAGGATGGACTTGTATCGTGCCGTTTCGACCAGCGAGCGTTTGCCGTACCCGTTAGAGATCTGCCATTTCATCCGGCCGCCAAGATATGAAGCGCGATGTATATAGTAACATATATTACAACGTATTCCCCAACTTACGCGTTTTCGAAGCGGAAAGTAAGAGCTGACAAATTGGAAGAGATATACTTTAACATATATCCCACACATCTGTTGCGTTGTTCGTCGTTTTCGTAAAGTGTCCTGTTATGATGAGTTACGATAGTGCAACAGGAAAATTCTTTCCGATGAATCCTGAAATCTTGCCGGCGACGTCATCGTCGGGAGGCTTGCACAAGGAGCACGACGACATGGATCACCAAAAGACATCAGCCAAGCGTCTTGGCTATTCGCATCTGCGGCTGGCAACCATCGACGGCGTGTCGCTGCCTGGTCTACAATTGTCACTCGACCGGAAGGAGGGCTCTGCGTCGCCGAAGAAGACCTTTTTCCAACAATTGCTCCTCGATTTTGCTGTCGGTTGCGAGCTATTTTATCCGCTCCAGCTATATGAACATTCCGCAACGAGGGAGGGGCGACAAAGGCGCTGAACCGTTAAGCGAGAGTTACGATATATGATGAGGAAGATTCGGACCGGCCGCCATGTTCCTCATTTGAAATCCACGTCTATCGGGTTTCCATATTACAGGGTGGAAGCGCCGGCTCGGTGGCCAACGCTTGCAAACTCCAACAACAGGTCGGCGAGCGGATGGAGGATATCATGAACGACCTTGATGCGACGCAAGCAAAGGACGGCCCGGGCACACAGGCTTCAACAGGTGTGAACCAGCACGGCAGGAACATCGGAAGATGGTAAGAAAGTCTATCGGGAACCCGACCGTTAAACGGTACCCGCAAGGCGCAGTTCAAATCTTGCGGCCGGTATCAAATACGCTGACAACGCGCGGTCGCCACCAAAATCAACGAAACTTGACGCGCAGGGTTCGCCCATCAAATTTACTGCAGAAAGGATTTCGTTCTCCGTGTCATTTTGTTCTTCGAAACGCATTCGCATCGCCGCACTTGCAGCGACTGCCATCGTGCTGGGCACCCAGATCGCAATTGCGCAAGAACCGTCTATAGGGTCTCAGTGGCTGAACTCGCCGACATCTCGAGTGGAAGCGCTTGCGGTCCTTCAGACCTTGAATGCCAATCTCCTGAGTAACGCCAGTGCTACGTTGACCCTTGATCGCTGGTGCGCCGCGCACAAGCTTGCACCGGAAGGTTCCAAGATTGTAGCGCAGCGTGTGGGCGGGCAAGACAAGCCGGCCGATGAGCACATCCGTGAACTTCTGACCGTCGGACCCGGTGAGCTGATCGCTTATCGCCGCGTCCGCCTGGTCTGCGGCGACCGCGTCTTGTCGGAAGCCGACAATTGGTATGTACCCGCAAAATTAACTGCAGAGGTGAATCAGACGTTGAAGACCAGCGACATCGCGTTTGGCAGAGCCGTTCAGGCTCTTAATTTCACTCGCACAAACCTGTCTGCCAAGTTGCTCTGGTCCCCTCTATCCGAAGGCTGGGACATGGAGGGCTTAATAGCGCATCAAACAAGTTCCCTTAGCCTGCCGCCGTTCCTGCTCGAACATCGTGCTGTACTGAAACTTCAGGACGGCACGCCGTTTAGCGCCTTGGTCGAAAGCTACACGGACAAAGTACTAGACTTTCCAGTTCCGCGCCTGCTTTCTCAATAGCGCTTCGGTAACTCGGTATAGGCGGCGCCGTCGCCATCGTGGCTAGTGCCCGAATCCTTCCACAGCATTCGTCGCTGAATGGACAGCGATCTGCCCTCACCGCGTTACGCGGATCTTCGACAGCGACCGCAACGGTCCGGTCGCCCGCTCTTAACCTTTGGCTTCCAACTCCACAGGCTGCAGAACGTGTCCGATCCTCGCTCGCACAACACCCTGTGCGGACTTGATCAGAGCGACTCGGCACGCGGCGAACCATCGAGGCGGTAGGCCAGTCCGATGCCGCGTGGATATGCCATCCGTCGTCTAAATGCTCTGTCTCCTCCTTTGTTCATCAGTTCATGCATGTGCTTTCGTCATCAAAGTCGGAAAGGAAAAATCATGACCAAAGAGCTTGAAAACGAACATAAGAGTAGACCCACTTCCTCAGCGTGACGCTCTCCAATTGGGGTGGGCCGGCACTGATGGCGTCGGATGATCAAGACCGCGCCAACCTTTTCCTCAAGCGCCCTTATGCGCTACGACACTGCCGAAGGCGTGATCCCGTGGTTTTTACGCTTTGACTGTCGATCACGCCCGCAGACGGGGAGGCTTCCCGGCCTTCCAGTTCACGCGTCGCCATTACAAGACGATGATTGATCCGACCCCACAGCCCTGTCGCTCGCCATTCGTAGAAGTATGACTGCACAGTTGTAAAAGGCGGAAAATCCCTGGGCAGCATCCGCCATTGGCACCCAGTCGCGGCGATGTAAAGCAACGCATTCACGACCTCGCGAAGATCGGTACTGCGCGGCCTGCCCAGCCGCCTCGGTTCAGGCAGGCAAGGCGAGATCAATCCCATTCCCGGTCCGTCAGATCGCTTGCATACCGCATTGCCCGTCGGGCATATTGCCGACGGGTGAAATCAGTCCAGCCCATTGTGGTCTCCGTTCGTCCTAAGCAAACAAACAGAATCACAACGGCCTGGTTTCACTCAACTCTTTTTCGGTCAGGCTCTAAGACACCTGATGATAGACAACGGAGGCCGCCAAAAATGACTACTGTTTTGCGAGACAAGTTCGAAATGCTGTCGAACATGACGCCCTCGCTCATAGACGGCGAGTATGTGTTCTGCTCGATACCTAATGATGGGAGCAAAGTTCACGATCTGAATCCGATTGCGACATTCCAAGAAAGGGAAGGCTTGGCAGTGGTCCTTGAGAAAGGAGAAGCCCACGAAGCGGGGTTCGAAACTTCGCTTGCGATGCGCCAGATCACCCTCAACGTGAATTCTGCGCTCGACGGCGTCGGCCTTACGGCGGGCGTCGCTGCCTGTCTCGCAGACGCTGGCATTCCGTGCAACATGGTGGCAGCATATCACCACGATCACATTTTTGTGCCGACGGGCTTAGCTGACCGAGCATTGCATCTGCTGGCAGCATTGCAAGCCGAGTCTGCACGGGCGACGCGCAAATATTGACGAACAGTTAGTCCCCGCACATAACCGGCGAGGCAGCAATAATTTCGCGGGCAAGGGGCAGCACGAGCAGACCGGGGCGTTCCTCGCCGAGAAGGCCCGAAGACCGACGCTATGTGCGCGATCATTGTTTTCGCTAAAAGCTGTGCGCACTCGCCTGACACCGACAGCACATCGAAGTTGTTATAGGGAGGACGCCAGTAGATAACATCGGCCTGGTTCGGGCAATCCACGATCTTTGGAATACGGGTGATTTAAAGCTGTGCGATCAAATGTACGCTTCGGATTGTCGCACATTGGCCGGCGAGTGCGCATGAACTGACAAGGGGGGCATCAGAGGCTACGCCATGTCTATGCCTACCACGATCTCACAGCCAGTTGCTCGCGGCGCCTCAGCCGATGATATACGGCCCATCGCAATCACCATTGCCTTCGCCACATGATGATCCTAGTTTCGCGCCGCGACGCTCCGGCGCCTTAGACCGCATGTTCGTGGGGAGAAAGTGGCCCGCCCCCGCGGTAAGCTGATTTCGGGGGGTGCTCTGGATAGGCCGGAGCCTTGCCCCAAGCTTAGCGAGGGCGAACCATGACAGACGATAGCGTAATTTTCATTGGCTTGGATACGTCGAAGTGAAAGATTTCGGTGGCCATTGCCGACGGATCCCGCAACGGCGAAGTGCGGTTTTTGGGCGACATCTCCTCGGAGCCGACCTGGGTGGCCTCAATGGTCAACAAGCTTTCCAAGCGCGGTTCCAAGCTTCACTTCTGCTATGAGGCTGGTCCCACGGGTTTCGTAAGGACGTATTTGGCCCTCTCCCGTGATTGCAGAGTTCGTGCGATGTCTTATCGTCGCCGAGCCGCCCAATTCCCTCGAGATGACGTTCCTCGCGCCAAAGAAGAGGGGCACCTCGAAGCGACGGAACGATGACCTAGAAAAGCCAGAGGACCGTTAGCGCTGCGCAAGGAACATGTTCTCGTGGGGCTAGGGAACTCATACGCTCAGCGTAATTCTCAAAGATGCCAGTCGCAACTCTCCATGCGTTGAAACGAGGTGGCGACATGCCGGCACGTTTGTCAATGCCTTCTCGGGAACGACGCTCGGCCGCCATGAGTTCGTCGTCTCCACTCACCACTCACCACTATGGGAAAGAGGTGCTGCTTTTTGCGCGTTCAGGCCAAAAACCAGACCGTCAATGAAAATTCCTGCTCTTCACCTTCAGCGTATCGATATGAAGGTCAGGCACGAACATGTCTCGCGCGGCCATAACCGACTTCGGTTTGTCCCGTGGATCGGGTCCGCCACCTCTGGCGAATTCATCAGCACGGCCGGCTGGAAGGTTGAACTCTTCATCGCGATCGGCAAGGCCCGTCAGGTCGCCTGACAGGTCGAACAGCTGCTGGGCGACAAGATGCACGACCTCCCCTTCCCGTTGGATCCGGCCATTGATCGCCATCATCGAGGATCCGAGAACGACCCGCCGCCGCTTTTCGAACAGCGTCGGCCAGACGACGAGGTTGGCCGGCCCGGTCTCGTCCTCGATGGTGATGAACATGACGCCCTTGGCCGATCCGGGCTTTTGCCGCACCAGCACAAGTCCGGCGGTATAGACCCAACGCCCGTCCCTCGAGTTCATCGCCTCGGCACAAGTGATAATGTTGCGCACTGATAAATCCTTGCGTAGGAAGGCGATCGGATGCTGCCGCAATGTCAGTCCGGTATGACTATAGTCCTCGATAACATTGTGCCCGTCCGTCATCTGTCGAAGCAGGACTTCAGGCTCCCGCTGCTCGGCGATTGCAGCCCTCTCCCGTTCGGCAGCCGCCGCAAACAGCGGCAGGGGTTCGTCGCGCAGCGCCTTGATCGCCCAGAGGGCGTCCCGGCGTTCGAGCTTCAGCGACGGCAGAAAGGCATCGGCCTTGGCAAGCTGGACGAGCGCCTCCGATCGCACGCCGGATCGTCGCCACATATCATCGACAGAGGCAAAGATGCTGTTCATGCGCGCCGCGACGATGCGCGCGGCGTCAGCGACCGCCAATCCTTTCACCTGCCGGAAACCGAGCCGTACGGCATGGCGACCAGAATTGCCGATGCGCTCCAGCGTACAGTCCCATCGGGACCGATTGATGCAGACCGGCCGCACCTCGACGCCGTGGGCTCTCGCGTCGCCGACAATCTGCGCCGGCGCGTAAAATCCCATCGGCTGCGAATTGATGAGCGCCGCACAGAAGGCTTCCGGATAATGGCATTTGATGTAGCTCGACGCATAGGCGATCAATGCGAACGACGCCGCATGGCTCTCCGGGAAACCATAGGAGCCAAAGCCTTCGAGCTGCGAAAAGGTCTTCTCGGCGAATTCCGGCGTGTAGCCATTCCTCACCATTCCCGATACCAGCTTGTCCTTGAACCGCGAGACGCCGCCTGTGAACTTGAAGGTCGCCATCGACTTGCGAAGCTGGTCGGCCTCGCCGCCGGTAAAGCCGGCACAGACCATCGCCACCCTCATCGCCGACTCTTGAAACAGCGGCACGCCCAGCGTCTTGCCGAGCACCGCCTCAAGCTCCGGCGTCGGATACTCGACCGCCTCCTTGCCTTCGCGCCGGCGCAGATAGGGATGCACCATGTCTCCCTGGATCGGGCCTGGCCGGACAATTGCGACCTGCACCACGAGGTCATAGAAGGTTCGGGGTTTCAGCCGCGGCAGCATTGCCATCTGC
This sequence comes from Rhizobium phaseoli, assembly GCF_010668805.1. GTDB lineage: Bacteria > Pseudomonadota > Alphaproteobacteria > Rhizobiales > Rhizobiaceae > Rhizobium > Rhizobium phaseoli_A. The sequence continues at coordinate 252,814 of NZ_WUFT01000009.1, read as the reverse complement.
GCGCGGCTTTCGATCTGGAACGTGCCGAGCGTATCGGCCTTGCGGATCATCGCATAGGTCGCCTGATCCTCTTGTTCGACGGCAAGGTCAAGTGTCCGACCGTTGTGCTCTTCGATGAGCTTGAACGCTTTCGCCATGCAGGTCAGCATCCCAAGCGCCAGAACATCAACCTTCATAAACTTCAACGCCTCGACGTCGTCCTTGTCCCACTCGATGATCTGCCGGTCCTTCATCGTCGCCGGTTCGATCGGCACGAGATCGTCGAGCCGATCATGGGTGAGGACGAAGCCGCCCGGATGCTGGCCGAGGTGCCGCGGGGCGCCCATCAATTGCTGCGCGAGTTTCAAGGTCAGCACGAGACGCCGGTCGTCTGGATTGAGATTGAGCTCGCGGACATTGCGATCGCAGACCTCCTCCGACCAGGCCCACATGCCCGAAGACAGCGCCTTGATCACGTCTTCCGGCAGGCCGAGCGCCTTGCCGACGCCACGGATCGCGCCGCGCGCCCGGTAGCGGGTCACGGTGGCGCAGAGCGCTGCCTTTTCCCGTGTATAGGTGCGATAGATCCACTGGATCACCTCTTCGCGCCGCTCGTGCTCGAAATCGACATCGATATCCGGCGGCTCGTCGCGCTCCTGGCTGACGAAGCGTTCGAACAGAAGATCGTTTGTCGAGGGATCGATGCTGGTGATGCCGAGAATGTAGCAGACGGCGCTGTTGGCGGCAGAACCCCTTCCCTGGCAGAGGATACCTTCAGACCGCGCATAACGCACGATCGAGAAAACGGTCAGAAAATAAGGAGCGTATTTCATGGTGCGGATCAGATCGAGCTCGTGCCGCACAACCTTCAACACATCAGGCGGTAGTCCTTCAGGATAGCGATCGGGCACGCATTGCCAGACATAATGCTCCAGCGAGGCCTGAGCATCCTTGCCCGGCACGATCGCCTCCTCCGGATATTGGTAGGTGAGTTCCTCGAGCGAGAATTTACACCGACGGACAATCTCCATGGTTCGTGCCAAGGCCTCTGAATATCGGGGAAACAGCCGCTCCATTTCTTCCGGCGGCTTCAGATAGCGGTCGGCATGGCGCTCGCGCTCGAAGCCGACCTCGTCGATCGTCGTGCGGGTCCGAATGCAGGTGACAATGTCCTGCAGCTGCCGTCGACCTGGTTCATGGAAGAGGACGTCGTTGGTGACGACCGTCTTCACCTTGAACCGCGCGGCGAGATTGGAAATCTCATGCAGCCGCATCTGGTCGTTCTGCCGGCGCCGGAGGCAGAGCGCCACATAGGCCCGATCGCTAAACACCTCGGCCATCTTGCGCAGCTGGATTCCACAGGCGTCATCCGGCAGATCCGGCACCAGGATGCCGATCATGCCGTCGTTGTATGCGACGACATCGTCCCAGTGCAGGATGCAGTTGTTCTTGCCGCCGCGCGATTTGCCAAGTGTGATCAGTCGCGTCAGCCGGGAATAGGCAGCCCGATCGGTCGGGTAGACCAGCAACGACATGCCGTCTTGCAGATCAAGCCGGCAACCGACGACCAAACGCAAACCGGTGGCACGGGATGCTTCGAGTGCCCGGACAATCCCCGCCAGCGAATTGCGATCGACCACGCCGAGGGCTTCGATGCCGAGAGCCTTGGCGGTTTCGAACAATTCCTGCGCCGAGCTTGCACCGCGCAGGAAGGAAAAATGGGTCGTGACCTGCAGCTCGGCATAACTCATGCGAAGATCCCATGCATGAACCAGCGATGGCTTCCGGTTTCAGGATCGATGCCATCACCGGAGCGAAACACCCAGAGACGCTCGCCGGCCTCGTCTTCGATGACGAAGTAATCCCGCACCGCCTCCATCTCAGCGTCGCGCTGCCACCACTCGCCAAAGATCCGTTCCGGACCATCGGCCTGCTTGACCTTCCGGCGCCTGCCGCGCCAGGTGATCGAGACCGGCGGGCGGTCCGGCAGCAAGGCGATGGCCTCGATCAGTTCGGGACGGACCAGCAGCCGCACCGGCCGGCGCCAATGACTGACCCAGGTGACCTCGACCGGATCGGCAGCGGGACTGATGCGCTGGACGGAGCGCTCTGGCACGTCGGATGCAACGGGTGCCACCCGATAAACACGCTGGCCACGGTTGCCGTAAATATCGATCAGCGGAGTCACGTCCTTCACTTCCTCCTCGACCAGCGAGGAGGATTTCTGGCGCTCCTCCAGCGGCTCGACTATGACCGCAACCAGGGTCAGCTTCTCGATCCCGAAGCCGGGCTCGATCTTCTCCGTCCGGTCGCGAAACAACTTCGTCAGCCAGGCGACATCGCGCACCGGCTTCACCGTGCCGGCGCGGATTGCCTGCCGCGTGCCGTCGACCTTGTCGACGATCAGGTCGGCGCGTCGAACACCGAGGCCGCGTTTCTGCAGCTCCTCGATCAGCTGCACGACCGAGCGGCCGACATATTTGTTGATGGTCTCGACAGCACCGATCGGTTCGGCAAAGGCGCGACTGACCTCGACGAGCTCGGCGGTGCGGATCGGATCGATCGGTTCGCAGATGCGTCCGAACATCTGGTCGAGCCGCCGGCCAATCTCCGGACCGAAACGAAGCGTCAGCGGCGCGCGCGGCGTGTTGGCCAATTCGCCGATGGTCTGGAAGCCGAGCGTGCGCAGATCGCTGACGACTTTCCCGGGAAGGCGCAGCAACGATATCGGCAGTCTTTCGACGGCGCGAACAGTCTCACCTGAAGGCACGATGACCGTTTCGCGGCTGATGGCACGCGCACAGGCGTGGGCCGCACCCCAAGTGTCGGCGATCGCGACACGGGGAGTGAGTTTCTTGGCCAGGAACTGATTGGCGATCTTCGTCACCATGGCGAGCTCGCCGCCCTGCAGGTGGTCGGCACCCTCGGTGTCCATGACGATCCCGTCGATCCCATCGACCGCGACAATCGGAGAATAGAGCGTCAGCGCCCAGAGAGTAATGCGCTCGAGTGCTGCGGCATCCATTGTAGAATCCGCCTCGACCAGCATCAGGCCGCGGAACAGCGCCTGTGCTTTGGCCGAGGGCATGCCGACATGAACGCCGGCTTTCCTAGCGGCTGCGTCGGCGGCCGCTACCCAGCGTTTCGAGCCGCTCCTGGCGATCACGGCGATCGCCTGTTCAGGCGGAATAGACGGATCGGCGCGACGAATGCGATCCGTCGGCAGATCCGGAAGATAGATCGAGACGACCCTTGTCATCGCACGCCCTCACGAGAAACTCAGCACATTCACCCGCTTTCACGCGCATCAATTCCAGCAACCATTGGGCTCGTCCGACACCCGGCACTGGCAATTCCTCCGATGGCATGACGCTCACCCGCCATCGCGTGGTCGAAGCCGTCGGCTGCCCGAAATCATTGGCCTCCGTCTGCCGTCGCCAACGCCGGACGGCAAGCGCCATGGTGCCGGTGCGCTCAGCCGCCAGCTGCAGCCGCCGCGAGCTGACCATCGGCAGGCGAACGAGTTCACCGACGACGGCGCCGAGCCCACCAAAGGATAGCCCCTCCTCCATGTTTGCCAGAACGTCTTCCTCCTTGTCGGATTCGACAAAGATCACCCGGTCGGGGTGGAGTCCGACCTGAGCGAGCGCGGGAAAGAACAGGTCGGGGCGCGTCAGGCACCAGACGATCGGGCCTTTGGTGCGTGCTGCTATCCCTGCCGCACACAGGGCTGCCGCCGCACCGTCCACTGTGCCCGACCCGCCGCCGGCAAATTCATGCAACGCCCCGAAGGATAGACCACCTCCGGGCAGGACTGCATCGATTTCCGGCACGCCGAAGGACAGACAGCCAGCCTTCCTGGCTGACACGCCCTCCAGCGAGGCGATGCGCTCGCGCAGATCGGAAATCACCCTTTGACGGGCAGCAGTCATCGTTCACGGCTCCCTTCGAGGTCGTGTTGGCGGCCGACATCATGTCGAACAAAATGCGGATGTTCTCTTTCTGTTCCCGAGCAGCAAAAGAGTCAAGCAACCGGAGGGATGGGAATATTATCCTGAACATTAGAAATCAGCAGAATACTCATGGAAATCAGCTGAATAGCGGGCGGCGGATTTTTTTCCGAGCGTTCGCAGGCGCTAATCCCTTTGTGTGAATTGCAGGGACAAGTCGAGATGGTCACAGTGTCTTTAAGATTTTTCTGCTGAACTGTCGGGATGCCGAAGCCTCCGAGATCAAAACCCCTCCTTCGTGACACCGAGGCCCCGATCCGTTCCCGGCCGCGCAAGAAGCGAAATCCGGCCCAACCACAGCTGCTCTTCGATCCCATGCCCGAGCGCGTCGAGCCTGCGCTGGCGCAACTGAAGGCTCATCCACCAAAGGGTAACGAGTGGAGCTGGGAGCTGAAATGGGATGGCTATCGCCTTGCCGTTCATATCGAGCCGCAGAGGATTAGGATCCTCACCCGTGGCGGACATGACTGGACACACCGGTTTCCAGCGATAGAACAGGCCGCACGAGCGCTCGGGCCGGCGACGATGATCATCGATGGCGAAGCCGTCGTGTTCGACGAAGAGGGCCGGCCGGATTTCGGGCTATTGCAGCAATCGCTGGGCGCATCCGGCAAACAAGCCGGCAACCGGGCATCCGACGCTGTCCTTTACGCTTTCGATCTTGTTTATCTGGACGGGCACGATCTGCGCGGTGTCGAATATCGGTCCCGCCGACACCTTCTCGAGGACACGTTGAACGGCTCAATGAGTGACCAGGTCGGCGCCGTCAGGCTATCGGAAGCACTGGATGGCGACCCAGCCGTCCTGCTGGAGCACGTCTGCCGCCTCGGCTTGGAAGGCATCGTCGGCAAGCATCTCGATCAGCCCTATCGCTTGGGCCGGACCGGAGATTGGGTGAAGGTGAAATGCGTCCAGAGCGAAGCGTTCTTTATCGTCGGCTATGAGCGGTCGACAGCATCCCCTGCCGGCTTCGGCTCGTTGGTGCTCGCCGCCTACCGCAATGGCGATCTCGTGCATGTCGGAAGCGTCGGCACGGGCTTCAGGGAAGCCGAGGCGATCCGATTGCGGAAGATGCTGGACACGCTTCGATGGAAGCGAAAGCAGCCGCCCCTGCCTTATTCCGGAAGCGCAGACGTTGTCTGGGTCGAGCCAACCCTGATCGCTGAGATCGAGTTTCGCGCATGGACGACAGACGCCAAACTCCGCCATCCGTCCTACAAGGGCTTGCGAGAACGCCAGGACAATGCCGATGTCTTCTGCCTCGAGTAGCGAATTCGGTACCATCCGCTAGATTGGTCACCATTCGAGCTCGGCGGAGTGGATATCCAGCATGTGCAACCTTTATCGCATGGAAGACAAGGACTGGGTCGCGAAATGGGCCCAGGACGCCGAAAGCCTGATCAACCTGATGCCGGCCTACCAGATGAACCCCGATCAGGTGGGGCCGATCGTCCGCAATACCACTGAGGGAAAGAAGCAACTGGTCCATGCGCGCTGGGGACTGCCCTCGCCACGTTTCGCCCTTGAGAGGGCGGCCAAAGCCAAGGCGGAGAAACTTGCGGCCAAGGGCAAGCCGTTCGATCTCGAAGAACTGATCCGCATGGAGGCCGACCGCGGCACGACCAACGTGCGCAAGCTCAGTTTTCCGCACTGGAAACGATGGTTCGGCGTCGAAAACAGATGTCTCGTCCCGGTCACCAGTTTCGCGGAACCGGATCCGGCCAGCCGGCAAGATGGCGGCAACGTGCCGAATGCCTGGTTCGCCCGCGACGAGCAGAAGTCGCTGATGTTCTTTGCCGGCATTCATGTGCCGCAATGGCAGAGTGTCAGAAAGGTCAGGGACGGCCTTACCACCGACGATCTTTATGGATTTCTGACAACGGATCCCAACGACCTGGTGAAGCCGATCCATGAGAAGGCCATGCCCGTCCTGTTGCTGACGAAGGAAGAGACGGACAACTGGATGCGGGCGCCCTGGGACGAAGCAAAGGAACTGGCCCGTCCACTACCCAATGACGCGCTGATCATTTCGTCGCGCGAGCCGTACGGATCGACGATTGTCTCGAAATCCGGAGAGCTGGTGGAACAGGGCGGTCTGCTTTGACGCCTGAATCCGGACTTGAATCGGAAAACGAAAAAGCCTGCCGCGGGAGGAGGTGCGGCAGGCTTTCCAAAAGATTGAACAACGGCTGGGAGGAGGAGTGCCGCTGTTCCGTCAGGCTTCCCTTGGGAGGAGGAATGGGTCGCCTGAGACACGAAGCTCTGCGGGAGGAAGTGCATTGCTTCGTTGAGGTGAAGATACCAGAGGCTGCCGCGACCGCCAGCGCTCAGATCGCAGAGCAGTCATGCATATGTTGCAATGCAATATTTTCCCTGTGCTCATTTTTCGGCCATTATGAACGCGACGCGGCTTTCGCCGGACCAGGCTCGAAACCGAGAACGAATTCGATCACCTTAGCGGAGGAGATTTCGCACGGCTTTAGCATCGATCCAGGTCCAGCCAGTCGATAGAGGTTGAAGCTGACGATATCGGTTCCGCTAAGCTCCTCGCCATAGCGCCAAGTCCGCTTGCCGTCCTCCGACCGCTTGACGGTCACGCCCCATGGTCGATTGCCAAAATGTCCGTCGACATAGCCGTCCGGCAATTTCGCAAGCGCGTCTTCGAACGTCGCCTGAATTAGTGGAGGTGCATTGCCACCCGCGTTCACGGTGCCATGCATTCGTCGCAGATCCCGCAGCCATCGTCATCCATGCTCGAGGCCGGACGTAACCTTCGACAGCACGGACATGTCGTTGCATCCGGTGCACACGTTTCATCGCGGTCCGGCGGAAGAATTTCAATATAGAATTCCGGCAGCATTTCGGCCGCGTTTCGATCCATGGCGATGCTCCAGTTCGGGGTTACACCAGAGATAGTAAGCTTCGAGGGCTGCACAAGCGGGCAGAGATGCCGTGAAGAACGATCCAGTTCGAATACGGTGTCACAATTGAGCGCCTTCTTGACGATCGCAGCCTGACCTTGTTCATTCGTGCCATGTTCAAACCCGCAAACGCCGTGCAAGTCAGAGTTTCCATCGACGAGATGAAGCCGGACGTTTGGCGCCGATTGGTCCTGCCTGTTCATTGGAACCTGGAGCATCTGCATCTCGGTATTCAGGCAGCATTTAACTGGTGGAATTATCACCTTTATGAATTCCGCATCGGTGGTTTACGGTATGGCGACGTCGAGATCCTGACGGAGGATTCGACCGATGACGATCCTCGGGTGTTCGACCAGAGCGAGGTGCGCTTGCTGGACTTCGAGCAAGGTGCCGTCTTCAGCTACCACTATGATTTCGGGGATGGCTGGCGACACACGGTCGCGGTCGAGGAGTTCTTGACGCTCGCCGCTACGCCAAAACACGGGAGCTGTGTCGCCGGCGAAAGGGCGCGACCGCCCGAAGATGTTGGTGGCGTATCGGGGTATGAGCGTTTCCTGGAGATCATCGCAGATCGGGACGATCCAGAATATGCTGAAACCACCCGGTGGTGCGGCGGCTATTTTGATTCCGAATGGTTCGACCTGTCGATGGTGGATAAGGATGTTCGCAACGCTCTGCGCTCAAACGTTAAACGGCGTCTGTATCAACCGAAACCGAAAACAGTCCCGAAGAAATGAATTAAGTGCAGGTTCGAGTTGGGCGTCTTGATGAAATCGAGCCCACACCCAACTGCTCACAGAGGGGGCTCATTTCAGATTGCACATCCAGGTAACATCGCCCGGCCATCTAGGACCGACCAATTTGGGGCCGTTATCGGACTGACCGGTATCGGCGAGGAATTCAAGAGTGCTGACATCCAACATCCGACAGGCACGCAGTCCGCGCGGCATTTCGCGCAGGTTCAATCGAATACCGGGGTAGAAGTGCAAATCAGCGAGAGCCTCTTTTATGTGCCTTATTTGGTGGGCTTGCTGGGTTTGAGGGACGGTGTATTCCCTGGGGTGCTTTTGTTATCACGGCGGCGCTGATCCGGTTTCCCTGTGGATTTCGCTATCGGCTTTGGTCCGGGTTTAAGTGCCATGAATGCTCTCCTTTTTTGATTTAAGAAAATAAGCTTGCGCGTACCTTCTGACGGGGGCTTAGGACACAACAATACTATGTAATAGTCCACACTAGTTCTGGCTGAAGTCAAGGCCCAATGTATATTCATACAGTAACAACACCCCACGAAAATCGGCAGGCGAGGCCGGAGGCACGTTGCCTCACTGTCCCTGTCAGTGGCGGTGAGGGCGATCGGGTTATTCCGTATGGACGAAGTTTCTGAGCGCCTGCAGTCGGCCAGAATTGGCGTCAGCGTCGGCCGGTCACGTTGATTGAGGTGCTGCTGCCTGTTTCAGGAGCAAAGCCTGCCCCCTGCGCTGTCCTTCACTATCAGGGCGGCACACCGACCGGCAGCTCTCTGCGCATTGCTGCCGTTTGTCTAGGATGCAGCGAACGACAGCTCCCCGCCCTTCTTGGTCGTTCGCGTCGGCGCGTGCGAACGACGGCTTTCAGGACGGTTCGGGATCCGCATGAACGACCGATTTGAGGGCGCGAGGCCGACGTTCGGCGCTGGCCGGACTATGCCGGACGGACTTCTTCGCCTTGAACAGATTCGAACCTTTGACCCGTGATTTCGAAGTCAAAGGCGTTGATTTCCTTAATCCTTCGGTTTGGCTCGCGAACTTGCCCGTGTGGCTGCCAGCCTTCCCAGGCCACGAAACGCGACCTTCAAAATCGTGTTAGCCTTCGGGCGTCGGCAGCCAGATCGATCCCTTTCCCGGCAAGGCGTGACCAAGATCACGTCAGGTGAGACCTTTCTTATCAGCCGAACCTCTGGCGATTTATCGAAGTTCTTGGACCGCATCACCGCGTGCCGTGGTGATCCCCCGTGTCTTTTCCGGAAGTCTGAAATGAACATTCGTAGAAGATTAAAGACCGCTGTAGCCGGAAGTCTTTCAAGCAGCGCAGGGGCTGCGAGCGATCAAGTATACGCCGCCTAAGTGGGCGCTGAAGGGGTACGAACCTTGCTGGGTACGACAGCTGCGAGGCGCGCGGAACCTGCGACGTGCTCGATTGCGGCCCTATGCTCATCCGACAGGCGGGCACGGCATGCGAAGGTCGCCTCCAACACCTTTGGGTAGACACGATGTGTTTCCCGCTCGGACAGCCAGAGGGATCGCCGGGCCGTCACCACGTCGATTGGTCGCGGAAGCTGCACGCCCTGAAGCGGAACCGTTGGTCCCATCGCCATCGGAGCGTTGGCGGCTAGTGGGCAGGCGCCCCAAGCCGGAAATTGGAGCGCCTATATCCTTTTAGTACAGCTGCAGCGTAGATCGATCGTACCGCAAAGGATTGGGTGCCGGGGCAGCAGGTAGCCCGAATGCAAGCCTTTGCATGCAGGGCAGGCACAGATCGGTAAGTGTCATCAGAACGACTGGATTTAGGAGCTCTCTGTTAGAAAGATGGAACTCGGTCTCCTTGTTGTGAACGATTGAGCACCGAACTTGGTAAATAATTTTGGGAAGCGCCGTCCGCAGGTCGACCGGGCTGTTGATGTTTAACACCTCATTTCGCTTTTTAACCGTCAATCGCCGCATAAATTCCTGGAACCGCTGCTCCACGAAATCAACCCGCTGAAAAAGGCCGGTGAATTTGGTGTCAACGAAACCCGCCAGTGTTAAGCCGCCGATATCGATGTCCCACGAGGTTTTCAATAATTGAGTAAGGTGCTCCAGTTCCTTTCTCTCGACGGCCAGTTCCATTTGCTTAAAGTGGCGTATGCCGAATAAAGCGCCCACGTTGTCGTTGGCTACCTTCGCTATCTGCGCTCGTATCATATAGTTTTCGAGGACGTGATAGCTGCTCATTATCGTGTCGAGCACAGTTGTCCGACCATTGATCTCACCCAGGATCTCGAATGGTTCTCCGAACTGAATGTATTCGTTGGCGGTGGTCAATGTTTCTGCGATTCCAACGAGCGCAGTTGAATTGGGGGCAATAACCGCATTTGTCAGACGATGGCCATTCAAGAGCAGGTGATACTTCACGTAGGATCGACGACGAGCCTCATTATCCATCGAGGAGATTATCCATCGCCTGCCACTCATGTCGCCGACATATTGACCGACAATAAGAGTTGCGCACGCGGTCATCACTCTAGGAACGGTTTGCGTAGTGACCGGGCTACCCTGTGTCAGGTCGAGAAACGCGAAGGATTCCGTGATATGATTAGGTCGTTCATAGACGTACAACTGGACCCGCCTATCGTCACGGGCGAAGGCCTCCAAGTCTGTTACTTCGCTAATGTTGAGTTGATTAATCTCGGCGGGCACCGGGTTGTCTAAATCATCCAAGTCGATAAGGTTGGCCAAGTCCAGGAAAACCGCAAGGTTCACTGCTCTGGGAAAAATAGACGCCAGGGGTAGCTGCGGCGGAAGGTCGTCTAGAAACGCTTTAACCTGTTCAGCGAAATCGTCATCTTCCTCCACAAACAGATCCGTCGCCCGGGACGCAAGTTCCGATGCGGCGAAGATGATGTGATTGTTGGCATCGAGAATATCGCTCGGCAGTATCGTTTCGTCGGCCGTCAAGGCGTCAGAAATTATTTCGATAATGTTTTCACGAAGCGTCATTGGCGTCGACCTCCCCGATGTTTCCCCACTGGATGAGACCGTCGTTCTTCCCCTGAAGGAACTGAAGAGTCGCATTGAACACTTCGCGCCTGTTCACGTTTCCGATGTTGACCTTTGACAACTCGAGACTATTGCGCCACCGCTCAAAATCCTGGAGATTGAGCCTTGCGATGAATTGGGGCAATTTAGCTTCGAAATCTCGAAGCGCCTCAACCTTGCCCCCGGATCCTTTTTCAGCGAGCGCTCCGACGGCACCAAAAATTCCGACGAGGACGACCTCTCTACCCAGCCAGCGGACGCCGATATCCGTTCGGAGGCTATGGTCGAGTGCGGCAATAGTATGGGCAAACGCTCGCAAAACCTGATCATCGACATCTAGCAGGGTCTCATCCGACTCCCTCTCCCCTGGAAATGCCTGGTCAGCTGAATATTCCGCGTTGGTGGTGACGAGCGCTCCATCGAGCAACGAAACAAATGCGGAAATCAGGTGGGCAAAGTGATATTCGCCGGGCTTACGTCCCTTGCTGTAGCTGATGGACGATTTATCTTTTTCACGAAGAACAACACCTGGAGCTAGCTCGGCTTGCAGCTTCTCGAACCGGCTCCAAAAGATCAGTTCGATCTGGTGCTTTATGTTGACGGACTTGTGGCCAGCGTTGAGAACGAGCATTTTCTGAATCTGCGCGGCCTCTGAGAGGCCGAACCATACCTCTAGCCAAATGGTATTACGTTCAAAAAGATATTCCCGCCCATTCCCCTCGCGATGTGCTCCAAGCGCTTTTTGAAAGATTTGCGGATTGATTCCTTGCTTCCGCAGATTATTCGCTTGCTGACGAGCCAGTTGAGCCACGCTCAGCGAAGTGTTGTCCTCAAATTCGTTCTCAATGTAGGCTACAGTATCCCAAATTTCCTTCAATCGGTGGCTGCGTTGCAGGCCGTCGAGGACCTTGAAATCTGCAGAAAGGTCGAATTCTTCTTTACGGGACAGATCAGGAGCTGTCTGGCCTCCCACCAGGACGATGGGCGGAATGTGACGCTGCGCCGAGAGTGTGTCCCAAAGGTTGTCAAGAAACCGATTGGTAACGATTCCGCGCTGAATGTAAAATTCCCGAAAATTCTCTGGTAGACCACTAACGTAATCAGCGAGTGATGCTTTGCAGAGGAAGCATGTTGCGGCATCTCCCTCCCTGAACTTGTCCAAAATCGTTAGCTTCATGGTCCCTTATTCCCCCGTCGAACGCCCATCACTTCGCGTAAATCTATTCCGAAATAAACCGTATCATGAAAGGCTTGACTAATTGTGAAATGCAGCTTGGAGTTGATTTTGCGACGGAAGCATTCAGGCTTTTGCCGGGCTGTGCTCTGGCGAGGACGGATCATCTACTGAGGAGCCAGGCTCGCATGATGGAGCGTCAGTTCCATATTGAAGGTCGTTCAAAAGGAGCGTTGCAAACGCCGGAAATGTTCCCTATATGTTCTCGCTCCGAGCAGTATCCACAGGATTGGAACTATGGGATGATGCAAAGTGCACCACTACAGCGTAGGTTGGATGCGATATGCACCCGGTATGATTCATGCAAGCTCCAGCTCCTAAAAAGACCATCCGGACATCTGTAATGCTTCCTGAGGCAATTCACTCCCGCATCCAGATGCTCGCAGATGCCAACGATGTTTCTGCTGCATGGATCATTCGCGCAGCGGTTATGCAATTCCTTGCGGAGCACGGTGAAGAAACGAAACTTCCGCTGCGTCTCCCCAAGACAAAGGAAGGAAGTCTGACATGAGCGCGGAAGTGGTTCGTCAGAAAATCGCCAGACTTCAAGCCGGCGGCAAACCCCGGTTGCTGGACCTTTTTGCAGGGTGCGGCGGACTTTCACTCGGGTTTCAATCGATGGGGTTCTCTGTACGCGCTGCTATTGAATTTGATCCTGACGCAGCTCGTTCGCACGGCCTCAACTTTCATGCCGGCGATGCAAAACACACCAAAGCGCGGGACATAATCAACACTCACCCTGAAGATCTCGTTGCTGAACTCGGCCTAGGTCCGGTGCAGGATGCTTTCGATATCCTGGTTGGCGGCCCGCCATGTCAGGCATTCGCCCGGGTCGGGCGACCAAAGTTGCGCGAGATAGATGCGCATCCGCAGGCTTTCCGTCATGACCCGCGGGCGCGACTTTATCAGGAGTATCTGCGATATGTGGATGCCTTTAAGCCACTGGTGGTGGTGGTCGAAAACGTCCCTGACGTACTTAATCACGGTGGTCAGAATATTGCGGAGGAAATCTGCGAAGTTCTGGAAGATAAAGGGTACATCTGCGGCTATACGCTCCTTAACGCAGCATTCTATGGCGTGCCCCAGATGAGGGAACGTATGTTCCTGATTGCATATCGTCGCGAGGTTTCGGAAAAGATATCGTTTCCTGATCCGACGAACTGGCTGGTCCTCCCACCGGGCTACGAGGGGTCACGGGCAGTCGCTCTGAAAGTTCTCAATGGCCATATATCCACAGCACATGACTATCTGGAGCCGCCATCGGCAAACCCGTCAATGACGCCCGCTGTAACCGTAGAACAGGCAATTGGAGATCTGCCGCGGATCGACGCACGCGCTATGCTCGCCTCCGGAGAATTGCGCCGCGGTGCGCGCCGCATGGATCAGCGAATCCCTTATGACTGTGGGCGTAAAGCCTCGGCATACGCACGTTTAATGCGATCGTGGCCTGGGTTTGAAGCTCCCCAAGACGGTTTGCGCGACCACGTGATCCGCTGCCTTCCAAGGGATTATCCCCTGTTCGCTCGCTTGAATCCAGGTGATCAGTATCCGCAGGCATGGCAGCACGCCATGAACATGTTCAGCGAGCGGCTCGCCGAACTGAAGTCGGCGGGAAAGCACATCCAAGAGGGCTCTGTAGAATACCAGACCCTCAAAGATAAAATCGTCCCGCCATATGACGCCTCCAAGTTCCCAAATAAATGGCGGAAAATGTGGAGGGACCAGCCGGCAAGAACGCTGATGGCGCATCTCGGCAAAGACAGCTACAGCCATATCCATTACGACAATGATCAGGCGCGTACGATCTCTGTCCGCGAAGCCGCAAGACTACAGTCATTTCCGGACGGCTTTGTTTTCAGTGGTACGATGAACCCTAGCTTCAAACAAATTGGAAATGCCGTACCTCCGTTGATGGCCAAGGCGCTGGCAGGTCGGATCATGGAAACGTTGTGTCCGAGTCAGAAAGAAAGCGTTGATGGATATCAGAGAACGGCAGCAGCAGTATAAGGACGCGGTTCAAAAATTTTCGGGTATGACGAAGGGCACTCGCATTGCCGACGCCTTCGGAGTTTCAAACAGTGCGAAAATCGTTGGTGGTGCACTGTTCGCCTTCAATATAAATCTTCAATCCTACGCTGCAGTGCATGACCAGATCGCCGTTCACTGCCTTCTGCGGTTTCCGCCGGAGGATGAGATCTACTTTACTATCTTCGTGAAGAGCGATCTGCCCGTGTTTGAGGCCAGACTCGAGGAGATGCGCGCCTCGGGCAAGTCTAAGCCAAACAAAACGGGACAAGCAAGTAACGATGATGACGAGGATAATGATGAGCCCGTTGATGAGGAAATCCCCGACGACGGAACTCACGCAGTGCCTAGTCCTGATGGACTCGATTACACAAACAATAATAAAAACGTAAAAGGTTATATCGCAAGCGACGGGCTCCTTTATCTTCGAAACAAGGGGTATTGGGACACCATGCCCTCCGACCTCTCGACAATCAGCAAGCCCGTCACCATCGACCGGATACTTTTCTCCATCTGGCCTCCTGCTGCATCAGCCAGCAGAGGATTGATGGCGCGTGAGTTAATCGGCTACCTGGGAAATCTGATCGGGCGCGAGAAAATTCACGAATTGCGCGTCTGGGCTGATATAGAAGCCGTCAGCGCTGAAATGCAACGCATGCCGGCGACAATTCCTTTGAAAGAAATCGAGGACGCAATAGCCGGTTTGGGTGGACACTATCCGGACGGAGAAATTGCTCGCTTCCACGGTGCGATGAATTTTCTCTCGCACAAGCATTTTGTCATTTTGTCCGGGCTCTCTGGCACAGGCAAAACGCGCCTCGCAATGCAGTACGCCCAGGCAGTCCATGGGCTGGCCAGCATGCAGACCAGGGACCCCTTTCTGTTTATCTGCCCTGTGAGGCCCGAGTGGACGGATCCGACCGGACTGACCGGCTACTACGACGTTCTTTCAAACCGCTACATGATTCCCCCGTTTCTTGAGGCCGTCCTGCTCGCCACGGCTCACCGTGACTCGCCGGTTTTCGTCATTCTCGATGAGATGAACCTCGCACGTGTCGAATACTACCTATCTGACGTGTTGTCCGCGGTGGAGACGGGCGAAAAAATCCGACTTCATTCGAGCGGCGTGCCTCTGGAGGGTTCGAACGGCACTCCGGTCCCTGCCGCGCTGGAGCTCCCGTCAAACCTTTACATCACCGGCACCATCAATGTCGACGAGACGACCAATCCCGTCAGTGACAAGGTTCTTGACCGCGCGGTTGTCATCGACATGTCCAACGTCGATCTGGCCGGCTTCTTTGACGGGCTTGTAATTCGAGATCCTTCACTGACCGACTCGCGGACGGCGTGTGAAGGCTACCTGCTTCAGACGCAGATCATTCTGGCTCTGCACGGACTGGGTTTTGGCTATCGTGTTGCAGAAGAGGTGGTCCGTTATCACGCCTTTGCTGAGCAGCATCTGAGCCCGGCTGCGAATTCGGTTATCGACGATCTGATGGTACAGAAGGTCCTGGTCAAGGTGCGTGGCGGCGAGCGTCAGCGCCCGCTGCTGGCTGGACTTGCAAAAGCCCTGGGTGGACTTCCGCGATCTCAGAATTTCCTCACGAAGCTCCTTTCCGATCTGGACGAATTCGGGGCGTTCCAGGCAAACAGGTAGGTTAAGCATGGCTACGCTGCTCATAAGGGATGAGACGAGTGGCGCTGCCTGGCGGGTCTGGCCAGATCCCGAAGATATTTTTGCAGGTGAAGTCCATGAGATGGGCTCTTATCTCTTCGAACTGTCCGGAGCGGAAGACGCGTCCACGGCAGACCTTCTGATCGACGACCTCCGCCTCGAGGCTTTGCGCGCTCCTGCTCCCGATATGGCGCGTTGGCGGTGGCCCCCGGGTTTCCATGCCGGTATAGTCGAAGCCGAACTGCGATTGGCCGGACATACGCCGCGTCGCTTCGAAATCGTAACAGATCCGGATCGCCGGAAGCTGACGCGCGACGATTTTGATACGATGGTGCGCGAGATACTTGACGATACCTTTGCCTTGTTTTCGCTGAGCAGCTTCCGGAAGGGCATTGCAAAGGGGGCTGGCGCCCGTCCACCTGCAATAGCTCGGCTGGAGTTTCTACGCTCCCGGATTGAGGAACTGGAAATCGTCGTTACCGCAATTGCGCGCAGCCCGAGGCGGATACTGAAGGCGGAGGACCGCAGTGTCGCTCACTACAAAGCTGTGCGGGCGACTGGCCCAGAAATCCTCCGCTCGTTTCAATCGGGCCCGGTTCTGAGGGAAACAGCACAGCCCTTCCGCCTGCCCGCGCCGTTGAAAGGTTTCCTGCCCAAACAGATCCGGATCAGGCAACGTCAGAGCTCTCTTGATCTCCCAGAACACCGACAAATGGCTGCGTGCCTCCGGTCCTGGACAGCGTGGCTGACAGTTGCCGCAGAGCAGCTCGAAAAGAGCAATCGGGGAATTGATCCCGATTCACGCAATGACGCCGCGGCCTGGGCCAGACGCTGCCGGCGCCTTTCAAGGCGGCTAAGCCAGCTCGAAATGGCCGCGCCGTTTCTGGAGGCGGGAGATGCTCCTCCTCGTCTTACCCTTTCGGCTTTGTTCCGCAATGACCCGTCCTATCGCCGTTTCTACCGTATCTGGCAGGACATGAACCTTGGAATCGCAGCGATCTTCGGGGATTTCCTCAACCTGCCGCTGGCGCGCACCTTCGAGCTCTATGAACTATGGTGTTTCCTTCGACTGGTCCGGGCCGCCAGTCAGGAGTTTGGAGCGGATAGCGTTGACATACAGGACCTGTTCATCAGTGACGCTGCGGGTGGCGTGACGCTCGCAGCCGGGGCGGTCACTGTTTCCGTCGGGGCTCACTGGCAGCTTTGTTTTCAAAAGCAATTCAGAGAATTCTGGCTCGATCCAGATCGGCGTGGATCCTACAGCCGGACAATGACACCTGACATCGTTGCCGCCAGAGGCCCTGCAGCCGCGGGCGATGTCGGGAAGATGATCGTACTCGACGCGAAATACAGGGTCGCTGAAGGACTCAATGACGCATTGAGCTCGATACATACGTACAGGGATGCGCTGGTGCAGGAGGCTGAAGCAGGGGAGGTGAAGGGCATTGTCACAGCTGCCTATCTGCTTACACCGGACATGCCCGTTGTCAGCGCCACCTATCAGACAACAACAATGCCGGGTAGACTGTTCCATCCAGAATATCGCGCCGGGTTTCGATTTGGGGCGACGACATTGAAGCCTGGGATGACTTTGTCGGAGGTAGCAGCAACACTTCGGCTGATAATCTCCGACGCCACGTTGGATGGGCGCGCATAATGGATAACCTGACGTCGGAACAGCGCAGCCTTAATATGAGCCGTATCCGCGGTCGGGACACGAAGCCCGAACTACAATTGCGCAAGGGCCTACATGCGCTCGGCTATCGTTTCAGGCTTCATGTGCACAATCTTCCAGGTCGGCCGGATTTGGTCTTCCCGCGGTATTCAGCGGTTATCCAGGTAAACGGTTGTTTCTGGCACGGTCATGACTGCCACCTTTTTAAGATGCCCACTTCGCGCCACGAATTCTGGGCAGCAAAAATCGCTGCTAACAAGGAACGGGACAAGCGAACTAATCTGGCTCTGTCGAACGAGGGATGGAGAGTACTCACCGTATGGGAATGTTCACTAAAGGGTGTGAAGCGACAGCCGCTCAGCGAAGTCTTGGATTGCTGTGGGAGGTTCTTACGCGATGACGCGGTCGATGCAGCTGTCATCAGCTCACTGTAATGACGCCGGTTAGTCTAGCTGCGAGAACTCCCGCGTGCTAGGCGGCGGACAGCCTACGGAGTCACGCAAACTGTATTGCAAGCGTTTAGCGCGCTGGTTGTGGATATGGCCAATCTAGCTTGATTTCTAGTGAAAAGCATTCGGCAATAATGCTACGAATAGAGATCGAACACATTCGGCATAGTATTGGGGAGGATCTATTGGCTCGGAAGGTGTTTTTTAGCTTTCACTACGACCGTGACGTTCACCGTGTGATGCAGGTGAGGAATTCATGGATTGTGCGCCCTGAAGGCGAAGCCTCGCCCTTCTTCGATAAGGCTGAGTTCGAGAAGATTAAGCAACGCGCAGGCGGTATCGAGAAGTGGATTGAAGATCAACTCGCGGGAACATCTGTCACGGTCGTTCTCTACGGGGCTGAAACGTATCACCGCCCCTGGGTCCGGCACGAAATCAAGCGGAGCTATGAGCTTGGAAAAGGTCTTCTGGCGATAGACATCCATAATATCAAGCATCCCCAGAATGGCATAGACGTGCAGGGTCTGAATCCGCTTTCCTATTTCAATGTCAATCAGACGCGTTTGAATACGCTGTATAGCCAGTATGACTGGGTGACGGATAACGGCTATGCCAACATCAGCTCTTGGATTGAGACGGCCGCTAATGCCGCGCGGCGATAGCCGATGGCAGGCAATGGTCGCACCCGTTTTCTTCGCGAGTTTCCATCGTCGTTGCACGAAGGCACCGGCGTCGTCTTTGTAGGTGCTGGCGTCTCAATGGCCGCAGGCTATCCCTCCTGGTCGAAGTTGCTGATGGAGATCGGCGAGGAGATCGGGGTAAACTCCCGGGATATCCAAGACCTCGCCGCCCTTGCGCAATCGCACATTCGAGAGACCGGAAACGCGACCGGCGTGCGCAATGTAATCAAGCGGGAAATCGGCCACGATCGGCCGCTCCCCGAAACCGTAAAAACGCTTGCCCGCCTTCCCGTTCGCCATATCTGGACCACGAACTATGATCGACTTGTCGAGCGGGCTTTCGCGGAGATCAGCCGGCCATTGGATCCAGTCGCCGGCGCGAAGGACCTCGCGCTCAAGGTGACGCCGGGCGCGACCCGGCTTTATAAGATGCATGGTTCCGTCGACAGATTGGATGATATCGTCATCTCCACGGACGACTATGAGCTTTTTCGCACCAAGCGGGGCGCGTTCCTTCCGCTCTTGCAAGCCCATCTGAGCAGCATGTCCATGCTTTTCGTCGGCCTCAGCCTAACCGATCCCAATGTTCGCCATGTCCTGTCGCTGATCAGGGAGAGTTTCACTGACGCACCACCGGAGCATTTTGCGATCCTCAAGCCGCCGAAACCGGAAGATTTCATAAATGACGACGAGTTCAAGGCTCGTCTCGCCCAACACAAGCTCTGGGCAAAGGACCTAAGCCGATATGGCCTTGTGGCGGTGGAGATTGATGACTACGACGAAGTTCCCGAACTGCTGCGCGAGGTTGAAAGACGCGTCGCGGCAAAACGAGTTTGGGTAAGCGGGAGCTGGCCACTTGAAGGTGGCGATGCACGCACGTCCCAGATTTACGCTGTGGCAGAAGAGATCGGCCGCCTGATCGGCGCTGCACATCTAGATCTCGTCACGGGAACCGGCTTGCTGATCGGACCAGCGGTCGTCTCCGGATTCATGGATGCTCTGCGAGAGGGTGGCGGCTGGGATATCGACCGCAGGCTCATTGCCCGACCGTTCCCACAGACGCTCCCGGGCCGGGCGGCGGACCGCGCCAAATGGACAGCCCTCCGGAGTGAGATGGCCCGCCTAGCAGGCATTACGGTCTTCCTCGGTGGACTAAAGGCTGACAAAGGGACTGCGGTCATTGCCGATGGCGTGATGGAAGAGTTCGCGTTGGCACAAGCAGTAGGGTCCTTTATTTTGCCCATCGGTGCGTTTGGTGGTGCCGCGGAACAGATCGCCAAGCAATTAAGCGGATCAATCGCACCTTCAGACGGCCCGAAGGCCACTCGGCCAAAGGATGATGAAATCACTGCGCTATTGAATCCATCGGCGACAGAAAGGCAGCTTATTACCTCAGTTCGCGCAATTCTAGACCGGCTCGCGAAGGTCACATAGTAAGGGTGGGCTTCGCGCTTGGTTGAATTTATCACATCTGATGAACTTCGCAGTTATGCCGCGAAACGGTCTGAGGCGGAGCAGGCGCGAATGCGCATAGCCGCCCGCTCTCGGTCACCTCAAGGCGCGACCTTCCTGTCCCATTCCAGCAAAGACAAGGACCTTGTCGTGGGGGCGATTATCGTGCTCGAAAATCATGGTGCTCAGGTCTATGTCGACGAGGTGGACCCTGAAATGCCGCCCTATACCAACACGGACACCGCCAACCTATTGAAGTCGAGGATAAGGCAGTCCCGCAAGTTTGTGCTTCTGACCAGCAAGAACAGTAAGGAAAGCCGGTGGGTGCCATGGGAGCTCGGCGTTGCCGACGGCTACAAGGATCTTCCAAATATTGCGCTCTTTCCATCCTCCGACACAGCATACGACATGTCTTGGGCGGACTGGGAGTATCTCGGCCTCTATCATCGCATCGTTTGGGGCAAGCATCAAAATTACGAGAAGGAGATCTGGATGGTACTGGACCAGAGAACCTTCACGGCCACCGAGCTTTCGGCATGGCTCCGCCGCTAGGCCTAACTCAAGAAGTAATCCGGAAGTGTCTCCATCGTTGCCCAAACTTGAAAAGGCATCCACGTTGCTAAAGCAAGCGGCTTCGGCGCTGCGTATCTGGCGACGACATCACCTAAACGAGCAGGTACGCGCAGGACAAATCGATCATCCTCCTCGACCATCGGGTAAAGGCCTAAGAATTCGCGCCCACGGTACTGGTCGTTCTCGCTGTGAACGATCGGAAGAACACAAACGCGGCTCTTGGCGCCGTGAAACCACCCAATTTCCCAACTCATCCAGCTCGACGCGTCGGCATGCTCTGAATCGATGAACATCAGTCCCCTCGATGCAAGCATTTTGCCCTTGATGTATTCCGCGTCAGCGGGCGTCGTGTTGCCATGATCTGAGACTGAGCTCTCGACCCAATCGCAGAACACGGTCAAACCGATATCTTCGGACAGGATCGTGTATACGCCAAGGACAAGTTCCTCGTCTTTTATGGCTTGCGAGAGAAAGATGTCGTACTGCCGTTGGCTTGTTCGAGCTTGGCGCGCCAGCAACTCCCGTGACGACAAGCCGGCAGCTTTTGTGCTCATACGTGCTCGTTCACGGACGCGATCTTCAGTAAGCAAAGTCATTGGTTGTCCTATAAGCTCGGAAATCCCTAGATCGAGCGGTGGGCTATGAGCAATATCAGATACTAGAAAACGGGCTGGCTAACTGTTAATCCGACGAACGTGGACTATCGCCTTCACGGCTCACTTGACTTTTTGCCTGTTCGATCGACGGTGTGTTGTCGGTCTCTGCATTCCTTACAAACTTGCGCAAATTTTCGACTTCATCGAAATAGCGATCCAGCCTTTCATCCTCCGTCGTCCCAAACGCATGTGGCCTGTCCAACATGCGGCGGTAGGTATCATAAAAGTTAGACTCGCCTTCTCTGAACGCTCGATAATTGTCTGCAATTTTAAACGACCGATGGACTGCCAGGAGAATAGCTGAATATGCGGAAATGACTGTTATGAGCCACCTTGATAAGGGGTCCGCATCCGAAGCCTGAGCCAGGAAGGGAATGATTACCGACGACGGAATTGTCCAAAGCAGACAGTAGTAATGCGCCCTTCGATATAATTCGGCCTGCTTTTTCCAAAACCCTAAGGTGCCACGAATTCGATCGTAATGCTGTTGCAAAGCATCCTTTGCACCATCAGTGAAGTGTTTTGATTGCTCGAAATTTGGCCCACCGGGATGCAGCACAATTTTACCGAATATTGCTCGGAGGACAGGGACGCCAGTAGCAACTGCGAGCGTTACGTACACTACGATTGCGACAAGCCACCAATTGACAACTATGTTCATCATAGGCGATCCCCACACCCGTTATTGAGCTTTTATGGTGCAGATCCTTGCTGAGGACAATATATGATCACGCCGCATTACGCGTTCCGGCTTAGACGGTGATGTAGGCCTGGTGGGGGTCTGCAGCGGATATAGTTTGCGACGGTGTTCCCCACGACAGGACCATTAGCTAGCCGCTGGCAGACTCTTCGTGAGCGCTGTCGGGCTTTCACGAAGAAGAACCCGTCTCTGCTGATATGCAGGCGTTCCTGGCACAGGCGATGTGGATTTGATGGGATATGCAATATCTACAAACTATAATCGCTCATACCTGCTCGCCGATTTTCGTGGAACAAGCTATGGTTGCCTCGCGGGCAATGGGGTGAGCGATGTATATCGAGAAGGTCAAGATCAAGAACTTCAAATGTTTCGAAGGCTGGTTCGAGGTCGATTTCAATCAGGGCGTCAACATTATCGTCGGTGGTAACGAAGCCGGAAAATCCACGCTCTTGGAAGCAATCCATCTATGCCTCACCGGAATGCTGAATGGGAAATATCTACGCAACGAGCTGTCCCCCTATCTTTTCAACAGGAACGTTGAGCGGGATTACCTGAAAAGCATCGGCACGAAAGCGCCTCTTCCCCAGCCCGATGTTCAGATCGAGCTGTTCCTTGGCGGCGATAACGACGCGTTAGAAGACCTGCGCGGAAACAAGAACTCTGAAAAGAACGATAAAGCTTGCGGTCTTCTCTTCACGATCGAGTTCGATAAAAAATACGATGGCCCCTATGCGGAGCTACTGAAAACCAATGATATCAATTCGATCCCATTGGAATTCTACCATGTGCAGTGGTGGGAGTTTTCCCGCCAACCTGCGACGGCACGGGGCATCCCCGTTAAATCCGCGCTGATCGACTCCACGAGCACGCGTGTGCAGAGCGGCTCGGACATGTATATCTCGCGGATCGTCAGGGAGTTTCTGGACGAGAAGGAACGCGTTGCGATATCGCAGGCTCACCGAAAGCTGAAAGACGCTTTTAAAGGCGATGGCAATGTCGACGCCATCAACAAGAGGCTGGCGGAAGCGGCCAAGATCAGCCGGAAAAACGTGAGCATTTCGGTCGATATGTCATCCCACAATGCGTGGGAAAACAGCCTGATGACCTACATCGAAGATGTGCCGTTCCATTACATCGGCAAAGGCGAGCAATGTATCATCAAGACGCGGCTCGCTCTGAGCAGTAAGAAGAACAGCGAAGCGACCGTCCTGCTGATTGAGGAACCAGAGAACCATCTCTCGTACTCCAAGCTCAACCAGCTCATCAGCGATATCAGTACCGACAATAGCGGCAAGCAGGTCATCATCACCACGCATAGCAGCTTCGTCGCGAACAAGCTCGGACTGGACCACCTCATATTGTTACGTGAAGCGCGGGTCACGCGGATCAAGGATCTTAAGGCCAGTGACTTCTTCCACAAGCTACCCGGTTACGACACCCTACGTCTCGTGCTGTCCCAGAAATCGATCCTCGTCGAGGGCGATTGCGACGAGCTGATTGTCCAGCGCGCCTATATGGATGCAAACAAAGGGCGATTACCTATTGATGACGAGATCGATGTCATCTCGGTCGGGACAGCATTCCTGCGCTTTCTCGAACTGGCGAAGGCATTGAAAATCCCCGTCATCGTGGCAACGGACAATGACGGCAATCTCGACAAGTTAAAAAAGAAATACGCTGACTTCGAGGGCGTCGCGCATATCAAGATTTGCTATGACCCGGAGATCGATAAGGGCGACTTGATCATCGGCGACAAGGCGTTCAACTACAATACGCTGGAGCCAAAGCTGCTGAAGGCGAACAGCGTTGATGCGTTCAACAAGCTCTTTGGCACCGATCATGCACTCGATGACCTCCATCGCTACATGTTGAGAAAGAAGACCGATTGCGCGCTCGCAATATTCTCGGCGCCGGCGAACATCACCTATCCGAAATATATTCTGGACGCGATCGCCAAATGATGGGGCCGAATAAGCTGGTGATTGCCGCCGCCGGATCGGGGAAAACCACCTACCTCGTCCGGCAGGCGCTCGCCGTCGGGTCCAAACGCGTCCTCGTCACCACCTACACTGAATCGAACGAAGAGGAGATCCGGCGCAAATTCTTCGAAATCCACGGGTCTGTTCCGGGCAATGTGCAAATCCAGACATGGTTCAGTCTGCTGATCGAGCATGGCATCAAGCCATTTCAGGGAAGGCTCTTTAATTGGGATGTAGCCGGTATGCTGCTCGATTCGAAGCGGTCAGGATTGCGCTATAGGACCAAGGCAGGTTTCCCCGTCTATTGGGGCGAAGGCGATTTTCAGCGTTACTATTTCGATCGTCGCAATCGCGTCTACTCCGACAAATTGGCCAAGTTGGTCATCCGCTGCAACAAGGAATCCGCTGGGGCGGTGTTCGAACGTTTCTCTCGGATCTTTCCGTTCATCTTTGTGGATGAAGTGCAGGATCTCGCCGGCCACGATCTCGATATCCTGATGGCCTTGTTCAAAAGCCCTTCCCATGTCGTTCTGGTAGGGGACCCGCGCCAGGTCACCTACCTGACCCACAACGAAGCCCGTCTTGTGAAATACAGAAATGGCGGAATAGAGAGCTTCATTCGCGACACGCTACCAAAAAAGCTGGCTTGCGATATCGATGTGAACGGCCTCGCCACATCGCACCGCAACAGTACGGTGATATGTGCGTTGTCGTCCAAGCTATATCCTGGCATGGTGGCGCCTGCAGCATGTGGCTGCGCAGATTGCCGCCAGTCGGTACCCGAAGATGCCGGACTTTACATTGTGCGTCGGCAGGATCTGCCTCGCTATCTCGAGACCGGCCGGCCGGTACAGCTCCGCTGGGGTTCCAACGTCAAGGTCGCCTCCAAAGATCTGCCGACCCTCACATTCGGTCGTGCCAAAGGACTTGGGTTTGACCGTGTCGTCATCTATCCCACGCAGGATATGGTTTCGTGGCTGAAAGACCCGCAAAGTGCGCTGGAAGATGAGACGCGTGCCAAGCTGTATGTCGCATTGACACGGGCGAGGCACGTGGTCGCGGTTGTCTATGATCTCCCTGAAGGGCAGGAGATCCCCGAATTTTCAGTATTCCAGTAACGATGTTTTTTACGGATGGCGCCTTCTTCTCACATTTACCGACTGGAATTCTCGACCTCGCCAAAATCCGGGTCGTCGTCCTCTTCATCCGGCTCTACCTCGAACAGTGCATCGAGATCGTCGTGATCATCTTCGTCATCAGGCGATGAAACATACCGTTCGCCGGTGAGCATCTCCCGCAGGAGCAAGAGCTTGCCGAACAGCTCGTCGAAGGTGACGATACGCACATCCTTGAACTGGCCGCGCATCATCTCGAACGAGCCGACTTGGCTGATATCCGTCGGCATCTTCCCGATGACGATCACGCAATCTACGGCATAGGCCTGTAGGTCCGACAAGGCCGGCGAGAATTGCTTATGCAGCGACAGGCTCAGGGTGAATTTCTGGCGCTGGTCGAGAACCTGCACCACCGCGCCCATCAGGTGGTTGGAAGGCTTCCACGCGCCGCCACGATAGACTGTGCCACAGACTGGTGTTTGCGGTGTCTTAATCTCCACGATTGCCGCGTTGTGGCTGGAGCTGTTCTTCGACAGGAAGTCGGCGATCTTCGTGCCATTGCCGGCGATAGTGCCGCCACCGACGGAAGCCGCAGCCTGCACTATGACGATCGGATAGCCGAACACCATCGACAGGATGAACGGGTTCAGCTCCAACATCTTCTGCCAGTGGCTTTCGTTGTGATTCCGGGCCATGCTTTTTTCGAACGAGTGGATCAACTGATCGAGGCTGACAAGCTCCAGATCCTTTTGCAACTGCACGAACTCTTTGGGGTCGCGATCGGCAATGGCCGCGGCGTTGCCCACGACCGTCTTGAGCAGGGCGGTCCGGTCTTTTCGCTCAAGGACCGTTTGTGCTGCGTCCTGTCCACCGACAAGTTTGTAGATGGTACCCGGCCGATAGGGCGGCTCTTTCATACGATATATGTCCGGATAGACCTTATGCAGGACGTTGTTATGGGCAAGGATGTTGCGCTCCATCAGGCTTTCCTGCTGGTGCCTGCGTGTCGTTCGGCCGAACGCCACGCGCAACGTGTCGAAATCCATCTCGCTGAAATAGAAGGTCGAATGCTCATGCCGAGTTGCCTCCTTCGCAACGATCACGATACGGGCGACTTTATCGATTTTTTCCACCGCCTGGATAATTGGGCGCAGTTCCTTCGTCACACCAAGGCCGTAAGTGGGGTCCTGCACAAACCCGCCAGGGAGGTATTGCTTCAGGAACTCCACCGCACTGTCGTGATCGGTCGGTCGGCCCACATCATCGTCCGGCAGGTCGAACCAGATCGACCTGATCTGTGAGTATTTCTGCGCGTAGATCTTATCGCTCCGATAGGTGATGAGTGGGAAAATGCCGGCTACCTTCCTGTCGAGATCGATGGTGAAGAGCTGCTTCGGCTCGTTGACGGCCGGCCAATTGTAGAAGGTGTTGACGCTCTGGACCAATCGGTCATTAAGCTGCACATCTACATTGATAGTGTCACCCAGATCGTGAACGATCAGCCGAAGTTCTCCATTCCACTCGTCAGCCATTTTCATTTCCCCAATCATGCAGTGCATCTTCTGTATACACGCAGGGCGCGCGGAATCCATGTTGATCCATAAGCTTAGAGAGCATCGTTAAGTGCTGTCGTGAACGGAACCAGCAGAGCCGTTTCAGCCGGTCGGCGTCCATCCCTGATGCCGATCTTATGACCACGGACGTGGCCAGAGGGCTGATGCTGCATATCGTCAAGGAAGCCAAGCACCTATCAATACCGATAAGCTGAATAAGCAAAGGTGACCGGCAAATCGCGAAGGCCGTCCGCCGGCTCGGGCTGGCCCCTGCTCCGCTGCGACGGGCGGAAGAGACCCGTTGCAATGCCGCTTGAACCCTGTTGGTCGGAGGCAGGTTATCGGCGAAGATGGACCGCTTTTTTTAATCGTCGCGGCTGGTGACGTGGTCGCAATAATCGCACAGGCTAGGATTATTGACCGATTGGTTGTTGATGTTCATGTCGGTGAAGCAACGGGCGCATTCGCCCTCGATCACGTACTGGCAGTAGTAGCAGCCCACGTACATGCCCGCTTGGACATAGGTTGGGTACGCGCATTCAGGGCAGTCATAGATGGTCTGCTCGCCCCCGTCCTTTACGCGTTCGAACTCATCGACCCCGAAAACGGATTCCACGATCATCGTGACCGTCTCTTCAGCGCTGAACTCGGCCGCGCATGCCTTGCAGCCACCGGCGATTAGCGTCGGTTCCGCGTTGCTCGCATCCGCTTGGAACAGCAACGACGAACTACACTCCGTGCAGGAGAATGCGCTGCTGTCCTCGAGACTGTGCCACCACGGCAAGGACTGGAGGGTGGCATCACAATCCGCCTTCTGCTTGTTAAAGAAGGCACGCTCGGCCAGCATCACATCCCATGCGGAACCGAGCGAGACTTTGGGACTTTTCAGTAAAATGGAGAAGAACCCTTCGACCAGCGGGAAGCAGGCGGCAATGGCCTGCCGGATGGCGTCTTTGGGCGCTTTCGAGTGGAAATGCTCGAAATCGTTACGTAGCCTTTGCAGGTCCTTGATGTTGCCTTCCGGCCATTTCAGCTTGAAGGTTGAGAAGCGTTCCCGTAGCTCGTTCAGATCGATGGTGCTCTGGCCCTTCGGGGTCATCACCACCTGTCCGTCTTCGTCAAGCGACGGCACGAATTTCGAGGCGAGGATTTCCATCGGCTCCGCATCGGGCGCGGCATTAAGGAGGCATTCCTTGCCGAGCAGCAACACGCCCGCATAGAAATTGCGTAACGCACTGATCGGCCGCCGGTCATCGTTGGACTGATAGTCCTCGATGCCAAGTTGGATCGAGTAAATGGCGTTAGTGAGAAGCTCGCTCATCGCAACATACAATCCCGAGCATATGCCCAGATTGGGGGAAACCGGCGGCCCCTGAGCTCGGCTGCCACCCGACGCATACAAATAGTGTACAGGCCGTATCCATACCTCGTGAAATTGTCCCCGCGCCGCCTCGAGCGGATATGACGCGTGTACGGCTCCCTGCCGACTGCTTCCAGCTTGTGGTCATGCCCTAGCCTTGAATTTAGACAGAGCTGGGGAATGTTAAGTGCGTTACGAGCGTCTACCACGTATTCTTGCCCTTGTTCTGGATAAGCTTCTGCGCCTTTGCCGCAAGCATCGCCTTCTTTTCGTCAATCAGTTCATCCAGCGCGTCTTCTAGTAGTTCAAAACAATCCAGAAGAGCGGCTGTGTCGATCTGCCCCTCATGGCTACCGTAGTTGCCCACATGGCGCAGCGCATCGAGCGCGTCCTTGTGTCCGGGCTTCATCTTGTCGAATTCTTCAATCCGCTCGGACAGATTCAGCAAATGTACCTTATCCTTCTTGGTGAGCTTGGTGGTCGGCGCTTCAAAGTGATCCATCAGCCGCTCTACGAAAATACGGAGGCGGTTGGCGCACGAAGCTTTGTCCAGCCAATACAGCTCAAATGCCTTCCCCAACTGCTTGTTGCAGGCTGGCGACAGGTTTTTAGAAACCGGAATGATGTGCGGCGCAGGACGAACGAACAGGGGAACTAGTGCGCTTTCCCAATGTTGCTCACGCCCCTCGAAATCCTGAAACAACTCCGCGACACGATTGCCGCCGACGGCAACGACCTCTCCGCAATGAGCTACATCGCATTTCAAAAGGGCGACGAACCGCTCCATCGTCCAGTCCGGCTCTGATTCCGCTAGCTTCTGATCTTCTTTGGAATACTCGGTCTCTTCGACGTGCGGGTAATTGCCGAGCGAGTGCAACAGCCCCTGCTGGCAGTGCGGGCAAGTCCACCTTGGTAGCTTGTTGAAACTGTAGCTCCATAAGTCCCGATTCATGTCGTGTTCTTCCTCCACCCACCAGAACACGGTTACCGCTAATCGCGATTACTAACTAGCCGTTACACCCCGTTCATCCACTGCCGCTTATGCGGCGGCCATTTCCCGCTTCGGCTGACGGCATACAGCTCTGCAAGGTGATACATTCGAGAATGGTTGTGGATTAGAGGCGACACAGAATTTTGATCGCTCCAGAAAATCTTGAAGCTCAAACAATTCCCCAGGCTCGAAACCTCCCCCTCCCCGTCATCTCCCGCAAGCCCAGCTCCAAAACAATCCGCCGCGCCGCCTGCGGCGTCACCTCGAGCGTCTTCGCCACCATCCCGGCCGACACGAGCGGTTTCGCCATCACCAGCTCGACCAGTTCCGGCAGTTTTGAAGACGTCCGGCGCCCGTCGAGCTTTCGGTCCATCGTTGTCTTCGCCAGCGTCAGCCGGTCATGCTCTTTCAAGCCAATCTCGGCGGCCGCCAAAAACCCGTGCGCAATCGCCAGCACCCTTGTCTCCCGGTCGCGGTTCCGGCGCCGGTCGACCGGAATGGTTTTGAGGCCAAGATTGACGGCGGCGAGATGCGCGCCAGTGGTGATGCCGGCCTGGCGCAGGATAGACGCCGCAAATAGCCGGCCGAGCCAGGGCGCATGCTGCAAGACAGCGAGCTCGTTCCAGGCATCGAGGGCGACGATCGCCTGCAGCACCGCCGGCAGGTCGTGCGCTTGCCGAAGCACGCCGCGCCATTCGTCCAGCCGCTCGTCCTCGTTCCAGTCGAGATCATAGACCAGCGGATCGGCCGGAGCCCGGCCGGGCTTGCTGGCTCGCTCGATCGCGGCGTCAGACCGCGCGAGGATCGCATCGATGGCGGCATAGTCGACGCCGGGGAGATTTTCGCCGTCGTTACCATCATCCGCCTCCCCTTCCGGATCGACGGCGACCGCGGGCCGAATGACGCCGCTTGGCTGCCCCGCCTCAGCGCCGACCGGATTGATGTCCGACGTCTGTCGCAAATTTCGGATACCCTCGGTCGATAACGCCCAATCCGGCGACTGCGCGGCGATGCGTCGGCGGGTGCGCAGCACGTCGCGGGCGATGGTCAGCTCGTGGGTGGGTGTGCGGATATCGCGGTTGGCGTCGTGGAGGACGAGGTCTTCGAGATGGACGAGTTCGCCGTCGATCCACAGTGAGGCGCAGGCGTCGGTGAATTGGGTGCGCTCGATCCACCCCTGGCCGACCGGCGAGCGGGCGATGCGCTCGTCCAGACGCGTCAGCGCAATGCCGGCGTCGAAAGCCGGCCGCATCAGGGCTGTCATGCTGATTTTCGTGACATCGTAAGCCATTGAAAACATGGTAAATGATTTGCTAAAGAAACTCTATAATAATATTGCAGTTCCTCACATGGTACGAGCGACAGCTGGAATATCAACCATCGATAAGTAATGCTTATCGGAGGTGATTGATTTCTGCCCGCAAATCATCGAGAATCGATGCCAAGCACGGCCTCAGCGCCGTCGAAAACCGTCGATCCGGAGCGTTCTTGTGCCCAAACCATCCAGCTCGAAAAATCCTGTCGATCTGCGCGCCGACGCACTCGACACCATTGCCGCCGTGCTGCCGATGGAGCGCCGCGACGAGCTGGCCGAACTACTGACTGACCAGGATGTCGAAACCCTGCGGCATCTCGTCAACGAAGGCATGGGCGAAAACACCCTGCGGGCGCTGACGTCGGATCTCGCCTATCTGCAGGCTTGGTCGCTGGCGGCGACGGGTGCATCCCTCCCCTGGCCGGCTCCTGAGGCGATGCTGCTGAAGTTCGTCGCGCACCACCTGTGGGATCCGGCAAGACGTGCCGACGACCCGAGCCACGGTATGCCGGCAGATGTCGAGAGCAGCCTGCGGGACCAGCGTTTTCTCAAAGTCGTCGGTCCGCATGCGGCCGATACGGTGCGCCGACGGCTGGCCACCTGGTCGACCTTGACGAAATGGCGAGGGTTGACTGGCAACTTCACCTCCCCGGCCCTCAAGTCGGCGATCCGTCTCGCCGTCCGGGCGACGCCGCGGCCCAGAAAACGCAAGAGCGCCAAAGCGGTCACCGGCGACGTGCTGGCAAAGATGCTGGCGACCTGTGCAACCGGTAGTCTGCGCGATTTACGGGATCGGGCGATCCTGATGGTCGCCTTTGCCTCCGGCGGTCGCCGCCGCAGCGAGATCGCAGGCCTTCGCCTGGAACAGCTGGTCGTCGAGGCTGCGATTGAAGTGGCAGACGGCCCTGCCCTCCCCTCGCTTGCGATCCATCTCGGTCGCACCAAAACATCGGGTGCCGATCATGACGAAATCGTTTATCTCACCGGTCGTCCGGTCGAGGCGCTCAATGCCTGGCTTGAAGCTGCCAAGATCGACGGCGGGGTTGTTTTTCGGAAGGTCGATCGCTGGGGCAATGTTTCGAAGCGGGCGCTGGAGCCGAGTGCGATCAATGCGATCGTCAAGCAGCGGGCGGAGATGGCTGGGCTCGAGCCTGGGGAGTTTTCGGCGCACGGACTACGGTCGGGGTATCTCACCGAGGCCGCCAACCGCGGCATTCCCTTGCCCGAGGCCATGGAGCAGTCAAGGCATCGATCCGTACAGCAAGCGTCGAGCTATTATAATAATGCCACTCGCCGGAGCGGGCGGGCGGCAAGGATGTTGTAAGCCTCAAATTTGCACACGGAAGCCCGCGTCATCACAGCTTCACTTGCCGACGGACTTGGTCAGGCTTTTGAACCTTGTCGAGATCGCTCGGCGATGTTGGATAGATCGACTTTCTTGCCCGCAACGTCCGCAACAATCTTCAGAGTGCCGCCGAGTGATTCAACGTAGTCGCGAAGCGTTGATAGCTTCATATCCGCGCGCTTTTCGAGTCTCGAAACATTGGTCTGCTTGAAACCGGTTCCGGCAGACACGTCTTCCTGCGTCCGCCCGACGAGCGCGCGTAGTTCTCGCAGATTATGGGCAATGACGAGTTCCTCAGCTCGCTGGGCAACTGCGTGCTGTTCAGCTTCAGGAAGCGTTTTTATCAGCTTGTCGAGATCATCCATGTCACTTCTCCAACCCGATCAAATGTTCGTCGTATCGTCTATCGGCCAGATCGATCAGCCGCTTGTAAAAGAGCTTCTGGCTCACGCCGCTCTTAGCTCCGCCGCAAAGGACAACGGCCTTTCGTTCGGGATCAAAAGCAAAGGCAAACCGCCATTGCACCTTCAGCACCTTGATGCGTAATTCCTTCATATTCGCGTGCTTGGACCCTGAAAGCGTATCGACTTCGGGCCGACCCAGTCGAAAACCTTTCTGGCGAAGAAGCACCAGATATGCCAACAACTCCACCCGAACATCGGCTGGTAGGTCGAGAACCTCAATCTTGAAGCGCTCGTGGAGCTCGACCCTCCAGCCTGTCATTTCAGATCCTGAATGATATAGATACTTTGGGATATATATTCCATGCCGCGGCGAGAAGCAATAGCATGGTGTTTTTCCGGAAACACAGACACCTCAAAGTGAACGACCATGAGCTGCTCGATCGGGGAAGGTATCGGCTTTCGAGGCTTTGTTTGAGGCATTTCCGCCCCAGTGCGCCGCTGATGCGCCCTGAGCGAGCAACGGCCGGCGCGAGGTTTTCAAACACGCCCACAAGCTTCTATGTCATCTATAGAACGCGCCTGCAAAGGATCGATTTCTCGCGCATTCCTTATCTGTACAAATCACCTCAAAATGGGCCGTTCAAAACGCAACGGCGAAGCGACGAAGAGGTAACGTCCAACAACCTCCAAAGCGGCTGGTCTCGACGGACGATCAGGTCCACGACGCCCAGATGGATGAGCTTCGAGCCGCCGGCTGCGATCGTATTTTCCAAGAACCCGGTTCCGGAGCATCTCGCGCTCGTCAGGTTTGACCCGACTACTTGGCGAGTTAACTGCGGGCGACGTCCTCGTCATCGTCCGCCTTGATCGGCTGTCGAGATCCGTGAGCCATCTGCTGCAAGTCATCGAAGACCTCGAGCAATGCGACGTTCATTATCGATTGATCCGCGATCCGATCGACACCTCGACCCCGCAGGGCACTTCGCCGCCTCGATGCCCGCTTTGGTGCGTTCGGCGCATCGAAGACCTCCTCGTTCCTGGATAAGGTCAAAAGCCAATTCCCGATTTTGTACGGTGATCGTAGATCGTTACAAATCAAAGACAGCGACTTCTCTTGACGCCCGTGTCTAAAAGCCGGACGATCCACCGCGCGTGAGCGCCATGATCGCATCAGTGTCGAGTCCCTTCCCCGCGTGGCCCCGAAGTTTCTCAAAAGCGGCTGGCAGGTGCTTTCTATCGGCTGATCACCACCACACTCCCATCTTCGGCCCGCGCGAAGTCGACCTGGCTTCCTGGAAGTATGCCTAGCAAGTCCCGCACCGCTTTCGGGATAGTGACCTGCCCCTTAGCGCCCACTGTAGCTGTCATTTTCAACATCCTTGTAAGACCGCTGCAGAAATAGGAATTACATTTTTCGAATCTAAATTTCATTCACTATGCGCCCACAATTCACCGGAATTTGGAGGAAGTGGCCAGCAATTGGAGGGTTGCCTGGGTCTCTCCGACAATTGGCGTTAGGTAAGTGATGGATTTCGGGGCGCTCAAGCCGCTGCTCGGGCGCGTCTACCCGGCCAAAGGCGTCTGTTCAAGATTCGGATTGGAGTGGAACATCCCCATGAACCCTGAATCGCACCTAAACTTCGGGTGGACGGTGCAAGATCTTTCGCCTATCGATGGTGTCATGAAGTCGTCTCTCGATCACATTCCGCTTCGCAAGCAGCGCGAGATTGGCCGCGTTCTGGAAATCCTTCATGAGGAATTCGAAGACGCGCTAAAGGACGGCACCGCGGAATTCAAGAAGCGCGGGCGCATCCTGAAGATCATCCTATTCGGCTCCTATGCCAAAGGCGTCTGGGTGGATGAACCGTTCACCATGAAGGGTTACCGGTCCGACTTCGACCTCCTGATCATCGTCAACAACCGCAAGCTCTGCGAGTTCGCCGAGTACTGGCACAAGGCCGCCGATCGGCTGATCCATGATAAGTCGATCGAAACACCGGTGAGCTTCATCGTCCATTCCAGACGCGAAGTGAACACCTATCTCAAGGAAGGCCAATACTTCTTCTCTGATATCCGCAAGGAAGGCGTCGTTCTCTATGAACTCGATGATGAACCGCTTGCAGAACCCAAGCCACTCTCTCAGGCGGACCTTTTCAAAGTTGCGGATGAACATTTCGACCAAAGGTTTCGGGCAGCGATGCGCTTTCTGGAGATGGCAACGCTAGCCATTGAGCGTCACTACATTGAGAACGCAGCCTTCGAGCTCCACCAATCGATCGAGCAAGCCTATTCCTGTGTCCTGCTGACACTCACGAACTACGGCCCGCCTTCCCACAACATCAAATTCCTCCGGTCCCTTGCCGAAGAACAAAACCGACGTCTGACAGAAGCCTTTCCTCGTGATCAGCATCGTGAGCGCGCCTGGTTTAACACCCTGAACGAGGCCTATGTGAAGGCGCGGTATTCCAAGCATTTCGAGATCAGCGAGGAAGCCCTTGGCTGGCTTGGAGAGCAAACCGCCTTGTTGCTCCAGCTAGTCAAGACAGTTTGCTCCGAGCATTTGGCGATGCTTAAGCGAAATGGCGGGTAGTGGCGTCGCCTGATGGTCCGTCCGTGAGCTGTTTGACCTGTCGATATAGTCCCGATCGAGCGAGCTGTTTGAGACCAGCTTTACGCCATTCCATTTCGCGTCCATGACGGCTTAAGAAGTCTACGCCGCGTCCGTCATCCGGTGGTAGAGCCGCCAGAAGGAACCTCGATCTCGATAAGCAGTCCATCATTCGACCAGGTTTTCTCAACACGCCCCTTCAGCTGTTTTTCGATCATTGCACCGACGATCACCGTGCCAAAACCGCGTTTGGTTGACTTGGGCGCCGTGCCAGCACCCGCCTCCTGCCACCGAAGCCTGAAGCCGGCGTCAGACGGTCCGGGCATCCAGCTAATCGAAAGCCTACCTTGCGGCACGGCAAGCGCACCATGACGGGCCGCATTGACGGCTAATTCGTGAAGAACGAGCGCAACCGGCTGGACAACCGTCGCCGGCAGCCTGATATCAGGTCCGCTTAAAGCAGCGCGGTTTGCCGCAAATGGCGTCACCTGCAGGCGAACGAGGTCTTCAACCGAAATACTCGCCCATCCTCGTTCGGCCAGCAGATTATGTGCACGTGCGAGCGCCTGCACGCGGTGTTGAATGGCAGCGGCATAAAGGGCCGGATCATCGGCATTGCTGAGGCGAACGATGCTGTCAACAATAGCGAGGGCATTCTTAGATCGGTGGTCGACCTCCATCAACAGGCGATGCTCGGAAGCCTCCAGGGCCTCGACCCGCCGGTACTCCGTCATGTCTATTTGCGACCCAAAGAAATACAGGATCCCGCCGTCATCCCCATGGATGGGGCTCAAGTGCAAGCGGTTCCAGAATGCTTCTCCACCTTTTTTATAATTCAGGATCTCGACGCTGACTTCACGCTCGTCGGCGATGCCTGCGCGAATTTCGGCAACGGCGATGGGAGACGTCGCCGGCCCCTGAAGGAAACGGCAGTTGCGGCCTATCACCTCGTCAGCAGTGTAACCCGTCAGCTCAAGGAATGACTTGTTTGCCAGAACGATCGGATGATCCGGTTTCCGTGCATCGGTGACTACCATCGGCATCCTGGTCCGCTCAAAAGCGATCGCCGCTAACTCTTTTCGGTCGGCCAAGGCTGCCTTTGCCGATGCCGAAGGCAAGTCTCCGTGTAGTTTTTGTGTCAAATGGTTCGTCATGCTTCCACGCTTAATCGGACGTCGGCTGATAACGCCGATCGCGTTCCTTTGTTTCCATGAGGATCAACTGAGTTGGCTAAGATGAAAGGATCTCTAAAGATCGGCCGGCCAAAGCATCACGGCTGCGATGGCAATGCGGCCGCGTCCGGTATAGGATTGAGCTTAGGTCATCCGCTTGTGACCTAAAGGATCAGGCGAAGAACATCATGAACCGCTTTTCCCATTCCAGCCGCGCTCGTGAGCGCTTCCTCGAAGCCATCCTCCAGAGTGCCATCGAATATGCGATCATCGTCGTGGACCTTGATTGCCTCGTGACCACCTGGAATGAGGGTGCGCGCCGGATCCTTGGATGGGAGGAGGCTGAAATCATCGGCCAGCCCGTGGCCGTAATTTTCACGCCGGAAGACCGGGAGGCCGGGATTCCCCAGCGGGAAATGACCGCCGCGTTGACGCAAGGCCATGGAGATGATGAGCGCTGGCACATTCGAAAGGATGGCTCGTTATTCTGGGCGTCCGGCCAGATGATGGCGTTGAGGTCGGATGACGGCGAACTTGAAGGCTTCCTCAAGATTCTCAGGGATCGAAGCGACCAGAGAGACAACGAGGAGCGTCAGCGGGTCCTGATGCACGAACTCTCTCATCGCATTAAGAATACGCTGGCCGTCGTTCAGGCGATCATCAACCAATCGTTCCGAAGTGCCGTCAGCATGGAGGAAGCGGAGCAGTCGGTCTCAGCGCGCATCAATGCTTATGCAAACGCGCATGATATTTTGCTGCAGCAGAACTGGCTGTGCGCGACCATGGACGCGATCGTCGTGGCGACCGCGATCAATCTTGGAGTTGGGTCGAACCGTGTCAAAGCAAAAGGACCTGAAGTCAATCTGAACCCCCAGGCGGCTCTTTCGTTCTCCCTCGTGCTGCACGAGCTTGTCACGAACGCCACCAAATACGGGGCTCTGTCTGTGGATACCGGCTCTGTCGAAATCGAGTGGTCGGTGCGCCAAAACCCCGGCGACGATCGCTTGGACCTTTCGTGGCAGGAGCGCGGCGGCCCGGTTGTGGAGGCTCCAAAGAGGAGGGGCTTTGGCTCCCGGCTCGTCAATTCTAGCCTCGCCGCATACGGAGATGTCTCTCTCGATTACGCTGCGACAGGCTTCATGCTCAGGGTCGACGCGTCGCTTCAGAAGCTGCAAGCTCAAGATTATTCCGACTCTCGGGTGTAATTGCGGCGCTAGAGGCGGATTGGTCTTGAAAGGACGGCTTCCCAGCGGTATCCGCCGAGAGCTTGCGCATTCGCTAGGCGAGTTTGCCGCTGCCCCGGTCGACTGAGCCAATCAGCAGCGCGACCTCGCAGAGCAGGCGTCGAGCGCGCTGATAAGGAATGTGGGCGATTAGATTCAGATCGGATCTATTCTCTCCGACCGGCCTGGGACTAGTCCCGCCGATGCCGGCTTGCGGGCTGTCCTTAGACTTGGCGGGGCTGGCTAGGGCGGCGGCGATGAGAACACCCCAGCGACCGACTGTCACAGAGAAACGAAGAGCAAACTATCGGCCTCAACGTTGCTCGGTGGGTTGTCAAAGGATACGAACTCCGGTTCCCGCCTAGTGCCTCCCGACGCTCGCTCTTTAACCCACAGGCTTCCATCCAAGTTTCGGGCCATAAAGGCACGTCGCAGCAGAGAGGAGCAGCAAAGCCATCCCGATGAGGCCAGTCTTCGTTACGGGTTCATGAGCGATGAGCGCGCCCACCGCGACGGCAATCATCGGTGATACGAAAGCGAATGCTCCCGCTCTTGTCGGTCCGACGTCGCGCAACAGCTGCATGTAAAGCCGATATCCGATCAGTGAGCCGAAAATCACCAAGAAGAACCAGCCTGCCAGCGCGAGGGCCGTCCAGTTCATGGGTGAAAGGTCTGCGATCCTTTCACCGGAGACGATCGCCGCAATAACAAGCAGCAGTCCTCCAAGGAGCGTCGTCGAACCTGCCAGCGCCGAGCTTCCGTGTTTTTCTATGAGCGGTTTGGCCAAGACCGATCCCAAGGCAGAGGATGCCGCTGCCCAGCTGACGGCTACTATTCCAAGCCAGGCCTCTTCGCCATAAGTGGCTTGGACACCGTCCTTGAAGAGCAAATACAAGCCTGCCGTACCCACAGCCATGCCAAGAAGCGCAACCCAGCTCCAGGTTTCTTGCCGTAAGACCACCCCGAAGATAAACAGACATACCGGTGTCAGCGACATTTCAAGGACAGCAGCTGTCCCGGATGACACTTTCGTCATTCCCCAGAAGAGCGGCCCATAACAGAGGGTGATCATCAGCAGGCTTGCAAGGACGAGCGTTCGCCAATCCAAGAGCAAAGGTCGTAATGTGGAACCCCGCATGAAAGCTATTGTGATGAAGACGGCTCCCGCGGAGATAAATCGCGTAGCGGCGAAGAGCAGCGGCGGTAGGGAAGAGACCCCCAACTTGACGGCTATCCATGTCAGGCCCCACACGATGCAGAGCACGACGAACTTAGCGAGATTTCCAGGAGTCATCATCTCGACCTTTTGCTGTAACGGGTATAATTATCTTATACCGTTACAAACTTCGCTGATGGCGGCGGGTTCCAAACAATGAGTAAAACCGTTCAGAACATGCGCCTAAGCGGCGGGCATCCCGTTCTCGACTTTGTCAACACTGTCGACAGCCGTGGTGATCGCTGGGGCCCCGACCTTTTGGATAGCTTCGATGATCTTGTGATATTTGCTCGCCGAGTGGGGCTGACCGCAGACCGCGGCGATAGCGCCCTTGGGCTGACAGCGAGCCAAGGCGACGCATTCGAAGCTCTCCGAGCCGGGAAGGAGCTTCGAGAGTGTCTGTACCGACTTTTTCTCGTCGAGCATCGAGGTGGAAGGCCGTCGCAAGACGACATCGCCTACTTGGAAGAGGCAGCAACATCTGGAAGGGCAAGGCAGACGTTTCACCATGACGGCGAAACGTGGACCTGGATGCAGAAGCTGAAAGAGCCCCTGGACCTGGTGCACCTTCTTGCCCTCTCGGGGGCAGATTTACTCGCCACTAAGCCAGAGCGCCGCCCGATAAGGGAATGCAAGGGTGCCAATTGCGGTTGGTTGTTCCTTGATCATTCGAAAGGTGGTCGCCGGAAATGGTGCTCCGACGAGAGTTGCGGCACCCACAGCCGGGTGAAGCGTTTTCGCGCAAAATAGATCGGCCACCATGACACATCCCCTCGTGGCAGTCCCTTCATGATCGGACGTCGGCAACCAATTGTTTTCCGCGGTCAGTGAGCACGAGTACCGGGGTCCCGTTCAATGCGATTTCCTTCACGAACGCTTTCGCTTCGAGGTTTGCAATTATTGCCGTGGAAATGCGTTTGTCGCCGACCAGCCAGACGCGTCCCGAGCGACGCTGGTGGCGAAACCTGGCGATCGCGGTCAAAGTGTTGATCGACGTTTTGGAAAGAGGTTTGCGGTCGGTCGTCATCATGACGTCTCCCAGAAGATGTTCTTGCTATGTTCAGATGTTTATTCCTTTCGCTCTTTTCAAGATCGAAGTGTTCCAGTGACCGTTGAGAGGTAACTGGTCGGTATCTGCACGAGACCGACGATCGCAACACAGTCCGCTCGTGACCGCTGATCTTAAAGCGCAACATCTCTACGGCGTGAAGAACCAGTTCTTTCGGGACTATTTCGCGTGCGGTCCTATGGGCCTCGTCGATCGCCGCATCGAGGGAGAGATGCGCTGGCGCTCCCCATCAACGTGGTTTCATCCTCTGTTCGCACGAACAAGGCTGAGAGTGCGTCCGACTGTTCGATTTGCCGATCAATGTGAAACGTTCGAGCCTCGACCATCGGGATGTCCTTGAAAGCTGAGCCGCTCGATCTCATTTGAGATACTGATTGATCGTTGCACCGACAGCTCCTTGCCAAGGCTTCAACGGAACTGAGGTCGTCGGGGATGATGATGTCGTCACACTCGATGGAGCTTCCGGCGAAACACAGTTCCCTTTCAATACGGTTCAAGGCAGACTGGAACGGAAGGTGCGGGATTCCGTCTGTGTCTTTTGCCTGATGCAATTCACATCTCCTATTCAACGAGGTCACTATTGACGCAGTTCTTCGAAACCACTCAAGGGATCATGGCAATGGGAGCGTTAATCGGCGCTGGCAGTTTAGCTGCTGGCTCCTTGCTTCCGAACGTCATCCGACTTGTGAAGACGGCGATCGACCGGCGCCCGAAGGCCGAAACGAGAAACCTCGCGATGATGACGGTGCTGGCGCTAGATGATTTTGTCGGAGCCAGTTATGCGGCCGTTCACGACGTGCCCGAATTCAATCCCATGGATGAAGGCGAATTCGTCTTCCACGTTCCAGATCCGACCCTTGTACTGCCAGCGAACGCCAATTGGGACCTTTTCGATGCCGAGCTTTCGGACGAAATCCTATGGCTGTCGAACCGCGTGAAAAACCTCGCATATGCCTTGGATAGTCTCGACCTTTCCAGGCCGGGATACGGTGGTTTCTTCGAGCGACGTCACGAAGGCTATGCTAATCTTGCGGCGGAAGCGATGGATATCATTGAGCATATGCTAAAGGAGTTCGACCTCACTCTGCCTGCCAAGCCCGACTATTATCGCCAGCGCGAAGGGCTGGTTTCAGCAATTCAAAAGGCTGGACAAAACAGTTCGCGACGCCGAAAGCCTGGCAGTCAAGCGTCCTCGAACGGGTCGAATGTGCTAGAACTGTTTCCCAAGGCGAACGAGGACGCCGAGTAAACCGACGCGACCGCTTTCGTTGATAAGAGCCGGGTTATTTTGCGGTCTACTTTCGAATGCCATGTGCGTTTTATTCATGCTCGCGCTGGAGGGTCAGTCGTCGAACACAGCACGCTATCAAGATCACGGAATACGCCAAAGTGGCGCGGTGTGAGCAACCGGCGGAAATGCGAAGCTTTCATCTAGCGCAGCGTTGGAGCCGGTTGCGGCGATGGTTTCGGCATCGCTAGCCGGAGTCTGGTATCCGAGCGCGGAGTGTGGCCGGAAATCATCGCGCCTTGCGAGACTTCAACTCCTTCTCGACTGACTTTTTTAGTGCGTCCATGATGTTGATGACGTTGCTCTTCTTCTCGTCATCGCCTGTCGCAGATTTCGCAGTCGACTTCTTGGCCGGCTTCCGCGCTTTTTTCTTTTCAGCGATCAGCTTCAGCAGGCTTTCTTGGATCGGATCGGACACCATTTCGGGCGACCACTCCTTCATCCGTTTCTTGATGACCTTTTCGAGGGCCGCAACGTCGCTCGCGTCGGACTTCTTGTCGATGCCCGTGAAGTATTCGGTTTCGGGCCGAACCTCGTCACCGAACCGTAAGGTCCAGACCACAATGCCTTCATCGTGGGGTTTTAAAATCACCTCCCGCTCACGGCGACCGAGAACCACGCGGGACACGCCGACCACATCCTGGGCCTTCATCGCTTCGCGGATGACGGCGAATGCCTCGTCGCCGATCTTCTCGTTGGCTGTGAGGTAGAAGGGAGTATCGAGATAGATCCACTCAATGCTTTCGCGAGGGACGAACTTTTCGATGTCGATTGTCCGTACCGTCTCCAGCTCAACCGATTCCAGGTCTTCGTCGGTCAGGATGATGTAATCGTTCTCTCCGCGCTCGTAGCCTTTTGCCTCATCTTCATCCTTCACCGGCTTTCCGGTGACGCTGTCGATGTATTGGGAGACAACGCGATTGCCGGTCTTCTCATTGAGGGTATGAAAGCGCACTTTTTCGCTCTCTGACGTCGCGGGCGTCATGGCGACCGGGCAGGTGACGAGGGATAGCTTCAGATAGCCTCTCCAGTAGGGGCGACGGGGTGCCATGGTCGTCAGCTCGCTTTCTTATGCGCGGTTTTTGCTCGGGTCTTCGACGTCTTTGAGGTGGAAGCATTCTTCCTCCCCGCGTTCGCATTAGCCGCCTTCGGCTTTTTGGCGGGTCCTTTGTCCATTCCGGCGCTTTCTCGTAGCGCCTTCAGCAAGTCGTTAGGGTTAGAGACTTTGATCGGCTTCGGCTTCGGCAGGGATTTACCCTCGGCCTTCGCTTTGACCAGTGCGGCGAGCGCGGTCTCATAGCGATCATCGGTTTTCCCGGGATCGAACTCGCCCTTCTTTGTATCGATGATGTGCTTTGCGAGGTCCAGCATCTCACCTTCGAGCTTGACCTTCGTCACATCCTGGAATGCTTCCTTTGAAGATCGGACCTCGTAATCGAAGTTGAGTGTTGTGGCGATCAGTCCCTTGCCGTGTGCTCTGATCAGCACCGTACGCATGCGGCGGAACAAGACCGTCCGGGCAATAGCAGTAGCGTTCGTCTTGATCAGGGCATCCCGAATGCTGGTGAATGCATCCTGCGCTTCGTCTTCGACGGGGACCAAATAGTATGGTTTGTCGAAATAGATATCATCGATTTTACCACAAGGAATGAATGCTTCCGCCTCAAGCATCTTGTCGGAATCTGGCACGACCGCCGCCACCTCATCCGGATCGATCATGATGTAATCGCCGTTCCCGGCCTCGAAGCCTTT
Source organism: Rhizobium phaseoli (assembly GCF_010668805.1). Taxonomy (GTDB): domain Bacteria; phylum Pseudomonadota; class Alphaproteobacteria; order Rhizobiales; family Rhizobiaceae; genus Rhizobium; species Rhizobium phaseoli_A. The sequence goes on along the minus strand of NZ_WUFT01000009.1, from coordinate 210,622 downwards.
GACTTGCTGATCGCGGTCGACGACCTCCTCGGTTTCGCTGTCGATGAACTCGCGTTTCAGCCGGTTTCCGGTTTTCTCGTTCAGCATATGAAAGCTGATCCGATCCGATGTGGATGCGGCGGTGTACAAACCAACGGCGCAGCTCAATTCCCCAATCTTCAGGTGGCCTTTCCACTGAGCACGGTGGCTGGTCATAATTGTCCCTCCAAGTCATTGAGACATTAACAAAAATTGACGATATTTGTTCCGTTCAACACTTGTCTCCGCAGCACGAACGCAACATCTCTTTCGAAGTACCCGCTCATCGGTGCATGAATGCCGACTGGCAGAAATGACCGCGATCCAGATCGGAAGCGAGAACTAAGCCGTGGTCTTCGCCAGAAATACCAAATGACTGGCGACGCCTCAGATGAAACCGGGGTCGGCCGCGCAGGAGCTGGAGGCTACCGCCATTTGTCGATGAGAAATCCCGCGGGTCCTTGAACGGGATCGGTATTGGGTAAGGATACTGACGAGATTGTCTTTAGCATCTCGCTTGAAGCGGCCGAAGTCTGAATGTCGGCATGCTGTCCCTCCGGATAGGCGCCGATGACTTCAAAGTCCGACGTGCTGCCGAGATTCTGGTGGCCTGTCCCCGCTGGAAGCACCAAGCAATCTCCCGCCGCTACTTCAAGTGCTCGACCGCCGGGGCCGCCGATCAATAGCCTGGCGCTACCAGTTGAAATTCCCAGTACTTCGTGCGCTCTGGAATGGTAGTGCTGATAATCGAATACACCGTTTGTCCAGATGCCTGTCCAACCGTTTGCTGCGAAGCGAAGTTTGAAATCAGTCGGCCCACCGCCAGCTGAAAGACCCCTGTAAAGCAATACAGGAAGACGCGGGTTGTTCGGGACCCAGTCGCTCGGCTCGAACATTATCGCTTCGGCTTCCATGCTGCCCTTCCAAGGTTATGCGTCAATTGCTGCGACGTGACGGCGACCGAGCCGTCCATGCTGTTCGTCCAGGTCTTTTCCATCGAACTCATCTCTGCCGGTGGCTCCAAAAGCTAAACTTTGGCGGTCGCCAGCGGTTCCTTTGAAGAACCTTGACGGTTTGCATCTCGTGCCGGAATGGACATTACCGGCAGATCGCACGAAGAAATTGGCGTGAAACTCAAAGGGTGAATCGAAGGCGATTACGGAATAACTACCCAGTTCGCAGACCGCGACGGAAACCGCATCGCTCTGGCAGGGCCCCTTCCGAGCCTTTCGATCGATAGTTTTCATAAAAGCCAGGGAGTTGATGGGTATTCGGTCTGTCTACCTCGATCTCAAGGAAATTGCGAAAAATTGAACAGCTCCGATCCATCGCCCCTCTCACGACATGCGTTGATGGCGCGTGTCCGCCGGTTCAGCCTTGCCGTCGTCCAGTCGTCCCTCCGCAGCGACACGGCTTTTGTTCAACCTCAGACCCCATCATCGGGAACAAAGCTAGAAGATTGAGGTTCGTCCTCCACAAACGATCACGCCATGGAGGCCCTCGATGACAGACGAATTTTCCGCTCCGACAGGAGAACGCAGTCCGTCTGCGAACGCCTCACCACTCACTGACCTGAAAAACAAGCTCAACGCGGACATCAGCGCGACGAAAGGCATGATCAAGGAGGGCTCCGGCGCCGTCATTGAAAAGGTCGACGAGGTGGTTTCCGAGCAGGCGCATTTTGCCGCGCATCAAGTGAGCGGCATTGCAGCGGCATTTGAAAAGGTCGGGGCGGAACTGGAAGCCTCCGATCAGCGACAGGTCGGCCGCTACGCCCGCGAAATCGGTAGCAGCGTTGCAGCCGTTGCGAAAAGGATAGAGGGCAAGGACCTCGGCGAAATTGCTTCATTGGCCGAGAATTTCGGGCGCAGGCAACCAATGGCATTCCTTGGAATTGCGGCGCTTGCAGGCTTAACCGCAAGTCGGTTCTTGATCGCCTCTTCGAAACGAAGTGATCAAGATCGCCCAACGGGTCCGTCGACTACAGTGAAATCGGTTTCTGGAAGCGGGGATTTCAAATGAAAAATTCCTCTGACAATACGCCTCTGTCAGAACTAATCGGCGGGCTCTTACGCGACGTCACCGGTCTTCTGCGCAAGGAGATCGATCTGGCCAAAACCGAAGCGTCGGAGAAACTATCCAATGCTTTGAGCGGCGTTGAAGTGCTTCTGATCGGACTGGTCATGGCGATTGGAGCCGTCGGCGTCCTGTTGAGCGCCATTGTCAGCGGCATAGCCGCGTTGCTCGTGGCGCAAGGATTTGCCGAGCCGACGGCCAACGCGCTGGCTTCCGTAATCGTCGGTGCAGTGATTGGCATCATTGCATGGCTCATGATCGCTCGCGGTCTTGCCGCTTTCCGACGCAGCAATTTGACGCTTGACCGAACGACGACTTCGCTGCGCCGTGACGTGCAAACCGTGAAGGATAAACTCTGATGGAAACGTCTACAGACAAAACGTCCGCCGAGCTTGAGCGAGAAATCGAGCACGATCGGCAACGACTTGGGGATCGTATCAACGCCATCCAGGAGCGAATGTCGCCTGGCCAACTGGTCGATGAGGTTCTCGCCTACGCCAAGAGCAGCGGAGGCAGCGAGTTCGTCGGCAATCTCGGCTCGGCGCTAAAGGAAAATCCGCTTCCTGTTGCCCTGATGGGCGTCAGTCTGGCTTGGCTGATGGCCAAAGGCAGCCCTCCGTCGACCGCCCCGTCAACTTCGCCAACCGGCCCGGACTTTGCACTTTACCCTGTTCAAGGGCCCGTGCGCCGCATTGGCCCGCCCACATCTATCGGGGGCGTGCGATACAGCCATTTCGGCGACGGGTCCGGGAAGCAACTGAAGGCGCTCACCGACGAAACGGGACGTCGTGCCGGTCATTTTATAGACGAGACGGGCAAAACCTATCGCGGTTTCGTCGATGCCAGTGGCAAGCAGGTCAATCAAATCCTCGACGAGACCGGTGCGATTTTCGACTCGGCATCCGGCTGGGCCGCAGAAAAGTGGGAACAAGCCAAGACGGCAGCGCAAGACATCGCCGATCGCGCGGCGGGGACCGCCAGCTCGTTGACCAGCCGAACCTCTACCGCGGCAACCAATCTGCAAGAACAGACCACCCAGCTCAACGCCATGATCCTCACCCAGTTTCGCGATCAGCCGCTGGTCGGAGGCGCACTGGCTTTCGCCGTAGGGGCGGCTATCGGCGCGGCGCTCCCGAGCACTGAGACGGAAGACGAGTTCGCAGGAGAGGTGTCAGATGCTGCCAAGGAAGCGATGAGTGCTGAGACGTCCGAGCTTGTTGATCGAGGCAAAGCCGTTGCCTCGGAGGTCTACGACCGTGCTGTGGCGGTCGCATCGGAAACTCATGACGAGATCAAGGATCGCCTCTCTGAGGAGGTTGAGGCTTTAAAGAGCGGACCAGGAACTCGCGGAAATATACCAAGCTTGTGATGTTGGGGAGGGGGCAAGCCTCCATCAGCCGAATTGTTTTTGCGACGTTCCGGTAACCGGTCCGATCTCGCCGTTCCCAGGAGAGACAGGTGACCGGTCGACCATCTTGCCAGTTAAGCGTTACACCCTAACGTCGCCTGCCGCAGCAGGACTGGCCTGGAGTGGGATAGAGTGCCGGCGTTCTTGCGGCAAGTTCGGCCATTAGCGCAATCGCGATGCCGCTGGTATCCGTCACTCGTTCGGCGCTTTGTCCGGCATCGACAGGCCGGCGGCCTCTATGCCTGCGAAAAACCGGTCCTGATCTTCGGCCCGCGCCAGCCGCTTGACGACTTCTGGCCGAACGTTCGAAATCAATGCAGGTGTTTTGCCCTTGATCCATTCCAACTGCTCCTGCGCCTCCTGCTTCTTTCCAAGCGCGCCGAGAATAGACAACAATACGAGACGATGCATCGGATTGTAGTTCAGGTCCGACATACGCGACCATAGTTCGGCAGCCTGCAAATCGCCCCGCATGAAAGCGCACAGCGCCATTCCAACCTCGTAATATCCGCGCGGACCGGCATTTTTGCCGACAGCTTCAGATATCAATCTGCAGCCTCTATCCCACTGCCCCGACATTGAAAGGCGCAGGCCATATTCCCCAACCACATCGGGATCGTTCGGGTTGTTGGCATAGGCAGCGGCGCCGGCGTCCAACGCCCCAGGCTGATCATCGCCGAAAAAGTCGGCAAGCATCAGCGCTTGAAGTGCGCGTGCGTTCTTCGGATCGAGCCGCACCGCATGTTGGGCAAGCTCCTTCGCGACGCCGAGCGTCAAAGCGGTCGGTTTGGTCTGAAGCTGGTATGAAAAGCGGAACTCGTCGAGGTTGATCAGCGAAAGCAGCGCCGCGACATTGGAATCGGCAGGCGCTTTTTCCATCGCCTCTTGCAGGCAGTGTTTTGCCACTTCAAGTGCCCGCACCGTCATTTCGCTACGGTAGCTGTAATAGGAGAGAATGCACGAAAAGGCGTCCGCGCTTCCGGCGATGGTTGCGGTATCGCTCTGAAACATCACGCCGAACGGGCGGGCGACAGCCGTGGCGATATCCCCCGCAAGGCGTGCTTGGGTTTCTGGGATACCTTGCACGTCCGTGTCCGCGTCATAGTTTCTTGCCCAGATGACCGCCGCGTCCGCCCGTCGCACGAGCCTCAGGATTGAACGCAGCCTGTTGCCGTCGAGCTCCACACTTCCCTGAAGGGCGTAGAGCGGCTCTGACGAAGCGACGCCGTTATTGCCCGGCACCGCTGTGACCACAATGATCTCATTGAAGCGGACCATCTTCTCGATGATGTCGTCGGTCATGCCCCGGGCGATATCGGTCGCGGGAGCCCCGTCGGATACAGCATCAAGGCGCTCGACGATGATGCTGGGGCGGGTATCACCTGCCTGTACCGTTCCGCGGTCCGAGCGCGGCGACCGAACTTGCTGAAATATGCCCACTGCCGCGGCGACGAAAATGACCGCGCCTGCCACCAGAAGCCAGGGCCGCCTTGATAGGGGTCGGTGCTCAACGCCGATCTTGTCTGCCGCCGTTTCGACCTCCTCGCCATCGTCGCCTGAGAGCGCTGGGCCAAGAGGCTGCTCCATTGGCAACACTTCGACGGGTTCGGCGTTGGGGTTGACTTCGAAGACTGGCGCGTATCCGCCTTTGGGAATTGTGATGATGACCCGATCGTCACCGCCATCAGTCAGGTAATAGTGTTCCAGTTCGCGTCTCAGTCGCCCTGCTTCGATCCGAACACATGGATCTTGTTGGGCATCGAAGTTCGCATCCCTGCCAAAAACGGCTTGCGCAACGGTAAACGCTTTCAAGTACTCGCGACGGCCCGCAAGCGTTTCCATCACCACGAATTCGAGGAATCTTCTCGCCCGTTCCGGGAGGCGAAACTCCCGGCTGGCAAGAATTCGGTCGAGTTGTTGTTGCACCTCGTCTTGGGAAGCGGTGCTTCGGTCAATGCCTGCACTCGTCATCGGGGCCCCCGGGTTCCGATTGATAACAACTTGCAGTATGTCGTCCCAACGATAATCTCAGCCTGGCGTAACGGCAATCCTGACCCAACCGAGCAGCCCAATAATGGCCAAAGGAGTTCGTTCTATAGTCGGTTGAGGTATGAAGGCGCAGTGCGCGGAATACCAGCGTAAGATACCGTATTCTACCACAGCCGACATGTATTTTACTGCCTTAATCTCCCAGCTCCCCCTATCATCATCAAATATCCTGGAGGAGCTGCCATGACATCCCCTGAGACCTCGACCCCTCATCCCATGACCAGTGCAGAGGAATTGCGCAAACGTGCTCTGGAGCTTCAGCTTCTCGAGATGGACCGCAACGACAAGATCAAGGCGCGTGAAGCAAAAAAACATGCGGATTTCGTCGAGGATTTTTTCCGCAAAAGCATCGGCGAAGCCGAACGCACCGTTATCAAGCGGCTGGTGATGAAGGCCGCCGCAGACGGCAAATACGAGGCGCTGATCTACAGTTTCCCGTCGACGTTCTGCTCGGACAGCGGACGCGCCATCAATAACAACCTACCTGGATGGCAAAAGACCCTGCAGGGGAAGGCAAAGGAACTCCTCGAACTCTTCGAGGCGGTTGCAAGGCCGCAGGGCTACGGGCTGAAGGCCATGATCATCAGCTTCCCGGACGGCATGCCTGGAGATGTCGGCTTCTTCCTCACTTGGGAGCCGCCTGTCGATTGACGCCGAAGCCGCTGGGCGGAGCGGAGGAAGATCACTTGAAAGCGACCGAGATCGAACGCAAGTTCCTGATCCGCGATAATAGCTGGCGCGATAGCGCCGGCAATTCGCATGTCCTGCAGCAGACTTACCTGTCCCGCGGCGAGAGTTCGATACGCGTCCGCCTGATCGACGGGCATTCCGGGTGCCTGACGATCAAGTTCCGCATAGCGGAGCTCTCAAAGGAGGAATTCGAGTACGAGATCCCCGTCGAAGAGGCACGCGACCTGCTCCTCCATGCAACCGGCCACGTCATCGAAAAGACGCGCTACCAGGTCCTCCATCACGGCAGAATCTGGTCCATAGACGTCTTTGCGGGCCGCTATGAGGGATTGACGCTCGCCGAGATAGAAATGGCAAGCGAGGATGATCGGCCAGACCTGCCGAGCTGGCTTGGGCAAGAAGTCACAGGCAATAAGCGCTACTCCAACCGCGCGATGGCCGCTGCCCGGAACCTCCCCTCCCCGACGCAAGGCGTTAGCGCCAGAGCCGGATAGGCCGGGGGGCCAAGTCTAAATCCCGTTTCCAATGTCAGATCAGGGATGAAGTCGCCCGAAAACTAACGGTTTTCGGGCGACACTCTCTTGGAGCTAGTGGCTACTGGCTGACAACAGTCCAGTTGGCATCCGGATTGAAATCCTTGATCGCCGCGGCACGCTGTTCCGTTTGCGGGCCGAGGTCGCGCTGATAGATGACGCTCGCCCCGTTGACGATAAAGGTCTCCACGCCGGTCACCCGATATGCGACGGGCCAGGCGAGCAATGCAAAGCCGGCGGTCATATAGCCATTGACGATGTAGCTTTGTTTGCCGCCGAGAACGTTGTCACCCTGGGCGGTCAGGATGCGATAGCGGTATCCGAAATAGCCTTGGCCGCGTTTGGCGGCGCCGAAAGCCGCCGTCTCGACCAGGGCGCTAGCCGGGCTTTCTTCGCCAAAGACGCTCGGGTCCCAATACAACCCGTCCAGCTTGCCCGGACTGCTGATCAATTTTTTCGCGAACTCGTAAATGCCGTCGCCATCACGGTCCTCGGAAGCATATTGATACTGAGCGGCGACATATTCGTGCATGGTATCGATCGTTGCGAGTTCGTTTTCGCCGACCCGGCGATTGACGATTTCCTGAAGGCCGCCCTTGGTATCAAAGAACCACTTCCCTTGGTTTTCCGTCAGCGGGAAGGGCAAAGGCCAGAGCCTGTCGCCGATCGCGACGAACTTCCGTCCACTGAGATCCTCCAGGATCATCTGTCGTGCGGCGCCTTCGCGGATTAGCCCATAGGTGATCATCGCCTCGTTGCTGGACCGCAGCTTATCTGCCTTCAAGCCGAGAAGACCTGCGAACCCGTCGACATCGTTGCTAGCCAGCACGGCCTTCAGGCGATCGAGAACCTCCGCCGGCGTGCCAAACGACGGGGTCGGACCTGCCGCCGCAAACTCGGTAAGATCGGTCTGCATCTGCGACACTGACGGCGTCGCGGAAACCACGCAGAGCAGGGAAGAAAGCATAAGCGGGATCAAGGCTGATTGAGGTTTCATCATAGAACTCCGGCATCTTGGAGGGAAGACATTTACCGCCGGCCGCCGCCGCCGCGGCCACCGCCGCCACCACCACGGCCACCACCACCGCCACGCGATACTGGCGGGCGGGAACGCTGTGGCGCTGCACGCGGCGCAGAGCGCTGCTGGCTGCCCATGCTCTGCGCACCGCGCTTCGAGGAAACCGCTTCCCGACGGCCGGATTGGACATTGCCAAGCGCACTCGGCTGCCGGTTGCGATTGTCGGACCTGGCGGCCATCTGCGGCTTGTTGGCTTTTTGCGCAGGCCTTGCCGCCGGCTTGTTCGGTCGATTGGCTGACGTTGCCGGGCGCGTGTCGGGACGAGACGCGCCTGGACGATTGGCCGCGTTCGGCGCTCTGGGTTGCGGCTTTGCCTTCAGCCCCTGCACCGTTCCCTTCCGGATGTCGTCGGCGCGGGCGCCGACATCACGCGTACCCGGCCTCTGGCCTGCATTTATTTCGGACGCTCTGTTGCGCAACTGATTGCGATTGTCGGCCTGCAATCCGGATTTGATCGACGAGCGGTCCAGCTTGGCAAGCTGGTCCTTGCCGATGCTCATTTTGCTGCGGTCGACTTTCGACCAATCGACATCGTTCCACTTCATCTTGCCGTTGAAATTTCGACCGTTTAGGCAATTGTTGCAGTCGATGTCGATGTCACCACCGCCCCAGCGACCGCCCCATACCCCCCAGTCGTCCCAATTGACGACGGCCGCCCAGGCGAGCCCGGTGACGGCGCCGGCAAAAAACGCCGCGCCGGGATAGTAATAATTGTCGTAATAATCGGGATAGTAGGAGATCGGTTCGGCTACATAGTCCGGTTGGTACAGCATCTCCGGCGGATATTGCGGAATATAGATTTTCTGCGGATCGGTCGGCCGGATGATGACGTTGTCGTTTTCCGTAACGACAGTCACCTTGTCATCGGTCTTGATGATGTTCTTTGCCACCGCCTCGTCGCGAAGCTGCTGAATAGCGATCAGGACGTCCTTTTGCTGGCTGCCAAGCGCAGCGGCCAAGGATTGCGTCCATTCGAGATCCTCGCTCATCATCTTGACGATATCAGGATAATTGAGCAGCGAAACGACGCTCCCGTCCCAATCGCTTTTGGGCTTGAGGTTGTCGTTCTTCTTTTTGGTATCCAGGAAACGCTGGGCTTCGATGATCTGCAAGGGGAAGAGCGATGCGGCCGAAATCGCCGCGACCAGTTCGTCCGGATAGAGCGCGATCCGCGCCACGAGCACTTCAAGTTCATCGTCTGAAAGGAGTGTCGCCGTGGACTGTTCTGCATCCGCCTGGTCTGGCGCAGCAGCGGGTGCAGGAGCCTGCGCTCTGACCGGGAGTACCGGCTGGAACGCGATGATCGCCAAGATCGACAACCCGACCAGCAACTTGCGGGAAACTCTATTCATCGCACACGGACCTCTCTTATTAATCGTTGAACGACACAGGCTTTCACCGCAGTTTGGGGGTAATTGGCGTCCGCCTGAGCATCACAATTTTCGATTGTGCTATCGCTTCCCTCATCTCTTTCAGCAGCGCATCGACCAACCCCGCATATTCGAGCCGTCGCGCCTCCCTCACCGCGTCAGACAGCTGTTCGACGCGGGCCAACGCCTGCGCCGCCGCAGCGAGGTCCTCGCACATGCTGTGAAAGGCATCGTTGACGTAGAAAAGTCGCTGCACCAGCCTTGTCTGGTCGGGAAAATAAGCTTCTGCCGCTTCAAGGGCGGACAAATATGTCGAACCACTTTCTCCCGACACCATCTCCGCCCCCGACACCGAACTGCGCCAGCAGAGATGGAACTATATATCAGGCGAACCGCCCCAAGACGTAAAATACGCGATCCTACGCTCGCCGGGGCTCGAATCGATTTGCGCATTCGACAACCGAGCCATGGAACAGGATGGATCTGCCTATCTGGCGTTTTTCCTTCGCACTCAGGCGCATCCACTCAGGCAGATTGGCTGCAGACGCCCCGATAGAGATTACGCGATGCTACGGGTCTTTGCACCGAAACGGGCCTATTATCCAATCCTCGCTTGCGATCAAATGGCTCGGACAGACCAAGCCGGAAGGGGGATCCGTGTTTCTCGACTATTTTGCCTTGGGCGTCTTAGTCTTCGTCGTGGTCACGCTCTTTTACGCCGTGATTGCAATCCATGACATTCCCCATCTGATGGCCAAGGCACGAAACCACCCCCATCAGGACGCCATTCATGTTGCCGGTTGGGTCAGCCTCTTCACCCTCCACGTGATTTGGCCGTTTCTGTTCATTTGGGCGACGCTTTACCGCGAAGACAGGGGCTGGGGCATCCGGCAGGACGGCAAGTTATCCGCCGAAGCTGAGGCGAATGCGGAAATTGCTCGTCTCCATGCAAGAATCGCCGAGCTCGAGACACAGACGCCGGAGAAGGAGAACGCCTGATGGATCTGCTCCTCGTACTCACCTACGCCGCAATCTGCTGGGTAGTCTTTAAAATATTCAGGATCCCGGTGACCCAATGGACGCTCGCAACGGCCGTTCTTGGAGGGATCTTCCTCATTTCCACCCTGCTGCTCCTGATGAGTTACAACCATCCCTATTCTAGCGACGGGCGCATCTACTTCACCTCGGCTCCGGTCATTCCCGTCGTCGGAGGCCAGGTCATCGACGTCCCGGTGACAGCGAATGCGCCGTTGAAGAAGGGCGACATTCTCTTTCGCATAGATCCGCGGCCCTATCAGTTTACCGTCGATCAAAAGAAAGCCGCGCTCGCCGAAGCCGAGCAGTCCGTCCTGCAGTTGAAAGCGGCCGTCGATGCTGCCAATTCAGCAGTCACGGGCGCCGAGGCCTCGAGGGACAGGTCCCAGCAGGCCTTTGAGAAATTCCAGCAGTCGAACGAGAATGCGAAGTCCAACGGCAGGGGCGCCGTCTTTTCCGAGCTCGAGGTCGAAAACCGGCGCGGCATTTACCTGACGTCAGAGGCCACGGTCGAGACGGCCCGCGCCCAAGCGTTGCAGGCAAAACTTGCCTTTGAGTCCGAGATCAACGGAACCAACCCGACCGTTGCAAGGCTGCAAGCGGAATTGCACAACGCCGAGTACGAACTCGACCAGACGGTCGTGCGGGCTCCGACCGATGGTTACGTCACGCAGGTTTTCCTGCGCCCTGGGATGATGGCCAATCCGCTGCCGTTGCGCCCGGTCATGGTCTTCATCGACAGCCAGGACCGCATGCTGGCGGCAGCTTTCATCCAGAACTCACTGCAGCGCGTGCGCGTCGGTGATGAAGCGGAGGTTTCCTTTAGAGCCGTGCCCGGAAAGATATTCAAGGCACGGGTGCAGGGGGTCATCGATGTGATGGCCCAGGGCCAGTTGCAGCCGAGCGGTGCGCTGATCGATCCACAATCGCCCGAGCGCATATCGCCCGGGCAAACGCTGGCTCGGATCGAGTTGCTCGAAAATACCGACGATTATCAACTGCCAGGCGGCGTCGTCGCCGATGTCGCGGTCTACACCCACCATTGGCACCATGTCGCAGTCATGCGCAAGGTCCTGTTGCGGATGAGCAGCTGGATGAACTTCGTCTTCCTCGAACACTAACGGCATGTCCCGCAGAAACCCTGCGTCGGTTTATGCCGCAAAAACCAACTCTGACGCGCCGAGCGGGCGAGGGCAACGGCAAGGGATAAGGAGCCAGGGGTGATAGGAAGTCTTCCCATGTTGCGGGGCCTGGCCGGATTCAACCGAGCCTGGCTCCGCAGTGACATTCCGGCCGGCTTGTCGATCGCAGCCGTTGGCTTGCCGAGCGCCATCGCCTACCCCGCCATCGCCGGTCTGCCCCCGGAGACGGGCATCTATGCCAGCATCGTCGCGCCGATCGCCTATGCGATCTTTGGACCTTCCCGGCTCTTGGTCGTCGGGCCTGATGCTGCGACCATGAGCGTGCTGGCGGCTGCCATGGGAGCAATCATCGCAACTGGACCGGCTGCGACCGATACCGACAGGATCGCCATCGCCTCGGCTCTTGCCCTTGGCGTCGGCGTCTTTTGCATTGCGGCAAGGTTATTGCGGCTCGGTGTCCTGGCGAGCTTTCTGTCGCGTCCCATTCTGGTGGGATTCTTTGCCGGCGTGTCGGTGTCGATCCTTGTCGGACAGATCGGCCGCTTCACAGGGCTCAAGATTGAATCGGATGGGTTGATCCCGCCACTCCTAGAGCTCATCGCCAAGGGCAATCTCATCCACTGGCCTTCGTTCCTCCTCGGCCTCGTGATGTTCGCGTTGCTATGGATCGTCCGGGCCTTTCATCTCAGGGTCCCAGGCCCCGTTCTGGTGGTCGTCCTCTCGGTTATTCTCTCTGCTATCTTCGACTTCCAAGGTCGGGGGATCGCGGTTGTCGGCGACATCCCGAGCGGACTGCCGAGCCTGTCCCTGCCCGCGTTGCATCGGATGCCCCTCGATATGATCGTGATCGGTTCAGCCGCGATCTTTCTCGTCAGCTTCGGCGCCGGCATCGTCGCAGCAAGAAGCTTCGCCTCGCGAACCGGAGAGGAGGTCGACGCCAATCAGGAGCTGATCGGACTTGGCGCTGCCAATATCGCACCCGCTCTGTTCGGCTCGTTTCCGGTCAGCGTCTCGGATTCGCGAACCGCGATAAACCTGTCGACCGGCGGCGTTTCGCAGGCCGCCGGACTGGTATCGGCAGCGACACTGATTGCCGCCCTTGTTTTCCTGCACAGTGCCTTGCGGATACTTCCCATCCCGGCGCTCGCGGCAATCCTTGCAACGGCGGCGATCAGCCTCATCGATGTTCACGAACTGAAGAAGATCTGGCGCGTCAGTCGTATGGAATTCATCTTTGCGCTGATTGCCATGTGGGGTGCGATCAGCTTTGGGGTCCTCAACGGCGTGGTCGTCGCTGTTGCGGCAACTTTCGCCTATCTCCTGCGTCAGACGATGTTCCCGCGCGACGGTCTTCTCGGCCGCATCCAGCGACGGCATGGCTTCTTTGACCTTCGCCGATTTCCCGAAGCCCGCCCGGTCGAGGGCGCCGCCGTCTTCGCCATCCAGGGCAGCATTTTGTTTTACAACGCCGATTACCTGCGTATGCGACTGACATCGGTGGCAAAGGAGCTCGCTGTCGGAACCAGATGCCTCGTGCTGGATGCGAGCGCCATCACGCATATCGACAGCACCGGCGCAACAGCACTGGAGGCCGTGGCCGAGCTCCTCGCCAAGCGGAACATCATTTTCGCGTTAGCCGACCTCAGTGAAGAGAGCCGCGGCATTCTCGAACGTGCCGGCGTCATCAAGGCGATCGGAGCCGAAAATCTTTTCAACGGCAGGGAGGAAGCCCTGCGAACGCTGATCGGTGATTTCGATCGGACCGGACCGGCAGCTTCGGCAGCCAACGCACCTTAAGCACAGGAGGGAGAGCTATGGACGAGAATTACGAACCGAGCCAGATCGATGTGAAAGCCGACAGTGGCAGCAAGGACAAAAAGAAAAAGAAATGGGATTATGAAAAGGAAATCGGCCTCCTGCAGGTGGAGCTTGCGCATCTGCAAGCCTGGGTGAAGAAATCCGGTGCGAGGATCGTCATCATTTTCGAAGGACGCGATGCTGCCGGCAAAGGTGGCATGATCAAGCGGATAACGGAAAAGGTCAGTCCACGCGTATTCCGGGTCGTGGCTCTGCCCGCTCCGACCGAGCGCGAGAAATCGCAGATCTATATGCAGCGCTACATCGCCCATCTGCCGGCAGCCGGCGAGATCGTGATATTCGACCGCAGCTGGTACAACCGTGCCGGCGTCGATCGCGTCATGGGGTTCTGCAGCGAAAAGAAGGCGGAGCGCTTCCTTGAATTGGCGCCTCGCTTCGAGGCTTCCATCGTCGAAAGCGGCGTCGTTCTGCTGAAATACTTCCTCACGGTCGGCGAGGAGGAACAGGAGCGTCGCTTCAAGCGCCGGATCGATGACCCGCTACGGCAATGGAAGCTGAGCCCGATGGATGTCGAATCCTTTCAGCGTTGGTGGGATTACACGCGCGCCTATGACGCGATGCTGCGGATGACCGATACAAATCACGCACCGTGGTGGATTGTGCCGTCGGACGACAAGAAACGCGCGCGGATCAACTGCATCTCGCACATCCTGCAATCCATCCCCTATGAGCGCCTCAAGTTTAATGCGCCGGATCTCAAAAAACGCCAGAAGCGGCCGGCCGACTTCGTCGATGATCACAGCATCCGACATGTCGTGCCCGACGTCACCTCATAAACAACCGAGCCTAGAACGGACGGCGCCGCGACGATGGACAGGTCAGCCGAGACGACGACGCAAAGAGGTGAGGCCGGACAGGTTTCGATAGAGGCGAAAGTCAGCGATCTGGTTCGATTGGGCATCATCGGGCTTTTTGCCTACTGGACCATGAAACTCATCGCTCCCTTCGCACTCATCGTCATCTGGTCGGCGATTCTCGTGGTCGCACTGTTTCCGATGTTCGAGGCGCTCACGCGGCTGATCGGAAACAGACCGGGAATTGCCGCCACGATCATTGTCATCGGCTGTCTTGTGCTGATCATCGCACCGCTCGCCCTCGTTGCGGTCAATTTTGCCGATGCCGCGCAGGCGCTGATCGGCAAGTTGTGGTCGGGAACCGTCACGCTCCCCTCAGCCCCGGAAGCGGTGCGGGCATGGCCGGTCGTCGGCGAGCGAATTCATGACACATGGAACCAGATTGTTGGTGACCTGGCCTCCACCATCGTCAAGTTTCAAGCGCCCATTCGTGAGGTCATGGGGGGTGTTGTTGCAAAGCTCGCATCGATCGGCGGCGGCGTATTGAGCTTTGTCGCCTCCATCATGCTTTCCGGCTTGCTTCTGACCAGGGCGGCGCACCTGGCGACAGCAATTCAGGCGCTGGCGAGCCGGGTCGGCGGGGACAGAGGTGTCGGCTTTGCCCGGCTGGCAGGCGCGACGGTGCGAAACGTTTCGCGCGGTGTCATCGGCGTCGCCTTTCTGCAGACCTTGCTTTGCGGTTTATGTTTCGCCGTTTTTGGCATGCCAGCGCGCGGGGCACTGACCTTTCTAGTCTTCATGTTCTGCGTGATGCAGCTCGGGCCAGGCCTGGTGCTCCTGCCTGCCATCATCTGGGCTTGGTTTTCCTGGTCGCCCGTCACGGCCTTTGCCTTTACCTGCGTCGCGGTCCCGATCACGCTCGTCGACAACATCTTGAAGCCGATCTTGATGTCGCGGGGCCTCTCGACTCCAATGCCGGTCATCCTGATCGGCGTGATAGGAGGAACTCTATCATACGGTCTGCTGGGGCTATTTTTGGGACCGATCGTCCTCAGTGTCTTCTATGAACTTCTGAAAGCCTGGGCATGGCCATCCGATGCACCGGAGGGATCAAAGGCCGCTTGAAATCACTGGGATGGGCAGATGCTGGTTCCATGCGGCAGCTCAGATGGTATGTCTCCGTCTGTCGATGGACGCTTTCGCGGTGTTCGGCATTCAGTCTTTGGTGCAATAGACGGCGACCTCGTGCTCTATTTCGCGGCAGACTTGTTCATATTCGGTGATTAGCGTCTGTTGCCTTGGATGTTGTCTTCGGAAACGGTCCAGAGCATCGGCGGCAAGATCATAAGCCTCGAAAATCTCACCTAGCGCCTCACTGGCCTGATCGGTCAACGCGCGACGGAACTCGGGGAGCCTCAGCATCAGCTTCCTCCGTCCACGCTCTTTACCCATTGAATAACTCCGCGCTCACCTCTGCAAGGCCTCCCAAACTGCGTGAACACCAGATCGTTCCCTCGCAGAATGTATTTCAAAATCGCAGGTTTGACCGGACCGCTTTCGAATTGACGCCGGCCGTCGAAGGGATGTGCGGCGAAAGCCGACACAAGCATGAAAAAACCGCCCCTTTATTTTCCCCGAAGGTAGCAGCCGCTGCATTGTATCAGGGCTCATCTGGCCGGTCTCTCCCATTCCGGCTGTCTTGATCGGTTGCGCTCAAGGCCTTCACTGTGACAGCCGCAACGACGCCGGTCAGCACGATTCCTGCAAAACCAATTACCAGAGCAAACATCCGGGCCAATACATGTTTGGGCGTAAAATCACCATATCCGATGGTGAGTCCGGTCACAAAGGTGAAGTACAGGGCTTCGTCGATCCTCCAATTCTCGATGCGCCATATTGCCAGGCCAGACACGATCATTACCGACACGATGCCGGATAGGATTGGCCAAATGATACGAAGCTGCCGGGCAAGCGCGATGAAGAACAGGCGTCTCATTTGCCTGGCGCCCAGCTCGTCGCCTTTTCCGACTGGCACGATTTCCACCTCTCTGCGGTTCAGCATCAGACCTTATGAAGCGGCAACCTTCTTCAAATTCAAAAGAGCTACAGCGTCCTTCGCACGCGGCGCTGTCGAACATCGTGGAACCCCTATCGCCCCGCCCCCGGGCTCGGGCATCATTACGCTGCACGACCTCACTGCATTTGCGGCGGCAGGACGTACAGCGTTATGGCGAAGATCGAATAGACCATCAGCACCAACACGCCGACAATCCATGCCGACCGTCCGCTGTTCGTCACGAACATCGCCGTGATGGTCGCAAGGAAGACCATCACCACGACACCCGACCAGAACTGCAGATTCATCGGCGACGGGCCGATCACCTAACTCAGCAAAACCAGGACGGGTGCAACGAACAACGCAATCTGGGAAGCGCTTCCGAGCGCGATGCCGACGCTGAGATCGACCTGGTTCTTTCGAGCCCCGGAGAACGCCGAAGCCATTTCGGCGGCGCTTATGGCTATTCGAGAACAGTTAGGGCAGCGGTTACACAGCATCATCGGGCCCAAAGGCAGAAGCCTGGCGGCCCTCCGCCTTTGCTGGTGGCGGGAACGCCGTAGGCCAAGCTTGCGTCTTCTGCTCGGTCGAGGTGCAATCGCCTCAGCCTGACATTCCTGGGGGCACGCCAACGCAGATCGTCGTTATTTTGTATAAAACGTCATGTTTCCGTTGCGCGCCCGTGACGCCCACTCGATATCGTTCGGCCGCAGCTTTTTGGTCTTGAGCTGCGCCACGAGCCATTTGTTCTCGCGAATTGCGGCTCGAATGGCGTCAATATGCGCTTCACTGCCTGGCTGTGGGTGTGAACCGGTCTCTGAAAAACCTGCGACCCGGTAACTTACGATCGTGAATCTTTTGCCATGATAAGCCCGCACCGCGTCAGGCAAATTCTCGCTCCAGTTCATTCTTCGATATTCGCGTCGATCCTGCTGAGCTTGTATCGGAAGGGTACCGGCGAAAGCGGTCAACGCGGCAATTCCAATGATCACGGCGATCTTCATTTCTCTAACTCCTGAGAACAAATTGATCCTCGGCACGTAGGATAGCCCATGCGCAGGAGCCGGGCATTGCGTTCGATCAATGTTGCCCAAGCGAGAACATGATGAACGGAAGGCCGTTCCCGCATGGGCACGCACCCGGCAAGTTGGACGATCGCAGATTGGACCGGATTGCGGTGCCTATTGTTTTGGTGGAAGATCACACTCAGGAACCGCTGTCCGGAAGCGCGTCGGCACGGAAAGGCAGATTCTCCGGATGTCTTCATGACAAGGTCGCCAAACGGCAAGAGCCTGGGACTTGCCGGCTGCGCCGCCATCGTGGTCGGAAACATCGACGGGTCCGGGTTTAATCTTTCCCCGGTTGCCGTCGCTCCCTATGGCAATCTGGCGATCATCCTCTGGATCCTTATGGGCGCCGGTGCGATCTGCCTCCGCCTCACCTTCGCGCGCCCTTGAACGCCGAAACCACGCATGTGGCCCTCCCTGCAGCTTCTTTGATCGCGGCGCCGCCGCTCGTTTATCGACCATCACACTATTGGGGCCGGCTCGGGCAGGTCATTGATCGCAGACAATTGGCGGCGCAATATGTGGTGGGTGACTCCAAGAGAGAGGCTCATCCCATTTTCACTGAAGGCTCGAAACGACACATCGATAGATTTGCCATATCCGCCAATGTGTGGGGTGGACGTCGAGCACTTCACCCGTCATGGCATTGATCCAGCCATCGGGGAGACGCTGGCAGGGAAATACCAGCGCATGAACGCCGTCATCGTCGATGACAGCGAGTTCTATATCAAGTTCGAACGGAGCTTCGACAGGCAACCGCCACATCGCCGCGCCCTCCCCCAAAGATTGACCAGGTTGACCCGGATGCGAGGTGTCATTCAAGCACGCTGTTCCACCGGCATGCCTTGCCTCGATCCCGTCTAAACCATCGACATGGATCCGCTATGCACTGGCATTGCGATAAGATAGTAGTCGCGCGGCTTTTGTTCGGAGATAGAGCCGACGGCCTTTTGGCATCGCTCATCGATCTAAAGGATCAACCTGCCATCAGACTCTGGTTTTATTCACTGCCCGAATGGCCACGTTGCCTTTGCTTCTCAC
This sequence comes from Rhizobium phaseoli, assembly GCF_010668805.1. Taxonomy (GTDB): domain Bacteria; phylum Pseudomonadota; class Alphaproteobacteria; order Rhizobiales; family Rhizobiaceae; genus Rhizobium; species Rhizobium phaseoli_A. The sequence continues at coordinate 192,387 of NZ_WUFT01000009.1, read as the reverse complement.
AATAATAGATCAATGAAGCGCGCGCATTGCGCCGGATCAATTGGATAATGGCAAGCCCTGACAACAGATCGGCCAAAAGTCCCGAGGGACGAACAATAGAGGCTACCCGATCCTACACCGGTTTCTCATCCAAGGATGGTAGTATCAGGCTATCGGTCGGGAAAAGCGACGCTCCCAACGGCCAATGCGTCTCAAAGGGCGGAGGAGAGCATCATGCCCATCAAGATGGAGGCACCGCATGTCTCTGCCGAAACTAGTACCGCTGCCCCGATTGTGGTGGGTCAAATATGGTCGTTGACGCCCCAAATGCCATACCCCGAGCCCGCGCGCGCCTTGACCGAAGAAGAAGACGGGCGGCGGATGGATTGGATCCAGCAACTCCACGAAGACATGCCGGATGCGGTATTCTTTATCAGCCATCTCCACGTAATTTCGGCCTGCAACAAGGCTGCGGTCGCGTTGTTCGGCTACGAAGAGCGGGAGTTGATCGGACGCAAGATCGACTTTGTCTGGCGTCCGACACCGAATGTTAAACTCAAGGGACGATGGGGAGACCGCGGCGCAGTGCGTGCCGGCCTGGCGCTCACCAAGAACGGAGACCAATTCCCGACTGCCTTGACCATCGTTAGAAGGCATGGCGAAAAAGGCGTCTTCACCACAGCGATTTTCGAGGATTATCAAGCCGAGGGCGAGACTTTGCGTCAAGTTCAGGAGCTTCAGCACGAGGTCGCTCGCCTTGCAAGAGTGATTGAACTCGGAGAAATGGCATCCACGCTTGCGCATGAACTTTCCCAGCCGCTGTCCTCCATCGCAGCTTATTCCCAAGGGTGCGGCCGCCTCGCCACCGATAGCCCCCGGCGCAGCGAAGAGCTGCGTCAAGCCCTGTTGGAAATCACACAGCATGCGCTATGGGCAGGTAGTATTGTCCAAAACATAAGAGAATTCGCCGCGCGCGGCACCTCCGAGCGGACATCGCAGGAGATGCACGAACTGATCCATCGGGCGATACGGCTTGCGCTTATGGGGTCGCGGCGAAAAGACCTTCATACGAACTTCCAGCTCAAGGCGGCGCGGGACGTCGTTCTCGCAAACGGCGTTCAGATCGTGCAAGTGCTCACAAACCTCCTGCGCAATGCTTTGGAGGCGACGGAGTGTGCCGAGCAGCCCTCTATCGGGGTCCGGACGACAGTTGAGAACTTCTCGTCTCTTGTCGTTGAAGTGTCCGACAACGGCTGTGGGATTGCACCCGAGATGGAAGGATCGTTGTTTCGCCCCTTCGTGACCGGCAAGCCACATGGCCTCGGTATGGGCCTGGCATTGTCCAAGCGCATTGTTGAAGCGCATGGGGGCCGCATAAGCGCGCGCAAAGGAGGAGACAGGGGTTCGATCTTCTCGTTCTCAATTCCGCTAGTGGAGACCAAAGCAGATGGCGAACGACCTTACGATCCATCTCATCGATGACGAGGAGTCGTCGAGACGATCGTTGACGTTTTTGCTGGTGTCGGCAGGTTTTGCCGTGCGGGCGCACAGCTGCGCAAACACGTTTCTGGAGCTTCTGCCGCTTTCGGGCAGAAGCTGCCTCATCACGGACCTGCGCATGCCCCACGTCGACGGCATAGAATTGCTTCAGCGCCTGAACCGGCTGGGTGCGGGCGTTCCGTCGATCGTCATTACCGGCCAGGGCGACGTCGGTGCAGCGGTCAACGCGATGAAGGCGGGGGCATCGGATTTCCTGGAAAAGCCTCTCAGGGAGGAAGCTTTGATCGCGGCCATCCACCTGGCAATGGGCCAAAGGCGGCAAAGTCACACCATCGCCGGTTCCGAGACCGTCGCGGCGCGCGTTCGTCAGCTCACGGATCGCGAACATCAGGTTCTGACCGGCGTCCTCGACGGGCTGCAGAACAAGATGATCGCCTATCATCTGGGTATCAGCTCGCGGACAGTGGAAGTGCATCGCGCCAACGTGATGGCCAAGATGGGCGCCCGCAATCTTGCGGAACTCATGCGTATGGCCATGACCATTCACGCGGTTAAACAATCAATTGAAACGCGCCGAACCTCACCGGTCAAAGTCTGGCCAGCCTGCGCTCGTTAGTTCGAACTAGCCCTTGCAACTGCAATCTACTCAGCTATGGTGATTTAGAAGACGCTTATAAGTGCTTAATCAAGTCGTGGGGGCGATAATGAGAAGCGCGGCAAAAGCTAATGTATTTAGCAGTCTTACGCCGACCGCTGAGGAAATTTGCGAGCAAGTTCAACGAATTCTCGGAAGCGAAGAGTTTCACGCCCCGAAGCGGGGGCGAAATTTCCTGGAGTTCGTTGTCAACGAGACGCTGGCTGGACGATCAAGCTTTCTGAAGGCATTTACGATCGCCAATGTCGTTTTTGGGCGGGAAGCCTCCTTTGACCCGCAGAATGACCCAGTCGTTCGCATCGAGGCTGGTCGAATACGAAAAGCCCTGGAGCGCTATTATCTCGTCGTAGGCCAAGCAGATGAGGTCATCATAACGGTCCCTAAAGGCGGATACGTACCGCATTTCGAATATGCTCTGGACACGTCCGTGCCAGCGCCACCCGGTAACGGCCCGCAAAACGCGCCACCCGCAGACCTGGCGGATCAAAGACATCCGCATCCCGAGGGGCAACCTCCGGCGCTGCCAACCGCTCGCGGCGTCGCAACCGGACTTCTTTTCTTCTTCGTTCTCCTTCTCCTCGCACTTGGCTCCGCACTTTTTGTAGCGCGAAATGTCCCTACGGGTTCTCCATCGTCGGCTACCTACAGGCCAAAAGTTGCTGTCGAGTTTTTTGCAACGAGCAGCACCATCGACCCCAATCTGGATATCGCGCGGGGCCTGAGGGATGACATTATTGGCCAGCTCGCCCAACTCGACGACATCGTCGTCGTTGCCGATGCGTCAAGAGATGATCATGCCGCTGCTGCAGACTACGCTCTTCAAGGCAACATCCAGATGGACGGACGTAAGCTGCGCTCCGTTGCAAGGCTGGTTCGCCAAGCAGATGGAGCCGTCGTTTGGGCCAGTAATTTCGATGCCGAACTTCGCGCTCAAAACAAGCTTGGTATTCAGACAAATGTCGCCGGGCAAATCGTCAGCGCGTTAGGCCAGCCCCTTGGCGCGCTCTTTCAGGCCGAACCAGGTTTGGTCGCCGTGCCGATGAAGAACGGGGATCATGATGCATATCCCTGTGTCTTGGCCTATCATAGTTATGTCCAGACGATGACCGCTCAAAGTCATGGCGCCGCACGCGAATGCCTGTGGCAGGCAACCCGCCGTATGCCTGACAACGCTACATCCTGGGCGCTTTTGTCGATGGTCTACCTTGACGAAATCAGATTTCGCTACAAGCTCGGAACAACGCCCTCTGCTGAATCTCTCGAACTTGCAACCGTTTCGGCCGAGCGGGCCGCTTTGCTCGCGCCGCACGATCCCCAGGTGCTGCGAGCAATGATGCTGGTGAACTTCTTCAGGGGGGATATCGACAAGGCACTTGCGGCCGGGACTGCAGCTTACGCTGCAAATCCTAACGATGTGGAGGTTGCGGGCGAGTACGGACTGCGACTGGCGATGTCCGGAAAATGGCAATCAGGCTGCGAGCTGATATCAATTGCGATCGACAAAAATGCCGGTTCCCGAGGCTACTACCAAGGCGGCATGGCGCTCTGCGCATTTATGCGGGGCGATATGCAAGCCGCGGAACAGTGGTCGCGAAAATCCGATCTTGACTGCAACCCATTGCGTCATCTCGTATTGCTATCCATTCTCGGAGCTGCGGGGAAGTTGGATGAGGCCAGGGTGGAACAGGATTGGCTCCATATCAACGCGCCCGCCTTGATGACGAACATCCGCCAGGAGATGTCCTTACGTCTGAAACGTCCTGAAGATCAGGAACGATTTTTTGACGGCCTGCGCGCCGCCGGCGTGGCGGTCAACCTTCCATCGTAAGATTGACATCGGGTTTTCCTAGAATAAGCCCGTAAAGATTCATGTTACCGCTATGGCTGGGAGCCCGAGCGGCCCAGTTTGCGGCTGCTTGAAATCTCCTTGGTGATTTGAGCGGCAACCTCGTCCTCGACATCGAGAATAGTTTGATCACTGAGGTCGCGATCATATTGATTTGCCCAGATGACCGCGCCATCGGCGCCGTTTATCAGGCGGACATGCAGACGGAGAACCGCGCCGCCCTCGACAAGAGCACTCCCCTGCAAATTAAAGAGCGGGCCGATAGGCTCCGTACCGAATTGCCCGGGGGTCAGCACGACGAAGCCGTTCACCTTGACGAGCCTGGCGATGAGCTGATCGACCACTCCCTTCGCAAAGTCTGCTCCTTGCGCGGTAGCCCCGAGGGCTGCGAAAGGTTCGACGACAATCCTGGTGTTGCTGTCCAACATTGACTGGGCAGGAGGTGGCAAGGTCCCCGCCGGCGAGAGGTAGGACGCGAGGGGACGGATAAGGGCGAGAACCGCCATGGCGCCCAACAGTGCAGGAATGCCGATCGGCAGGAGGAGATCGCGATAGGTCAGCGGTCTCTCGTGCCCGGGGGGATTTTGCTTTCTCTCATTTAGCGCAGACACGTCGCCTGGGTTGGAGGCTTCTTCACCGCTCGAAAAATGCGGAGCATAGCCCCCTTTGGGAATGGTGATCCGTATCGGGTCGCTGCCTCCGCAAACGAGATAGTACCGTTCGATTGCGCGACGGATACGCCCCGCCTCAATACGGACAACAGGATCGTTCTGCGCGTCGAAGGAGGCATCGCGTCCGAAGACCGCCTGTGCGATCGTAGAGGCCTTGAGGTGCTCGCCATGGCCATCTAGCGTCTCTTCCACGATATATTGGAGAAAGCGGCGGCCGCGTTCGGGAGCGAGGAATTCCGGACTTGCGAGCATACGATCAAGCTGTGCGCGAATGCTTGCCGGTTCTTGTCGTGCCGGGCTGTCCCCTCCCTCTTCCGATGCCATTTAGACCTCCCGCGATACGGCTCTTCAGGGGCAATAGCCTTATACACCGGTCCGTGATCGCCTGCTTCCGTAGCAATACGTAAGGGGTATCTCGAATACCGAGGAACGCAACGATTGCTTATGCTGCAGCGTGGACGGGAGCAACGCGCATGTTTCAAGCTCAGGCGGTCAGAAAATTCACGACGGTTCCCGACCACCGCCACAGGGCGGGTCCAGGGGCGGCAAAGGATCAGTCGATAAAATTCAGCGCCGACGAGACGATCTATAGCGAAGGCGAACACGTTACTGCGATCTACCAGGTCGAAGCAGGCGCAGTTCGGATTTACCGGCTCACATCGAATGGCCAGCGGCACATCTTATCGTTCTGCGGCAAGGGCGAATGGTTCGGGCTCGAGATCGGAAATGTGCGAACCGATTTTGCAGAAGCCATCTGCGAAACGCGCGTAAGATCGTTTCGGACCAATCAGGCCGCGGTCGTTCCCATCGATCTTTTACAGATTGCCCTGACGGGCCTTGCCAAGGCCCAGCAAAAACAGCTCATCATCAGCGAGCAAAGCGCGCTGAAGCGCCTTGCGGCCTTTGTTCAGGAGATGGTTGAACGTCATCCCGAGGATCCGGAATTCGATATCATGATGTGTCGCAGCGATATTGCCGACTATCTTGGCCTGACGGTAGAAACGGTTGCCCGCTCTTTCACGAAGCTGCGGGAAAAACACATCCTTCGTCTCAACGGCAAATCGCAACGAATTGTCCGGCTTCTCGACCGGGATGCACTCATCGCCTTAACGATTTAGCGAAAGCGGATATTTGCCAGGAGTGTAACAAAGGGGTTGAACCATGACATATGTGTCCCGCCAAAGATCGAAACGATTTGTTGCAGGCTTGATGGCACCGCAGTGGTGGGGTCGGTTTTTCAGATGACCGTCGCCCGCGCCGAGGACGATCCCTTCTCTCAGTTTCCGCTGGTCATCCATTGCAAATACAACGAAACGTACCATGCGTTTTACATATCGAGGGTCTCCCATGACGGTGTGGCGACCTATGCGGCATCTGACCGGATCGCCGGCACGATCACGCTCGATGGCAAGGCGAAGGCGGTCGGTGGGTTGGGAGGCGGCAGTTGTGTCGGCAAGACATTGGTGGAGCTTCGCGCATCGCAGCAAGCTTATGATTTGAAACCTTAAATGCCGAAACTGTGAGCGGTTTTCGGACATAGTCATGCTCCTCATTTCAGAACGGGAGACAGACGATGGGCTGACCCTGTAAGCTCACTTCGCCGGCGTCGCCGCGTTTGCCTGCTGCGCACGGATCGCTTGAGCGGCCGCCGCGGCCCCCTTGTCATCTCCCCCGACCTGCACCGTCGGCTGCGCGAATGCAATCCCGTTGGCCAGGAACACCTCGCGAATCTTGGCATAGGCTTTGCGACGGATATAGGTCTGCATGCCTGGAAGTGTGGTCATGGCGAAGCTCAACACGATGCCGTAGTCGCCGAACTGCTCGACGCCCTTCATTTTCAGCGCTTCCAGGAAATGCGGGCCCAGTTCAGGATCTTCGATAAGCTCGGCTCCGACCTTCTTGGTCAGCTTGCGCGCCTTGTCTATATCGGTATCAAACCCGACGGTGATCCTGAACTTGTCGATCACCCAGTCCCGGCTCATGTTCTCGACAGCACCCAGTTCGCTGAACGGCACCGTGAACACCGGGCCACGATGATGGCGCAGACGAACCGAGCGAAGGCTGAAGCTCTCCACCGTTCCCTTGTAATCCTTGGCCTGGATGTATTCGCCCACCCGGAAAGCGTCGTCGAGCATGTAGAACACACCGTTGATGATGTCCTTGACTAGGGTCTGTGAGCCGAAACCGATCGCGACACCGAAGATGCCTGCTCCCGCGATCAACGGACCGATCTGGACACCCAATTGCGACAGCACGATCAGACCCGCCATGACCGCAACAGCGACGGCCAATGCGTTGCGGAAAATCGGAAGAAGGGTGCGAAACCGCGCACGTCGGGCGGCGTCCGCTGGCGCGAGCGTTGTTGTACCGGTCGATACGCTCAGCGTTCGATCAATCCAGCCCCGCGCGATCTGCCAGAGAAGGTCAGCAACCACGAGGATGAGAACACTTTTAAGGCCGCCGTAAAAAAGCGCGGCGATCATCGGGTCGCGCTGACCCAACGTGTCAGGGTTGAGATGCCAGACAAGCGCCAGCCATCCCACGGCGAAGACGATAACCGCGGCGCGTGCGCCGCGCGCGATCAAAATACCGCGCAGACTACCGGGATCGCTGGTGAAGGATAGTGCCAGGCGACCGACGGCGTTCAGGATTCCCGGCAACACCAGCGCGTAGGTGCCGATCCAGAAGAGGCCCCTCATATTGAGACACCAGATGAACCACAGGACGACGAGATAGGCCGTTACCGCAACTTTCCAGCCACGGCTTCCCTCCCAGATCGACCATGCTGCTTCGATCGCGAGCAGCATTCCAACCACCGAGAAGCAGTAGCTGATGGCGTTGCTGATCTCAGGAGAAACCCCAAGTGGCTCGCCGACGACGGCCGTGGCGACCGCAAAACAAGCGAGCCCGAACAGAACCAACAACCTCCTGCGCAGCGGGGAACCCATTGCCGCCACCGACAGGAGCGCGGCAGCCAATCGAAATACGATGAACGCGGCGAGATAGGCCAGAAGCGTCACTCGCGCGAGTGGCGGCCAGTCGATCGCGAAAAATACGATTGCCATCGCTCCGGCGAAGATGCCGACCGGGATAAGCCGGCCAAGCAATGCCTCACGGCGAGCGGCAAACCTGCGATACACCGCCTCGGCGGCGAGACCGAAAGCGACCAGGCCGCCAAATATCACGAATATCGGCGCATAGCCCCTGCTGGCGGCTTCGCGTCTTGCTCTTGTCGCCGCCGCCGTCACTTCCGCCGGTATCGCAGGTATCGCCGAAAGGATCTGGTTCACGCCCAGCCGCGCCCCAGCCTCCCACTTGGCCAAGGCAGAATTGCCCGCAGGTGAAACGGGTGTCAAAGGCTCGCGCTGCTTGCGGCTATCGAGCCAGGCCTTTACGTCCGGATCCTGCAGCAGGCGAACGAGTTCGTCGATTTTCTGTTGCGGCTCCGCCGGCGGAGTTTGCGCCCAGGCATTCAATGCGAACAGAAAAACGGCAGTAAAGGAAAAGAGCCATCTCAACCTGGAACTCCTCATTGCGTCAGCGTCTGTTGCTTCAGGTCGCCGTCGAGCGTGTCCTTAGCGGATCGTGGCGGTCTCTGTTGCCTGGTGGGCTGCTCGATGATCGCAATCGGTGCCGCGACAGCGGTAGCGGCAACGGTGCCGATATTGGTCACCGTTCCGCCGACGACGGCCGTAAGGCCTTGACCCAATGTGACTTTGGAATCGGTAAGGGTCTGGCCGGTCATGAGGCGCTGTCCGATGAGTTGGACGATCTCGGGGCTTTCGGCGAATTTGCCGTGGTTGAGACTGTCGCTGCTCTTCACCTTTGTCAGGTCGATGGCGGTGATGCCGGCTTTTTCCAGCTTCGAGCGGTAGGGCTCTTCGGCCGGATTGATCGCGCCGAGACGGGAGACGCGTCCGGTGATGAAGCTGGAGATCGCAAGAGCCTTGTCATCCTGAGAGACGAAGATCGTGAATTTCGGACGGGGCTCGCCCATCTCCACATATTGTTTGGCAAAGACCTGGATGTCGATGTCAGGTGAGGCCAGGATGACATTGTGGATCTTCGAATTGACGTGGCCGTCGCGTATTCCCATCTGCCGCAGAGATTCCATGGCAAGCCATGTGCCCATCGAGTGGGCCATGATGGTGATGTCCTTGACGTTGGGATCAGCTGCCAGCGTGCGCAGCGCCTGCTCCAGCGCCGTGCGCGAATAATTCGTACTTTCCTTGTCGTATTGGTAGGCGGTAATCTCTGCTCTCGACGGCCAGGTGAACAGGACCGGCGTCGCCTGCATCTTGCTGTCGTGGACGATCTGCGCCAGCCGGAAAACCGAATCCTCATAGGTGTTGTTGAAGCCGTGAATGAAGACGAGCGCATGTCCGCCGTTTACATGCTGCCGAAACCAGACGCGGCCTTGCGCCACCGTGTCGATCTGCTGAACACTGGTCACGGCAAAGTCGGTGGCAGGATCGGGCGGAAGGCGCATTGGCCACTGCACGGTGCCGACTTCGCGCTTTGCTGGAATAGAAATCGAGATCTGGGTCAGATGCGGCTTGGAACTGCGCTCGCCATTGAAGAGCGTGGCGGGGCTTCCGGAAGGCTCGCGCGTGGTGGCGACCAGCATGTCGACCCTAGATGTCGGTGGCATCGACGATGACATTGAAACCGGCGTCATCACGCCGTCCGGATGCCCGCAACTCGTCAGGAGGAGAAAAAGAGCCACACCACGTTTTGCCATGCACGCATCCACACATCCTGCGATCGCTCAGGAGGAAGCTTTTGGAGCCCAAACACTAGCAGGCGTACCATGCCGAGACCTGTAGCATCACGTAATATCTGTAGCTTTTTCGGATACTCAGCGACTGTCTCAGCTTTCCGAATGCCAGGACCCGACCGCAAAGCTTCGCCTGTACCGAAGGGAAGGCCACCGATGCGAAGGGTGGAATGGCCGGTCGTGATCGCCGGGATTGGCCGGCCCATTCGCGGGAACGAAACCCAGACGCCGCGGTTAAGCCCTGGAAAGCCGCGCCGCGTCTCGGGAGCCGCACAATGAACAGCCAAGGAGCCTATTGTGAATGTTTTGATGTTCAGAAGAGTGAAACAGTCACGACGGTCCGAATGCCGCTTTCGTGGCCACGGACGGTGATAATCGGAAGCTCTACAGGTTTGCTCTCCAATACGATATGGACGGCAAGAACTGGGCGACGGAAATCTGGGCCTATTCATCCAAAGATGCCGAAGAGCGCGTGGCCGCGATGCGCCAATCGCTGACGATGTGCGGTCAGCTTTATGGCGAAGTTGAAGCTTAAAACAAGGATGGTGCTGCTGGAGCTGCAACGGGCCCGGCGTCCTCATTTCCGCGCGTTTCGTCCGTGCTGAAACCAGCACTTTCGTGGAAGATCTGTCGGCCGATCACAACCACCCGGTTTGTCCGGTAGCGTACAGCAACGAAGAGCAGGCGTACCGCTTTTCCTTCTTATAACAGGAGGGAAAAATGAATTCTTCATTCCCGGTAAGCTCTGCGTCGGATTGCAAGCAAACGTCCGCCATCGAGTCGGAGATCGTCCAGTTGACGCCGGCGTTGCGTTCTTTTGCCCGAAGGTTCCTGCGCAGCGAGGACGACATCGATGATCTCGTGCAGGAAACCCTGCTAAAGGCATTGAACTCGCGACACCTCTACAAGCCCGACACCTCACTCAAATCCTGGCTCTTCACGATCCTCAGAAACACATTTTGCACCAACTACCGCCGACAGAAACGCGAGCCAACCGCCATGGACGCGGTAATGGAACAGGTGGCAATTGCGCCAAGCCAGGAATGGGCCCTGCGGGAGCGTGAGCTAGAACGAGCACTCACGCAACTTCCAGACGACAGGCGTCGCGCGCTGATACTTGTTGCGACCGGAACGAGTTACGAGGACGCCGCAAAGCTATGCGGATGCCGGATAGGCACCTTGAAAAGCCGCGTCAGCCGGGCACGCGGGTCCTTGCTGTCGATGCTCGGAAGCAACCTCATCGACTGATCATCTTTCCGCCGGCGGCCAGCCGAAGAATGACGCTGGCCCTACGCTAGCAAGAAGCTATCCGGCCAGTCGAAAAGCATCTCACCCCCGGGGGATAACGCTCACAGCCCGGCTGCGCCGATATCTTCAATCCTGGAAAGCCCGAGCATGGAACAGTTTGGTCTCTGGCGGAGTTCGGCGTGACGGAACGTCGGCCGGGAATTTCTGCGTCAGAAAGTGTCGAGAGGCGAAAATGTCAGCGAGATCGAAAAATCACCCCAAGATCGGCAAAGGAAGCCATGCAGCGGGCGGATGGGGAGCAGCCAGATCTACCGGAGAGATTCTTCTGCGCGAGCACGTCCCGCGTTCCGGGTCGTCGATGCTTATCCATCAAAACAAGGCCGACGGCTATATGTGTGTCAGCTGCGCCTGGGCCAAGCCTGCCAAACCTCATCCGATGGAATTTTGCGAGAACGGCGCCAAGGCAACCGCCTGGGAAATCACCAGCCGCCGGGCAGACAAAGGCTTTTTCGCCTCCCATACCTTGCGTGAGTTGGAAGAGTGGAGTGATCACGATCTTGAAGAGCAAGGCCGCCTGACCCACCCTATGCGCTGGAACAGCGAAACCGACAAATACGAGCCTGTGAGCTGGGATGACGCCTTTGCAGAAATCGGCCAGGAGCTGCGGGCCATCGCTCCCCAGCAGGTCGATTTTTACACCTCTGGGCGGGCCTCGCTCGAAACCGCCTATATGTACCAGCTTTTCGCCCGCATCTTCGGCAGCAACAATCTGCCTGACTCCTCCAACATGTGTCACGAAAGCTCCTCGGTTGCTCTCCCGGAAAGTATCGGCTCCGCCGTCGGTACGGCGATCCTTTCCGATTTCGAGAATTGCGATTGCATTTTCTATATGGCCCAGAACGTGAACACCTCCTCGCCGAGGATGCTTCACGACCTGCAGGATGCGGTTGACAGAGGCGTAAAGATCGTCACCTTCAATCCGTTGCGCGAACCCGGTCTCGAACATTTCATCAATCCGCAAATGCCGAGCCAGATGCTGACTGGCCGTTCGACGCCGATCTCCTCCGAATATTACCAGGTGAGAAACGGCGGCGACATTGCGGCACTCTTCGGCGTCTGCAAGGCGCTGATCGAGGCCGACGACGCGCTGAAGGCGTCGGGAACGAGCAAGGTCGCTGGCTCCGATGACGTGCCGAAAGATCCGTCAAATGCTGCAACGGTCGCCTTTGCCGCCTCGATGGCGGCAGCCGACAAGAGGCACGTGCTGGACCATGATTTCATCCAGACACATACTTCGGGTTTTGAAGAATTTGCCGCTGCTGCGCGCCGACACGACTGGGCGGAGTTGGAGCGGGTGTCGGGTCTGACGCGCCAACAGATGACCCAGGCGGCACACACCTATGCCAAGGCCGAAGCCGTGCTGATGATCTACGGCATGGGGCTGACCCAACACGTCTTGGGCGTTCAGAATGTTCATATGGTCGTCAATCTCGCTCTTTTGCGGGGGAATATCGGCAAACCCGGCGCCAATATCTGTGCTGTGCGAGGTCACTCGAACGTCCAGGGGCAGCGCACGGTCGGGATAACGGAAAAGCCGGGCCTCGCCCCCCTCGACAAGCTGTCGGAACTCTACCAGTTCGAACCACCGACCTGGGAGGGTCGTTCGACAGTCGATACCTGCAAGGCAATCATGCAAGGCGAAGCCAAGGCCTTTGTCAGCCTCGGCGGTAATTTCCTGCGCGCGGTCCCGGAAACGGAAGCAATGGAGGAAGGATGGCGAAAGCTCCGCCTGAGCGTCCAGATCGCCACCAAGCTCAACCGCAGCCATGTCATCCATGGCGAGATCGCCTATCTCTTGCCCTGTCTCGGCCGCCTGGAGATCGACGAACAGGAAAGCGGTCCGCAAGCAGTCTCTATCGAAAGCTCGGTGGCGCATTTCCACGGATCACGTGGAAGGGCAAAGCCCGCGAGCAAAGAGCTCCTGTCTGAGCCTGCGATCATCGCGGGCATTGCCAAGGCAACGCTGACCAAAGGCCGTGTTCCTTGGGACGAATGGGTTGGCGACTATTCAAAAATCCGCGATGCGATCGAAGGGACCTACCCAGAAACCTTCAGAGATTTCAACAAACGCATGTTTCAGCCGGGAGGCTTTCCGCGGCCGGTGCCGGCGCGGCAGCGCAAATTCGCCACCTCCAACAAGAAGGCCAATTTCATAACGCCGTCACGGCTCTTTCCGCAGCTCGACATCGACCCCGCCGCCGGCGAGGTTCTCAACCTTGCCACGTTGCGCTCGAACGACCAGTTCAACACGACAATCTACGGCTATGGCGACCGCTACCGCGGGGTGGATGGGACCAGAAAGGTCGTCTTCATGAACGAGGAGGACATCCAGCGTCTGGGCTTTAAGGACGGTGACTTCGTCGATCTGACGACGGCAATCGATTTTGCCACGACGCGCCGTGTCACCGGCTTCAGGATCGCCCGGCATGACATGCCGAAGGGTTGCTGCGCGGCCTATTACCCGGAGGCCAACCCGCTCTTTCCGCTGGCCCATCATGACGCCAAAGCCAAGACCCCATCTTACAAGCTGTTGCCGGTGAGCCTCAGCCTCTCCAGCACCTCATCGCCATCCTGATCAGGAGCGGTGGCGATGAGCGCGGCAAAACATTTCAATTGGTTTGCGGCAGGAACGCTGCTTTGCATGTTGCTCATCGGCGTGGCGATCGGATGGGCACGACACCCGCGCCAATACCGGTCCGACCCGCCTGTCACCTCGGCGCTCGATCAGTTCCGGCTCATGTCCGACCGCATCGGCGGCACGCCGCCGGATGTCTATTTCGCGCTCGGCAAACCCTATGAGGCGACGGCCTATGATTTGAGCCAGGGCAAGCGCCTTTATTCTTGGTTCGGCTGCTCTACTTGCCATGGAGACGGACGCGGTGGAACAGGTCCCTCCTTCCTCGACGGGTGGTGGTTCTACGGCCCTGAAATGGTATCAGTCGTTGCATCCATTCGCGACGGCAGGCCTCAAGGCATGCCGTCTTACGGGAATAAGATGACGAGCGACCAGATCTGGCAGCTCGCCGGCTATGTCAGGACGATCGGTGCCTATTCCGTGCCCTATACCGCGCCGAGCCGCAATGACGACAAGCATACGAGACCGTCCGAGAACCGCGCACCGGCCGCGGGTCTTTTCGAGCAAGGACCGGCCGGCGTCCGCTCCGATCGAGGTGTCCAGCCTTGAAAACCGCCCCCGCATGCGTGCTGTTTCTCTCCGGTTGTGCCGGTCGGCAATCGGCGCTGGATGCGGGCGGGCCGTCCGCGCTGGCACTGGAGAACCTCATATTTCTCTTCTTCGCCGTCTGCGGCATCGTCTTCGTGCTGGTCATGGGCGTCATGGCCTGGGCTTTGGTTCGCGCGAGGAGCGAGACTTCTGGCAGTCCGCAGACCGAGCGTTCCATGGGCAGGGTCGTTGCCGGCGCAATCGTGGCAACATTCATCGTGATAACGTTCCTGACCGCTGCCAGCTTTTACGCAACGCCAAGCCTCGATCGCGGCAAGGCTAATCCCCCGACGATCGTCGTTCGGGGGCAACAATGGTGGTGGCAGTTCACCTACCTCGATCGCGATCCCGCAAAGACCTTCCAGACCGCCAACGAGCTGCATATCCCCGTCGGAACGGACGTGCGCCTTCGCCTGGAGGCAAGCGACGTCATCCATTCCTTTTGGGTGCCGAACCTCACAGGAAAGCAGGATCTGGTTCCCGGACGCGAAAATGCGCTGACGCTTCATGCCAGCAAACCCGGCATCTACCGCGGTCAGTGCGCCGAGTTCTGCGGTCTGCAACACAGTCATATGGCATTGCTGGTCGTCGCCGACGAGCCCGGGGATTATGCCCGATGGCTAGAAGCGCAAAGGCTCGCAGCCGCCGCCCCACTGGACGGTGAAGCCGCAGCTGGAAAGCTGGTATTCATGAGCAAGCCTTGCGCCGCCTGCCATTCGATACGCGGCACCGAGGCATCAGGTACCACAGGCCCTGACCTTACCCATGTTGGCAGCAGGAGCACGATCGGCGCAATCCGACCTGAAGGCCTATTCCTTCGAAAAGTACGCCACCCTCGACGGCTATGCGGACGACGTGGTGGAGATCATTGACGCCCTATCACTGAAGAAAGTCATTTTCGTCGGCCATTCGGTTAGCGCCATGGTCGGACTGATCGCTGCAAGGAAGCGTCCTGATCTCTTCAAGTCGCTGGTCATGGTCGGCCCCTCTCCGTGCGATATCGACAGCGACGGCTATGTCGGCGGTTTCTCGCAGGATCAGATCGAGGAGCTGATGGACTTGCTGGAGTCCAACCACCTCGGCTGGTCTGGCGCCATGGCCCCCGTCATTATGGGCAATCCCGACAGGCCGGTGCTCGCCGAGGAGCTGACTGAGAGCTTTTGCAGGACGGACCCGGAGATCGCGCGCCATTTCGCGCGGACGACCTTTCTCTCAGACTGCAGGCATCTGCTGCAGGGCTTCGACATCCCGACCCTGATCCTTCAATGTTCGAGCGACGTGATTGCCCCTGTCGAAGTCGGCGAGTACATGCACAGACGGCTTGCAAATAGCAGCCTGGTGGTGATGAAGGCGACCGGCCATTGCCCCAATTTGAGCGCACCCAGGGAGACGATCGCCGCGATCGCAAATTTCCTTGCCAAGGCAGCTTGAGATGGATCACGCGGCGCCGAAGAACCTTCAGGACGACTTCGAGAACCTCTTCGAAAACACGATGACGGGCAATCTCGTCGTCTCGCCGGGCGGTATCGTCCTTCGAGCGAACGGTCGGCTTGCCAACTGGCTCGGCCAGACGGCGCAGGAACTGGTGGGCAAACGCCTGTCCGATCTGCTGACCATCGGCGGCAGTATCTATCTCGAGACCCACCTCGCCCCCATGCTCAGGATGCAGGGTGAGTTCGAAGAGATTATGCTGGAGATGCGAAACTCCGGTGGTGGCAAGATTCCGGTTCTGATGAACGGCTTCGAGCAGCGCGATGGCGCAGGGCAACCGCTCTTTCTCAGGCTGACCATCATCCGGGCATCGAACCGGCTGATCTACGAGCAAAAGGTCACGACCTCAGAAACCCGCTCGCCGCGATCGACGGCGGCATGCGCGCGATCGCCAGGTCGCCACTCAGCGAGCAGCAGGAGAGGATCGTGTCGCTGGTGGAGGCGACGATTAAACGAATGAGCGGTCTCATTGACGACATCATGGACTTTGCGCGCGGGC
The DNA here is from genome assembly GCF_010668805.1 of Rhizobium phaseoli. Classification (GTDB taxonomy): domain Bacteria; phylum Pseudomonadota; class Alphaproteobacteria; order Rhizobiales; family Rhizobiaceae; genus Rhizobium; species Rhizobium phaseoli_A. Next base: position 176,438 of record NZ_WUFT01000009.1, on the reverse strand, counting down.
GACTTGGCGGCGGGATCCCTGTGCGGCTGTGCGAGACCGACCTGGCCGCTGTTCTGCTTCAGGTCGTCAACGAGATTTCCGGGGCCCGTCCCGGCAGAAGGATCGAAGCGGACATTAGACTCCCGCTGCCGATCATGTGCGACGGTCCGAAGCTCGCACAGCTTACGTCGAACCTCCTTGCCAACGCCGTCGCGCACGGTTCTCCGGACGGCCCGATAACAATCACCGCCCGCTCGAAGGATGCGGGGTTCGAACTCTCGGTTGCAAACGCCGGAGAGCCGATACCAGCCGATGCCGTCGAAAGGTTGTTCCTGCCATTCACCAGGGTTGCGGACGGCGGCAAGCAAGGGCTTGGGCTTGGTCTCTACATCGCGAGCGAAATTGCCAAGGCGCATGGTGGTCGGCTGCGGGTGGCGTCCGATGAGACGCGGACGGTGTTTACCCTCGAAATCCCAGGCTGATCTTCGCGCCAGGAGCGGGAATAACCGTTCGCGCAAAAAATCAGTGGCTGGCTACCATAGGTATTGTTCTGCGGTCCTATCTGGATATCCGAGCGCGGCCTGAGCAAAAGCGGGCTTGTCTCTCCGGGATGCCTCAGAAGGACAGGTCGAGCGCCCTGCCCTCGAACAGACGATCGCGGGAGCCTTCGAGATGCGCCTTCATCAGCCTTTGCGCATCGTCAGCCCGGCCATCGGCGATCGCCTTGTAGATGGCGTTATGCTCTTCGTAGACCTGTTCCAGCCCTTGGCGGGGGCCGAGCAGCGAAAGGCCGTGGAGATGCATGCCGACGGCGATATGAGCCTTCAGCGCGTCGATCGAAGCCGTATAATAATGATTGTTGGCAGCCTCCGTCACCGCACGATGGAAGATGAAATCGGCATCGGTGCGGTGAAGCTGATGGCTGGTCGCCTCGCGCAGATCCGCAAGGGCGGTAGCGATCTTCTGGATCGCCTGCTCATTGCGGCGCTTGGCGGCGAAATAGGCCGCGGCCGGCTCGATGGTCAGGCGGAACTCGTAGCAGCGCTGAATGTCGGCAATGGTCTTGACCGGCGAATAGGCAAGCTGCGTCGTCGGCGACCCATGGGCGCTGACGAAGGTGCCGGCGCCCTGCCGGGCGTAGACCATGCCCTGATCGCGCAAGCGGGCCAGCGCATCGCGGACGATCGGCCTGGAAACACCTAGCATCGAGGCAAGTTCATGTTCGCCGGGCAGGCGTGAATCCGGCGGATAGTTCCCGCCGCGAATACGCTCGAGCAGCTGGTCGAAGACGCGGTCGACCAGCTTGACGGCCTTTCCACGTTCGGGCTTGCCCGGCGGGCCGGCTTCCGCGTTCAACGATTCGCCATTCACTTCAACCACGTCATTCTCCCCGGCGGTATCTTATGCCGCCTGATTCCGAAGAACCAGCTTTAACAAACTATCCGGATTGCCGAAGCCCCCCGACTTCACGGCGCACCGAAATTGCGGCCCGTCGGGGGCGCTGACATCAAACCAAGGGATCCCAGCCTCGATCTCGCCCTTTGGCGCCAAGACTCTGACCCCCAGTGCCTGAAAAACGGCAAGCGCTGTATCGCCGCCACCGACCATCAGCATCTCAGGCCTGGTATCGTCGATGACCACCTTGACGCCATCGGCAAAACGGCGGGCGACGAGTGCTGCATCGGCCTCCATCTCGCCGGTGCAGCGCAGCAGCGCCGGCAGCGCCAAGCCCTCGCCGCATTCGATCTCACCCATTGGCGCGTCCGTCAGCACGCGCAAGGCGCCCGAAGCTTCGAGCCGGTTCATCTGCACTGAGGTAATCGGATCGCGCGAGCCAAAGGCAAACAGCGTCCGCGGGGTCGCGGTAAATTCCATCATCGGCCACCGTCCCGTTTCGCCGAGCCGGCGGGCAAATGCGGCCCCCAGGCCGCGCGCACCGACGCCGAGCGTCGTCAGCCAGTCATGACCCTCGACGATCTGATCGAGATCGCTATCATGCTCGGCATCGGCAACGACAACACTGTCCGCACTGCTCGCAAACAGGGTGGCGATCGGCAGCGGCCTGTTGACGCCGCGGCCGACGACACATCCGCGGTAGGTCACGCGCTCCTGATCGGGGATGGCGGGCGCAACCAGGATGGTCTTCAGGCCAAGCGCCTTTTTCAGCGCAAGGCTTTCCGCAGCGACGTTGCCCTTCAGCCTGGAGTCGATCTTCTTCATGACAACGGAAGGTTTGACGTCACGAATGACTTCGGCGGCCGATCGGACCCTTTCGGCAGCTTCACGCTCACTAAGCGCGCGAGAGGCGGTGTTGATGACCAGGACATCGCAGCCGGTGGCGATCGCATCCTGTGCCGCCTCGACATCGACGGCGACCGCAACCGAAAGGCCGGCCGCGACGAAGGGCGTGCCGGTATCGAGCGCACCCGTCAGATCATCGGCAATGATCGCAGCCTTCAGCGTCATGCAATCTCACCCATATTGACGGCGTGGCAGGCAACAAGATGGCCGGGCTTGGACTCTTTCCAAGCCGGAATAACTTTGCTGCAGACATCCATCGCGATCGGGCAGCGGGTGTGGAAACGGCAGCCGGTTGGTGGGTTCAGCGGGCTCGGCACGTCGCCCTGCAGGATCTGGCGCTGGCGGGTGCGCTCATGCTCCGGATCGGTCTCCGGAACGGCCGACAGCAGCGCCCTGGTATAGGGATGCAGCGGATTGTCGAACAGTTCCTCGCGGCTGGCAAGCTCGGCAAGCCGCCCGAGATACATGACGCCGACGCGGGTGCTGATATGGCGCACCACCGCCAGATCGTGGGCGATAAACAGATAAGTCAGCCCGTATTTCTCCTGCAGATCGAGCAGCAGGTTGATGATCTGCGCCTGGATCGACACGTCGAGCGCCGAGATCGCCTCGTCGCAGACGATGAATTTCGGCTGGCAGGCAAGCGCCCGGGCGATGACGACACGCTGACGCTGGCCGCCGGAAAGCTCATGCGGGTAACGCTGGGCAAACCGTGTGGGCAGGCCGACATCGGTGAGCAGCGTTGCCACCTTCTCCTTCAGCTCGGCCTTGGTGCAGAGCTTGTGGAAGAGGATCGGCTCGCCGATCGCCTCGCCCACCGTCATACGCGGATTGAGCGTCGAATAGGGATCCTGGAAGACGATCTGCAGGTCGCGGCGGAAAGGCCGCATCTGCTTTTCATCGAGCGTCGCGAGATCCTGGCCCTTGTAGACGACCTTGCCGCTGGTCGCCTTGTAAAGGTTCAGGATGGTAAATCCGGTCGTCGACTTGCCGCAACCGGATTCGCCGACGAGGCTCAGCGTCTCGCCTTCCATGATATCGAGGTTGACGTTGTCGAGGGCATAGACCGTCGCCGAGCGTTCGCCGAAGGCGCCGAGCCTAACGTGGAAATGCTTGACCAGGTTTTCGATCTTGAGCAGTGGTTGAGCAGCCATCACGCGGCCTCCTGCATTCTCTGGACGACGAAACAGGCGGCGCGGTGATTGCTGCTGCCGCTTAAGCGTTCAAGCTGCGGCACCTGTTCGTGGCAGATCGTCTCGGCGAGTGGACAGCGCGGCGCAAACGGGCAGCCCTTCGGCCGGCGGCCGGGTTCCGGCGGCGTGCCGCCGATCGAGCTCAGCCGGCTTGCCGGCGGATCTGATAGCTTCGGGATCGAGGAGAGCAGGCCGCGCGTATAGGGATGGCTCGGACGGGCATAGAGCTCGTCGACCGGTGCATCCTCGACGACGGTGCCGGCATAGAGCACGGCGACGCGGTCGACGAGACCGGCGATCAGCGCCAGATCATGGGTGATCCAGACAACCGACATGCCGAGCTTGGCGCGCAGATCCTTCACCAGGTCGACGATCTGAGCCTGGATGGTGACGTCGAGCGCCGTCGTCGGCTCATCGGCGATCAGAAGCTTGGGATTGCAGGCAAGGCCGATCGCGATCATCACGCGCTGGCGCATGCCGCCGGAAAGCTCATGCGGAAAGGCCTGCAGGCGCTCTTCCGGGCCGGGAATGCCGACGAGGCGCAGAAGCTCGACGGCACGGGCGCGGGCCGCTGCCTTTTTCATGCCGCGGTGATAGATCAGCGGCTCGCAAATCTGATCGCCGACCCGCATGACGGGATTGAGAGACGTCATCGGATCCTGGAAGACGAAGCCGATATCGCCACCCCGCACCTTGCGCAGCTCGCGATTCGACATCGTCTGCAGATCGCGGCCGTCGAAGGTGGCGGTTCCTTTGGTGACCTTGATCTTGTTCGGCAGGAGCCGCATCAGGCTCAGCATGGTGAGGCTCTTGCCGCAACCGGATTCGCCGACGACGCCGAGGGTCTCGCCCTTGTCGACATGCAGATCGATGCCGTCGACGACGACGGCCGGGCCATTGCGGCCGTCGATCTCGACGGTGAGGTTCCTGACGTCGAGCAGGCGTTCGCTGTTTTGCGTGTCCATCATTTGCTGCCCCGCGGATTGAGCGCGTCGTTGAGGCCGTCGCCGAGGAAGCTGAAGGCAACCGAGGCAAGGCCGAGCACGGCCGCCGGAGCGGCGAGAAGATGCGGATAATGCTGCCAGACGCGAAGACCGTCCGAGATCATATTGCCCCAGCTCGGCGTCGGCGGATTGACGCCGACGCCGAGGAAGCTGAAGGCGCTTTCCAGCACCATTGCCGTGCCGAGGCCGGCGCTGACCGAGACGATCAGCGGCCCGAGCGCATTCGGCACGACGTAACGCTTGATAATGACCCAGTTCGAAAGACCGAGCGCCTGTGCCGCGGTAATATAGGGCCGGCTGCGGATCGACAGCACCTGGGCGCGCACAAGACGGGCATAGGGTGGCCAGGAGATCAGCGCCATCGAGCCGAAGACGAGGATGAAATCCACCCATATCGTCTGGCGGTAGAAGGGATTGAGCGTCTCGAGGTAGCGCGCCTCCATCCATCGGGTGATCGGCGATTTCAGCGATGCATTGATGACGACGACGAGCAGCAGGTTGGGAACCGACATCGTCACGTCGGTCAGCCACATGATGGCGCGGTCGAAGGGATTGCCGAAGAAACCGGCGATCGCGCCGAGCGTGAGGCCTATCAACACCGCGAAGAAAGTGACGATGACTGCAACGAGGAGAGCGGTCCGGGTGCCGAAGACCACCCGGCTGAAGACGTCACGGCCGAGATCGTCGGTTCCGAAGAGATGGCTCATCGACGGCAGCGCGTTACGAGCGTTGAGATCCTGGCTCAGATAGTCATAGGGCGTCAGGTAAGGCCCGAAGATCGCCGTGAAGGCGAGGATCAGGACGATAACCAGGCCGAAGACGGCAAGCTTGTTGCGCTTTAGCCGATACCAGGCGTCGCGCCACAGGCTGACCGGCTGCTCCTCGACGGTTTCGGTGGTGGAGAGAGGGATTGCGGACATGGTCAGCGGCTCCTTCTTGCATCATTGGCGCGCGGGTCGAGCAGCGGATAGAGCACATCAACCAAGAGGTTCGACACCATCACCAGGAACGATCCGATCAGCGTGATCGCCAGGATGACCGGATAGTCGGAATTGATCAGCGCCTGCACCGTCAGGCGTCCGAGCCCCGGCAGGCCGAAGACCAGTTCGACGAAGATCGCGCCGTTGACGATGGTGATCATGATCAGGCCGAGCTGCGTCACCACAGGCGTCAGCACCGGCCGCAGGATATGGCGCAGCGCCACGATGATCTCGGGCACGCCCTTGGCGCGGGCGGTGCGGACGAAATCCTCAGACAGCACTTCGATGACGGCGGCGCGCGTCTGGCGCACGATCAGCGCGATCGGCTGGAAGGAAAGGACGAGTAGCGGCAGCAGGATACGGACATCGAAGATGCCGCCCCAGCCATAGGGCACGCTTGCACCGGGCAGCAGCACGATGAGGCCGACCATCAGCAAGGGACCTGCGACATAGGCCGGGATCGCCCAGAGGAAGAGCGCAGAGCCCAAAATAGCATAATCGAGGCGCGAATTCTGGTTCAGCGCCGCGATCATTCCGAGTGGTATCGCAACGACGGTCGTCAGGATGACGGAACAGAGGGCAAGCTGGAAGGAAACGGGAGCTGCGGCTGAGACCATTGCCCAGACAGCGCGGCCCGACGTCAGCGAGTTGCCGAATTGGCCATGCAGCAGGTTCGAGATGTAAAGGCCGAACTGCTCGATGAAGGGCCTGTTGAGGCCAGCACTTTCGCGGATGGCTTCGATGCGCTGCGGATTATAAGCGACGTCGCCCGGCGCGCGCAGGAAGATCAGCTTGATCGGGTCGCCGGCGCCATAGAAGGCCAGCGCGTAAACGGCCAGCATCACGACCAGCACGGAGGGAATCCAGATGGCAAACCGGGTTAGCACGTAGCGCAGCATGGCCACCTCCCGCCAGTTGTTCGATGCGGCTCGGCTTGGGTAAAGCGCAGCAGATCGCATCTCTTCTTGAAATTTGCGCGAAGACCTTGCGGCCTTCGCGCGTTTATCGCCAGGAACGATCGTTCCGGATCAACCGATGGAAATGTTCCAGGGTTCGACGATCTGCCAGTCGAGGTTCTTGTCCAGACCCTTGACCTCCTTGGTGGCCCAGCGCGACATCGCCTGAGAGTACCACGGAATGAAGGCCCAATCGTCGCGGAACGCCTTCTGGGCTTCCTGGGCAAGAGCGATGCGCTGTGGATCGTCCGCAGCCTTGGTCGTCGCCTCGGCAAGGGCGTTGTCGACCTTGTCGTTCTTGTATCCACCAAGCTTGTTCTGCGCATTCGACGAAGTCGAGGCGATGCAGCCTGCCAGATAGGAGACGGCATCGGGAACGCGGGTGCCGACGTCGTCGCGGAAGATCTGGACCGAGTTCTGGTCCGGGCCGGCATAGGCATCCTGCTGCGGCTTCATGTCGACGGCGGTGATGCCGAGGTTCTGGCGCCACTGCTCGGCGATGAACTGGGCGGCGGCCTGAATGGCTGGCGCCGAGATGCCGACGAACATGATCTTCGGCAGGCGCTCAGGCCCGCCATAGCTCGATTCGGCAAGCAGCTTCTTTGCGGCCGCCGGATCATAGGGAAAGGGCTCGAAGCCGGAATTTTCGGCGCCGGGAACCGAATTAAGGATCTGATCGGCCTTCTTGTGCGGCCCATCCGGATAGGATGCCTTGAACAGGCCGTCGCGGTCGATCGCCATGATCAGTGCCTGGCGAACCTTCGGATCGTCCATCGGCGCGCGCGAGATGTTGAACCAGAAGTGCTGGCTGGTCGGGATCAGCGGGCCGGCGGAGAATTCGGGGCCGAGATCCTGGATGATCGTCGACGTGACGAGTTCCGTATGCGCGTTGAACTCGCCGGATTTGATCAGCGATGTCGCCGTCACATTGTCCTCGATCGAGGTAACCTCGATGCGCGCCAGCTTTGGCTTCGGGCCGAAGAAGTTCTCGTTCGGCTCGAAGGTGAGCTTGCCGGCGTCGATATCGATGCTCGTCAGCTTGAAGGGACCGGAGAAGGCCGGCTTGCTGTCAGGCTTGTACCAGTCGATGATCTCCTCGCCGTCGCTGCCGCGCGACTGCGACGCCTTGGTGATCGGCGCGATATGGTTTGCCAGGCGCATGAAGAAGATCGGATCGGCTGCCGTCAGCGTCACCACGACCGTGCCCTCGTCGGGTGTCGCGACACCGGTCAGCTCTTTGCCGGAACCGGCAGCGATTTCGGCGTAACCCTTGACCTTGCTCAGCACCTGATCGGCGCGCTGGCTCTTGGTGTTCGGCATCGAGGCGACTTCCCACGATCCCTTGACGTCGGCCGAGGTGATCTTGCTGCCGTCGGAGAAAACGGCCTTGGGGTCGATCTTGAACGTCCAGACGGCATTGTCGGCCGATTCCCAGCTGGTGAATACGTAAGGCTTGATCTTGCCTTCGCTGTCGAAATACATCGGCGAGGCCCACCAGATCGAATTCCAGCGGAACGTCCTGCCGCCGCCGCGCAGCGGCGACCAATCCTGGTCGAAGGCCGGATGTGCGACCTTGAGGACCTGCCCCTCGTCGGCCATGACGATGCGGGCATTCATCCCGAACACGGTGAGGCCGACGCCGGCCGCAAGGCCGAGCTTCAGCGCGTTGCGACGCGATATATTGGTTTTATCCGATTGATCTAAAGACATGGCATTCCTCCCAGGTGAATTCGGCAGCACTCTCCCTGCCCCTTGCTAGGCGCAGCACAATCCGTCCCGTATCGTTCTCTCGTTATTGTAAATATGTCAACAAAAAATCGCATTTTCCGTTCCAACAAAATTTCATCCGACGAATATCCATTCAATAACAACAAGTTAAATTTTGTCTCTCGCAGGAACGCATTTTGTCTGCTTGACAAAAGCGCCGCAATGGAAAAGTTTTTCGCAATCCATCGCGACAGACGAATGACAATTGCATGTGCAGCCGGCCCGTTCGAACAGACAACGGTGGGACGGAGCGTACCGAGGAGGGTGAAATGAGCCATCACAGGATTACAGGCGTTTTCAGCGCCGCCGCAACGCCGCTGACGGCGGACAATACGCCTGATCTCGCGCTTTTCACCGACCATTGCCGGCAGCTGCTGGCCGAGGGATGCCATGGCGTCGCCCTGCTCGGCACGACGGGCGAGGCCAATTCCTTCTCCGCAGCCGAGCGCCGCACCATTCTGGAAGCGGCTGTGAAGGCCGGCATTTCTGCCGACAGGCTCCTGCCGGGCACCGGCGTTGTCGCCATTCCGGAGACCGTCGAACTGACCCGGCACGCGCTGTCGCTCGGCGTCACCAAGGTGGTGATGCTGCCGCCCTTCTATTACAAGGGCGTCTCCGACGACGGCCTCTTCGCCGCCTATTCGCAGGTGCTGGAAAAGGTCGCCGATACGCGTCTGCGGGTGATCCTCTATCACATCCCGCAGGTTTCCGGCGTTCCGCTGTCCATACCGCTGATCGGCCGGCTGATTGCGGCCTTTCCGGAAACGATTGTCGGGATCAAGGAATCTGCCGGTGATTTCAACAACATGCAGGCGATCATCGCCGCCCATCCCGGTTTTTCGGTGCTGGCCGGCGCCGATCCGCTGCTGCTGCCGCTGATGAAGGCCGGCGGTGCGGGCTGCATCACCGCCACTTCCAATCTCGTGGCGGGTTCGCTGCGCACCGTCTACGACCATGTCCATGACGCCGCACGCGCCGCCGATGTCGAGGCGGCGCAGGCGCGCATCAATGCCTATCGCACGCTTTCCAATTCCTACGTCCAGATCCCGACCATCAAGGCAATGGTGGGGTTAAAGACCGGTAATCCCGCCTGGAAGCGCACGCGCGCACCGCTGATGCCGCTTGATGATGCGGACTATGCCGCGCTCGCCGAAAGCTACGCCAAGCTGCCTTGAGGAAATCTGCCATGAGTTTTACCGGCCTGCCTTCGGAAGCCGTGCCCGCCCTGATGACTGGGCTTATCACCCCGCACCCCTCCATTCAGGGCCGCGCTGATGCCTATCTGCCCTCCCCTTGCATCCAGAACCATGCGGCCAATCTCGCCTTTCTGCCGGACGGCACGCTGACCTGCGTCTGGTTCGGCGGCACGATGGAGGGTATGGGCGATATTTCGATTTACATGTCGCGGCTGGCACCAGGCTCCGAGCGCTGGTCCGAGCCGGAGAAGATGAGCGACGATCCAGACAAATCCGAGCAGAACCCATTGATTTTCAATGCTCCGGACGGGAAAACATGGCTGCTCTATACCTCGCAGACCTCCGGTAATCAGGATGGCTCTGTTGTCAAATGCCGGATATCGGGGGATGGCGGTAAAAGCTTCGGCCCGGTTCGCATCCTCTGCGACAGTCCCGGCACATTCGTTCGTCAGCAGATCGTCGTCAACGACCGGGGCGACTGGCTGCTTCCGGTTTTCCGCTGCGTCGGCCTCAACGGCCAGCGCTGGAGTGGCGACGCCGATACGGCGGCAGTGCTGATCTCGCGAGACGGCGGCACCAGCTGGCAGATGCGCGATATTCCAGACAGTATCGGCGCCGTGCACATGAACATCCTGCCGCTCGGCGGCAACGAGATGGTCGCCTTCTACCGCAACCGCTTCGCCGAGAGCATTCTTTTCAGCCGATCGACCGACGGCGGCGAATCCTGGAGCGTGCCCGAGCCCACCGAATTGCCGAACAACAACTCCTCGGTCCAGGCCACCGTGCTGAATGATGGAGCGATCGCAATGGTTTACAACCATTCGAATGCCGGCATGTCGGACGCGCGGCGCCAGTCACTCTATGACGAAATCGAAGGCAGAGAGGCCAAAGAGCCCGCTATTGTCGCCGCCCATATCGGCCGCAAGGCGGTGTGGGGTGTTCCGCGCGCCCCACTCAGCTTGGCGATATCGAGGGATGGCGGCAGGAGCTTTCCGCATCGCATCGATCTCGATACCGGCGACGGCTTCTGCCTCAGCAACAATTCCAAGGACTCGCTGAACCGCGAATTCTCTTATCCCTCGATCATCCAGGGCAGCGACGGCACGCTCCATGTCGCCTACACCTACTACCGGCGCGCCATCAAATATGTGCGGCTTGCCCCGCAATCCCTGCCGTAAGCGAACCGGCGGCCGAAAATTGTAAATCTATGTCCGGTCGAGCGCGAGAGAATGCAGGCTGGGACTGGCTTTGATCGGCATCGCGAGAGAATGTGACAACATCTCCGCGCTGTTCGTCGCCGACGCGAATGGCGGCCCGTCCTTCATGGTCGAATGCCCGTTCATCGATGGGTTTTCAGTAACCACCTGATCTTCAATAAGATATTAGCACACCGACGTCTGTTTGAACCACATTCGACGCCAGGTTCGGCGATAAAAATTTACGCGCCTGGGAATGCTGGCTTGACATTAATCTTACAACTTTACATTAAAGAGAGACGACATCGCCGCAAGGTCTTGCAGGGAGGACTGGTTCATGGCCAGCTTGGATTCGCCAATCACGATCGTTCGTCCGCACCTGATCGAATTCGGCATCGGCACGGCGGCAAAGCTCGGCAAATGGGCTGCCGAAAAGGGCTATCGGCGCACGCTTGTGATCTCCGATGCCTTCAATGCCTCGCGCATCGACCTGCTGGAGCTGAAGGGCGAAGTGACGGTCTTTGCCGAAGTGACGCCCGAGCCGGACACGGCCAACCTCGAAAAAGTCCTGGCCGCAGCCAACGGCGCCAACGCTGAACTGATCGTCGGCTTCGGGGGCGGCAGTGCCATGGACCTGGCGAAACTTGCCGCCGTTCTTGCCGGCTCCGCGCAGACGCTGCATGACGTCGTCGGCCCCAACAAAGTGCATGGGCCGCGCAAGGCAGCACTCGCCCAGGTACCGACCACCTCCGGCACCGGCAGCGAGGCCGGCATCCGCGCGCTGGTCACCGATCCCAAGACGATGGCCAAGCTTGCGGTGGAAAGCCTGCATATGCTGGCCGACATCGCCGTCATCGATCCGGCCCTGACCTTCAGCGTACCGGCCCCCACGACAGCTGCTACCGGCATCGACGCGATGGCCCATTGCGTCGAGGCCTTCACCAATCGCAAGGCCCATCCGATGGTCGATCTCTATGCGATCGAGGGAACGCGGCTGGTCGGCAAATATCTCGCCCGCGCCGTCAAGGATGGCAACGACGCCGAGGCGCGTGCCGGCCTGTCGCTCGCCTCGCTTTACGGCGGTTTCTGCCTTGGCCCGGTCAACACTGCCGGCGGCCATGCGCTTGCCTATCCCCTCGGCACGCGCTGGCATGTTGCCCATGGCGCAGCAAACGCGCTGATCTTTCCGCATGTGCTTGCCTTCAACACGCCGGCCGCCCCGGAAAAGACGAAGACCGTGATGGCCGCGCTCGGACGTCAAACCTCGGAAACCATCGCATCCGTCTTCGATGCGGCTTACGCCTTCTGCGCCGAACTCGGTATCGAGATGAAGCTCTCCGGCCTCGGCGTGCCGGAAAGCGATCTCGACGCCATGGCCGACGATGCCTTTGCCATTCGCCGTCTGCTCGACAATAATCCGCGCGATCTCACACGCGCCGACATCCGCTCGATTTACGCGGCCGCGTTGTAGAAGGAACTTTTATGATGGACAGGAATGCGAAAGTCGCCGTGACGCTCGGCGATCCGGCCGGTGTCGGCCCCGAAGTGATCGTCAAGGCCTTGGCGGCCCTTCCGAGTGAAGAGCGCCGCGATTTCGTCATTGTCGGCAATGTCGAAGCGCTGGAGCGCGCCGATCGCGTCTGCGGCACCGGCCTGACATTCGCGCCGGCCGATGCCGGCGGCGATGACAGGATTGCCGTCGATGAAGTTGCGCTCGGCGCGGCCCTGCCCGAAATCGGCAAGGTCAGCCGGATCGCCGGCGATGCTTCGGTGCGTTATATCACCCGCGCCGTCGACCTTGCGATGTCCGGTGAAGCCGATGTCATCGTCACTGCGCCGATCAACAAGGAAGCGATGAACCTTGCCGGCCATCACCATGACGGCCATACCGGGCTTCTCGCCCATCTCACCGGCTCGAAGAGTTCCTTCATGCTGCTGGCTTCCGAGCGGCTGAATACCATCCACGTCTCCACGCATATTTCGCTGAAGGGCGCGATCGAACGTGCCAAGACCGAGCGGGTGCTCGCCACTATCGAAGCCGGTCATAAGCATTTCCTGAGACTCGGCAAGAAGGCGCGCATCGCCGTTGCCGGCCTCAATCCGCATTGCGGCGAAAACGGCCTGTTCGGCACTGAGGACGCGGAATTCCTGGCGCCCGCCGTTGAACAGGCGCAGGCGAAAGGCATCGACGTCGTCGGCCCGATCTCCGCCGACACGGTCTTCGCCCGCGCCTATAACGGCGCCTTCGATCTGGTCATCGCCCAATATCACGACCAGGGCCACATCCCGATCAAGCTCGTCGCCTTCGAGACGGCGGTCAACGTCTCGCTCGGCCTACCGATCGACCGCGTCTCGGTCGACCACGGCACAGCCTTCGACATTGCCGGCACCGGCAAGGCCAATCACGTCAACATGCTCTCGGCTATTGCCTATGCCAGACTGATGGCGCGTTCGCCGCGGCAGAAGGGGTGATCTGCAACCAGATGTCTCGTCAGACGCCGAACAGACGGCGATCCCAGAAAACGGGTTGGTGAAGGCTGACGGTGATCGATTGGAACTCCGGGTGGGCCGGGTTGATCAGCACATTGCGGTCAACGCGGGCGACGACGCTTGGGACCAGCAGAATGGCGCTGCGCTTCTCCTGGCACCAGCGTTCGCCGAAAGCCTTGCTGACCCCGGCAGGCATGCTGTCCCAGCCCGGTAAAGCGGGTTCGGAGAAGACCTCGTAGCTTAGCCCGCGCGGTATGGTGACGGTGACATAATGCTGGTTGGGCGGCAGCCTGCCGCTGCCATGGACGAGCTTTTCGAGCAGCGCCGTCGAATAGTGCTCGCTCGTATAGATGATCGGGCTGCCTGATGTATTCCACCGCCCCGGCGCGATGGTTGAGCCGGTGGCATCGAAGATCGGATAGGTTCCACTGGGATCTCCGATGCGAACGGATGTGAGCGTCCGGTCGAGACGCTGTGCGCTCACGCAGCGCTGCCATATTTCAGGCTTCCAAGGATATCGAGCACGAGTTCGCCGCCGATCTCGCTCTGGATGACCACGTCGATCGGCCGCCTGTCCTCCAGCATCGCGTGCGGCCGAAACAGGAAATCGCGGGCCTCGGCCTCGGTCTGCCAGACGTCGAGCGCCAGCCCCCAGACGCGCGCCAGGCGAGCGAGCTTTACCCCCTCGTCGGTGGAGAGCCGATGCTTGGATTTGCGCCGCTCATAGGTTGCCTTGGGAACGAGCCGGTATTTGAACTGGACATCGTCAGGCGCCAGAAGCAATGCCATGCGGTCAAGCGCCTTGACCGGCAATCCCGCCTCGATGCTGGAGAGCAGGCCGAAGGCCGAGCGCGATGCCGGCTCCCGGGCAGGCAATCCGAGAACGTCGGCGACGATAGAAAATCCCATCATGACAATGGCTCCTTTTCACTTGAGGTTATATTTAGTCTCAAGTGAGCCGATGATCAAGGGTGCTTCGGTCATCTCCGTTGCAGGCATCATCCAAGGACGTGCACCATCGAGCGTTCGCCGGAAACCTCGAGCCGGGAATAGGCGCTCTTTCCGCCTACTCTTTTTCTCGGAGAGCTTCTTTTTGGAAATTCCTTTCTCCTCATTTTTATTAGTCTACTTAATTTATAGAAATAACTTAATTGGAGAGAGTGGTCATGAGCATCGAAAAGTCTGAAAAGGGTCTCGGAAGACGAGATCTGCTGAAACTGTCTGCCGCGGCCGGGGTCGCCGTCGCCGGTGCATCCCTCATCGGGCAGAAGCCGGTTTTCGCAGCCGGCGAAGAACTGTCGCTGAAAGGCAAGCGCATTGCCATCAGCGCAACCGGCACCGATCACTTCTTCGACCTGCAGGCCTTTAATGCCCAGATCGAAGAGGTAAAGCGCCTCGGCGGCGAGCCGATCGCTGTCGATGCCGGACGCAATGACGGCAAGCTGGTCTCGCAGCTGCAGACCCTGATCGCCCAGAAACCGGATGCGATCGTTCAAATCCTCGGCACGCTGAGTGTCATCGACCCCTGGCTGAAGAAGGCGCGTGATGCCGGGATCCCGGTTCTAACCGTCGACGTCGGCTCGACCAACTCGATCAACAACACCACCTCTGACAATTGGGGCATCGGCAAGGACCTGGCGCTGCAGCTGGTCTCCGATATCGGCGGCGAAGGCAATATCGTCGTCTTCAACGGCTTCTATGGCGTCACCCCTTGCGCAATCCGCTACGACCAGCTGGTCAATGTCGTCAAATATTTCCCGAAGGTGAAAATTCTCCAGCCGGAACTGCGCGACGTCATCCCGAATACCGTGCAGGACGCCTTCACGCAGATCACGGCAATCCTCAACAAATATCCGGAAAAGGGTTCGATCAAGGCGATCTGGTCGGCCTGGGATATTCCGCAGCTTGGCGCCACCCAGGCTTTGGCGGCGGCCGGCCGGACCGAGATCCGTACCTACGGCGTCGATGGCAGCCCCGAGGTCCTGCAGCTCGTCGCCGATCCGAATTCGCCGGCCGGGGCCGACGTCGCGCAGCAGCCGGCGGAAATCGGCCGCACCGCCATCCGCAACGTCGCCAAGCTGCTCGCCGGCCAGACCCTGCCGCGCGAGACCTATGTTCCCGCCCTGCTCGCCAACAAGACCAATGTCGGCGAAATCACCAAGAAACTCGGCATCGGCTGACCTTGTCTGACGGGCGATCCGGCATCGCTGGATCGCCCGGGCAAGATGACCGGAGAAATCGTATGACGGCTATTTCCTTAAAGCAGCCAGTGACGGCGCGCGACGACATCATCCGCTTCGAAGGCATCGTCAAGCGCTTCGGCGGGGCGCAGGCGCTGGCCGGTGCGTCGCTGATCGTCGGGCGCGGCACCATCCACGGCCTTGTTGGCCAGAACGGTGCCGGCAAGTCGACACTGATCAAGCTGCTGGCCGGCCTTCACCAGCCGGATGGCGGCCGGATCGAGATCGAAGGGCAGATATTCGACAGGCTGACGCCGCATCTTGCCGAAGAGCTCGGCATCCACTTCATTCACCAGGACCGGCTGCTGGTCCCGACCTTCACCGTCGGTGAAACCCTGTTCCTCGGCCGGGAACCGCGGATCTCGGGTACGCCCTTTCTCGACCGGCGACTGATGCAGCGCCGCGCATCCGATATTCTCAACGACTATTTCGGTCTCCGTCTGCCGAACGCCGCCCTGATCGGCGAATTGTCGACTGCCGAAAAGCAGATCGTGCAAATCACCCGCGCGCTCCTCAATCAGCCGAAGGTGCTCGTCTTCGACGAGCCGACCGCCGCATTGGTGGCCCGCGAGGCCGATATCCTCTTCCGGCTGATCCGTCGCCTGCGCGACGAAGGCGTGACCATCATCTACATCTCGCATTATCTGAACGAAATCGAAGCGCTCTGCGACCACGTCACCGTGCTGCGCAACGGGCTCGACGTCGCCTCCTTGCCGATCGGGGAAACGTCGGCCGCCGCGATCGCCCGGCTGATGGTCGAGCGCGACATCAAGGAAATGTTTCCAAAGCCTGAGGTGACGCCCGGCGCGGAAATCCTCAAGGTCGAGCAGCTGTCGGCGCCAGGAAAATATACCGACGTCAGCTTCACGCTTCGCCGCGGCGAGGTGCTCGGCATCACAGGCCTGCTCGGCTCCGGCGCAAAGGAGCTGCTTCGCACTCTCTTCGGGCTGGAAACACCCGCTTCCGGCCGCATCGAGGTCGGCGGCAAGCTTACCCGTTTCACCAATCCGACACAGGCGGCCGGCCGCGAGATCGCACTGGTGCCGGAAGATCGCCGCCGTCACGGCGTCGCGCTCGACCTCAGCGTCGCCGAAAATATCAGCCTTTCGAGCCTTGGCCGTTTCACGCGTTTCGGCTTTCTCGATCGTAAACGCGAACAGAGCGAGGTCGATGCGCTGATCACGCGACTGCAGGTGAAAACCAATGGGCGGAATGCCCTGCTGCGCACGCTTTCGGGCGGCAACCAGCAGAAGGTCGCCATCGCCAAATGGCTGAGCCGCCGCTCCGAGGTCTATCTCCTCGACGAGCCGACGGTCGGCGTCGATATCGGCTCCAAGGTCGAGATCTACACGCTGATCGGCGAACTCGCGGCGCGCGGCGCCGGCGTGATCGTGCTGTCTTCGGATCTGCCCGAACTCGTCGGCATCACCGATCGCATCCTTGTGCTCTTTCGCGGGCGCGTGGTGCGAGAATTCATTTCATCGGAGACCAGCGCGGATGCCGTGCTGGCTCAATCGACCGGATCATCTAAGGGGCAGCGCCATGCCGGCTGAAGTGGAATTTGCGCCTTCCCGCTTTGCCGCTGTGGAATTGTCTCCGCGGCCGACCGGCAATGTTGCGGCTGCGGCCTTGCGCTTCGGATCGCTGATCGCATTTGCCGCTATCCTGCTGATCTTCTCGCTGAGCGCGCCCTATTTCCTCAGCATCGGCAATATCGGCAACGTGCTTGGCCAATCGGCCATCTCGGGCGTGCTTGCCATCGGACTGACGGTTGTGCTGATTGCCGGCGGCTCCAATGTCGTCACCGGCGGCATCGACCTGTCGCTGGCTGCCAATATGGGCCTCAGCGCCGCCGTTTATGCCAGCCTGACGCAACTCGGCTACGGCGACGCGACAGCGATTGCAGCGGCGATCTTGACCGGCGCGTTGATCGGCACGGTCAATGCCATTGCCGTCGTCTATGCCGGCATCGTGCCGCTGCTCGCCACGCTTGCCGTCATGAATATCGTCGCCGGCCTGGAACTGGTGCTGACGGGGAATACCGTCCTGCCGGCCTCGACGCCTTTCCTATCGGCACTTTCGGCTTCGGATCCTTTCGGCATACCGGTTCTTGCCTATGTGCTCCTCGGCTTCACGGCCATTGCGGCGGCGATCGTGCAATATACTCCGCTCGGCCTGCGTCTCTATGCCGTCGGTGAGTTTCCGGACGCGGCGCGTGCCGCCGGCCTGCCGCTTCGCCCCCTGCTCGCCGGCGCCTTCATTGCCAGCGGCTTCTGCGGCGGCATCGCCGGCATCCTCTCGGTTTCCTATCTCAGCGGCAGCACGACCGGTTCCGGGGAGATGTTGTTGCCCGTCGTCGTGACGGCCCTGCTTGGCGCGGTCTTCTCGCGCCGGCTGGTTCCGACAATCACCGGCACATTGCTGTCCGCCCTGCTGGTCGGCTTCCTCATCAACGGTTTCCAGCTGCTGAACATTTCGAGCACATTGGTCAGCGGCGTCCAGGGCGTGCTCATTCTCATCGTCGTTTCCGCGACCACGCTGCTGCGCCGGCAGGAGGCCTGACCATGTCGCTCCACACCCCTACCCCTGCCACGACAGGCTTGCCGCGTCTTATCGCCGGCGGCCTGGTGCGCTATGGGCTGATCCTCGCCCTGATTGCGGTCTTTACAGCCTTCTCCGCGGCAACGCCGACATTCCTGACGCTTGCAAACCTGCAGAGCATCCTGGTCAACAATTTCACGCTGCTTGCCATCGTCTCGATTGCCATGACCTTCGCCGTCGCCTCGGGCGGCATCGATCTTTCTGTGGGAACGGCGATGGATTTCGCCAGCTTCGCCTTCGTCTCGCTGGTCCTCGCCGGGCAGCCGGTGGCACTCGCCGCGCTCGCGGGACTGGCCGCTGGGGCATTCGTCGGCGCCTTCAACGCGTTTCTGATTTCCGGGATCGGCGTGTCGCCGTTCCTCGCCACGCTCGGCACGCTGTTCATCGGCCGCAGCGTCCAGCAGCTACTGACCAATGGCGGCAATCCGGTCTATCTGCCGCCGAACGGCGTGCCGGAAGCCTTCCGTTTCCTCGGCCACGGCGAGATCGCCGGCTTTCCGGTGCCGCTTGCAGTTGCCATTGTCGTCATCGCCGCCGCTGCGGTCGTTTTTGCCCGCTCGCGTTTTGGCCGCGTCATTCTGTCGATCGGCATCCAGCCGGGCGTCGTGCGCTATTCCGGCATTGCAGCACCGGCTCATGTCGCGGTGACTTTCATCCTGGTCGGGTTGATCGCGGCCATCGCCGGCCTGATCCTGACGGCAACCGTCACCACCTACATCCCCTCCTCGGGCAATGCCTTCCTGCTGAATGCCATCGGCGCGACCTTCATCGGCACGACGCTCAGCCCCCTCGGCCGGCCGAATGTCGGCGGCACCGTTCTCGGCGCGCTGCTGCTCAGCATCGTCGCCAACGGCCTGCTGCTGACCGATCTGAACTTCTATTGGCAGCAGGTCGGCACGGGAACGCTGATCTTCGCCGTACTCGCTCTGAGCTTCATCAGCCGAAAGGCCGAAAGCGGCACGTGAGAAACGCCGCCAGTGCCGTTAGCCTCGGGGAAGCCGATTACCCCGCCGAGACGTCCGAAATCATCCGCGAGACGGCATTCTTCCAGCCGATGATCTTAGCCTGCCGCTCGCTCTCCTCCATCGAGGGTTTGAAGCGGCGGTCGCAGGCCCAGGCCCGCGCAAACTCCCGTCGGCCCGGCCAGATGCCGGCTTTCGAGCCGGCAAGCCAGGCGGCACCCAGCGCCGTCGTCTCGCGGATCGCCGACCGGTCGACCGGGTTCCCCGTCATGTCAGCCAGACACTGCATCGTCCAATCCGAAGCCGCCATGCCGCCATCAACGCGCAGCACGGTTTCCAGCTGGTTGACGCCCCAGTCTTTCTTCATCGCCACCAGCAGGTCGAGCGTCTGATAGGCGACGGATTCAAGCACGGCACGGGCAAATTCCGCCGGCCCGCTATTTCGCGTCAGCCCGAAGATCGCACCGCGCGCTGTCGGATCCCAATAGGGTGCGCCGAGGCCGGTGAAGGCCGGAACGATGTAGACCTGCTGTCCGGGATCGGCCTTGGCCGCCAGCGCGCCCGCCTCCGACGCCTGGTCGATGATGCCGAGGCCGTCGCGCAGCCATTGCACGGCGGCGCCGGCGATGAAGATCGAACCCTCGAGCGCATAGGTCGTCTCGCCGTCGAGGCGGCAGGCGATGGTCGTCAACATCCGGTTGGACGAGGAAACACGATCCCTGCCGGTGTTCAACAGCGCAAAGCAGCCGGTTCCGTAAGTGGACTTCATCATGCCGGGCTCGAAGCAGGCATTGCCCACGGCCGCCGCCTGCTGGTCGCCGGCGACGCCGAGGATCGGAAGCTCCGCACCGAAGAGGGTCTTGTCGACACGCCCGAAATCATCGGCGCATTCCCTGACCTCGGGAAGCATGGCGGCCGGAATGCCGAGAATGCCGAGAAGCTCCTCGTCCCAAACCCCGTCATCGATATTGTAGAGCAGCGTTCTCGACGCATTGGTCGCATCGGTGACATGAACACGACCATCAGTCAGATTGTAGATCAGCCAGCTGTCGATCGTGCCGAAGCAGACGTCGCCCGCCTCCGCCTTCTCACGCAGGCCGTCGACATTGTCGAGCAGCCAGCGCAGCTTGGTTCCGGAGAAATAGGGGTCGAGCAGCAGGCCGGTCTTGGCGGAAAACAGCTTCTCGTATCCATCGGCCTTCAGGCTCTCGCACATTTCGGCCGTACGCCTGTCTTGCCAGACGATCGCCCGGTGAAGCGGCTTGCCGGACCTGCGGTCCCAAACGACCGCCGTCTCGCGCTGATTGGTGATGCCGATCGCGGCAATGTCGGCGGCATCAAGACCGGCATCGGCGATCGCCTTGCGCGCCGTCTCGACGACGGACTGCCAGATCTCAGTGGCGTCGTGCTCCACCCAGCCGGGCTGCGGATAATATTGGGTGATCTCCGCCTGGGCCGAGCCGGCCATCTTCATGTCGCCATCGAAGATAATCGCGCGTGACGATGTCGTGCCCTGGTCGATTGAAAGAATATAGCCGCTCATATCGTCTCCGGCTCGCACGAAACCGCTCCGCCCGGCAAGGAGGGCGGATGCGGATATTTCATGAGAGAAAGATTGTGGGTGCCACCGGCTTGCTGCCGGTGGCAGGAAGTGATGGCCGGAAGCCTCGCTGCTTCCGGCCAGGTCCGCCTTACTTCGACTGCCAGCTCTTGACGAGTTCGTCGTAGTTGATGGTGACCGGCTTTTCTTTCTCGTTCTCGATCTTCAGCTGCGGCGCAAGGTTGCCCTTCTTTACCGCATCCGCGTTCCAATAGGCGAGATCATGCTCTTCGGCCAGTTTCGGGCCGATATCGCCCTGGACGCCCGATTTCTCGATACGGCCCATGACCTTCTCCTGCTCGCCGCAAAGAGAATCCATGGCTTCCTGCGGCGTCTTGGCGCCGGCAGCGGCGTCACCGATAGCCTGCCACCAAAGCTGAGCCAACTTCGGATAGTCGGGAACGTTGGTGCCGGTTGGCGACCACTGAACACGGGCCGGCGAACGATAGAACTCGATCAGACCGCCGAGCTTCGGAGCACGCTCCGTAAAGCTCTTGTCGCGAATGGTGGATTCGCGGATGAAGGTGAGACCGAGTTGGCTCTTCTTCACGTCAACCGTCTTCGAGGTCACGAACTGTGCATAGAGCCAGGCAGCTTTCGCACGGTCCGTCGGGGTCGATTTCATCAGCGTCCAGGAACCGACGTCCTGATAACCGAGCTTCATGCCGTCTTTCCAGTAAACGCCATGCGGGCTCGGTGCCATGCGCCATTTCGGCGTGCCGTCCTCGTTCATAACAGGCAGGCCAGGCTTGACCATGTCTGCTGTAAAGGCCGTGTACCAGAAGATCTGCTGCGCGACGTTACCCTGTGCCGGAACCGGACCGGATTCCGAGAAGGTCATGCCCTGAGCTTCCGGCGGTGCGTAGGCCTTCAACCAATCGAGATACTTCTGGATCGAGTAGACGGAAGCCGGGCCATTGGTGTCACCACCGCGGGCAACGCACGAGCCGACGGGACGCGACTTCTCGTCGACCTTGATACCCCATTCGTCGACCGGAAGACCGTTCGGCAGACCCTTGTCACCATTGCCGGCCATCGAAAGCCAGGCGTCAGTGAAGCGCCAGCCGAGCGACGGGTCCTTCTTGCCGTAGTCCATGTGGCCGAAGACCTTCTTGCCGTTCACGTCGCGGCCGGTAAAGAATTCGGCGATGTCCTCATAGGCCGACCAGTTGACCGGAACGCCGAGATCGTAGCCGTATTTCGCCTTGAAATCGGCCTTGTTCTTCTCGTCGTTGAACCAGTCGTAGCGGAACCAATAGAGGTTGGCGAACTGCTGGTCGGGAAGCTGGTAGAGCTTCTTGTCCGGTGCCGTCGTGAACTTGGTGCCGATGAAGTCGTTGATATCGAGGCCGGGGTTGGTAACGTCCTTGCCTTCGCCGGCCATCCAGTCGGTCAGGTTGCGCACCTGCTGATAGCGCCAATGCGTACCGATCAAGTCGGAGTCGTTGACCCAGCCGTCATAAAGGTTCTGGCCGGTCTGCATCTGTGTCTGGATCTTCTCGACAACGTCGCCCTCTTGAATGACGTCGTGAGTGACCTTGATCCCGGTAATCGCAGTAAAGGCCGGAGCCAGAACCTGGGACTCATACTGGTGAGTGGTCAGGGTTTCCGAGACAACCTTGATGTCCATACCCTGCAAAGGCTTCGCAGCATCGATGAACCACTGCATTTCCTTTTCCTGGTCGGCGCGAGAGAGCGTCGACACGTCGCCGATCTCTTTGTCCAGAAAAGTCTTAGCCTCGTCCATGCCGGCATAGGCCGATGCGGTCATCGCCAGCAGCAAGCCTGCTGTCGTCGTCAATAAGTGCCGTCGCATAATATCCTCCCAGGGTTTGCGATTGCAGTCACGTCTCAGGCGGCCAAGGACCCCCGGCCATCTGTCTTCACTTTACCGTCACACGTAGCGGAACACGCCGATGGCGTAGACCACGGAGATGGCAAGAGCCCACCACAGGTTGGGCCCACCGAGCCCAAGCCATGCAAGATGAATGAACGCTGCGCCGAGCAGCGAAAGGAAAAGCCGGTCACCGCGCGTCGTCTCGAAGCGCAGGATTCCGATCCGCGGATTGCCGCCCGGCACCGCATATTCCCATATCCCCATGCCGATCAGCAGCAATGCGATGACGATGAAGAAAGCGGCCGTCGGCCAGGTCCATGCCATCCATGAAAAATCGGGAAGCGAAAAGCTCATCAAACCCTCCCCAGGGCAAAGCCCTTGGCGATGTAATTGCGCACAAACCAGATCACCAGCGCTCCCGGGATCAAGGTCAGAACACCCGCGGCGGCGAGCAAGCCCCAATCCATACCGGATGCAGAGACGGTGCGGGTCATTGTGGCGGCGATCGGCTTCGCGTCGGTCGTCGTCAGGGTTCGTGCGATCAGCAACTCGACCCAAGAGAACATGAAGCAGAAGAAGCAGGCGACACCTATGCCGCTCGCAATCAGCGGCGTGAAGATCTTCAGGAAGAACCGCGGGAACGAGTAGCCATCGATATAGGCCGTCTCGTCGATTTCCTTCGGCACGCCGGACATGAAGCCTTCAAGGATCCAGACCGCCAGCGGTACGTTGAAGAGGCAATGCGCCAAGGCCACGGCGATATGCGTATCGATCAGTCCAAAAGCTGAGTAGAGCTGGAAGAACGGCAGAGCAAAGACTGCAGGCGGCGCCATCCGGTTGGTCAGCAGCCAGAAGAACAGATGCTTGTCGCCGAGGAACCGATATCGGGAGAAGGCATAGGCCGCCGGCAACGCGGCTGTCACCGAGATTACCATGTTCATGACGACATAGCTGATCGAATTGATATAGCCGGAATACCACGCCTTCTCCGTGAAGATGGTCACGTAATTGGCGATCGTCGGATTATGAGGATAAAGCGTCAGAGAATTGACGATTTCCGCATTGGTCTTGAAGCTCATGTTGACGAGCCAATAGATCGGCAGCAACAGCACGATGATATAGATCGTCGGAACCAGCCACCACCAGCGCGATTCCTCGCCGCGCCGGCGCATCAGACGGCTGACTTCATCGGCGGAGAGCCCGCTTGCGACACTGGTAACGCCTGGGATGTTTCGGCTCGATGTCGTTTCGTTGGAGACGCTCATTTCAATTCTCCGCGTCGTGGCTGGTCATGACGGTGTAGAACACCCACGAAAGCAGCAGGATGATCAGGAAATAAACCAGCGACATGGCAGCTGCCGGACCGAGATCAAACTGTCCGAGGGCGGTCTTGACCAGATCGATCGACAGGAAAGTGGTCGAGTTGCCCGGACCGCCACCCGTGACGACAAAAGGCTCGGTGTAGATCATGAAACTATCCATGAAACGCAGCAGCACGGCGATCAGAAGAACGCGCTTCATCTTCGGCAGCTGGATATAGCGGAACACTGCCCAACGGGACGCACCGTCGATCTTGGCTGCCTGATAGAAAGCATCCGGAATGGAAACCAGGCCGGCATAGCAGAGTAAGACGACCAGGCTCGTCCAGTGCCAGACATCCATGATGATGATCGTTACCCAGGCGTCGAGCGGATCCTGCACATAGTTGTAATCGATGCCGATGGCGTTGACGTAATAGCCGAACAAACCAATGTCGTTGCGGCCGAACACCTGCCAGATCGTGCCGACCACGTTCCACGGGATCAACAGCGGCAGTGCCATCAGAACCAGGCATACCGGCACGCCGATGCCTGATTTCGGCATGTTGAGCGCAATGAAGATACCGAGCGGAATCTCAAGAGCGAGAATGATCAACGAAAAAATCAGGTTTCGCTGCAGGGCGGCCCAGAAGCGGTCGGAATGCAGGATTTCGGTAAACCAGTCCGTTCCGTTCCAGAAGAACTGGTTGTTTCCGAAAGTGTCCTGAACGGAATAGTTCACAACCGTCATCAAGGGAATGACAGCCGAGAAAGCCACCAGCACGAGGACCGGCAGAACCAGAAACCAGGCTTTGTTGTTCCAGGTTTTTTCCATGATCAAGCCTCCGGTCCGGCGCGCCAAGAGTCGGCATAGATACTGATGCCCGATGGCTCGAAGGTCACCCGGGGATCGGCCGGAATTTCCTCGTCCTCAGGAACCACGATCGCGATCGGCTGGCCGGCAAACTGCGCGCGGACGATCTTCTGCCGGCCGATGTCTTCAACCTTGCTGACCGTCACAGGCATACCCTCGCGGCCGACCCGGATAAACTCGGGTCGGATTCCAAGCTCGACCTTGGCCGCCGCCGAAGTCTTTGGCGCATAGTCGAGCGTCAGCGCGTGCTCGCCGACGCGAACCGTACTGCCCTCTACCTTGGCCGGAATGAAGTTCATGCCCGGCGAACCGATGAAATAGCCGACGAAGGTATGGCTCGGACGCTCGAAGAGTTCGGCTGGCGTGCCGATCTGCACGATCTCGCCGTCATACATCACCACGACTTTGTCGGCGAAGGTCAGCGCCTCCGTCTGGTCATGGGTGACGTAGACCATGGTAAAGCCGAACTGCTTATGCAGTCGCTTTAGCTGCGATCGCAGCACCCATTTCATATGCGGATCGATAACGGTGAGCGGCTCGTCAAAAAGAATTGCGTTCACATCCGAGCGCACGAGGCCGCGGCCGAGCGAAATCTTCTGCTTTTGGTCCGCCGTCAAGCCGCGCGCGCGCCGCTTGGCCCAGTCTGCAAGATCAATTATCTCGAGGATTTCGCGGACGCGTCGGTCGACATCCGCCTCGGCCACGCCGCGGTTGCGCAGGGGAAAGGCGAGGTTGTCGTAGACCGTCATCGTGTCGTAGATGACCGGGAACTGGAAGACCTGCGCGATATTTCGCTGCTGCGTCGGCAGGTTCGTAACGTCCTGTCCGTCGAAGAGAATTCGCCCTTCGGACGGCTGAATGAGGCCCGAGATGATATTGAGCAGCGAGGTCTTTCCGCAGCCCGAAGGTCCGAGCAACGCATAGGCGCCGCCATCGTTCCACTCGTGATGCACTTCCTTGAGAGCGTAGTCCTTCTCGCTCTTCGGGTTCGGCCCATAGGCATGGCGAATATGATCGAGGGTGATACGTGCCATGATCTTCTCCTAACCCCCTTGCCTGGCGGTGGTGATCGCCCGGCCGTCCGCGCCGAATGCCATCAGGTGGCGCGTATCGATGAAAACGGAGATGTCCGTGTCCGGGTCGATATTGTGGATGCCGTGCGCAAGCATCACCCAGCGGGTGTCGGCAAATTGCAGATGCACGAAACTTTCCGACCCGGTGATCTCCGAAACCTGCGTTCGTGCCGTCATCCGCGCCGAAACAGCCGTCTGGGCGGTTGGTGCAAGATGATGCGGGTGAAACGCTATGGTCGCCGGCCCGTCCGGCACATTCTGAAGATGCGGCGGCACGGCAAAAATCAGAGCGCCGTCGCGCAGGAAATTGCCTTCCGCTTTGACCAGATCAATGAAATTCAGCGGCGGATCGGCAAAGGTTTTCGCCGTGGTCAGATCGAGCGGATGGCGATAGACCTCGACCGTCGGGCCGAACTGGGTGATCCGGCCCTCGCTGAGCGCTGCCGTATTGCCGCCCAGCAACAAGGCTTCGGAGGGTTCGGTCGTGGCATAGACGAAGATCGCACCGGACTGCGCGAAGATGCGCGGCAATTCCTGCCGCAGCTCCTCACGCAGCTTGTAGTCGAGGTTGGCAAGCGGCTCGTCCATCAAAACAAGGCTCGCATTCTTTACGAGTGCACGGGCAAGTGCGGTACGCTGCTGCTGGCCACCCGAGAGGTTGAGCGGCGTACGATCGAGATAAGGCCCGAGTTTCAGAAGTTCGGCAGCCTTGCGGACCTCCAGATCGATGACCTTGGCATCCTTGCCGGCAATCCGCAGCGGCGAGGCAATATTCTCGTAGACCGTCAATGCCGGATAATTGATGAACTGCTGGTAGACCATAGCGATGTTGCGCTTCTGGACAGGCATAGCTGTCACGTCAGCACCATCAAAATGGATCGTACCCGTTGTCGGCCGATCAAGGCCGGCCATCAGACGCATCAACGAGGTCTTGCCCGACAAGGTCGGCCCAAGCAGAACGTTCAGCGTTCCTCTTTCAAAAACAAGATCGGTCGGGTGGATATGATAGTCTCCTCCCACCATCTTTGCGGCCTTCCGCAGTTCCAGCATTCCTGTTCCCGTGCCTCCACGCATCGGGGATCACATGTTGCCCTTATCCGGCCATCGCCGGCATGGCAGCCATGTACTCCTCCAGTGACTGAGCCTGCTCCCTCGAAAGGCGCAGACCATCCTTTGTTCTCCTCCACAGCACGTCTTCGGCGTGCCGGGCCCATTCATGTTTGACGAGATAGGTGACCTCTGCCTCGTAGAGATCGCCGCCGAACAGCCGTCCGAGATCGTCGACGCCGCGGGCTTCACCGAGCAGCGCCTTGACCCTCGTTCCGTAACGGCGCACCAGCCGGCGGGCATGCTGATCGGCGAGGAACGGATAAAGCCGCTTCAGATCGGCGACCTCGGCGTCGTAACCCTGGACCGGGAAGTCGCCGCCCGGCAGATGGCTCTTGGCCGTCCACGGGGCGCCCTTGACGCCGATCGCAGCGCCGATCTTCTCAAGCGCATGTTCGGAAAGCCGGCGATAGGTGGTGAGCTTGCCGCCGAAGACGTTGAGTAGCGGTGCGCTACTTCCCTCGCCGTCCAACTTCAGCACATAGTCACGCGTCGCCTCCTGCGCCTTCGAAGCACCGTCGTCATAAAGCGGCCGGACCGCCGAATAGGTCCAGACGATATCCTGCGGCCTGACCGGCTCATTGAAATATTCCGACGCCGCATTGCACAGGTAGATGGTCTCTTCCTCGGAGATCCGAACATCCTTGGGATCGGCGGTGTAATCGCGGTCGGTGGTGCCGATCAGCGTAAAGTCGCCCTCGTAAGGAATCGCAAAGATGATGCGGTTGTCGGGATTCTGGAAGAAATAGGCGCGTGGACCATCGAACTTCTTCTTCACGACGATATGGCTGCCCTGGACGAGACGCACATGGTGAGCCTCGTTCTGGCCGAAGGCGGAGCGGATGACATGGTCAACCCAGGGACCGGCAGCATTGACCAGCATGCGGGCCTGGTGGCTGTCATTGCGGCCGGTGGCCGTATCGGTGGTCTCGATGTGCCAGAGGCCGTTCTCGCGCCTTGCCGACACCACTTTGGTGCGCGGCATGATGGTCGCCCCCTTGTCGGCGGCATCGCGGGCGTTCAGGACCACCATGCGGGCATCATCGACCCAGCCGTCGGAATATTCGAAGGCCTTGGCAAATAGCGCCTTCAGCGGCTTTCCGGCCGGATCGCGGCGCATGTCGAGCACCGATGTCGCCGGCAGCAGCTTGCGGCCGCCGAGATGGTCGTAAAGGAAGAGGCCGAGCCGGATCAGCCAGGCCGGCCGGATGCCGCCCTTATGGTAGGGCAGCACGAAGCGCAGCGGCCAGATGATGTGCGGCGCCATCGCCCAGAGGATCTCGCGCTCCATCAGCGATTCCCGCACCAGACGGAACTCGTAATGCTCGAGATAACGCAGGCCGCCATGAATGAGCTTGGTGGCGCCCGACGAGGTGCCAGAGGCGAAGTCGTTCATCTCCGCCAGCGCCACGGAATAACCGCGCCCGACAGCATCGCGCGCAATGCCGCAGCCGTTGATGCCGCCACCGATGACGAATATGTCGTAGATCTCCCGGCCCAATTGCCCCTCCGAGCCTGCGCGTGATTTCGCATCGCACAAAACTTTCGCGATTGCGAAAGTGAAGGCAGTTAAAACGAAAGGAATACGAATGTCAAACGAATGTTTCGCAGATGGCAGTTTTGGAGTGGCTCGCTTCCTCGCCCTTAGCGAATCCTGCCGTTGGTTTCGATCAGCTTCACATTGTTTTCGAGGCAGAGATTGCGGATCGACGGCACCGGACAGTGGTCGGTGATGAAGGTATGAACCTGGGAAAGCTGGCCGATTCTGACCGGCGCGGTGCGTTCGAACTTGGTGGAATCGGCAACGAGAATGACATGCCGGGCATTGGCAATGATCGCCTGGGCGACCTTGACCTCGCGAAAATCATAGTCGAGAAGCGCGCCATCGACGTCGATTGCCGATGCGCCGATGACGGCGTAATCGACCTTGAACTGGCGGATGAAATCGACCGCCGCTTCGCCGACAATGCCGCCGTCCGAACCGCGCACCACCCCACCGGCGATCACCACCTCGATCGCCGGCAGCAATCGTAATCTGTTGGCAACATTGATGTTATTGGTGATGACCATCAGCTCGTGATGGTTGGCGAGCGCCTCGCCCACCGCCTCGGTCGTCGTTCCGATATTGATGAACAGGGAGGCTCCGCTCGGTATCAGCTCGACTGCAGCCATGCCGATCGACTGTTTCTCGGACGCCGCGATCTGCCTTCGCGCCTCGTATTTGACGTTCTCGGTCCCGCTCGGAAATGTGGCGCCGCCATGGATGCGCGTCAGGACCTGCGCATCGCAGAGATCGTTCAGGTCCTTGCGGATCGTCTGCGGCGTCACTGAAAAGCGGGAAGCGAGCTCCTCGACCAGGACCCTGCCGCTCGATTTCGCTATCGCCACGATTTCAGTTTGCCGGTCGGTCAAGAACATGAGCTGGCACCTTTCGATCTACTTTCGTTTTAAAGAAAGCGAACGCCTGTGCAATGCCTATCTGTGACCTGATCGCCCTCCATCTCATTTTAGGCTGAGCGCTCGAAATTCTAGACCCCGCGCCTCTAAAATTAGGCTGCCAGCGAAGCTCACCCAATCTCCAGCGAAGCTCACCCAATCTAAAGTGCGAAACCTCTCCTGGGATCAACATTGTCTTCAACCGACGTCTGCACCTAGGACCACCATGCCATCGAGAAGCCGACAATGATCCACGCCTTCTCGCTCGGATCGACGCGCCGGGCGCATATCCGCTTCGACAAGCGCTAAGTAAACCCGGCCCGCGTTCTCATGACGAAAAGATGACGTTGGCCTGCCAAGAGGCGCCTTGCTCCGAAACAGCTTGCCCACGGATCTGAACAAGTCAGACAAAGACGCCGCTGTCGCGGCGTCCCGCCCCTTATGCAGCTTTTGGAAAATGAATACCGCGGGCGGATTCGACCATAACCCGCAGACGATCGGGCTCTTTCACTCCTTGGCGATAGAGCTGCACGAGAATGGCGGCTATGCGCTCGCCCTCCTCGGACGTCGGCTCCACTCCCGCTTCTGCAGCGACGATGTCGAACACGCCCTGGCAGACACGCAGGTCTGCAGCGCCGAAGCAATCTGGTTTATCGAAATCCAATGCATTCATCGTTTTCGGCGGGCGACGCCTAAGCGTCGCCCGCGCCCTCCATCGATCGACCTTTACGCGGCCTGCTTTTCACCTTCGATCTGGAACGGCACCTGTGTCGGCGCGCCATTTCCAATCGCGATCTTGCGTGGCTTCATCGCCTCCGGAATCTCGCGCTTCAGCTCGATGTGCAGCAGACCATTCTTCAGCGAAGCGTTTTCCACGCTCACATGGTCCGCAAGCTCGAAGCGGCGCTCGAAGCCGCGCCCAGCGATTCCGCGGTGCAGGTATTCCGCTTTGGCGTCATCGGCCTTGCCGCCCTTGACGACAAGCACGTTGCGTTCCTGCGTGATGTCGAGATCGCCATCCTCGAAGCCGGCGACGGCCATGACGATGCGGTACTCGTTGTCGCCAACCTTGAGGATGTCGTAGGGCGGCCAGGCGTCGAGAGCCTGCAGGCGCTGCGGATTGTTGAGCAGCGAAAAAACACGGTCGAAGCCGATGCTGGACCGGTAGAGCGGTGCGAAGTCAAACTCAGTTCTCATGACCAAAACCTCCTAGAAGCGAGATGGAAGGAACGCGGCGGAAACCTGCGTCCCCGGCTTTCGGCCCCCTTATGGGCTGCCGACGGCATCGATTTGGTTTTCAGTATTTTCGGTTTCAAGATCGCCATAAAAAAAATTTCGAGTTCGCGTGGTGGACCACCGGACACCGTTGAAAACGGATGAACAGTCTCGATGAGCATCTTAGGATTTTCATTCTTTGGGAGACACAAACATCGCGGTATCGGATGGCGCTTGGATGCTCGCTCGAAGGGCGCAGTCCTTCTTCTCGCGCATCTGCCGGGGAAATCGGCCAGCGCCACCACATCGCCGGTCCGTACCTAGACGATACAGCAAGGATGGCGTGGCGAGTGGACGAAGGGGAATGTCGACGACGAACAGTTCGTTCTGGCAGCTTTTCGCGCCCACGTCGCCAAGGCAGCGGCACTAAAGGAGCAGGGGAGCCCTTTGGCAGGAACTTAGATCGCCACCAGTCGCGACGCTCGCGGCCCGAAGCGGCCATTGCCGTTTAACGAATATCTCGCTGAACCTGTTCCGACTGAACAGTATGCGCGCGACAGCGCCTTACGCCTCTGCTTGGCCGAGGAGCACTACGCAAACATATTGGGACCAATCTCCTCGCTAACCTCAATGATCATATCCGCAGGAACATTGTTCTTCCGCGCTGCAGCGAGAATGGCGTCCGTATTGGGCGCCTCATAAAGGCAGTAAGTCTTTTTTCTGTCCGCGCTGAGGAAGGAAAAAATCCACTTCACTCCTTCCTGGTCATTGATCAGGTTGATGTGCTCGACCCCCTCTTTCGATAGATTGAGTTGTTCCGCAAAATTTCTTTCAATGATGTAGCGTGGCATGACGAGACCTTCTTCCCACCAAAAGCAGCCGTTTTTCCTAATGAATCGTTGGCTTCAGTCGCTGTTGCAGCCGGACCATTCCCAGTTCAGCCGCGGTTGACCGGGCATTCTCGGATAGCAACATTGCTCTCTTTATCCCGGTGCGGCTACCTATTTTCATTAGCAAGTCCGCATAATCTGCCTGTGTGTGCGCGAGCCACGGCCGCGAGCCGATCTCTGCGTTCATCTCGAGTGCGTGCTCAAAGTGTTCCGACGCTCTGTCGAATTCGCCCAACGCCGTTGCCAGCACTCCCAGATAGCGGCTTGCCGCGCCGAAGCAAACGGTCGCCATACCTATCGTGACGGTCATCTCCCTGTAGTCGAGCATAAGCTCATAGAGGGCCTGGGCAGCATCCGCGTCGCCGAGACCGGCGGCGACTTCCGTCAAGAACGAGAGGGAGGCACTCCGCTTTCCGTCAAGCGGAAGGGCAAAGCGGTTGCGGGCAAGCTCGCTCAACCTCCGCTGGGCCGCTTCCCGATAGCCCAGGTCAAAGGCAACCAATGCAAAGCCCGGTAGCCAGGTGGTCTCTTCCGGATTTTCGTCAATCAGCAGCTTCATGATCGGTGCGACCTCGGAGAGGCGGTTCTGCTCCCGTCGGATCGCGAACATCTGCATGCCGTAAACGCCCTCCGGCGTAGCGCCAAGGGTTCGCATACCCAGCTTCAGCGCTTCCTCAGCAAGCTCCTCCGCGGCAGTGAACCTTCCATCGAGGATGGCCATCATCGCTTTTGCGGTGCGAGCGTAGAACTGGACGTTCAAATGCTGCCGCTCAGTACCAAGTTCGTCCAGCGCCTCAACCGCCCGATCGGCTCGCGCGCGATCGCCGAGTTCCGTGGAGACATATGCGTCAACTGAAAGCGCTCGGCTTTGCAAATCATCGTCATCGATCTCATCCGCGAGGCGTCTCACTTCAACGATGCGAGCGATCCGGTCGTTTCTTTCCATGATGGACTTGACCGGTGCCGGCGTCAGGAACGGCAGAGAGGAGAGCTCCACGAGAGCAGTCTTATCGCCAACCCGTCGGGCCAGTTCTATTCCTTCATCATGGCATTTTGCAGCCTTCTTGCTGTCGCTCAGGTAGGTGTATGCCCGCGCAAGGCGGCTGAGAAGCTGGCACCGTGAACTCATATCCGCGGGTTCAACCATCTCGAGGGCTTCCTCAAGAAGCGGCACCGTTTCGGCAAGCGAATTCGAGGAGAGGAATTTGGTACCGTCTAGACCAATCACTGCGCGAATAAAGGCTTGTGTGTCGGCCGCTTTGCGTGCCAATGGCGCGGCCAGCCTGTATTTCGCCAGCGAATCCGTCATGCGACCCGCAGCAAAAAGGGCGTCGCCGAGTTTTAGGATCGCGGTGAGCAGGTCCCTTTGCCGCGCAGGCCCTTCAGGCAAATGCTCTGCGATTGCCAAGGCGTTCTGGAAATGGTCGACCGCCTCGTAGTTGGCTGATTGCGCAAGGGCGCGTTCTCCAGCCTTCAACCAGTAGGGAAGCGCGAGCTCAATCCGTTGCGCCTTCTCGTAGTGCTGGGCGATGAGTTCGGGCTGCGTGGCAGCGACATCGTCATATTGTTCGACGAGAACCCTGGCGATCTTCTCGTGGAAATGCCGCCGGCGCCGGTTGAGGAGCGATTGGTAGGCCGCATCCTGAATAAGCGCATGGCGAAAAACGAGAGCATCGTCCAAGACGCCGCCTTCGACGACGATCTGGCTGGTTTCGAGCTGGTTCAGTGCTTTCTCGAGCGTCCGGTCGTCAAGGCCTGCGATCTTTGAAAGAAGGCCACGATCGAATTCCCTGCCTATTACGGCAGCAATTTGCGCGACTTCCTTGGCCGTCGTCGCTAAACGATCGAGACGTGTCATCAGAGAGCCCTGCAGACTGTCGGGGATCTCTGCGTTGAGCGCAGACGGTTTACCGCTTTCCACTACAGAGCGGGTCAACTCCTCGACGAACAGCGGCACTCCGTCCGTTCGCTCTGCGATCCGTTCGGCAAGCTGTTCGGGAATATCGGACACCATAGATTGGATCAACTCGTGCATCTGCTGCCTGGTCAGGCGCCCAACGGAGAGCGTCGTCGCCTGCGCCAGCCCGCTTGCCCAGTCCGCGCTCCATTCCGGTCGATGGGTCACGACGACGAGGGCAGCGGCCCCGTGAAGCCGGCCGACGAGTTCCCTCAGCACTTCGCTGGTGGATGGGTCCATCCAGTGCGCGTCTTCGAAAACCATCAGCACTGGTGCGATTTTGGCGGCAAGGAGCAAACGGTTCACCAATGTGCGGACGAGAATTTCCTTGCGCTGATGGGCGGAGATATCCGGAGGTCTGAACTCGTCGCCGACGTCGAGCGAAAGCAGTTCGGCGTAGATCGCGCCAACGTCGGAAGGACTTTCGCCGTAGCGGCCAACAAGGGTGCGAAACTTTTCGACGCGCGTGTTCCAGTCATCTGTCGGGGCAAACGACGCGACCCGGCTCAGTCGCTCGACGATCGGATAAAAGGCCGAGGTAGCGTGATAGGGTGAACACTGCAATCGAATGAGATCATGCGGTGTCTCTTGCAGATGTTCTTCGAAAGTCTCGACAAGGCGGGATTTCCCGATGCCAGCCTCCCCCGACAGGAAGACCGCCTGGCCTTGCCCGGCCTTCGCCAACTCCCACCGTTCGAGCAACAGGCCGATCTCACTAACGCGGCCGACAAATTTCGAAAGCCCGCTGGCATGTGCAGCTTCGAAACGGCTATCCACCTCTCGCTGACCGCGGACTTCAAACAGTGCAACGGGCGAGGTGAAGCCTTTGAGCTCCTGTGCGCCGAGACTCTCGATTTCGAACGACTGCCCGGCGAGACGGCGGGTGCTGTCGGAGATCACGATCTGGCCTGGGGCGGCCGCGACCTGCAGGCGTGATGCTAGGTTGGGAGTGTCTCCCGCGATCGATGCCCGCTCCTTCGCGCTGCCGTCGGTGTTGCCAACGACCACGTGCCCGGATGCGATGCCGATGCGAGCCTTCAGTCGCTGCGCATTGGGCGGCTGCAGGGCGTCGACGGCGGCCATCGCCTCGAGGCCGGCCCGGATTGAACGCTCGGCATGGTCCTCGTAAGCGCTAGGCCACCCGAAATAGGCTAGCACGCCATCTCCGAGATATTTCGCGACGTAGCCTCCGAAGCGCGTGACGGCCCCGGCGACGCTATCCTGATAGCGGCGGGTCAACTCGTGCATGTCTTCCGGGTCGAGCTGCGCTGACAGCGCTGTCGACCCGACCAGGTCGCAGAACAGCACGCTGAGCAATCGCCGGTCAGCCGCAGCTTCGGGTTCTGCATCGGTAGCGGCTAAAGCAGGAGGCTGCTCGTCCGGACGTTGATGCGCAAGTTCGTTGATCGCAGCCAGAATAATCTTCCGGTGCCCAAGCGAGACGCCGAGCTCCAGAAGGTCGGATTCGGCAAGATGAGCGAGCGCTCGCAGGTCCACGTCATTCTCGACGAAGGTGTCGGCGTACTTGCCAAGACCGAGTTGACCTAGCCAATCCTCAATCGCCTGCATCGACGTTGATCCCGCTCCACCGTTCCTAAAAATACCACGAACCCCGACCTCGTACCACGCTGTGGCGCAGGAGCTGTTGATCTTGGCGGAGATCGAGGAGGCCAATGTATCAACGTCGTGATCTGTTGACGGAGCTGCGCCTTGATCCCATCTGAGTGCGCATGGCGAAAACAAAGAAAAATGGCTCTCCTGAACTGGTCGAAACGTGGACGCTAGCGCCCGCGGGCACTCTAGGGTCGTCAGTGCGCGCCAAGGGAATCCTCTTGGAAATTCGTGCGCGCCTCCCGTCGTCCACCCGAAAATTGCTCGACGTCAGCGGGAGGGTTTTAACGTTGGCAATGCCTGAAAGCTCGGAGAGCGAGTTCCGTCATGCCTCGGCAGTGATTGCGAAGTCGCTCGAAGGCATCGAAAGCCTGCCGGTGATCCCGCGCGAAATCGAGGACATCCTCACGATCTCAACGACCGAGCGACGTCGCTGGCTGGAGGACGGTCGTCTGCCCAGCGCGGGAACGCGAACGGTGAAACTTCGGGGCCGCGCCAGGCAGATCACCTTCCACATCTTCGAACCACGGATGGTCGAGGATCTGCTCGACCGGGGCGCTGTCGAAGAGTGGCGTGAAGAGGACACCGCGGCTGCCGCGGAGAACAGGCGCAGAGCAGCCTACAAGGCGAAGCTGACGCGTTCGCTGAAGAAGGACTGTAAGGCGACCGAGGCATCGCAGGACGTCACCGAAGAAGCGTCCGCAAAGCTACGGGGTTGGGAAGAGTTTGGGCGGGACGGGCTCCTCCGCTAGTCTGGCATCCGGACGTCCTAGACACTCGAATTACACGAGAGCGCCGCGGGCGATGCCGATGCTTCTGTTTGTCTATTCATTGTGTCTTCATTGAATTTTTTGTCAGTGTCGGCGCCTTGCCTGAGGAACCAAAACCGCTGGTGGCCGGCGCTCGGATACCGCGTCCGCTATCGAGTCATGAAGCCGAGAAGACGAGCGGCGCCGGACAACAAAGGCGGCCCTGTCCTGAAAGAGGTTCATCGTCCCTTGAGGCGGTAGATTGCGCCTTTTGCGATCGCCGGGAAGCGCTTGTCGCGCAGTTCGGTCCAGAAGCCCAATTTTGCAAGGCTCCCGCGTCGGATTCGATCGGCTCGACGCGCAGCTCGGGCCAAGCACACATAGACCGACATTGGCCGCAGTTGCGTGGATGCACGCATCGCAAACAAAAAAGGCCGGGGCGAAACCGCACCGACCTTCCTCATCCCGCTATCTCCTAGTGCCAGTACATCCGTGGTCAAAAGTCAGAAGCGGGTCCAGCAGGGCGAGCGGCAGAAATCTGCGCTCCTCAGCAATGCCGGCGATCATTACTTAAGTGGACACGGTGTTCCTTTCAAGGCGTCCGCCGATCTCCCCGCTCCTTTCGCCCGGAACCATTCCGACGGATTGACATTCCCCTTGTCGAGAGCGAGCCGTGTCAACTGGACTCGGCAGGGATGGTGAACTCAGCGATTTTTCCGGTTTCTCGCTGAGGCCAACGAAACGGCAGACGAGCGCCCCACCTGTCCGGCACGCCTCAATCAAGGAGTTTAGAATGGATACACAGGGCCCGAGGACCGATAGCCAGCCTTCGCGCAGTGCATGGTTCGATGCTCTCGATCCCGTGCTGCCCGCCGAGATGATCGGCCTCTGGAGCGGTGTCGGAATTCCGTCCGGGCACCCGCTCGACGGTGTGCTGGAAAACCTTCAATGGTTCGGCAAGCGCTTCCATCCCGATCTCAGCGCAGACGCTCTCCTCTTCCAGTGGAAGCCCGGTCGCCTTGTTCCGATAGACCCGGCCTTGATCCCGATCAGGATGGCGATCCGTTTCGCCCCGTTTGGCCGTACGTTCGTCGCTCGCAACTGGTTCTCCTATATGCAAAGGATTTTCCGCGCACGCGCGAGAACGGCGTCCTTCAAGCTTCGCATGATCGACGGCAAAGAAACGGCCGCGATGGTCTACGACCGTCGGCCGATCGTCGACTATTTCCGCTGGCTTGGCGACGACGAACTCGCTGGGATGATGGTCGTCGAGGGCGATGAGCGGCGGTACTTTTTCCGACTAAAAAAGGTCGACGGTCGACCCAGGGTGGATCCGCTTAATGAAGGAGCAACTACTCCTTGAGACGCCGGACGACCGATACATCATCGTGCGCGGCCGGCTGTGGCGGAAGGCGACCCCTAACCTTCCGGAGGAGGTGAAGCAGCGCCTAGTGTGCGAGCTTATGTCGGCGCGCAGGGCAGTCAGGGAAGCCGCAGGCGGATCGGATGCGCGCAGCGCGAACCGCGGTAGGCGCGGCGAAGGTCGGGTTGGGCGAGCGAGGGCCGGTATGGTGGACGGGCGCGCCGGATCTCAACCGGCACCTGGCAAGGACGACAAAGTATGCGAAATGGTATCGCGCTCGCACAGGTGACGGTTCTAAGGGGCTAGCAAGGTGAAAACTCAACAAAACAATCACCGCAGTTGGAGGCTTACTGGGGCGAGACTGATCACCTTGTGGGGCGAATTTACGTCTATCGCTTCCGCATTACATTAACGACAAGCACACCGAGGATCGCCATGACGCCGCCGACTGCACCAAGCGCCGTCGGCGTCTCACCCAGCCAGAGGAAGCCGATCAGCGTGGCGACCGGCGGAACGCCATAGAGAAAGTTCGAAGCGCGAGCGGCCGTCAGCCGCTTCAGCGCGATCGCCCAGGTGAGGTAGCCGATCGCAGTCGGGAAGATGACGAGATAGGCAACGCCCCAGTTCACCTCCGCCGGGGCGGCGGCCAGCGCCTGGATCGTCGCCGGCACAGCGGGAAATAGCGGCACGGAACCGATCAGCAGGATCCAAGCGGTGACGGCAAGCGCCGGCATCCGGCCGAGC
The DNA here is from genome assembly GCF_010668805.1 of Rhizobium phaseoli. Taxonomy (GTDB): domain Bacteria; phylum Pseudomonadota; class Alphaproteobacteria; order Rhizobiales; family Rhizobiaceae; genus Rhizobium; species Rhizobium phaseoli_A. Next base: position 138,819 of record NZ_WUFT01000009.1, on the reverse strand, counting down.
AACGGCTTCTGCAGCACGCTGGCAATCGCCGAGCAAAGTGCTGCGCCGAGGATGAGGACGGCATTCGGATCAAGCTTGAAGCCGCCGTCCGAGGCAACCGCAATCAGCGCCACACCCCCGAAGGATATGGCAGTGCCGGCCCAGCCCCAGCGGCCGAAGCGTTCACCGAGCGCGAACGTGGCGATAAGGGCGGTGAAGACGGGCATGGTGTTGATGATGAAGCTTGCCGGTCCTGCCGCAACCGTCTGCTCGCCGGTGTTCAACAAAACCGCATAAGCGGCGATGAAGAGCACCGCGGCGACGGAGAGGCGGAGGAAATCGCGTTTTACCGGCAACGGCCGGTAGATCACGAGGTAGACCAAAGCGATGGCGCCGGCTGCCACATAACGCGCGGTCGCCAGTTCAATCGGCGTCAGCGGTCCGAGACAGATGCGGATCACCACGAAGGAGGAAGCCCAGAAGAGGATCGTGACGAGGATCGCGCCAAACGCCACCAGATCGAACCCGCCCTGCTGTTTCGTCGAAATCGGTGTGCTTACGGCCATGCTCATCTTCGCCTCCATTTATTCTTCGACAATGAATTAGGCCTTCCATGCGTGCTTGAAAAGCATCGCAATCGATGATCAAATGTGTCCATGGTTCACAGCTCGCCAGTGCTTCCGCCGCTTGATACGCTCGAGACCTTTGCCCGCGCCGCCCGGCTTGGATCATTTTCGGCCGCGGCCGAGGAAAGCGGCATCACGCATGGCGCAGTGTCGCGGCAGGTCTCGCGCCTCGAGCGCTGGATGGGGGTGCGCCTCTTTGCCCGCGAAGCCAGAGGCGTGCGGCTGACGCCGGAGGGCATGCGGTTTTTCGCGCGGGCGGAGGAAGCACTTGCGCTGCTCGGCAATAGCGGCGAACGCTGGCTGCCTCGCCGCAATAAGGCGGTGGTGCGCCTTTCGGTGACGCCCTCGGTCGCCTCGTTGTGGCTGTTTCAGCGTCTGGCGAAGCTCGAAGGAAACGAGCTGCATGTCGAGCTGACGCTCGAACACCGGCTGGCGGATTTCGGTGAAGGTACGGACCTTGCCATCCGCTGCGGCAAGGGGCCGTGGGCCGGCGTACGCGCCCTGCCGCTCTGGCAGGAGAAATCTTATCCGATCGCCGCCCCGGCCCTCGCAGACCGGCTCGGCCAGCGCTCCGATGCTGTTTCGCTGCTCGACCTGCCGATCCTGCACGACTCCAATATCGAAGGCTGGCGCCACTGGCTCGCTCGCGAGGGCGTCAACTATACCCCGCGCGGCCACGACCGTCGGTTCGAGGATTACAATCTGGTGATCGATGCCTGTGCCCAAGGGCTCGGCCTAGCTCTCGCCCGGCCACCGCTGTCGGATGCCGCACTTGCGGCCGGGCGCGTCGTTGCCGTGTCGGAGCGGACGCTCGACAATCATGTGGCCTTCCACCTTATTCGGCCGGACGATGCGCTCAGAAGCCCTGCCATCGAATTCGCCAGTCGCTTACTGCGCGAAGCCGGCCATGACGAGGCGACGATCGCCACTTTCATCGCACCCGGCCGGGCAAAGGCGTAGGCGGAAGACGTGCCGTCACGCCGTTCGTTACTCTGCCGGAAACTGCAGACGCATTTCCTTCGCCAGTTCAAACCCAGCGGCCCGGTAGACGGGCTCACCGGCATCCGAAGCATGTATGACGGCCGTCGTGCAACCGATCGACTTCAGATAGGCGACGGCCTTGTTGGTCAGCGCCAATGCGATGCCGCGCCGGCGGAAAGCATCGGCGACATAGACGGACCAGATATAGCCATGCAGCCGCTGTTCCGGCTGGATGATCTCTGGAAATGGTGATTGGTGCATCTGGCATGATGCGGAACCGGCAATTTCACCGTCGACGATGGCAAGGAATGAGGTCAGACGCCGCTCCTCGCGACCGCTTCTGATGAAAGACAAGATCCGCGCCGCTGCATCGGGCCTGTAGTGTTCCGGTGGCGTCCCGTAGCTATCCCAGATCTTCAGGTGGTGCCCGACCAGGATCTCATCCTCGTCAGGCGTTGCCGTTCGAATATCCATCATGTCCTGATCCGGCCGGGGGGCATATCGGGGCGTAAAATCGCCTTCGGAGGGGTAGCGCCCCTGCCGCATCGCGGCGGGGCGCCAAAGGCATATCAATTGTCGGCGGTCAGCGTCATCGACGCACTGCCGGCCGCAACGTTGAGGCCAAGCTGGCCGGTCAGGCTGACCGTCTGCAGATGGATCGAGCCGGAAGTGCCGCCAATCAGGAGATTGGCGCCGACACCGGCCCCGAGCGTCGCTTCGGCGGTAGCGCCGACATAGAGGCCCGCGAGCGATCCGCGGTGATAACCGGCGGTCGGCGCGAACACGGCCCAGATCAGGCGGCTGCGGGTGGTGAAGCCGAGGTCGATGCCGAGCTTTCTCATCTCGCCTGTATAACGATCCGAAAGCTCGTTGCCGACAGTCGACTGGAAGATGCAATCGGCTTCCTTGGATGAACCGAGCACATAACCTGTACCGCCGCCGATATCGCAGGTGAGATAACCGATCTTGACACCATTGCGCAGGTCCGGCTCTTCATATGTCCTGGTTACGAGGTCAGCGGCATTGACCGCCCCAGCGCCGACCAGCGTCAACGATACCGCGGCAAGTGCCTTTGCAAGAATTTTGTTCATAAGTCTCTCCTTCTCAAATCGTGACGGGAGCATACCCGGCTACTCGCCACCAGATTCGGCAATAGATAACGGACGGAACTGCAAAACGATCCCGATCCGGTACCATCTTCACGTCGCCTGTCAGAGCGCAGAAAATGCGCAAGCGACAAACACGCTTACGGTTCAGCCCCTATTGGGACATTTCGAAGGCACTAATTCGCGCCATCCGGTTATTTCATGATGTTGTCAGGAATGGTTGCCGGAAAGGCACGGTCGTTGAGAGCTGTCGGCTTTGGACGGCATGGCTTCACTTATCTAAGCTGAACCATGACTGATCATCCGGAGCGGGATCTCGCGACGGGAATGCCGGGATTCAATGGTGACCACCACCTGGATGGAAATGTGAAGAGATGGCCAAGCGGATGAGGCAATACTAAAAAACCCGGCGTGGTGTCGCCGGGTTTTTATACTTGCTCTATTCGCGTTATACTCTTCGCATGAAGCGCATAACGAGCGATACGACGAACAGCACCAGGAAAATGAAGAACAGAACCTGGGCAATAGAAGCTGAAGCACCTGCTATACCGCCAAATCCGAGGACGCCGGCAATCAAGGCCACAACGAGAAACACCAGAGCGTAATAAAGCATCGCAATCTCCTTTTACGTTGCTGCGGAGATAACGGAGGCCGCCCCATTTGGTTCCCTGCCACTCTTGCGACCTGGTAAATGCAATCTCGCATCGGCTTTGTTCAGCCGAAATGAAAGGCGCCGCTGACCATCCGGTCTCCTTCATTCGGCTCGGGAGGCTCGGCCGCATCGAGGTAGGCCTTGAGCGGTCCGGTCAGCACAAACCAGACGCTTGCCCCCAGCATGAAATAGGCTCCCACCGGCTCGTCGATGCGGGCGATGAAGGGAAGGCAGGCGGAGGCAAACAGGACGATGATCCGCACCGACCATTCCGCTTCACGTTTGGCGATGGCCTGCGCTCGCAGCGATTTGTATTGTCGGGCGCCATAACTGCTTCCCCTCGCCTTCACCGCCGAAAGCAGTTTACGTCCTGACGGCAACGCCAGCATGAGCAGCGCGGCGACACTGAGCGCAAAGGGTTTGCCAGCCATGACCTGCCCGCTCGCGATCAGGAGAAAAGAGAGCACGACGAGATTCCATACCGGCTCCAACAACTCCGGCGGTTGCCGCGTGCGGAGATGCCAACTCCGTAACAAGCCCGCCGCGCCGTGCAGTAGCGGCTGATCGATATAGCGATTGATCCAGTCCATGCCGATGCGCGTCCCCGATTGCATGAAGAGGGCTCCGAACACCACGGAATTTGGTCATCATCGTGGCAACACCTGTCGAATCCATTCTTCGCGTGCAGGAAACCGCTTGCCAATGCCTTAGATGCAACGTCAGCGCAGTTCCTGCGCGACCTCCCAGACATGGCCGGACGGATCGGCAAAGGCTGCGGTGCGGCGGCCCATGGACGGTCGATCGGACCATTGAGCAGCATGATCCCGAGTTTGCGCAGGTCCGCGCAGACCCCGTCGACATCATCCACCTTGATCGTCAGCAAGACGCGACTGCCCGAACCGGATGCCGCCACCGGTGAGGGATCGACCAGCTGCGGCGCTTCTGTAGTCTGGAGCAGATTGACCATCGTCCCCGAAAATTCCAGAACCGAGCATACCGCGTCCTGGTAGACGACATTGGCGGCAAAGACCTTTCGGTAGAATGCCCTCGCCGCGTCGATATCGTCGGCGAACAGGGTGATGACCTCGATCCTATCCAACCTCGTGGGCATTTCTCCTCCGTTGTTCCGATCGTCCACCGTTGTCGATGGCCGGCTCTGCTGGTCGCTTCGAGCTTGGCGGTTTCGACATGCCGGGAAAAATAATCGTCAGCTTCTGAGACCCGGCGCCTCGTGGCCGGTGCGCGCCACATATTCCGTGTAGCCGCCGCCATATTGATGAACGCCTTCGGGGGTCAGCTCCAGCACCCGGTTGGAGAGTGCCGCCAGGAAATGCCGGTCATGCGAGACAAACAGCATGGTGCCCTCATATTGCGACAGCGCCTTGATCAGCATCTCCTTGGTGTCGAGGTCGAGATGGTTCGTCGGCTCGTCGAGCACGAGCAAATTCGGCGGGTCGAACAGCATAATGGCCATGACCAGCCGCGCTTTCTCGCCGCCCGATAACACGCGGCAGCGCTTCTCGACGTCGTCGCCGGAAAAGCCGAAACATCCGGCGAGCGCCCGCAAAGGCCCCTGCCCCGCCTGCGGGAACCGGTCTTCCAGCGATTGGAAGACAGTGTGGTCGCCGTCGAGAATATCCATAGCGTGCTGGGCGAAATATCCCATCTTGACGCTGGCGCCGAGAGCGACGCTGCCTTCATCGGGCTCGGCGGTCCCCGTCACCAGCTTCAGCAGTGTCGACTTGCCGGCGCCGTTGATGCCCATGATGCACCAGCGTTCCCGGCGCCGCACCATGAAATCCAGTCCTTCATAGATGCTTCGACTGCCGTATTTCTTGTGCACGTTCTTCAGGTTGATCACGTCTTCGCCGGATCGCGGCGCCGGCTGAAACTCGAAGGAGACCACCTGACGGCGCTTGGGCGGTTCCACCCGGTCGATCTTCTCCAGCTTCTTGACGCGGCTCTGCACCTGCGAGGCATGCGAGGCACGCGCCTTGAACCGCTCGATGAACTTGATTTCCTTGGCGAGCATTGCCTGCTGGCGTTCGAACTGGGCCTGCTGCTGCTTTTCGTTCTGCGCCCGCTGCTGCTCGTAGAATTCGTAATCACCCGAATAGGTCGTCAGCGTGCCGCCATCGATCTCGATGATCTTGGTGATGATGCGGTTCATGAACTCGCGGTCGTGCGAGGTCATCAGCAGAGCGCCTTCATAGCCTTTCAGGAACTCCTCCAGCCAGATCAGGCTTTCGAGATCCAGATGGTTGCTCGGCTCGTCGAGCAGCATGACATCGGGACGCATGAGCAGGATGCGGGCGAGCGCCACGCGCATCTTCCAACCGCCCGACAGGGCGCCGACATCGCCGTCCATCATCTCCTGGCTGAAGCTCAGGCCGGCGAGCACTTCGCGGGCGCGTCCTTCGAGTGCATAGCCGTCCAGTTCCTCGTAGCGCGCCTGCACCTCGCCGTAGCGCTCGATGATCTTGTCCATGTCGTCGGCCTGCTCGGGATCGGCCATGGCCGCCTCGAGCTCACGCAATTGCCCGGCAACGATGCTGACCGGGCCGGCGCCGTTCATCACTTCGGCGACGGCACTGTGGCCCGCCATCTCGCCGACGTCCTGGTTGAAGTAGCCGATGGTGACGCCCTTTTCACAGGAGACCTGCCCTTCGTCTGGCTGCTCCTCACCGTTGATCATCCGGAAGATCGTCGTCTTGCCGGCGCCGTTGGGGCCGACGAGACCGATCTTCTCGCCTCTGTTGAGAGCTGCAGACGCCTCGATGAAGAGAATCCGGTGGCTGAGTTGTTTGCTGATATTTTCGATACGAATCATGATGTGCGCGGGGACCCAAGAAAAGATTTTGTCGCCCTTATGCCACGCATGGAAATGACAGGATAGGCCCGTTCCCAACCCTCTCGATCTGGCGGTTGTCGGACGACGTCGTGCTTGCGTCTTTCATTTAGAACCGGATTGGATAGTATCGTGGCTCGCGCCAAGGAGAAGCCTTGCCAATGAGCGTCCGCCCGCCGCAGTCCCTCGGACAATCGCTGCAGAATCCAGGTGGCTTCAACGTCCTCGAATACGAGCTGATGTCGGAACGCGCCGATACGCTCAGGCGCCACGGGCTGAAGGTGGAGGCAGCACTTGCTGCGCTGAAGGCCTGGACCGCCGACAGCCAGAGTGGCGAGGAACGCGAGAGACTTCTCAATGCAGCATCCGACGCCGTCTGGGCCTTCTTTATCCAGCGTGAGATCTGCGGGCTCAAAAACAACCGCGACGCCATTCAGCGTTATGGCATCCCAAACGAAGTGATCGCCAGAGTGGGCGCCGTGCCAAAATAACGCGGTGCGACGGCAGGAGCGGCTTCCTTACCTATTGAGTGGAAATCAGCCGCCCAGAAAGATATGGCTTGATGGCGAACCATGGCGAAAGGGAATTGCGATGCCAAGCTCGATCCGGATTGGAAACCAGCATCTCACCGTCGACGTCTCCTCCCTCGGCGCCGAGATGCAGGCGCTCGCCACCAGCGACGGACGCTCATGGTTGTGGACGGGCGACCCAGCCTTCTGGACCGGGCGGTCGCCGATCCTTTTTCCGATCGTCGGCAAGGCGCCGGATGACAAGATAGCAATCGACGGCACGATCTATCCGATGACCCAGCATGGTTTTGCCCGCCGCAGCGAATTCGCGCTTGCAGCATCCACCGCGACGATGTGCCGATACGAACTGGCCGCGTCGGCGGCCACCCAGGCGGTCTATCCATTCGATTTTCAGCTGGCCGTGGAGCATGCGGTTGAGGGTCGCACGTTGACGGTGGCGGCAGAAGTCACCAACTGCGACCAGAAGGCGATGCCGTTTGGACTTGGATTTCACTCGGCCTTCACCTGGCCGCTGCCGGGTGCTGACGGGCACGACCATGTCATTACCCTCGACAATAAGGCCGAGCCGCCGCTTGTGCGGCTGCAGGGTGGCCTCATCAATCCTGCGCCGCTGCCCTCGCCGTTCGATGCCGGCCGGTTGGTGCTCGATCACGCAATGTTCGAGCAGGATGCGATGATCTTTCCGATAGGGGCAGGCGAAGGCCTGACCTATGGCGCCGAAAATGGGCCGACCATACAGTTCCGGTTCGAAAATCTGCCCAATCTTGCCCTGTGGACCAAACCGGGCGCTCCCTTCCTCTGCATCGAACCCTGGCATGGAACGGCCGCGGAGGCTGGACGTTCGAGCGAACTTTCGAAGCGGCCCTCCACGACGATCCTGGCACCGGGTGCGGTCGCTCGCTTCGCCTTTACCGTCGAGATTTTACAATAGAAAGCCGTGCGCCCGACAGGGCGCACGAAGGAGGCTTTTGCAGCTGTCGCGGGGCCGTTCTCAGTGAGCGCCGGCGCCACCGCTGGCCCGCGGCTTTTGGGTGAGCAGCAGCGCGACGGCAGCAATTGCAAGAACCACGCCGATGACGGCGAAGGTATCGGCAAAGCCAAGGATCAGGGCCTGGCGCCTGACGATCTGCCCGAGTACGACAATGGCCTTCTGCCCGGCGAGCGCTGGGTCGGAAATGCCGTGCTGCATGAAATAGCCGGTCGTTTGCGCAAGCCGGTCGCGGACCTCATCGCGGCCGAGCGTGACCGACTGGCCGATGATGTTGGAGTGGAACTGCTCGCGCTTGGTCAGCACCGTGCCGAGCGTTGCCGTGCCGACGGCGCCGCCGAGATTGCGCAGCATATTGGTCAGGCCCGAAGCGGCAGCAGCATCCGTGGCTGCGATGCCGGCGGTGGTAATGGCGGTGATCGGCGTCAGCACCAGCGCCTGGCCGATGGCGCGAACGATGTTGGGGATCCAGAACTGGTCGCCCGCGGTATCGGCCGAAAGCGTGACGTTCATGAAGCAGCTGATCGCGAAGATCGAGATGCCGAGGAAGCCGATGTAACGCGCGTCGAAGCGCTTCATCATCATCGGAACAAGCGGGATCAGCAGCAGTTGCGGCAAGCCGGTCCAAGCCAGCACCATGCCGATCTGCTCGGCATTGTAGCGCTGAACCTGGCCGAGATATTGCGGCAGGATATAGACGGTGCCGAAGAGGGCGACGCCAACCAGCACGTTGACGGCAACGCCGATGCCGAAATTTCGCTGCGTCAGTAGGCTGAGCTTGACCAGCGGCTTCTTGACGGTGAGCTCGATCCAGATGAAGGCGGCAAGAAAGACGAAGGCGAGAATGCTGAGCTTGACGATGAAGGGCGAGGAAAACCAGTCCTCCTTGTTGCCTTCCTCGAGAACCGTCTGCAGCGCCGAGAGACCGATCGCCATGGTGAAAATACCCGCCCAGTCGCCCTCCCTGAGCAGGCGAAGCTGCATCGGCTGCTTGTCGAGCGTCATGGCGAGCGCCACGGCCATGACGGCGCTCGGGATGGCGTTGATGAAGAAAATGGTCTGCCAGCCATAGTTTTCAGTCAGGTAACCGCCGATGGTCGGGCCGATCGCCGGTGCGAAGGTGACGGAGAGCGCGAAGATCGCAAGGCCGAGCGGCTGCTGCGGTTTCGGCAGCTTGGTCAGCACCATGGTGAAGGCCATCGGGATCAGCACGCCGCCGGCAAAACCCTGCAGGCCGCGCAGCAGGATCATCGTGCCGAGATCATGGGCGAAGGCGCAGGCGATCGAAAACAGCGGAAACAGGATTGAGTTGACGAGGATATAGCGGCGGAATGAAAAGACGCTGCTGAAATAGGCCGTCAGCGGAATGACGACGATTTCGCCGATCAGGTAGGAGGTCGAGATCCAGGCACCGTTGTCGACGCCCGTTCCGATGCCGCCCTCGATATCGAGGAGGGAGGCATTGGTGATCTGGATGTTGAGGATCGCCATGAAGGCGCCGATCATGCCGGCGAGAACGGCGATCCATTCCCTGGTGCTGGCGCGGGGCTGCGATGTGGCGACGGCTGTTGCTGCGATGGTGGACATGACACGATCTCCTGATCCCGGCGCCTATTTGCGGTCGGCATCGGCCATGGTGTCGATGCTCGGTTGAACGGACATGCCCGGACGCAGGTCGCCACCGGCGGCTTCGCCATCAAGCACGATCTTGACCGGAATGCGCTGAACGACCTTGGTGAAATTTCCCGTCGCATTGTCAGGAGGCAGCAGGGCGAATTCCTGGCCGCTTGCCGGAGCAAGGCTGTCGACATGGCCGTGATAGATGCGGCCCGGGAAGGTATCGACCTCGATATTGACCGGCTGCCCCGCCCGAACATCGGTGAGCTGCGTCTCCTTGTAGTTGGCAATCACATAGACCTCGCTCGTCGGCACGACCGACATCAGCTGGGTGCCGGCCTGGACATACTGGCCGACACGCAGCGTGCGGTTGCCGACGGTGCCGTCGACAGGCGCGGCAATGGTTGCATAGGAGAGGTTCAGCTCAGCCTGATGCTGGACGGCCTGGTCATGAGCAAACGTCGCCCTCGCCTGGGCGAGCTCGGCATTCAAAAGATCGACCTGCTTGACGGCGGCATCGAGAGCGGCGTTGTCGCGAACGATGGTTGCCTGGGCTGCAGCGATGGCAGAGGCCGCCTGCTGTGCCGTCTGGACCGGAGCATAACCGTTGGTCGCGAGATTGGCATAGCGCTTGTTGTTTTGTTCGGCAAAGGTCTCATTGGCCTTGTCGACCTCGACCGTGGCGCGGGCGGCGGCAATCGTCGAGTGCTGAATATCGAGCGACGCCTGCTTGGCGTCGAGCATCGCCTCGGCTGCAGCGACATCGGCCTTGGCCTGGTCGAGCGCGGCGCGGAAATCGCGATCGTCGATGCGGGCAAGTGGCTGGCCGGCCTCGACCATCTGATTATCACTGACCAGCACTTCCGCGATATAGCCCGACACTTTCGGTGCGACGGTCGTATTGTCAGCCTTCACATAGGCATCGTCGGTCGAGACTTCGAAACGGCCGACAGTCCAGTAGTTGTGGCCGTAATAGCCGCCGGCGGCGATCAGCACGAGCGCCGTTGCACCCAGCAACAATCCGCGACCGCCGCGTTTGCGAACGGGAGGCTCCGAAACGACGGCAGGCTCGACGATGCGCGGCGAATTGCCGGCATCAAGGGTTGCGGGCGCGGCTTCCGCGACGATTTCCGGCATAGGTGCGTTGTTATTAAGGGCCTGCAGCGTTTTGATGGACATGTCTCTCTCCTTGGAGTGGTCGCTGTCGCTACCGGCTGCGGCCTTTGAATACAGGTGGAATACATTTTAGAAACTTGATATTTTCCAAAATATGCATTAGAAATTGGATGTCAACGATAATTTGGAAAATTATGATGGTCCAAAATCACGAAATCGAGAAGAGGCCGCGAGGCCGACCGCAAGTGCGTTGCGACGACGATACGAGAAGCGTCATCATCGAGGCGGCCAACAGGCAGTTCCACGAGAGCGGCTATGCGGCTGCAAGCATCGCTTCGATCGCACAAGAGGCGGGGGTTTCGACCAAGACGCTCTACCGCCTGTTCCCGACGAAGGCAGACCTCTTTTCCGAAATGGTCACGGAGCGCACGGGCCGCTTTCTCATGGCGCTTGACCCGGGCACCCTCGCCGTGGCCGATCTCAGACAAGGGCTTGAACGCATGCTGTTGGCCTATGGCATGCTGACGCTCTCGCTGGATACGATCACCGTCACCCGGCTTGTCATCAGTGAGTCCGACCGTTTTCCCGAGATCGCCAATACCTTCTATGAGAAAGCCATCGTCAGAACCAATACGCTGATGGAGGACTGGCTGCGCAAGCAGATCGACCGCGGCCTGATCGCGCTTGACGATCCACACGCCGCCTGCGGCATGCTGCGCGGCATGATGATCATGGAGCCGCAGCGCGCCGCAATGCTTCGCCAGGAACCGGCGCCGAAAATCGAGGCAATTGAGGCTCGGGCGAAAATGTGCGCTGATCTTTTTTTGAAGGGTTGCGCGCTCTGAAGCGTTGCTCAAGCTTCAGAGCGCGATGATTTCTGCTGAAGGTGCAGCGATGCAAGCCGCTGGACGCCCTCAGTTCGGCGGCGCGCCGAGGGCATGCAGGATGCCGCGCAGTTCGGCGAGGCCGCGCATGCGGCCGATCGCCGGGTAACCGGGCGTGACGATCTTGTCGAGATCGTCGAGCATGCGGTGACCATGGTCCGAACGAAAGACGATCGCGTCTTGCGCGCTGCGGCGGCGATCTTCAGCAACCAGTTCCCTGAGCACCGCAACCATGTCGACGTCGCCTTCCAGATGGGCGCTTTCATGGAAGGTCCGGCCGTCGCCCTCGCGCGTCGTGGCGCGCAGATGGGCAAAGTGGATGCGCGACGCGAAACGCCGGGCGATCCCCGGCAGGTCGTTTTCGGCGCGCACGCCAAGGCTGCCGGTGCAATAGCACATGCCGTTGGCTGCCGATGGCACCGCATCGAAGAGCGCAGCATAGTCATCGGCCGTCGAGGCGATGCGTGGAAGGCCGAACAGTGAACGCGGCGGATCGTCTGGATGCAGCGTCAGCTTGACGCCGCGCGCCTCGGCAGCCGGCGTCACTGCCTCCAGGAATTCGATCAGATGCCGGCGCAGCCGTGCGGCATCGATACCGCCATAGGCGACCAGCTTTTCCCGGAATGCCGGAATGGTCAAAGGCTCGGTGGTCGAACCCGGCAGAGCCGAGGTGATGATGCGGGTGATATCGGCGATCTCGTCCTCCGACATGGCTTCGAAGACGATACGCGCCCGTTCGCGGTCTTCCGCCGAATAGTGCTGCGCCGCATCCGGCCGTTCGAGTATGAAGAGATCAAAGGCTGCGAAACGTTCGTGATCGAACCGCATGGCGGTGGCGCCAGTCGGCGTCACGAAATCAAGCTCGGTACGGGTCCAGTCGACCACGGGCATGAAATTGTAGCAGACGATCGGAATGTCACAGGCGGCGACGGCTTCGAGGCTGGCGATCCACGCCTCGATTTCGGCCCTCGCCTCCCCGCCCTTGCGCTTGACGGCATCGGGGATCGGAATGCTCTCGACCACCGACCAGACCAGCGGCGAACGGTCGCCAGGCGTCGTCTCGATCAGAGACTGGCGCTCGCGCACTTCCCTTTCCGTCCAGGCCCTGCCGATCGGCACCTGATGGAGCGAAGAGACGATATTGGTCGCGCCCGTCTGGCGGACATCATCCAACGTCACCGGCGCTTCCGGCCCGAACCATCTCCAACCTTGCCGCATCCTTGTTTCCTTCCCTCGCCTTTTCGTTTCATGTCTCGGTCTGCCATCAGCAGAAATAGTCGGGATAACGCGCGCGCAGCGCGTCGACATCGGGGATGACGGCGCTCAGGTGATGGATCATCGCTTCCCGTGCAGCCGTGACATCATGGGCGGCGAGCGCATCGCGAATGATCATATGTTCGTGCACCACTGTGTCCATCCGTCCGAGCACCGGCAGCGTCAGCCGCCGGGCTCGGTCGATCTGCACCTTGACCGTTTTCAGGATCGCCCAGATGCCGGGATAACCCGCTATCTGTGCGATCGCTTCGTGAAAGGTCTCGTCTTCCTCATGGAAACTCGAGCTATTGCCGGTCGCGGCATGCGACCGCTGACGGCCGATGATGGCATCGAGACAGGCGATGTCGGCAGCGGTGGCGGTCAAAGCCGCGGTCTCGACGGTCGTGCCTTCGAGCGCCTTGCGCACGACAACTGCTTCCGGGATCGCAGAAACTGGCACGCGCGACACAACGGTGCCCGACTGCGGGTAAATGTCGACCAGTCCTCCTTCGGAAAGCCTGAGCAGTGCCTCACGCACTGGCGTGCGGCTTACGCCGAAATCGTTGGCGATGCGCTTTTCCTGCAGCGACATGCCAGGCGGCATCCGCAGCGACACGATATCGGCATGCAGGCGATCGTAGATGGCGCCAGCGGTGGTGACCCGACGCAGCCTGCCGATAACGGGCGGGACGATAAAAACTTCGGTTCCTGATGCCTGCCGCATAATGATACCGGACAAAGATTTAGCATACTAGTATATCAATCATTTCACTTTGCCAACTCGTGGTCGTCGGGATGACGGCATGACGTCCATCCGCAGGTTTGCCTGCTGGCGCCGCGAACGAAAGACGGGCGGGAAATTAGACCCCACGCCAGGGCATTCATTGTTTTGGAACTTAGAACGGCCGGGCTGGTTGAAAGAGCCAAGGAGACGCTCATGAAAAACCCAACACGACGCAAGACACGCGAAGCCCCGGCCGACGTCCGGCCGGAATTTCCATCCGCTGCGGACAGCCGCGGAAAGCGAGGCGTAAACGAAATAGACAAGCAGAGCGCCGGGTCGCCGACGGCCACCCGTGAGGAGGAGATCCGCAAAAAAGCATACTCGCTCTGGGAGAAGGAAGGTAGACCGGAAGGCATGCACCGGCATCACTGGACCTTGGCTGAGGATGAGCTCGATGCACATGAACTCGATGCACAGGGCGAGATCGACAATCCTCCAAATCTTGCGGCACTGCGAGAGGCCTCGCGCCAACATACCGATACCTTCCTCGTCAAAAGCGATCTCGAAGATGCCGATCAGCGCGAGGCCTCTCCCGGCACGCGCGAGCAAAGTTGAATTTTCAGCCGTTAGCCAATCTCAGGAAAGGTCCAGACATGGCCGACAAACAAAACTTGAACGCCGGGTTCACCGGAACGCCCTCCGAGCCGCCGGAGGGACTGACCAAAGCTGCGAGGTCGGCAGCCAACGGCGTGACGCGTGAGGTCTACGCCGTCGCTTCCGGCGTTAGGGATCACCCGCACACCGCAAGCGCATTGTTGCTCAGCACGGGCATTCTGGCCTTCGGCCTCGGCTACCTCCTCGGTCGATCATCGAACGAGAGTCTGACAAGCCGATATTGCCGATAGCGGTGACATTCAGTGCAGCGGCTTGCCGGATCGAAGATCTGTAGCGCGGCCCATCGACCATCGGCACCTTAGGAGCGGGGCTTCGCCGCACGGCGATCCCACATGCGATAAATGTCGTTCGACGATCAAACCTTCGAACAAAACCTGCACCTTGGGCGTGTCCACCGCTGAAGCTGGCTTATCTCGCATCCCGTCATTTCGTGGGCCACGTTCGCCCGTAGATCCTGTTGCTGGAATACCACTGGGAATAAAGCCATAGATTGTACGCAATCCTCGGCTTGACAGCCGTGATCCCGATCCTTAGCGAGACGGCATCAGCATGATCAGGATCGGCAAGTGAAATACCTCGAACAACTGAAGATAGCAGTGCTCTATCCAGAAGATGGGGCGGAAGGCGCACGCGATCGGAACAACCGCATTGCGGTCTTTTCCTTTGCAATCCTTCCCGGACTTTCGCCCAACTTCAACTTGTTCATTCTTCTCGCATCGATGGTGTGGGGCCTCTACTGTTTGGCGACCGGCAGCATGGCCTTGAACCTGTCGAAATCCGACCGACTCGTCGCCATTGGAATGTCGATCTACCCGCTGGTGATGATCGCCAGCATATTCGTCAATCCACCCTACTCCGAAGTACTGGACTGGATATTCCGGCTGCTGCCTTTCTTTTCGGTCTGGCTGTTATTGCCGCGAATGCGCCAGTCTCCCGATGGCCGCCTCGTGCCACTGTTTATTCTCAGCGCAGGCATCGGCATGATCGTTACCTTTCTCTTCAGTCTGCTGCAGATCATGTTTCTGATGGAGAGGGCAGAGGCCGGGACATCGAACGCTGCACTACTTGGCGTCATCGGCGTCCTTTTCGGGGGCATTGCGCTTCTCAACGTCCAATCGCCCAAGAGTGTTGAGCAGCGAATTGCCATACTGGGATATGCCGCCGGTCTAGGCTGCGTACTGCTTTCTGGAACGCGCTCGGCCTGGCTCGTCATTCCCGTTCATATCGTCATTTTTCTCTGGTATTTCCGCAAACACAGCTTCCATCTGAGTTTGCGTAGTCTTGCTATCACCGGCTCTTTGCTGTTTGCGGGACTTATTGCTTTGGGCAGTGGCCAAATCCTCCATCGCATCGAGGCCCTGCAGGAAAATATGGCATCGCTCGACCGCAGCGACGGCGAAGTCACGTCGCTCAGTGCACGGTTTGCTCTGTATAAAGGCGCAGTATCAGCAATCAGCAAGGACCCGCTGACGGGTTATGGCCCGCAAAACCGGATGGCTTCGGTGCTAGCGGAGCTGCCCGACAGCATAAGGCCGCAGCTGACCTATTCGCATGTTCACAACGGTTTTCTCACGGCGGGAATAGACGCCGGTATTTTCGGCATTGCAGCGCTTTCGCTGATGCTCGCGACGCCCTTGATCGGCGCGTGGAGAAAGGAAGCTGGGCCGGGCCGTGATCTGGCCATTGCGCTCGCACTGCTGCTCGTCAGCAGCTACGTCATAACGGGCAGCTTCGGCATCATGTTCAATCAGAAGGCGCTGGATCCGATCTTCGCCTATCTCGTCGCTCTTATTTGCGTGGATCGCGGCAGCACAGGCTTTGCGCCCGTCGTTCGAAACTGATGCATGTCGCCTGGGAAGGGTGCAAGGGTTCCGCGATAACGCAACGGATAAAAACAACGCGCTTTAACGTCTGTGATGGCTCACGCCGCCGTGTTGGTTTCGGCGCCGGTGAAAGCGAGATCTGAGACCTCACCCGTTGACGAATAGCCGGAAACGAGCTCAGCCAATGTCGCACGTGCGGCGAGCATATCGTTCCGATCCAATGCCGCATTGAGCGAATTGAGCCTTTTCAAAAGTTCCGGCCAGAACAGGAAATCCTCACGCGCTTTCATGATCCGGGGATGCTGAGTTGTTTCCGGATTATCCCCGATCAGCAGTTCTTCATAAAGCTTCTCACCGGGCCTGAGGCCGGTCACGGAAAGCTCGATATCCCCGTCGGGATTGGTCTCGTCGCGGACGGTCAACCCGGACAACTCCACCATCTTGCGGGCGAGATCGGCAATGCGAACGGGCTCGCCCATATCGAGGAGGAAAACATCGCCGCCCTCGCCCATGGCGCCTGCCTGGATGACGAGCTGCGAGGCTTCCGAAATGGTCATGAAATAGCGGGTTATGTCAGGATGTGTCAGCGTAACCGGGCCGCCTTCCTTGATCTGCTGCCTGAAAAGCGGCACGACGGATCCAGAGGAGCCGAGGACGTTTCCGAAGCGGACCATGGAAAAATTCGTTCGCATTCTGTCGGCCATCGATTCTGCTGAGAGCGCCTGCAGAACCATCTCCGCCAGCCGCTTGCTGGCGCCCATCACATTTGTCGGGCGCACGGCCTTATCCGTACTGATCAGCACGAAATTCGCCACGCCGCATTTACGCGCTGCGCGTGCCGCAACAAGCGTACCCATGACGTTGTTCTTGATGCCTTCCACGGCATTATGTTCGACAAGGGGCACATGCTTGTAAGCCGCGGCATGGTAGAGCGTCTGAGGCCGCCAGCTCTGGATGATATGCTCCATGCGATCCTGATCGCGGACGGAACAGAGGATTGGAACGATCTGCAAATTTTTATGTTCGAAGACGTCGGCCAGCTTCTGCAATTCCGCATGAATATTATAGAGCGCGAATTCGTTCTGATCGATGAGGATCAGGCTGGAAGGTCCGTTGCGGAGAATCTGACGGCATAACTCGCCACCGATCGAGCCGCCGGCGCCGGTGACCATCACCACCTTGTTGCGCATTGCCTTGTCGAGCAACTCTTGGCGCGGCGCGACCGCTTCCCTCCCAAGCAGATCTTCGATCTCGAGCTCACGGATATCAGAGACAGCGACACGTCCCTGAGCCAGCGCCGTGAGATCCGGAAGGGTGCGGACATTCACCCTGGCCTTGCGGATATGCTCCAAGATTTCGTTTCGACGCTGCCGTGACGCGGAGGGAAGAGCAAGAAGCACATTGTGCACGCCAAGGGCTTCGGCAAGCATCGGAAGATCCGAAGGATCGTAGATCGGCAATCCGCCCATGATGCCGCCCTTGAGACGCGGATCATCATCGAGATAGCCGACGACATTGAGTTCGGCATTGTTGCTCAAGGCGGCGGCCAATTGCCGTCCGGCATTCCCCGCCCCGTAAATCAGCACCTTCGCGACCGTATTCTTGTTGAGGATACGCTGGTAGGCGTCCCCAAGCCAATAACGGATACCCAGCCTCGACAGGCCGATCGCGATTAGCAGCAGGAAGGGCTGAAGAATACCAACAGTTCTCGGAACGCCAGGCACGCTGAGCGCCGTAAATATCGTCATGAAGGCGAGGCCGTAGATTGCGATGGCCTTCAGGACAGCGATGAAAGCGGCCAAATTCGCATAGCGGAAGATCGCCCGATACATACCCATGACGATGAAGATCGGCAGCGCCATGCACAAGGAAACCAACACCGGCAACCACTGTACGCCGGTCAAAACCGTCCACTCGTTCAAGCGGAAGCAATAGGCCAACCAGATCGTCAGAACGCAAAAGCTGGAATCCACCAGCAAAGCCAGAGCGCGTTTGGCAACCCGCGGCATCGCCAGCAGAGGGGTAACGAGCGCTTGCATCGGCATCAAGAACCATGCTGAGCGCGACGTCTCAGTGGGCGTATTGTCAGGCATTGCTAACCAGCGTCTCGTGGATCAATCGGACAAGCACCTTCTTGTCATTTTCTGCAACGAGCGCAACTGAAATAATCGGAAAGCAGAGTCTTCCGCACCGCTTATCTATCAGAAGTAGGTAACTTAATGCCGTATTCCCTTTCGGCGGATAACCTTCCCTGCGGTCAGGAACAGGACGCGCATGTCGAAGCCGAATGAACGCCGCTCGAGATATTCGACGTCGAATTTGACCTTCTCCGGAATCGGCAACTCGTCGCGGCCGTTGATCTGCGCCCAGCCCGTCAATCCAGGCAGCAACTCGTCGACGCCGTGGGCCGTGCGCAATCCGATCAGATCATTCTGGTTGTAGAGCGCTGGCCTGGGTCCAACGAAACTCATTTCACCCTTGAGAATGCACCAGAGTTGCGGCAGTTCATCGAGGCTGGACTTGCGCAAAAACGAGCCGATGGGTGTCAAAAACCGATCCGGATTTTCGAGCAGATGCGTAGCAACGGTTGGTGTGTTGACGCGCATGCTGCGGAATTTCGGCATCAGGAAGATCTGATTGAAGCGACCGACACGTTTCGACCAATAGAGGATTGGTCCGGGCGAAGTGAGGCGAACACCAAGAGCGACGATAACGATCGGAACGAGCAGCATCATCGAAGCAGCCAAAGCCAGGAAAAAATCCACCGCCCTTTTTAAACCCATGCTCCGCTGCTCTTTCCCGCCCACTGGCGGTCGCTATTTGCCACCCTTGCCGTATCGTCAAAAAACCATTTCGCGTCAACTGTGTGATATCGTATTCCCCTGTGGGCCGGGTTTGTCAGTGATCGCCCCGTCCTCCGCCTCGCTCCTCAGAGGTGGCAGACCTTAAACCCTTGATCCGGAAACGAGAAGCTCCCATTCAGAAGTTATCTTGGACTTCATTTCCGTCACAATCCGTTAACCATAACGTCGCGTCGCAGGCAAGATTCGGGAATCTTCATCCTGTCTTCTCTCGGATCGGCGAATTCGTGCGAGCAAGCGCCATCAACATCGGCCCGATGGCGAATTCTCCCCTCTCCGCCCGGCGGGTCAGATCGCGCAAATAGCCGCCGGCGGAGTTGATATGCCCTGCCCTTTCGAGGACGCAGGCCATGACGGTGGCGGCATTTTCAGCACCCATGATCTCGCAGGCCTGCTCATAGGCCGACGGACTGACGCCGAGCATCGACCGAACGACCACGGCCGCGGCCATCAGGTCGCGCCAGGTGCCGATCGCGCCCCGAGGCCCATAGGCCATGATTTCCGGGCAGGCCTGCAGCACCAGTCCCAGCGGGAAGGATCGGAGCGCAGCGTTGGCTGCAGAGGCGGCGTGCGTGCCCGAGACAGGGTCGATCTTTGCCTCATCCTTTTGTATTTGTTCTGTCGGTTCGGCCCGACCTTCCGATCCATCTTCCGCCGTCGCGCCCTGCTTCGTTTCGAAGCTTGGTTCAAGTTCAGTGATAGATTGTGGGTTTGAATTCTGTATGTGCCGCTCAGTGTGTGGGGCATTGCCGCCTTGATTGTAGGTTTTAACCTGCATTTCCAACTGATTGACGATCTCTTCGCGCAACATCTCCAATTCGTCGAGCGTAGCGGCGATTTGTTCGGCGGACGGAGACCGTGGCAGTTGCTCGACGACACTGCGAAAGTGCAGATGAATGGCACTCCAATTTCCAGCAGCACCCTCCTCCAATGCCATCTCAATCAGCTTGGCAACGTCGCGCCGGCAAAGCGTCAGACGTTCTCTTAGCCGCTGCAGGTGCAATCGCTCCGCCACTACCTCCGCCGCCAGCCGCTCGATCTCCTCAGCGCGAACGAGCAGCGGCGCCAGCGAGAAGCCGAATGCTTCGCGCAGTTCTCCACCCAGCTCCTTGCGGGCGTAACGCTTGCCGTTCGGGCTATCCTTGCGGATCAACAGCCCGGCATCGACCAGGGTCGCCAGATGCCGCCGGATCGTCTGTTCCGCCATTCCATGCGCGCGCAGGGAGAGCTGTGCATTGGAAGGAAACACGATGAGCCCGTTGTCTTCGCAGAGTTCTCCCTTGGGATAAAAGCTCAGCAAGGCGTTCAGGATGGCGAGCGCCCGGTCGGTGATGCCGAGCAACGGCCTGGCCTCGCACAGCGCACGATAGAGTTTCCACTTGTCAATTGATTGGCCGGGCTCGATTCTCCGAGTAGCCGCCTGGCTTGCTAACATGCCAAGCGTCATCGACCGCCGCCCGAAGGGCGTCGTCACACTTCCGCTTTCCATTTTCTTCGCCTTCTACAAGGCAAAAGATCACGGCTCACCAAATTCGGTGCCAAAAACTCTTGACTATGATTCGCGGAAATGTGATTCTCTGGGTGTCTAGATCAGAGAGGGCTTCCGCGACGGCAACGTTCGGGGGCCTTTTCTTTTGCTTATTGATCTCCGTTGTTCGTCAAATCCTGTGTCTTCTCGAACGCCTCGTAAAGACGATCCAGATTGCTTGCGATATAAGCTCCAAAGGCTGACGCCTTTTCCGCCTTCAACGCTATGGTGAACTGTTTCCCGTCATCCTTGATCTTCGCCTTGACCGCGCCGTCCTTGCGCTGCCAAGCGCGCGCTGCGGGCTGAAGCGACGCTAAGACCGGCGCGGGTTGTTGCTTCCTGCTCATGTGGGCAACCAGCATATCGAAGCGCGCATCCGGTTCCGCGGCCCCAAATTCTGCCGACTTGCTGAACTCTATCGCCCGAGCAGAGATGTCTTCGGTCTCGAATTTTACCGACAGATCGTGCCAGCGGTCACGACCGATCATTTTTGCCGCACCAATTGCGGTCAGGACTTCGGTTGGGATCCGTCTGGTGACAGACATCATCTTGGAAACCGTCGTCTTGTCGGCGCTGAGCGCCGACATGATTGTTTCCCTGTCGAAACCCAACGTGTCGAGCTTGTGGGCGAACATCGTCCTCTCAATGAACGAGAGATCGGCGCGCGCCGAATTCTCCTGGCCCTGCGCGATGACATGGTCGCGATCGTCAAGCTTTTTGACCACAGCGCGGACAGGTCTGCCCAGCTCTTTGGCGGCCCGAGCGCGACGGTGCCCGAAGGCAATCTGATAGCGGCCGTGCTTTTCCGGATGCGGGCGAACCAGGATGGGCGAATCCTGGCCACGCAGGCGGATCGCCTCGACCAATTCGCGAAACTGTTCGTCGGTATGCGCCAGCCGGTCCAAAACGAACGAATCTTCGATCAGGGCAGGGTCGAGATCAATCACCGTTTCGCCAGTCGCCAGCTTCTCCTCGATGGCTTTGGCCGCATCCGCCTTGGCAGCCAGTGCATCGATGCTGCGCGTGACCGCACCAAGAGCGCCGATTCCCTTAAAGGCAATCTGCTGTTTCTCGTCCCTTTGGGGAGGCTCATCCTCATTGTTTACCGCAGTAAACTTCTTGGACTCGTCCATCAGGCCCGAGAGAAGATTTTTACGCGCCATCAGCCAAGCCCCTGCCCCAGTTTACTGCAGTAAACTTCTCGGTCATTTCCGCCCCCAGGCCTTGTGAACGAGGTCGACGATCTCATTGTTGACGGCATCCATCGCCTCCATGGCGCGGTCGTAGGTCGCGCGGGTAAACTGACTCCGCTCCACCTCGTAAAGCGTCTGGTTGGTCATCGCCGCATCGGAGATTGCGACGCTGCGCAACATCGGATTGGTCAAAACATGGTTCTTGAACATCGAACGCATGAAGGCGACCATCTGGGTTTGGGGGCCATCCTGCGGGTCGTAGCGGGTAACGAGATAACGCAGCCAGTCAAGGTTCATGTTGCCGCCGGCGCCCTTCAGCGTATTCAGCACTTCCCCGAGCATCTGCAGGAATTGGCACATCGACATGACATCGAGCATCTGAGGATGGACGGTGATCAGAACCGCCGTTGCGCCGCAAATGGCGCTCATCGTCAAAAAGCCGAGCTGGGGAGGGCAGTCGATGATGACGACATCGTAATCGTCGGCGACCGAAGACAGCGCCTCGTCGAGCCGGGCAAAGAAGACGCGCCCATAGTCGCCGGCCTTGCCCTGCGCAAGCACCCGGGGCGTATCATGCTCGAATTCCATCAGCTCGAGATTGCCCGGCACCAGATGCAGGTTCGGGAAATTCGTCGGCCGGATGATCTCCCTCAGCGGCCGCCGCTGATCGTCATAGCGAATGGCGGCGTAGAGCGTCTCATTCTCGTCGACGTCGAACTCAGGCTGAAAGCCGTGAATGGCCGAGAGAGATGCCTGTGGGTCGAGGTCGACGGCAAGGACGCGATGACCCGTCAGGGCAAGGTGCTGGGCAAGATGCGCGGCACTCGTCGTCTTGCCACTGCCGCCCTTGAAATTGACGACCGCAACGACCTGCAAATGTTCGTTGCCTCGGCGATGACTTAGGTAGTGGGTTCCGGCGCGCGCATTGTGTTCCAGGAAGCTGCGCATCTCTTCCATCTGCCCGGCCGTATAAGATCGGCGCCCGGACGCGGTGACCTGCGGAAGAGGGCCCTTGCCCTCCAGCGACAGGTTGCGGAGATAGCCGCTGGTGACGCCGAGGAAGCGCGCTGTTTCAGCAAGCTGAAATTCCCGCAACCCCTTCAGAGCGCGCGGTGGGAACATTTCGAGCCGATGCTGCTTCAGCTTGTCGGATAGCTCCTGCGCCTGACCAATGATCAGCTGGTCAACATCGGAAATTGCTTTTTCTATCTGCGGTACCATATTCATGGAAATCTCGAAAATGCGATTTGAAAGCCCTGCGAGCCTAGAAAGCGCATTTAGTCCCGATTCTGGGAGAGTGGCAAGGCAAATAGGGTTAACAAGACCCTATCGCTGGGTTGTCCAATCTTTTTCACGGGCTTGGACGGGCCGCCGGTCGCGCTGCCGGCGGGGCAATCGCGTATTTGCAGATCGAATCAAGAACAAAGACCGCACCGGCATCGTAGCCGATCCGATATGGGAGAATCGATATATCGATTCTTGCCGCAGGGTGAGGCAAGCTGGCAACCACGAGCGGGTCAACGGTGACGGGTTTAGTGCCGTGTGCCGAGAAGACTGCCATCCTGACCGTTTTCGTCGGACAGGGACACGCCGCTTCTGTCGAGATCCTGCATCAGGGCACCGAGCGCAAGGTCCAAGCAATAGGCGGAGAATTCGGCGTTCAGGTCTTTGGCGTTCTCTCGGGCATAGGCAACGAGCCTGGCGAGCGAGACCAGCTCCTTGAGCTCGTCGTCACTTTTCGGCGTGAACGTTGCTTCGGCTGCATCGTGCATTTGAGAATCCTCCGTCTTGCCTGGCCAGCGCATGCCGACAGAACAAAGACAGCTTAATCCCCTTGAACGAAAGACGCGCGTGACACGGGCGTGACAGGATTTGTCGGCCTAAAGCTTTCGCCGTCAGCCTCAGAAACCGGCCCTGCGTAGCGCCTCGCGATACTGTTCCTTCTGCCATTGCTCCTTGAAAGGAACGACTGAAAGCCATTTGTCGACATCGAAATCCGGATAGATCTCGCGCACTTTGCGCATATAGATACGTGCGTTTTTCATATCGCCGAGCATCGCCCAGCAGGCAGCCGAAAGCCGGTCGGCGGGTGTGCGGTCGTCCATTGCCGTGATTTTCTCGAGCGCCTCGGCATAGTGGCCGAGGGCGAAATTCGCGCCCGCCGCCGTCCAGAGGTAGTCGGTCGGTGTCAGTGGGTTGAGGGAGATCGCCCGCTCGATCTTGGCCAATGCCTCGGCAGGGCGCGACGCATGGACGAGCGTATCGGCATAACTTGCAATGCCGTCGGCATAGTGCGGGCTCAGCTCTTCCGCGCGCTTCAACGCCACGACGCTTTCGTCAAGATCCCCGAGATAAAGTTTGGCAACGCCAAGCTCACGAAAGCCGGCTGCAAGCGAAGGATCAGCGACGATCGCGCGGTTCGCATATTCCTCCGCAAGTCCGAGCAACTCGCTGTCGCCCCGTGCCGTCAGCAACCATTCGACGAGAAAGGTACGCGACAATCCGCTGAGCGCAGGAGCGAAATGTGCGCTGTGCTGAAGCGCCTCGCGGAAAGCCTTTCGGGAGCGGCGAACATCGGGGAGGGCGAGCCGCTTGATATCCCGCAGACCGATGAGGTAGCTGTGATAGGCAGCCGAGTTGCCCTCGAAGGAATCGCGCATGGTTTCATGCCGGCGAACCTGCCCGGCAAGCTCTCGAGCGATCTGCCGGGCGATGTCGCGCCGGTGACTTATCAATTCGTACTTCTCGAGGCTGAAACGTTCGGCCCAGATGACTTCATCGCTGCCGGCATGGATCAGCTGGACAAAGAGCGCACGATTGCCCGCACGATCGGTCAGCCTCGTGTCGAGAACATAAGTAATCGAATGACGCAGGATCAGGTCGGTTCTGTCGGCATTGCGTGCGATCCGAGCGGCCGTGTGGGGCGCCACCACCGAAACCGTGTTCAGGGCGCAAAGGCCGATGGTCACGTCCTCGATCAGCGCTTCGGAAAGCATCGGCGAGGCGCCCGCATCGGTCCCGCCCGGCGGCAACAGCACCAGACGGGGCAGGGGACCAGGAACTCGAACTTCGCCGTCGCTGAGCGGCATCGCAGCGCTTTGCGAAGATTGACCGCCGGCAAAGATTTTGCGGACCTCTGCCAGCGCCTGGACATCAAGGCCGATATCGAATTTGCTTCCCGGCTGATGTTTGCTGGTCTCGAAAAGCCGGCGCGCTTTCTCCAATTGTCCTTCGGACTCGTAGGCCTCGAGAAGGATACGACGAATGTTCTCGTCATCCGGGGCCTCGCGAAAAATCCTAAGCGCCGCCTCCTTGATCAGGCTCACATCCTCTCGCGACCGGGCCGCGGGCAGCGCCGTCTTCAGCGCATCCACCAGGATTGCCATATGCCTGTCGCGCTGGCCGGCGATCCATTGCCGCGTACCGACGCTTTGGTCGGCGAGCCCCGCCAGGAAATCCTGGCGAAAGATGGTAACCAGCCGCCGCAGCTTGCCAAGAGCGTCGTCGCCGTCGGGGTTGACGAGTTCGGAGAGATCCCCAGCAAATGCGTCCGGCCTGACCCGAACACCGGTCGCCGAGAAGATCAGAAGTTCGGTACCGAGCTGGGTCTGACGCGCCTGGACACGCGATATGGTCTTGCGCAGGTTGGCCATGATGTCAGAATTGTCATGGCTGTCCCACAAGAACCGCGCCAGCGCCGAGCGTGGAAATTCGCTCCCAGCCCCTTCGCGCAGATCACGGTCCAGCAAATAACAAATCGCCAGTAGACCCTTTTCCGGAAAAGCCGCTGGTTTCCCGGCCGGGTCGATCAACCGCAACTCACCAAATGACTCGAGCCGGAGTTTCATGAGAATATGCCTGACTATTCTCCAAGCGGAAGGGTGATATCCGCTGCAGAGGCGGCCAATGTTACACTGCGGCTTTCCGTCTGCGCCATTGCCTTCACCAGTGCAATGACCGATTCGCGGATTTTCCGGTCGGCAATCTTCAGAAACGCACGATTGAGCACCAATCCCTCTTTGGTTCTGAGGAATTCGACGACCGGATCAGTGTTTGCGGGCAGTTCCAGCCCTTGCAACGTCAACGGCTCGGAATTTTCCTGTTCAAAGAAGAAGCTCGGCGACGTATGAAGAACCTCGGCTATGCGCTGCAGACGGCTCGCGCCGATGCGGTTGATGCCCTTCTCGTATTTCTGAACCTGCTGGAAGGTCACGCCGATTTGGTCGGCAAGCCGTTCCTGGCTCATTCCGAGCAACTGCCGGCGCATTCTAATGCGCGCTCCGACATAGCCGTCTATCGCATTCGGTGTCTTGACATTCATCGTGTGTTTTCAGCCTCAATCGCATTTTCCATCTTCGCAGCTGTAGTATCCCGCGCCACAGTTTTCCATGGTTGTTTTTACATCGTAGGCTATATACGCCGCGATGGCGATCAATTGTGGTATGAAAGCCCCTCATGTCAGAGGTGACGCGACGCAGGCCTTGGCGACAAAAGGGCAAATCGAACAAAACCCGTACCGATCCCGATGAAACTGGGCTGTGATTGACCCCAAGCTTACGCTAAATGCACTTCAGCGACCGTCGCTTGATCATCTCTCCCAGCCCCGGTCGCCCGAAATCCATCGAATCAAAGCGACGCGGCACGGCAACCAACCGGGCCGTTCAGGAGGAATGTCCATGGCAACAGTTGCCGAGACCGCGCCCCGTTTCCAAAAAACAACGATGTCCATCCTGGTGGCGGTCAGCTTCTGCCATATGCTGAATGACATCATGCAGTCGCTGCTCGCCTCGCTCTACCCGCTGTTCAAGGCGAATTACGATCTCGATTTTGTTCAAATCGGCCTCCTGACGATGACCTTCCAGGTCACCGCTTCACTGCTGCAGCCACTGGTCGGCATCGTCACCGACCGCTGGCCGATGCCCTATTCCCTGCCGGTCGGCATGGCGAGCACCTTCTGCGGCCTCATCCTGCTTGGCAACGCCGGAAGCTTCGCATTGCTGCTTGCCGCCGCTAGCCTGATCGGTTTCGGTTCGGCGGTCTTCCATCCGGAATCCTCGCGGGTCGCCCGTCTTGCCTCCGGCGGTCGCCACGGTTTTGCGCAGTCGTTCTTCCAGGTCGGCGGTAATGCCGGCCAGGCGATCGGCCCGCTGCTTGCCGCCTTCATCGTGCTGCCGCTCGGCCAGCACAGCGTCTCCTGGTTCGCGGGCATCGCCATGGTCGGCATGGTCGTGCTGAGCTGGGTCGGCAACTGGTACATGAGCCACAGGCGCCAGAACGCCAGCAAGCCGCCCGCAAGCCGGACCCTGCCGCTGCCGCAGAACAGGGTCGTCTGGGCGCTGCTGATTCTCGTCCTGCTGACGGCAACAAAGAATGTTTACATGGCGAGCGTGTCGAGCTATTTCACCTTCTATGTCATCGACAAGTTTGCGCTGAGCATACAGCAGGCACAGCTGATGCTCTTTCTGTTCCTCGGCTCGGTCGCCGTCGGCACGTTCCTCGGCGGGCCGATCGGCGATCGCTTCGGCGCCCGTTTCGTCATCTGGTTCTCTATCCTCGGCGTCATTCCTTTCGCGCTTCTCCTGCCCTATGCGAACCTTTTCTGGACCGGCATCCTCAGCGTCGTCATCGGCCTGATCTTCGCTTCGGCCTTCTCGGCGATCGTGGTCTTCGCCCAGGAATTGGTGCCCGGGCGCGTCGGCCTGATTGCCGGCGTCTTTTTCGGCTTTGCATTCGGGGCAGGGGGGCTGGGTGCAGCATTGCTCGGCAGTTTCGCCGATACTCACGGCATCGATTTCGTCTACCGCATTTGCTCCTACCTGCCGCTGCTCGGCCTCCTGACGGTCTTCCTGCCACGCATCCCGAAGCCAAAACCAGTCTGAGGCGATATCGCGCTTCGACAACGCATCGGCCCGGAATATCCGCCATATTCCGGGTCGATACTGATGCGGTGTCGCAGGCAGGCGATCACCTGCAGATGAGAATGTATTTTTCTCCTCATCACGATGAAGAGGGATAGGCTTCCTTTAATCCACTATTTTTATAGATATTATCTGTCCGGTCGCGGCACGATATCGGAAGGAAATTGGCATGTCTGCTTACAAACTGGTCGGCCTGGCGGGTAGCTTCAACCGCCCCTCGAAGACCTTCACGCTGGTCGAAAACATCGCCGGCCTTGCCGGTGAAAAATACGGCTTCGACAACACTCTCTACGATCTGACCGATGTCGGCCCCTCGCTTGGCCAGGCGCTGCGCCGTGACGATCTTGACAATCGCGCAAAGGAGGTCATCGACGACATCGTCAATGCCGATCTGCTGGTCATCGGCGCGCCGACCTACAAGGGCAGCTATCCCGGCCTCTTCAAACATCTGATCGACCTGATCGACCCGCATGAGCTGCGCGCCAAACCGATCATCATCACCGCGACCGGCGGCGGCGACCGCCATGCGCTGATGGTCGAGCATCAACTGCGCCCGCTCTTCGGCTTCTTCATGTCGCACACGCTGCCGACGGCCGTCTACGCGTCTGACCGGGACTTCACCGATTACCGTGTCTCATCAGAACCGCTTTCCAACCGCATCACCGAGGTTATCAGTGAGCTCGCGGCCTTCTTTCCCAGCCGGGGTCACGCTCTTATCGCTGCCGAATGAAGAGTGTCGAAACGGGTCTGAAACGGCGCCCCCGAGGCGCCTTTTCGCTTTTAGGAGCCGTTGGGAAAGTCGTCATAGTTCACAAATTTGATGGAAATTTATCCTGCCGATATCGACAGCAGTGCAAGAGTTTTTCCGAGCCTTCCACCACATCAGACATTCGTGCTTCGCGCCCGTGGCGGGCATTTGCCATGATCGATCAGCTTGGGGCGCTTGGCCTCATCCAGTCAGACGGGATATAAAATGACCAAGAACAAAAATCATCATGGATTCCAGTTTTCGCGCCGGGCGGTCCTTGCCGCGGGTTCCGCTGCCGCGCTCTTTGCCTTTGGAGCACCCGCTCCTTCCTTTGCCGAGGATAAGTCGATCAAGGTCGGCATCATGGCGGGCGAAGAGGAAGACATCTGGGGCGTTGTCACCAGCGAGGCGGCCAAGAATGGCCTCAAGATCGAGACCATCACCTTCAACGACTATACGCAGCCGAATGAAGCGCTGGAGCGTGGCGAACTTGACGCCAACGCTTTCCAGCACCAGCCCTATCTCGACAACCAGATCAAGCAGCACGGCTATCATATCGTTCGGGTCGGCTATACCGGGGTTTGGCCGATCGGCCTCTACACCAAGAAGTACAAGTCCGTTGCCGAAATTCCGGAAGGTGCCGTCATCGGCGTGCCAAACGATCCCTCGAACGAAGGCCGGGCGCTACGCGTTCTCCAGAGCGAAGGGCTGATCAAACTGAACGACGGCACAGGCATTCTCGCGACCGTCGCCGATGTCAGCGACAATCCGAAGAAAATCGAGATCAAGGAACTTGACGCCGGCATCGTCGGCCGTTCGATCGATGATCTGGATGCCGGGATCGTCAACACCGACTGGGCGCTGAAGAGCGGTCTCTCGCCGGCCGAGCGTATTGCCCAGGAGCCGATCGCTGACAATCCCTACCGCAACTTCATTGCCGTCAAAGACGAGAACAAGGACGCCGAGTGGGTCAAGACACTTGTCTCTTCCTATCAGAACGATACCGTCAAGGCCGAGTTCGACAAGGTCTACAAGGGAACGGGTCTCAGCGCCTATTGATCCGAAATTAGGCCAGGGTTAAGGCCTGCCGAGAGGCGGTCCGGGCTTTCCTTGCTCGGGCCGCCTTCCGTGTTTGCAAGGATAAACACATGAATTCCTTTGTTTCCACCACGGTGATCGAAGCGCAGCCGCAAGCGGCGGCCGAGGAAGTGGTGAGGCTAACCGACGTCAAGCGGCGGTTCGGAACCACGGCCGCACTCGACGGTATTTCACTGACGGTCAATAAGGGCGAGATCCTCGGTATCATCGGCCGTAGCGGTGCCGGCAAATCGACGCTGATCCGCTGTCTGAACGGCCTGGAGCGCGCCGATAGCGGCGAGATCCTGATCGAAGGCCGTGACATCACCGGACTTGCGGAAAGGGAACTGCAGCCGCTGCGCCGCCGTATCGGCATGATCTTCCAGCATTTCAACCTGCTTTCGGCCAAAACCGTCGAGGAAAACGTCGCGCTACCGCTGAAGATCGAGGGCACTGCAAAGCACCAGCGCTTAAAACGGGCGCGTGAGCTGCTTGACCTCGTCGGCCTTGCCGACAAGGCGAAAGCCTACCCCTCATCGCTGTCGGGTGGTCAGAAACAACGCGTCGGCATTGCCCGAGCGCTTGCAGCACGCCCAGCGCTGCTGTTGTCCGACGAAGCGACATCGGCGCTCGATCCGGAAACGACCCGGTCGATCTTGACGCTCCTCAAGAACATCAATCGTAAGCTTGGACTGACCATCCTGCTGATCACCCATGAGATGGAAGTGGTGCGCGGCATTGCCGATCGCGTCGCGGTCATCGATGCCGGGCGGATCGTTGAGGAAGGGCAGGTCTGGTCGGTCTTTGCCAACCCGCACGCTGATATCACCGCGAGCCTGCTCGGCGGCATCCGCCCGCAGCTTCCTGATCATATCGCCAGCCGGCTGTCGGCGATATCGGGCAGAGAGGCGATCCTCAGCGTCGATCTTGCCGGACCTGAAGCACAAGGTGCGCTGTTTGCCGAACTCTCGGTGGCGTTGCCGCATTCCTTCCGCCTCGTCCATGGCGGCATCGATCATATTCAGAACCAGCCGGTGGCGCGGTTTTTCATCGCCATTCCGACGCGTGACCCTGCGCTTGCCGGAAAGGTCGAACTATTCTTGACGGCCCGGTCCGCCCGGGTGGAGGTGCTTGGCTATGACACCGATCATGCTTGAACTGCTTGTTCGCTCTCTTTGGGAGACAATGCTGATGACTGTCGCCTCGGGAGTGATCTCGCTCGTGGCCGGCCTGCCGCTCGGCCTTGCGCTGGTCGCAACGGCACGCGGCGGCATCGCCGAAAACCTCTGGATCAATCGCGGGCTCGGCGGCATCATAAATGGCTTCCGCTCTGTCCCCTTCATCATCCTGCTGGTGGCGCTGATCCCGCTGACGCGGCTGATCGTCGGCACAGCCCTCGGGACATGGGCAGCCATCGTGCCCCTCGCCATCGCCGCTACGCCCTATTACGCGCGTATCGCCGAAGTGTCGCTGCGCGAGGTCGACCGTGGGCTGATCGATGCCGTGCGCGCCATGGGCGGCGATCGCTGGACGATCATTGGAGAGGTGCTGGTGCCTGAAGCGCTGCCGGGCATCGTTGCCGGTTTCACCGTCACGCTGGTGACGCTAATCGGCGCCTCGGCGATGGCCGGCGCGATCGGCGCCGGCGGCCTCGGCGATCTCGCCATCCGCTATGGCTATCAACGTTTCGAAACCAACGTGATGATCGCCGTAGTGGTCGTCCTCATCGTCCTGGTCTGCGGCATCCAGTGGCTCGGCGACCGGCTTGTCGCCAAGTTGGATCATCGATAGATCAGCGCCGGTACCCGGCGGCGGGATGCGCGGCGGGCAATCTGCCGTTCCCCCCGCCGAAGAGCTTCTGCCGCAGCGGCCCTTCGGTATAATCCGCCTTGAAGAGGCCGCGCTCCTGCAACACTGGCACCACCAGAGCGACGAAGTCGCGCAGGCTCTCCGGCGCCACCGTCCGTGCCAGATTGAAGCCATCAATGCCGCCTTCCTCGATCCATGTCTGCAGATAATCGGCGATCTGCTCCGGCGAGCCCACCATCGGCTTCATCCGGCTGCCGAGGACCATCTGGTCGATAATATCGCGTGGTGTCACCGGCTTTGCCGCCTGTTTGGTGATTGAAGCAAGTGCCGATTGATTGGCATTTGTTGAACTCTGGTCGATGACGTCATCCAGTCCGTATTTCGACAGGTCGATGCCGATAGAGGCGGAGTAATGCGCAAGCGAAGCCTCGACGCTCGCATGCCGGCGATAATCCTCAAGCTTGTCGTGTGCTTCCTTCTCCGTTCGCCCGACGACGACGCTGATCAGGTTCAGGATCTTCAACGCGTCGGCGCCGCGGCCGAATGCCTCTGTCTTCGCCCGCAGCGCATCAACGGTCGATCTCGCCGCCCTTGGCATCGGGCTGGCGATGAAGACACATTCGGCGTGGCGTGCAGCGAAATCCTGCCCGCGGGCCGAAGCGCCGGCCTGGAAGAGCAGGGGCGTGCGCTGCAGAGACGGCTCGCAGAGATGGATGCCCTCCATCCGGTAATATTTGCCGGCGTGACTGACAGCTCGCACTTTCGAGGGATCGGCGTAGATGCCGCCCGCTTTGTCGCGCAAAACCGCATCGTCATCCCAACTGCCCTCCCAGAGCTTGTAGACGATCTCGAGATATTCCTCGGCGGTGTCGTAACGCGCATCATGTTCCGGCAGCTTGTCGAAACCCATGCTGCGGGCAGCGCTGTCGAGGTATCCGGTGACGATATTCCAGCCGATCCGCCCCTTGGTCAGGTGATCGAGCGTCGACATGCGCCGCGCCAGCAAAAAAGGCGGCTCGTAGGTGGTGTTGACGGTGACGCCGAAACCCAGATGCTTGGTGACATACGCCATCGCCGAAATCGGGATCATCGGATCATTGACCGGGACCTGCGCCGCCGTCTCGATCACCGGCGCCGGGCTGCCCTTGTAGACGTCATAGAGGCCGACGATATCGGCGAGGAAGACGCCGTCCAGCTTACCGTGTTCAGCCGTCCTGGCGAAATCCGTCCAGTAATCGAGATCGGTATAACCCACCGACCGGTCGCGCGGATGCGTCCACAGGCCGTGATTAATATGCCCGACGCAATTCATATCGAAGGCATAGATCTGCATTGTCTTCATGAGACGGCTCCTCAGCCGGAAATAAAAATCAAGGATTTGTATCGCACGGCGATCCTATGGAATGGTAGGGTCCCGATGAAAAGCGGAGGAAACGCATGACGAAGAAGACGCTGTCGGATTGGACGGAGCTTGCGCAGAAGGAATCGCGCGCCTCGCCAGAAACCCTGACCTGGCAGACGCCGGAGGGTATCGCCGTCAAGCCGCTCTATACGGCCGAGGATCTCGAGGGCGCCGATCATCTTGGCTCGCTTCCCGGCTTTTCGCCCTTCACCCGCGGCCCGCGCGCGACGATGTATGCCGGCCGGCCCTGGACGATCCGCCAATATGCCGGCTTCTCGACGGCAGAGGCATCGAACGCTTTTTACCGGAAGAATCTGGCCGCCGGTCAGAAGGGCCTGTCCGTCGCCTTCGATCTTGCCACCCACCGCGGTTACGACAGCGACCATCCGCGCGTCGAGGGCGATGTCGGCAAGGCCGGCGTCGCAATCGACAGTGTCGAAGACATGAAAATCCTGTTCGACGGCATTCCGCTTGCCGACATGTCCGTCTCGATGACCATGAACGGCGCCGTCATCCCGATCCTTGCCTCCTTCATCGTCGCCGGCGAAGAGCAGGGCGTTTCGAAGGCCGATCTGTCAGGCACCATTCAGAACGACATCCTCAAGGAATTCATGGTCCGAAACACCTATATCTACCCGCCGGAACCCTCGATGCGGATCGTTGCCGACATCATCGAATATACGGCAAGGGAGATGCCGAAATTCAACTCGATCTCGATCTCCGGCTATCACATGCAGGAGGCTGGCGCGACGCTCGTCCAGGAACTCGCCTTCACGCTGGCCGACGGTCGGGAATATGTCAGGGCGGCAATCGCCAAGGGGCTGAGTGTCGACGATTTCGCCGGAAGGCTGTCCTTCTTTTTCGCCATCGGTATGAACTTCTTCATGGAGGCGGCCAAGCTTCGCGCCGCCCGGCTGCTCTGGACCCGGATCATGGAGGAGTTCCAGCCGAAGAAGGCGTCCTCACTGATGCTGCGCACCCATTGCCAGACCTCCGGCGTTTCGCTGCAGGAACAGGACCCCTATAACAACATCATTCGCACCGCCTTCGAGGCGATGTCGGCGGTGCTCGGCGGCACGCAGTCGTTGCACACCAATTCCTTCGACGAAGCGATCGCGCTGCCGACCGAATTTTCCGCCCGCATTGCCCGCAACACGCAGCTTATCCTGCAGCATGAAACCGGCGTCACCAAGGTGGTCGATCCGCTGGCCGGCTCCTATTACGTCGAGAGCCTGACAAAGGAGCTCGCCGACAAGGCCTGGGCGCTGATCGATGAGGTCGAAGCGCTCGGCGGCATGACCAAGGCCGTCAACGAGGGTCTGCCGAAACGTCTGATCGAGGAAGCAGCCGCGCGGCGCCAAGCGGCCGTCGACAAGGGCGAGGAGGTCATCGTCGGCGTCAACCGTTACAGGCTCGACAACGAACAGCCGATCGACATTCTGGAGATCGATAACAGCGCGGTGCGCACCGCCCAGATCAAGCGTATCGACGAAACCAAGCGGCGGCGTGATGGCAATGCCGTGCGCGAGACGCTGGCCAGGCTGGTGGAGACCGCGCGCAGCGGCAGCGGCAACCTGCTCGAAGCCGCGATCGAAGCGGCGCGAGCCCGTGCTACGGTCGGTGAGATATCGGATGCGATGCGCGAGGCCTTCGGCGATCATGCCGCCACGCCGGAGGTCATCACCGGCGTCTATGGCGAGGCCTATAGCAACGAGCCGGAACTCGCCGTGCTGAAGGCCCGCATGACGGAGGTGACGGAAGCGATGGGACACCGGCCGAAGATCATGGTCGCCAAGCTCGGCCAGGACGGGCATGACCGGGGCGCCAAGGTGATAGCCTCAGCTTTCGGCGATATCGGTTTCGACGTGCTCGCCGGTCCGCTGTTCCAAACACCTGACGAGGCCGTCGAGATGGCGCTCGGCGAAAAGGTCAATGTCGTCGGCGTCTCGTCGTTAGCGGCCGGGCACAGGACGCTGCTGCCGCAGCTGATCAACAGGCTGAGAGCGGAGGGCGGTGACGATATCATCGTCGTTTGCGGCGGCGTCATCCCCCGGCAGGATTATGAATTCCTGCACGAACACGGCGTTGCGGCCGTCTTCGGTCCGGGCACCAACGTCCTCGAAGCGGCACACTCCGTTCTCGACTTGCTGCAAGGCACGCGCCGGAATCAGTAAGAGGGCGTAGCGTTGTTTTCCCGCTAAACAACCCTAATGGAGAACAAAGGGGAGAGCGTTTATGCGCCCTCATCAGATAGCCAGATCCGCAATTGGCCGACGGACTTGAAACCCAGCTTTTTCATTTCGGCTAGCGCTTCACCGCGATCATATCCGACAAGGGGCAAATCGGCTGAAAAGGCGACAGTGGCCAATGAAATTGCATCGCGGGAGGCTTGCGGCGTACCAGCCAACCTAAAAATATTGGAGACGCCGACAACCTGCGGCGATCGATTTGCGACGCATCCCGCATCAAAGCGGTCGCCGGCCAATCGACCGTAGATGTGCATGTCGGGATCGGAAAGAAGGGCCGGTGTGAAGACGTTGGCATCGGTCGGGCTACCAGACTCTTTCCAGGAGCGCTCCCAGCGATCCAGCGCCGCCGCCTCGCGAACGCGCACCCAACCTTGAGGCGCGCTCGATGAACTTTTATGAGGTTCAGCCCAAATCCATGATGCGGAAAACAACAACCGGAACCCGTTGTTATTGAGATCTAGCTTGGAAAAGCCGTCTTTGATACCAGGTCGCCGTCCTAGCCGATCTGTCAGCCGATCGATTTCAATCAGCTGCTCCTGTGTTGCATCCCTGTCGAGTGTCGTCATGTTGGAATAGTATGGAGGTGCAATTGCATCGCTTGACCAAAACGCACTGGTTCGCTGATCAGGCAATCCATGGGCACGGAATATTGTCTGGTACAAGTCGGCATTGTTAGCAGCACAAAGCCGCATTTTTTCTTCATCTGAGCGTTTACCGGCTTGTAATGAGCTATTTGTCATAAGAAACCTATTGATCAGAGCGGCTAACCCCAAGCCGGTTTCGCGACAGCTGTGCGCTCAATAATTTATAGCAATCCGCGCTTTGCCAGATTGCGCATTAGCGCCGAGATGCCGAAGGTCCAGGGCGGGCATTCGGTGGAGAGGCGTACCGTATTGACGAGCGCGCCCAGGCCGGCTGAGGAAATCTCGACGACATCGCCGATCTTGTGGGTGAAGCCCTGCTTCGGCGCGTCGCGGTCCTGTGTCGGCGCAAACAGTGTGCCGAGGAAAAGCATGAAACCATCCGGATACTGATGATGAGGCCCAAGTGTCTGTTTGACGAGATCGGTGGGGTCGCGGCTGATCTGCGACATCGAACTTTTGCCGCGCAGCACGAAACCGTCCTTGCCTGACACCTTCAGGTCGAGTTCGGCCTTGCGCACATCATCGAGGCCGTAACCGGCATCGAACAGGCGGATGAAAGGACCGATCGAGCAGGAGGCGTTGTTGTCTTTGGCCTTGCCGAGCAGCAGTGCCGAGCGCCCCTCGACGTCGCGCAGGTTGACGTCGTTGCCGAGCGTTGCCCCTTTGATTTCGCCGCGGCTGTTGACGGCGAGCACGATTTCCGGCTCGGGATTGTTCCAGGTCGAAATCGGATGCAGGCCGACATCTGCGCCCCAGCCGACGGAGGAGAGCACCGGCGCCTTGGTAAAGACTTCGGCATCCGGGCCGATGCCGACCTCGAGATATTGCGACCACATGCCCTCGTCGATCAGCGCCTGCTTGACCTTGGCGGCGTCCTGCGAACCAGCCTTCAGATTGGTGAGGCTGCCGCCGATGAGCGTGCTGACGCGCTCACGGATCGAGGCGGCGCGTTCCGGATTGCCGGCGGCCTTTTCTTCGATGACGCGCTCGATCATCGACTGAGCGAAAGTGACGCCACAGGCTTTGACTGCCTGCAGGTCAACAGGCGCAAGCAGATAGGGACGCGCTTCATCCGGTGCTCCGGAGCTGTTGGCGGCGATCTCCTCCAGGGAGCCGATCGCCTTGCCGCTTGCAGCGCGGACAAAGCCGGCGGCATCCTGTCTCTCGAGCAGGGCGCTCAGCGTCGGCGATTCGCGCGACGTGATGTCGACCAGCGCGCCCTCTCGAAGCACCACGACACTCGGCCCGCCAACCTCGGGATTCCAGATGCGGCCGACAAAAAGACCTGCCGAAGCGGCAGCATCGAAAAAAGGTTGAGACATTGCGATCTTCCGTCACAGCGAGCGGGGAGCACTCTTTTGGAATTGCGGGGTGGTGCCGCCCTCCGACCCGGCGGCGGCCAAAATCGATCACATTCATGCGGACGGGGCAAGATGCGCCAGGGAAAAAGAGTTTTGCCCGATCTGCGCAAGCGGCTTGTTTGGCCCGGAATCCCCACCGCAAAAGCCCGAAAATAACTATTTAGATACAAATTCATCGTTTTGTTTCATATACTTAATATTCGGCGCGAACGTTTTCACCCCTT
The DNA here is from genome assembly GCF_010668805.1 of Rhizobium phaseoli. GTDB lineage: Bacteria > Pseudomonadota > Alphaproteobacteria > Rhizobiales > Rhizobiaceae > Rhizobium > Rhizobium phaseoli_A. Next base: position 102,002 of record NZ_WUFT01000009.1, on the reverse strand, counting down.
ATCTCGCCTTGACAGGCGCCGCCTTTCGTTATCTGTTTTGCCTAGACATGGAGGAGGCTGGCCCCGGCGGGCCGGATGAACATCCCAGGAGGATATTGCAGCGATGTTGAGATTTGCCGTCGTCGGAATCGACCATGGGCATACGTTCGATCACGTGAAGGGATTGCTTGCCGCAGGCGGCGAGTTCGTCGGCTATTGCCCGCAGACTTCGGTGCCGGCATTGCGCGAGGCCTTCGAGAAGACCTATCCCGATGCGCCGCAGATTGACCGGGAAAAGCTGTTCGACGATCCGTCGATCGATGTCATTTGCATTGCCGCGATCCCGCGCGACCGCGCCGGGCTTGCCGTCCGGGCGATGAAAGCGGGCAAGGATGTGATGACCGACAAGCCCGGGGTGACGACCTTCGCCCAGCTTGAGGAGGTCAGGCGCACCGTTGCCGAGACCGGCAAGATCTTCTCGATCTGCTTTTCCGAGCGGCATTGCGTGCGCTCCGCCGTCAAGGCCGGCAAACTCGTCGCCGACGGCGCGATCGGCAAAGTGATCCAGACGCTCGGCGTCGGCCCGCACCGGCTGCAGCTGCCAACCCGGCCGGACTGGTTCTTCGATCCCGAAGCCTTCGGCGGCATCATCGTCGATATCGCCTCGCATCAGGTCGACCAGTTCCTGTTCTACACCGGCTCGACCACAGGCGAGGTCATTGCCAGCTCGATCGGCAATTTCGGCATGCCCGACAAACCTGATTTCCAGGATTTTGGCGAGGTGCTGCTGCGCTCCGACAGGGCGGCGGGTTATGTCCGCGTCGATTGGTTCACCCCGGAGGGGTTGCCGACCTGGGGCGACGGCCGCCTGACCATCCTCGGCACCGAAGGTTACATCGAGCTGCGCAAATATATCGATATTGCCGGCCGGCCGGGCAAGGATCACCTGTTCCTGGTCAACGGCAAGGAAATGACCCACATCGATTGCAGCGATGAAAAGCTCGACTATTTCGATGCTTTCACCGCCGATGTCGGCAACCGAACGCAGACGGCGATGACGCAGGATCACGTTTTCGAAGTCTGCCGCCTTTCGCTCGAAGCCCAGACGAAAGCCGCGCGCATCGGCGCTCGCTGAGGAGGATATCATGACCAGGAAATTGCGCGTCGGTGTCATCGGCGCAGGCATTGCCGCGCGGCATCTGGCCGGCTTCGGCTGGAACAAGGCGCTTTTCGAGGTTCCCGTGCTCTGCTCGCTCGACGAGGAACGCGGCAGGGCGCTGTGCGAGGAATATGGCATCCGCGAATATACACAGGACGCGGATTCGCTGTTTGCCCGTGACGACCTCGATATCATCGACATTTCGACGCCGCCGAGCTCGCATTTCGAACTCTGCCGCAAGGGCATCGAATCCGGCAAGCATGTGATCTGCGAGAAGCCGCTGTTCGGCTCGATCGCCGAGGTCGACGAGATGGGCCGCATCCTGGCGCGTTTCCCCGGCAGGAAGCTGATGCCGATCTTCCAGTATCGCTACGGCTCCGGCCTGCAGAAGCTGAAGTTGCTGATCGAAAGCGGCCTCGCCGGCAAGCCGTTCCTGACGACGATCGAAACCCATTGGTGGCGCGGCCCGGATTATTATGCCGTGCCGTGGCGCGGCAAATGGGCGACCGAGCTCGGCGGCGGCCTTCTCGGTCATGCAATCCACGCCCATGACATGCTGAACTATGTGCATGGTCCCTGCGCCGAAGTGTTTTCCTATGGCGCGACGCTGGTCAACCCGATCCAGGTCGAGGATACGGCAGCCCTTTCGGTGAAAATGCAGAACGGCTCGCTGGCGACGCTGTCGATGACGCTCGGCTCGCGCACGGAGATCTCGCGGCTGCGCTTCTGCTTCAGCGATCTCGTCGCCGAAAGCATCCTCGAACCCTATACGATGGGCCGCGATCCCTGGGTCTTTACCGCAGGAACGGAGGAGCACCAGGCGAAAATCGATGCGGCGCTCGCCGCCTATGTGCCTGGCGAGGACGGTTACACCCGTCAGTTCGAACTCTTCCACAAGGCGATCGTCGAGGATAGCGAGCCGCCGGTGACGCTGCAGGATGCCCGCAATTCGCTGGAGCTGGTGACGGCGGCCTATTTCTCGCAGCGTACCGGCCGGCCGACGCCGATGCCGATCGCCGCCGATCATCCGCTTTATCGATCCTGGCTTCCGGAAGAAGAACGGCGCCAGGCTGCCGGCTGACCGGGGGGAGGGCGCTCCATGCTGAAATCTTTCGAGCATGTCGGCATGACGGTCAGCGACATGGACCGCACGATCGATTTCTACTGCGGCCTGCTCGGCCTGCGCTTGCGTCTGCGCAAGGTCATGGCCGACGGCGGAGAGATCGCCTTTCTCGATGCCGGCGGGGGCATGCTCGAAATCGGTGCACCGGCGGGTGGTGCGGCAAGGGCGGTTGATGTGCCGGAGGGTACGGCCGGCCTGCGTCACCTGACCTTCCTGTTCGACAGCGTCGAAGAGACCTTCGCCCGGCTGGAAAAGGCGGGCGTCGAGGTCAAGGAGCGGCCGCGCCTGGCAATCAACGCCGAGGTGCTGCACAAGGTTGCCTTCCTGCGCGATCCCGACGGTATCCAGATCGAACTTGCCGAGAAACGGTAAGTCGTCAGCGCAGGCCCCGTCTGCCGATCGCCTTGGTTCGCGCAACCAGCCCCATCAGCAGAAGCGCGCCCAGCCGCTTGAACATCGTCGCCATTTTTACCTCCTTACGCTCAGCTTGCCAACTTGGCGCTGATATAGCTTCGCCAGCCGCCAAGCGAGGTAACGTCTTCGGCGCCGTTCACCGCATGTGCCTCGCAAAGAAAGCCGGAAACCCTCGTGCCATCGTCGAGCGCCACCTTTCCGATACCGAGCGGTGCCGGGATCTTCTGGACGAAACGGCCGAAAGCATCAGCCGGCAGCGCCCAGACCTCAACCTCCAGACCGCGACCCGTGTGGCCGGGTTCGCGAACGAGGCCTGGCTTCGGCGGCACCGTATCCGGCAGCACGAAGAGACGGTATTCGCCAGTCGTGTTGCAGGTCCTGATCAGCCGCCCGCCGGCGCCGGTCAGCTCATGATTGAGCGGCATGCCGGTCAGATGCGCACCGACAACGACGATCTCGACGAAGCCGTCATCGACAGCCGCAACGCGGCTGGCTTCGGGGATGGCAGCCTGCCTGTCGATGCCCATGCCGGAGCTTGCTGCGCGATGCAGCGCATCGGCCAGCGGCGCCAGCGCATCATCGGTGAAAGCAGGCGCGATCACGGTAACGCCGCCCGGCAAACCGTCTTTTCCGAAGCCGGCAGGAACGGCGATCGCCGCGCAATCGAGCAGGTTGACGAAATTGGTGTAACGGCCGAGACGACCGTTCAGCACCACAGGATTGGCGAGCATGTCAGCGACCGTGCAGGTGGTCGGTGCGGTCGGCAGCAGAAGCACGTCCGCCTTTTCCCATTCGGCTTCGGTCTTGCGGCGCAGTTCCTCCAGCCGGTAGCGGCCGTTGAAGGCCTCGACCGCGGTCTTGCCCCTGGCACCCTCGATGATCCCTCTGACCGTCGGGTCGAAATCGGCAGCGTTCGTCGCGAGGAAGGTCTCGACCGCCGCCAGACGTTCGGCGACCCACGGCCCGTCATAAAGGAGAGCGGCGGCCTCGCGGAATGGCGCGTAATCGAAAGGCACGATGGTCGCGCCGAGCACTCTGGCCCGCTCGATCGCCTGGTCGTAAAGCGCCTCTACCTCCTTGTCGCCGAAGAACTCACGCTCGGCGACGGTGAGGACGCCGATGCGCAACCTCGACACCGGCAGGTTTGCCGGCTTGGCGCGACGGGAGAAAGGATCGGCGGCGTCGAGGCCTTCGGCGACCTTGCGGATCGCAACGCCGTCACCGACGGTCGCGGCAAAAATCGTAATGCAGTCGACACTCTTGCAGGCCGGAACGACGCCGGTGTTCGGCAGAAGGCCTGGGGTCGGCTTGATGCCGACCAGATTGTTGAAGGCCGCCGGCACGCGGCCGGAGCCCGCCGTATCCGTACCGAGCGCGAAGGCGGCGAGGCCGGATGCTACCGTGACGGCAGATCCGGAACTCGAACCGCCGGAGATATAAGCCGCATCGAAAACCGAACGCGGCGCGCCATAGGGCGAGCGCGTGCCGTTGAGGCCGGTTGCGAACTGGTCGAGATTGGTCTTGCCGATGATGATGGCACCGGCTGCCTTCAACCGTGCGACGACGGTCGAGTCCGCCTCCGGCCGATACGCATAGGCCGGGCAGGCGGCGGTCGTTGGCAGGCCGGCGGCATCAATATTGTCTTTCACGGCGAAGGGCACGCCCCAGAGCGGCAGACTGTTTGGCTCAGGCGCGCGTGCCATCAGCGCCCGGGCGGCAGCGCGCAGCTCCTCGTCCGGCACCGGGGTGATGAAGATCGCCGGATCTTTCGACGCGGCGCGGCGGGCGATCACCTCTTCTATGGCATCGAGCGGCGTCAGGCCGGATTGATAGGCAGCGCGAAGGCTTGAGAGATCGAGAATGGTCGGCAGCATGTCAGCATTCCTCCAGGACGACGATGATGTCGCCGGCTTTGACGTTTCTTCCCGGCCCGGCCCGCAGCTCACGGACGTGGCCTGCCGCATGGGCGGTGACGTTGATTTCCATTTTCATCGATTCGATGATGGCAAGTGTATCGCCGGCCGCAACCGGGGCGCCCGGCTCGACCAGCAGTTTCCAGATATTGCCGGGCACGGCGCTGGCAACACCGAAGCAACCATCGGGAATATCCCCGTCCGGACTTTCGGCCGCTCCTTCGTCGGTGACGAAGCTGTCGAGACCGGCTTCCTTCCAGCGCTGGCGTTCGGCATCGAAGGCAGCCTGCTGCATCGTCTTGAAGCGGCCGATCGATGCCGAGTTCGCCTGCAATTCCTTCTCATAAGCCGCATAGGAGAATTCCGTCTCCTCGATCCTGATGGGATAGCCGCCATGCGGGAAGGCGGCGCGCGCCTCCGTCAATTCCCCGTTGCTCACCGGGAAGAAACGGATCTGGTCGAAGAAGTTGAGAAGCCAGGGCTTGCCCCTGGCAAAGGCCGGCGTCTCCCGCCACGTGTTCCACACCTGGATGGTCCGGCCGAAGAGCTGGTAACCGCCCGGTCCCTCCATGCCGTAAATGCACATATAGGCGCCGCCGATGCCGACGGCATTTTCCGGTGTCCAGGTGCGGGCCGGATTGTATTTCGTCGTCACCAGGCGATGGCGCGGATCGGTCGGTGTTGCAACCGGCGCCCCGAGGTAGACGTCACCGAGACCGAGCACCAGGTAACTTGCATCGAAGACGATGTCGCGCACCGCCTGCTCGTCGGGCAGACCGTTGATGCGGCGGATGAACTCGATATTCGACGGGCACCACGGCGCGTTCGGGCGCACGAGCTCCTGATACTTCCGCATCGCAAGCTCCGCATCCGGATCGTTCCAGGAGAGCGGCAGATGCACGATGCGGCTCGGCACCGTGACATCCTGCGCCGCCGGCAGCATCGCTTCGATTTCGAAGAGCAACCCGAGTAGCCGCTTTCGTGTCAGCTGCGTGCCGTCGTAATGGATCTGCAGCGAACGGATACCGGGGGTCAGATCGACGAGGCCGGGAAGACGCGCCTCGACGACCGCCTGCATCAACAGATGCACCCGCAGACGAAGCGCGATATCGAGCGTCATCGGCCCATATTCGACAAGCAGATTGTCATCCCCCTGGCGGCGGTAGACGACGGAAACCGGGCCATCCTCGCTGGTACCGACGATCGGCGAACCCGTCTCTTCCACGCCCCGACGCACAGCCGGGTCGGCGATCGGGTCTTGCGGGCGCGCAACGGCGTGAAAACGGATGCGGTCGCCGGGCTTGAACTGACCCATCTTCCACTGCTCATCGCGGGCGATCACCGCGGGGCAGACGAAGCCGCCGAGGCTCGGACCGTCAGGGCCGAGAATGATCGGCATATCGCCGGTGAAATCGATCGCTCCGATCGCATAGGCATTGTCGTGGAGGTTGGAGGGGTGCAGCCCCGCCTCGCCGCCATCGCGGCGCGCCCAAACCGGCGCCGGGCCGATAAGGCGCACACCGGTGCGGGCGCTGTTGAAATGCACCTCGTAAGCCGTCGAGAACAACGTCTCGATATCGCTATCCTCGAAAAAGTCAGGCGCACCGTGCGGGCCGTAGACGACGCCGACATCCCATTCGCGCGTCAAGGCGGCAGGCTCCGTCGCCGGTCTCACCAGTTCGGCCGGCGCCTGCCGTGCGAAATGCAGCACATGCCCCGTCTTCAGCGTGCCGGTGGCATTGCCGCCGAATTGGCCAAGGCCAAACGTCGCCCGCGAGCCGAGCACGACCGGCGCGGCAAAACCGCCCGCAACGGCAAGATAGGCGCGCTGCCCCGGTCCTTCGATCGTGCCGATCGACAGAACCTGACCGGCCCGGATCATGACCGGCTCGTCATGCGGCAGCCTTATGCCATCGCATGACATTGGCATGCGGGCACCGGCCAATGCGATCGTCTGGTCGGCATAAAACCGCAGCGTCGGGCCGGAAACCGTCAATTCGAGCGCAGCCGTCACATCGGCATTGCCGACCAGCCGGTTGGCATGGCGGAACGAGCGTTCGTCCATCGGACCGCTCGGCGGTACGCCGACATGCCAGAGGCCAAGCCGGCCCGGCAGTTCCTGAATGCTCGATTGCGCGCCTGGCGCCAATACTTCGACGACATCAGGAACGAAGGCGAAATCGCGCAGCGCCGTCGTCGCCACCTTGGCGCCGGCAAGCAGTTCGGAAGCGGCAATGGCCTTGAGATAATCGAGATTGGTCTCGATGCCTGATATCGATGTCGCAGCAAGTGCTGCCTTCAGTTTCTCGATCGCCGCCGGCCGGTCTTCCGCCGCCACGATCAGCTTAGCAAGCATCGGGTCGTAGAAGGGCGTCACCTCGGTTCCCGTCTCGATCCAGCCGTCGACCCGGGCATTGTCGGGGAAGATGACTTCGGTCAGCAAGCCGGCGCTCGGGCGGAAATCGGCATGCGGCATTTCGGCATAGATCCGCATTTCGATCGCTGCACCCTTCGGCGTCAGATCCCTAGCGCCGGAGAGCACGTCCTCGCCTGCCGCCTGCCGGATCATCCATTCGACGAGATCGATGCCGAAGACGGATTCCGTGACGGGATGCTCGACCTGCAGACGGGTATTGACCTCAAGGAAATAGAATTCCTCGCGCTGGGGATCATAGATAAATTCGACGGTGCCGGCCGATTCATAGGAGACCGAGCTTCCCAAATCGACCGCCGCCTTGTGCAGCCGCGCCCGAGTTTCGGCGGAAAGGCCCGGAGCAGGGGTTTCTTCGACGACTTTCTGGTTCCGCCGCTGCAGCGAGCAGTCGCGTTCGCCGAGCGCGATCACTCTGCCCTTGCCGTCGCCGAAGATCTGCACCTCGACATGGCGCGCTTCTGCAACGAAGCGCTCGATATAGACGCGCGCATCGCCGAAGCTGGCACGGGCGGTCCGCTGCACGCTTTCGAAGGAGGCCGTAAGGCTTGCCGCATCGGCGCAAAGCTGCATGCCGATGCCGCCGCCGCCGGCTGTGCTTTTCAGCATGACGGGGTAACCAACGGTCTCGGCCGCCGAAAGCGCCTCTTCGACGCTTTGCAACAGATCGGTGCCGGGCAGCAGCGGCACGCCGCTCGCTTTCGCCAGTTGGCGCGCCGTATGCTTCAGGCCGAAGGCCGACAGATGTTGCGGCCGCGGACCAATGAAGGCGATGCCTTCGGCGGCGAGCCGTTCGGCAAAGCCGATATTCTCCGAGAGGAAACCGTAGCCCGGGTGAACGGCCTCAGCACCGGTCGCCTTGCATGCGGCGATGACGGCATCGACATCAAGATAGCTTTCGGCAGCAGGCGCCTGGCCGAGGCGCACGGCTTCGTCGGCGAGCAGCGCCGGCTTCGAGAAGCGATCGGCATCGGAATAGACGGCAACCGAGGCGATGCCCATCCTCTTCAATGTCCGGATGACCCGGACGGCGATTTCGCCACGATTGGCGATAAGGACCTTGGTAAACATCGATCAGTCCTCGCCGTCCCAGATCAGCACCCGGATTGGCGTCGGATCGAAGCCGTTGCAGGGATTGTTGATCTGCGGGCAGTTTGAGATGACGCAGAGCACGTCCATTTCCGCCACTAGCTCGACGTAATCACCCGGTGCGGAAATGCCGTCGACGATGGTCATCTCGCCGCTCGGCTTGATCGGAACGTTCATGAAGAAGTTGATGTTCGGCACGATGTCGCGCTTGCTCATGCCGTGCCTGGTCACCTCGAGCACAAAATTGTCGCGGCAGGCATGCAGATATTTCGCGCCGTGGCCGAAGCGCACGGTATTGCTCTCGCAGGAGCAGGCGCCGGCTGACGTATCATGACGGCCGCAGCTGTCGGCTGTCATGACAAGCATGACGTTGCCTTCGTTTGAGATGATCCTCGTACCGGTGCCGATATAGGCGCCTGCCTGCGCCCGCATCGTATCCTGGTTGGAATAACGCTCGGCAAAGTCATCGGCACGGTAGAACAGCGTGTCGATTGCCTGCTGGCCGTAGCTGTCCTCGATGCGGATCGTCTGGCCCTTGCGGACGAAACCGGACCACGGCGCCTCGGCTGCGATGAAATGGTCCTGCACGGCGTTGTCGAGGCTGCGCGAAGCTGAAGTCTTGATGAAATCGGTCATTGTCATCCTCCCTCAGGCCAGCATCGAAGCGTTGTTTTCGAAGCCGCGAAGAGCTTCGGCGGTCGCCGTGCGGGACAGGTCGTCGACTGCAGGCGCTGCTGCTCGAAAGCGCGTGACGATAACAGGCTTCGGCTGATAGACCGGGTCGGGATCGAGCGGATGCGGGCAATTCGAAAAGCCGACGATCATGTCCATCTCAGCGCGCAGCTCGGCATAATCGCCGCTGTTGGAGCGCTTGCCGTGCCAGTGGAAGCCGCCGTCATCATCGACGCGGACGGGGGCGAAGAGATTGAGAACCGCGGGAATGTCGCGCCTGGCGAGGCCGAGCTTGCCGGCGGCGAGCACGAGATTGTCGCGGGTGTTGCGCGTCTTGGCGCCCGGATATTTCGCAGCATTCGAAGCTGCCGTCGAGCCGCCCATCAGGCAATCATGGGCGCCCGAACTGTCCTCGATCAGCGAAAACATCACCCGGCCCATATCCGAGAAGATAACGCGGCCCTTTCCGAGGGCAGTCGTCCACTGCACCTTGACCGTGTCGACGAGATTGAGCCGCTCGCTGGTGTCGGCAGCGTTCCAGGCGACGAGCGCAACGGTCGATGCGCCTTCGCCCTGATCGATGCGGAGCGCCTCGCCGCGCTTCAGCGCGGTTGACCAGTACCAGCCGCCGGGGATGGTTTCCTGATGGATGATCACAGCAGCTTCGATTGCAGGGGCGGGTAGGGGGCTCGGCGCCGGCAGGGCTTTCGGTGCGAATTCCAGCCCCTTCTTCTGATGTTCCTCGTAACGCTGCCGGTTAGCGGCAATCTCTTCGGGCGAACGCCTGACATGCATCATGGTTTTTCTCCTGACGGACTGGAAGCCGGGCCGTCCCGGTCGGGGCTGAAGACGGGCGGCGCGCCGGCAAGTCTCGGCGGCCAAATCGAAATATCCTTGGTGATCGTCGCGCCGTAGCGCTGCTTCTCCTCCGGGCGGTCACGCCGGCGCTCGAAGGCGACGACGCGTGTTGCCAGCGTGAAGGCCTCGCGCATGTCGTGGGTCACCATGACGACGGTCATCTGCGTTTCGTGCCAGAGCCGCTTCATCAAGGTGTGAATCTCGGCGCGGATGCCGGGATCGAGCGCGCCGAAAGGCTCGTCGAGCAGCAGCACTTTCGGCTTCATGATCAGCGCCTGCGCCAGCGCTAGGCGCTGCTGCATGCCGCCGGAAAGCTGTGCCGGATATTTGTCCTCGGCGCCGGAAAGGCCGACTTCGGCAATCAGCCGCCGTGCCTCATCGACGGCGCTGCGTCGGGCAGCACCGAAGAGCTTTGCCTTGTAGCGCGAAGTGGAAAGCTCGCGGCCGAGCAGCACGTTACCGAGCACGGTCAGATGCGGAAAGACCGAATAACGCTGGAAGACGACGCCGCGGTCCGGCCCCGGCTCTTGCGGCAGCGCTTCGCCGTCAAGCCGGATTGCGCCCCGTGTCGGCCGTTCCTGGCCGAGCAGCATGCGCAGAAACGTCGTCTTGCCGCAGCCGGACGGGCCGACAAGGGCGACGAAGGCACGCGAGGCGACGGTCAGCGACACGTCTTCGAGTACGATCTGGTCGCCATACTCCTTCCAGACCTTCTCGATCACCAGTTCGCTCATGCCTGCTTCTCCAGTTCCGACCAGGGGAAGACGGCGATGCGGATGTGATCGAGGATGTAGTTCATGACCACGGCGAGCAGCGTGATCCAGACGACATAGGGAAAGATGATGTCCATCGAGAGATAGCGGCGCACGAGGAAGATGCGGTAGCCGAGGCCGGAATCCGACGAGATCGCCTCGGCTGCGATCAGGAACAGCCAGGCCGGACCGAGCTGAAGTCTGAGGCAGGTGATCAGCCGGGGCAGGATCTGCGGCAGCACGACGCGAAGGCCGATCTGCCAGGAGGAGCCGCCGAGCGTTTCCGCCTTGACGATCTGTTCGCGCGGCAGTTCCAGTGCCTTCAGCGCAAGGTCGCGGATCATCGTCGGCGCGACGCCGATGACGATCAGCGCGATCTTCGAGGCTTCGCCAAGCCCCATGGCGATGAAGAGGATCGGCAGCAGCGCCAGCGGCGGCACCATCGAGATGACGGCGACGAAGGGGGAGAGCAGCGCCCTGAGATAAGGCAGCATGCCGATCAACATGCCGATGACGAGCGCAGTGATCGTCGAGATGCCGAGGCCGGCAAACAGCCGGATCAGGCTCGCACCGCTATCGGACCACAGCAGATATTGGCCGGTACGCGGATCGGCGATGAAGGCAAGACGGTCGATCGCGTCGGCAAAACCGGCAAGACCGGGCAACAGCTTGTCGTTGGCGTTTTCCGCCAGTCGTGCCGCCGAGCCGAAAGTGTAGGCAACGATCAGCAGCACGAAGGGCAGCAGCGTCAAGGCAAGCTGCGCGCCCCGGCTCGGCCTCGTGTTGATCCAGCGCATGGGCAAAGCTCCGCTGATGAAAGGTTGGGCGGCGCGGTCAGGACCGCACCGCTGCTTGGACATCGCTCAGAGCGAACTGTCGGCGGCCGCCTTCATGTAGGTCTCGGTGAAGCGCAGCTTGATGTTGCCGCTGTCGCCCAGAACCTTGCCGTCGGGCATTTCGATGCCGATAACGTCGGCCGACGGCGCGCCGCTGCCGAGCAGGCCCTTTTCGAACAGGAAGCTGCGGACGAGATCCATCGTCTTCGGCAGGCTGCCCGAGGCTGTAAAAGCGACGGCATCGGCCGGCTTGGCGAACAGCTTGGTGGCTGCAAGCTGGGATTCGAAACCCTTGAGATCGGTGCCTGATGCCTGGCCCATCGCCTCGCGCGCGGCCTTGCCGTCGGCGCTGTCAGCGGTCAGCAGTGCCGCGGTTTCATACCAGATGCCGGCGAGCGCCTTGCCGAAATTCGGATTGTCCTTCAGCACGCCTGTGTTGGCGACCATCAGGTCGATGATTTCGCCCGGCACCTGCGAGCTGTCGAAGACCTTCTTGGCCGTGGGGTCCTCGAGTATGGTCGAAACCAGCGGGTTCCAGGTGACGACCGCCGTCACGTCAGCCGTTTTGTAGGCGGCGACCATGTCGGCATCGGAGGTGTTGACCACTTTCACATCGCGCTCGGTCATCTTGATGCTCTCCAGCGCACGGGCCAGCAGATAGTGCGAAACGGAGAATTCGACGAGATTGACGTTCTGGCCTTTGACGTCGGCAAGGCTCGTCTTGTCCTTGAGGATGACGGCATCATTGCCGTTCGAGAAGTCCCCGACGATCACGGCTGTTGTGTCGACGCCGCCGGCCGCCGGGATCGACAGGCCGTCCATATTGGTCAGCGTCACGGCATCGAAGGCGCCGGCGGTATACTGGTTCATCGATTCGACGTAGTCGTTGAACTGGGTAACCTCGATCTTGATGCCGTATTTGTCGGCCCATTTCTTGACGATGCCGTGATCGGCTGCGTAACCCCACGGCATCCAGCCGACATAGATCGACCAGGCGACCTTGAAATCGGTCTTCTGTTCGGCCTTCGCGATGGCGCTGAGCCCGAGCGTCAGGGATGCCGTCAGCGCGGCCATCGATAGGATCTTCGAAAAAGTCTGCATTGAAATTCCCCTTTGCTTTTCTTCAAAAGGGATCGGCAATGACCATCGTGCCGCCAATCCCTTGGCTTACGAGGTCTCCCGGGCTTTTATCCCGCCGTGCACCCGACGGGATGTCTCCCCCGCCGGTGGTAGCTCTCGGACCAGCACGTCCTGCGACGCCGGAACCCTAGCCACCAACTCTGCAACTATCGAAGCAAAGTGCGTGCCAAACTGTAAATAATTGATTTTATTGAGGGTTTTCTGGCATCAGCTCTCATTGCAAATGCGTAGTGCATGCACTTGCACAGAAAATGTGCGCATTCTGCCGCCGCCTTAGGCGCTGCTAGTTTCGGAAGGCGCCGGCGGGGATCGTCGTCACCAGCCGAATATCGCGGCGGAAGTCCGATGGCGACATGCCGGCGATGTGGCGGAAGGATTTGTTGAAGGCGCTGATCGAGCCGAAGCCGCTGTCCATTGCCACCTGCAGCACGTTGGCGCCCTCGCTCATCAGCATCGCCTGGGCGCGCGACAGCCGCAACAGCGTCACATATTTGCTGAGCGTCATGCCGGTCGATCGCTTGAACAGGTTCATCGCATATTTCGGATGCAGGTCGGCGGCGCGGGCGATATCGACCGAATCGATGTCGTGCAGGAAATTGGCGGCGATGAAATCGCACATGCGGGCGACGCTGCGCGAGGAATGCGAATGCGGGTGATCGCCGTCGAGATGGATGGCCGCCTGCGACGTCATCGAATAGGGTTCGAGCGCGATGCGCTCGATGCGCAGCAGCAGTTCGTCGACGGCATGCTGGGCCTTAGCGGGATTGCCTGAGTTGGCATAACGGAACCAGCGGGCAAAGTTGTCGACGTCTGCGGCATCCGTTGCCGAAGTCAGCAGCGTCTCGCCCTTCATCAGCCGACTGGAAATGCTGATGGGCAGGCGCAGCCGGAAGAAATAGACGAGCGGCAGATGCGCGCCGGCATAGAGCGAATCATCGGAGGATTCGTCCATCTGATGCGGCTGCCCACCCCAGAAGAGACACATTTCACCGGCGTTCAGTCGGAACTCGTGGTCGCTCATGCGATAGTGCACGCTTCCGCGAATCACGTAGTTAACCTCGACCTGCGCGTGCCAGTGCGGCATGGCCATGATTGGCGGATGATCATGAAACATTTGCAGCGCCGTCGGCAATCCCTCGATGCTGCTAGCCCCGGGCTGATAGATCGCACGTGTGCCCATCTTACTTTCCGCCAAATCCATATTCCCTTTTTAGGAGACAGCCGCTCCCTGACAGTTAGTTTAACCGGGTTCGTGAAAGATCGGCAATTGAAAAGGGAGGATTTTCAATGCGCTTCAAACTTCTGGCTGCCACCGCAGCTGTCGCACTGCTTGCTTCCGGCTCCGCATTCGCGCAGTCGGCCAATCTCACCATCTGGAGCTGGAATGTCGCCGCGTCGGCATTGAAGTCCACGATTCCAGGCTTCAACAAACAGTTCCCCGATATCAAGATCACCGTCGAGGACCTTGGAAACAGCCAGGTTTTCGACAAGACGCTCGCTGCCTGCGCCGCCGGCGGCGACGGCCTGCCCGACATCGTCAGCATCGAGAATTTCGAGGCTGAAATTTTCTGGAGCCGTTTCCCGGACTGCTTTGCCAATCTGAAGGAACTCGGCTACACGCCCGAGATCCAGGCGAAATTCCCTGACTTCAAGCGCACCGAGCTTGAGGTCGGCGACGTCGCCTATGCCATGCCGTGGGATTCCGGTCCCGTTGCCGTCTTCTACCGCCGCGATCTCTACGAAAAGGCGGGCGTCGATCCAAGCACGATCAGCACCTGGGACGATTTCATCGCCGCCGGCAAGAAGATTTCCGCCGCCAATCCCGGCGTCGTCATGGCCCAGGCCGATTTCAACGGCGACAGCGAATGGTTTCGCATGATCGCCAACGAACAGGGCTGCGGCTATTACTCGACCGACGGTCAGAATATCACCATCAACCAGCCGGCCTGCGTCGCCTCGCTTCAGAAGGTGAAGGAAATGAAGGACGCCGGCACGTTGACGGCGGCCAACTGGGACGAAAAGATCCAGGCCAATACCGCCGGCAAGTCCGCAAGCCAGTTGTATGGCGGCTGGTATGAGGGCACCGTGCGCTCGACCTCTCCCGATCTCAAGGGCAAGTGGGGCGTCTACAAGATGCCGAGCCTGACGGCCGACGGCCCGCATGCGGCCAATCTCGGCGGTTCGTCGCTCGCCATTTCGGCGACCTCGGCAAACAAGGAAGCAGCCTGGAAATTCGTCAACTACGCCCTCGGCACGAATGAGGGCCAGATCACCATGCTGAAGGAATTCGGTCTGGTGCCATCACTGCTTTCGGCTGAAAAGGACCCCTTCATCAGCGAACCGCAGCCCTATTGGGGCGGCCAGAAGGTCTGGGCCGATATCCTGGCGACGCTGCCGAAGATCGTGCCGAGCCGCGGCACCGCTTTCCAGAGCGATGCCGAAGCGATCTTCAAGGCAACGCAGACGAAATTCTTCGCCGGCGGTTATCCCGATGCGAAGGCAGCCCTCGACGATGCCGCCAAGCAGATCGCTTCGGCGACCGGGCTTCCAGTGGCACAATGAATGACGATGCCGGGCGCTTCGGCGCCCGGCATTCTCCCGGCTTGCAAGGCGGCCGGTCATTCGTTCGTGAGGAGGAGGCTCGATGCCATTCAGAACCCGGAGCGCCTATGCGTTCCTTGCACCCTATCTGCTGGTCTTTGCCACCTTCTGGGTCTGGCCGATCATCAATTCGTTCCTGATTTCCTTTCAGAACACCCGCATCAACCCGTGGAAATACAGTTTCCAAGCCAATTGGGGGCGGCTGTTCTACGACCCGGCCTTTTACAACGCCCTTTATAACACGCTGATCATCCTGGTGATCCAGGTGCCTGTCATGATCGGCCTTGCGACCGTCATGGCCGTGATGCTCAATTCGCCGCTCTTGAAAGCGCGCCCACTCTTCCGCTTTGCTTTCTTCGCGCCTGTCGTCGTCGGCGAGGTCGCCTATGCAGCGGTATTCCGGCTGATGTTCAGCCTCGATTTCGGCATCATCAACAAGCTGATCTCCGCCGTCGGCCTCAGCCCGGTGTCCTGGTTCGACAATGCCAATGCCGCCATGGCGCTGATCATCCTCGCCGTCACATGGCGCTGGGCCGGCTACAACGCCATCATCATCCTTGCCGGCCTGCAGTCGATTCCGGACGATGTCTACGAGGCAGCGACGCTCGACCGGGTGAGCAAGGTACAGCAGTTCTTTCATATCACCCTGCCGCTCCTGAAACCGATCATCCTCTTCTGCGTGGTGCTCTCGGTGATCGGCACGATGCAGCTCTTCACCGAGCCCTTCCTGATTACCAATCGCGGTGGTCCGGGCGGCGGCACGGAGACCCTTGGCCTGTTGCTCTACCGCCAGGGCTTTACCTCGCTGAACTTCGGCTATGCCTCGGCAATCGCCTATACGATGGCGGCCCTGGCCGTGGTGATCTCGCTTCTCAATCTCTGGGTCGGGAGGGATCCGAAATGAAATCCAGGTCGCAATCCCTTCTCATGCGCCGGATCGCGTTGCACGCCGCACTGGCGCCGCTTGCGGTGATCTGGCTGTTTCCGCTCTGGATGATGTTCGTCTTCTCCACAATGCCCGACAACGGCATCTTCAGTCCCGACATCGTGCTCTGGCCATCCACCAACTTCATCGAGAATTTCAAGAACCTCCAGGCCGATACCGATTTCGTCGGCGCCATGGTGATTTCCGTCGGCGTCGCGATGATCTATACTTTCCTGTCGGTGATGCTGACCGCGATGGCCGGTTGGGCGCTGGCGCGTTACCGTTTCGTCGGCCGCTCCATCGTCATCGCCATCATCATCGGTACGATCACGCTGCCTTTTTCCGTGGTGGTCATCCCGCAATTCATCATGGTTGCGCGCGAATTCCGGCTCGCCAACACCTGGGTGGCGCTGATCGTGCCGCCACTGTTCAACTCGCTCGGCGTGCTGTTCATGCGGCAATCCTTCTCGATGATGCCGGGTGAGCTTTTCGATGCGGCCCGCGTCGAGGGCGTCAAGGAATGGCAGATCTTCCTGCGCATCGCCTTGCCGCTGGCGCGCCCGACCATGGCGGCCCTGGCGATCATCCTCTTCCTCGCTTCGTGGAACAACTACCTCTGGCCGCTCCTCATCAATTCCAGACCGGGAATGATGACGGCGCCGGTGGCATTGGGAACGCTGATCGGCCTCACCAAGGTCTCCTGGGGCGGCATCATGGCTGGAGCGGTGCTGCTAACGGCGCCGATCCTCGTCATCTTCGTGGCTCTCCAGCGCCACTTCATCGCCGGCATCGCGGCCGGCGCAATCAAGTAAACGGGGAGCTGCATGGCAGAGCTTTCACTCAGCAATATCGTCAAGCGCTTCGGCGGCTTTGAGATCATCCATGGCGCCAATTTGGAGGTCAAGGACGGCGAATTCGTCGTCTTCGTCGGCCCGTCCGGCTGCGGCAAATCCACGCTGCTGCGGATGATCGCCGGTCTCGAGGACATTACTTCGGGCGAGCTTCAGATCGGTGGCAGGGTCGTCAATGACGTCGAGCCCGCCGATCGCGGCATCGCCATGGTCTTTCAGTCCTATGCGCTCTATCCGCATCTGACCGTCGAGGAAAACCTGAGCTTCGGCCTGCGGATGAATGGCAATCCGAAGGCCGATACCGAGCGGCGCGTGAGCCATGTCGCCGAGATCCTGCAGATCACCGAGCTGATGAAGCGGCGGCCGAAGCAGCTTTCCGGCGGTCAGCGCCAGCGCGTTGCCATCGGCCGCGCCATCGTCCGCGAACCGGAGGTCTTCCTGTTCGACGAGCCCTTGTCGAACCTCGATGCCGAACTGCGCGTGCAAATGCGTGTCGAAATATCAAGGCTGCACAAGAAACTCGGCACGACGATGATCTACGTCACCCACGACCAGACGGAGGCGATGACACTCGCCGACCGGATCGTCGTGTTGCGCGCCGGCAATATCGAGCAGATCGGCGCACCGCTCGATCTCTACGACGATCCCGCCAACCAGTTCGTCGCCGGCTTCGTCGGATCGCCGAAGATGAATTTCCTGCAGGCCGTAGTAGTCGAGACGCAGCCGGGCAGGGCGGTGATCGCGCTGGAAAGCGACACCAACATGCGCTTGCCGCTGCCCGTCGCCGATCCGATCGACGCCGGTGCGAAGGTGACGCTTGGCATCCGTCCCGAACATTTCGTCGATGCGGGCATGGGCGATGCCGATCTCACCGTCGCGATCGACGTCGCCGAACATCTCGGCAATACGAGCTACATCTATGCCGCGATCGGGTCCGAGCAGCTGATTATCGAGCGGCCGGAATCGCGCGTCGTCGGCAATCGCGAGACGCTGACGGTCGGGCTTCCCGCCAGCCGCACGTTCCTTTTCGACGGAGCCGGCAAACGGCTTCGCTAAACCCCTCCCAAGGCAGAAAGACGAAAGAGGTTTCCATGACTTCCGATCAACCGATCCGCTGGGGCATCATCGGCCCCGGCACCATCGCTCGCACCTTTGCCGACGGCGTCGCCCATTCGCGCACCGGTAAATTGGTGGCGATCGCTACCCGCAATCCATCCAAGCCGGGACTTGCAGAAAACTTCCCCGGCGCCCGCATCGTCAACGGTTATGAGGCCCTGCTTTCCGACCCCGAGGTTGATGCCGTCTATATCTCTGTGCCCCATACCGGCCATGCCGAATGGGCGATCAAGGCCGCGCGCGCCGGTAAACATATCCTCGTCGAGAAGCCGATCGCACTTTCGGCCTATGATGCCGAAGCCGTTTACTACGAAGCCAGGAAGGCCGGCGTCTTTGCCGGCGAAGCCTTTATGTACCGCGTGCATCCGCAGACGGAGAAGCTGATCGAACTCATCAAGAGCGGCGTCATCGGCACTGTCCGCATCATCCGCTCGAGCTTCGGCTTCAATATGGGCAGCTATAAGCCGGAGCACCGGCTGTTTGCCAACGAGACCGCCGGCGGCGGCATTCTCGATGTCGGTGGCTATCCGGTCTCGATGGCGAGACTGATCGCCGGCGCTGCAGAGGGCAAGGCCTTCCTCGAGCCGGAGAAGGTTTCGGGTGTCGCTCATCTCGGACAAAGCGGCGTCGATGAATGGGCGTCCGCCGTGCTCAAATTCCCAAACGAGATCATTGCAGAAGTCTCCTGCTCGATCATGGCGCAACAGGATAACGTCTTGCGCATCATCGGCTCCGAGGGCCGGATCGAAGTCGCCGACTTCTGGTTCGCCTCCGGCCACAAGGGCGGCGTCGGCAAGATCGAGATCTTCAAGGGCGGAAAGCAGGAAACCGTCGAGGTCAAGGAAGATCGCTGGCTCTATTCCTTCGAGGCGGATGCAGCGGGTGATGCCATCCGGGCCGGCAGAACCGAATTCAGTTCACCCGGCATGAGCTGGGCGGATTCGATCGGAAACCTGCGCGTGCTCGACCAGTGGCGCGCCTCTGTCGGTCTCGAATATGGGGTCGAGAAAGCGTCGAAACGCACGACCAACATTGCCGGCGGCGCGGTAACGCGTGGCAACAGCATTCCGCGGCGCCAGATACCCGGCATTTCCAAGCCGGCCTCGGTCGTGACCCTCGGCTTCGAGTTCTTCCCGAACTTCGCCGCTGCCTCGCTGACGCTCGACGCCTTCTATGAGGCCGGCGGCAATGTCTTCGATACCGCCTATGTCTACGGAGCCGGCAAGACGGAAGCGATCTTCGGCGACTGGCACACGAGCCGCAACGTGCCGCGCGAGGAGATCGTGCTGATCGGCAAAGGCGCGCATTCGCCGCTCTGCTATCCCGATATGATCGCAAAACAGCTCGACCAGTCGCTCTCCCGCCTGAAGACCGACTATGTTGACATCTACTTCATGCATCGCGACAATACCGACGTTCCGGTCGGCGAATTCGTCGATGCCATGGATGCCGAGGTCAAACGCGGCCGCATCCGCGGCATCTTCGGCGGATCGAACTGGACGCGGGCGCGTTTCGACGAGGCGATCGCCTATGCCGAAAAGACCGGCAAGGCGCCGCCGGCGGCGCTTTCCAACAACTTCTCGCTCGCCGAGATGCTTGACCCGATCTGGGCCGGCTGCGTCGCCGCCTCCGATGACGATTGGAAGAAATGGCTGAACGACAAGCAGATCCCGAACTTTGCCTGGTCGAGCCAGGGCCGCGGCTTCTTTACCGATCGCGCGGGCCGCGACAAGCGAGACGATGAAGAGGTCGTGCGGGTCTGGTATTCCGAACGGAATTTCGGTCGCCGCGACCGCGCCATCGAACTGGCCAACACGCTCGGCCGCAATCCGATCCACATTGCGCTTGCCTATGTCATCGCCCAGCCCTTCCCGGTCGTTCCGCTGATCGGGCCGCGCACCGTCGCCGAATTGGAAGACAGTCTTTCGGCGCTCGACATCAAGCTGACGCCCGATCAGGTGAAGTGGCTGGAAGGCTGACAATGAGAGAAGGGCGCGGCTCGAACCCGCGCCCTTTGCTTTTCTACTTCAGCGTCTCGGACGCCTTCTTCCTGGCGGCGTCGTCCATCAGCTCATACCACATGGCGTTGAGGACGGCGAAGGCGGCGGCCAACGGCAGGCCGAGGATCCATGCAAAATACCACATTGTGTCGTCTCCCTCAGTAGGCGTGGCTGTTTTTGTCGGTGATGGACTTCTCGTCGACCTTGCCCCACAGAACCTTATAGACCCAGGCCGTGTAGGCAAAAATGATCGGCAGGAAGATCGCCGACACCACCAGCATGATGAACAGCGTCATATGGCTGGAGGATGCATCCCAGACCGTCAGGCTCGATCGCGGATCGAGCGAGGAGGGCAGGATGAACGGGAACATCGAGAGGCCGACCGTCGAGATGATGCCGAAGATTGCCACCTTGCTGAAAAGCAGCGTCATCACCTCGCGCCTTGCCCGCATGGCAACGAAGGCCAGAGCCGCGCCCGCGAAGCCGAGGACGGGTGCGGCGATCATCCACGAATGGGCGGTGTAATTGGCAAGCCACGCGCCTTTCTCCAGCGCCACCGTTTTCAGCAGCGGATTGGAAGGGCCGATCGGACTGATATCGCTGGTGATGCGATAACCGCCAACGCCGATCCATAGTAAGAGGCCGCCAAGCGCGAAAAGCACGATGGCGGCAAGGGCGGCGATGCTGCCATAGCGTCTGGCACGCTCGGCAACCGGACCACTTGCCTTCAGTATCAGCCAGGCCGCGCCATGCATCGTCAGCATGGCGAGGGAAAGCAGGCCGCAGAGCAGCGCATAGGGGTTGAGCAGGGCAAAGAACGAGCCTTCGTAGAATATCCGCATGTCGTCGGCAAAGCGGAAGGGCACGCCCTGCAGCACATTGCCGACAGCAACGCCAAAGATCAGCGACGGCACGAAGCCACCGATGAAAAGCGCCCAATCCCAGCCGGTCCGCCAATTGGTGCTTTCGCGCTTCGACCGGTACTTGAATCCAACCGGGCGCAGGATGAGCGCGAAGAGGATCGCGAACATCGCCAGATAGAAGCCCGAGAAGGAGACCGCATAAAGCGGCGGCCAGGCGGCGAAGATGGAGCCACCGGCGAGGATCAGCCAGACTTGGTTGCCTTCCCAGGTGGCGCCGACGGTGTTGATCGCCACGCGCCGTTCCGTATCGGTCCTGGCGACAAAAGGCAGAAGCGTGCCGACGCCGAGATCGAAGCCGCCCGTCGTCGCAAAGGCGATCAGCAGCACGCCGAGGAGCAGCCACCAGATGAGACGCAGGGTTTCATAGTCGATGAGTTCGTGAAGGATCATGGCGGTCACTCCGCGGCCGGGACGAGGGTTTCGGAAATCAGCACGGCTTCCGGCTCGTCATCCGGTTCAGGGCCTTGGCGGATCGCCTTGATCATCAGGCTCATCTCGATGACGATCAGCACCGTATAAAGTGCGGCAAAACCGATGATGGTCAGAAGCACGGTGCCGGCGCCGAGGCTGGAGACGGCGGCAGCCGTTGGCAGCACGCCTTCGATTACCCAGGGCTGGCGGCCGAATTCAGCGACGACCCAGCCGAGTTCGATGGCGACAAAGGGCAGGGGGATCGCCAGCACGGCAATCCTGAGAAGCAATGGATATTTGTCGAGACGGCGGCGCGCCGACAGCCAGAAGAAGGTTGATGTCAGCAGGATGAAGAACATACCGAGGCCGACCATGATGCGGAAGGACCAGAAGAGCGTCGGCACGTGCGGGATCGTATCCCGCGCGGCCTGAGCGATCTGCTCCTCGGTCGCCTGGCGCGGATCGTCGACATAGCGCTTCAAAAGAAGCCCGTAACCGAGATCATGGCCGAGATCCTCGAAGGAGCTGCGCACTTCCTGCGCCACCTGATCCTGCGCCGGCGCCGCACGGATCTGCATCAGCGCATCGTAAGCCTTGATGCCATCGCGGATTCGGGTTTCGGCCTGCTGTTCGAGCTTGTCGATGCCGGGAATCTCTGTTGTCAACGACCGTGTGCCGATCAAGCCCATGACCCAGGGGATGTGCACGGCGAAATGCGTCTCGCGCGCTTCCTGATCCGGGAAGCCGAAGGCGGTGAAGGCGGCCGGTGCCGGCTCCGTCGTCCACATGCCTTCGATCGCGGCAAGCTTCATCTTCTGGTTCTCGGTGGCAAGATAACCGCTCTCGTCGCCGAGCACGACGACGGAGAGCGCCGAGGCGAGACCGAAAGAGGCGGCGACCGTCATCGAGCGCTTGGCAAGTTCGATATGCCGGCCCTTCAGCACATACCAGGCCGAGACGCCGAGCACGAAAATCGAGGCGCAGACATAACCTGCCGATACGGTGTGGACGAATTTCGCCTGGGCGACCGGATTGAAGACCACGTCGAAGAAGCTTGTGATCTCCATGCGCATCGTCTGCGGATTGAGCGCCGATCCAATCGGGTTTTGCATCCAGCCATTGGCGATGAGGATCCAGAGAGCGGAGAAGTTCGAGCCGAGCGCCACCGCCCAGGTGGCGACGAGATGGCCGACCTTCGACAGCTTGTCCCAGCCGAAGAAGAACAGGCCGACGAAGGTCGCCTCGAGAAAGAAGGCCATCAGGCCTTCGATCGCCAGCGGCGCACCGAAGATGTCGCCGACATAATAGCTGTAATAGCTCCAGTTCATGCCGAACTGGAATTCCATGACGATGCCGGTGGCGACGCCGATAACGAAATTGATGCCGAACAGCGTGCCCCAGAATTTCGTCATCTGCCGCCAGATCTGGCGGCCGGTCATGACATAGACGGTTTCCATGATCGCCAAGAGCACGGACAGGCCGAGCGTCAGCGGCACGAACAGGAAGTGGTAAAGCGCCGTCAGCGCGAATTGAAAGCGCGAAAGTGCGACGATATCTAGTTCCATTTGTCTTTCTCCCACGGTCCCACGGGGTACGGAGCATTCCTCAGCGCCGGCCGGCGCCTGAGGGCAAGCGATCTCGCTCAGTCCGGCCGAAGCCGGTCGAGCGCCTTTTCGAACGCCGCCTCTCCGCGGCGCAAAACCTCTAGAATGCGGCCGCCTTCGATGACGGCGATGCGGTCTGCAATCGCTGCCTCGCGGCGGATATGCGTTGAAATGACCAACGAGCGGCCTGCCGCCATTGCCGAGAGACGTTGCATGACATCCCGGGCGGTGGCGCCGTCGAGGCCCTCCGTGGGTTCATCGAGCAGCCAGAGCGGGGTGTCGCGCAGGAAGAGCCGGGCAAGCGCCAGCCGGCGCGACTGGCCGCCGGAAAGGCCGAGCCCGCCTTCGCCGAGCGGCGTATCGATCCCCCGCGACATCGCCTCGACATCGGCCAGCAGACCGGCCGCGAGGAGAGCCTCGCGAAGGCGGGCCTCGCTTGCTTCCGGGTTGGCAAGGTTGAGATTGCCGCGCAGGCTGTCCTCGAAGAGTTCCGTCCGCTGCGTCAGCAAGGTCGCCACTACCGGGGCGACGCTTCCCGTCTTTGCCGGCAATTCACCCGAGAGCACGGCAAGCAGGCTCGACTTGCCGGCGCCGCTGCTGCCGACAACGGCAAGGTGCTCGCCCTGCCGGAGCGTCAGTTCGACGCCTTGAAGGGCCGGCACGGAGGAGTTTTCATGGAAGGCGGACACATCCATCAGCGAAAAGGCGTATCCCGGCAATGACGGCGCCAATGGTTCGGAAGCGGCCGTGACGGTAAGCCGTGGCGCGATGCGCCTTGCCGCAAGCAGCGTCCGCCCAAGTTCCAGAGCACCGCGGCGCAACGCCGCAAAGGGCTCGACGGCCGCGAAGGCAACGAGCAAGCCGAGGGCTGCGACCGGCGCGGTGATCACCTTGGTTTCCGCAAGGGCCGCGACAGCAAGCAACGATGCCGTCAACAGCAGGGTGGCGGCCAGGCCGAAGCCGAATGTCAGGCCGGTCTCGATACGGTTTAATCGGTCGTCGGCGCAGGCGGCATAATCATCGGCGGCAGCGATTGCCTCTCTCTGCGCGCCAAGCCGGCCGGCCATCAGGATATCGGTCTGACCGGCAATGAAATCGATCGTCCGCGACCGCAGCGCCTCGATGCCATGGGCACGCCGGCGGGCATGTTTGCGCGCCGCCCGAGCGGCGATCAAAGGCAGGCCGAGGCCGGCACCGGCGAGAAAAAGGCCGAAGCACAGGCCGAACAACAGATGCATCAGCCCCAGCACGAGGCTTGACGCAAGGGTTGCGCCGATTGCCACCGCGGCGGGCACGAGGATGCGGAGATACAGGGAGTCAAGCGCATCGATATCGGCCGTCAGCCGAAAAAGCAGCCTTGCCGGACGGTGCAAAAGGACGCGCGCCGCACCCGGTTCGGCGAAGCCGCGAAACAGCCTTTCGCGAAGAGCGGCGAGCACGCCGAGCGTCGCGTCATGGGTCGCAAGCCTTTCCCCGTAACGTGCTGCGGTCCGGACAATGGCGAGCAGGCGGATGCCGGCCGACGGCGCAAAGACGTCGAAGGTGATCGCCGCGGCCGAAAGACCGGCAAGCGACGTGGCGGTGATGAACCAGCCGGACAGGCCGAGGAGGGCTATGCCGGCTGTCACCGTCACGGCCGAAAGTGCGGCGCCGAGCAGCAGCGCTCGCCGGCGCTCGGCAAAGAACAGGCCCAGGATCGGCTTGAGATCAGCAGCAAATCTGCTCATTCTGCGGCCTCCCTCATCATGATATCGGCGTCGATGCGCATGGTGCGATGCATGCGTGCGGCGAGCTGCGGATCATGGGTGGCAACGATCAAAATGCGGCCGTTGGCGAGCGAAAGCAGGCTCTCGGTGACCTCGGCAGCGGTCGCGGCATCGAGATGCGCGGTCGGCTCGTCGGCAAGGATAATCTTCAGATGCGGATTGCAGGCCGCCCGCGCGATCGCCAGCCGCAGCGCCTCGCCACCGGAAAACCCGATCCCGCCCTCGCCGAGCGGCCGATTGCCATAAGCTGCGGCCACCTTCCCGAGTCTCGCGGCATCCAGTGCGTCGGCCACATCGCCGCGCAGCACGCCGGGTCTGCCGAGCACGATATTCCCCGTTATGGTGCCGGCAAAGATATGCGGCTTCTGGCCGATCCACGCCATGCCGCCGCGCAAGAGGGCGGCAGTCTCATCCGTAAGTTCGAGGCCACCGATGACGATGCGGCCGCCGGTGCAGGACGCCAGTCCCGCCATCAGCGAAAGCAGCGTCGACTTGCCGGAACCGCTGGCCCCGAGAAGCGCCAGATGTTCGCCGGCAGCGATATCGAGGTCGAAATCGCCAAAGATCAACGGTTCGTCGACGCCATAGCGAAAGGCAAGATTTTCAAGGCGAATGGCCGGTGCTTCGGCGACGGCTGGTACCGCTGGTGCGATTTCGGCTGCTCCTCGAACAGACAGGCTGCCTTCTGCAGCCAGAGCATCCAGCGCTTTCAGCGCCGCTTCGCCGGCAGCCCGATCGTGCCAGACGGCCGAGAGTTCACGCAGAGGCTCGAAGAAGACCGGCGCCAGCAGCAGGATGAACAGTCCCTCGGTCAGGTCTAGCCGGCCGGACCAAGTGCCGAAGCGGATTTCGCCGAGCAGGCTGAAGCCGACATAGACGGCAATCATCGCCACACCGAGTGCTGCGAAAAGTTCGAGCACCGCCGAGGAGAGAAAGGCGATCTTCAGCACCGCCATGGTGCGCACGCGCAGCGATTGCGCCTCGCGGCGCAGCCGCAGCGCCGTTGAATCCACCGCATCGAGCCCACGGATCGTCGCCAGTCCACGCAGCCGATCGAGCAGGAAACCGTTGAGGCCACCGGTCGCAACGAGTTGTTTTTCGCTGGCGGCTTGGGCGCGCCAGCCGATCAATGCCATGAAGATCGGGATCAGCGGCGCGGCAAACAGCAACACCAGCGCGGCGATCCAAGAGACCGGAAAGATCACAGCAAGAATGATGAGCGGCACAAGGCTCGCCTTCATGCGCGCCGGCTGGAACCGGGCGAGATAGGGCACGATGAGTTCGGCCTGCTCGCCAAGCACGCTTGCGGCTTTGCCGGAAGGCGGCCTGCCGCGGTCGATCGGCGATGATATCGAGAGGGCCGCAGCTGCGACCCGCCGCCTGCGGCTGAGTTCAGCGCGCGCGACATGAAAAGCCAGGCGGCCGCCAGCCGCGTCGAGACAACTCCTTGCCAATCCGAGCAAGAGAATACCCAAGGCTGGCCAGAGGACGTCCTGCAATGCGCCGCCATCGGCGATGCGCCCGATCGAGACTGCCAGCAGCCCGGCCTGCGGAATCCAGAGCGCGGCCGCCAATGCCTGCAGCATCGCCGCTCTGCGCAGCCCGCTTTTCGCGTCATTCGGGCCGGTGATGGACGGGACGGTATCGCCGTCCGGCACCGGTTCGGTTTCTCCCCTGTCCTTCGCGTCGAAGAAAGCAGTGCCCATGGCGCTAACTCTTGTTCGCAGGATTCGGCCGGCGGCTGCGGCCGAGCGAAACGACCCGGTCCTTGGCCTCCAGAAACTTTGTCACTTTCGCGCCCAGCGAGAGTAGCGTTGCGAGCCTTTCGGTTTCAAGTTGTTTTACGTCTTCATACCAATGGGTCAGTTGCTCGATCAGCGTATGCATTTCGCTCATGCGCTGCTGCGCGTGGCGTTCGGCCTCGCTGGCGGGGCGCTGCATCAGGATTTCGCGCAGAACCGACAGCGTCGGATCGACTTCGCGCTTCTTTCGTTCCTCGGCAAGCGTCCTCAGTATCAGCCAGACATCATCAGGCGTGGTGAAGAAATCGCGGCGATCGTCCGGCTTGTGTTTGAGGATGACGAGGTTCCAGGCCTGCAGTTCCCGCAGGCTCATAGACACGTTGGAGCGCGAAATGCCGAGCGACTCAGCGATCTCCTCGGCGCAGAGCGATCCGGGGGAAACGAAGAGCAAGGCGTAGATCTGGCCGACCGTGCGGTTTATTCCCCAGCGCGATCCCATTTCGCCGAAGTGAAGAACGAAGGACTGGACGAGAGGCGGAAGGTTCATCATTGTTTCCGTTGCGTCTGTGATTTCAGAAATTTCTGAAATTACTATACTCACCGCTACACCTCACCGACAACCGGCAAGGCCGCCCTGCGTCAATTTGGATGTCCGTTCGTTGATCGTGCGTCAGATATAGCCCGACGCAACATGGCTGGATTTGATTTGGGTCAAGTCCGCGGCGCTTTATCGCCGCAATGCAAAAACGCCCGGCAATGCGCTACGCATGCCGGGCGTCACGATTTTCGGTTTGAGAATGCTGTTGGACTTAAAGCACGCCGGCAAGGATGCCGACACCGGCAACAGCGGCAAGACCGCCAGCAGTCCGGGCGACGAAGGGCGCCCGCCGCTCGCCAACACGGGCGATCAAAAAGCCGAGACCGAGGCCGGCGGCATGCAGAACCGCAGTCGCGATCATGAAACCGGCGGCATAGGCGGCTCCGGCGGCGTCGTCCGGCATCTCCGCGCCGTGGGCATGCCCGTGGAAGATTGCGAAGAGGCCGACGACACCCATCGCAACGGCGGTCGGCGCCTTGACGTTGTGCGCAACGATCGCGCCAAGTACGATGACGGACAGCGCAATGCCAGTTTCAACGAAGGGAACATTGACGCCGGCCACGCCGAGAGCACCGCCAAGCGCCATCACCAGAACGAAGGTCGTCGGCACCAGCCAGGTGGCACGGCCACCAAGCTGAAATGCGAAGAGGCCGACCATCACCATGGCGAGGATATGATCAAGGCCAGACATGGGATGGGCAAAGCCATGGCCGAAGCCTGCGGCTTCACCGATGGCAGGATGGGCGGAGGCAACGGCCGGAAGCGCTGCGGCAACCAAGGCAAGCAGGCCGCTCTTGAGTGCTGATTTCATTGCTCTTCCCCTCGTGAATTTTCGAGTAATTCCGCGGCGGCCACCGAGCGCCACTTGCATCAGGCTAATTCAACGAACTCGCGCCGTCAACGAAAATGCCATGAAATAGCAAGGCAATTCAATTGCTTATCTGATAGGCAAATGCCGTTTTCGCGAGCTTTTCCCATTGCCCGAAGATCCACCTGGAAACGGCCCGGCACAGCGGCTATCAATCGAGCCGAGGCGGCGCATCGCCGCGATGGAGGAGATGCCCATGACGAACACCGAACGGCCGCTGGCGATCAGCGCGCCCGAGCCGCGCTCGCTCGATCTGATTTTCAGCAACAAGGCGCGCGCCGAACTGCACGCAAAATACGAGATCGTCGAGGCCGATCCCGACAATATCGCCGGGCTCGGCGACGAGATCCTTGCCAGGACCCGTTACATTATCGGCCAACCGCCGCTCTCAGTGGAAACGCTGGGCAGAATGCCGGCCTTGCGCTCGATCCTCAACGTCGAAAGCAATCTCTTGAACAACATGCCCTATGAGCTGCTTTTTGAGCGCGGCATTCATGTCGTGACGACAGGCCAGGTGTTTGCCGAGCCGGTCGCCGAAATCGGTCTCGGCTTCGCGCTGGCCTTGGCGCGCGGCATCGTCGATGCGGATGTCGCGTTCCGCCAGGGCACCGAACTCTGGGGCGGGGAGGGCAATGCGAGTGCACGGCTGATCGCCGGATCCGAGATCGGCATTGTCGGCTTTGGCGATCTCGGCAAGGCGCTGCGCCGGCTGCTGTCCGGCTTCAGGGCGCGCATCAGGGTGTTCGATCCCTGGCTGCCCCGCTCGATCCTCGAGGAAAACGGCGTTGAGCCGGCAAGCCTGGAAGATGTGCTGACAAAGAGCGATTTCATCTTCGTCGTCGCTGCCGTCACCAGCGAAAACAAGGCTTTTCTCGGCGCGGAGGCCTTCGCCGGCATGCGCAGGGGTGCTGCCTTCATCCTGCTCAGCCGCGCCGATGTCGTCGATTTCGACGCGCTGATGGCGGCCGTCTCGGCAGGCCATATCGTCGCGGCAAGCGACGTCTATCCCGAGGAGCCGCTGGCGCCCGACCACCCGGTGCGGAGCCTGAAAGGCTTCATCCGCTCGGCGCACCGGGCCGGAGCGCTCGACAGCGCCTTCAAGAAGATGGGCGACATGGTGCTCGAAGATATGGACCTGATGGACCGCGGCCTGCCGCCAATGCGCTGCAAGCGGGCAGAACGCGAAACGGTTTCGCGCATGCGTTCTAAACCGGTGGCGGTCAATTAAGCCAGCAGAGGCGCCGCCTCAGGCGGCGCGCTGCTCGCTTCCCTGGATCGCCGCGAGCTTCCAGTCGGCGCCGGGCTTGCGCACGAAGGTCCACACTTCGGTGCTTTCGCTCGGGCGGCGGTCGTCGCCGGAAACGACACGGCCGCTGTCGCGTTCGACCATGGCATCGACCGAGGAGTAACGCATGGCGAGTGTCGCATAGTCCCCGCCATCTTCGCGCCAGGCCTCGGCGATATCACCCTGCAGCAGCTTGACGTCAGAGACGCGGTTACGCACGCCGTTGGTGGCGTTTTCGCCGAGTTCCTCTGCAAGATAAGACATCGCCTCAGGCGTCGTCAGCTTGCGCAACGTGGCGTAGTCTTCGGCACCGTAAGCGGT
Organism: Rhizobium phaseoli; assembly: GCF_010668805.1. GTDB lineage: Bacteria > Pseudomonadota > Alphaproteobacteria > Rhizobiales > Rhizobiaceae > Rhizobium > Rhizobium phaseoli_A. Next base: position 72,625 of record NZ_WUFT01000009.1, on the reverse strand, counting down.
CTGAACGTCGGTCAGCAACTCCTCGAACTGATCGAGATCGGCTTGCGCCAGCCCGATCTCGTCGCTCGGGCGATTGCCGCGCGAGGGCGAAGCTGAGCCGGCACCCGAACCGATCGCCGGGATCTGGAAAGACGAATTGTTTGCGGACGACATCCCATACGACTGCTGGCCATAAGACTGAGCGTTGGATCGATTCTGGCCGCCGACGCCATAGGAGGGCTGGCGGCGATTGGCGAAATAACGCATGGCGAGCATGATGGCGCCGCCGATCAAGGCGACCTGCAGCAGCATGCCGAGGAAGCCGAAGCCGCCGCCAAAACCGTGACCGAGCAGCATGCCGAGGAGGCCGCCGGCAATCAGGCCGCCGATCATCGAACGGCCAAAGCCGCCGAAAAGACCGGGGCGCTGGGCGCCGAAGGGCTGCTGCGCGCTAGCAGGTGCAGTCGTTTGCGGGCGCGGCGTCATCGATCGTTCGATCGGTGCGGCGGGAGCGGGCGCAGTTTGGGTGACAGGCGGAGCCTGGAAGGTCCGCGTACCGCGGCTCCCGAAACCGCCGCCGGCGCGGCGCGCCTCGGCATCGCCGAGGGAAGCAAAAATCGTGGCGCTCGTCAGTACGGCAATCGCCGCAATCTTGGCAAAACGCGAAACGGCACCCGGCATTCCTGATCTCCTGTCATGCGCAATGACGGCATGTCGAGACCTCATATAGGTACTCTTTTCCCAGTGTGAAGTTCTTCGGCCACCATTACTGCCGCTTACTGGCAGACATCGACCCATCTGGCGCCGGTAAGCTCCGCCAGCCGTCCGGTGTCGATGCGCACGGCCGAATTCGTCGAGCCGGCCGCCGGCACGACTTCGTCGAAGCGCTTCAGGGAGATATCGCAATAGATCGGCAACGGCGAGGGCAGGCCGAAAGGGCAGACGCCGCCGACTGGATGGCTGGTGACCATGACGACCCCTTCAGCGTCGAGCATGCGCCCCTTTCCTCCGAAAGTCTCCTTGAATTTACGATTGTCGAGCCGCGCCGTGCCGGCGGCAACGACCAGCATCATCTGCCCGCCGACACGCAGGCAGATCGTCTTGGCGATCTGGGCGGGCTCAACGCCATGGGCTTCAGCGGCAAGCGCCACCGTCGAGGAACTCTCGGCGGTTTCGATGATGTCGATATCGGGTGCATGCGCACGCAGGAAGGCGCGGACGGATTCAAGGCTCATGAGGTTATGCTAGCGCATCGGCCCGAAAATCGGAACTGGTTTCGAAAAGCGCAATGCGCGGATTGAAGGTGTCGCTGCCTCCTTTGCCCGCCTCAAAAGACGCGCGGCGCTGCGGAAAAGACGCCCGTCGAAAACCGCCGCTTGCAAGTCGCCCGGACATCGTCATAATAATTTTGCACACGTGCTCAATTTTGTCATTCGGCCGTTACATCGAACCCTTAGAGCGGACATCGTCACGTTTTCGTGGGGTTTCGGAGCGGCCATCATCAGCAGTGCTGACCCGCCAAGAGGCTTCACACTGCTCTTCCAGGGAGACGAAGAAAATGACCATCTTGCCGACACTGAAATCCCTTGCCATCGCGGCCGCCATCCTGGCCTCGAGCTCTGCCATTGCGCTCGCCAAGGACGTTCACATCAGCGTCTGGGCCGGCGGCACCGGCCCGAACGACGTCTATCGCCTGGACGCCATCGAGATCGCAGCCCAGCAGTTGCAGCGCGAGGCTGCCCTCAAGGGCGAAGACCTGAAGATCACCGTCGAGAAGAAGCCCTATGCAGCCTGGGAGGATTTCAAACAGGCGCTGACCCTTGCTGCGGAAGCCAAGACTGCCCCGAACATCGTCGTCAGCGGCCATGAAGACATCGCACCCTGGTCGCAGGCAGGCCTCATCGTTCCGATCGAGGATTACGTCGATCTGGATTCCTGGCCGCTCAGCGACATCTATGAAAACCTGTTGAAGATCGCCTCTTACAACGGCGCCGTCTACGGCATTCCGCAGGATGCCGAGTCCCGCCCGATGTTCTTCTGGAAGCCTTACATGAAGGCGATCGGCTATAGCGATGCCGATCTGGATGCGCTGCCGCAGAGTGTCCAGGACGGCAAATACACCATGAAAAACCTGCTCGAAGACGCCAAGAAGATGCAGGACAAGGGCCTCGTCCAGCCCGGCTATGGTTTCTATCCGCGCACCAGCAATGGACCTGACTACTGGCAGTTCTACACAAGCTTCGGCGGCACGATGGAAGAAGGCGGCAAGCTTGTTTTCGACAAGGCCGCGATGACCCGCACCTATCAGTTCTTCGCCGACGCAGTTAAATCAGGCGTCACCAAGAAGAACCATATCGGCATGCCTGGTGATCAGTGGTGGAAGGAAGTCGCTACCGGCAAGGCCGGCATCTGGGACGGCGGCACCTGGCACTATGCCCGCCTCGTCAACCAGGAAGGCCTCAAGGACTTCTTCGGCAACGTGATCTTCACGCTGATCCCCGCCGGCGAAGGCGGCAAGGCCAACACGCTGACCCATCCGCTCGTCTACCTCTTGACCGCAGGTCACGACAAGGAAGACACGGAGATCGCCGCCCAACTGATCAAGATCGCCTCCGAGCCGCGCACCAATGCGCTGCATGCGGTCAAATCGGCCCATCTCGGCATCTCCAAGTCGGAATCCACCGTCGACTTTTACTCGGCCGACCGCTGGACCCGCGAAGCCACCGAGCGCCTGCTCCCGTATGCCAATGCGATGCCGAACAATTCCGATTTCGGCAAATATTGGAACATCATGTGGAAGAACCTCGAAGCGTCCTGGACCGGGGCCAAGACCGTCGACGCCGCCGTCGGCGATGCCGAGAGCGAGCTGAAAAGCACGCTCGGCGACAAGATCGTCATCCGCTGAAGCATTCCACCGGGCGGCAGCACCCCGCCGCCCGGTCGGTTTCGCGAGGAGGCCTTCCATGAAATCGTCCAGAACGCTTGGACTGGTGATGATCGCGCCTGCGGCGGTCATGATCATCCTGTTCTTCCTGATGCCGGTGGTTCTGACGGCAGTCTTCGCGATGACCAATATGACGACGGCGACCGGCATTTCCGGCGGCGTCTATCAGATCGCGCCCAACTCCCTGATCGCTCTGAAATCGGCGATGCCGGAGATCGCCACTGAGATGGCCGAACCGCGCTACACGATCGACGAGGCAGGCCTCACGGCCGTCGAGGGCCTTAGGCTTGCGCCGGGGATTGCCGCGGAATTGCGCGCTAAACACATAGGCGAGGTCTTCCCGGCACGCCGCGATGTCGAGCGCATGATCAAGGATCTCGCCGAGCGACCTTCGACACGTGAGGTCAAGCAGATCTCCGAACAGTTCAACCGCTCCGTCCTCAACACCCGCTTCGCCAGCAAGGAGCAGCTGTTTTCAGCGCTGGACGGTCTGGGTTTCAAGCTGACGCCGGAGCAGAAGGAAATTGTCGCCAAGACCACCTATACCGGCTGGACCTGGACGACCGAGAATTTCTCACGCATGGCCAGTTCGCCCGACATGGCGCGTGTGCTTTTCAATACCGTGCTCTATGTCGCGCTGGTGCTGACGCTCTTCAATGTCGGTTATGCCCTGCTGCTTGCCATCTGGACACATTATATGCCGCCGACGCCTGCCTCGATCTTTCGCGGCATCTGGCTCCTGCCGCGCATCACGCCCGTCGTCATCTACGTCCTGCTATGGAAGTGGCTCGCATGGGACAGCGGCTTCATCTCTATTCTGATGGGCAAGTTCGGCTACCTCCCGAAGAACTACCTGCTCGATACCGCCTATAATGCCTGGTTCTTCGTCGTGCTGATCAACGGCTTCATCGGCGCTTCGATGGGCATGCTGGTGTTTTCCTCGGCAATGAAAGCCATTCCGAAGAGCCAGTTCCACGCGAGCGAGGTCGACGGCGCCTCGCGCTGGCAGCAGATCCGCTACATCATCCTGCCGCAAATGCGCTGGCCGATCCTCTTCGTCACCTGCTACCAGACGCTGTCGCTGCTCGCCTCCTTCAATGAAATCCTGCTTGCCACCAATGGCGGGCCGGGCAACGCCACCGAGGTCTGGGCGCTCGCCGCCTATCACACCGCGCTCCGGAATTATGCCGGCAATCTCGAATACGGGCTGGGCGCCGCCATGGCGCTGGTGCTCGTCGTCATCGGCGTGACGCTGTCGCTCCTCTATCTGCGCGTCTTCAACTACGGCACGCTTGTCGCCAAGCCCCTGATCGAGGATTGACCATGGCCGAACGCTCGCAGCCCTCGGCAAACTACCGCAGCTGGCCTGTCATAACGGCGCTGACCATCGTCAGCCTGCCGCTGCTCCTGATGTATGTCTATCTCTTTCTCGACACTGTGACGGTGAGGCAGCCGGATGCCTTGCTGCCCTCCGGCTTGACGCTTAATCACTGGCGCTTCCTGTGGCAGACGACGGCAGGCAAGGCGAATATCTGGCAGGTGACGCTGAATACGCTGCTGTTTTCGGCCTGCACCACCAGCCTGGTGCTGATCGTCTCGTCGATGGCCGGTTACGTGCTGTCGCGGCTCAACGTGCCGGCGCGCGGCTTTTTCCTTGCCGGCGTCATGGTGCTGCACGCCTTCCCGTCGGTGACACTGATCATCGCCATCTTCATCGTGCTGCAGATGATCGGCCTCTACAACTCGCTGATCGGCGTCATTCTGGTGAAGGCGGCAATCGACCTGCCGCTCGGCATCTGGCTGATGAAGGGCTTTTACGACACCGTGCCGTGGGAAATCGAAATGGCCGGTGTCGTCGACGGCGCCTCGCGTTTCCGCGTCTGGCGCAGCCTCGTGCTGCCGCAGGTCAAACCCGGCATCATGGCGCTCGGCCTGTTCTCCTTCCTCGCCGGCTGGGGCGAATTCATCCTGCCGCAGGTGCTGGCGCCGGGCAATCAGGTGCAGGTGCTGTCGGTCTATCTCGCGGGCTTCCTCGCCGACGATAACAATTACGATTTCAATATGTTCAAGGCGGTCGGCCTCTTCTATCTCATTCCGGTGCTGATCGCTTACGCACTCTTCAACAAATATCTCATGAACATCTACGGCGGCGGGAGCAAAGGCTGATGCGCATCCTCCTCGACAATTTTTCGAAGAGCTTCGGCTCCACCAAAGTCATCGAGAACATGCAGCTCGAAGTCGGCGATGGCGAGATGCTGGCGCTGCTCGGTCCTTCCGGCTGCGGCAAATCGACGACACTTTTTTCGGTCTGCGGCATTCACCGGCCGACCAGCGGACGCATCCTCTTCGGCGACCGGGACGTTACGGACCTGCCGAGCCAGGCCCGCAATGTCGGCGTCGTCTTCCAGTCCTATGCGCTCTATCCGCACATGACGGTTGCCGAGAACATCGGTTTCCCCCTGAAGGTGAAGGGCGTCAACGCCGCCGAAATCCGCAAGGAGGTCGAGCGCATTTGCGGGCTCGTACATATCAGCAATCTCATGGAACGCCGTCCGGCGCAGCTTTCTGGCGGCCAGCAGCAGCGCGTTGCGCTGGCGCGAGCGCTGATCCGTAAGCCCGACGTGTTGCTGCTCGACGAGCCGCTCGCCAATCTCGACGCCAAGCTGCGTCTCGAAATGCGCTCGGAGATCCGCCGCCTGCAGCGCCAAACCGGCATTACCGCCATTCTCGTTACCCATGACCAGGTGGAAGCGATGAGCATGTGCGACCGCATCGCCATCATGAAGGAAGGCGAGATCGTCCAGATCGCCACGCCGGCCGAGATGTACAATGATCCGAAAACCGCCTTCGTCGCCGGCTTCCTCGGCAATCCGCCGATCACCTTCCTGCGCGGCATCGTCGACAAGGGTGCCTTCGCAATCCCGGAAAGCGAGATCCGGGTGCCCTTGCCAGGCTCCGTCGGTGCCGCCGAGGGCACGAAGCTGATGCTCGGCGTCCGGCCGGAGCATTTTACGCCTGCGGGTGACGTCCCCGTCTCCGGCAAGGTCACCTTCGCCGAAACGCAAGGCCGCGAGAACCTCTACGACGTGGCGCTTGCCGGCGGGCCGCTGCTGCGCTCGATCCAGCCGGTGCGCAATGATGTTCACGTCGGCGACGATGTCCGCTGGGCGATCGACAGCCGCGGCGTCTTCGTCTTCGACGAACATGGCAGGAGGCTCTGATGACCCGTGATTTCCAGGCATTTTTCACCCGCTACGGCTGGCCGACGGGAAAGGGCCGGCTTCCCTTCTGCATCGGCCATCGCGGCGCCAGCGGCCACGAGCGCGAGAACACGATCGCTGCCTTCCGCCGCGCCGCCGAACTCGGCGCTGAAATGTGGGAGCTCGACACGCAGCTGACCCGCGACGGCGTGGTCGTCGTCTCCCATGACGACCATCTCGAGCGTGTTTTCGGCATCGACCGCCGCATTTCAGAAATGACGGCGTCCGAACTCGCCGCCCTCGACGGCGTCGATGTCCCAAGTTTTACGGAGGTCGCGGCCCTCGGCCGCGAGACCGGCACCGGCCTCTATATCGAGCTTAAGGCGCCTGGAACCGGCCTGCTCTGCTGGCGGCATCTTGCCGAGATGAACCAGCGTTTTGCCTGCCTCGGCTCCTTCGATACGGCGCAGGTGTACGAACTCCGCGACGCGGGCTGCGACTTCCCGCTTTCGGTACTGATCCGCGTCGGCCACGATCCACATGCGCTCGGCGACGAGGCCGGCGCCGATATCCTGCATCTCTGCTGGGAGAGGGCAGGTGAGCGGCCACAGGCACTGGTGACCGAAGCGCTGATGCATCGCGCTTTCGAGGCGGGCCGCGAGATTGTGCTCTGGCACGAGGAGCGGCGGACCATTCTCAATGACATCATGAAGCTTCCGGTTCTCGGCATCTGCACGGATCTGCCCGATCTGATGCGGCCGCCGGCGGAGAGGGAAAAAGCAGTTGGCAGACAGGGATAAGGGACCGCGCAAGGTAACCTCCTTCGACGTGGCGCGTGTGGCCGGTGTCTCACGCGCCGCCGTGTCGCGCGCCTTCACGCCCGATGCCAGCGTCTCGCCGAAGACGCGCGAGAAGGTGTTTGAGGCCGCCAAGAAACTCGGCTACCGGGTGAACTATCTTGCCCGAAGCCTCACCAACAAACGCTCCGATCTCGTCGGCCTCGTCGCCGCCGGCCTCGACAATCCGTTCCGCACGCTGCAGATCGAGAACCTGGCAAGGGTGCTGATCGCCCGCAATTTCCGGCCCATCCTGCTGCCGACCTCGCAGGAGGCAGATACGTCGACGGTCATTGGCCAGTTGCTGCACTACGCCGTCTCGGGCGTCATCGTCACCTCGGATGCGCCGCCGACCGAAATCTGCGAGCAATGTGCGGCCGAGGGCGTGCCGATCGTGCTGATCAACAAGGGCAATGACATCCCGTTCGTCGACCGCATCATCTCCGACGATCGTATGGCCGGCCATCTCGCCGCCAACCATCTGATCGGCAACGGCGTGCAAAGGCCCGCCGTCATGTCGGCTCCTGCTATCTCCTACACGGCGCGGCGGCGCAGCGAAGCGTTCCTTGCGCGCTGCAAGCAACTCGGGGCCGAGACGCAGTTCCTGCAGCTCAGGGTCAACGACTACAAGAGCGGCTATGATGCCGCAGCCGACCTTGCCGCATCCGGTATCGATGGGTTGTTCTGCGCCAATGACTACATGGCCTGCGGCGTAGTCGACCGTGTCATGCAGGGCCGCGGCCGCGATGATGCACCGCCGCTCTCCATCATCGGTCACGACGACATTCCACAGGCAAGCTGGGCCGCCTACGACCTCACGACCATCCGCCAGCCCTGCGACATTCAGGCCGAACAGACGATCGACCTGCTGATCAGCCGGATGGCCGAGCCGGATTTGACGGCGCGTGTCGAATTCACGCCGGTGACACTGATAAAAAGAAGGACTGCCTGATGGATTCCGCATTCGACGCCGCTGCCATCCACGCTCGTGCAGAGGTCGCGATGTCAGTCGCCCTCGAGGTCGGACGGGAAGCGGCCCGGTTTCGGCGCGACTCGAACCCCGGCGCGCTGGCCGTCGAGAACAAGGGATTGCAGGACTTCGTCACTATCGCCGACCGGAAGGCCGAACAGGCGATCCGTGACGGGCTGCTCTTACGCTTTCCGGGCGATATGTTCATGGGCGAAGAAAGTGGCGGGCGATCGGGCGAGGGCGGCACCTGGGTCGTCGATCCGATCGACGGCACGACCAACTATATCAGGGGCTTCCGGCATTGGGCTGTCTCGATCGCCTTCGTCGCCGGCGGCAGGGTCGAGATCGGCGTGGTCTACGATGCCACCGAGGACAAGGTCTTTCACGCGATCCGCGGCGGCGGCGCCTTCAAGGACGGGCTGCCGATCCATGCGGCCGCAACCACCGATCCGGTCAATGCGCTCGTCATTCTCGGCCATTCCCGCAAGACCAGTTTCGACGACCATCTGGCGCTCTCCAAGCGGCTCCACGAACGCGGCATGGACTATCGCCGCACAGGCGCGGCGGCGATCGATCTCGTTCGCGTCGCCGAGGGTGCTGCCGATCTCTATTACGAACGCCACCTCAATGCCTGGGACATGCTCGCCGGCTCGCTGATCGCCGAAGAGGCGGGCGCCACGGTGGCAATGCCGGATGTCGACAGGCTGCTTGCCGATGGCGGACCGGTCATCGCCCACGCGCCGGGGCTTGCCGGCGAATTCGCCTTTATCCTCGCCATCGAGGGGCTCACACTCAACGGTTAACCCGCCATGCGTTGGCGCCAGGAGCGTTCGGTTGCCGGCGCCTCGTCTGTGGTGATCTGATGCGGCTTCAGGGCCATCAATGCCTGGAAGTTTTTCCATTCCTCTTCGCTGAAACCGGCCTCCGGATCCTTCAGGGTAAAGGTCCAGGCGTCGACCCGTTTGCCTTCGTCCTGGCAGAGCCCGATCATATCGAAACCTTCCCTGGCCGCGTCAAGGATCAGCCGCCAGTGGAGATAGATCGTGTCCGGTTCGGTCGGGCCGCGCAGGTCGGCGCGCAATTCCATCTCGACGGCCTTCCAGCCGCTGGCCTGCCAGATATTGTATAGCTTGTCGGTCGGATCGATGCCGCGCAAGAGATGCGGAAGCTTCTCCTTGACCGCGACGATGAGGTCCAGGCTGCCGGCACTGACGATCACAGAAGCGGCGATATCCTGGAAATGCGCGGCAAGATGCGTAATGCCGCCGGCGCCGACCGCCTCGTAGTCGTCCTTCATGTCGAATTGCAGCAATGCGGCCGGGTGGGCCGATTGCAACATGGCAGCGAGGTCCTCGCTGAGGATCAGCGGTCGGTCGCCCTCCCGCATCCTGATATCGCTGAGGTCGCTGCGGCGCTTTTCGGTGATCGGTCCATGACCGGTCGTTTCCCCTTCGAAGTCCTCGTCGTGCAGAACGACGAAACCGCCGTCGGCGCGCACGCGCAGATCGAGTTCCATCGAGGCGCCCGCTGCAAATCCCTCTGCCATCACTTCGGCTGAGAACAGCGGATCGGCAAAGCGTTTACGCAGCCGGTGCCATTTCAGGCGGGTGCGATGTCCCTCATGGGAAATCTCCAGGCCCTGCGCATCCAGCAATCTCGTCATCTGCACAAATCTCCGCGATGCTACTCTCCTGCCTTGAGAAGCCGAGATTATCAAGGGCCGTATCCGGCTTTCAGCGGCTGTAGGCCGCAGATATCGCCTCCGCAGCGGCGGCGATATCGCAGGGATAACCGGCCTGCCTGAGGGCCGCGCCATAGGCCACCACATTCGACAGCACCGTCTGGAATGCGGCGCGCGGACCCGTATGGTTCAGCCGCAGGAGACGGGCCGGCGCAGTTCCGACACCTTCCGTCAACTCCACCCCCAGCCGCCCCGCAGCGGCGATCAGCGCATCAGGCGCCAATGCCTTCGGCACCGGCACCGCTGTCACCAGGCTCGAGGCCTTGGTTGCCGGCACCCAGACCCCTATGCCGAGCGCTGCAAGCCCTGCCCGTGTCGCCGATGCTGCCAGCGCATGGCGGGCGACGATGTTCTCCAGACCTTCGGCCTCGATGCGGTCGAGTGCGGTCTCGAGCGCGAAGAATTCCAACGGCGCCGGCGTTCCCGGCAGAGCCCGCCGGCCACCGTCGATCCATGATTTCAGATCGGCCAGCGACAGGATCGAATCGCGCGGCGCACCATCACTCAGAATGAGGTCCCAGGCGCGCCGGCTGACCGAGAGCGCCGACACGCCGGCCGGACCGCCAAACGCCTTCTGCGGGCCGATCACCGCGATGTCGATGCCGAGATCGTCGACGTCGAGCCGATGACCGCCGATCGAAGCGACCGCATCGACGACGGTAACGATGCCCCGGGCGCGTGCAAGCGCCAGTATCTCGGGGAGCGGGTTGAGAATGCCGCTTGCTGATTCCGCATGAACCAGGGCGAGTACATCGATAGGAGGACCGGCGTCCAACGCCTTAGCGATCGCCTCGATCTCCACCGGCCGCCCCGGTTCGGCGGAGATATCCCTTACCGTAGCACCACCTCGCCGCAGCCACTGCCCGAACCAGCCGCCATAGAGGCTGGTGACGATGTTAAGCACCGAGAGCCCGGGACGGGCAAGACTGATTGCCGCCGCCTCCAGCGCCACCACCGCCTCCGCCTGCACCAGCAATATGTCGTTGCGGCTGCGCAGGATGCTGCCAATTCTGTCGGCAAGAACGGCATAGCGCTCTGCCGGATAGGGTGGCGCGCCATGTAAGGGATTCCAACCAGGATCGGACATGGATACTTCCTTCACGATGGATCGATGACGAGACGGGGGACGGCGGCAACAAGCGCACGGGCGGCATCGGATTGCGGCGCGTCAACCACCGCCGCTGCCGGGCCGATCTCGACGATCCGCCCGCCTTCCATGACGGCAATGCGGTGGGAGACGGCGCGGACCACAGCAAGATCGTGCGAAATGAACAGGCAGGCAATGCCCTGTTCTCTCTGCAGATCGACCAGAAGTTCGAGGATCCTGCCGCGCACGGTGACGTCGAGCGCCGAGACCGCCTCGTCGAGCACGAGCAGCGAGGGCCGTGTCGCAATTGCCCGGGCGATCGCCACGCGCTGGCGCTGGCCGCCGGAGAGCGTGCGGAGCGGCCGGCCGGCGAAATCGGCATGCAGACCGACCCGTTCGAGAAGCATGGCGATCTCGCCGGGGCGCTGGTCTCTTGCGACGACGCCGTGGATGCGAATCGGATCGTCGAGAACAGTGCCGACGCTCGCCAGAGGATTGAAGGCAGAAAGCGGATCTTGGAATACCATCTGTATGCGCGCGCGCCGGCGGCGCAAGGACGCGCCGTTCAGCGTTAGCCAATTCTCCCCCTCGAAGCGGATCGATCCGCCATCGGCCGGGAGAAGCCGCAGCAGGATGCGCGACAGCGTCGATTTCCCGCTGCCGGAAGCGCCGACGAGCCCAAGTGTTTCGCCGGCCGCAATCGTCAGGGACACGCTGTCAAGGGCGGCAACCTGACGCCCTGCGGAAGAAAACCCTTTTGACAGATTTTCGACGGACAGCAGCATTTTATTCATGACGGCACCTCCGCTATCAGCGGTGGCGTCGCGAGGTCGCGGTGGCTGGCGATGAGGGCGGCGGTATAGCCGCTTTTCGGCGCCGAAATCACCGAACGGACCGGTCCCGCCTCGACCAGCTTCCCGTCGCGGAAAACGGCAATGCGGTCGACGAAGCCGGAGGCAAGCGCAATGTCGTGGGTGATGAAAAGCAGCGTCATGCCGTCCTCGCGCACCAGCCCGTCGAGCAGGCGGACGATCTCGGCCTGGACGACGACATCGAGCGCGCTGGTCGCCTCGTCGGCGATCAGCAGCGCTGGTTTCGCGGCGATGGCCGCAGCCATCGCCACGCGCTGGCGCTGACCGCCGGAAAGCTGGTGCGGATAGGCCAGCATCGCCTTGCCGGGCTCAGACATCCGCACCCGCCCAAGCAGCTCTTCTGCCCTGGTATAGGCCTGTTTCCAGCTGAAGCCGAGATGGCGCCTGGCGCCTTCGGCGATCTGCTCACCGATCGTCAGGACGGGATTGAGGCTTGTGCCCGGATCTTGGAAGACGAAGCCGAAATCGCGGCCCGGGCGGGGCGGGTGGCCGAGGGCGGGCCAGAGCATCTCGCCGCCGACCTTCGCCCCATCGGGCAGCAGAGCGGCGAGCGCCCGGGCGAGCGTACTTTTGCCGGAGCCGCTTTCGCCGATGATCGCCAGCCTTTCGCCGGTGGCAATATCGAGATCGATATGGTCGAGCGCGACGGCACTGCTCCTGCCGCGCCCGTAGGTGACCGAAAGCTGCCGCAGGCTGCATAAGGTGCCGCTCATGACGCCCTCCCGCCGGCATCGCCAAGCATCTTGCCGAGACCCTCGCTGAACAGATGGACGCCGAGCACGGTGACGGCGAGTGCCGCGCCCGGTATGACCGAGAGATAGGAGGCCGAACGCAGCACACTGCGGCCCTCGGCGATCATCGAGCCCCAGGTGGCGATATTGGGATTGCCAAGACCAAGGAAGGAAAGTGCTGCCTCAGTGAGAATTGCGCCGGCGACGATAGTGGCCGAGAGCGCCAGCACCGGCGGCAAAGCGTTCGGCAGGATTTCCCGGAAGGCGATCTCGGCCGGATGCATGCCGATCACCCTTGCAGAGGCGACGTAATCCTGCTCGCGGATCGCCAGCACCTGCGCCCGCGTCAGCCGCGCCGGATCGGCCCAGGTGCCGAGCGCGATGGCAAGGACGACGACCGGCGTCGAGACGCCGATGGTGCTGACGAAGGCAAGCGCAAGCAGGAAGCCTGGTACGATCTGGAAGGCGTCGACCACACGCATCAGCGCCTCGTCGACGATCCCGCCGGCAAAACCGGCGGCCATGCCGACACAGACGCCGAGGATCATCGCCGAAAAAGCCGCGGCGAGGCCGACGGCGAGCGAGGTGCGTGCGCCATAAATGAGGCCGGCGAGCACATCGCGGCCAAGGCGGTCCGTACCGAGCGGAAAGGCCGGATCGGTGAATGGCGGCAGCAGCGCCCGGCCGGCGATCCTCAGCGGATCACCCGGCGAGATGATCGGAGCAGCGAGCCCGGCTAAAAGCAGGAGCGCAAGGATCGCAAGCCCGACCGTGCCTTCCGGCGTACTGAGGAGGCGCCGGAGACGGCTCATGCGCGGCCCTCCGAAGTGCCGATGCGCGGATCGAGCGCGGCATAGACGAGATCGACGAGGAAGTTGACCGAAATGACGAGGACGGCGCTGGTGACGATAATGCCCATCAACAAGGGCGCATCGCGGCCGTTGACCGCGTCCTGCGCCAGCCGCCCGAACCCGGGAATAGCAAAGACGCTCTCGATCACCACGCTGCCACCGAGCATGGCTGCCGATTGCAGCCCGAGCATGGTGACGAGCGGCAGCAACGCATTGCGCGCCACGTGGCGCAGCACGATGCGGCTGCGCGACAGGCCTTTGGCGCGGGCAAAGAGGACGAAATCCAGCTTCCAAGCCTCGGCCATGCCGGCTCGCATCACCCGCAGGAACAAGGCGAGATAGATCAACGCAAGTGCGCCGACCGGCAGGACCAGATGATCGGCAATATCGAGCGCGCGCGAAAATCCCGTCTTGCCGGAAGCGATCGTCTCGATGCCGGCGATCGGAAACCAGCGCAGCTTCACCGAAAAGGCGATGCTCAGAACCAGACCGAGCCAGAAGCTCGGAATGGCGTAGACGATCAGCGAACCGATCGACAGCAATCGGTCGCGAAGGGCGCCCGGCTGGGCGCCGGCAACAATACCGAGCGCCGAGCCCAAGCCGAAAGACAGCGCGGTGGCACTGCCCATCAACAGCAGCGTATTGGGCAGCCGTTCGGCAATCAGTGCACCGACCGGCCGGCCGAAGGCGACCGACCAGCCGAGATCGAGCCGCGCCAGCGAGGAAAGATAGAGCCAAAGCCGGGCAAACATGGACTGGTCGAGGCCGTAACTCTCACGCAGCGACTGCCTGAGTGCCGCATCGCCACCGCCGATCGAACCGAGATAGGCGTCAACGGCATCGCCAGAGGCGGATTCGAGCAGGAAAAAGGTGAAAATCACCACGATCAGCAGCACCGGAATGCTGCTGATCGCCCTGCGCCTGAGGAGGATGATTGCACGTTTCACGCCGGACAGGGCCTCTGGAAGAGCATTGCCGCCGATCCTATCACGACTGCAGCGCTGTATCGCCCCAGTTCGAGACGGCCCAGCGCGGATTGTCGGAGACGTTGAGCACGGTGTCGCGCGCGACCGTGATGAAGCCCCATTCCGCGACGTTGATCAGCGGCAGATCGGCGGCGACGAGCTGCTGGAACTTGCGATAGAGATCGGTGCGCGCCGCCGTGTCGACGGTTTCGGAGGCCTGATGGATGATCTTGTCGAGCTCTGGATTGACGTAGCCGCCCTGGTTGGAAAAGGGCACACCGTCAGGCGTGCCGGATTGGACGAGAATGGTGGTGGAGATCGCCGGATCGCCACGGAAGACCGGCGGGCCGACGCCAAGATCGAAATCGTGCTCGGTATAAACAGCCTTCTGGTGGGCGGCCGCGTCGGCATTAACGATCTCGGCATCGATGCCGATCACGGCAAGCGCCTGGCGAAGGTAATCGCCGAATTGGCGGGTCTCGTTGAAATAGGGTGCGGGGCGAAGCTTCAGCTTGAAGCGGTTGCCGTCCGCTCCCTGTTTGTACCCCGCCTTGTCGAGAATATCGTTGGCGGCGGCAGGGTTGAAATCATAATTCGCGACATCGGATGTATAGAATTCCGGCGCATTCTTCGGCACCGGGCCTGTGGAGGCGGCGGCGTATCCGAGGAAGATCGTGTCGACCACGAATTTCTTGTCGATCGCCTGCGCGATCGCCTGACGGACCCTGAGGTCGGCGAGCTCCTTGCGGCGGTGATTGATCTCGACGACGAGCTGGTAGGTCAAGGCCTCATAACCTTTGGAGATCACCTTGATGCCGTCGACCTTGGAGATGCGGTCGAGATCGGCCAGCGGCACGGCCGAGAAGGCGGCCAGCTGGATTTCGTCGGCTTCGAGCGCCGCACCCGCCGACGCTCGGTCGGGCAACACGCGGAAGACGATCTCGTCGAGCTTCGGCTGGTCCTCGCCCCAGTAGTTTTCATTGCGCGTCAGCCGGTAATATTCGCCGGGCTTGTATTCGGCGAATTTGAACGGACCGGTGCCGACCAGCGTATTGTTGGCCGGATTGGTGGCGATATCGCTGCCGTCGAAGATGTGCTTGGCGACGACGCTGGTAACGACGGGCAAGGCATTGCGGATGAGCTGGAACGGCGTCGGCTTGGAGAAGCGGAACACGGCGGTGTAGTCGTCGGGGGTATCGACGGCTTCGAGATTGGCAAAGACCAGGCGGCCGAGATTCTGCAGCGGCTTCCAGATATTGAGCGCGGAGAAGGCGACATCGAGCGAGGTGAACGGCTTGCCGTCATGCCAGGTAACGCCGTCGCGCAGCTTGAAGGTGACGGAGAGGCCATCGGCCGAGCCCTCCCAGGAGGTGGCAAGGCGCGGCGCAAGACCGTCCTTGCCGTCGAACGAGGCTTCGGCCAGCGGTTCGATCACCTTGCTGGCGATGAAAAAGACGCCGTTCGAAGCGACGATGGCGGGATTGAGGTTCTTTGGCTCCGAATCGGCCGCAACGATCAGCCGGCCGCCGGCCGCCGCCGTCTGCGCCAGCGCGTGGCGGGAGAGAGACGTAGAAGCGAGGAGCAGGGCCGCGCCCTTCATCAGCGTGCGCCGTGAGATAGATGGTACAGTCATGACCCCTCCTGATCGATCAAATCTAGAGCACCCATATTCAGGGCGAAATGCCAATTGGCATAGAGGTTAAATTCGAAATGGCCGGGCGCCGCGAGACATTTTTTGTCAGCCAGCCATTATTCGCTTAGCCGCTGGCAGCGATGCGCGCGGGCTCGCCGAAAAGGTTGCGATAAGTCGCACCCGGATGCGGCGCAACAAGCCGCGGTCCCACTCCCCCAAGCTTTTCGCGCAGCGTGCCCTCGGCATATTCGGTTTTATAGACGCCGCGCTTCTGCAATTCCGGTACCAGCAGATCCACAGCATCCTCGAAACTCTCGGGCGTCACGGCATAGGCAAGGTTGAAGCCGTCGACATCGGTGTCCTCGATCCATTCCTGCATCAGATCGGCGACCGTCTGCGGCGAGCCGACGAAAACGGGACCAAAACCACCGACGCCGACCCAGTCGGCCATTTCACGCACCGTCCATTCCTTGGTTGGATCGATGGTGGTGAAGGTCTCGACGGCCGACTGAACCGCATTGGTATGACGGTGGCGCAGCACCTCATCCGGCCCGAACTGACCGAAATCGATACCGGTCCAGCCGGAGATCAGCGTCAGCGCGCCCTCGAAGGAGGCATATTTGCGGTATTCGTTGAATTTGCGCTGCGCCTCGGCATCGGTCTCGCCGAGGATCACTGTCTGGAGGTTGAAGGCGAGAATGTCGCGCGGGTTGCGGCCGATACGCTCGGCCGCCTCGCGTACATTGGCGACATAACGTTTCAGCACCGCCTTGGATGGCGACGCCACGAAGATGCATTCGGCATGGGCGCCGGCGAAATCCTTGCCGCGGCTGGAGGCGCCGGCCTGGTAGAGCACCGGCGTGCGCTGCGGCGAGGGTTCGCTCAGATGAATGCCGGGCACGTTGAAATGCCGGCCGGAATGACGGATCGGGTGGACTTTTTCTGGATGGGTGAAGATGCCGCTTTCCTGGTCGCGGACGATGGCGCCGTCCTCCCAGCTGCCTTCCCAGAGTTTGTAGCAGACTTCGAGATATTCCTCGGCGAGGGCGTAGCGATCGTCATGTCCCGTCTGCGCCGGCTGACCGATGTTGAGCGCGCCGCTGTTGAGATAGGAGGTAACGATATTCCAGCCGACGCGGCCTTTGGTCAGATGATCGAGTGTCGAGATGCGGCGGGCGAAGGTGTAGGGATGCTCGAAGGAGAGCGACGCCGTCAGGCCGAAGCCGAGGTGCTGGGTCTCGTAGGCCATGGTCGGGATGAGCTGCAGCGGGTCGTTGACCGGCACCTGCGCCGAATGGCGAAGGGCGGCATCGACATTGCCGTTCAACACATCGTAGACGCCGAGCACGTCGGCAATGAACAGCCCGTCGAACTTGCCGCGCTCCAGCGTCTTTGCCAGATGCACCCAATAGTCGAGATCCTTGTATGTCCAGGATCTGTCGCGCGGATGGCGCCAGAGCCCCGGCGACTGGTGTCCGACGCAATTCATGTCGAAGGCGTTCAGCCTGATCTCGCGAGTCATTTTATCTTCCTTGGAATTAGGGGATTGCTGCGGCCGAGGCCGTAGGTCAGCGCCAAGGATCCGACGAGCACGGCGCCCTTGACGAAATCCTGGGTGTAATAGGCGGCGTTCAGCATGGTGAGGCCGTTCAGCAGCACGCCGACGAAGACGGCGCCGGCGATGGTGCCGAGCACGTTCGGACGCCGCAAATTGAGAACCGCAAAACCGATCAGCGCGGCGGCAACCGAATCCATCAGCAGCGAACCGCCGGAAGAGATGTCGCCACGCCCGACGCGGGCGGCGATCACGATGCCGCCAAGCGAGGCCAGGGTGCCCGACAAGACATAGGCGAGCGTCTTCAGCCTGACGGTCGAGGCCCCGGCAAGCCGGGTGGCGACCTCGTTGCCGCCGGTCGCAAACAGCAGCCGGCCGATGCGGGTGCGTTCGGTCAGAACGAAGAGCAGGACGGCGACCGTCGCCATCAGCACGACGGAAACGGGCAGGGTGCCGAGGATGCTGTAGCGGCCGATCAGCAGAAAGGCCGGATCGTAGGCGCCGGTCGCCTTCGAACCATCGGGCAAAGTGAGACCTGATGAAATCGACCGGCCGGCTGTGGGGATGAGTTGCAGGCCGGACAGCAGGAACATCATCGCCAGCGTCGCCAGCAGATCCGGCACCTTCAGGCGCACGATCAGCAAGGCGTTGACGAGCCCGACCAGAGCGCCGAAGGCAAGCACCAGCGGCACTGTCGCATAGGCGTCGAGGCCCCAGACGATCATCGCGTAGCTCGCCGCCATCACACTCGATGCGGCGACGGCGCCGATCGACAGGTCGAAGCCGCCGACGGCAAGCGTGACGGTGACGCCGGCGCCGAGAATGGCGACCACCGACACCGCCTGCAGGATGCTCATCAGATTGGCGATATTGATGAAGGCGGGCTCGGCGATCGAAAACCCGACGATCAGCAGCGCAAGCAGGATGAACACCGCGCCAGCGCGGAGAAACGCCCCGAAAGCCGCAAGGCGGCCGCTATTGGCGTGCGGTGCCTTTGGCCGAGTGCCTGCCCGCGAAAGAGCGTCGTCGTCGATCGTCGTCATGCGAATATTCCCTGAATGGCGAAAGGAGCGGCAATCCCGATTGCAGCGGGTGCCAGCACGTGGCGGTCGATGACCAGGATGCGGTCGGCCACCTCATGGGCCTCCTCGGGATCGGAGGTCGCAATCAGCGTCGCCCGGTCGGTGCGGGCACGGATTGCCTGGATGATGTCGCGGCGGGCACCGACATCGACACCCTGGAACGGTTCGTCGAGCAGCAGAAGCCGGCTCGGTTCCGCTTCCCAGCGGGCGATAACCGCTTTCTGCTGATTGCCGCCGGACAGCGACCAGACGGAGGCAAGCGGACCGGATGCCTTGATGCCGAAACCGGCGATCGCCTGCTCGGCCTCGCGTCGTTCGCGTCCACCGAGGAGAAAACCGCGCGGATACCATTTGGCAAGATGTGGTAGGCTGATCGTCGCCGCCAGCGAATGGCCGGGCCATGCCGCCGGCATCAGCGAGGAACGATGACGGTCTTCGGCGGCCATCGCAACGCCTGAGGCAATCGCTTCGGTCGGGCTTTTCGGCCGATAAGGCCGACCGTCGAGAAACATCGTGCCACCCTCAAGCGCCGTCACGCCGAAGATCGCCTGGAGCAGCCGGCTCTTGCCGGCGCCGAGCACGCCGGTCACCGCAACCACCTCGCCCTCATGCAGCGACAGATCGAAGGACGCGCCTGTCGGCAGCAGGCAGGCATCGCGCATCTCGAAAATCACCGGGCCGGTCGCGGGCCGCGCATCCGGCCGCGCCGCATCGAGTCTTCGGCCGATCATCGTCTCGATGGCGCTCGAAAAATCGATCGGCCGCGAGAAGGTGCCGACGACACGGCCGCCGCGCATGACGAGCGCGCGGTCGGCGATCGCTTCGAGATCGGCGGTGCGATGCGATATATAAAGGATTGCCAGTCCCCTTTGGCGAAGCCTCAGCAGAATGTCAAAGAGACGGCGGCTTTCCTCTCCGGAAAGGCTCGCCGTCGGCTCATCGAGAATGAGGAGATCGGCGCGGTTGGCGAGCGCCCGTGCGATTGCCACCAGTTGCCGATCGGCGCCGGCGAGTTCGCCGAAATCACGGTCGAGCGGCAAGGTGAAGCCGGCAGCATCGAGCATCGCCTGCGCCGCGCGGCGAATGCCGGCGCGCGTGACGAAGAAGGGCGTGCTGCGATCGGCGAAACGGTTGAGAAGCAGGGCGTCGGCAACGGTCAGGCCGGCCGCGCCGACCAGATCCGTCGACTGATGCACGGTGACGATACCGGCCCTTGCCGCTTCCGCCGGGCTGCGCGGCGCGAAGGGGCGGCCATCGAGACGGACAGTGCCGCCATCGGCCGGCAGTACGCCGGAAAGGATTTTGACCAGCGTCGACTTACCTGCACCGTTTGCGCCCATGAGTGCCACAATCTCGCCGCGCTCGATCACAAGATCGGCGCCGGCAAGCGCTCGCGTCGAGCCAAAGCTGCGGCTGATATTTTCAATGTGAAGAAGCGGCATCGACAAGATCCGGGGCTGCGTTTGTATCAGGAGTGTGCCTCGTTCGGGCGGTCGAATTCCAGGCACGCCTTTCCCCGGCGGACACTGCCCGGGAAACAAAGAATCTCTCGTAGCCCGCAAAATCGGATCATTTAATCTACTAAAAACATAGAGATTATATCTAATAACTTCACGCGTCGCGGGGTGCTGCCTGTCAGACGACGCCTCTTTTTGTTAAAAGGAACGCGACGATGAAATCCCTCGCACGGCTCGCACTGTCTGCCGCCGTCATTCCGTTCATTTTCATTCAAGGCGCAAAGGCAGACGGCTTGTCCGGTGCACCGGCTCCCTTCGACAAGGGTGGCGTCAGGATAGCGTTGATCAGCTACATCTCGGCCGGCGATTTCTTCCAGGCCTATCAGGCGGGCGCCGAGGCCCAGGCCAAGGCCCTGGATATCGACCTGCGCATCTTCCCCGGGCGCCAGGATGCCGCCGAGCAGCGCGAGCAGATCCTGCAGGCGATCAATCTCGGCGTCTCCGGCATCGTCATCGACCACGGCCTGCCGGAATCGCTTGGCGACGTCGTGCAGCAGGCGCTCGACAAGGGCATCAAGGTCGTCGCCTTCGACGTCAACCTCAACAACCCCAAAATCCCGCAGGTGGAGCAAAGCGACCACGAGCTTGCCTCGCTGGCGCTTGCGCAGGTGGTCAAGGATAACGGCAACAGTTTCAACGCCGGTTACGTCTATGTCGCGGGCTTTGCGCCGCTCGACCGCCGCAACGAAGTCTGGGACAAGTTCAAGTCGGACAACAAAGGCGTGGTCGAAAAGGCCCGATTCGGCAATGTCAGCGACACGACGGCAACCTCGACCGCCGACCAGGCGAAGGCCGCGCTCACCGCCAATCCCGATATATCGGTGGTCTTTGCCCCCTATGACGAATTCGCCCGCGGCGTAAAACTCGCCGCCAACGACCTCGGCATATCAAGCAAGCTCAAGATCTATTCGGCCGATGTGTCGACGGCCGATATTCAGGAAATCACCGAGGAAGGCAGCCCGTGGATTGCCACCGTCGCCACCAATCCGGCCGTGGTCGGCGCCGTCTCGATCCGCGCCGCCGCTCTCGAAATCGCCGGCCAGACGGTTCCCCACCAGATTACCGTGAAGCCGACGCTGCTGACCCAGGAGAGCCTGCGCGCCGCCGGCGTCAAGACGATCGAAGAGCTGGCCGAAAAGGTGCCCGCCTTCAGCACCAGCGATGCGGCAACCGCCAGCTGGATCCCGGACAAGCTGTTCTGAGGCGTTTCACTTGATCCTTCCGGCGGAGAGCTTACGGCTCCCGCCGGAACATCCCTTTGGAAAATTGGAGTTCTGCCCATGAGCCTGTCCAATGTCGTCTTCGCGGCGCCCCGCAACCCGACGCGAGAAGACCTCTTTGCCCGTGCCGAGACGATCTCGGCCGATCTTTCCCAGCGTGCCGCCGAACTCGACCGCGACGGCCGTCCGCCGCTTGCCGAGATCGTCAAGTTGAAGAATGCCGGCCTGCTCAACGCGCTGCATCCGATAGAGATCGGCGGCGGCGGCCTCGATTGGGTCGACGGGCTGAGGCTGGTACGCATTATCGCCCGTGGCGAGAGCTCGATCGGCCAGTTGCTCGGCTACCACTATGTCAATAGCCAGTATATCTACTGGGCACTCGATGCGGCGCGCGCCCAGGCGCTCGGCAGCGAGACGGTGGCGAAGAACCTCTATTGGGGCGCGGCCGTCAACCCGCGCGACCCCGGGCTGGTGCTGACCCGCCGCGGCAACGGCTATGTGCTGAACGGCCGCAAATCCTTCTCCACGGCGGCGCGGGTCTCCGACTATATCAACGCCAACGCGACGCTCGATGACAAGATCGCCGGTTTCGCCGTGCCGACCAACCGCCCAGGCTATGTCGCCAATGACGACTGGGACAATATTGGTCAACGCCTGTCCGACAGCGGCAGCGTCGAGTTTCAAGACTTCCCCGTCAACGAAGAGGATTTCGTCGGTGCGCCCGCTGCAGCCGATGTGGTGCCGCCGGTGCTGTCGACCTTCAATACGCCGCTCATTCAGTTGGTCTTCGTCAACTTTTATCTCGGCACCGCCGAAGGCGCGCTGCAGGCGGCGGTCGACTACGTCAGAACCACGACCCGGCCGTGGATCACCTCAGGCGTCGAGCGGGCAGCAGACGATCCCTATATCCTCGAACGTGTCGGCGAATTCACCGCGGCGCTGAAGGCCTCGGCGGCCCTTGCCGATAGCGCTGCATCAGCCGTGCAGGCAGGTCTTGCCCGCGGCCGCGATGTGACGGCGCGCCAGCGCGGCGAGGCGGCCGCGGAAGCCTATGCTGCCAAGGTCCATGCCACCCATGTCTCGCTCGACATCACCTCACGCGTCTTCGAACTTACGGGCGCGCGCTCGACGGCGGACAAATACCGCTTCGACCGGTTCTGGCGCAATGTCCGCACCCATACGCTGCACGACCCGGTCTTCTACAAGGCCAAGGAAGTTGGTGAATTCGTGCTGAACGACCGGATACCCGAAGTCAGCCTCTATAGCTGAGGCGGCTACGCTGTCCTCGAAAATGAAAAACCCCACTGCCGGCACCGGCGGTGGGGTTTCGTTTGGCAGCAACGAAAATTTCAGAGCGCGCCGTTCTTCGGCGGCGTCACGCCGTTCAGATGGTAGTTGCCGACGACATGGTATTTCCAGCGCACGGGATCATGCAGCGTATGAGTGCGGGCATTGCGCCAGTGGCGGTCGAGATTGAGGCCTGCCTGCACAGACGAGGTTCCGGCAAGTTCGAAGAGCGTATTCGAAGCCTCGATCGCCACCTCGGTCGTCAGCACCTTGGCGGCGGCAACCGCAAGCGTCGCCTCGACCACGTTTTTCTCCGTCGTCTCGACCTGTGCGGCATCGACCTTGTGGCCCGCACGTTCGACAAGGGCGGTCGCGGCTTCGAGCCGGATGGCAATCTGGCCGACCCTGGCGATCGTCAGCGGATCGTCGGAAGCGCGATCGAGACCACTATCCATCCAGGGGCGCGATTTCGTCCTGACGAACTCCAGCGTTTCGGCAAAGGCCGCCCTTGCAATGCCGAGATCGACGCCGGCATGGATGATCTGACCGACGGAGCCGATGGTCGTCGGCCGCTCGAAGCCCTTGTGATGGAACACGACGGAATCGGCGTTGACATAGACATTGTCGAGGATCGTCGTGCCGCTGCCGGTGGTGCGTTGGCCAAAGCCGTCCCAATCATCGACGATCTCGATGCCTTCAGTGCCCTTCGGCACGAAGGCCATGGTCAGCCGATCCTTCGCATCGAGCGCAAAGACGGTGATCCAGTCGGCGAAAAGGACGCCTGTGGAATAGAATTTGCGGCCGTTGATCCGGTAACCCGGACCGTCGCGGGTGATGCGCGTGTTGTAATGGCCTACCGTCTTGGTGCCGCGCTCGGAAAGCGCATTGCCGAAACGGTCGCCGGCCAGTACCCGGCCGAAGAAATAACGCTGCTGCTCCTCGCCGCCGTCGGTTCTGAGCGCCTCGAGAATATAGAAATGGTTCTGCGGGATCTGGCCGATCGAACTGTCCGCCTCCGACAGGATCGCGGTGATCTCGGCAAGCACGGCGTTGGAGACGTCGAGCCCGCCATATTGCGCCGGCACGGTGATCGCCAGGAGGCCGGACTGCGCGAGGAGATCGAGTTCGGCGAATGGCAGGAGCCGGTCGCTATCGCGCTCGGCGGCGCGCGCGGCAAATTGCGCCGCCAGCTTGCGGGCGGTGGCGATCGCTTCCTCGTCGCTGCCGATACGGGCGGCCACGGGCCGGATCTGGTCTGCTTTCCTCAGGACGGTGTTCATCGATGTCTCCAATTCTGACGAGCCTATCGGTGAAAGAAATCGCGCGTCGAGATAAGAGCACAAATTCTATAGAAGCAATCAAAAATAAAAAGTGTTTGCTTATCAGCTTCCGGCCGCCGCGATTAGTGTTTCGAATGCGGCGGTTGCGCGAAAACGCGGCCATGAAAGCACTGAAATTCCGGCAGGAAATTACGCCGGCCGGCCTCGATTTGAACTCGTCGACCTCCTACGTAACCGATATCCGATGCGTCGCCGCAGCGGTGCCACAAAGAACGCCCAAAGCGGGGCAGGCGGCCGCCTTGCCCGATCCATGAGGAAAATCATGACCCGTTCACGGCAGTTGCGCCTCGGCGCCTTCATGCGCCCCGTCAGCCTGCATACCGGCGCGTGGCGCTATCCCGGCTCCTATCCTGACGCCAACTTCAATTTCGCCCATCTGAAGTCATTCGCGCAGGCGCTGGAACGGGCGAAATTCGACGCCTTCTTCATGGCCGATCATCTTGCCGTACTCAATATGCCGGTCGAGGCGCTCAGGCGCAGCCACACCGTCACCTCTTTCGAGCCCTTCACGCTGTTGTCCGCGCTGGCGGCGGTGACGGAGCGCATCGGCCTCGTTGCTACTGCCTCCACCACCTTCGACGAGCCTTATCATATCGCCCGGCGTTTCGCCTCGCTCGATCATATCAGTGGCGGCCGTGCCGGCTGGAACATCGTTACGACGTCGAACCCCGATGCCGCTCTCAATTTCGGCCTCGACGAACATATGGAGCATGGCGAGCGTTATCATCGTGCCCGCGAATTCTATGATGTCGTCACCGGGCTCTGGGACAGCTTCGCCGACGATGCTTTCATCCGCGACCGGGAAAGCGGCCTGTTCTTCGATCCGGAGAAGATGCATGTGCTCGACCACAAGGGGGAGGAGCTCAGCGTCCGCGGGCCGCTTAATATTGCCCGCCCGCCGCAGGGCTGGCCTGTCATCGTCCAGGCCGGCCAGTCCGATCCCGGCCGCCAGCTCGCCGCCGAGACCGCCGAGATGGTCTTCTGTTCGCCGCGCGATCTTGCCGCCGGCAAGGCGCTCTATGCCGATATCAAGGGACGCATGGAAACGATCGGCCGCAACCGCGACCATCTGAAGATCCTGCCCGCCGCCTTCGTCATCGTCGGTGACAGTATCGAGGAGGCCCGTGCCAAACGCGCCACCCTCGACAGTCTGGTGCATTACGACAGCGCCATCGCCTCGCTTTCTATCGCGCTCGGCCATGACGCTTCCGGCTTCGATCCGGATGCGCCGCTACCGGCCGATATTCCCGACACCAATGCCAGCAAGACCGGCCGTGCCCAGGTATTGAAGCTTGCCGCCGAGGAGAAGCTGACCGTGCGCCAGTTGGCGCAGCGACATGGCGGCTATGCCGGCCTTGCCTTCGTCGGCACACCGGCAAGCATCGCCGACGAGATGGAACGCTGGTTGGAGGAGGAAGGCTCGGACGGTTTCAATATCGTCTTCCCCTATTTGCCGCAGGGTCTCCTTGACGTCACAGAACAACTGGTTCCGGAACTTCAGCGCCGAGGCTTGTTCCGCAGCGAATACGATGGCACGACCCTGCGCGAGCATCTCGGCTTGCCGCGGCCGAAGAACCGGTTCTTCACGGCCAGCGCATGAGGCGTCGCTGGCGGCCACTCAGCTCGCGCGGCGGAACCGATACGGTATCAAGAACGAATGCCATCAGGACTCGACGGTCTTGTTGTCGAAGATCAACCGCTCGGGCTCGAATTCCTTTTCGCCTGTTCTGGGATCGAACAGGTCACTTTCGCCCACTATCAGTTCCAGGGGCCAGATGATGTTGCGACCGTCGCCTGGATAGAAATCTTGATAGGCTGGCATGTTGGCGAGAAGCATCCGGCCGAGTTCGACGCCGAGATCGTAAAGCGACATGCGGAAACAGCTGAGCGACGGCTGCAGGAACCTGGCGCGCGGGGCGTCACGGAAGCCGATCACCGCCAGGTCGCGGCCCGGCATGACGCCCGATTCCATCAAGCGGCGGTAAAGACCGATCGCCATCAACTCATAAATCAGGATGACGGCCGTCGGCCGCTCTTCGAGCAGAAGCAGTTCGTTGGCTGCCTGATAGCCCCCCTGTTCGCTCGATTTGACACGAATGACGAGCGACGGATCGAAAGGAATATCGTGCCGTTCGAGCGCGCGGCGATAACCATCGAGAAAGATATATCCGAGATTGACCTCACTCGACGGCGCGGTGATCGCTATCCGGCGATGGCCGCGCGCGATCAGCCGTTCGACGGCACGGTTGGCGACACCTTCGAAATCGAGATCGATCCATGCGGAATTGCTTGCCGAAAGGCTGCGTCCGAGCGCGACAAAGGGGATCTTCGCGCGCGAGAGAAGGTCGATGCGCCGGTCGATGCGGTGGGTTTCCGAGATGATCATCGCGTCGACGATGCGCCGCGCCACCATGCGCTGCAGATATTCATGCGGATCCTCATCACTGGGGCAGGGCAGCATGATAAGGTCGAGCTTGTGGCGGGCAAAGACGCTCTGTAAGCCGCTGGTGACGCCGAGGAAGAAGTTGTCGGCATTTTCGACCGTCTCCATGCTGGATTCGATCATCAGCCCGATCACCTTCGTCTCTCCCTGTCTGAGACTCCGTCCCGACTGGTTGGCGACGTAGCCGAATTCCTCGGCTGCCGCCAGCACGCGCCGCCGCGTTTCATCGTTGACGTCGGGCTTGCCATTCAGCGCCCGGGAGACCGTGCCGATCGAAATATCCAAGTGTTCGGCAAGCTGGCGAATGCCCTTCATGGCCGTTGATTTCCCCGGACGCGTGATGCCGAAAACTGTGCGCGGTTTTCGGAAGACATCCTGCTCTCCTTCTCTGATTTAGATCCATTCGGATCCGGGTCCGAAATTTCGCATTTGACGTCTATTGACATCGCAAAGTGTTTCCGCCAACATTCGTAAACGTTTACGGAGTGCGTGTCACGCGGAGAGTTGGCACCATTCCCTGGAGGATATCGTGAAATTTAGTGCCATTCTGTGCGGGTGCGGAGCTATGTCCAAAGGTTGGTTGCGCGCCATCGCTTCCAACCCTCAGCTGGCCGAATCCGTCACCATCGTCGGCCTCGTCGACCTCAACCGGGAGACGGCGGAAAAGCTCGCCGCCGAGTTCGGCCTTAAGGGCGCTGTGATCGGCTCGGACCTGTCTGAGGTCATCGCCGCCACCAAGGCCGATCTGGTCTTCGACATTGTCATTCCAGCTGCGCGTTACGATGTCGTTTCGACGGCGCTCAAGGCCGGCTGCCATGTGCTCAGCGAAAAGCCGATGGCCGCCTCGCTCGCCGAGGGGGCTGCGCTAATCGATCTCGCCGCGGAGAGCGGCCGCATTCATGCGGTCATCCAAAACCGCCGTTTCATCTCGGGCATCAGGCGCCTGCGTCGCTTCGTCGACAGCGGCGCGCTCGGCGAGCTCACCGGCATCCATTGCGACTTCTTCCTGGCGCCGCATTTCGGCGGCTTCCGCGAGGAAATGGACAATGTCCTGCTTCTCGACATGGCGATCCACACCTTCGATGCCGCTCGTTACGTCGCCGACAGGAAGCCGCTCGCCGTCTATTGCGTCGAGCGCAATCCGAAGGGTTCGTGGTACCGGCACGGCGCCTCGGCCAATGCCATCTTCGAATTTTCCGACGACATCGTCTTCACCTATCGCGGCTCCTGGTGCGCCGAGGGTGAGCGCACCAGCTGGGAAAGCCAGTGGCGTCTCGTCGGCTCGAAGGGCATGCTCACTTGGGACGGCGAGGAGAACTTCAAGGCGACTGTTGCTGGGCAGGAGCCCGGCCTTTTGCATGGCGCTGTTTCCGTAAACGTTCCCGGTCCGGAGCATGACGAGGAAACCCATGGCCACGCCAGCGTCATCGCCGACTTCATCGCGGCGATCCGCACCGGCAAACAGCCCGAAACGGTCAATTCCGACAATATCAGAAGCCTCGCCATGGTCTTCGGTGCGATAGAAAGCGCCAAGACGGGCAAGCGCATCGAAATTTCAGCATAGGATCAAGTGACGTGAGCAACCCTGCAAAATCCATTCGCATCGGCACCATGGTCAGCGGCAACAAGGGCGATACCGCCCAGCGCATCGGCGAGATCGCCGACATGGGCTTTGAAAGCTTCGAACCCTTCTTCTGGCAGACGACCAAAGGTCAGGACCTTTCCGAGCTCGGCAAACGCTGCCTCGATGCGATCGGCGACCGCGACATCACCATCTCGACGCTCGGCATGTTCGGCAATCCGCTGGAAGAGACCGCAATCGACCTGGAGACACTGCAGGGCTGGAAAGACTGCATCGACAATGCCCATCATTTCGGCGCATCTTGCGTTGCCGGCTTCACCGGCCGCATCCGCGGCAAGCCGCTGACCGACAGCCTGGCTCGCTACAAGCAGATCTGGAGCGAACTCGCCAAACGCGCCGCCGACAAGGGCATCAAGATCGCCTTCGAGAATTGCGCCATGGACGGCAACTGGGCAAGCGGCGACTGGAACATCGCCCACAATCCCGATGCCTGGGAATTGATGTTCAACGAGACCCCGGACGACAATATCGGGCTGGAATGGGAACCGTGCCATCAGATGGTCTATCTGATCGACCCGTTGCCGCAGATCCGCAAATGGGCGCACAAGTTCTTCCACGTCCATGGCAAGGACGCGACCATCCGCTGGGAGGTCATCAAGGAACACGGGATATTCGGCAAGGAGAAATTCGTCTTCATGCGCACGCCGGGCTTCGGCGACAGCAACTGGACCGACATCATTTCCGAGCTGCGCCTGGCCGGCTGGTCCGGTTCGATCGATATCGAAGGCTGGCATGACCCGGTCTATCGCGACGCGCTTGAAATGACCGGCCAGGTCTTTGCGCTGAACCACCTCAAGCATGCCCGGGGCGGCGAATTCGTCGCCGACCCGGTCTGATGATATCGTTGCCGGCAAGGAGGAATTGCCGGAAACGGGGATAACCACAAAGGAGGAGAACCATGGCTATCCGTAAATATGCAATTCTCGGCGCTCTGGCGCTTGCAGGCGTCTCGCTGTTTGGCCTTTCGGCCAAGGCCGAGGACGTCACCCTGACGCTCTGGTCGCTGGATAAGGACACCCAGCCGGCGCCGAACCTCGTCAAGGAGTTCAACGCCCAGAACAACGGCATCAAGATCGAGTATCGGCTGATCCAGTTCGACGACGTCGTCACCGAGGCGATGCGCGCCTACGCCACCGGCCAGGCGCCCGATATCATCGCCGTCGACAATCCGGAGCATGCGCTGTTCTCGTCGCGCGGCGCCTTCCTCGACCTGACCGACATGATCGCCAAGTCGACCGTCATCAAGCCGGATAATTATTTCCCCGGACCGCTGAAGTCTGTGGAATGGGACGGCAAGTATTTTGGCGTGCCGAAGGCGACGAACACGATCGCGCTCTACTACAACAAGGACATGTTCAAGGCCAAGGGCCTCGACCCGAGCAAGCCTCCGCAGACCTGGGACGAACTGGTCGAGGATGCGCGCAAGCTGACCGACCCAGCCAAGAACGTCTATGGTCTGGCCTTCTCGGCCAAGGCCAATGAGGAGGGCACCTTCCAGTTCCTTCCCTGGGCCCAGATGGGCGGCGGCAGCTACCAGCATATCAATGCCGACGGCGCGGTGAAGGCGCTCGGGATCTGGAAGACGATCATGGACGAGAAGCTCGCTTCTCCCGACACGCTGACACGCGGCCAGTGGGATTCCACAGGCACCTTCAACTCCGGCAATGCGGCAATGGTGATCTCGGGTCCCTGGGAACTCGACCGCATGACGCAGGAAGCGAAATTCGACTGGGGCGTCACCCTGCTTCCGGTTCCAAAGGAAGGGGCTGAACGTTCCTCGGCCATGGGCGATTTCAACTGGGCGATCTTTGCCACCAGCAAACATCCGGCAGAAGCCTTCAAGGCGCTCGAATATTTCGCCTCGCAGGACGACAAGATGTTCAAGAATTTCGGCCAGCTTCCGGCCCGTTCCGACATCTCGATCCCGGAGACCGGCCAGCCGCTGAAGGATGCCGCCCTCAAGGTGTTCCTCGAACAGCTGAAATATGCCAAGCCGCGCGGCCCGCATCCGCAATGGCCGAAGATCTCCAAGGCGATCCAGGACGCCATCCAGGCGGCGTTGACCGGCCAGATGAGCCCGAAGGACGCACTCGACCAGGCAGCCGACAAGATCAAGGCAGTTCTGGGCTAAGGAGCGGTTCGGCGTAGCTGAAGCGAAAGCAAAGAGCCGGGTTGGCTCCTTGCTCCCTCTTCTCTCCGCTGGAGAGAAGAGGAGACCAAAATCATCCACCGATGGCAAATGCCATCCAACTCTTTCCTCCCGGCAGGGGCCGTCTTCCGCATCATGCGCCAGGCGGCCCCGTTCGGAACATCGGAGGACGCATGAAGAGGATCCTGATGAGCGTCAGGGACGGCCGCGGTTTCGATATCGTGCTCGTCGCTTTCCCGCTCGGCTTTCTGTTCCTGATGGCGGGCCTGCCGCTGATCTACAATGTGGTGATGAGTTTCCAGGAGGTCGACATGTTCAGCCTCGGGACCTTCTCGCGTCCTTTCGTCGGCTTCAAGAATTATACCGACCTCTTCGCGCAGCCGGAAACGCTGCCGATCCTCTATAACACCGTCATCTTCGTCACCGGCTCGATCGCCGGACAATTCCTGATCGGCTTCGGCCTGGCGCTGTTCTTCTGGGTCAATTTTCCCGGCGCCTCATGGATGCGCGGCCTGTTCCTCGTCTCCTGGGTGATGCCCGGCCTCGTCGTCGGCGCCATCTGGAACTGGATTCTCTCCGGTGATTTCGGCGTGCTGAATTTCATCCTCAAAGAAAGCGGCATCATCTCCGGCAACATCTTCTGGCGCTCGGACCCGCATTTTTCGCTCTATGCGGTGATCATCGCCAATGTTTGGCTCGGCACCTCCTTCAACATGATCCTGCTTTCCGTCGGCCTTGCCGGCATTCCGGCCGATCTCTTCGAAGCGGCCGAACTCGACGGCGCCAATGTCTGGCAGCGGTTCTGGACGATCACGCTGCCGATGATGCGCTCGACCATCGGCGCCATCATCTCGCTCGGTCTGATCTTCACCCTGCAGCAGTTCGATCTGTTTGCCGCCATCACCTCGGGCGGGCCGAACAATTCGTCGAACGTCACGCAATACTGGGCCTGGGATCTCTCCTTCCGGCAATACGACTTCGCCAAGGGCGCGACGATCTCCGTCATCATGATCGTCTTCGTCATGTTCGCGTCCGTCGTCTACGTCCGGTCCACACGCCACGAGGTGCGCGGATGATGACGACGAACCGCGACCGGCTGATGCTGGCAATCTCGATCGTCATGGCGGCGATCTATCTCTTCCCGCTCTACTGGATGTACATCACTGCGCTCAAAAGCGGCTCGGAGATGTTTGCGACGCCACCGAGCTTCTGGCCGACCGCCCCGCAATGGGGCACCTATACCACTGTCTGGGAAAGCCGCGACATGGGCCGCTATCTCTGGAACTCGCTGGTCATCGCTCTCGGCTCCATGGCGCTCATCGCGCTGCTGGGCGTCGGCTGCGCCTATGTGCTCGCCAGATACCGCAACGTCTGGGTGGATATCGGCCTATTCCTGATCCTGATGCTGCAGGTCCTGCCGGCATCGCTGATGATCACGCCGATTTTCGTCGGCTTCTCGCAGATCGGCATGCTGTCTTATCCGCGGCTCGCCGTCGTCATCGCGGTCGCGGCCAAGAGCATGCCCTTCTTCGTCATCCTGGTTCGCGCCACCTTCATGGGCGTTCCCCAGGAACTGGAGGAGGCGGCCCTCGTAGATGGCAATTCGCGCGTCGGGGCCTTCTTCAACATCGTGCTGCCGCTCGCCCGCAACGGCATTCTCGTCAGCGCCATCCTGATCTTCATGCAGGCCTTCGGCGAATTCGTCTATTCGAAGTCGATGATTCAGGCGGTAGACCTTCAGCCGGCCAGCGTCGGTCTCAATTCCTTCATGGGGCCGAACACAAACGAGTGGAACAACATCATGGCCTACGCCACGATGTATGTGACGCCGATCCTTGCCATCTTCGTTCTCTTGCAGCGCCGCATCGTATCCGGCCTCACCTCTGGAGCCCTCAAATGACCACGCAGATCGAGCTCAGAGGCGTCAATAAATATTACGGCGCCTTCCACGCCCTGAAGAACATCGACCTGTCGATTGCCAAGGGAACTTTCGTCGCGCTCGTCGGCCCTTCGGGCTGCGGCAAGTCCACGCTGCTGCGCTCGCTCGCCGGCCTCGAAAGCATCTCGACCGGCGATTTGAGGATCGCCGGCGAGCTGATGAACGGCGTGCCGCCGCGCAAGCGAGACGTCGCCATGGTGTTCCAGTCCTATGCGCTCTATCCGCATATGACGGTCGAAGAAAATCTGACCTACAGCCTGCGCATCCGCGGCATTGCCAAGGCCGAGGCCAAGAAGGCCGCCGAGGACGTGGCGGCAACGACAGGTCTGTCGCATCTGCTGAAGCGCTATCCGCGCGAACTGTCCGGCGGCCAGCGCCAGCGCGTCGCCATGAGCCGCGCCATCATCCGCCATCCGAAGGCCTTCCTGTTCGACGAGCCGCTGTCCAATCTCGATGCGGCGCTACGCGTCCACATGCGCAAGGAAATCCGGGCGCTGCACGACCGGCTGAATGCAACCTTCGTCTACGTGACGCACGACCAGGTCGAAGCGATGACGATGGCCGACCATGTGGTGGTGATGCGCGACGGCATCATCGAACAGCAAGGCGCGCCGCTGGACCTCTACGACCGGCCTGTGAACCGGTTCGTCGCAGGATTTATCGGATCGCCGGCTATGAATTTCATTCCGGCGATCGGCGCCGAAGACGGCAAGAGCCTGATCCTGGATTTCGGCGCCGTGAAGCAGACGCTTGCGCTCGCCCGCGCCATCGAGCCCGGACGCAAACTCGTCGCCGGCATCCGGCCGGAACATATCGGCGTCGTCGAGCCCGGGCATGGCAGTTTCGATGTGCCGATCGCCTTCGTCGAATCGACCGGCTCATCGACCTTCATCGTCGCGGAGACCCAGCCGGAACTGACGATCGTCGAGACGCGCCGCGACAGGGTGAAAGCAGGAGACAAGATCGGGCTTTCGATCGATCCGGCCCAGATCCATCTCTTCGATGCGTCGACAGACCACGTCATATAGAGGCAGCCAAGCAACCTGCCGGTCGGACTTGTCATAAATCGCACCGGGGCGACGGCGTCGAGCCAGGTCTCGGAAACATCCCCCGCGGCTGGCTGCGCCACAAGCGCGTCCCGACGAGTGCCTCAGCCGTCCGATCGAGCTTCGATCGGCTCATAGAAAATACGTCCCGCAGATTCATCGCTGTTGACAAAGACGAGCAATCGATATTGTCTTGTAAAGCGCTTTACTAAACCGCTTTACAATGGGTCTAATCAATGGCCAAGGGGACGACACCGAGCTTGAAGGATGTGGCGGCCGCCGCCGGCGTCTCGGTCACCACCGTGTCCCGTTTCGTCAACGGCAGCCTCGACCTGCCCTTTCAGACCAAGAAGCGCATCGAAGACGCGATCAAGACGCTGAATTACCGGCCGAACCCGCATGCGCGCCGCCTAAGCAGGGGGCGTTCTGACACGATCGGCCTCGTCGTTCCCGACATCGCCAATCCTTTCTTCGCGACCCTCGTCGCCGCCGTCGAGCAGGCAGCCGACGAAAAGAAGCTCGCCGTCTCGCTGCATGCCACGCTCAACCGGCCGGGGCGCGAGATCGAATATCTGCAGCTGATCGAGCGCAATCACGTCGACGGCCTGATCTTCGTCACCAACCACCCCGACGACGGCGCGCTTGCCGCCCTCATCAACGGCACCGGCAAGGTCATCATCGTCGATGAGGATATCCCCGATTCGAAAGCGCCGAAGCTGTTCTGCGACAATGAGCAAGGCGGTTATCTCGCTGGGCAGCACTTGGCCGCACAAGGCCACCGGCATGTCCTGTTCATCGGCGGCGACGAGCGCATGATCAGCGCCCGCAGGCGTTATGACGGTCTGTTAAAGGCACTTAGGGAACGGCATGGCAGCGAGGCCCGGGCCGATCGCTATGCCGGCGAATATACGATCGAATACGGCCGTGCGGCCGCGCTCGAATATCTCTCGGGAGAGCGAAAGGCGACGGCGATTTTCGCCAGTTCCGACGAGATCGCCATCGGCCTGGTCGAGGTCTTCGGAAGCCGGGGCGTCTCGATCCCTGCTGACATCTCGGTCATCGGCTTCGATGATGTCGGTCCGCTTCATCTTTTTGCGCCGCCGCTGACGGCGATCCGCCAGCCGGTGCGCCAGATCGGCCGGCGGTCGCTGGAGTTGCTTCTGGAAACCAATTGGCACGAGTGGAAACCATCCGCTTCGGAGGAACTGGTGCCTGTCGAAATCGTGGTGCGGAACTCCGTTGCGCCGCCCGCGAAATAAAAAACAGCAACGTCAGAAAACCAAAAGAGGATGAGAACATGACATTGAATTTGACAAGACGAACGATGATCGCAGCCGCCGGCTTCACCGCATTGACCTTTATCGGCCTGTCCGGCGCCCAGGCGCAGGAAAAGAAGACCGTCGCACTGGTGCAGATCAACCAGCAGGCGCTTTTCTTCAACCAGATGAATGAGGGCGCCCAGAAGGCGGCCGACGCCGCCGGTGTCAAACTGGTAATCTTCAACGCCAACAACGAGACGACTGCGCAAAACAGCGCGATCGAAACCTACGTCCAGGAAAAGGTCTCCGGTCTTGCCGTCGTGGCGATCGACGTCAACGGCATCATGCCGGCGGTCAAGCAGGCGGCCGACGCCGGCATTCCTGTCGTTGCCATCGACGCCATCCTGCCGGATGGTCCGCAGAAGGCGCAGATCGGCGTCGACAACGCCGCAGCCGGCGCCGACATGGGCAAGTACTTTCTCGACTACGTCAAGGCGAACATGGGCGGCAAGGCCAAACTCGGCGTTGTCGGCGCATTGAACTCGTTCATCCAGAACATCCGCCAGGACGGCTTCGAGAAGACCCTAAAAGGCGTCGACGGCATCGAGATGGCCGGTGTCGTCGATGGCCAGAACATCCAGGACAACGCCCTTGCGGCGGCTGAGAACCTGATCACCGCCAATCCCGACCTGACGGCGATCTACGCCACCGGCGAGCCGGCGCTGATGGGGGCGATCGCCGCTGTCCAGAGCCAGGGCAAGCAGGATAAGATCAAGGTATTCGGCTGGGATCTGACGGCCGAAGCCATTGCCGGCATCGATGCCGGCTTCGTCGTCGCCGTTGTCCAGCAGGATCCGGCCGCGATGGGTGGTGCCGCCGTCGACGCGCTGGTGAAGGCCTCGGCCGGCGAGGCCGTCACCAAGACGATCTCGGTGCCGATCACCATCGTGACCAAGGAGAATGTCGAGCCGTACCGGGCCGTCTTCAAATGATCGAAAGCGGACAGCATCACATCGCTGCCGCCGGTTCCGGAGGGCTCGCGCCTTCCGGAACCGGAACATCCGGCGGCACCCGATCCGATCCGCGCATCTCGCTGCGCGGTATCCGCAAGTCCTTCGGCTCGCATCAGGCGCTGCGCGGCGTCGACCTCGACATCTTCCCCGGCGAATGCCTGGGCCTCGTCGGCGATAACGCCGCCGGCAAATCGACGCTGACGAAAATCATCTCGGGAACCTACATTCCCGATGCCGGCACGATCACCATGGAAGGCGAGGAGGTCCGCTTCACCGGCCCCGCGGATGCGCGCGGTAGAAACATCGAAATGGTGTTCCAGGATCTCAGCCTCTGCGACCACATCGATGTCGTCGGCAATCTCTTCCTCGGCCGCGAACTCAGCCGCGGCCCATTTCTCGACACAAGGACAATGCTGTCCGAAGCTCGCAAGATGCTGGATTCGCTGGAAATCCGCATCCCGAGACTGACCGGCAAGGTCGCCCAGCTCTCCGGCGGACAGCGTCAGGCGATCGCCATTGCGCGCGCGGCCTCCTTCAAGCCGAAGGTGCTGATCATGGATGAACCGACATCGGCACTTGCCGTTGCCGAGGTCGAAGCAGTTCTCGCATTGATCAACCGCGTCAAGGCGAACGGGGTCTCGGTGATCCTTATCACCCACCGGCTGCAGGATCTCTTCCGGGTCTGCGACCGCATTGCGGTGATGTATGAGGGCACCAAGGTGGCCGAGCGGCAGATCGGCAGCACCAACCTCGAGGATCTCGTCCATTTGATCGTCGGTGAAGGAGCCAGGCAATGACGGCTTACACGGAACGCGGCCACGGATCTCGGGCCGCCGATTTCTTCGGCGAACATGCGCAGGTGCTGTCGATCGGCATCTTCTTCCTGGCTTGCATGATCTTCTTCTCGATCGGCAGCGAGACCTTCTTCACGCTCGGCAACATCCTGAACATTGTGCGGCAGGCCGCCCCCATCCTGATCGTCGCCATCGCCATGACCTTCGTCATCATCACCGGCGGTATCGATCTGTCGGTCGGCTCGCAGGTCGCCCTCGTCAATGCGGTTGCGGCAATCGTCATGGCGATGGGGATTCCCTGGCCGTCCGTGGTCATCGGCATGCTGCTGCTCGGCGCCTTCATGGGGCTGGTTCAGGGCTGGTTTGTCGCCTATCAGGGCATTCCGGCCTTCATCGTCACGCTTGCCGGCCTGTCGATCCTGCGCGGCCTGGCGCTCTATCTGACCCAGGGCTATTCCATCCCGATCAAGGATGCGCCGGGCTTCTTCGCGCTCGGCCGGGGCGAAATCCTGAGCTTCCCTATCCCCGCAATCATCGCCCTGATCATCGCCATTCTCGGCTATGTGATCATCACAGCGACGAAATACGGCCGGCAGGTCGTGGCGGTCGGCTCCAACATGGAAGCGGCGCGGCGTGTCGGCATGCCCGCCAAATGGATCATCGCCTCGGTCTACATCATCTCCGGCATCGCCTGCGCGGTCGCCGGCCTGCTGATCGCCGCCCGGCTCGGCTCCGGCTCGTCCAATGCCGCCGTCGGTTTCGAGTTGCAGGTGATTGCCGCCGTCGTTCTCGGCGGAACGTCGCTGATGGGCGGGCGCGGCACCATCCTCGGCACTGTGCTCGGCACGCTTACCATCGCCGTCATCGGCAACGGCCTGATCCTGATGCACATATCGCCGTTCTTCACCCAGATCGTCACCGGCGCCATCATTCTCGTCGCCATCTGGCTGAACACCCGCATCTTCACCGCCAATTTCCGTTTCGGAATGGGCAGGAAAGGATGAGGCGATGAGTAAACAGCCAGCAGAGAGCTTGTCGGAAGCGCATGTCCGATCCGGCAAGGTGATGACCGTCACCGGTCCGATTTCGGCGGATGCGCTCGGCGTGACGCTGATGCACGAGCACATCCTCAACGACTGCCGCTGCTGGTGGCACGCGCCGAAGACGCCGGAGCGGCAATATCTGGCCGAAAGCTTCGTCTGCATGGAGATCCTCGGCGAACTCCGGCAGGATCCCTTCGTCAACAAACACAATATCACCCTCGACGACGAACATCTGGCGGTGGCCGAACTTAAGGATTTCGCCGGCGCCGGCGGCCGCACGGTGGTGGAGCCGACCTGCAAGGGCATCGGCCGCGATCCACTGGCGCTCCAGCGTATTTCGAAGGCTTCGGGCCTCAACATCGTGATGGGGGCGGGATATTACCTCGGCTCCTCGCACCCGGAAGGCGTCGCGGCGATGAGCGTCGAGGACATCGCGCGCGAAATCGTCCGCGAGGCGAGGGAAGGCGTCGATGGCACCGGTGTCAGGATCGGCCTGATCGGCGAGATCGGCGTCTCCTCGGATTTCACCTCCGAGGAAGAAAAATCGCTGCGCGGTGCTGCCCAGGCGCAGGTGCTGACCGGACTTCCCCTGATGGTGCATCTGCCGGGCTGGTTCCGTCTTGGCCATCGCGTGCTCGACGTGGTGGCCGAAGAGGGTGCGGATCTCAGCCACACCGTCCTTTGCCACATGAACCCGTCGCATGACGACATTGCCTATCAGAGCGAGCTGGCGGAGCGCGGCGCCTTTATCGAATACGACATGATCGGCATGGATTTCTTCTATGCCGACCAGCAGGTGCAGAGCCCAAGCGACGAGGAGGCGGCGCGTGCGATCGTGCGTCTCGTCGAGGCCGGTTATCTCGACCGGATTCTTCTGTCGCACGACGTCTTTCTGAAGATGATGCTGACGCATTACGGCGGCAATGGCTACGCCTATATCCTTCGCCACTTCCTTCCCCGTCTTCAGCGCCACGGCCTCGACGGGGCTACTCTCGACGAGATGATGCGCAGCAATCCGCGACGCGTCTTTCAAACCGGAGCCTAGCTCCATCAATTCAATCGATCACAGGTATGGTCATGACAAAGAAAATCCTCCTTGTCGGCGAGAGCTGGGTCAGCTCCGCCACGCATTACAAAGGCTTCGACCAGTTCGGCAGCGTCACCTTCCATCTCGGCGCCGAACCGCTGGTCAAGGCGCTCGCCGGCAGCGCCTTCGAACTCACCTATATGCCGGCGCATGAGGCGGTGGAGAAATTCCCCTTCGATATATCCGGGCTCGACGCATACGATGCCATCATTCTCTCCGATATCGGCGCCAATTCGCTGCTGCTGCCGCCGGATGTCTGGCTGCATTCGCGCACCGTGCCGAACCGGCTGAAGCTGCTGAAGGCGTGGGTGGAAAAGGGCGGCGGCCTGCTGATGGTCGGCGGCTATTTCTCCTTCCAGGGCATCGACGGCAAGGCGCGCTGGCGGCGCACCCCTGTCGAAGACACGCTGCCCGTCACCTGCCTGCCCTATGACGACCGCATCGAGATCCCCGAGGGAACCGTTGCCGAGGTGGTGAAGCCTGAGCACCCGACGATGCAGGGCCTCGAAGGCGCCTGGCCGGTGCTGCTCGGCGTCAACGAGGTCGAAGTGCGCAACCGTACGGATGTCGAGGTCATCGCGCGCCTGCCCGAAGATCAGGGCGGTCATCCGCTGCTCGTCGTCGGGACGCACGGCACTGGGCGGACGGCGGCCTGGACGTCGGATATCGGCCCGCACTGGCTCTCGCCTGCCTTCTGCGAATGGGAAGGCTACGGCAGGCTCTGGAAAAACATCCTCGGCTGGCTCACCGAGAACCAGGCGTGATTCAGCACGCGGCAGCAATTGGAAGGGAATGACATGCAGGAAATTTCGGACAGGCCCTCCAACGCCGTCAGGGACATCTTCGGCAGGGACAAGGTTCTGATCGGCATGATCCATTGCCCGGCCTTCCCGGGCGCACCCCGCTACAGGGCTGCTGCGATGGACGCGATCTACGACGCATGCATGCGCGACGCCGAAGCCTGTATGGAGGGCGGCCTGCATGGGCTGATCATCGAAAATCACGGCGACGTACCATTCTCGAAGCCGGAGGATATCGGCCCCGAGACGACGGGTTTCATGTCCGTCGTTACCGACCGGATCGCGCGCGCGGCCGGTATCCCGCTCGGCGTCAACGTCCTTGCCAATGCGCCGATTCCAGCCTTCGCCATCGCCATGGCCGGCGGCGCCAAATTCATCCGCGTCAATCAGTGGGCCAATGCCTATGTTGCCAATGAAGGCTTCATGGAGGGCAGGGCCGCCGAAGCCATGCGCTACCGTTCGCTGCTCAGGGCCGAGCACATCAAGGTTTTTGCCGACAGCCACGTCAAACACGGCAGCCACGCCATCGTCGCCGACCGCTCGATCCAGGAACTGACGCGCGACCTCGCCTTCTTCGATGCCGACGGCGTCATCGCCACCGGCCAGCGAACCGGCAATTCGGCAACAATGGAGGAAATCGAGGAGATCGGCGCGGCGACGCATCTGCCACTGCTCGTTGGCTCCGGCGTCAACAAGGACAATATTGTCGATATTCTAAGCCGCACCAATGGCGTCATCGTCGCCTCATCGCTGAAACATGGCGGCGTCTGGTGGAATCCCGTCGATATCGAGCGGGTGCGCGCCTTCCGGGCGGCGGCCGAACCGGGACTGGAGGGCTGAGCGTGGGCGAGGAGAGCCTTTCCGACCGCATTCTGCGTGAGAACGACGCCGTCTTCCGGACGATGCTTGGCCACCGTTTCGTCGAGGACGTGAAGAACGACGCCTTGAGCAAGGAGGCTTTCGAGCGCTATCTGGTCTACGAAGGCGCCTTCGTCGACAGCGCCATCTCGATCTTTGCTTATGCGGCGGCGACCGCCAGGACGATGCCGCAGAAGCGCTGGCTGATCGCAGTTCTCGACGCGCTGGCAACCGAGCAGATCACCTATTTCGAACGCACCTTCGCCAGCCGCGGCATTGATCCCTTATCCTTCGACACCGGCATCGCCGAGGTCGAGGCCTTCCGTGCCGGCATGTTGGAGATCGCCCGCCAGGGCGGCTTCCTCGACACGGTCGCGGCGATGTTTGCGGCCGAGTGGATGTATTGGACCTGGTCGAAGGAAGCGGCTACCCGCTCGATCAGCGATCCGCTGCTGAAGGAGTGGGTCGACCTGCATGTCGATCCTAATTTCGCCGCCCAGGCGCAATGGCTGAAAAATGAACTCGACATGGCAGGAAAAACCCTGGAAGAGGATGAAATGGCGCGATTGAGCGCGATCTTCGGCCAGGCGATGCAGCTCGAGATCGATTTTCACAATGCGCCTTATCTTTAGCTTCAGCCTTGCGAAAGCGGATGCATGCGCGCCTACATAGTCGGTAATGTCGCCATCGACGAAACCATCGCCGTTTCCGAACTGCCGGTCATTGGCGCCTCCATCCTCGGTATTGCCGGTGGCAGTGATCTCGGTGGCAAGGGCACGAACCAGGCGGTCGTCATGGCCCGCTGCGGCGTTCCGACAACCTTGGTGGCGCCGGTCGGCAGGGATGCGAGGGCCGAGACGATCCGCCATTACCTCGCCGAGGAACCGCTTCAGAGCGAACTGATCGAAATGGAAGATACATCGAGCGACGTCTCGATCATCTTCCGGCTGCCGGGCGGTGAAAATGCCATCGTCACGACGACGGAATCGGCACAGAGCCTGTCCCTGTCCCATGTCGCACGAAGCCTGTCGACGGCGGCTCAAGGCGATCTGATGATGCTGCAGGGCAATCTGTCCGATCAAGCAACCCGCGACATCCTGGAGCAGGCAAGAGCGATCGGCATGATCACCGCCTTCAATCCCTCGCCGGTGCGTTCCTATTTCTCCGATCTTTGGGGGTTGATCGACATCGCCTTCCTCAACAAGGGTGAGGCACAGGCCCTGACGGGAACGACAGGCAGGGATGCGGCCGAATATCTTCTGAGCCGGGGCCTGCACGAAATCGTTCTGACCCTCGGCAGCGACGGCGCGACGCTCGTCAATCGGCACGATAGCATCGAAGTGCCCGCCCGAGCCTGCGATGTGGCCGATACGACGGGTGCGGGCGATACGTTTATGGCCGTGGCGCTGGCATCCTGTGGGCTGCGGGGGGGACGGCTGGACAGGCAGGCCATCGAGCATGCCGCTGCCGCTGCCGCCATCACCGTCTCTCGGCACGGGACCAGAAAGGCGTTTCCTACGGTCTCCGAGCTTGAAACGATCTTGAAATAACCGGCTTGACGCCATTATGCTGACGCGCACAAACAAACTCTGCGTTCTCGTCGACCGTTGCATAGGTTTTGGCGGCAATGGCAGCGGACAGCTTCATCAAACCATCATCAGCCTCTGCGAAGGGATGGAAGCCTCGTCGTTCACCCCGTCATTTCAGCAGCAATCCGGACCCTTCTCATGGCATCCTCCCCGATATCAGCGCGTCTTTCCCCGACCGCATCGTCCCGCCTCGTTGTGCTTGCCGAAACGGTCATAAAGGCGGGGGAAACCGCCCGCGGCTCGCTGCGGCGACGAACATCGGCCGAAATGCTTGCCAAGGCGCCGCGCGACTATCAGACCGAGATCGATGTCGCCGTCGAGCGGATCATCGTCGACGAGATGACGAAAGCTTTTCCGGATTATGCCATTCAGGGCGAGGAAGCCGTCGGCAACCGCACGGCAGGACCGGAAACGCCGATCATCTATATCGATCCGATCGACGGCACCACCAATTATGCCTGGGGCCTCCCGCATTTCGGCATGACGATCGCAATCGCCGAAGGCGGCAGGCTCGTCGCCGGCGTTGTCTATGACGCCATGCAGGACGAGTTGTTCAGCGCCGAGCTCGGCGGCGGCGCCTATCTGGACGGTGAGCGCATCCGCTGCGCCGATGTCGGCGACATCGAGAACGTGCTTGTCGGCGCCGGCCTGCCGATCCCGGGTCAGGTCAAGGCGGTCGCCGAAGCAGCCTATTTCGACGCCATCAAACGGCTGATGGCCAATACGGCAGGCGTACGCCGCCTCGGCTCGGCGGCGCTGTCGATCGCCTATGTCGCCTGCGGCCGGCTGGACGGTTTCTTCGAAGACGGCCTGTCGATCCATGATTTCGGCGCCTCGGCGCTGATGGTCGAGGAGGCGGGCGGCATCGTCACCCGTTTTTCCGGCGCCGCCGTCGACGGGCCGGGCGATATCCTCGCCGCCAGCAAGTCAT
Organism: Rhizobium phaseoli; assembly: GCF_010668805.1. Classification (GTDB taxonomy): domain Bacteria; phylum Pseudomonadota; class Alphaproteobacteria; order Rhizobiales; family Rhizobiaceae; genus Rhizobium; species Rhizobium phaseoli_A. The sequence continues at coordinate 30,222 of NZ_WUFT01000009.1, read as the reverse complement.
TGTATCCCTGGCTCAAGGAAGGCTTCGCGACGAAGGGGTAATTTAGACCGGCAACAGCCGCCCAAGCTCCGCATCGCCCTTTGCCGTCATCGATTGATGGACGAGTTCATTGTTGCGGTAGACGAAAAAGCTGGTGCAGCTCGGCTCGACCTTCATTCCGGTCCGAAGCCGATCGTCCGGCGTCACCATCGCCTTCAAGCGGCTGCCGTCGGCCAGATCGACATCGACCATCTTATGCGTGCCGAAATCGACGATGCGATGGACCGTCGCGGCATCCAACCGGTCCGAGGCCCGGATCGTCAACGCTTCCGGGCGGGTGGCCAGCGTCACGGGTCCATCCTCAATGGGGATCGCAAGCGGGAAGAGCGGATGTTCGCAGGCGCCGTTTCTGGTGTGGCTCTGGACGAAATTCATCGAGCCGATGAAGCCGGCGACGAAGGCCGTCTGCGGCTGCCGGTAGATGATGCTCGGCGGCGCGATCTGCTCGGTGCGTCCGTCGCGCATGACGACGATGCGGTCGGCCAGCGCCAAGGCCTCGTCCTGGCCGTGGGTGACGAAGAGCGTCGTGATGCCGAGGCGCTGCTGGATATCGCGCACTTCTTCCCGCAGCCTTTCGCGCAGGTGCTGGTCAAGGCTGGCGAAGGGTTCGTCGAGCAGCAGGATCTTCGGCTCGAGCACCAGCGAGCGGGCAAGGGCGACGCGCTGCTGCTGTCCGCCCGACAGCTGCGTCGTCATCCGCCGCCCGTAATCGGCAAGGCCGACCAGATCGAGCGCATTCTCGACACGCTGACGAATTTCGGATTTCGGCAGCCGGCGAAGCTTCAAACCGAAGGCGATGTTATTGAAGACATCCATATGCGTCCAGAGCGCATGGCTCTGAAACACCATGCCGGTCGGGCGCCGCTCGGGCGGCAGGCTCGTCACATCCCTTCCGTCGATGCGGATCGTTCCGCCGCTCGGACGCTCGAAGCCGCCGATCATTCTAAGGAGCGTCGATTTGCCGGAGCCGGAGGGGCCGAGCAGGCAAACGAGCTCGCCGTCACTCACTTCGAGCGAAAAGTCGCGAACGGCAAAGGTGGCCCCGAACAGCTTCGAAACGCCCTCGATCATTAGATGTGCCATTCTCAAACCTTTCCTCGATTGACGCCTCTCACGCGCCAAAACCTCTCGCAAACGCGCCGGTGCCGATGACGCGGCGCGCAAACATCAGCGCGATGAAGGACGGCACCCACAGCATGACGGAGAGCACGGCGCCGTATTGCACGACGATCTGATTGTTGATGAAGCTGATCATCAGCACCGGCATGGTGCGGATCTCAGGCGTGCCAATCAGCCAGGCGCCTTCGGTTTCGTAGAAGGTGCCGACGAAGGTCAGAAGCAGGGCGGCTGATATCGTCGGTGCGGCCTGCGGCAGCGTGATCGACCAGAAGACGCGCAACGGCGCAGCACCGGCATCGCGTGCTGCCTCTTCCATGCGCCGGTCGACGTTCTGGAAGGCTGCGACCGGAATCCAGATCATCAGCATCAGCGTGCCGACGAGCTGGATCAGCACGACGCCCCAGAAGGTGCTGATAAGACCGAGCTGCAGGAAGATGCCGGCAATGGCGACAAGCAGGCCGAATTTCGGGAAGGCATGCGATGCGAGAAACGACAGGAACAGGATATTTCTGCCGGGAAAGCGCATGCGTGCGAAAGCATAGGCAGCGGGAAGGCAGATGACGGCGGAAAGAACGGTCACCGTCGCGGTCAGCCGCAGACTGAGCAAGAGAGCATCCCAGACATCCGAGCGCGCCAGCGTCTGACCCCAGAAACGCAGGCCGAATTGCTGCGGGATTACCGACGGGTAACGCCAGACCTCGGTGAAGGCCCATGTGCCGACGACGATCAGCGGCAGCGCGATGAACAGCGTCAGCAGGCATGCGAAGAGCATACCGATCCAGTCGAAGCGAAGGCCGATGCCCGGTCTAGCTGTTTTCATGGCCGGACCTCCCGGTTGCGGGCAATCGACCGGATATAGAAGATGCCGAAGACCAGGCAGAAGGCGAATGTGATGACGGCCTGGGTCATGGCATCAAGCGGGTCGTTCATGCCGGCGAAGGTGCGCTGCATGAACGGCCCCATCATTTCAGGCGATGCCGGACCGAGCACATAGGGAAGGGTGAAGGCGGAAAAGATGCCGAGCACCGCAAAGGAAGCGGTAGCCAGCAGGGAATTGCCCATGCGCGGCAGAATGATCGAGACGAAGACCCGAAGCGGCCCTGCGCCGACGTCGCGAGCGGCCTCGATGGCGCTGTTCGAAACCGAGGAGAGCCCGGCCGTCAGCATCAGCACCGTCAAAGGAAGATTGTCCCAGACGAGGCCGATCACCGGTCCCCACGGCGTCAGATAGGGCGTGCGCAGCTTGGGCAGGCCGACGGCGTTCAGCAACAGGTCGACGGTGCCGTTCGGCCCGATGGTCCTGATCAGCGCATAGGCAAGAATGATCGACGGCACGAACATCGGGAAGATCGCAAGAGCCTGCACGTAGGCAGCAAGGCGCCCTTGCGAAAAGCGAAGGTAAAGCGCGATCGGAAGACCGATCGCCAGAAGCAGGATCCCGCAGACGGCGGTGGTCCAGAGCGTCAGCCACAGATTGCCGAGGCTGTAGCCATCGGAAAAGAAGAAGCGGTAGGAGGCGAACGAGAACTCTGTCGCGCCCTCAGGGCCTCGAACCAAAATCGTGCCTACGACCGCCGAAAAGATCGGGAAGACGATCAGCCATCCAACCAGGAAGACCGGCAGCGCAACGAGGAGGAGCCCGAGGAAGCTCCTCCTGTCGATGGATTGGTGACGGCGCGGTGCCGCCAGCGCGGTATTGGCGGACATCAGGTGCGGCTGATGCCCGGCGCGACGTTGCGATACCAGCCGTCGTTGATCGCCTTTTCCCAATCGCCGCTCGGGAAGGTGGGGATGGTCGATGGAATGACGTCGGCATATTTCTTGCGCAGATCGTCGGAGATATGGCCCCAGGAGATGGCAGGGAAGCCGCCGATCTGGGTAATGATCGCTTCCTGCATCTCCTTCGTCAGCATGAACGCGGCAAGCTTCAGCGCCGCATCCTTGTTGGCGCCGTTCGAGAACACGGTGATGCTGGAGAAGCCGCCGCAAAGGGCGAGATCGCCAAGCTGCACCAGGCCGGTCGTTTCGGGCAGAACGCCCTGGACGATCGCCTGCAGCACCTGATCCGACCAGACAGGAACCATGGTGACTACACCTTGGGCAAGCAGCTGGATCGACTGGGTGTTGCCGGATGTATAGGCGCCCTTGTCGTAGAGCGAAGGGGCGAGATCGTTGAGCAGCTTCCAGGCTGGCGTCAGTGCCGCGGTGCCGTAATCCGCCGTGTAATTGTCGACTTTGAATTTCTTCGGATCGCGTCCGTTCACCTCATGAATGGCGCGGCGAACGAAGTTGCTGCCCGAACCGCCCTTGTCGGGTCTGTTGTAGATGAACTGGCCCGGATGGGCGTTGATCCAGGTCGTGAGCTGATCCCAGCTCTTTGGGGCATCCTTCGGGTCGAGCTTGGTCCTGTCATAGGCGAGCAGGACCTGCGAGCCGCGATAGGGAAGCGAGTAGGGGGTATCGAAGGCCAGTGGATTGATGTGGTCGTAGCCTTCGATGTTTTCGGCCGACAATTTCACCCAGAGGCCGGCATCGATACCGCCCGCCGGCAGACGCGGATCGAACTGCTCGAAAAGGTCAGCCTGCGGATCGGTCTTCGTCTTCAGCGCTGCGAGCGCGCGGTCGGCGATGGCGCGCAGGCCGTTATTATCGCCGGCGTCGGTCACCTTCAGCGGGAGTTCGGGATGCGCCTTTTCGAAGGCAGGGCGGATGATGTTGTTCCAGAGGTCGACGATATTGGCATCCGAACCGCTATAGAGGTCGATCGTGCCGACTGCCGCCGATGCGAAGCGCGGGAGAGCCAGAAGACCGGCCGCAGCCGACGATGTGATCAGAAGTTCACGCCTATTCATAACTGTCTCCATCAGGTGTCGAGGCTCTGCCTCCGCGGATTGTCGGAGGCCTTGCTAGCGCCGGCGCGTAACATCGACATGACAGGATTGGCGCTATCCGGAGAGAATTGCACAGCTGTGCTTATTTCCGCCCATATGGAAATCGGCGGATGCAAACACTATCTCTGGGCAAACAAGGAGACACCCAATGACCGAAGAACGTGCAGTGCTCGCCGGCGGCTGCTTCTGGGGCATGCAGGACCTCATCCGCCGCTACAAGGGCGTGATTTCGACCCGGGTCGGCTATACCGGCGGCGACGTGCCGAACGCCACCTACCGCAACCACGGAACCCACGCCGAGGCGATCGAGATCATTTTCGATCCCGCAAGGATCAGCTATCGGGAAATCCTCGAATTCTTTTTCCAGATCCACGATCCGAGCACCCGCAACCGCCAGGGCAACGACGTGGGCGCGAGCTACCGCTCGGCGATCTTCTACGCCAGCCCCGAGCAGGAGCGTGTCGCCAGGGATACGATCGCCGATGTCGACGCATCCGGCCTCTGGCCCGGCAGGGTCGTCACCGAGGTCGTGCCGGTTGGCGATTTCTGGGAGGCCGAGCCCGAGCACCAGGATTATCTGGAGCGGATTCCAAACGGCTACACCTGCCACTTCGTCCGGCCCGGCTGGAAGCTGCCGGTCCGCCAGAAGATCGCCTGACGCAATCATGCGTGCATGCCGGAAGCGACGCCGGCATGCACGGCGCGTCCCGTCGGCGTAAGAACCCAGTATGATTAGCCACGAAACGCGCCATCTTATCGATGTCGTGATCGTGAATTTCGCGCCCTCCGCTTGCAATCACAGATTGCAAGCGACCTTCATCTTGCCAAACTGATCCTAACATGCAACCTGTTTGTAACGGGTCCTCGGACTGCCCCATCGAACAAAGCAGAGTGAGTGTTATGGCGTTGGATCGTGCCGACTTTTACGATGCGGAATTGGCAAGACACAATCGGCACCTGCGGATTGCTGCCGGCGTTGGCGCGGATGATCGCGTGCTCGATATCGGCTGCGGTGCAGGCCAAACGACGCGCGAGGCCGCCCGCGCCGCAGCGCAAGGAGAAGCGGTCGGTGTGGACGTTTCGGCTGAGATGCTCGAGGTCGCAAGGCGGCGGAGTGCCGCGGAGGGTTTGCGAAATGTGGCTTTCGAGCAAGCAGACGCGCAGTCCCACATCTTCCCGCCGACCAGTTTCGACCTCTGCATCAGCCGGTTCGGGGTGATGTTTTTTGTCGATCCGGCGGCGGCCTTTGCCAATATCGGCGGGGCGCTGCGGCCGGGCGGGCGCCTTGTGTGGATGGTGTGGCAGAGCCGGGAGCGCAACGCATGGTCCGGCGACATCCGGCAGGCCCTCGGGACCGAAACTGCCGTTTCCGCAGATGCTCCCGATCCGTATTCGCTCGGCGATCCCAGCGTTGCCACGGACCTACTAAACACGGCCGGCTTTACCTCGATCGACTTTATCGAGGTGCGGGAGCCGGTCTTCTTTGGACCAGACGCCGATGCCGCATCCAATGCACTTGCCGGCCTCTACATTGTCACGGACCCGCTCACCCGCACGAACAAACAACCTGGCAGGCCACTGCAGCGGCTGCGCGATTTAATGGAGGCGCATATGACTCCGGAGGGCGTGTTGTTCGACTCGCAGGCGTGGATCATCACCGCTCGCCGGGCGCCGGGGTAACGGAGAGGCGGAGCGCGAGTCTTACCGACGGCCAGCGCCATCCCCTGTCAATAGCGAGGGATATAGTCCAGGCCGCCATCGATCCGGGCGGGGCGCCCGTCCAGGAAAAGCTCGCCGATGCGCGGCGCCGAGCGGGCGATGACCTTGCCGCGCCGGATCACCGCCAGCCGGTTCGGCTTCAGCCGCAGCGCTTCCAGCGTGTCGCTCGCCTGGAGGATGACGAGGTCGGCGTTGCATCCCTTTTCCAGGCCATAGCCTGCAAGCCCCATCGTCCTCGCCGAATTGACGGTCAACGCCTCGAAGATCCTTTTCTTGTCGTCGATGCCGGCCATCTGCGCGACATGGATCGCCATATGGCCGACTTCCAGCATGTCGCCCGATCCCATCGAGTACCAGGGGTCCATGACGCAATCGTGCCCGAAGGACACATTAAGCCCCGCATCCATCAATTCCCGAACGCGGGTCATGCCGCGGCGTTTCGGATAGGTGTCGTGCCGGCCCTGCAGCATGATGTTGATCAGCGGATTGGGGATGACGTTGATCTCAGCTTCCGCCATCAGCGGAATGAGCTTGGAGACATAATAATTGTCCATCGAATGCATCGAGGTCAGATGCGAGCCGGCAACGCGCCCCTTGAGCCCGAAGCGGATGGTTTCCGCAGCCAGCGTCTCGATATGGCGCGAGTGCGGATCATCGGTTTCGTCGCAATGCATATCGACCGGCAGGCCGCGGTCGGCAGCGATGCGGCAGAGCGCCTCGACCGACGCCGTGCCTTCGCCCATCGTCCGTTCGAAGTGGGGAATGCCGCCAACGATGTCGACGCCCATGTCGAGGGCGCGGTTGAGAGTGTCGATCGCGCCGGGCGAGCGGTAATAGCCATCTTGAGGAAAAGCGACCAATTGCAGATCGATATAGGGCGCGACCTTCTCGCGAACCTCGATCATCGCCTCGACGGTCACCAGTCTGGGGTCGCTGGTGTCGACATGGCTGCGAATGAAGAGCAGTCCCTGCGTGACCGCCAGGTCGCAATAACGCAGCGCACGATCGACCAGTTCCTCTTTCGTCACGATCGGCCGCAATTCTCCCCAGAGCGCGATCCCTTCAAGCAGGGTGCCGGACACGTTTATGCGCGGTAAGCCGAGCGACAGGGTGGCGTCCATATGAAAATGCGGATCGACGAAGGGCGGACTGACCAGCCGGCCGGTCGCGTCGATTTCTTCCCCTGCCTGCGCCTGGAGATTGCGCTCGACAACGATGATCTTGCCGCCTTGAATGCCGATATCGATACTCTCTGAGCCATCGGCGAGATTTGCATTTCTGACGATCAAATCGAACATCGGAACCTCATTGGATGTGGACAGTTTCAGCGTTCGCCGCGTCGATAGGGTTGCATAAGCGCCTTCGGAACGCGGGCGCGGCGGGCCATGACGGCAAGGGCGGCGATGGAAAGGATGTAGGGGGTCATCAGGAAAAGCTGATAGGGCACGAGCCCGCTGAGCGCAGTTTGCAGACGAAGCTGAAAGGCGTCGAAAAAGGCAAAGAGCAGGGCGCCGAAAAGCGCGCGGCCGGGGCGCCAGGAGGAGAACACGACGAGGGCGATGCAGATCCAGCCGCGTCCCTGCACCATCGTCGGGAAAAAACTGTTGAACGCCGACAATGTCAGGAAAGCCCCTCCCATTCCCATCAGCGCGCTTCCGGCGATCACCGCGCCATAGCGCACCTTCATCGGATTGACGCCCTGGGCTTCCGCGGCATGTGGATTTTCGCCGGTCATGCGGATCGCAAGCCCCACCGGTGTGCGGAAGATGATGTAGGCCATCAGCAAGGCGATCACGATCGCAAGATAGGTTGGCGCCGTCTGCGTGAAAAAGGCCGGCCCGAGGAAAGGCAGGGTCGAAAGCCCGGGAATGGCGATCGGCTGGAACGGCACGATGGTGGGTGGCGTATTGGCAAGCGGCACGATCAGCCGGAAGAGATAATAGCTGAAGCTGGAGGCAAACAGCGTGACGCCGAGACCGGAGACATGCTGGGAGAGGCCGAGCGTCACCGTCAGCGACGCGTGCAGCAGGCCGAAGACGCCGCCGGCGATGCCGGCGATCAGCAGGCCGGTCCAGAGATCGGCGCCGTGATAGACGGAAAGCCAGCCGATCATCGCGCCGAAAGTCATGATGCCTTCGATGCCGAGATTGAGCACGCCGGCCCGTTCGCAGAGCAATGCGCCAAGTGTGCCGAAAATCAGCGGCGTGGCGATGCGCAGGATTGCCGCCCAGAGCCCGGCGGACCCGATGATGTCGAACAATTGCATCATCGCCGGATCCTGTATTGGGTGAAGAACAACGCGATCAGCATCGTCAGCAGCGACAACGCCACCGTGACATCGGCGATATAGGTTGGGATGCCGAGGCCGCGGCTCATGCCGTCCGCGCCCACAAACATGGTGGCCGTGAAAATGGCGGCGAAGACGACCCCCAGCGGATTGAGGTTGGCGAGCATGGCGACAACAATGCCTGCATAGCCGAAACCCGGCGACAGATCGGTCGTCACGTAACCCTTGACCCCCATCACCTCGATCGCTCCGGCAAGCCCCGCAAGCCCGCCCGACAGGCAGGCGACTTTGACCAAGGTATTGCCGAGCGGCACACCGGCGAAGATCGCACCGGTGGGATTGAGACCGGCGGCGCGCGACTGCATGCCGAAGACAGTGCGGGACTGGATAAAATGGACGACGACGGCAAGCCCGATCGCGATCGTAAAGCCGATATGCAGGCGTGAGCGGGCGATTAGCTTCGGCAGCATGGCATGATCGCTGACGGATTGCGACTGCGGCCAGCCGAAGGCGAGCGGGTCCTTGAGAACGCCGTCGATCAGCATCGAGACGAAGAGCACGGCGATGAAGTTCAGCAGCAGGCTGGTGACGACCTCATCGACCGAGAAGCGCAGCCTGAGCCAGAGGGGAATGAGAATGAGCACCATGCCGGCAATGGCGCCGATCAGCAGCAGCAGCGGAATGAGAACGGGGGCGGGAAGATTGCCCAGCAGTTTCGAACTCGCCGCGGCAACAGCGATGGCGCCAAGATAAAATTGGCCCTCGGCGCCGATATTCCAGAGCCGTGCCCGGAAGGCGACCGCGGCGGCAAGCCCCGTCAGCATCAGCGGCGTTGCCCGCGTCAGCGTTTCGGTTGCCGACAGCCGCGAGCCGAAAGCACCGGTCAGAATACGCCAATAGGCATCGAGCACCGGCGCGCCGGCAATGGCGATCAAGATGCCCGCCAGCGCCAACGCTGCGATCACCGCGATGACGGGCGTGACGATCAGCAGGTAAAGCGGACGGTGTTCGCGGCGCTCAAATCGCATGGCTGGTCTCGCGGGTCTCTTGCCATTCGCCGGCCATCATCAGCCCCAGCCTGCGGGCATCGGCGTCGTCCGCTTCGACGGGCGGCGACAGGCGGCCGTCGACGATTGCCTGGATGCGGTCGGCGAGCGCGATCACCTCGTCGAGATCTTCGGAGATCAACAGCACGGCGGCACCCTGCCGGCGGGCTTCGAGCAGGCGCGCGTGCACGGCCGCCACGGCCCCTTCGTCGAGCCCCCGTGCGGGCTGCGCGGCGATCAGGATGCGCGGCCGCCGATGCAGGTTGCGGCCGAGGATGAGCTTCTGCATATTGCCGCCGGAGAGCAACCGAGTGCGAATGGCCGGGCCGCCGCCGCGAACATCGAACCCGTCGATGATCTCCCTGGCGAAGGCCATGCCGGCCTTGCGGTTAACAAGACCGTGGCGCGAAAAGTTGGGTGAGGCGAGGCGTTCCAGCACGGCATTTTCCCAGATCGCCATCTCGCCGATCACGCCCTCCTCGTTGCGGTCTTCAGGAATGCGGCCGATACCGGCGTCGACGACAGCGGCGACGCCGAGATCGCCGACGGCTTCCCCGAACAGAAAAAGGTCGCCGCCGCTGCGCGCCAGCGTGCCGGAGAGAAGGTGCGCCAACGCCGCCTGGCCATTGCCCGAAACGCCGATGATGCCGAGGATCTCGCCCTGGTGCAGCCGAAAGCGGATCGATTTCAACCGATCGATGCCGTCGATGCGCACCGTGATATCGGCAGCTTCGAGCGCAACCGCGCCCGGCGTCGACGGCTCGCGCACCGGCCGCGTCACGCGGCGCCCGACCATCAGTTCGGCGAGTTCCGCCTTGCTGGTTTCCGACACCTTGCGTTCGGCGACCATCTTGCCGCCGCGCAGCACGACGATGCGGTCGGCTGCCGCCATCACCTCGTCGAGCTTGTGGGAGATGAAGATCAGCGACAGGCCCTGGCGGGCCATCTCCTTCAAGGTCGTGAACAGCCGTTCGGCCTCGATATTGGTCAGTACCGCCGTCGGCTCGTCGAGGATCAGGATGCGGGCATCGTTATAGAGCGCCTTGAGGATCTCGACGCGTTGCTGCTCGCCGACCGATAAGTCGCCAATACGGGCATCCGGATCGACCTTGAGGCCGAAGCGCTCGGAAATCGCCAGGAGCTTCTTCCGCGCCGCTGATGTTCCCGAGCGCCAGGCCCACAGGCTTTCGGTGCCGGTCATGACATTTTCGAGAACGGTGAGATTGGGTGCGAGCGAGAAGTGCTGATGCACCATGCCGACGCCGGCGCGGATCGCCGCCCGCGGCTTGCCCTGGGGCACCTCCATTCCCTCGATCAGAATCCGGCCGGCATCGGGCATGTAATGGCCGAAAAGGATGCTCATCAGCGTGGTCTTGCCGGCGCCGTTTTCGCCGAGCAGAGCGACGACTTCACCCCGGGCAAGGGTCATGGAAATATCGTCATTGGCAAGATTGCCGCCGAAGCGCTTGCTGACGCCGATGATTTCCAGCACAGGTCCGGTCATGACGGCAATCCTGCGACCGGAAAACGGTGCTGCCATCGCGCCTCGGCCTCCAGGCGTGCGGCAAGCGACAGCAGGCGCGGCTCGTGACCCATCGGCGCCATGATCTGCACCGGCAGCGGCATGCCATGCTCATCATCCTGTCCGAAAGGCAGCGTCAAAGCAGGAAAACCCGAAATATTACCGAGGCAGGCAAGCGGCGCAAATGCCGTCATCCGCTCGAGATGCAGATCCGTGTCGCCATGATCGGACGGAAAGGAGCCGATCGCAAGAGGCGCAGACGAGAGCATCGGCATCACGATGCAATCAACCCGGTCGAACAGCGCCCAGAGGTTATGGCTCACCAGGACGGCGTCGTTCAGCGTATTCCAGAGCTTGGTGGCGGGAAGCGCCCGTCCGCGCGCCGCGAAAGCCTGCGTCAGAGGCTCGGCCCTGCTTTCATCGAGAGCCAGCGCCTTGATCAGCGCCGCAAGGTTGACGGAGACGATATCGGCGAAGGCGCGGCCGCTTGACGTGACGCTCCGTTCGAACTCGGCCCAGCTCAGCGGAACGATCTCGTGTCCATCGCTCTCGAGGGCAAGAGCCGCATCCTCAACGGCTGCGAGCCGGGTGCCCTCGGTCGGATAGACCGATCCGGTATCGGCCAGCAGGCCGATCCGCAAACGGCCGTTGCCGATAGCGACAGGAGAAGGATCCGGAAAGGGCCCTCGTGAATTGCCGCTCAGCCTGTTGAATATCCGCGCGGTATCCCGCACCGAGCGGCAAACCGCGAGTTCGCTGGCGATCCCGCCGAGGTGGTTGCCGAAGGATGGTCCGGCCGGCATGGCGCCGCGTGTCGGCTTCATCCCCACAAGGCCGCAGCAGGCTGCGGGCACACGGATCGAGCCGCCGGCATCGGTGGCATGCGCAATGGCGACGATCCCGGCGGCAACCGCCGCCGCCGCACCACCGGAAGAACCGCCTGCGGTCCGGGCCGGATCGAGCGGATTGCGGCAGAGCGGCCCGATCGCCGGTTCGCTGGCAAGTGACAGGCCGAATTCCGGGCCCGTCGTCAGGCCGAACAGACAGAAGCCGGCGTCGCGGAAACGGGACGCGAGATCGGAATCCGCCTCGCCGGCTTTTCTGTCGAAGAGGCGGGACCCGGCCGCGACCGGCAGGCCGGCGAAGGGGCCGCCAAGATCCTTCGCCAAGGTCGGCACGCCGGCAAAGGGCCTGATGGAAAAGTGTTCGGGCTCACTCTGCCGTTCCCGGTCGTGGGCGTCTGACGAAGCGAGGCCCATAGCGGCATCGACATAGGCGATCGCGCCGAGCTGCTCCTGCCGCGCAACTGCGGCAAGAGAGGCTTGCATCGCTTCTGCAGCGCTCAGGCTGCCATGCCTGATCGCTGCCGCCAGGTCGGTTGCATCGCCCTGCATGAGCCGAATTACTTCGGTTCGTCCATCATCTTCGGGACTTCGAAGGTGCCGGCCTTGATCTCCGCCCGCTTGGCTTCCATCGCAGCCTCGGCTTCGGCGGGCGCCACACCCTTGACGAAGACGATATCACTGCCGCCTTCCTTCATCAGGCCGTAAGAGGTGTAGTTCCTGCCGACCGGCTTTCCGGCAGCGACATCGGCAATCGCCGCATTCAGGATCGGGCGGAAGTACCACATGGCATTGGCAAACACCGTATCCGGGTAGCGCGGCGTGTAGTCGATCAGCGAACCGACAGACTTGATGCCGCGCTCCTTGGCGGCATCGGCCGTGCCGATGCGCTCGCCGAACAGGATGTCAGCGCCGGCATCGATCTGGGCAAGACCGGCTTCTCGCGCCTTCGGCGGATCGAAGAAGGTGCCGATGAACGAGACGAGGTGCTTGGCGTCGGGATTGACCGCCTTGACGCCTGCCGCGAACGCATTGATCAGCATGTTGACCTCAGGGATCGGAATGGCGCCGACGGAACCGACAACATTCGACTTGGTCATCTTGCCCGCCAGCATGCCGGCAAGATAGGCGCCGTCATGGTTCCAGGTGCCGAAGACACCAAAATTGTCGCCGGCCTGTTCGCCGCTCGAACCCAGCACGAAAGCGGTATCGGGATAATCGGCTGCGACCTGTCTGGCCTCTTTCTCCACCGCGTAGGCTTCGCCAATGATCAGCTTGTTGCCCTGTTCGGCATATTCGCGCATGGCGCGCGGATAATCGGTGCCGGAGACGCCTTCGGAGAAAACGTATTCGATGGCACCTTCCTTGGCTGCGTCCTGCAGGGCCTTATGCAGACAGGAGTTCCAAGCATTTTCGACCGGCGACGCATGAATTCCGGCGACCTTCAGCGGCGCGGCAGCTCTGGCCAGCGGCGCAAAGCCGCTGACGCCAAGCGCAATGCCCGACGCGATCACTGCCCGGCGTGAAATCAGGATGTCTTTGGTCATTGACTGCTCCCCTTTTTTTTACCGTTTGGTTCAAAAATCATAGGTAGCGCCCAAAAATGTGTCAAGCATCGAATGGGCTTAAAAATCAGGCTGTTCAGCTCAGCCGCCAGCTTCTTAAGCGGTCAAGGCTCGATGGTGAAAACGCGGGCTTTCCGCCTCAGCGAGAGTGACCCTGCGCCGAATATACCCGGCGTGACGGCTTGGCGCGACGACATCGGCAGGATATGCAGGGTGATCGGGTTGGGGAAATGGAAATGGGTGAAGAAGAGGGCGCCGCACGGCGACCGATCGCGAGCCGGTCGTCGTCCTGGGCGATCGGCATGAGCGCATGGCTGGCGCGCTCCGGCGTCACGCCGAACGGCATTTCGCTGATGTCGATCCTGTTTGCCGGCATCGGCGCGGCGCTGATCCTGCTTACGACACATCCGATCGCCATGATCTGTGCTGCGATCTCGGTGCAACTGCGGCTCGTCTGCAATCTGCTCGACGGAATGGTCGCGATCGAAGGCGGCAAGAAAACCAAGAGCGGGCCGATCTATAACGAATTCCCCGACCGGATCGCCGACAGCCTGCTGCTCGTCGCGGCCGGTTATGCCTGCGGCTTTGCCTGGGTTGGCTGGCTTGCTGCGCTGCTCGCCGCACTCACCGCCTATATCAGGGTCTTCGGCGGCGCGGTCGGTCTTGTCCAGGACTTCAGCGGCATCATGGCCAAGCAGCGTCGCATGGCGGTGTTGACGGCCGGCCTGCTCGCCCAGAGCATCGAGACGCTGGTCTCCGCCAGCCATCGGTCGCTGATCCTCACTTCCGCCATCATCGCGGCCGGCAGCCTCGTCACCGACGTCACGCGCACGATAACGCTTGCCCGTTCGCTGGAGAGACTATGATCCCTATTATCCGTCGTCTTCTCGTGCTGTTCGTCCGTATCATGGTCGGCGCCCGAAGCGAATGGCGAGGCTGTGCGCCCGACACGCGCCGCCGCATCTATTTCGCCAATCACAACAGCCATGTCGATACGGTCGCCGTTATGGCAGCCCTGCCGTATCAGGTGCGGCGGTTGACCCATCCGATCGCGGCGCGCGACTATTGGGGGACCAGCGCCTTTCGGCGTTTCATTGCCGAAAAAGGCTTGCGCGCCGTCCTGATAGACCGCAAGCCTCTGCCGGACAGCAACCCGTTGGAGCCCCTTGAACGCCTGCTCGAGGAGGGTCGTTCGATCCTGATTTTTCCGGAAGGGACAAGAAGCGCCACCGAAGAGATCGCCCCCTTCCGCAGCGGTATCTATCGCCTGGCCTGCCGTTTCCCCGACGTCGATCTCATACCGATCCATCTCGACAATCTGCAGCGCATCCTGCCGAAAGGAAGCATGCTGATCGTGCCGATCACCTGCACGGCGCGCTTCGGCAAGCCGCTGCGCGTTGAGCCCGGTGAGGAAAAGAATGCCTTCCTGGCCCGCGCCAGAGCCGCGGTCATCGAGCTCGCAGACGGAGGGGCCGCCGGATGACCAGCCTGTTTTCCCTGGTGCTTGCCGCCATCCTCGGCCTGCTTGCCGTCGCCTCGGCCATCGGCTTCATCCTGCAGCGACGAGCGACCGAGCCCGGCTCCGTCGCCACCGTCCAGAACCTCAACGCCCGTATCCGCTCCTGGTGGATCATGGTCGCCATATTCGGCGGCGCGATCCTGCTTGGCGAGACGGCGGTGGTCATCCTGTTCGCATTCCTCTCCTTCATGGCGCTTCGCGAATTCTGGACGCTGACGCCGTCGCGGCGCGGCGATCACCTGGCGCTTTTCCTGTCCTTCTTCGTCGTCCTGCCGGTGCATTACGTGCTGCTCGGGACCGAGTGGTACGGCCTCTTTGCTATCTTCATCCCGGTCTATGCCTTCCTGATCCTGCCGGCGGTGGCGACCCTGACCGGTGACGTCAACGAATTCCTGGCGCGCAGTGCCAGGGTGCAATGGGGATTGATGCTGACGGTCTATTCGATCAGCCATGCCCCGGCGCTGCTGATGCTGCAGACCGGCACACCGGCGGCACTTCTGCTGGTCTATCTTGTCGTCGTCGTGCAGCTCAGCGACGTCTTCCAGTATGTCTGGGGCAAGCTCTTGGGAAAGCATCGCTTCTCGCCGAATATCAGCCCGTCGAAGACGCTCGAAGGCCTGTTCGGCGGCGGCGCCTCGGCCATCCTCGTGGGAACACTGCTCTATCGCCTGACGCCGTTTTCGCCGCTGCAGGCGGCAGCCGTCAGCACCGTCATTGTCGTCGCGGGCTTCTTCGGCGGCTTCGTGCTCTCAGCGATCAAACGCGACCTCAACGCCAAGGACTGGGGCTATGTGATCGAAGGCCACGGCGGCGTGCTCGACCGCCTGGACTCCATAACTTTCGCCGCACCGCTGTTCTTCCACATCGTCCGCTATTGGTTCACCACCTGAGGCGGATATCCGAAAGCATGCGGCCGATCATTCGACCCGGTCGATGTCTTCGAGGCTATCGAACAGCCGGCGCTGAACCTCGTGTTCCTGCCTGCCGATAGCCGTCATCAGCTTGCCCATCGTTCCCCGCAGGTCATACAACTGGTCGATCAGGTCGATGACGACATCGACGCCGGCTTCGTTAACCCCCATGTCACCCATCAGATCCTGAATGAGCCTGGCGCGGGCAACGTCGGCGTCGCGAAACCATCGCCGTTCGCCGGACGTCTCGGGGATTAACCAGCCCTGTTCGACCCAGAAATCGAGCTGGACGACATCGATTTTCAGGTAAAGACGGAATTCGAGATCATCCATGATCAAGCCTCCATGTTCTTCCTCGGATCGTATGGATGCGCCGCTTCCCATTCCTTCATCAGGGACGCCAGCCGTTCGTCGGGATTGTCGGGCAGCACAATCTTCAGGGAGACATAGACGTCGCCATGCCCGCCGCCGCGTGTGGCAGCACCCTTACCCTTGAGACGCAAGACCTTGCCGGTATTCGAGTGCGGGGGCAGCGTCAGGTTGACAGGTCCCGACGGCGTCGGCACGCGGACCTTGCCGCCGAGAACTGCTTCACCAAGCGAAATCGGCAGTTCCAGGCGGATGTCGTCGCCATCGCGGGTGAAGAAGCGGTGAGGGTTCACGCGGATCTCGATGAGGGCATCGCCCGGTGGCCCGCCTGCAATACCCGGCTCGCCCTTGCCGCGCAGCCGCAAGGTCTGGCCGTCGCGGGTTCCAGGCGGGATCTGCACGTCGAGCTGCGGCCCGTCGGGCAGCTTGATCTCGGTTCGGGTGCCGTTGATGGCCTCAAGAAAGTCCACCTGCATGGAGAACCGCCGGTCCTGACCTTGACTGCGCATCCTGCTGCCGCTGGCGCGGCGCGAAAAGAAATTGGCAAAGGAATTGTCGGCATCGCCGAAATCGGCAAAGCCGGCACTGTTGTGGTAGGGACTTTCGGAACCGCTCGCCGAGGCATAGTCGCGGTAATAACTGCGTTGCGCCCGCTCGGCGCCCGTTATGTCGATTTCGCCGCGATCGAAGCGCCCGCGTTTTCCCTCGTCGCTCAAGATCTCATAGGCGGTCGAAATTTCCTTGAACCGCTCCTCGGCATGTCTGTCGCCGGGATTAAGGTCGGGGTGAAGTTTCTTGGCGAGCTTGCGAAAGGCGCTTTGAATGTCCTTTTGCGACGCATCCCGCTTCACACCCAGAAGCTCGTATGGATCCTGGCTCATGCATATCTCCGGTCAGGGCAGGCGATACTGCCGATTGGCTTGGAGGAAATATAGGTTCTCAGACCGTCTCCGGCGAGGGGAGGCCACGGAAGGTCAGAACACCAGCGCGTCTTCTTCCTGAGGGACCGAGCCGTCATGAGCTTGATCGGGCCGCCGGTCGATGAGAACCGAGCATCCGGCGTGATGCACGACCTTGTCGACGATCGAGGAGAAGACGTAGTCGGTGATATCCGCCACATGGGATGAAAGCAGGATAAGATCGGCTGATCTCTCCCTGGCCGCCGACACGAGCACGGAGGCGGCAACGCCGATGCGAACCTCGACTGTCGCCGGAATGGCGAGCTCCTTGCAGAGCGATACAAGTTTCCTCTCGGCATCGACGATAGCGGTCGTCTCGAATTCCTCGGGAATCCCCGTCAGATGACGGTGGGGGATGTTCTCGATGGCATGGATGACGACGATGCTTCCGCCTTCGTCCACGAGCCCTGCCGCCCGGCGCAGGAGACGGACTGCCGTTTGCCGGGAGCCCATGCCGATGCCGCAGATGATCGTTCGATACATTGAATCCTCGCACGCAAATGGTCGCACCGATCATACCGGCATCGACCGTTTCTATTTTGACCGATATCAAACAGAAACGCCGGAGTATCGCAATGATCGCGTCCAGGAAGCAGCGGTTCGCTTCAAAAATTGAATTTTGGGGGCCGTCACGATTGACTGCATGGCCATCGGCAATAGCTCTATCGTGACATCGTTACTCATCGAGGTTCAGATGCAGACTTTTGCAATCATCGGCGCGGGTGCAATGGGAAGCGCGGTCGCCAAACGGCTGATCGACCATGGCGCCACGGTGCTGACCTGTCTCGAAGGCCGCAGCGAGCAGACGATCGCGCGGGCTAAGGCTGCCGGCATGGCGCCGGTCGGCCGGCAGGAACTGGCGCAGGCCGCGCTCATCCTGTCGATCGTTCCGCCGGCGGAAGCGATCGGCGTTGCCGGGCTCGTCGCGGAGATATCGTCGGAGCTGCAGGCGCCGCCACCCTTCATCGACCTTAACGCAATTGCACCGAAAACCATGCAGGCATTGGCGGCACGGTTCGGCGGCAGCGCCGTGGAAGTGTTGGACGGTGCCATCATCGGCGGGCCGCCGGTTCCCGGCAAACCAGGCCCGACCCTCTATATCAGCGGCGACAGCGCGGAGCGAAGCAGGCTGCTCGAAGATTACGGCCTCAAGGTCCGCAGGCTCGATGGACCGCTCGGCGCGGCCTCGGCGCTGAAGATGTGTTATGCCGGCATCAACAAGGGCTTTATCGGCCTCAGCGCGGCGATGCTGCTTGCCGCATCCCGCTCGGGGGCTGCCGAAAGCCTGAAGGCCGAACTCGCCGAAAGCCTTCCGGACATCGACCGCAAGCTGTCGAAATCCATTCCGGATATGTATCCGAAAGCCTATCGATGGGTTGCTGAAATGCAGGAGATCGCCGATTTCCTTGGAGAGGATGATCCGGCGGCGGGAATTTTTCGGGGCATGGCGGAGGTCTTTGCCAGGATGGCTGGCGATGTTGAGGGCAGCCGTGTCCTCGTCGGGCGACTGGACGCGATTGTTGCGCGGCCGGAAAGCGGCGACTGACCGCAATGGTCAAGCAATCCCCGCAACAGCCTTACAAGTGTTTGGCTACATCCATTCTTTGATGAAGGATGCGTACAACGATGATCTGGCCCGCATCATTACTTTTGAAATACAGAAAATGAGAGCCAACAGAGACCTTTCTGTACCCTTTCCGAACGTCTGAGGGACGGCTCATCCGTGCTCCCTCCGCCAGTTCGTGACAGGCGTCCCTTATGTCCTGAATGTAACGCTCTGCCTGATCGATATTCCAACTCGTCGCTGTGTAATCCCAAATCTTGTCAATATCGGTTTGCGCGGCGGGGGAAAATATGACGCCTGTCATTTCGCCTCGAACGTCGCCCGTTTGCGAGCGTTGAACGCATCGAAATCGAAGGGTGTGGCAGGGCCGGAGTCTTCGCCTTCTATCAAGGCGTCCTGTAATGCCTTCACTTTGGCTTCGTGTTCTTCAAGTAGGCGAAGGCCGGCCCGAACCACGTCAGTGGCTGAACCATAGCGGCCAGCCTGAACTTGCGTATCGATGAAGCTGACGAAATGGTCGCTGAGCGATATGGACGTATTTCTGGCCATGCTGAATCTCCTTTAAGCCCAATATACCAATTTTTGGTACATAACAAAGCCCAGTTTTCACAACGTGAATCTGATCCCTGGGCCAGCTCTGACGATTGTGTGAAGCCGACCCGACCCCTCTGACAAACCACATCGCCTCTGCTATGTCAGGATAAATGCGGTGGCCAGCCGATTGCCGCCGCGCTCTATCCGATCAATGCCAGGAGTTTGAAAGATGAGCGGTTCTTCCGAGTATACCCCCCCGAAGGTCTGGACCTGGAATAAGGCGAATGGCGGCCAGTTCGCCAGCATCAACCGCCCGATAGCCGGCCCGACGCATGAGAAGGAGCTGCCGATCGGTCGTCATCCGCTGCAGCTTTATTCGCTCGGAACGCCGAACGGCCAGAAGGTCACCATCATGCTCGAGGAGTTGCTGGCGCTTGGCCATGGCGGCGCCGAGTACGACGCATGGCTGATCCGGATCGGCGACGGCGACCAGTTCGGGAGCGGCTTTGTCGCCGTCAATCCCAACTCGAAGATCCCGGCGCTGATGGATCGCAGCGGCGAAACGCCGATCCGCGTCTTCGAATCCGGCGCCATCCTCACCTATCTCGCCGAGAAATTCGGCGCCTTCCTGCCGACCGAGCCGGCCGCCCGCGCCGAATGCCTGTCATGGCTGTTCTGGCAGATGGGAAGCGCACCCTATCTCGGCGGCGGCTTCGGCCATTTCTATGCCTATGCGCCGACAAAGATCGAATATGCCATCGACCGTTTCGCCATGGAGGTGAAGCGCCAGCTCGACGTGCTCGATCGTCGCCTTGCCGAGAGCGAATATCTGGCCGGCAGCGACTACACGATCGCCGATATTGCCGTCTGGCCCTGGTATGGCGGCCTGGTGAAGGGCTGGACCTATGGTGCGGCCGAATTCCTGCAGGTCGAAGACTATAAGAACCTCCAGCGCTGGGCCGATGCGATCTTCAGCCGCCCGGCCGTGCAGCGCGGCCGGATGGTCAACCGCCTCTCCGGCGACCCCTCGAGCCAGTTGCACGAGCGCCACGACGCCAGCGACTTCGACACCAGGACGCAGGACAAGCTCGCGGCCGCCGAGTAAGCGGGCGGCCCCAGCCACGTTTTGCAGCCATGAACGATGCTCCGCCGCCTTTACGGCGACGGAGCATTTGTATGCTTCCGGAACTTAGTTCTTCACCGTATCCTCCAGGAAGAACCGGCCGAGCGGGTTCTGGTAGAAGTTCGCGATATTCTTGCGCGAGACGTTGATATAGGGGCTGTAATAGAGGTCGATCCAGTTGACGTCGTCCTTGGCCATCTTCTGCAGATCGACATACATCGCTTCGCGTTTCTTCGGGTCGAGCTCGAGGCGCGCCTTGGCGACCAGTTCCTTCACCGCCTCGTTCTTATAGTTGGTCGAATAGTTGTTGTTGGAATCGTGGCCGAGCACGAAGGTGGTCTTCTGGTCCGGATCAAGAATGTCGTTGGTCCAGTAATTGACCGAGACGTCGTAGTCACCGGCAACGATCATGTCCCATTCCTGGCTCGGATCGACCTTCTGCAGATTGGCGGTGATGCCGGCTTTCTGCAGCTGCTGCTGGACCAGTACGGCGGTCTGTTCGTCGACTTCGTCGCCGGCGCGGACCAGGTAATTCAGCGTCAGGTCGGAGGCACCGGCGGCCGCCAGCATCTCCTTGGCCTTTGCCGGATCATGGGGCCGCTGCAGATTGTCGGCGAAATAATAGAGCGCCCCTTTCGGAATGTAGGAATTGGCGACCGTGCCCTGGCCGAAGGTGACGGTATCGACGATCGCCTTCTTGTCGATCGCCAGATCCAGCGCCTGGCGCACTTCCTTCTTGCCGAGCGCTCCATGCGCATGGTTGATCAGCAGATGATCCTCGCGGGTCGAGGCGTCGATATCGACGTTGAGATTTGGATCCTTCTTCAGCTCCTCGACACGGGAGAAGGGAACGAAAAGCGCAGCATCCAGCTCACCGGCCTGGACATTCAGCATGCGGGTGTTGTCGTCGGGCACCGAGATCCATTCGACGCCGTCGAGCTTGACCCGGTCGGCCTGCCAGAAGTTCGGGTTCTTCTTCAAGATGATGCGGTCGCCGCGGCGCCATTCCTCGACGGTGAAGGCGCCGGATGCGATCGGCTTTTCGCCATAGGCGTCGGCACCAAGCGATTCCATGCCCTTCTTGGAAATGACCGAAGCATTCGGCAGCGCCAGCGTCGACAGGAACGGCGCGGACGGGTTTTTCAGCTTGATCGTCAGCGTATGCGCGTCGGTCGCAACCGCCGTGTCGATCACCTTGTAGGAATCGCTCCAGAGCGAGGCAGCATCGTCGCGGATGCGTAACAGGCTAAAGGCGGCGTCCTCAGCCGTCAGCGGCGAACCGTCGGAGAATTTCGCGTCGCGGATCTTGAACGTATAGGTCAGTCCATCGTCCGAGGCCGTCCAGCTTTCGGCAAGGCCCGGCTCCAGCTTGGTACCTGTCTTGTCGACGCGAATCAGCACGTCGTAGACGTTTGAGAACACCCAGTTGTCGATGTTTTGAGCTGTTTTGATCGGATCGAATGTCGTCGAGTCCTCGCGGCGGCCGATGGTCAGCACACCGGCGGACTCGGCATAGCTGGCGCTGAGCGTCAGGCCGGCGAGCAGGGCTGCAAGCCCGATTGATTTCCATCTGTTTTTCATGAATTCGTTCCCTTCGTTGTTATGGCATTCGTTTGATGGGCTGGGTCGGTATTGCTTGCCGATCGTCCCGGCCGTCAGCGCCTTGCAGCAGCGGCTTATCGGGATCGATATCGGGAATGGCGGCGATCAGCGACGCCGTATAGGCATGGCTCGGCCGCGCGAAGACCTCTTCGGACCGGCCTTGCTCGACGATCTCGCCGCGATACATCACGACGACGCGTTCGCAGAGATTGCGTACGATCGCCAGATCATGGGCGATGAAGATCAGCGTGAGGTTCATCCTCGCGGTGAGTTCGCGGAACAGCTCGATGATCTGCGCCTGGATGGTAACGTCGAGGGCGGCGACGCATTCGTCGGCGATGATCAGCTTCGGGTCGACGGCGAGCGCCCGGGCGATGCCGGCGCGCTGGCATTGGCCGCCACTCATGCTGCGCGGTTTGCGGCCGGCGAATTCGCGTTGGAGGCCAACCAGATCGAGCAGCTCGTCGATCCGCGCCGGGATATCGGCCCTGGCGACCTTGCCCTGCACCTTCAGCACCTCGGACAGCATCTGCCCGATCGTCAGCCGCGGATTGAGCGCATTGTAGGGATCCTGGAAGACCATCGCCGTCTCGCGCCGGAGTTTTGCCAGGCCGGCGCTTTTCTGCAGGGCCAGATCGACGCCGTCGAAGGTGACGTGGCCTGAGGAAAGCGGTGTGAGGCCGAGCACGGCGCGGGCAAGCGTGCTCTTGCCGCTGCCGGATTCACCGACGATGCCGACCGTCTCGCCCGGCATGATCTGCAGGCTGACGCCGGCAACGGCGCTGACCGTCTTGCCACCGCCCTTGAACAGGCCGCCGCCGGCTCTGAACCGCACATGCAGATCGTCGATTTCAAGCAGTGGCCGCGCCGGCGGGTTGGCCGCGGCAATGTCCAACAGCGGCGCGGGCGCCGCGCCGGGCAGGGAAGGGTGGCTGTTGATCAGGTTGATCGTATAGGGATGCTGCGGCCGCGCCAGGATCGTCCGCTTCGGCCCCTCTTCGAGGAGCTTGCCGTCGCGCAGCACGGCGATGCGGTCGCAGCTTTGGGCGACGATACCGAGATCGTGGGTAATCAGAATGATCGACAGCCCGCGCCGGTCGCGAATCTCCATCAACAACCGCAGGATCTGTGCCTGAATGGTCACGTCGAGCGCCGTCGTCGGCTCGTCGGCGATCAGGATCTTCGGGTTGCAGGACAGCGCCACGCCGATCATCGCCCGCTGCCGCATGCCGCCGGAAAATTCGTGCGGATAGCTGTCATACTGGCGCACCGGATCGGGGAAGCCGACCTGCGCGAGGATTTCCGTCGCAGCAGCGCGGGCTTCGCGGGCGCCGAGGCTTTGATGATAGCGGATGCCCTCGGCGATCTGATCGCCGATCCGCATCACCGGGTCGAGATGGCTGGTCGGGTTCTGGAAGATCATGCCGATCTCGCCGCCGCGCACCTTCAGCATCTCGCCGTCGTCGACCCGCATGAGGTCGCGCCCTTCAAGCAGCACCGAGCCGCTTTCGATCTTCAACAGCGAGGAAGGCAGCAGCCGCACCAGCGAACGGCAGAACAGGCTCTTGCCCGAGCCGCTCTCACCGACCAGACCGAGGATCTCGCCCTTGCCGAGATCGAGCGAGACCGCATCGAGCAGGGTGCGCGGGCCGGAATCGAGATGGGCTCGTACAGTCAGATCGCGGACGGAGAGCACGGAGCCGCTCATTCGTGCACTCCCAGCAGTTCGCCGAAGGCGTCGCCCAGCATGCTGAACCCGAAGGCGAGGCAGACGATGGAGAGGCCGGGAAACAGCGTGATCCACCAGGCGGTGGTGAGGAAGCTCTGTCCTTCCGCGACCATGACACCCCATTCGGCCACCGGCGGCTGGACACCGAGGCCGAGATAACTGACGGCAGCGCCGCTGAGCAGTACCAGCGTCGCATCGGACATCGAAAAGACGATCGAACCGGCGATCGCGTTCGGCAGCAGGTGGCGGAACATGATGCGTGAGCGGCTGAAGCCGAGGCTGACGGCGGCAACGGCGTAGTCGCTGCTTTTCAGCACCAGCATCTGCGCCCGGATCAGCCGCGCGTAGGAAACCCAGCCGACCAGTGCCATGGCGATGTAGAAGCTGCCGAGGCCAGGGCCGAGGATTGCAATGATCGACAGCATCAGCACCAGGAAAGGGAAGGCGAGAATGATATCGACGAGGCGCATGAACAGCGCATCGACGATGCCGCCGAAAAAGCCGGCGATGGTGCCGACCGTCGTGCCGATCAGGAAGGGGAAGATGACGCCGATGAGTGCCATCTGCAGATCGAGGCGGGCGCCCCAGAGAACCCGCGAGAGGATATCGCGGCCGAAATTGTCGGTGCCGAACGGATGCAGCAAGGAAGGCGCCTGCAGGCGCACCTCGGCGTTCTGCATGATCGGGTCGTAGGGCGCGATAACAGGCGCGCCGATCGCCAGCAGGACGAAGAACAACAATATGCCCGCACCGACAGCAAGCATCAGCCGCCGTCTAAAGAACCGGCGCCAACCGAGGGATGCCGGAGCGATTGCTTCGATGCTCATAGCCTCACCCTCGGATCGACGGTGACGGTCACGATGTCGGCGATGAAATTGATGAGCACGGTGGCGCAGGCAAAGACCATGGCGACACCTTGGACCACCATGTAATCGCGTGAAAAGATCGCCCTGACGAGCAGCTGCCCCATGCCGGGCAGCGCAAAGACGGTCTCGACCACCACCGTGCCGCCGATCAGCCAGCCGATGTTGACGGCAAGCAGGTTGATCGTCGGCACCAGCGAATTCGGCAGCACATGCCGCCAGAAGACGATGCCTTCAGGCATGCCGCGGGCGCGCGCCGCCGTCGCCACATCCGATTTCAGCTGCTCGATCATCGCTGCCCGCAGGCTGCGCGTCAGCACGGTCGAGAGCGACAAAGCAACCGTCAGGCTCGGCAACACGAGATTCGACAGCTTCTCGCCGATCGTCGCGCCGTAACCCGAAACCGGTAGCACGCCGAGTTCGACGCTAAACAGGATGATCAGCATCAGTCCCAGCCAGAAGGGCGGAAAGCCGATGCCGAAGGTCGAGACGATGCGCACCGCATGATCGGGCGCCCGGCCGGCATTGCGGGCGGCGATCGCCGACATCGGCACCGCAATCAGGACAGAAAGCACGACGCTGGAAACGACCAGCGCAAGCGTCGGCTCGATGCGGGTGACGATCAGCTTCAGCACGTCGATCTTGTAAAGGATCGACTTGCCCATCTCGCCATTGGCAAGGTTCTTAAGGAAATAAACATATTGCAGCCACATCGGCTGATCGAGGCCGTACTGGGCGCGGATGCTGGCCAGGGCTGCCGGTGTCGCGCGCGTGCCGAGAATGTTGCGGGCCGGATCGCCTGGGATCAACCGGACCAGAATAAAAGTGATGACGCTGATGCCGAAAATGACCGGCAGGAACTGCAGCGGTCGGGTCAGAACGAATCTATAGCGATGCATGAAGGCGATCGCCCCTCTGTCTTCGTCGGGTTTGAACCGCTTTACTTTGCATCAGGCTGCCTTGTGCCGGGCGAGAAAATCAAGAAGCGCCGGATAATAATCCTGCGGGTTCTCATAAAACGGCATGTGGCTGGCATTGGCAAATACCTTGAGCTCGGCATTCGGCAGCGCAAGCTTCATCCTGAGCGCGCAGGCCGGTGTCAGCTCGTCATGCTCTCCCGTCGTGATCAGCACCGGCAGCGCCAGCCGCGGCAGATCGGGGATGCGGTTCCAGTCCTTGAGGTTGCCGATATAGAGAAACTCGTTCGGTCCCTGCATCGTCTCGTAGGGCGCCATGTTCCAATCGTCGAGCGAGCGGCGCACCGGCGCCGGCCATTCCGGCAGACGGCAGACATGCCGGTAGTTGAGAATAGTGACGGCAGCGAGATATTCCGGATGATTGTAGGTGCCCTGCGCCTCGTGCTTCTGCATCATCGATACGGTTTCGGGACCGAGCGCTGCGCGTAGCCGTTCCAGTTCCGAGATCAGGTGCGGCATATCGGCGACGGTATCTTCGAGGATCAGCGTCTTGAGGTTTTCGGGATAGGTCAGAGCATATTCGATCGCCAGCCACCCGCCCCAGGAATGGCCGAGCAAGTGAACCTTGCCGAGCCCCAGCGCCTTGCGCACCGTCTCCGTCTCCTCCACATAGCGGCCGATCGTCCAGAGCGAGAGATCGTCCGGCCGGTCGGAGGCGCCGGTACCGAGCTGGTCGAAAGCAACGATGCGATAGCCCTTGTCGATGAGACAGGAATGCGCCTCGCGCAGGTAGTCGCAGGGCAGGCCCGGCCCGCCGTTCAGGCAGAAAACCGTCTCGGTGCCGGTCCCGAAACTATAAGCAACGACGCGATAGCCATCGACATCGATCTCGAATCGCTCGTCCGGCCGTATTTCACGCCACATTGATCGCTCCGGCAGAAGATTTCGCTTGCTCAATAATTGGGCACGGCTAAATTTTTACCTTAAACCGCATTCTGTGCCAGCTATAAGAAGTGATAGGGTGGGCAGCACGCCGAACCCGGGAGCAAATCATGCTTGACGATATCGGAACGATCAGACGGCAGTTTACAGCGCATGAAACGCTGGACGGCCGGATCGACCAGGCCTTCGAGGTGATGCAGCAGATCGGCTTCGAGGCGCTGATCTACGACTATACGCCGGTGCCCTATGATCTCGACGGCGCGATCATGATACCCTCGCTGCTGAAGCTGCGGAATATCTCAGACGACATGCACGACTACTGGTTCGATCGCGGCTATTTCCGTATCGATCCGGTGCAGCAGGTGGCGCTGCGCACCTCCGCACCCTTCTTCTGGAACTACGACCCGGACGCCGATACGTTGATCAGGCGTTTCATGAGCGAGGCCACCGCGCCGGTGACGCGCTATTTGAGTGAACGCGACATGTCGACCGGAGTCACCGTGCCGGTTCATATGCCGCGTGGCGACTATGCGACGGTCACCGGTATCCGCTTCGGCCGCAATAGCGATTTCGAACGGCACGCCCTGCGCTATATCGCCGACTTCAACCTGCTGGCCCACGTCTTCCATGAGACCGCCTATTCGCTGTTCGACACGCGGGCGAAGAGCGTCGGCACGATCCGCTTGACCGAACGCGAACGTGAATGCCTGCGTCATTCGGCGGAAGGATATTCCGCCAAGGAAATTTCCCGCATCATCGACCGTTCGGTGCCGACCGTCGTCATGCATCTGAACGCCGCAACAAAGAAACTCGGCGCCCGCAACCGCACCCAGGCCGTGGTGCGCGCCACCCATTACCGCCTGCTCGAAGACCGGCCGACCCATACCTGGTCACCCTATAACTTGTGATAGCTGCCTTCACCGTTGCCGCCACGTTATGCTTTTTCATCAGCGCTGAATGATGGAGACGCCCGTGGGCGAAGTCACGACCACCGAAGCCTATTTGCCCTTTCGCGACTATCGCACTTGGTATCGCGTCACTGGCTCGCTCGAGAGCGGCAAATTGCCCCTCGTCGTCGCCCATGGCGGGCCTGGCTGCACGCATGATTACGTCGATTCCTTCAAAGATATCGCCGCCCTCGACGGCCGCCCGGTCATCCATTACGATCAGCTCGGCAATGGCAATTCCACCCGGCTCCCGGATAACGGCCCGGATTTCTGGACGGTTGGCCTGTTCCTCGAAGAGCTGGACGCGCTGCTTGCCCATCTCGGCATTCAGCATCGTTATGCCTTCCTCGGCCAGTCCTGGGGCGGGATGCTCGGCGCCGAACATGCAGTGCGCCGGCCGCAAGGCCTGAAGGCGCTTGTCATCGCCAACTCGCCGGCCAACATGCACACCTGGGTTTCGGAAGCGAACCGGCTGCGGCAGGAACTGCCGAGGGAAGTGCAGGACACGCTGCTGAAGCATGAACTGGCGGGAAGCCTCACCGATCCGGACTATATCGTCGCCTCGCGCGTCTTTTATGACCGCCATGTCTGCCGCGTGGCGCCGTGGCCGCCCGAAGTGGCGCGCACCTTCGCGATCATGGACGAGGACAACACCGTCTACCGCAACATGAACGGCCCAACCGAATTTCACGTCATCGGCACGATGAAGGACTGGACGATCGAGAACAGGCTTGACCGCATCGAAGCCCCGACGCTGCTGATTTCGGGAAAATACGACGAGGCGACGCCCCTGGTGGTCAGGCCCTATCTCGAACATGTCCCGGGCTGCGAATGGGTGCTCTTCGAAAACTCCAGCCACATGCCGCATGTCGAGGAAAAACAGCTTTGCCTGGCGACCGTTTCCAGCTTCCTGTCACGGCACGATTGAGAAACACGCTGCCGGTCCAGGATAGCCCGCGACAAGCCGGCGAGCGCCTACCGACGAACCAGCCATTTCTTGGCGACGCGGCAAGCCATCGTATAGGCCGGATCAAAGACGTTGCCGACGTCGTAGCGCACCACCTGGCCGAGCAGGTGGCTGGCCGCTGTCCGGTCCAGGCCATAATCCGACGCCAGCCAGGTCAACATTTCGCTGGTTGCATGCTGGAGAGCCTGATCAAGAGGCCGAGCATTGCCGATGGTGAAGATATCTTCGGCGGTTTCCCCGCGCGGCCAGACCAGTCCGGCTTTCTTTTCCACTGTCAGCCGCACCGTGACGTCGAACGTCGTTTCGATGCCGGTGCCGACGATCTCGCCATCTCCCTGCACGGCATGGCAATCGCCGAGAAAGAACAAGGCGCCGGGAGCCGATACCGGAAAGCGAACCGTCGTGCCGGGACCGAACAGCCGATAGTCCATGTTGCCGCCATATTCGCCGCTGGTCGCCGTCGATATCGCCTGGCCGAGGCTGGGCGCCACGCCGAAACAGCCGATCATCGGGGCGAGCGGCAGAACGAAATTCTCGAGGCCGCCGACCGGCTCGGAAAGCCGGACGGTCAAGGCCTCTCGGTCGATGGCCCAGATGGCCATATCGCGCGGCGGCAGGTCACGAACCGTCTCGGGATCGACCACGTTGGCGGCGACGATGCTGCGGGTAAAACCCGTGTCCCTGGTCGGGACCATGCTGATGATCTCGACCTTCAGCGCATCTCCGGGCTCGGCACCTTCCACGAAGATCGGGCCGTTCATCGGATTGCCGCCAGGTGCCCGCTTGACGCCGTCCTTGTCATGTCCGGCGGCATCAAGCGTCTCAGTGATCACTGTGTCGCCGCTGGCGATATGGAGCGCCGGGGAAAATGAGCCGATAACATTATGAAAGATCGTCGGAATGAAGCGGTGAGTGGTCATTGCAATAAAGCTCTCGCTCGTCTGGAATGTCGTGAGCCTGCAGCGGAACTGCCCGGCGGAGAGAGTTGCAGACTAGATCAGAGATTGCCTGCAATGCCAATATCCGCAGCACCACCCGAAATACGGTTCGGCCGTAATTCCGCGCCTCGATGGACGTCGAGGCGCGATCACATCCAGGGTCAGAATTTGAAGCTGGTGCCGATCGTTACCTTTTGCTGATTGACCTCGAAATCGCCGAGCGCCGAACCGAAATCCTTGCTCCCGAAATCGTCATAGCGATATTCAGCGCGCACCAATATATTGTCGGCCAGGGCGTGCTCCACACCTGCGCCGGCGGTCCAGCCAATCAGAATGTCGTCCTTCTTGCCAACGCCCGGGACGTCGACTTCTCCACCGGCTGCGGCCAAACCCCCGGTTCCGTAGATCAACGTACGGTCCAAGGCATATCCAACGCGGCCACGCGCCGAGCCGTCCCATTTTAGGGAAACGTCACTCCCATCCTTCCAGTTGTAGTTGAAGTCATTCTCGATACCGAAGATGAAAGGACCGTGCTGGAAATTATATCCGCCATAGATACCCGTGGACCCGCCATCGAGATCCTGCTCGGAACCGTTGAGGTAGCTTGCATGCGTCGCAGTATATCCGCCTTGAAGTCCAAGATAGAATCCCGACCAGTCGAAGGCCGACTGTGTCTGTTCCTGTTGAGCATACGCGGGATCTGGAACCACGAGATCGGCGGCAAAAGCCGGCACAGCCGATAAAGCCACGGCGGCCAACGCGATTATCTTTGAATACATTAAGGTGCCTCGTCATTCGATTATTGGAGAAAGCTCAGCAAACTGGCAAGTCGGCTGGGACCGAGGCATTATGCAGCGGTTCGAAGTTGCGGTTTGCACTTTATTGTTGAGATATGTTGTGCACTCGGACACGGCGCGGGCGCCGAATGCGCGCATCAAAGACGCTCCGGGCGTGTCGATACCAGACGCGCGCCAGCGCATATTCGGGATGCCGCCCGATCAAATTGTTCGATCGTCGGCCGCAGAATCCAACGCGAGAGGTGTAAAATTCCAACTCGCAGAACACGACACTTCGACCACAAGCGTGCGGCCGCAGAAATACAAAACTGAGACTAAGTCATTGTAATCAAATCGTTATTTATGTTCCATAACATGCGTTACGCCACACTTGTGTGTAGCCGGGGTACATTCTATCTCGAACTGCAACAAAGGCGCTAAGCTGCCTGCTTTTCGGGAGCCGTGGTTTGATCCGTACCTTTTCGCATTTGAGTTTTGACGAACGCCGATCGATTTCCAGGATGTTGGATCA
>NZ_WUFT01000099.1 GCF_010668805.1 Rhizobium phaseoli | reverse complement strand
GAGCAGGCCTTGTACGAGCGACAGCCGGCACAGCAGGACGGGCTGATCCATCACAGCGACCGCGGCGCCCAATACGTATCGATCCGCTATACAGACCGGTTGGTCGACGCTGGCATCGAGCCGTCAGTGGGCAGCGTGGGCGACTCCTACGATACGCTCTGGCTGAAACGATCAACGGCTTGTACAAGGCAGAAGTCATCCATCGCCTTGGTCCATGGCGTAATCTGCAGGCCGTGTCCGAGTCAAACATGTCTCACTCGCGGCGCGTGCGCGATGCAATGCGCGGATGGCGATAGTCCTTGGATCAACATCCGCCATCGCCTAATATTCTTTCGCATACAACAGACAAGCGCAGCTTGGCGCCAGCGGAGGCGATGTGGCAATCAGCAAGGTGATTGCGCGTTACAACGACTCCGTG
>NZ_WUFT01000098.1 GCF_010668805.1 Rhizobium phaseoli | reverse complement strand
ATCAGCAGATGCACGTCGTGCACTTTCTGCGGATCGACCTTCGCGAACGAGCGCGACAGAAAGTCGGCCTGTTTCTGGTTGTCGCCTTCGAGCGCGACCCGATCGCCGGGACGAATCAGCGTTTCGAGCGCATCGATGATCCGGTGCGCGGGCAGGATGCCGTCTTCGAGCCAGGGCGCGATCGCGGCGAGCCTGCGTCGCTTCTCGTCGCGTTTGGTGGTCCAGGAACGCACGGCATTCGAGCCCGGCTGCGCTCCCGTTGACTGTGCCAGCTCGAGCCTGGCTGATTCGATTCGCTGATTCATCGGTGCTTCAGCTCCCGATAGTGGTTGGAGTGCGCGCGGGCCGCCCGCGCTTTCTGCGCGGCGTGGCTGCGGCGGCTTCCGTCTGCGCGCGTTCCGTCAAGAAACGATAGACC
>NZ_WUFT01000097.1 GCF_010668805.1 Rhizobium phaseoli | reverse complement strand
GCAAGGACGTGCTCGTCATTTCCGTCGACGAAGGCGCGACGGTCGCGGGCGTGTTCACGTTGAACCGCTTTTGCGCAGCGCCCGTGACGGTGTGCCGCGAGCACCTGGAGCGCGTGCGCAAGGGCGGCAAGGGTATTCGCGCGCTGGTCGTGAACACGGGCAATGCGAACGCGGGCACGGGCGAGCCGGGCATGGCACACGCGCGTGAGACGTGCGACGAACTCGCGCGCCTCGCGGGTATTGCGCCTGAGCAGGTGCTGCCGTTCTCGACGGGCGTGATTCTGGAGCCGCTGCCTGTCGATCGTCTGAAAGCCGGGTTGCCAGCCGCGCTGGCGAACCGTCAGGCTGCGCACTGGTACGACGCGGCGCAAGCCATCATGACTACGGACACGCTGCCGAAAGCCGTGTCGCGTCAGGTC
>NZ_WUFT01000096.1 GCF_010668805.1 Rhizobium phaseoli | reverse complement strand
AATCTGGCCGGGGCCACGGACTTTCTGGCCTTGTTGCTCGAAACTGGCGGGCGGCACAGCGTAGTCCAGCCCCATCGCGCCAATGGCGCTCCAGATAGCAGATGCGAGCTCCCACGCGCGCCGGGCGCCTTCTTGGTAACCATTGATCGCGCCCGACTTGCCCGCCTTTCGCAAAATATCAGCGGCCTGCTTGAGGACGCGCTCGATCGCTGGATCGTTAGGCTGGACGAATGCCGCCGCCATGTAAGGAAGGGATGAAAGGCCTCCCCACTGGTTGCGCGGAAGAAGATCAACGACGGAATCGACGGCCTGCAGTTCGGAGGAATCGTCTTTCGAAGAAACGAGCCTGAAAGAGACGACCGACTTTTCTGACTCCGTCAATCGCCCAAGCAACGGCCCGTCAAGACCCAGGTCGAGATC
>NZ_WUFT01000095.1 GCF_010668805.1 Rhizobium phaseoli | reverse complement strand
GTCCGGGAGATCGGCGGCGGCCGCGACCACGCGCTCATGTTCAAGGCGCGGGTGGGCGACCGGGAGGTGCACGGCTGCGACTTCCTGCACCACGACGACGCCGGGCTCATCGACGAGTTCTGCGTGATGGTGCGCCCGCTGTCGGGGGCCCGCGCCCTGTCGGACGCGATGGCGGTGGAGTTCGCGAACGTCCGGCGGGAGATGGGCCTGGCCTGACGCGGCCCGCCCCTGAGACGGCTCCGCCTCACCGGGCGAGTCCGAGGACGGTCCAGCTCGCGAACGCCGACAGCGTGTACAGGGCGGGCGTGGGCCACCGGGTGCGCCCGCGCGCGAAGGACGCGGCGGCGAGCGCCGGGACGGCGAGCGGCACGAACGCGGCGGCCGTCCACGGCCCCGTCCGCGCGGAGAGCGCGAGCAGCAC
>NZ_WUFT01000094.1 GCF_010668805.1 Rhizobium phaseoli | reverse complement strand
ATTTCGGGCCGCTGGGCGACAATCTCGACATCGCTCTGCAGCTTCCCGTCGCCGGATTGCATTTCGATCTCGTTCGCGGCGGCAGCACGCTGGAGGATATCGTCCGTCGTGCGCCGGCGCATCTCGCTTTGTCTCTCGGGATCATCGACGGGCGCAACATCTGGCGAAGCGATCTTCAGGCCATCGCCTCACGCATTGCCGCAGTGGTCGCGCTTCGCGGCGAGGCGGATGTCGTGATTGCGCCGTCCTGCTCGCTGCTGCATGTCCCGATCGACATCGAACTGGAAACGGCCCTGGACGACGAGCTTCGCTGCTGGCTGGCATTCGCGACGCAGAAACTCGACGAAATCGCCCTGCTTGGCCGCCATTTCACGGCCGGCGATGACGCCTCGTCGCTCACGGCATCGCAGCAGACCATGCA
>NZ_WUFT01000093.1 GCF_010668805.1 Rhizobium phaseoli | reverse complement strand
AAATAATGGCATCAGGCGGCGGGACTCAAACCTGCAGCGGCCGGTTACGCCCGAGCAGCGCTTCTTTGTATCGCCACGCACTTGATTTCGGCCAGTAAGCCGGGATGTGCAAGCTCCGATACGCCGATCGCCGTCCAGGCACACTTTCCACGCGGAAAAACGCGGTTCTTCACCTCGCGGAAGACCGACATGTGTACGCTCATTTGTACGTGGTAAGTCGTCATCTCGACGACGTCCTCAAACGTACAGCCTGCCGCATCGAGAAGTGTCTTTAGATTCTCCCAGCACGCGAGGAACTGTGCTTCAGGGTCGTGGATGACTTCAAGCTCACGCGTACGCCCTACTTGCCCGGCGCAAAAGACAGTTGTTCCTACTCTGACGGCTGGCGCATAGCCTGCGCGTTCTACGATCTGCTCCATTC
>NZ_WUFT01000092.1 GCF_010668805.1 Rhizobium phaseoli | reverse complement strand
CTCATGTTCGACAGCGTCATGCGTTCCTGCATCGACAGTGCGCTGATGGCTTCACCGCAGAATTCGACAGCCTGATAGCGGCCGCCGTTCATGCCGAAGCGGCCGATCATATGCAGCATCATGTCTTTCGCCGTCACGCCATGCGAAAGCCGATGACGCCAGTGCATCTGCAAGGTCTCCGGCACCTTGACCCAGATCTGCCCGGATACCGCGACGCCAAGCATCTCCGTGCTGCCGATGCCGAACATGTACGCGCCGAACGCGCCGCCCGTCGGCGAATGCGAGTCGCCGCCCACGCAGAACATGCCCGGTCGCAGGTGCCCATGTTCCGGCACGACCACATGGCAGATACCGACGCTGTCGTAGACGTTCGGCAACTGCTGCGCGCTTGCCCATTGACGCGCGATGCGTACGATCCGGCGC
>NZ_WUFT01000091.1 GCF_010668805.1 Rhizobium phaseoli | reverse complement strand
GGTTAGGATCGGCCCGGCACATCACCCGCGAAATCTTGCACACACAACTGCATCCGGACGTCCCATCTACATAGGCGGAGCGCCATCATGCACATCGCAAGTCTGATATTGCCGATCTTCGCGATCATCCTGACGGGCTGGGTGGCCCGCATATCGGGCTATCTGCCGCACACGGTCGCGGGGCCGCTGATGCAGTTCGCCTACTACGTCGCGATGCCGGCGCTCGTCTTCCTGACCGTCGCCAAAGAGCCGCTCGAATCGCTGCTGGAGTGGCGCTTCCTCGCCGCGTTCGGCGCGGGCTCGCTGATCTGCTTCGCCGCCGCGCTCGTCGTCGCACGCATCGTGTTGCACGCGAGCCTCGGCAAAAGCGCCATGCTCGGCGCAATCGTTTCAATGACCAACACGGGCTTCGTCGCGCTGCCC
>NZ_WUFT01000090.1 GCF_010668805.1 Rhizobium phaseoli | reverse complement strand
GTATCCGTGATGATCGATTCGCTTTCGCGCCGACGTGCGCTCTCTTTTGGTGCCTCCGCCGCGCTGGCTGCGGCGGCCGGCCTTCCCGCACGCGCCTTCGCGCAGGGCGCAGTCGCGGCCTGGCCCGGCTCGCGGCCCCTGCGCATCGTGGTCGCCTATCCGGCGGGCGGCGTGAGCGACGTCGTCGCCCGCGCGCTCGCCGACCGCCTCTCCACGCAGCTGGGTTCGCCCGTGATCGTGGAGAACAAGGCCGGCGCGGGCGGCGCCATCGCCATGGACATGGTCGCCAAGTCGCCGGCGGACGGCTACACGCTCTACGTCTTCACCATCGCCAACACCATCAACGCATCGCTGTACGGCCGCCTGGGCTACGACCCGCAGAAGGACTTCGAGCCCATCGGCCTGATCGCCAAGATCCCCAACAT
>NZ_WUFT01000008.1 GCF_010668805.1 Rhizobium phaseoli | reverse complement strand
GTGATGGGGTGGCGGTTGGGTTTGTGAGCGGTTTACGACCCCAAGGCGACGCGCCCTGGCTTTGCCCGGCCCGACATATGGAACGCCGGGGCCTTTTGCGCTAACCCTTCAGCCTACGCTTCGTTTCTGCTTTTAGGACTTGCGAATGAACGATCTCGAGCTGTCGCCGATGCTGCCCCTGACATGGATCTGCTCGGCCTTCTTGTCCTCAGCATGGGCGGGTATGGCTGAGATCGCCGACAGGCCGAACACAAGGGCGGGGAGAAAGTTCGTTTTCATCTCGTTCTTCCTACTAGTTGGTAGTTTTATCGGTCGCAATTGTCACTCCGGGCGATCATTCCGCCCGGAACCTTATCGAGCGACGGTTGGAGACAGCCGCTGCAGGGTCGGGGCCAGAATGGTCGCAAACACCTCCGGCGTCCCGTAAGCCCGTGCCGAAAGCATGGCGCCATGGACGTAGGCCATGAACATTTCGGCCTCGACGCCAGGTTCGCTGGAGAGGGTCAAAGCCCCGGTCTCGGCGCCGCGTTCCATGACCGAGGTCAGCCATGCCGAGAGAAAGCGGAAAAACCCCTTGACCTCCCCGGCCACTTCGGGCGGCAGCGCCGGCAACTCGCTTGCCAGCAGGGCGCAGACGCAAAACGGCCGGCTGGCATCGTCGATGCATTTGGCCCAGTGGCCCGCATAGGTTTTGAGGAGCGCGAGCGGATCCTGCACGTTCCGCTCCAGAGCCGCCACGCCGATCTCGGCATCCTCCCGATATCGCTGGATAAGCGTGCGCACCAGATCGGTCTTGCTCGGAAAATGGTGATGGATGCTGGCCTTGCGGATGCCGACGACCTCGGCAATATCGGCATAGCTGAAGCCGTTATAGCCGCCGGTGGTAATCAGCGCCCGCGCCGAGGCGAGGATCTCATCGGAGGTCGTCAGAAGATTGCTCATAGGATGCTTCTACCTTCCAGTAGGTAGGCCGTCAAGCGAAAACGATAGCTGTTTGCCCTCCGGTTCGAGACGCCTGAGACGGAAAAACGATGACGTTGACGGCGGAGGCTCGCTCGATTAGCACTTTGCTGGCAGCGATTCAAACGCGCTGCCGTAGGCGTTACCGTCATCCAACGCGTCCTTTGTCGAAAAGGTCCCAGCAGGGAGAAATCGATTTTAAAGGCGCGCGGGATTGATTGATGTCGTTACTCCGATGCCGCAGCCTTTCCTGAAACGACACTTTTGGAAAGAAACACGCATGAGAATGACCGACAACACCATCCTTATCACCGGCGGCACCAGCGGCATTGGCCGGGCGCTGGCCGAAGCTTTTCATGATCGGGGCAACCGCGTCATCGTCACCGGCAGGCGGCAGGATCTGCTTGAGCGGATCGCTGCCGAACGCCCCGGCATCACCGGCCTGCAGCTCGACCTCGACGACCCCCATTCCCTGGCGCGGCTGGCAGACGATGTCCGGCGGCGGTTCCCCGAGCTGAACGCGCTGATTGCCAATGCCGGGATTTCGAAAACGGAGGACATAAGGTCCGGTGATTGGGATGTGGCTGAGGCCGAAGCGATCGTCCAGACAAATATCCTCGGTGTGCTGCGGGTGACGGCGGCCTTCCTGCCGATCCTGCGGGAGCAGAGCAACGCGGCGATCATGGCGACCACGTCCGCACTCGCCTTCGTGCCGCGCGCCAACTTCGCCACCTATTGTGCCAGCAAGGCCTTCCTGCATTCATGGCTGGTATCGCTGCGCCACCAGCTTCGCGGCGTGCCCGTCGAAGTGCTCGAGATATCGCCGCCCTATGTCCAGACCGAGCTGACCGGCGCTGCCCAAGCGGCCGACCCGCGCGCCATGCCGCTGAACGTCTACATCGCCGAGGTCATGGCGATGCTTGAGCAAGGCAACCACCCGCGCGGCGAGCTGGTCCTTGAAAGTGACCAGGCGCGCCGCTGGGCCGAACGCGATGGTACCTATGACAGCATTTTCGCCGCCATGAACCCTCTCTGAAAACGCGATCGCGCCGAGCGCGCCGCCCCGGGTTTCGCTCCTTGTGCGCTTGTCGCGTTCCTTCCTGTCACCCATCGGTCGAGAGGGTGACAGGCTTCCACGCTTCGATCTCTTGGCTAAGCCGGGCGATCCTGCCCGTCACATGCTTCAGCGCATCGCTGCCGAGCAGAAGCTGCGGCGGTGGCGTGTCGGATTCCACCAGCGCCAGGACGGCGGCGGCCAGCTTGGCGGGATCGCCGAGCTGCTTGCCGCTGACCGCCTGACGCGCCTGACGGATCGGATCGAACAGCGCGTCGTAATCGGCGATCGACCGCTCCGTGCGGACCATCGATCGCCCGGCCCAGTCGGTTCGGAACGAGCCGGGGCACAGCGTCGTCACATGCACGTTGAACGGCGCCATTTCCGAGCGCATCACCTCCGATATGCCTTGAA
The DNA here is from genome assembly GCF_010668805.1 of Rhizobium phaseoli. Classification (GTDB taxonomy): domain Bacteria; phylum Pseudomonadota; class Alphaproteobacteria; order Rhizobiales; family Rhizobiaceae; genus Rhizobium; species Rhizobium phaseoli_A. The sequence continues at coordinate 302,258 of NZ_WUFT01000008.1, read as the reverse complement.
GCGCAAACTTGCTGCCGCAGTAATAGCCGATGCCGGGCATGGTGATCATGCCGCCCATCGAGGTGACGTTGACGATGAACCCCTTGCGTCGGGCGCGAAACCTCGGAAGAAACGCCTTGGCCACCGCCACGGCGCCGAAGACGTTCACCTCGAACTGACGCCGCATCTCCTCGATCGGCGACTCCTCGAGCACGCCCTCATGGCCGTAGCCGGCATTGTTGATCAGCACGTCGACCGGCCCATGCGCGTCCTCCGCCTGGCCGACGACGTCAGCGATCCGGTCGAACTCGGTGACATCACAGAGGACCGGCCGTAGGGCAGGCAGGGCTGTGGCGAGGGCTGTGCGTGAGGCCTCCGAGCGAACGGCGCCAATCACCGTATGGCCGGCCTCGACCGCCGCCGTCGCAATGGCCAGCCCGAAGCCGGAATTGGCGCCGGTGATGAAGAAGGTTTTTTTCGACATGATCTGCAAACACTCCTTGATTGGGGATGTTTGACAAATAATATGATAAGAGCGGTGCTTCGATAGCGGATTGTCTGAATATGTTGCCAAATCCTATCAACGAGCGGGACTCATCCAGGCGGCTGGAAATGGTCGAGCTGGCCGCTGCGCTCGCGCCCCGCCACGGCTACAATCCAACGGCGCTCCGCTCCGTCCGCCTGTTGCGGACAGAAGCGGTGCTCGGCGATGTGCCCGTGCTTTATAAACCAGGCGCGGTGTTCGTCCTGCAGGGCAGCAAGCAGGGCATCCTCGAAGGGGAAGTCTTCACTTACGATGAGGACCATTATCTGGCGGTTTCGCTGCCCGTTCCCTTCCGGATGAAGTCGACGGCCAGCGCCGAGCGACCGTTGCTGGCCGTCTATGTCGAGTTCGACATGCAGATGGCAGCCGAGATCGCCCTGCAGGTGGAAAAACACACCGAACTGAGAAGCGACGCGCCGAAAAGTCTCGTGTCGAGCCGGATGGTTGGCGATATCGAGGATGTCCTGCTGCGCCTGCTGACGGCGCTTCGCAGCCCCGCCGACGTCGCCGTGCTCGGCGCCGGCCTGCTGCGTGAACTGCACTACCGGGTGCTGGTCGGGCCGCAAGGCGGCGCGATGATCGCGGCGCTGCAGCAAAAAGGCCGATCCGGAAAGATCATCCGGAGCCTCGCCTGGTTGCGGGAAAACTTTGGCTGCGAGATCGCGGTCGCCGATCTGGCCCGGGAGGTGGGCATGAGCATTCCCTCCTACCATGTCCACTTCAAGGAACTGACCGGCAGCAGCCCGATGCAATATGTCAAAGCGATCCGCCTCCACGAAGCACGGTTGATGATCGCGCGCCAGACGCGCACGATCGCCGAGGTCGCAGCCTCGGTCGGCTATGCTAGCCCGGCCCAATTCAGCCGCGACTTCAAACGCCATTTCGGCCGCACGGCATCGGAAGAGACACAGTGGGTCCAGCGCCATCTGGGCGAGGTGGGGTGAGGAACAGGCACAGACTAAGCTGAGAACTGATAATCTGGGGATGACCGAGATTAGTGGAAGCGGTCGCTTCTTTCCACGCCGATGCCGTTCCGATAGCTTGGCTGAATGGACGTTCTGGATTGGTTTGCTCGCTGGTATGAAGCGCAATGCGACGGAGATTGGGAGCATGGGTTCGGTCCCGTGATCAGCACCATCGATAATCCGGGCTGGTCATTGAAGATCGACCTTGCTGGGACGGACTGCGACGGTCGGACCCTTGGTCGCATCACGCACAACTACGAGCATGAAGTCGAATGGTGGACGTGTTGGACAGAGGGCAATGTGTTTTATGGCGCTGGCGGACCACTTAGCCTTCGTTCGCTACTTGAGGCGTTCCGAGTCTGGGCAACAAGCGTCCGCGGGTGAGGCGAATGCGTAGATGCAAATTCCAGCTTGCCGCCGCCGTGCGCTTCGTCGGCGACAACGAGATGCGTAAAACCAGAGACGTAAAGCGCGACGAACGAGCCTTAAAATTGCGACGCGATTCGGTTGTGGGATGGGCAGGAGTGGGCCGCACAGAGTATCGAAGTGCATGGCTGTGTTGTGACGCACCTCCGCACGGCCCATCATACTTACGATTGGCGAAGCCACTTGTTCCCGAGCGGAGGGAAAAATTCTCATCATCCAAATTTTCATGTTTTCACCACCGAAAAGAACAGGAACCGCGGCATCGTCGTCAGGCTGCGATAGGCCTCAGGAAACAGCGTCCGGGCGCGAGGATCGGGCTGCGGCTCGCTGACGATATCGATCTGAAATCCGGCCGCCTTGACTGCGTCGAACATGGCGTGTAGCGGCCGATGCCAGAAGCGCATGGCGATCTGCTTTTCGCCGCGCTGCCAGGTCTCGTCAAAAGTGTAGGTCTCGAAATAATTGTCGCGGCCGCTCGACGGGTGATCCATGAAGGGATGGTGAGTGGAGAAAACCAGGCGGCCGCCTTGCGGCAGCAGCCGGTTGAACTCCTTGAGCGGCCCCGACCAGTCCGGCAGATAATGCAGCACGAGCGAGGCGAGGATCAGCTCGAAGGCTTGATCCTCGAACGGCAGGGCGTCGCTGAGATCGGCCTGCAGCAGGCACGCCCGCCCTTCGAGGCGACATTGCGCGATCTGCAGCATGCCGGCGCTGGAATCGATTCCGGTGACATCTGCCCCGCGCGCAATCAGCTCTGCCGCATGCGCCCCGCCGCCGCATCCCGCATCGAGCACGCAAAGCCCGGCGACCTCGCCGACCAAGGCAAGAATGGCCGGCCGCTCGTAATAGGCATTCCAGGCATTGACCTCATTATCCGCGTCGTATGCCGCCGCAAAGGCATCATAATCATTCTCGGCCATGGTTTGCCTTTGCGGAGGGTGTCGGAAGATTGCGTTTGGTGATGCGGTATCCGGTTAAGGGTGCGACCGCACCCTTTTCGCGAGAATGACTGGCAAATGCAAGTTGAGAGCATGGCTGCCCCTCACCCTAACCTGCCGGGGTCGAGCCACTCGTCTCGACCCGTCCTTCGGACCCCCGTAAAAAACGGGGCGAGGGGACGTGCCCCGCGAGACGTTGGCGAGGGACAGAGAGGTCGCGGCATATCCCCTTCGCCCCATTTACGGGGAGAAGGTGGCGGCAGCCGGATGAGGGGCACGCGGCGGTCTCCTGAGCCTACGAGGGTGTTCAAAATGTTCCTCCGATACCTCTGCCGGTGTGCCGTGGCCGCCCCCCTCTGCCCTGCCGGGCATCTCCCCCACAGGTGGGGAGATTGGCTGGGCGCACTGGCTTCCCCAAACAACTGCCGTCACAGTCCGGCGAAACGGTAGAGAGACGGGAGGGTTTAGCCACTTGTGATCTCCCCACCCGTGGGGGAGATGCCCGGCAGGGCAGAGGGGGGCTGCCGGGCACGCCGGCAGAGGTATGGGATAACGAAGATCCAGGGGGCGGTTTGCCAAACTCCCGGCCGATCCCACCGAACCGCTGCCGCCACACTCGCCGCCCTGATGCCGCCGAGCCATCCGATTCCACCAATGGACGGCTAAATCGTCGCGGCGACCTTCGCTGCCGCGGCGGCGAGCCAGTCTAGCGCCGGATCCGGCGCGGCACCGGCGAGGCGGGCCAGGCCGATCGTCCATGCGGGAAGCGGGGGCGGCTGGGGATGGATGGCGATGGCTGCGGCGTCGGCGAGGCGCAGCGCTACACGCTCGGCCAGCAGGGTGACGAGGTCGGTCTCGGCCACGATGAACGGCGCGGCGAGAAAGCTTGGCAGGGTCATGACGACGCGGCGGGAAAGGCCGGCTTCGCGCAGGTTGTCGTCGAGACTGCCGGCCGCATCGCCGCCGAGCGAAACCAGCAGGTGGTCGAGCCCGGCAAGCGTCTCCAGGCTCATCTCGGCGGCCAGCACCGGGTGGCCTTTTCGAGCCACCAGCACCAGCCGCTCGCTGAAAAGCGGTGTCAGCACCAGGGCGTCGGGCGCTGCCGCCAGCGGGCCGATCACCAGGTCGATATCGCGGCGGCGGAGATCATCGAGCAGCGTCTGCCGGCTGATCGACCGCCGCCGTATGTCGATCCCGGGCGCCAACACCCGCAGCTCGGCCATCAAACCCGGCATCAGCACCAGATCTGTATAGTCCGAGGCTCCGATCGAGAGAGTGCGCACCGCGCGGGCGGGATCGAAGCCGGCCTCGCTGCCATCGGCGAGAACCGCACGCACAGCCGCCAGCGCATGACCGATCGGCGCATCCAGCGCCTCGGCGCGCGGCGTCGGCCTGATGCCGCCGGCATGCCGCTTGAACAGCGGATCGCCAAACAGGTGGCGCAGCCGCGACAGGGCATGGCTCACCGCCGGCTGGGTCAGGCCGAGAAGCTGGGCCGAGCGGCCGACATGGCGTTCCCGCATCAGCGTCTCGAACACCACCAGCAGGTTGAGATCGACGCGGCGAAGATCAATTTCATTCATGAATCTAAATTACAATAATGAATTGGATTTATGAAGTGAAATCCGCGAGAAAGCCGCAGTTGAAAACGCGGAGATGAGCGATGGCAGTGGAAATCTGGATCCTGGGTGCCTTGTTCGCAGGGATTATGGCGCTCTACTGGCTGACGCCTCTCGGCGTGCCGGCGCTGAAGCGGATGGGCGGCGGCGAGGCCTCGCCTGACCTTCGCTTCGGCTACCGCCCCGACGAGACCTACCGCCTGCTCGCCCTTTACGGCCCGGCAGGCATCGCCCATTTTCGGCGGCTGCTGTGGATCGACATGGTATTCCCCGGCGTTTACTCGGCCTTCTTCGCCTTGCTGACACTCGAATGGGCGCGTTGGGTTGGTGCAAGCCCGGCCTGGGCCGCGGCCGGCGTCGGATGCGCGGTTGCCGCCGGCACCAGCGACTATATCGAGAACATCCTGCTGATGCGCATTCTCGCCGCCCTGCCTGGCCGCGCCGACGCCGCCGTGCGTGCGGCAAGCCTCTTCACCCGGGCGAAATTCGTCTTCTCCAATCTCACTTTGGCAATCCCGGTGGTCCATTGGCTCGTCGCCCACCTGGCTTGAGAGCCGGATGAGGGCAGGCGGCAATCTCCCAGTTCGAGGAAGGCATTTTCTTCCCACACCTCCGCCGGCGTTCCGTGGCCGCCCCCCTCTGCCCTGCCGGGCATCTCCCCCACAGGTGGGGAGATCACAAGTGGCGAAACCTTCGCATCCGTCTATCGTTTCGCCGGGCTGCGACGCCAGTTGTTTGGTGAAACCAGTGAGCCCAGCCAATCTCCCCACCTGTGGGGGAGATGCCCGGCAGGGCAGAGGGGGGCTGCCCCGGCACGACCCTCAGGGCCTGGGATAACGGAGGGTTGGGCGCGCGGTTTCGCCAAACCGCCGGCCGAGGCTAAGCCTTGCCCAGATGCTTCGGCCAGAATTCCTGATGCACTGCGGCGGCTTCGTCTTCGAGGTTCGTCGGACCAACCACGGTGACGATGCGCGCGCCGGTCTGCAGCACCGCCCGACTTGGCACGTTCAATCCGATCCCGGCGATCTCGCCGAGCCGGGCTTCGGAGCACGCAAACACCATACGCCCGATGCCCGACCAGTAAATCGCCCCGGAGCACATCGCGCACGGCTCCGTGCTGGTGTAGAGCGTGCAGTCGGCGAGAAAACCGGTGTCGTAGTGCTGCGCCGCAGATTTAACCAGGTTCATCTCGGCGTGGTTCGTCATATCGTGGCCGGTGAAGACGCTGTTTTCGGCGCGCAGGATGACCTCGCCGTCCTTTACGAGCACCGAGCCGAATGGTTCGTCGCCTCGGTCCATCGCCGATTTCGAGAGCGCAATCGCCTCGCGTAAAAACGGCTCGTGGTTTTCCATCAGTGTCTCCCCAAGAGTTAGAGCGGGGGATTTTGTCTTGAATCGGAGGGATTTCCAAGGGCTCAAATCCGATTGGGGATCGGCGATCCGGATCGCGGTCGCCCCACACTCCAACTCGCCACCTTACGAAAATGTATAGTCCGGGCGAGGTGCCGGTGAGATTTGGGGCGCAGGTTTGGCGCAGTCATTGCCAAGTCGAAGGGCAGATTTCTCATGAACATGCGCGCCACACCTGCCGCCCTGATGCCGGCGATCCATCCGGTCAACCTGCGGGTCAACACCTATCTGATCAATCTCGACCGGGCGCCATTGCGCAGGTTTCGCATGGAGCGGCTGCTGTCCGGCATCGGCCTTTCCTTCGAGCGGGTGGCGGCGGTGGATGGGGCAACGCTCAGCCTGCCGCATCCGGATTTTGACGAAGCCGCTTATCTGAGCCGGCACGGCCGCCGGCCGAACCTTTTCGAGATCGGCTGCTATCTCAGCCACGTCGAATGCGCCTGGCGCTTCCTCTCCGGCAATGCCGAATTCGCCCTCATTCTGGAAGACGACCTCGATTTCGACGACGACCTCGCCGATGTGGTGGAGGCCGCCCTGCAGCACCAGGAGCGCTGGGACATCCTGCGTCTCTCCACCGTCAACACCGGGCGTAAGCACAAGGTGGAACAACTCACCGCGTCGCGCTCGCTCGCCATCGCACTGACCCGCGAAAAGGGCTCCGGCGCCTATCTGATCAACCGCAAGGCGGCCGGCTGGATGGTCGGCGCGCTGCTGCCGATGCGGCTGCCCTACGATCTCGCCTTCGATCTGGAATTCGACGAGGGCTTAAGCGCCTGCTTCGTCGATCCGCTGCCGGTCAGCCAGAGGGCGGATGCCTGCTCGCAGATCCAGGCAGGGCTTTCCGCCTACCGGCTTGGCCGCCGCCGGCCGTGGAGCGTTCTGCCCTATCGCACTGCTGCCGAAATCCGCCGCTTTGCTGCCCGCTTCCGCCGCCTGGCGGCAGCAAGGGTGAACGGCAGGACCGCTCACCCGGGGTGAGAGGTCAGGATCGCTCTCCCGGGGTGAGCGGTCGGGACCGCTCACCGGGGAGTAGCGGAAAGGCGATCGAGACGATCAGGCCGGGTTGATTGTCTCCGACGGTGATCTCGGCAGCATGCAGCTCGGCGATCGCCTTGACGAGGCTGAGCCCGAGCCCGCTTCCGGGCGTCGTGCGGCTTTTGTCCAGCCGGTAGAGCCGCCGGAAGACCTTGTCCCTTTCGCCGGCGGGAATGCCGGGGCCGGTATCGGCGACCGAGAGGATGGCGCGATCGGCCTGGCGACGCAGCGAAACCGTGATGTCAGTTCCGGCCGGGCAGTGGTTGATCGCATTCTCCACCAGGTTGGCGAGCATCTGGGTCAAGAGATCGCGGTCGCCGCGGATCAGCGCCGGGCAGCGCGCCGTGATCCGCAGCACCTTCTGCGCGTCTTCGGCGACATCGACATAGACTTCGGAAATCACCGCAAGCACGGCATCGAGATCGGTCGCCTGGAAACGTTCCCTGCGGGCGCCGGCCTCGATCTGCGAAATGCGCAGCAGCGCCTCGAAGGTGGCGTTGATCCGGTCGCTCTCGTTTCTCGCTTCGTCGAGAAGGGCCGAGACATCCGCCTGCCGGTCATTGCCCGCCACGGCGGCATCGAGTGTCAGCCGCAGCCGGTTGAGCGGCGTTTTCAGATCATGGGCGATATCGGTGCTCACCTGCCGCATGCTCTCGACCAGGGTCTGCAGCCGCACCAGCGCCGCGTTGATCTGGATCGCCACCGTATCGAGATCGTCGCCATTGCCGCGGATCGGAATGCGGGCGTCGAGCGCCCCGTGGGAGACCTCGTTCATGGTGTTGGCCACCCTGTCCAGCCGTGCCTGGGCGCGAACGGCCAGAAACACGCCGCCGCCGATCGCCGTTGCCACGACGATCGCCGCGGCCCATTCGAAGCTGACCAGCACGATCCTCAGCATCTCGTCGACATCGTTAAAGTTGTCGCCGACCACCAGGCTGTAGGGGCCGATCGTCGACACCTGCATGCGGTAGCGTTCGTGCCCCTTCAGCCCGACATCGCGCGAGGTGACGGTATAGACGCCGTTCGGGATCGGCGGTGCGGCGAAATTGCCGGCGAGTTTGTTGCCGGCATGGTCGGTCAGCGAATAGAGCCCGTCCGAGGTCGACTGGAAGCTCGCATAATTGTTCAGCGTGTTGACGAGATCGCCGGTGTCACCGGGCTCGTAGGTCGAAACGATCAGCGAATTCATCTCGGTCAGCGACTGTTCGAGATCGCGGGAGAGGCCAAGGCTGAGCATGTGATAGATGATCGCGCCGCTCAGAAAGAAGGTGACGACGAAGAGCACGCCGAAGGTGACGGCAAGCCGGAACGGCGTGCTCCGGCGGAGACTGGAGAACGATGCCGAAAAGCCTGTGGGGTTGGGAGCCATCATGTTCTAACGCGGCGCATGCAGGCTGTATCCGGTGTTGCGGACCGTGTGCAGAAGCTGGGCCTGGAACGGCCTGTCGACCTTGGCCCTCAAGCGGCTGATATGGGTCTCGACGACGCTGGTCTTCGGATCGAAGTGGAAATCCCAGACACGCTCCAACAGCATCGTCTTGGTGATCACCCGGCCTTCGCCGCGCATCAGCACTTCGAGCAGGGTGAACTCGCGCGGCTGCAGCTCGATCACCTGGCCGGCGCGCCGGGCCTCGCGGCGGATCAGATCGAGCTCGAGATCGGCAACCTTCAGCACCGTCTTCTGCTCCTGCACCGGCGGCCGGCGGCCAAGCGCATTGACGCGCGCCAGAAGCTCGGAGAAGGCGAAAGGCTTGGTGAGATAATCGTCGCCGCCCGCCTCCAGCCCCTCGACCCGGTCATCGACGCCGCCGATCGAGGTCAGGAACAGCGCCGATGTGCCGATCTTGGCGGCCCGCAGCGACCGGACGATCGCCAGCCCATCGAGCCCCGGCAGCATGCGATCGACGACGATGACGTCATAGGCCTCGCGCTGCGCCTGAAACAGCCCATCGCGGCCGTCGCCGACCACGTCACAGACATGACCTGCCTCGGAAAGCCCCTTGGCGATATAATCGGACGTCTTCCGATCGTCCTCGATAAGCAGGATCCGCATCAGCCCGATCATTCCCGGCATGCCCAGGGGACAGTCTAGCCGAGGGCGCGCTTTGGCGACAACTTACGGATTTGTAAGGTGAGGGCGGGGACGTTCTATTTGTGCCGGATGAACCCACTCAAAGGCCGCTGTCCTCGGCAGACGGCGCTGCTGGAAAATTCGTTCTTCATGGCTTCATGCGTGTCGTCTGCCCAAGTCGCCACCCAAGTCGGCAGAAGACAAATTTCACCAGACCGCTTACGTTTGACATATGAGATTGTTGCTTGTCGAAGATGACCGGATGATTGCCGAAGCCCTGCTGAAAGGGTTGGGGCGGCACGCCATATCCGTGGACTGGGTGACGGACGGAAAGGCTGCGCTGGAAGCCGTCGGCCTTGCGGAATACGGCGTTGTCCTGCTGGATCTCGGACTGCCCCAGATCGATGGCATGCAGGTGCTGGAATCGATCCGCAAGGCAGGCAAAGGTGTCCCCATCCTGATCCTCACGGCACGCGACGATCTGCCAAGCCGTGTGAAGGGCCTTGACCTTGGCGCCGACGACTATGTGCTGAAACCTTTTGAGCTCGATGAACTGCTGGCCCGTATCCGCGCGGTGATGCGCCGCAAGGCCGGACACGCCCAGTCGCTGATCCAGGCGGGAGAGGTGACGCTGGATCTCGCGACATATTCCGTTACCTTCAGGGCGGTAACGGAAACCTTGTCTGCGCGGGAATTTGCGCTTCTGCGGATACTTGCAGAGCGACCGGGTGTGATCCTGTCGCGCAGTCAACTCGAAGAGCGTATCTACGGCTGGGGCGAGGAGATCGAGAGCAACGCGATTGAAGTTCTGATCCATTATATCCGCAAGCGCTTCCACAAGGATGTTATCCGCAATGTGCGCGGCGCCGGCTGGATGATCCCGAAGGCCTGACATGTCGCTCCGCCGCTCGTTCATTCTCGTCTTTTCCGCGCTTCTGACGGCCCTTGCCGCTTTTGCCGCGGCCTTTTCCTATTACAGCGCCCGGCTTGAGGCGTGGAGCATCCTGGACTTCCAGCTCCAGCAGATCGCGCATGTCGTCGGCGATGGCAGCGGTCTTCTCCCTCTGGCAGGCGCAGGCGCCTCCAGCGATGAGATCGTGGCTGTCAGGATCACCTTCGCGGATGGGCGGACGACGCGGACGAACGATCCGCGTGTGGTTTTCCCACCCCCCACTTCAGGCGGATTTTCCACCTTCCGTGCGGATGCGGAGGAGTGGCGGCTTTTTACCGACAAGGGCGATCCAGCCCGCACCGTGATGGTCGCCCAGCGCACCGCCGAGCGCGATGAGCTTGCGGCCGACGCCGCCTGGAACAGCGCATGGCCGTTCCTGCTGGCCATACCCCTGTCGTGGCTTGCCGCCTACTGGCTGGTGGGCGCGATCATGGAGCGTCTCCATATCCTGGCGGGCCGGGTGGAAAACCGCGTCGTCGAGGACATCGACCCTCTTTCCGTCGAGGATGCTCCTGTGGAGGTGCGTCCGCTGGTGCTGGCGATCAACCGTGCGTTTGACCGCGTCCGCGCCACGCTGGAGCAGCAGCGTGCCTTCCTTGCCGATGCGGCCCATGAGCTCAGAACGCCGGTCACGGCGCTTTCCCTCCAGATCGACAACCTCAGGCAGGCCGGCCAACCGGAGGAGCGCGACGCGGCGGTCGCCGACCTGGAGGCCGGCGTGCGCCGGGCGACACAGGTGGCGACCCAGCTTCTCCGGTTGGCCCGCAGCGAGAGCGGGGAGCGGCCCGGCCGCGAGGCGGCGACAGTCCATCTTGGCGAAGCGCTTCAAGAGTGTCTCGGCCGGTTCCTGGCAACGGCCGACGCAAAAGCGATCGACCTCGGCATGGTGCAATCGGTTCCCTGCCTGGTCAGGAGCGACCCCGCGGAACTGGCTGCCATCCTCGATGTCGTCGTTGACAATGCGCTGCGTTACACGGCGGACCACGGGCAAGTGGATCTTGCCGTGCTGACACACGATGATCACGCGGTTCTTTCCGTGACCGACAACGGGCCGGGAATCCCGGCCGAACTGCGCGAGCGCGTGTTCGACCGCTTCTACCGTATCGATCCGTCCAAAACAGATGGAAGCGGCCTCGGCCTTGCGATCGCCCGCAATCTGGCCGGCCGCTACGGTGGCGCCATCCGGCTGATGGACAATCCAGCAGGACGCGGCCTGCGGGTCGTTCTCGAATGGCCTCTCGCCTAATCCGGCGGTTTTAGAGCCTTTCCTGATCAGCTTGAAGCATTCTGTTGGCTCAAACGGAATCGGATGCTCGACCGGCCGGCGCGCGTCGTAGCCCAGCTCTACGGCCAAGCCGGCCGGTCGATCAGCCGGCCCGTTTCAGCCAACCCGAAGGGCCGGGCATCTTTCCGCCAGGATCAGAGGCGATAGGCTCGGACGTACCTGGGGGTATGCCCATCGCCAATCGCCTCTGCCCTGACGAAAACCTGCTCCGGCAGAATGATTCAATCTGACCAGGAAAGGCTCTAAGTTTCTCCTAAGCCTCGCCCTCCATGCTTTGAGCGTACCCCGACAGGTGCACGACAAACCAATGGAGACAAACACCATGAACCGTTCCGCCAAACTGATCTTCACCGCGCTTGCGCTCGGCTCCGCAGCCTTCGTCGCCCAGGCCAATGCAGCCTCGCGCCCGTGCGAAGACGTCTTGAAGGAATACCGCGCGGCCAAGGAGACCGCCAAGGTGTCGGCCGATGTGATGAAGAAGGCCGACGAGCTGGAAGCCAAGGCGGTCGAGCGCTGCAATGCCGATGACGACAAGCGTGCAGACCAGTTTCTGACGGACGCCATGAAGCTTCTTGGCAAGTAAGCCGCGCCCGTGACCTCAGGAGATACCAAGATGAGCACATCATCCGCAGACGGCTTCAGTCAACCTGCCAGCCGTGTCCCCGAGGTCACGGTCGACTTCTGGCTGATCAAGCTGCTGGCGGTCACCATGGGGGAGACCGCAGCAGACTTTCTCAACGTCAACCTCGGCTATGGCTTGACCGCCACGTCGATTTTCATGGCTTGCGTGTTTCTCTGCGCGCTCGCCATCCAGTTTTACCAGGGCAAGTATGTTCCGTGGTCGTACTGGCTGACGGTCGTCCTGATCAGCGTCGTGGGCACCCTTGTCACCGACAACCTCGTCGATAATTTCGGGGTCTCGTTGATGACCACCACGGTGGGCTTCAGCATTGCGCTCGCCGTCACCTTCGCCATTTGGTACGGAGTGGACCGCACGCTCTCCATCCACTCGATCCTGACGCCGCGGCGCGAGAGCTTCTATTGGCTCGCCATCCTGTTCACCTTTGCCCTCGGCACCTCGGTCGGCGACCAGATCGCGGAACGCTTCGAGCTGGGCTACCTGAACACGGGCCTTCTGTTTGGCGGCATCATCGCGGTGATCGCGGTGGCCTACTACAAGTTCAGGCTGGATGCCACCACCGCCTTCTGGCTGGCCTACATCCTGACCCGCCCGCTCGGCGCATCCTTCGGCGACCTCCTGTCCCAGCCGATGGAATATGGCGGCCTCGGCCTCGGCACCGTCACCACCAGTCTCGGCTTCCTCATCGCCATCATAGCGACGGTCGTCTACGCCACAGCCCGCTACATGCGCACGCCGACCCTTCCTTGAGATCAACCAACGGCATAACGCCGGCAGCAGAGACGATGACGATGGTTCGGGGCAGCTTCCGGCGCAACCGGAGGCCAAGAGAGTCTCACCGTTCCTTTAGCGACGAGTTAGGCTCTTCTCGTCTCGGGCAAGTTTACCTGACGGGTTATACCAGCCAGTCTGGCAGAACCTCGATCAAATCCTGCGCGGGATCGCTGGCGAGTGTGTCCAGCAGCGGCAGTTCTTGCTGAAGTACCAGCCTTTGAGAAGAATGTGCTTCGCGCCACCGATCCCAATCGGAGGTTTCGCGGCCATTCAGCACGTAGTGATCCCGGACGACGTTGATCTTCACGAACCACAGGCCGTTTACCTCACCGTGGCCGAATGCCTGAGGATCGACCGTCTCTCGACGGCATTTCAGCCAGGCTTCTCCCGCGGGCATGAAATGATCACGCGGTACGTCGGCTGGGTTGAACTTGATCTGTTTCTTCTCTTTCAGCATCCGGTCGATCTGCGCGTCGCTCAAATGCCAGCGTCTGGTTGCCGCGTTCCAATATTCACAAACCCAATGATCCTCCCATCCTGCCGAGAAGTAGGAGGCGAAGCCGCAGCGTACGCGTGCGGGAACATTTTTGCTGCGAAGGATCGAAGACAAGGCGAGCGCAAAATCGCGGCACGTGCCGGTGGATCGTCTCTCTGCGGGGCGCCGGCAGTGGAGCGGCTGAGGGTCTCTGGCGAAGACATCGTCGAAACGTTCGGCGATCGGCAATGTTTTTCTCGCCGATGCGTCCAATCTTGTCTGGTCGAGACCGTACTCTTCCGCCCAATCGGCGTGAACCAGCACACCTTGGATAATATCGTTCAGTCGCCCGATCTCGTTCGGCAATTCCGCCATCAACGCCCTGTGATGGATTGGATCGGACATCCGACTATGGTTGGTCCAGCGCTTCTTTTCCTCCATGCCGCTCTTGCCTTTCCCCCGCGAGATCCCGATCAAAGCGGCAATGATATCACCGACGTTGCAACATCGCAGGATAGGCAGTCTTGCGACAGCCGCAATGACGGGTTTATCCGCTCCTGCGTCATTATATTGAAACAACAGGCTTGGTAATCGGGTTTCGCTGCGCTAACGCCTTTGCACCTGGGACCTCTGGTTCGCCATATCGATCACAAGCGGCGCCAGTTCGTGCCCAAGCCCACTTACTCGCAACAGTGCCGTAAGCTATCCTGAAGAACCCGGGATGGAGGATATGGCATGGCGAAGCTCGTCTTCGGAATGAACCTGTCGCTGGATGGCTATGTCGACCACCTGGAATTTGCGCCCGACGCCACCCTCTTTCGCCACTGGATCGAGCAGGTGCGCGGCTTGACGGGCAGCCTCTACGGCCGCCGCATGTACGAGGTGATGCGCTACTGGGACGAAGACGATCCTGAATGGACGCCGGATTTACGCGACTTCGCGATGGCGTGGCGGAGCCAGCCGAAATGGGTCGTGTCGCGGTCGTTGCAGTCGGTCGGCCCCAATGCCACGCTTATCGCGGATGACGTCGAGGCAGCGATCCGCGGGCTGAAGACCGGGCTGGCCGGGGAGATCCAGGTCGCCGGGCCGGAGCTGGCGGGAAGCCTGACCGAGCTTGGGCTGATCGACGAATATCGGCTCTACTTTAATCCCGTCGTGCTCGGCCGCGGCAAGCCGTTCTTCACCGGCCGGGCGCCGCCGCTCCGCCTTGTCGCCAGCGATCGGATCGGCGGGGATGCGATCCGATTGACCTATGTGCCTGCCGGATCGATCGCGCCGACGCGGCAGCCGTGATGGCTATCCAAATGCTTCTGCGTCGTGACTGCAGTCGGCGCGACGCGGCCATTTGCCGACCAGATAGGCAATGGCTGAGGTCCGCGATGCCATGCGTGGCATCAGCACGAGGCACGGCGAGGGCCAGTCGAACGGAGATCGGCGACCCTGGACTCATTGCCGTGAACAAGGCTTAATGCCGCGCGGGGATGGCTGGGGGGCCGCTCATGAGATCATCGTGGCAGAAGAATGGGCGTGCCGATGTTCTTGATGTCGTCGTCATCGGTGGCGGCTGGGCGGGCCTCGGTGTCAGCTATTGGCTGGCGCGACGAGGCCTGCGCCACAGCGTCCTGGAGCGGGGTCGCATAGGAGAGACATGGCGCACGCAACGCTGGGAATCCTTCCGGATGAATACGCCCAATGTGCAGACCGTCATGCCTGGCGACTGCTATGAGGGTTCCGATCCCTATGGTGTCCAGACGCGTGATCAGTTCGTCGCTCTCCTTGAAGACTTCGCCGGGCGCAACGGGCTGCCGATCGAAGCGGATACCGCGGTGAGCGAACTCGCGCAGGAGGATGGCGTCTATCGGCTGACCACATCGCAGGGCACGCTTCGGGCGCTGAACGTGATCGTCGCAAGCGGCAACCTGAATTGTCCGGTGCGCCCGATCCCGTCAGATGCGTTGCCGCCTGACCTTTGCCAGATCGACGCTTCCGGCTACCGCAGCCCTGCAGATCTGCCCGGCGGAGCGGTGCTGGTGGTCGGAAGCGGCCAATCGGGCGCCCAGATCGCGGAGGAGCTGGCGGAAGCGGGCCGGAGGGTCTTCCTTGCGACCAGTCGCGTCGGACGGCTTCCACGCCGCTATCGGGGCCGCGACATCATGATCTGGCTGCTCGAAAGCGGGCTTCTCGACGTGCGGCGAGAGGAGGTCATTCGGCTTGCGGGACGCATTCCGCCGCGTGGTGTGCTCGGCTCGGAGCACACGATAAGCCTTCAGAGGCTTGGCGCACAGGGTATCGTGCTTCTCGGGCGATTGACCGGCGTTGCCGATGGCGGCCGCCTCTCTTTCGCCGACGATCTCGAAGCGAATGTTCGTTTTGCGGATGAAGCCTCTGACAATTCCAAACGCCATATTGATGATTATATCGGCCGCGCCGGGATCGATGCACCGGTTTCGCAGCCCGACCCGGCGGAGACGGTCGCGTGGCGTCGGCCGGACCCGGCGATCAATTCGCTCGACCTCTCCCTATCCGGCATCACCAGCCTGGTGTGGTGCACGGGCTTCAAGGGCGATTTCAGCTTTATGAGACTTCCGGGTGCGCTTGATGCTGGCGGACAGCCCATTCATGCCGATGGCGTGGGCGTCTTGCCAGGCCTCTACTTTGCCGGACTGGATTTCGCCTCCACGCGCAAGTCAGGCATCATATTGGCAATCACCGAAGAAGCGCCCCGCCTCGTCGAACACCTCATAGAGGTTCGCACGTAATTTCCCCGGGTCGTGAAATGGCCGAAACGCCAGAGCAACACCCTGGCGCTTCGGTTCAGGCCATCAGACCCTCGGTCAGCTCCAGCGCCTGCCGCTCGAACAGTCGGCGGTAGATGCCGTCGCTGCGGCGGATCAGCGCCTGGGGGTGGCTGTCGAGGCTAGACGTTGCCGCGCCGAGGATCAGCACCGGCGCGTCGGCCAAGCGCGCCGCGAGATGCTGATCGAAGATGGACAGCTTGTCGAATGGAATGAGGTCCACGCGGTCGCAGAGGTCGACGTGCCCGGCGCCCTTGACCCAGACCAGTTCCTTAGGCTCGGCGGCGCGGTTGTAGGCGTCCTGGCTGAGCTCTTTCGAATGGGCCTGGTCGCCGCTGATGAAGAGCATCGGGCGAGGAGAACCCGTCTCGATATCGTTGGGATAGAAGACGTCACAACGCGCCCTGCGGCGACGGAACGCCGACGCGAATGGCCTGCGAAAAAAGCGGCGAAAGACCGTCCTCGTGCGCTCTTGCAGCGATATGTGCGGCCGACCGCAGTTGCGACAAGGGAACCGAGATGTCCAGCGCGCGCCGGTCATACGCGTATTCCGGCAGGTATCCGTTGACGATGAGGCGCCAGTCCATCGGCACGGTGTCGCCTGCCACACGCATCATCTTGACGATGGTCGTCGTGCAGTTGGTCGTCAGCGAATTGTAGAAGGCGGGCCGTGCTGCGAGCGCGTTTGCGTCGGAGACGTATTCGCGCAGAAGAAGCTTCGCAGCCGCCGGCGTCGCCCTCAGGCGGTAGATCTGGACGTCCTCACCGCGAAAATTGGAGCGGAGGCCGATCACATCCCTTTCGTCTGCCGCGATGATGACCAGAGGACTGCTTTTGAAGAAGTCCGCCAGCGGTGAAAACGAACCTCCGGAAAGGCGGCGCACTTCGATAGACCACGCCAGATAACGGCCGTCGTCGAAGCCGAAGCTCATTATGACATGCGCGATGGTCGGACCTGACCAGTATGACATGAACATGTCGACGCTTTTCAGCTTGTTCAGGTCGTAACTCCGAGTCGTCCATCGTTCCGTGAAGTCGGTGGCACTGCGCCACTCGAAATCGCGGACATTTGTCAGCGTCAACAGATCACCGTCGAATTCGCCGGTGACCTGACGAGCAACGTCCGGAGCCCACGCTCCATTTGCCTGCGGCTCGATCGTGCTCCACCAGAAGAGGACAATGACGAAGGCGGCCGCAAACGCGAGGACCGCACGAAGGCGTCTCCTGCCAAAGAGCGCTACGATGACGGAGGCGCCAAAAAGCCCGAACAAGATGGCGCTGGCCTGCCTGCCGGCCTCGGGCAACGGCAAGCGGTACCAAAGCGCGAGCGACGACCAGGCAACGGCAACGGCGACGACGAACAGGAGCACTGCAATAACGATCGCACGGACCGGTCGAACCATTTTGCTTTCCCAAACGAGTTTGAAGCGTACGTCCTGATCGTCAGACCCTAGCGGTTTCCGGACTTGAAGCCCAGAACCTATCCGAAGCGACGGGCCTCCGGATTTTCTAATTTGCTATGGCTTGAATTCCGCTGGCGTGACCGACGGTGCCAACAGGCATGACAAGACCAAGGTATTCCTCCGCGGAATCATTCCTCTTCCTCCAGAGCGTTCAGGGGAGGCCTCCAACACGATGAAGTTTCCAGCAATCCGTCGATATTTCAGCGCGCATCGCGGAGATGAAGTGGATATAGATGCCGTCGCTTCAGGCCAGCTCGATCGTGACATCACAGGCGCGCCGGAAAGCCTTCGAAATTGGACAGATCTCGATCGCTTCTTCCAACAGAACCTCCGCGGTGGGCCTTTCGACACCCGGCAACGCAACAGTCAACCTCGACATGTGAGCGTAGACCTTCAAATCGAATATCAGACTGACCTCTGCGTGAATCCTGACCTCTCCCGGTAGCGGAAACTTCCGCCTCAGAGCCACAAGCGCTATCGCGCTCGCAAGAGAGGCCGACCATCCCGCCGCAAGAAGTTGCTCCGGGTTGGTTCCAATGCCCATGGAACCAGGAGCCGAGAACCGGATATCGAGCACACCGTCTGAACTTCGCCCGAAGCCATTTTCGCGGCCGCCGATCGTGTCTGTCTGGCCGGTGTAAAGCACCTTTGGAGTATTGCGCACCTGCGTTCCAGTTCGAATTTTTTCTTTTCCGACGGCGCGATAATGCCGTCGCGGATGGCGTCCTTTTGCGAGTGGATCCGGACGTTAGAGCGGCAGCGTTCCTCCCGCCTGTTCCTGGACAATGTATTCGGCGTACCAATCCGGCCAGTTGACGTCGTACCCGCCTCCGGTGCGCTTTTCATGCTCGCCATGCGCTGCGCCCGCACGCCGCAGCGTCGCCGCGAGCTCTGCCGCCGAACTGAATGTCGTGCTGGCCGCTTCGACCCGTCCAGGCAGGCGTTCGGTGATCTCCTGCAGCAGCCAGCCGTTGCCGTCCGGGTCAGCGAACGACGCGAACGACCGGTAGCTCCGACCTTCTGGGTCTCGACCCTGTGCACGCTTGCTGCCGAAAAGGTAGTGCTGGTCTTCCCCGACATAGACACCGGCCGCGTCATGGAATACTTCGGTGATCTCCACCCCATCCGCGAGCAGCTTCTCGCGTGCCGCCGCGATATCGGCGACGATGAGGTAGAGACCCTGTGAAGAGCCGGGAGCCGCTGAGGTTACGTTTCTTCCGAAAATAACCGAGCAGCCCGAACCCGGCGGCGTGAACTGTATCACTCGAAACTCGCCGCCATCCGCCGCAAAGTCCGCGTCGAGCCGCCAACCGAGATTGGCATAGAATGTCTTGGCTCGGTCGACGTCGGCCACCGGCAGGACTACGATCTCCAATTTCATGTCCATCGTCGAACTCTTGCATGCTGTCGTGTCGTCGTTCATCGTGCGTTCCTGTCGACTAATTTGAGGAGGCGACGCCTGCACAGGTGCCGACGCCGTCCTCGCTGGGTGTCAATCATGCGGTGCTAACGGCTTCAGCTCGTGCGAAGGGTCTTCAAGCCTGCACGCAGTTCTTCGGTGAAAAGTGCCGGTTGCTCCCAAGCGGCGAAGTGCCCGCCCTTTGCCACCTTGTTGTAGTGAATGAGGTTCGGATACGCCTTCTCGGCCCAGCTCCGGGGCGTCTGGTAAAGCTCGTCGGGGAAAACGCTGACGGCCACCGGAACCTTCACCCCCTTGGGACTGAAGAATGCCAACTTGTTTTCCCAGTAGAGGCGGGCTGCCGATACGCCCGTATTCGTCAGCCAGAACAGGGTGACGTTGTCGAGCACGTCGTCCGGTGTCAGACCCTCGGAACCGCCATCAAACGACCTGGCGATAAGGTCGAGGCTGCGGGCATCATGGTCGATCATGAATGTTGCGAGACCAATCGGAGAGTCCGCGAAGGCCGCAGCCGTTTGCGGCCGAGTGCCCATCCAGAGCGCGTAGTAGACGTGCTTGTAGAAGAAAACGAGCTGGTCGTAGGAACTCTTCTCCTCGTTGGACAATCCGGACGGTGCGGGCGCGCCCGCAAACGAAGCCTGATCGATCTCGGCGGGGATTGCTCCAGGCATGTTGACGTGAATGCCGACCAGCTCCTTCGGAGCTTGCACGCCGATCATCTCCGTAACCACTGCGCCCCAGTCGCCACCTTGTGCTGCATATCGTGTGTAGCCAAGGCGCTGCATGAGCGCGATCCATGCGCTGGCGATCCGCTCCGGACCCCAACCCGCTTCTGTCGGCTTGCCCGAGAATCCATAGCCGGGCATCGACGGTATCACGAGATGGAAGGCGTCCGCGGCGGTCCCGCCATGCGCAGTCGGATCCGTCAGTGGCCCGATGATCTTCATCTGCTCGACGATGGATCCTGGCCACCCGTGCGTCACGATGAGGGGCAGGGCGTCTGCGTGCTTGGACCGGACATGTATGAAATGAATGTCGAGCCCATCGATCTTGGTGATGAAATTCGGTACCGAGTTGATGCGTGCTTCAACCTTGCGCCAATCGTAATCCTTCTCCCAGTGGCGTAGGAGCTGTTTGATGGTCTTGAGCTGTACGCCCTGCGACTTGTCCGGGACGGTTTCCTGCTCCGGAAGCCGGGCATGAGACAGCCGGCGGCGAAGATCGACGATATCCGCCTCGGGAATGTTCACCTTGAATGGACGGATTGCCTCGGCGTCGGCGGCAGCAGCCGTTCCAGACGGGAAGAGGCCTGCCGCGCTGGCTGCAGCGATGCCTGCCGCGGCTGCACCTAGAATGGTGCGGCGACCTTGATCGATAGATTCTGATGTCACGCTGGCCATGATGTTCTCCTCTATAGATGAGTTAATTGGCTGCACCTTGGTGCTGGCGAAGGTTTACTCCCGGCCGATGGCGATGACCCGTTATGCGTTGTTAGTTTTTGTTAGTGGCGGGAAATCGAATCCAAACAGGCGCTCGCTGTGGTTCATGGAAAATGATCAGGGTCTAGGCTATGGTGGCGCCGGCACGAAAGGTCAGCGCCATGACAGCAGGGGGCGGTCCGGCAACCGACGCGATAACGTTCGGTCCATTCCAGTTGCGTGCGAACGAACGCCTCCTTACGAAGGAAGGCGTGGTCGTTGAACTTGGCGCGCGAGCCTACGACATCCTAATTGCGCTGACGTCAGCTCCCAATGAAATCGTCACCAAGCAGGATCTGATGTCACGGGTCTGGCCGGAGGTCGTCGTCGAGGAAGGCAGTCTCAGGTTTCACATGAACAGCCTCCGGAAGGCGTTGGGAGACGGACGAGACGGCGCTCGCTTCATCAAGACGCTGTCCGGTCGCGGTTATTGCTTCGTCGCGGCGATTTCGCGAGCTTTGCATGAGACCCATTCGACCGCTTCAGCTCCGGCTGATTTTTCGCACGCAAACCTCCCCGGGCGCCTTAGCCGGATGATCGGCAGGGACGAGGATGTTCAGCGAATCTCAGATCAGATAGTGACGTCGCGCCTTGTCTCGATCGTAGGGCCAGGAGGGATTGGGAAGACGACCGTCGCCATCTCTACTGCGCATCGCCTGAGCGAACGGTTCGGGGGAACAGTCCTCTTTGTCGATCTTGGAATGCTGAGCGATCCACGATTGGTGACGACGGCGATCGCGTCCATGCTCGGCATACCCGTGGGTGCCGGTGATGCGCAGTCAAGCCTGATCGCGTTTTTTCGAAATCGGCGGGCGCTGCTCGTTCTCGACACGTGTGAGCACCTGGTGGAAGCCGTGGCACAGCTCGCCTCGAACCTCATTAACTCGGCGTCCCAGGTTCACATCCTCGCAACCAGTCGTGAATCTCTTCAGACCGAGGCCGAACGTGTCTATCGCCTCGGCCCGCTTACCTGCCCACCCGAAGACGAGATCATTTCTGCTCAAACAATCCAAAAGTTTCCGGCCACCCAGTTGTTCCTTGATCGAGCGCGGGCCAACGACGCCCAACTCGATATAGACGAAGCGGATGCACCTCTCGTCGCAGGCATTTGCCGCAAGCTTGATGGCATTGCGCTCGCGATCGAACTGACCGCGCGGCGCGTCGGATCGTACGGGCTGCAACACGCGTCCGACCTTCTCGACGAGCATTTGACGCTGCATTGGACTGGATCGCGAACGGCGCAGCCCCGCCACAGAACGTTGCAGGCGACGCTCGATTGGAGTTACGAACTTCTGTCCGAACTCGAGCGCGTAGTGCTTCGCCGCATTGCTGTCTTCGTCGGACACTTCACGCTTGACGCCGCGGTGGACGTCGTGGCGAGTTCAAGCCTCAACAGGCCCTCGGTTTTCGAAGCGATCGACAGCCTGGTCGCAAAGTCGATGGTTTCCACCCGTCCCATCGGTGCCACGTTGCGGTACCGACTGCTGGACACGACCCGGGCCTATGCGTTGGCGATCCCCTTCGAGGCGCAAGAGCGGTCGGATCTCGCCATTCGACATGCGGACTACTATGGGCGCTGGGTGGCGCAGAGCGCGGGTGATTGGGCGAGCAAGAAGACAGGGACTGAGCGTGCGGCGTACTTCGCGGCGCTGAACAACGTCCGCTCTGCACTGGAATGGTCATTCGGCGAAAATGGCGAGGTCGCCGTCGGGGTAAGGCTTGCTGCGGCCGCGGGGCCGGCCTTCCTCGCAATGTCGCTCATGCCTGAAGCGCACCGCTGGGCCGAGCGGGCGATCTCCGCGCTCACCGAGGAGACGATAGGAGGGCTCGAGGAGATGCACCTCCAAACAGTGTTCGGAATCGCTGCGACGCATCTTCATGGTAAGAGCGACGCCGCGCTTAGGGCGTTGAACCGGGGGCTGGAAATCGCCGAGGCACAGGGCGATGTCGTCAACCAGGTCGGGCTTCTCAGCATGCTGCGGACGTTTTACTTTCGCAGTGGGGATTTCAACACCGCGCATGCTTACGCGCGGCGTTGTAAGACCGCGGCCGACACGATCCAGGATTTCGCCGCGTCGGCACAAGCTCGGTCGATTCTGGGAAGGTCTCTCCATCTTGCGGGCGATCTGGCCGACGCCCGCGTCGAGCTGGAGGCCAGCCTGACTGACTGGGCTCGGGCGGGTAGGACGACAATCTATCTATCCCACGAGCTCCATTTTCCAAGCGAAGTGACAATGGCGAGGAACCTGTGGCTGCAAGGTTTCCCCGAGCAGGCGGAGGATCGAGCCAGAAAGGTCATCGAAAGCGCAGCAAGAACCGACAGGCCCGCGGCACTGACCGTCGTTTTGGGGTGGGCCATCTCGGTCTTTCTTTGGAACGGCAATTGGGATCAGGCCCAGGAACACATCGATACCCTGGTCCATCAGGCCGAAACCAATTCGCTGGGGCCGTTCATCGCCGCGGGGCGCGCCCGCCGGGGAGAGCTGGCCATCCTTCGGGGAGACGCCGGAGAGGGCGTCGAGGACCTTCGATCCAGCTTGGCCGCCATTCATGCCATCGGTTACGAGTTGCTGACGACGGAATTCAACATTTCGCTTGCTCGGGGATTGAAGTCGATCGGTCAGGTGACCGAAGCGCTCGATGTCGTTGAGCGAACCATCCGAAATGTTGAGCTGAAAGGCGATGTTCTCTACATGCCGGAGCTTCTTCGGGTGAATGGTGACTTGCTTTTGACCAACGCCGCACGTCACGAAGAAGCGGAAGAACGCTTGTGGCAATCTATCGATATGAGCCGCGTTCAAGGCGCCCTAGGGTGGCAAATCAGGGCCGCCAACGATCTCGCCGAGTTGATGGTCGCTAATCGAAGGGTTGGAGATGCCCGCAAACTCCTGCTACCCCTGTTCAATCAATTCGCCGAGGGCGCGGAAACGGCGGAACTAATAAGAGCGCGGCTGCTTTTAACGCGCTGACTCAAAAAAATCTCCAATCTCCGATCGTGGAAAAGTCTGGATTGGGCGGGCGGGTTGCTGCCAGTCAGCACACGGCGCCAACCCACAAAAAAGAAACGCCAGAGCATAACCCTGGCGTTTCGGTTCAGGCCACCAGACCCTTGGTCAGCTCCAGCGCCTGCCGCTCGAACAGTCGGCGATAGATGCCGTCGCTGCGGCGGATCAGCGCCTGGTGGTCGCCCTCTTCGACGATCTTGCCCTTGTCGAAGACCAGCAGCCGGTCGAGCGCCCGCACCGTGGAGAGGCGATGGGCGATGACCAGTGTGGTGCGGCCTTCCATCAGGCGTTCCATCGCCTGCTGGATCTGCACTTCGCTCTCGCTGTCGAGGCTGGATGTCGCCTCGTCGAGGATCAGGATCGGCGCATCGGCCAGGAAGGCGCGGGCGATGGCGACGCGCTGCCGCTCGCCGCCCGACAGTTTGACACCGCGTTCTCCCACCATCGTTTCATAGCCCTTCGGAAGGCTCAGAATGAAATCGTGGGCGCTCGCCTGTTTTGCCGCCTGCTCGATCTCGCGCCGCGAGGCGTTCGGCCTGGAATAGGCGATGTTTTCGGCCAACGTGCGGTGAAACAGGATCGGCTCCTGCTGCACGATGGCGATCTGGCCGCGCAGGCTTGCTTGCTCGACCCGGGCGATATTCTGCCCGTCGATGCGGATCGCGCCCGAATTGACGTCGTAGAGGCGCTGGATCAGCTTGACGAAGGTCGTCTTGCCCGAGCCCGAATGCCCCACTAGCCCCACACGCTCGCCCGGCTCGATGACGACCGAGAAATCCTCATAAAGCGGGCTGGGATGAGCGCCATATTGGAAGGTGATGCGATCGAAGACGATCTCGCCACTGCCAATATTGATGGGTGTGGCGTCCGGCCTGTCCTCGATACCGAGCGGCATCTTGTCGAGCAGCACCAGTTCTTCCATGTCGTTGACGGCACGCTGCAGATTGCGGATGTCCTGGCCGACATTGCGCAGATAGCCCTGCAGGACGAGGAACATCGCCAGCACGAAGGTGACGTCGCCAGGCGTTGCCAGCCCCTGCCGCCACATGATGAGGCCGGTTCCCAGAATGCCTGCCTGCATGGAAACCATCATGAAGCCCTGGATCGTGCCGCTCAATGTGCCGCGCTTCCATGTCCGCCGCGTGCGGCTGTCCCACTTGCCAAGCACATGGCCGAGACGGATCTCTTCGCGGCTTTCGGCGCCGAACGCCTTGACCACCGAGTTGCAGCTGATCGCATCGGCGAGCGCGCCACCGAGCTTGGTATCCCAGGCATTGGCAAGCCTTGCCGCCGGCGACACGAAGCCCATGGAAAGCGCCACGGTGACGCCGATATAGATCAGCGATCCCAGGCTGACGATCAGTCCCATGATCGGCCAATAACTGCCGAGCACGATGCTGGCGCCGACCAGCATGACGATCGACGGCAAAAGTGCGACCAGCAGCAGGTCGTTGAGCGAATCCAGCGCCCACATGCCGCGGGTAATCTTGCGCACCGTCGAGCCGGCAAAGCTGTTGGCGTGCCAGTCGGTGGAGAACCGCTGCACCTTGTGGAAACCGCCATTGGTGACATCCGCCATGGTGCGCAGCGTCAGCCGGATGATGCCGTTGAAGATGAAATAGCGCAGCGCCACGCTGCTGAAGCCCAAAGCGACGACAATGACGAAGGCGCGCAGCGCACTGTCAGCCGCATTCGTGCCGGCAATGGCATCGACGATCTGGCCGGAGAAGACCGGCACCATGACTTCGGCCAGCGTGCTTGAAATCACCAGCACGATGATCAGCCCCACCAAACCAGGCCGGTGAGTCCAGTGATGAAAGATAAAGCCGAGCACGTTGCGATAGGCATCGGCGCGGAAATCGAGCTTCTTGCGAGTCATTTGAACCAACCCGGCCGCATATCGGCAACCGGTCCTCAAAAACGAGAGTTAAATGGCACAGCCCGAACGGGAGACGAAATGATCCCGTCAGATCAATCGGGCTATGAAGGGAGTGAAAACCGCATGTCGGGCGCGCTTGAGGCGGGCCGCGAATGGAAATGACCTAGTGTCGGGACATTCCGCACGGGAGGACTTTGGTGATTGCTGATGATGTCATGCAACGCCTCCCTTATGTTCGATCTGACGCGGTAAGCCTCTTGTAGCGAAGGCAATCGCCGTTGCCAACCAGGAATTTACAACCTGACAGAAAGTGATGCGAAAACGACACATTCTGTAACGTGCAGGTTTCGGCAGAGGGCTTGATAGGTGCTGGTGGGCAGGTTGGTCGAGCCTATCACCGATACGGTTATGCCAGACGCGAGAGGTCGGTCGGCTCCGGATTTGCACCGGCTGCCGTCAGCATCGCATGCACCTGGCCGCGGTGGTGGGTCTGGTGGTTGAAAAGTTCGACAGCACAGTTCGCCTTCGGCCTCTCGATCCGCGTTGCGCCGTCGCCGGGATACCAGACAAGCATGCCGTCGAGATCCGCGTCGTGCAATCCTGCGGCCCAGGCTTCGATTTCCGCGTTGCGTTGCAAGCGCAGTCTCCTGAACGCATCCCAATCCAATGGGCTTGTCAGCGAGTGCGTGATGGTTTCCTCAGGGCGCTGATTGCCCTTCAGTCGCGCCAGGATCAGAGCGTCGGCCCAATAAAGATGGTTCAGCGTCGCGGCGATCGATTGAAAGAACGCCCCGCGATCCTTCCAGCGCTCCGCATGCGTCAGCCCATCGGCGGCGGTGACCAGAGAGGTGTTCTGCCAGCTGTTGTAGCGGGCCATGAGTCGGCAATAGTCGGCTGAGATCATTGTCTCTGACTCCGATGTTAGCGGTGTTGGGGAGATAGGCGACTGCAGGGAAGACCCATAGGGTCCCCATCGGGGCGAAGGTGGCCCGAAGGGTCGGATGAGGGGGCCGCACGGCACAGCGTCAACGACGATCAGTCTATCCTGAAACAGCATCGCCGCAAATGCCTGATGACATTTTTAGTTTTTTTGGCATTGGCTCATGGCGCAAAGTCGTCATGTCCGTTTCTGACGCACTCCGACGAAGGCAGTTGGCTGCTGTCTGCCCATTGCCGCCCTCCGTCGCTGAATTTGCCGCTGAGCTCACCCCACCCTCCGTCCTCCTCGGGCTTGACCGGAGGATCCACGCCGGCTGCCACCAGCGGGGCCATGGTTCCCAGGCTCAAGGCCTGGGAAGACGGAGTTTGGGGGTGCGCTTTCGCCCAACTCGGCCGTCCGCCTGGGTCTATCTTGCTGCGCTGCCATTACACGGCACAGCATCGGCTCTCCCGCACGTCTCATCTTGGCGGCGCGACGCCGATTTCCCCGACAAGCTCCCATATGTCGACCTTCTCGGCGCGTCCCTTGACGGGGGCGAGGCCGATGGGGCGGAAGGTGAAGCGGTCGGCGACGGCGTTGCGGGTGGCCGCACTCACCAGGATCGATGTGTCGAGGTCCTTGTTCATGCCTTCCAGCCGGGACGCGACATTGATCGTATCGCCCATCGCCGTGTACTGCTGACGCGAAATCGCGCCGAAGCTGCCGACGACGGCCGGGCCGGTGTGCAATCCAAATCGCGTCAACAGCTCGGGGCGGCCATTCATGAGATTGGCGTCGTTCAAGCCGTCGACCGCCGCTTTCATGGCCAGCGCACAGCGACAGCCGTTTTCCGCATGGCTGCTATCGGCAACCGGGGCATTCCACATGACGAAAATGGAATCGCCGAGATATTGCACGACGGCCCCGCCATTGCGCTCGGCGATGGTGTTCAGCAGTTCAAAATAGGCGGAAAGCGTGTCGACCACCTCTTCTGGCGAATGTTGTTCCGAGATGGTCGTGAAGTCTTTGATGTCGGTAAACAGTACGGTCACATCCTGCCGCTTCGCCCCGACAATCGTTCTCGTCTCGGGATTGACGATCTGCCGGACCACTTCCCGCGGGACATAAAGCGCAAACTGACCGATGGCATGGCGGCTGGCCGCCAGCGCGTTTGCCAGCGTGTTGATCTCGCTGATCCAGGAGTGGGACATCGGTTTCTCCCCCACATCCAGATCGCCGATCCTGCGCGCCTCGTCCGCCAGCCGATAGAGAGAGGTGCTGACCATGCGCGACAGCAAGACCGATGCGGCGACACCGGCGAGCACGAAGGCGGCGGCGATGAAGAGATTGCGCATCAGCAGCCGATGGGCCTCAGCCACCAGGTCCTCCAGCGGCACGACGATTGCCGCCTCGCTGCCCGAAAACAGGCCGGATACGCTGATCGGGGCGATCTGCAGAAGATGGGCTTTGCCATCGAAATCCACCCGTGCCAGGCCGCCAGCGGCAAAGGCCGGATCCTGCCTGAGCCGCGCCACGGTTTCGAGGCTCGGGTCGAAACTGTTTGCCGTCGCGGCAAAGCCGCCGGATGTTCTCGACCATAACCCGATGATCCTGCTCATGATATCAGGGTCGGAATGGGCGACGAGATTGCCGCCGGCATCGATGATGTAAGCCCGCGCCCGCGGCGAAATCTCACTGGCATCGAGCAGGCGGCTGACGGTCTGCAGGTGAATATTGATGCCGAGGACCACCTTTCCATCATCTAGCATCGGGGCTGCGATCGTCAGCGTCGGAACATTCAGCGTTCCGGTGACATAGGGTCCGACGGAAACCGGCACGCCATCTTGAATGACCGATTGATACCAGGGGCGTTGCCGCGGATCGAAGGATGTATCTTCGACATTCCGTTCCCCGATCACCAGCGCATCCTTGTCGAGAAAAGCAAGCGTCGAGATGACATCGGCCGCGTTTCTCCGTGCGATCATTCGGATCGCGAAAGTGGTATCATCGGGTGCGGCAAGCGTCTGGCGAACGTCGCGCCGGGCCGTGTTGATCACCTGCAGGTAGGAGCCGTCGGGATAGCCGGCGTAAACGCTGGTGGCGTTCGGGACGTTTCGCAGAACCTCCTGAAAGAATTGCTGTTTTGCCTTGATATCCTGGGGCGGCGGGGAAACCAGCTGCGGCAGGGTGGATGCCAGCGTCACGGCCTCGGTGCCGCCCTGCAGCGTATTCCGGTATCCCTCGATCAGCCGCAGGCTCATCGCGCGCATCTGCTGCGCGCCGGCGCTGACCGCGGCATCGCTTCCGTGGCTGAATGCCATCCAGATGATCGGCGCCGAGGTGC
Organism: Rhizobium phaseoli; assembly: GCF_010668805.1. GTDB lineage: Bacteria > Pseudomonadota > Alphaproteobacteria > Rhizobiales > Rhizobiaceae > Rhizobium > Rhizobium phaseoli_A. Next base: position 273,842 of record NZ_WUFT01000008.1, on the reverse strand, counting down.
AAAGCAGCGACGCGACGACCAGGACGCCAAGATGCAGTCTGAGCGGTTTGGACCAGCGCACGCGATTCCCCGAAATGCGGACACGTCTCGTATAGCGCAATGCCAGTCTGGCATGCGCTACCCAACGATGCCAGCTAACTGCTTTTTGAAGGCTTGCACAAGCTGGCGATAGCAGCTCTGCCGCCCGGGAGAGAACTTGGTGTCGCTGCAGAAGGCTCGGGCCGACTCAGCGCTTATAGTCGGGCTCGCTGCGATCGAGCGCGCGCTTCACCGCCTCCAGATGAAGCCGGGCCGACTCCGGATCTCCTTCGCGCATCTGCCGATACGCCGCTTCGGCGATCTCAGGCGCGACGGCAAGGACCTGACGTCCTGTGGAAAGGGCGAGCGTCTGCACTTCGCAGGCGCGCTCGAGATAGTAGAGGTCATCCCAGGCCTCGGCGATATTGGCTGCGCAGACCATCACCCCGTGGTGCTTCATGAAGACGATGTCGGCATCGCCGATCGCTGCAGCGATCCGGTCGCCCTCGCGCGCGTCGAGCGCCAGGCCATTGTAGTTGCTGTCGACGGCTGTGCGTCCATAGAATTTCAACGCGGTCTGCCCGGCAAAGATCAGCGGATCGCCTTCGGTCATCGAAAGCGCGGTGGCATACGGCATATGGGTGTGGAACGCCGCCTTGGCGCGCGGAATGTTCTGATGGATCCTGGCGTGGATGTAAAAGGCGGTGGCCTCGGGCTGGCCGCTGCCCGACACGACGTTGCCGTGAAAATCGCAGATCAGCAACATCGAGGCCGTCAGCTCGGCGAAAGCGTAGCCGTAGGGATTGACGATGAACAGGTCGTCATAGCCGGGAACGACGGCCGAGAAGTGGTTGCAGATCCCTTCCTCCATGCCGAGCCGTGCCGCCATCCGGAAGCAAGCCGCCAGATCGACGCGCGCCTGCCAGATTTCCTCGGCATCGAGTTTCGGCTGGTTGGCGCCGGCGGCGGGCGAGGGGGGCGTGTTGAGCGAGTGGGCCATGGGATCGTTTCAGATTGGTGTGGCAGAGAGGGCGGTTCGTTGAATTACGCCCGGATCACCCGCGCATCAAGCCGGCCGGAGAGAAATGCAAGCGTGCCGGTTAGTAAAGCGTCCGCTTGTATGCCTCTTCGAGATCGGCATCGATTTTGCGCATCTCATCCTCATCGCTTGGCGCGCCAGTCGTCTCATCCAGGATGATTTTCACCAGCGACGGCATCTCGCTGCGATCCTGGAAATGATCCGGGTGCCACAGATGCGAGCGCCGAAAGGCTTTGGCGCAGTGGAGGAAAACCTCGTTCACCTTGACGACGATCGCCAGTTTGGGAGCGCGGTCGTTGACGTTCATGCTTTGCAGAAGTTCAGGGTCAGTCGTCAAAGTGGCTTTGCCATTCACGCGCAATGTGTCGTCGAAACCCGGAATGATGAACAGCAGCCCGACGCTCGGATTGGCGAGAATATTGACCAAAGTGTCGAGCCGGTTGTTGCCCGGCCGGTCCGGTATCGCCAGCGTTCGCTCGTCAAGGATATTGACGAAGCCGACAGGATCGCCGCGGGGGCTGACATCGGCTTTTCCATCCGGGCTCTGCGTGCCGATGCACAGGAATGGCGAACGCCGGATAAATTCCTGCGCATGTTTGCCGAGACTGTCCTGACACTTCTGCACGGCCAGAGCATGTGTCGCCTCAAACAGACCTCGAAGGCCGAGATCATCTTTGATGGCGAAGTCCGGATTGACCTTGAATTCCTTCATGCCATTGCCTTTCGAAGCTGCGTTATTGGCTTGGACAGCCCCGCCTGAGGATTCGGTTTGATCGGCGATGCGTCGCCGGTCTTATCGCGTGATGTACGTACCTCAAAACGCGATGGCCTGTCAAGATCCGATAACGTGGAACAAGGGGCTGGGAGCGGCCGGAGGCACTCAAGGCTTAGAGGAGAGGGCCAGGAGGCAATGACACTTTCCCTTCCACCACACGTCGCTGTATTTGCCGCAGAGTTCACTCCAATCTCCGTCCTCCTCCGGCTTGACCCGAGGATCTAAGCCGTGGGCAACGTCCGGCCCGACGCGCTCGTTGCATCCTTTGCGCTTGTGTCGGCGACGGACGCGCTAGGCTAGGTCGTCGGCGGAGATGTGCTTAACTTCGGTAATTCTCAACAATGGGATCTCTGCGCGTTCGTTTGCCTCCTGCACGTCTTGCTCCGACGAAGCGTCGAACAGGCAGAATGATCGTTCCTCTGACGGTACGAATGTCGAGCGAAGATAGCGCACAGGTTTTCCCTGGCTGGTCATCTCTGCGGTGACGTTCTTGGCGCGGGACGCCGCAGCGCTGAGCTGTTCGGGCGTGATTCCTGGCAGGTGTCTTTCGACCATGTACTGTGGCATGATGATTGTCCTCAGGTTGAGCGACGACAGCAAGCGTTTGGACATGTTGCACGATCGCTTTGAACTTCCGGCCATTGCGAATGGACATCTACTTTGCCGCCGTATTCACAGACCTCGTCCGACACTCAGCGGTTTGGAACAGGGTTTCGCGCGACACGATCACCAGCGCCATCGCCGAATATCGATACCTGTCTCAGATGCTCGCCAGCCAATACGGACGACGGCACGAGAACTTTACAGGGGACGGGCATCTTTATCTATTCGAATCTGCTGATGTAGCCGTCCACTTCTCGTTGAAGCTGATCGCCTATTGGAAGCAACGGCGGCGTCACTTGACTTCCAGCCAGGCGCACGACCTTCCAATCCGCGTGGGTTGCCACTTCGGTGAGTGCTCGCGAATGCATGATGACGACGCCTGGATCGGTCGTGCCTTGAACATCGCGAAGCGGGTGGAATCATGTGCCGAGCCCGATACCCTCTTCGTGACGCAGACCGTCCTCGATCTCATCGATTTGCCGGTCTATCTCTTCCACGAGGTCGATGTCTTCGAACTCAAAGGCGACTACCTGCCGAGGCGGCATCTCTATCGGATCGCCTCGGTCGACCATACGGCTCTTGCTGCACGGTCCGAGGAGCGGATGACGGCCGAGGACTGGTTCCTGAAAGGGGCCGGGATCGCCGGCACGGATGGACGGGAGTTAGCCGAGGAACTGCATTGCTATGAAAAAGCATTGGAGCTTCGTGCGGACTATCCCGAAGCGCACAACAATCTCGGGGTCATCTTGAAAGCCGCTGGTGACAGAACCGCCGCCGAAACCCGCTATCTGGATGCCGTTCGCCTATGGCCGCACTATCCGGAAGCGCACTACAATCTGGCGATCCTTCTCGAGGAGACCGACCGCCCGGATGAAGCGGCAGCGCATTATCGGCAGGCTCTGAAGTGCCGGCCAGATTACGTCGATGCCCTTCTCCGTCTCGCTGGTCTTTTCGACCAATGGGGGGATCGGTTCGAAGCGCATCATCACTTCCAGGAAACGCTCCGGCTTCGGCCGGGCTTTGCCGAAGCTCATAGCAATTTCGGCGTCTTCCTCGAGAAGCACGGTGATGCGCAAGAGGCTGAATCGCACTACAAGCAGGCGCTGCAGCTAAGATCCGATTACGCCGAAGCGCACTACAACTATGCCATGCTTCTCGAAGGGCGAGACATCGCCGCGGCAGAATTACATTATCGTGCAGCCCTGAAGTCGTCGCCGGGATACGCGGAAGCCCACAATAATCTGGCGGTGCTTCTTCACGAGAAAGGCGACCTGTCGGATGCGAAGTCACATTATCTCACCGCGATAAGATTGCGTCCTTGCGACCCGCAGACGTATCGGAATCTGTCCCTTCTGCTGGCAGCGATGGGCGAGGAGGAGCAGGCCGATCAATATGCCCGGAAAGCAAACGAACTCTCATCAGGGTTGAGCGGAGGCGACGCGCTTTAGGCCCGCGCCGTATCTTCTGCAATGGCTGCTCCAAACGGCAGGAAGTGGCGACAATTCATAGTTTGGGAACGAGGCCATCCAGCAGGAAGTCGAGGCCTTTGCTGAAGGCGCCGTCCCAGTCATTGTCGAGCAGCAGGCGAGAGCGTTCGATGGTGGGGTAGTGTTCGCTGAGGCTTGCAAGGCGCTGCTGCGCGGCGGCTCTGTCCGCGTCCGAGAGCTCGAAGCTTGCCCTTGTGGTCGTGGCGCCGATCACATAATTCCACAGCGACCAGATCGCGACGTTCAGATCGGCGTCCGCCACACCGGCTCTGGACAAGGTCCGGCTCAGCAGTTCCAGGCGAGACAGGATGTTCGGGCCGAGCGCCCGGCGCGGCAGGAGAAATGCCGACCAGGGATGGCGCAGCATACAGGCGCGCCAGTCTTCAAGCATGTGAACGACATCACCGCGCCAGTTTTCCGAGGCATCGATGGACGCCGGGCCGCGATATTCGAGCACCGAATCGAGCGCCAGATCAAACACCTGCTCTTTGTTGCCGACGTGCCAATAGAGGCTCATTGCGCCGGCGCCGAGGCGATCGGCCAGCCGACGCATCTTCAATCCGTCCAGCCCGTCGGTATCCAGCAGCTCGATGGCAGTCGCCACGATCCGTTCGAGAGAAAGAGCCGGTTCACTACGCGGTTCGGACCCGGCCGGAGGCGACGGAGTTTTCCGTTGAGACTGCTTGCTTCCAGCGCCGCTGCGTTTGGCTGCCATCCGATTTCCTAACTGAACAGAACGCCGATTTAAGCTGACAAAGCAACGAATGTCGATGCTGACCGATTGACTCGTACGTTGTACGATGCAAACTAATCGTACGTTGTACGGGTCGATCGCCAGGGGTGACGAGTCAACGCTCAATCATGCTGGCTGCGGGGGAGGTTACTCGCAGCCCTCAAAGCCCGAAAGAAAACCATGTCACGCATCAAGCATCTGCTCATTGGAGGGCTCATCATGACCATTGGAATTCCCGCTGCGACGACAGCCCAGGAGGCCAATCTCAAGCTGACCATCGTCAATCCGAAAAACCTCTACGACCCCTCGCCGAATGGCTACAGCACGGCGGTGATCGTGCCGCGGGAAGGCCGGCTGGCCTATATCTCCGGACAGGGCGGCCAGGATAGCACCGGAGCTTTATCATCAGACTTCGCCGTCCAGGTGAAGCAGGCCTACGCCAATTTGCACACCGCGCTTGATGCGCTTGGCGCCAGGCCGGATCAGGTCGCCAAGCTCACGGTCTTCGTGGTCGATCACGACATGTCCAAGCTTCAAGTGTTGACGGAAAACGTCAAGGCGATGTTCGGCGCGGCCCTGCCGGCGCAGACGTTGATTCCGGTTCCCAAGCTGGCGATCGACCCCATGCTCTTCGAGGTCGAAGCCGTCGTCGTTCTGGACTAGCGGTGGCCACGAAACTCGATGGGCTTCGACGGCGCGGCGCAGCCGAGGGCAGCGCTGGATATAGCTGCAGTCTCGAGGAGGGGCATGGATCCCCAGGCTCAAGGCATGGGAAGACGGAGGGTGGGGGCGCGGTGTCGCCAAACGGCAGTCCGCCCGTCAATCCGCCTTCGGCTGTCCGGGTATCTGTCCATAAGCCGTCAGAATGGCCTTGATCAGGCCGGGGAAGCGATCATCCAGTTCGGCGCAGCGGGTTTGATTGCGCATCTCCACGCCCTGGCGCTCGCTGAGGATCAGGCCGGATTCGCGCAGCACCTTGAAGTGGTTTGACAGCGACGACTTCGGGATGACCCGCTCGCCGAGCTGACCCAGCGCTGAACAGGTCCCGCCGCAGCCGGCGCCGGAAAGCCAAGCGAAAATTGCGGCGCGCTCCGGATCGGCAAGCGCATAAAGAATCGCCTCTGGCCGGATGTCCTCTAATGCTGGGTGAAAGAGCGGTCTCATGAATTTTATATAGCGACCCTTGACATTAAGATCAACAGTTCCGAATTTCTGAACTACGGAACAAGGCCGCCAGTGTCGACGGCAGTCCGGTCAGAAGGAATTGGATATGGCTAAGCTCACGGGAAAGGTCGCTGTGGTAACCGGAGCCTCCAAAGGCATTGGCGCCGCGATTGCCAAGGCCCTTGCGGCAGAAGGTGCGCAGGTGGTGGTGAACTACGCTTCGAGCAAGGCCGGAGCCGACGCCGTGGTTGAGGCGATCAGCGCCGCCGGCGGCAAGGCGATCGCCGTGCAGGGCGATGTCTCGAAGGCCGAGCAGGCGCAGGGGCTGATTGATGCCGCGGTCAAGCAGTTCGGCAAGCTCGACGTGCTGGTCAACAACTCGGGCGTCTATGAATTTACGCCGCTCGAAGAGGTGACCGAAGAACAATATCGCCGCATGTTCGACGTCAATGTTCTGGGTGTTCTGCTGACCACCCAGGCCGCCGTCAAACATCTCGGCGAGGGCGGCAGCGTCATCAACATCTCGTCGGCGGCGACCAGTCTCGCTCCGGCAACCTCCGCCGTCTATACCGGCACCAAGGGCGCTGTCGAGGGCATCAACAGCGTGCTCGCCAACGAGCTCGGCCCGCGCAAAATCCGCGTCAACGCCATCTTGCCGGGGATCGTCGAGACCGAAGGCACACACACCGCCGGCTTCATCGGCTCGGATTTCGAGCAGGCGGCGATCGCCCAGACGCCGCTCGGCCGCACCGGTCAGCCGGACGATATCGCCGGCATCGCCGTCTTCCTGGCGTCCGACGACGCCCGCTGGATGACCGGCGAGAAACTGCTTGCCAGCGGTGGTTTTCGCTAAGGGCTGGGTTTTGCGCGCGCCTCTCGGGCGCGCGCGGACGAGCGACCCAATAGAAAAATGGCTGCCGAAGCGGTGCATTCGATATTCAGATTGTAAGATTGGGCTATTTTTTCGGCTCTCCACTTAGAGCCTGCGAGCTTCCAGACGCCGCTTGTCGCGCTCGACATAGTCGAACCCCAGCTTTGTCAGGCGGAATTGTCGTTTCTGAAATTCCCCGCGGATCAAGATGAAGCCTTGCTCTTCGGCTTCGCTCAATGTCTTCAGGCTTGTGCCTTTAGGGGGAGACTGCCAATCCACGCCATCGGCGCTGTGCAGCAATACCATTATCTTGATAATCGTGTTTCTCCATGGCTGATGCAGACAGCCGTGCCGCGTCGCGTCGCCAATCCGCCGGTTGCGTTTTGGCTATTCCGCAGTTTCGCAAAAGCTATTTTTTAAAAGCTCCAATAGGCTTGGTCAATTCAATCGCTGGTGTCACCGTCTTGGCGCGGGAGATTTCCGCACTACCTCTGCTACGCCGGGAAAGGGTTTCGCCACGCATCCAGTTCTTCAAGCCGTCCGTACCACGATTGGATATGCCGAAACTTAGCGAGTGGAATTCCAGCAGCGGTCGCAAAAGGAAGTGCAGCGGCCAATGCGAAATCTGCCACAGTCAGTGTCTCCCCGACCGCGACGCTGTTGCTGGCCAAATGGTCGTCGAGCACGCGAGCATGGAGTCGAAAGTTCGTCTTCGCATCGTCGATCACGCCGACGTCAGGCTTCCCGCCGAACAACGGCTTGATCAAGGTTTCAAACCACAGCGTTGCCCCGTGCCGGGTGAAATGACTGGCATCCCAACTCAACCAGCGCAGCACGTCGATCTGCCGGTGGTCATGCGGCCAGAAATCCGATGCAACGCTGTCAGACAGCCTGCACATGATGGCATTCGCTTCCCATAAGGTTCCGGCGTGATCCTGCAACACCGGGACTTTCCCGTTCGGGTTAAGCGCCAGGAATTCTGCGGTGCGCTGTTCTCCGCTTGCCAGGTCAATCCTGACGAACTCGACGTCGGCTTTAAGAAAACGTGCGGCGGCGCAGGCCTTCCGAGGATTGAGCGTCTCGCAATAGTAAAGCTTCATTGGCGCCTTACGCATGATCCGGTCCTTCGGATTCAGTCCCCAGAAAAACGCCCAATCGCTCGAGGCTTTGCGACCAACCGGCTTCATGACCCTCAAGTGACGACGCGCTTTCAAATCCACTCTGCCGAAACGTCATTTCCGTGCCTCCGCCGCTTTCCCTCAGCGTGATGGTGACGACCGTTTCCGGGCTGTTTTCGCCGGTTCCGCTCTCCCAGGCATGTGTGAAGACAAGCCTGTGTGGCGGCTCGACCTCCAGATATTTTCCGCCAACCCAGTGCTTTTCTCCGTCTGGCGCGATCAGGCAGGCGCGGTGTCTACCGCCGGGCCAGACTTCAAGCCGGTCGCCCACCGCCTTGAAGCCGTGAGGACCACTCCATTGCGCCAACGCTTCCGGGTCGGTCCATGCCCTGAAAACGAGATCGCATGGGGCATCGAACCTTCGCACAAGAACTAGGTCGCGGGTGTTGTCAGTGTCGGTCTCTGGATTTGTCATTTTCGTATCCTTGTACCTTGGACAGATAGTCATCGAGGCGATCAAAGCTTTGATCCCAGAAGCGTCTGTAATCGGCGATCCAATCAGCAATTGTCTTCAACGCGTCCGGCTCAAGGACGCGCGGACGCGAATTCGCTTCACGGCCAGAGCGGATCAATCCGGCCTGTTCCAGGACCTTGAGATGCTTCGATATGGCGGGCTGAGACAACTTGAAGGGATCAGCGAGTTCGGCCACGGTCGCCTTGCCGTGAGCAAGCCGTCCAAGAATTGCCCTCCTTGTGGGGTCGGAGAGTGCGGAGAAAATCGCATCGAGCCTGTCGTCCATATATCACCATGTAGCTATATAACCATAGGGCTATATTGGATGTAACGAAATGTCAAAGGCAATTTTCCGGAAGATTGGCAATGGCGGAAAAGAAACGCACCCGTTGGCAAAAGCGGCGGTCCCGAGTCTGCAGATCCCGCAGCCGGCAAAACCCGGCCGAATGTGGTGCCAGCTTCCCTTGGGCACGGAACTTCGGCGCCAGTTGGATCTAGCCTCACGTATATGCACAGCATATGAGGGGATGACGCGCCGTGGACCGGATCGGATGACCTTCGCCAATCGGCGCGCATGCCCGGAAATCTGATTTGCGGCATCAGCGGCAAGGTGAACGGCCGGTCTTTAAGTGCCCGGCGCGGAACCTTTGGGCGCTCTGGACATTGCTGCCCATGCAGCACCTGCGTGGGTCGCCTGCAGTCGTTTAAACCATGGGAGGATTCATCATGATGAGCGGTCCATTGAAGGCGCTTCTCGCCGTTCTTGCCGTTGCCGGCTATCAGAACAGAGACAAGATCGGTGAACTCTTGCGCGGTATCCAGAACCCGCAGCAGGGCGGCGCCGGAGCCCAGCAGCCGGGCGGGCTTGGCGGCATCCTCGGCGGATTGGCCGGCTCGGGCGGTGGTTTGGGCGGTCTTGGCGGACTTCTCGGCGGCCTGAGCTCGGGCGGCATCGTCAGCGGCGGTCTCGGCGATCTCCTCAAGACTTTCCAGCAGAACGGCCACGGCGACAAGATCGACTCGTGGGTCAAGCCCGGCCAGAATGCCGACATCGATGACGGCCAGCTCGCCGAGGCCCTCGGCCCGGATGTCCTGAACGAAATCGCCCAAAATACCGGCCTTTCGCATGAAGAGATTCTCGGCCGCCTGAGCCGCGAACTCCCCAAGGCCGTCGACGACCTGACCCCGGAAGGAAAACTGCCGACCGCCGAAGACGACTTCTTGTCTTCGGCGAGCAATTCGACCACATCGGCGCGGCCGAGCAGCATTTAGTCTTGGGATAAGCGCACTATCATTTCGCCATACGGCGCTGAATTTGCGCAGAGTTCGCCCCACGCTCAGTCTTCCTCGGGCTTGACCCGAGGATCCACGCCGGCCCCCATCAGCAGCCGGCATGGATTCCAGGCTCAAGGCCTGGAATGACGGAGGTTGGGGCGCGCTGATGCCACACCCGCCGCCGGCGGATGGCAGGATCGTGTCGAATCGGATCGCGAGTCGATCTTTAGTTCGAGAGATATTTTCGAAGGAATGCGTAAACGCTGCGGATGGATTTTGAGGCGGCGTCCGGATCGTATTTTTCGATATGCCCGAACACCCGCCGTCCCACCGGGAACTCCGGGGCATCGAAATCGTGATAAACACCCTTGTAGATATTGAGCTCGATCGGCGGACTGTCGTCACTCAGATTGGCAAGCCTCTTCCGGCATGGTTCCGTCGGGCTCCAATTGTCGCGTTCACCACTCAAAATCAGGATCGGCACTGTCGCATCGCCCTGACTGGCTGCGCAGACCGGATAGTAGGCGACCGCCGCCCTGAATTTGTGATCCATCAGCTGTTCGTTGCCTTCGATTTTCGTTCCCTCCAGCGTCGCGGTGCCGCCCGCCGAAAAGCCCATCAGCGCGACGCGCCTGGTATCGACAAAGCCCGATTTCGTTAAGAAATCCAAAGCGCCATAGGCATCGAAGACCTGGTCGGGGAGAGCGCTTTGACAGGTATCCTGGATGTTGCGGGTGGTGAAGCTGTCGACGACCAGCACGACGTAACCCCAAGCGACCAGCCGTTTCGGCCAAAGGTCTTTGACGCTCAACCGCAAGCCATCGCAGCCATGCATGACGACAATGGCCGGGAAGGGGCCTTGACTCTGGGGGCGGGACAGATATCCGAGCAACGGCGTGCCTTGCGGTTGGGAGATAATCTCTCCTTGTTCGCCAGCCTTGCGTATCCGGAACGGGCTCAGCTTGACGGGCACGCTTTCGAACCGCACCAATTCGTCGGCATCGGCCTGGTTTTCGGCAAGCGGGATGCCGAGACAAGCGACAAGGCAAAGAAAAAGCCGCGCGGTTTTCACTGACGCCTCCACCGTTTGACCGAAAGGCTGCCAATTGTACGCCGGAGCTGGAGGTTGGCAAAGCGGGTGGGGCATTCTGCTAGCCGCTCACCCCTTGCTCCGTCATCCTCGGGCTTGACCCGAGGATCCACTTCGGCCTCCATCAGCAGCGGGCATGGATCCTCGGCTCAAGGCCGAGGAGGACGGAGAGTGGGGTAGCGTTTCGCCAACTTCGCAGCCGGGCGCGGCAAGCCTGCCGCCAACTGGGTCCGGGAGAGGGCTGACCCCGATCACCCTTGAAAGGCCTTGATCACCCCCCGATAGCTCAGTTATGACTACCGTAAATCCAAGCTGCGAAATTTGAATCCCGAGGTGAGGTTGACCAAATCGGCGTCGGCCTGCGGTCGACTGCGGTTTCGCCAAGGTTTGCAAGTTGGCCACTATCAGGAGCGGGATGGATCCTCGGCTCAAGGCCTGGGATGACGGAGGGCGGGGCCATTGTTTCGCCAAATCCACCAGCGCAGCAATGGGTGACATTCTGGCGTGCGCTCCAAATTGACAAAACCCACATCAGCCCTTGATCACCCCCCGGCGGATCATTTATCACTACCGTAAATCCAAGCTGCGAAAATTGAATCCAAAGGCATGCCGATGATCAAGTCGGTATCGCTCTTCGATTGCATGCATTCGCCCAGCCTCCCCGGCCAGTGTCATCGAACGCCACCGCGGGTTTGGCGCAGAGCCGACCCCTTTCTCCGTCCTCCTCGGGCTTGACCCGAGGATCCACGTTGGCCTCCGCCAGACGTGGGCATGGATCCCAGGCTCGAGGCCTGGGATGTCGGAGGGTGGAGGGAGGTTTTCGCCAAACCTATCGGAGCTAAGCGCGCCCTTGCGGCAGCGTCGGCATGGACACCCACCTCTTCAAAGGAGAACCACAATGGACGCTTCGATTGCTCCGGCCTCGCGGGCAGCAGCGGTGACGCCGAATGATAGTGCGATCGTCGGGGCGCGTGCGCTTTATATCGGCACGGCCGGTGATGTGGCGATTGCGCCGCGGCGGGATGTGGATCCGGTGGTCTTCAAGAGCGTGCCGGCCGGGACGATCCTGCCGGTGCATGCGGCCATCGTGGCGCTGACCGGGACCACGGCGTCCAACATCATCGCGCTGTTCTGAGCTTTCAGAAACAGACCTATGGGCAGACCGACCAAGTTCACCCAGGCGCTGGCCGAGAAGATCTGCGAGCGCATTGCCGACCGGGAAAGCCTGCGGTCGATCTGCCGGGATGAGGATATGCCGGCGAAATCGACGGTGCTCTCCTGGCTCGCCGATGACGGCAAGGCGGGGTTTCGGGCGCGCTATGCGCTGGCGCGCGAGATCCTCGCCGACGGTTTCGTCGACGAGCTGGTCGAGATTGCCGACGACCGCAGCAATGACTGGATCGAGAAGAAGAATGCCGCCGGCGATACCACTGGCTGGCAGGAGAATGGCGAGGCGATCCGGCGTTCGCAGCTGCGCATCGCCACCCGCCAATGGGTTGCCGAGAAGCTGAAGCCGAAGAAATACGGCTCGAAGGCCGAGCCCGAACAGGGCGTGACCGGCGAAGTCTCGCAATTGCTGGAAGATATCAATGGCAAAACCCGCGGACTTCCAAACGGCGGTTGATCAGTTTTCCGACTGGCGCTGGCGGCTGAACAATCTCTACTGGATCACCGACAAAGCGGGCCGGCGCGTCAGGTTCGAGATGAACTGGACGCAGATGACGTTTTTCGAAGAGATGCATTATCTCAACGTGCTGCTGAAGGCCCGCCAGCTCGGTCTGACCACCTTCATCCAGATCTTCATGCTTGATGCCTGCGTCTTCAACCGGGATATCCGCGCCGGCACCATCGCCCATACGCTCGGCGACGTGCAGACGATTTCCGGGACAAGGTCAAATATCCCTATGACAATCTGCCGGAGGGTATCCGCAACGCCGTGCCCGTCGTCAGGGGCAACCAGGCCGAACTGCTGCTCGCCAACAATTCGAGCATCCGCGTCGGCACGTCGCTGCGCTCGGGGACGCTGCAATATCTGCACATCTCCGAATATGGCAAACTGTGCGCCAAATATCCCGACAAGGCGCGGGAGGTGCGCACCGGCGCTTTGAATACGGTGCAGGCCGGCCAGCTGGTGTTCATCGAAAGCACGGCGGAAGGCCAGGAAGGGCATTTCTATACGCTCTGCGAGGATGCCAAGGTCAAGCAGCGGCAAGTCGCCAAGCTCACCGAACTGGACTTCAAGTTCCATTTCTTCCCGTGGTGGAAGGAGCCGCAATATGCGATCGCGCCTCACGGCGTCATCGTCAGCGATGCTTTCGCCAAATATTTCCGCCAGCTTGAAGAGCAGGGCATCACCCTGACCGACGGGCAGAGGGCCTGGTACGTCAAGAAGGCCGAAACCCAGCTCGGCGACATGAAGCGCGAATATCCCTCGACGCCGGCCGAGGCTTTCGAGGCGAGCGTCGAAGGTGCTTATTATGCCGACCAGATGGCGGTGGCCGACGCCGAAGAGCGTATCGGGGTTTTCCCGCATGTGGACGGTTATCCGGTTCACACCATTTCCGACATCGGCATGGACGATGCCAACAGCGTCTGGCTGTTTCAGGTGCTGCCCGGCCGGGTCAGGATGATCGGCTATTTCGAGCATACCGGCAGCGGCATGGACGGCATGCTCGACGAGCTGGAGCGGCGCGCCAACGAACACGGTTATATCTACGGCGTCCACAATATGCCGCATGACATCAAGGTGCGGGAGTGGACGCGCGGCGGCATGACCCGCATCGAGGTCATGCTGAAAGAGGTGAGGGCGCGTGGTCTCGGCACGGTCCGCAAGGTCGAGCGCGCCTATGTGCATGACCGCATCAACGCCACCCGGCGCATGCTGGCCAGGATCGAGTTCGACCAGGCTGGCTGCATCGAGGGCATCAAATGCCTGCGCAATTACCGCAAGGACTGGGACGAGGATCTGAGCGTCTTTCGCGACGAGCCGCTGCACAATTGGGCATCACACGGTGCCGATGCTTTCGGCGGGCTGGCGATCATCTTCACCGGACTGGCGCCCGAACCGCTGAAGCCAGAGCGTAAGCCGCTGCCGACATTCCAGACGATGACATTCAACGATTTTGCCGATTCCACTCCGACCCAAAGCGAGCGTGTTTGATGGAAGACGAAATAACGGCTTCAGAGGGCGGGCAGCGCTGGGATCCGGCCAAGGTCGGTGCCCATTGGCAGCAGGAGCTCGAGCGCGCGCAGCGCTATTTCAAATCCTGGCACGACCGCTGCGTCAAGATCGAGAAGATCTATCTCGACCAGCAATCCGACCAGACGAGTGCGGCCAAGCGCCGCTTTCCGATGCTCTGGGCCAATACCTCGGTGCTTCAGCCGGCCGTCTATGCCCGTGTGCCGCAACCGGTCGTCGAGCGCCGCTTCAAGGATGCCCAGCCGGTGGCGCGCATCGCTTCGGAGCTGGTCGAGCGCAATCTCGCCTATACCGGCGATGAGGCCGATATCGATTCGATCATGCGGGCGGTGCGCGACGATTTCCTGCTCTGCGCCCGCGGCACGGTGTGGCTGCGTTATGAGGCCGATTTCGAGCCGCTCGATATGGGCGTCCAGCCCTCGGACCCGGCGGCAGCCCAAAATCGACCCGAGAGTTTGCCCGCTGAGATCGGCGGTGCTCAGTCGGAAGCGATCAGCGACGAGCGTGTGTGCATCGATTATGTCCACTGGTCGGACTTCCTGCATTCGCCGGCGCGCCGCTGGAAGGATGTGACCTGGGTGGCGCGGCGCGTTCCCATGACCGACGAGGAAATGGAGAAGCGCTTCGGCGCTGAGGCTATGGCATCGCGGGCGGCGGAAGGCACGGCCGGCAATAGGGGTGCCAGCCAGGCCGAGCGCCTGGAGAATGAAGGCAAGACCCATGTCTGGGAGATCTGGTGCAAGAGCGAGAATTATACCGTCTGGATCGCCGACGGCTCGCCGGTGGCATTGGAAGTCTCCGAGCCGCCGCTCGACCTGACGCATTTCTGGCCGTGCCCGCGCCCGGCCTATGGCACGATGTCGACGAGCTCGCTGATCCCGGTTCCCGACTATGTCTACTACCAGCAGCAATGCGATGAGATCGATCTCTTGACCAAACGCATCAACAAGCTGACCGATCAGCTGCGGCTAAAGGTGTTTTATCCCTCCGGCGACGGCGCGATTTCGCCGGCGATCGAGAAGGCGATGCGGCCTGAGAACGACATGGTCATGGTGCCGATCCCGGAATGGGCGGCGTTTACCGACAAGGGCGGCTCGAAAGCCATCGTGACATTGCCGATCGACGAGGTGCAGAAAGTCCTGATTGCCTGCATGTCGGCCCGCAAGCAACTGATCGAGGATGTCTATCAGATCACCGGCATTTCCGACATCGTCCGCGGCGACACCCAGGCGTCGGAGACCGCGACGGCACAGCGCATCAAGAGCCAGTGGGGCTCGATCCGCATCCGCGACCGCCAGGCCGAGCTGGCCCGCTTTGCCCGCGACATCATCCGCCTTGCCGGCGAAATCATCTGCGACCAGTTCCAGCCGGAAACGCTGATGCTTGTCAGCGGCATCCGGCTTCCCAGCATGGCCGAGAAACAGCAGGTGCAAATGCAGATGCAGCAGATGCAGATGGCGGCACACCAGGCGGCCATGCGGGCAGAGCAGACCGGCCAGCCGGCGCCGCCGCCGCCCGAAATGCCGCCGCAGCTGCAGCAGATGATGCAGCAGCCGACCATCGACGAGGTGGTGCAGCTCTTGCGCAATGACAGCATTCGCGGCTTCCAGATAGAGATCGAAACGGATTCGACCATCGAGCCCGACGAGGATGCCGAAAAGCAGCGCCGCATGGAATTCGTCCAGATGGTCGGCGGCTTCATGCAGCAGGCCGGCGCCATGGCGCAGCAGAGCCCGATGCTGGTGCCGGTAATGGTCGAAACGCTGCTCTTTGCCGCCCGCGGCTTCCGCGCCGGCCGCCAGCTCGAAAGCACGCTGGAGCAGGTGGGAGCCCAGCTCTCCCAGGCTGCAGCCGCGCCAAAACCGGAACCGCAGCCTTCGCCCGGCGAGATGCTGAAGCTGAAGACGGCGGAGGTGAAGGCCGGCGCCGAACAGCGCAGAGCCGAACTCAGTGTCGCAGAGGCCGAGATCGAGCATCGCGCCACGGTGGAACAGGCGCGCGGCCAGATGGCGGCGCAGGCGATTGACCAGATGCGCGCCGCGCAGCCCCCCTATCAATAGGCCTCGGGAGCAACAGCATGAGAGAACGCTATTGCCGCGTCTGCGGCGGCTGGCACCAGCTCGATCAATGGCCGCACGATTGTCTGCCGGCGCAAAATCCGGCGGAGTCGGATCTGCCGGCACCGCGTTTCGTCAGCGACAGCATCGATATCCGCTCAATGCATGACGGACGGCATTACACCTCGAAGGCCAGGCTGCGCTCGGCCTACCGGGCAGCCGGGGTGATCGAGATCGGCAATGAAAAGCCGCAGCCGATCGAGAAGCCGAAGACGGATCGAACGGCGATCCGCAACGAACTGCGGCGCGTGCACGCCGAATACAACGCCTAATGCATGTCGCCCGGAAGTGTGTAGCGGTTCCGGGATAACGACATGCATAAAAGCTCTAACGGGCATCAATCCCCGACATAGGAAATTTCCCAATGGATATGGAAGACCTGAACGAGGCCGGCAACGGCAGCGAAGATTTTGGTGCGTTCGACGACAAGCCATTGAGCGATAGGCCCGTCAGCATCCGCGACAGCCTGAAAGCGGCGATCGACACCGTCGACGCCAATGGACCGGGCGATATATCAGGCCAGCCGCGCGACGGCGAAAACGGCCGCTTCCTGGCCAAGGGGCAGGAACAGGCCGCCGCCACCGCGCGGGCAGGGCAGGCGCCTGCGGCAAATGCCGCGCTCGCCCAGCAGGCGTTGCAGAGCCGCGGCCAGGGCAGCGAACAGCCGGCAGCCATCGGCAACCGGGTTCCGCCCGGCTGGTCGGCGGAAGCCAAGGCGCAGTTCACAAGCCTTCCCCACGAAGTGCAGGCGGCGATCGCCAAGCGCGAACAGGAGGTCGATAACGGCTTCCGCGTCCTGCAGGATTACAAGGGGCTCGAGGAATTCACCCCGATCGTCCGCCAGGCCGGCATGACCCATGCCGATGTCATGCGCCGGGCGATCGATTGGGAGAAGGCGCTCATCCACGATCCCGTCAATACCGTCGTTCACGTCGCCAGAATGGCCGGGGTCAACCTTCACGCCCTGGTCAACGGTCAGACGGGAGAGATCCTGCAGCGCAATTCGCAGCAGGCCCGATCACAACCGCAGCCTCGATCTTTCAATGTCGAGGCGACGGTCGAACATGTTTTGCGGAAAAGAGACACCGAAACTCAAGTCGATGCCTTCCTTTCCGATCCGGCAAACGCGCACGCCGAAGACGTTCTCGACGACATGATCGCCCTCGTCAACGCAGGGCGGGCAACGTCGCTCCAGGACGCCTACGACGCCGCATGCTGGATGCGCCCGGACATTCGCCAGCAGTTGATCAGCCAGACTGCGCCGGCGCCCGTCCACCAACAACAAGCCCAGAGGGCAGCAGCGGCAGATCAAGCCCGCCGCGCCTCGCGATCCATCTCTGGTTCTTCCGCACCGGGCCCGACCCGCGATGCGGCAAGAGGCCAGCCCACCTCCATCCGAGACTCGCTGCGCGACGCCATGCGTTTTTCGCGCGGCCAAGTCTGATCAAAGGCCAATTCTGAGCAAAGGAATGATCGATGCCCATTTCGCCCAACCTCTCTGAAATCGTCACCACGACGCTGCGCAACCGCAGCGGCACGGTCGCCGACGACGTGACGAAGAACAACGGTCTTCTCACCCGCCTCAACAGCCGCGGCCGCAAGAAGCCGATCTCCGGCGGCCGGACCATCGTCCAGGAACTGCAATATCAAGAGAATAGTACCTTCAAGCGCTATTCCGGCTACGATATCCTCAACGTCCAGCCCTCCGACGTCATCACCGCTGCCGAATACGACCTGAAGCAGGCCGCGGTCGCCGTCTCCATGTCGGGCCTCGAACAGCTGCAGAACTCCGGCGAGGATGCGATCCTCGATCTGCTCGAGCAGCGCATCGAGAATGCCGAAACCACTTTGAAAAACAACATCGCGCTCGACTGCTATTCCGACGGCACGGCCGATGGCGGCCGGCAGATCGGCGGCCTGCAGCTGCTGATCTCGACCTCGCCGACTTCGGGCACCGTCGGCGGCATTTCGCGCGCCACCTGGGGTTTCTGGCGTAACCAGAAATTCTCGGCCTCGGCCGATGGTGGTGCCGCCGCCACCAATGCCAACATCCAGAGCTATATGAACCGGCTCTATATGTCCTGCGTGCGCGGCTCCGACGCGCCCGACCTCGTCGTCGCCGACAACAACTTCTTCCGCCTCTACTGGGAATCGCTGCAGGCGATCCAGCGCATCACCTCGGCCGACAAGGGCATGGCCGGCTTCCAGTCGCTGCAATACATGGGCGCCGACGTGATCTTCGACGGCGGCTTCGGCGGCGGTGCGCCGCTCAATCAGATGTTCTTCCTGAACACCAAGTACCTGTTCTACCGCCCGCACCGCGACCGCGACATGGCGCCGATCGGCGATGAGCGCATGAACACCAACCAGGATGCCTTCGTCCAGCTGATGGGCTTTGCCGGCAACCTCACCATGAACAACGCCTTCCTGCAGGGCGTGTTGTTCGCCTGATCGTCCACGAAAGGAACAAAGCAAATGTCGGTCGCAACAATCCAGTCCGATCGTCTTGGCGCGAACCCGTTCGTCGTCGAAGGCCCGATCGTTTCCGGCTCCGGTATTCCCGGGCCGAACTTCTCCCTCGGCGCGATCGCCGGCGGGGACCGTGAATCCGAATGGGTCTATTGCCAGCTGGTGCTGGCCTCGCAGACCACCCTTTAGCCCGGCCAGTGGTTCCAGTGGACCCGGGATTATGTCGCTTCGCTGCTGACCACGGCGGCGGCCGTCGTCGGCCAGCGCTGCGGCGTCTTTTCCGGGGCCGCCCAGCCGCCGACGCTGACCGGTGGTCCGGTCGGCGCCATCACCCTTGCCGCCGGCACCTATTACCTCTGGCTGCAGCGCAACGGCCAGGCGCCGTCGCAGGTGGCGACCGCAACGGCGGCCCTCGTCGTTGCCGAAACCACCGCCACCGCAGGCCAGGCAAGCGCCCCGGCCTCGGCCACGGCCACCACCAAGGCCATCGCCAACGTCAACTTTGCCGCCGCCAACCAGACGTTCACGGCGACGACGGTCAACGGCTCCAACCTGCTGGGGGGTATTGCCGGTCTGAATGCCGGCTCCGGTCCGTTCATCGGTGCGGCGGTTGCCGGGACCGGCATATCAGGCGGCACGACGATTTCGGGCATCACCTACAGCCCGAACGGCGTCGTCCAGAGCATCACGCTCTCGGCCAATGCAACGGCCAACGGCACAGGCATCACCATCACCGCGACGGGCGTGCTCGAAGCGACGCTGATGCGGCCATATCTGTCGAAGGTGAACTAAGCCGTCGATCTTTCTATGTTTGGCGTGCCCCTCATCCGGCTGCCGCCACCTTCTCCCCGCGCGCGAGGCGAAGGGGATATGCCGCTCCCTCGGCGTCCCTCGCCAACGTCTGGCGGGGCACGTCCCCTCTCCCCGCGAGCGGGGAGAGGGTTAGGGTGAGGGGCAGCCACCGGCACGACATCACAGCGGCGCTCCGGCGCCCGCATCTCCCCGCCATCAACAGCGAGACCAGCAAATGCCCGACAACACCGGAATCTATGCCTCTTTCAGCCTCGAACCGGTCGAACAGACCTTTCTGACCGAGAAGGAAGGCCGGCCGATCTTTGCCGATAAGGAATTCGTCCGCATCTTCATCGCCGGCGACAAGCATACCGAGGTCTACCGCGAGGTGACCGACAACGACAAACAGCGCTTTTCCGACGCCTACAAGCGGTTCAAGGAAGGCGCCGAGGCCCGTGAGCAGCTGACCGGCACGCCGCTGACGCAATGGCCTTATCTCAAGCCCAGTCAGATCAAGGAAATGGAGGCGGTCAACATCTACACCGTCGAGCAGCTCGCCGCCCTTTCCGACACCGCCAAGCAGAAGATCGGCATGGGCGCCAACGAGCTTACCGCCGCCGCCCGGGCCTATCTCGCCACCGCCGAAAACTCCAGCGCGGCGTCGGCCTTTGCCGCCGAAAACGAGCGGCTGAAGGATGAGGTGACGCGTCTGCAGGCGCAGATGAAGGAGATGGCCTCCCGCTTTGAGGCGCTCGAAAACGACGCCCAGGGCAGCAAGGCCCGCAGCCGCCCCGCCGCCTGAACCGCTGGTCCGAACCGGAGATCCCGCGCATGTCGCTCTTGACCATCATTCAGAACGTCTGCGCGGAAATCGACCTCGATCCGCCGACGGCCGTCATGTCCTCGGCGGATCCGCAGATCATGCAGCTGCGCATCCTCTCCACCCGCGCCGGCCGCGACCTGGTGCGCGAGCATGACTGGTCGGCGCTGATGGTGCGGCGGCAGTTCGTTACCACGGGTGCAAATCCGGAGCCGGCCGAGCCGCCCGATGACTGGAACCGCTTCGCCGCCAATGCCAGGATCTGGAATGCCTCGCGCCTCTGGCAGCTCAACGGCCCCGTCGAGCCGCAGACCTGGCAGCGCCAGACGATCCTCAATTCCAGCCCGGTGCCGCAGATCTGGCGCATGGCCGGCGGCAAGCTCGACATCTACCCGAACGCTCCAGGCGAGACGATGGAATATGCCTATATCTCCGGCTTCTGGGTGGCGGTGAATGGCGGCGCGACCACTGCGGCGAATTGGGCAAACGACACCGATACCGCCCGTTTTCCCGAAGACTTGCTCGAACTCTCGCTGATCTGGCGCTGGAAGCGGGCCAAGGGCCTCGATTACGGCGAGGAGATCGCCAGTTTCGAGCGATCCAAGGAAGCCGCCATCGGCGCCGACCGGGCCGCAAGCCCTATCGACCTCTCGCTGCCGGCGAGGGGCCAGGCGCCCGAGAATTATTGGCCCGGCACGATCACGGGGGCAAATCCATGACCCGCAGACCTGTCCCCGCAAACGGCCGAACCCGCCGCGTTTCGCCGAGCAAAGACTGGATCGCGCCGATCGGCGGCTGGCGAACCGATGTCGAGATGGCGGATATGCCTGAAGATGCGGCGTTTCAGCTCGACAATTTCTTTCCCGAGGCCAACCGCGTCCGCGCCCGCTACGGTTTCCTCGCCTTCTCAAGCGGCCTTGGCGCCGATGTGCAGACGGTGATCCCCTATTCCGGCGTCAGCAACAGGCTGTTTGCCGCCGCCGGCGACAAGATCTTCGACGTGACGGTGGGGCGGGGCTGCCGGTGCGCCCGTCGTCTCCGGCATGGCCAGCGCCCATTGGTCGGTGCAGCAATATACCAACCCGGCCGGCCAGGAATTCCTGCGCCTCGTCAATGGCCTGGACACACCGCTGCTCTTCAACGGCACCTCCTGGACCAATAATTTTCTGGTGGGCACCGCAGCGCTCGCCACCCAGAACGTTGCCGTCCGCAACACGCCCTACACGCTGAGCTTCTTCGGCACCGGCTCGGTTACGCTGTCGGGCGCCTTTTCCGGCACGCTGACCGGCACCGGCGTCAACAACCGGGTGTCGCTCACCTTCACGCCGGCGGCCGGCACGCTTGTCGTCACCGTGACGGGAACGGTCACCAATGCGCAGCTTGAAAAGGGCGCGGTCGCCACGCCTTACGTCGCCTCGACGATGATCACCGGCATACCGGACGCCTCGCTGCTGATCGCCGTCACCGCCTATCGCTCGCGCCTGTGGTTCATCGAGAAGAATTCGACCAATGTCTGGTATCTCGCCACCGACGCCGTCAGCGGTGCGGCCACGGTGCTGCCGGTCGGCGGCAACATGAAATATGGCGGTACGCTGGTTGCGATCAACGTCTGGACCATTCCGGTTTCCACCGGCCTGCAGCAATGCCTGGTGCTGATCTCCTCGGAAGGCGAGGTGATTGTCTTCCAGGGCTCTGATCCCTCGAGCGTTTCGAACTGGGGCCTGATCGGCACCTTCAAGCTCGGCCGGCCGCTCGGCAGCGATCGATGCCTGCTTTCGGTCGGCGCGGATCTCGCGATCATGACCACCGACGGCATCGTGCCGATCACCAAGGCGGTGCAGCTCGACCGCGGCGCCACCAGCCTCGGGGCGATTACCGCCAGGATCGGCCCGACCTGGCGCGAGACGGTGGCGGCGACCGGCACGACATCGCAGGAATGGCAGCTTTCGAGCTTCCCGGCCAGGCAGATGGCGATCGTCAACCTGCCGTCCTCCTTCGGCCCCTATCAATATGTCATGAACACCGAAACCGGCGCCTGGTGCCGCTTCGTCGGCATGCCGGCCTCCTGCTGGGCGACCTGGCAAGACCGGCTGTTCTTCGGCGCCGGCGACGGCACCGTCTATGAGGCCGAGGTCGGCGCCAACGACAATGGCGTGGCGATCGACGCGCTGATGGTCGGCGCGTGGAGCCGCTATGGCGACGGGCTCTCGACCAAGCTCTCGAAGCTGATCGGAGTGACGGCGCAGATCGGCGTTTCCTCGCTGATGTATGGCGGGATCTCGGTGGATTACCAGACCAAGATACCGACGGCGCTGCTGTCGTCGGTCGAAAACAATGCAGCGGCGAAATGGGGAACGGCGGTCTGGGGCGTGTCGAAATTCCCCGGCGTGTCGCTGGTGCGCAAATTCGCCTCCGCCGGTGGCGCCGGTTCGGCCTTGGCGCCGACGATCCGCGCGCTGATCTCCGGCTCCTCCGGCTCCGTCTCCGAGGCGGCCGTCGTCGGCGGTTCGGTGCTTTATGAAAAAGGCGCGCCGATTTGATCGTCTCCGAACCGCGCGGGGAAATCGCTGCCTGGGTCGGCGGCCGGATCGGCGTCGGCTTCCACCCGCCTTACACCACGCTCGCCCATGTCGACCGCGGCCGGATCATCGCCGGCTTCGTCTTCAACGTCTGGACCGCGCATGACGTCGAGATCTCGCTTGCCGCCGACCGGCTGACGCGGACGCTGATGCGATCGGTGTTTCGCTATGTCGTGCAACAGCTCGGCTGCCGCCGCGCAACCGCAAGGACACGAGCCGACAATATCGACGCCCAGACGATGCTCGCAAGACTCGGAGCGCGGCTGGAAGGCCGCCAGCAAGCCTATTTCGGCGACTGCGACGCGCTGCTTTACGCAATCATGAAGGAGGATTTTCCCTATGGTCTCCACGCCGAAGGCCCCCAAGGCGCCTGATCCGACCCAGACCGCGGCGGCCCAGACGGCCACCAACGTCGACACCGCCATCGCCAATGCCGGCTTGAGCCACACCAACCAGTACACGCCGGATGGTTCGCTGGAATACAAGGTCACCGGCAAGAGCACGATGACCGACCAGAACGGCAAGACGTATCAGCTGCCGGTCTATTCGGCCTATCAGAAGTACTCGCCCGAGAACCAGGCGATCTATGACCAGACGCAGCAGACGCAGCTCGGCCTTGCCAGGCTTGCCAATGATCAGACCGGCAAGGTCTCCGGCATACTCGGCACCAACGTCGATTTGAGCGCCGGCAATGTCGACAAATATGTCAACGATCACTGGCAATCCGGTTTCAACAACCAGTGGGATCGCGATCAGGCAAGCCTCGACCAGAGCCTAGCCGATAAGGGTCGCTGTTCGGTAGCCAGCGCAATGTTCCATGACAATGCCGGAGCCCTTTTGCTGTCAAGGGTCGCTAGAGCCCGCAATTTAGGCTCCACCTGTTGTTGTCGGCCTTTTCTGCCGAATGGACAGTGGCCATTCCTTCAATCCAAATTCCGATGAACGGCCTTCGCGTTCGGCCCTTGTGAAGGCCATTGCCATCGCAAACGTCCCACCGTGGCGCACGCCGTGGCGATTCAATCCTTGCAAGAGTGGAGAAGCCGGGCGCGGCTCAGGTTCGCTCCGGCACCCGAAGACTGACGCAGACTTCCAAGCTGCTGCTCGGAAGCCTTGTCGAGCCCAATCACCACCCACAGGAGATCATAATGCCAGATAACAGAGCACCGGTTGTACCGCCGAGGAGAGTTGCCGAGCTCAGAAATGACCCTTATGCGGGGCAGTCCGGCGACCTCTCGGTTAACAATGCCTTACGCGCCTTCAGCCGCGGTACTGTCGTCGGTCCCTATCTCGACGAAATGGACGCTGGGACAGCTGCATTGCTGGCGCCCATTGCTGATCCACTGTTGCCCGATTTTTTGTTTCCGCCCCTGCCGGGCGAAACGTTTGGAGAGCGGTATGATAACGCACTCGCTAATCAGCGCGGGATGGATAGAGCCTTCGACGAACAGCATCCTTATGTCTCCGAAACGCTGCAGCGCGCCGGAGGTTTGGCCTCTGACCTGGCTTTTAAGTTGCCGTCAGGGAGGACGGCCGACATCGCGCGTGGTGCTTTTGAAGGTTTCGGGAATGGGGAAGGTGGTTTCAGCAACCGAGCCGAGCAGGCCATTCGTGGCGCTGGCGAAGAGGCTTTGAAAGGACTCGGTATGGGCGCTTTAAAAGGAAGCGGTATGATGCCGGCGAAAGCCGGTACCGAAGGTGGTCGTAGAGCCGCCGCGAAGGCTGCTCTTACACGCGCGCTTCTTAGAGTCCGCGGTCGAAACGGCGGCGGTGGTGGTGGTGGTGGTGGCTGGTAACCTACCCCGCATATCTTTCCACAAAATACTCTGGGTTGCTCAACCCGTACAAAATACGGCCGCCCATACGCCCGCCTTCGCTACACACACCACAATGGCCTCGCAATCGCGGGGCCTTTTCCTTTCGGAGCAAGGTAAATGCCCAGAAACCCATCAACCGGCGTCTATTCCAAACCCGCCGGCACGACACCCTCCGTCGGCCAGGTCATCGACCCGGCGCCATGGAACGCGCTGACCACCGACCTCGGCAACGAAATCACCAATTCGCTGCCGCGCGACGGCTCGGCGCCGATGATCGCACCGCTCAAGGCCGCGAGCGGAACCGTGTCCGCACCGGGCGTCGGCTTCGCCTCGACCCCGCAGACCGGCCTCTATCTGAAAGGCGGCGGTCTGCTCGGCTTTGCCCAGAACGGCGTCGACGTCGCGTTCGATCAGGATCTGGTCTATGCGGCCAAGTCAGGCGATTACACCGCGCTCGCATCCGACGACAACGCCGTCCATCGCTTTACCGCGGCAGCGACGCTCACCCTGACCGCAGCGGCAACGCTCGGCGCCAACTGGCACTATTGCATTATCGCCGATGGCGGGGATCTGACGATTGATCCGAATGGGGCAGAGACGATCGACGGGGCGGCAACCCTTGTCCTCAAGGATGGCTATAGCGTCGAAATCATCTGTTCCGGTGCCGCCTTCTTCACCAACAAGCTTTTCGCCAGGATCCAGAGCAAGGCCGACAGCTCCGCTGTCGGTGATTTCATTGTCGGGCTCACCATTTCCAATAATGCCGGCAGCCCGAACACCCATGTCGATTTTGCCGCAGGATCTGCCAGGACGGGGGCAAGCTTCGTTTCCAGCGCAGCGCCATGGACGAAGCGGGTGACGGGAACATTTGCCGCTGGAACCGGCGCCGGCGGCCTTGACGCTGGCGCCGTTGCGGCGAACGCGACCTACTTTGCATATGCCTTGCGCGAGGACGCAGACCTGTCTTTTGACGTGGTTCTTTCGACTTCCTCAACGATCGGCGGGATCACCACGACGCTGCTCACCGGCTATACCATCGTCAAATGCATCGGTGTGGTGCTGACGGACGCAAGCTCGCTTATTCGAGCATTCGTAATGTATCCGAGGGATGAATATACCTTCGTTTCGCCGGTCAAGGATGCTGTGAATCTCGCGGTTTCCACTAATTCGGCGCTATTGGCGCTGACAGTCCCAAATGGGGTGAAGGTCAAGGCGAAGCTTCGCTTTGAGTTCACATCATCGGCGACAACCAACGCAACTCTGCTGTCTGACCCAGCGCAGGGCACACTGACTGCCGGTGTCGGCGCTGACGGTGCAAACGTTGGTACAAGCCAAGTCGCCAGCGGCTTCGCAGTCGGTTCGCAGGATATTTGGACCAACACAAGCAAACAGATTCGCCAGATAACCGGCGGCTCGACGGGGAACCTTTGGGTTTGGACCGATGGCTTTTATTTCCCTTGTGGGAGGTATGCGTAACGCCGTTTGTTCCCGGTTGAGCGATCGTTCAATGGACGCCGTGTTCGAGCTTCTGGCGGGGATATACGCACGCGATCTCTGGCAATAAACGACGTCGTGAGCTAATGACCTCCCGACTCGGAGGAAATCATGGCGACTGATAAAGCATCGTACCGGAATCGCGGAGGAATTCTTCAGCGTCTCGTTACGGCCTACAAGCGATTTCGCTACTTCAGTCGCGCCGGCTCGAACCTGGTTGTCAAGCGCAGCGCTGAGTTCCGCATGGTGAAGCAAGCAGTTCTTGAGGTCGGCAGCAACGTCACGATCCAAGACTATTCCTTCTTTCAACTCACGATGCCTGAGCCGAAGGTGTTTATTGGAAACAACACCGTCATCGGCCGCCGGAACATCATCACTGCCAAGAACCGCATATCTATAGGGAATGACGTGTTGATCGGTTCAGACGTTCAGATCATAGATCACGGACATGGCATGCGGCGCGATACACCCATCAGGCTTCAGAAGGCCGAAATCGGCTTTGTCGAAATTGGTGATGATGTCTGGATTGGGGCAGGTGCCAAAATATTGATGAACGTCACGATAGGGACCGGCGCCGTGATCGGAGCAAATTCCGTCGTCACGGCCGATGTTCCCGACTATGCAATCGCCGTGGGGTCACCGGCGAAAGTTGTCAAATACCGCGTTTAATCGGCGCTTGCTTGTGGGCAGCAGTATCGAGGGCGGCGTTTTGGCCCACGCGTTTCGGGGCGCCCTCGTTGCGCTGCAGCTGCGTGATATTCTGCGCCCACGAGTTCAGCGGCTATTCCTTCTCAGATTGCCGATAACGTCTGTTGATTTCGCTGCCTCACTCACCAAGCCGCAGATTGATAAACTTTTCTGCAGTGGCGGATTCCCCCGAAGAGCAAGTCCATCATTATTTCAAATGATTCTGCCAGGACAGGACGTGGCGACGCATTCATGATGCGCTCTATTGCCGGACCCGGCAGTTGGAAGACCGCGAAGAACAGCCATTATTTGCCATCATCGATAGCCAATCGGTGAAGACTGGCCCGGATGCCCGCCGCGATGTCGGCTACGATGCAGGCAAGAAGCTCAAGGGCCGCAAGCGGCACATTCTGGTCGATACGTTGGGCATGCTTCTCAAGGCAGACGTCCTCGGCGGGTATTCAAGATCGCGACGGGGCAGCCCTCGTTTTCGACAAACTCGCCGACCGCTTTGCGATGGCGGCTATCAGGGTCGGAAGGTCGAAGAAGCAAGCCCGAGGCTGATATCATGACAGGCTCATTCTTCTTGGAGGATCGTTTAGCTAATTTACGGAGAGCACGTCACATTCACCGGGGCGACTGGCAGTAGGGGCCATCAAAACTCAAGAGGTGCCTTGCCGTATAGTGTTCAGGATGTCTTATCTTGACGATAAAAGCACTCACCGCATAGGCCCACTTGCTTTGCACGTTGCGTTCGCGATTAACGATGTAGAGGCATCCTGGAACATCTAACGCCGCGTCTTCGACTTTCGACCAAGCTCCCAAGAACCGTTTAAAATTGCCAACAAATTCAGACCAACCGCCATATGCTGTCATGGAGTCATAATCCAAAATCAATGCATCTTGTTTCCCGGTCACTGCTTCATGCAGGCCGGCATATTCTCCCAATCCGGGCATTGTATCGAATGCGTTCAGACCAGATCTATCAAGGATAACGTAATTGCGGCTTTGCAGGGAAGGGGTGTTCCTGATGGTATCGGCAAAAGCCTCCTGGCGCAGGTGGTCGACGTAAAAAGTGGCGTAGACAAACCACCAATTCACAATGAACACTGCTATCAGGCCACCAAATGAGGCCATTTTCACCCGATGACGTATATTGGGGTTCTCTGCCGGAAAAACGGCGCAGATGATCTTTAAAAGACCCAGGGTAGAAAAGGCGGCGCCGAACGGAAGCAGCACTTGAAAGCGGGTCGCCATCCAAGGCGCATAAGAGGGTTCCTTCCCAACCAAGACATAGGCTGAGGCCCCCAGACCTAACAGCACGACGCCGATGCCTATCAAACCTTTTCCGTTGCGTTCGGCCTCCGTGCCGCTCCCCGCAGAATTTGGTCTGATCAAGTAAACAATGAGCGAGGCGGCCAAAAATATCGTCAGCGCGACCGGCTTTCCAATATATATGCCATCATACGGGAATAAATATAAAATTACGACTTTGATTTCCGATAGTATTGCGCCGAAATTTATGTCGATGACATTGTAGCTGGCGGCAAACATGCCGCTCTTTTTGAATAAAAAATGTTGTATTATGGCGTAAAGGAAGGGCAAAAGCACGATTGCAGCCGTTCTCTTTATGACATATTTGAATTTGTTTAAATGGTTTTTATAGTAGACATCTGTTGAATTATTGCCCTCCTTGTAAAACAGGAATGCAGCAATAAAAAGCACCAAAAGAAAGAACGATATAAGAGCGTTAAACTGAAAAGAAAAAAGAAATAACGCATAAGAATGGTATTCTGTATGAATATTTTTATTAATCACCGAAACTATAAAAAGATATAAGGCAAAAACAAATACCAGTAGAAAAAATAGTCCTGGATTGTTTATGGCCGCAATTCTGGCAAAGTAAACCGGCGAGGCTGCCGCGAGGAGAGACAGCGCCGTCGCGTCAGATTTTGAGAAATCGAAAGACTTCAGGATAAGATAGAATACATGAATGATGAGGTAGCCGAGCGCAAACGTTGAGAAAGCGTAAAACCACCAGCCGATTAATTGAACGGCATAATGATAATATCCGAGAAGTGGAAATCCGGCCTGAGTAAAAACAGAAACAAGCATTTCATTGCTTGCGCCAGAAAGGCTCCAGTCATCCCAATATCGTGCATCCGCTAAAAGGAAGATGGGAAGGTGGGCTCCCATGTAAACGAGAAATATCTGCAATTCAGCTCTTTTGAAAAGTCCTTTAATGTCGGGCATCTCTTGGCTTTCCTTGGGCAAGCGGGACGTCCATTTTCCTAGAAAATATGGATATCGCGTTGTGGGCTCTGGCGTTGTTTGTCTAGCCAACGTCAAGGTCGAATGAGCCATCGATCCAATGAGTGGGATCGGCGGACAGATGCAATAGCACCGAGTGTGATTCGGTTGCCGGACCTTGCACAGTTGATAAAAGGCCTCGGTTAAGCCAATATTTGCAAACCGAACGGTTCTCTTAATATAAATTTGCAAACCAAGCGGTTCTTTTAATGGAATAATGTATCGTCGCGAGCGTTGTGACCTATGTCCCCGGTCTTGGCGGAAATTCGCTTGTCTTATGTGGATTATAATTTAATTAGGGGCGCAAAGCGGGGGCTTTTTTGCTATCGAGCCTTTGACGCTATACGCTGCTTTGGATGTTTGTGAATGAATCGTGTCTCCTTTGCATTGCCTCACTTGATCGGGAAGGAGGCGCTCTATCTCAACGAATGCCTTCTCTCGGGCCAGTGGGGCGGCGATGCAAGCTTCACAAAGCGATGTCATGCGCATCTGGACTCGATGTACGGTGCCAGCACGCTTCTGTGCCACTCGTGTACCGCTGCCTTGGAAATGGCCGCAATGCTTCTCCGCCTTGAGTCGGGGGATGAGGTTATCATGCCGTCGTTCACCTTCGTGTCGACGGCCAATGCGGTGGTGCTGCGCGGAGCTGTGCCGGTATTCGTCGATATTCGCAGCGATACGCTCAATATCGACGAAACGCTGATTGAGGCTGCCATTACGCCGAGAACCAAGGCAATCTTCGTCGTTCACTACGCCGGAGTGGGGTGCGAGATGGAGCCTATTTTGGCCATCGCCTCGCGCCATGGACTGGCTGTGGTGGAGGATGCGGCCCAGGCTTACCTGGCTTCCTGGAAAGGCCGGGCTCTCGGAACATTCGGCCAGTTGGCCACTTTGAGCTTTCATCAGACCAAGAATGTTGTCTCTGGCGAAGGTGGGGCCCTGATTGTCAATGATCCCGGTCTCGTCGAGCGAGCGCAAATCATCCGGGAAAAGGGCACCAATCGCTCCCAGTTCATTCGCGGCGAAGTGGCCAAATACGACTGGCAGGATATGGGGTCCTCCTTCCTGCCATCCGATTTGGTGGCTGCCGTGCTTCTGGCTCAGCTTGAGTACGCCGAGGAGCTGACGCGGCATCGGCTTTCGCTGTGGCATGCCTATGATGAAATATTCAAAGCGGCCGGCCATAACGGGTTGCGCCTTCCTGAAATTCCGGCCGACGCTGCACATAACGGGCATATCTATCATGTGCGCTTTACTAATCTTGAACGCCGCGAAGAAACACGCCGCGAGTTGGTGATGGAAGGCATTGGGGCCGTTACGCACTATGTTCCTCTGCATTCTTCCCCAGCCGGTGAGCGATATGGACTAAGGGCCTCATCGATGGCGGTCACCAACGAGACGGCCGATACTCTGCTTCGTCTGCCCCTGCATGGCGGGCTGGCCGAGGCAGATATTGCCCGTGTCGCCAGTCGGGTTCTGGAATCGGCGCGATGAAACGTTGTTTGGTGTGCGATGCCGTGTATGAGGCGGACATCTGGCGATGCCCCAAATGTGACACGCTCGTGCCTCTGGATGATGGTTTCCTGACCTTTGCGCCCGCACTTGCCCGTGACAATGACGGTATGGCGAGCAATTCACATGAACAGCTTCAGGCCTTGCAGCATGGCAGCTTCTGGTTTCGAGCCAGAAACCGCCTGATCACAGATCTTGTGCGGCGATATTTTGCTAGCAGCCAACGGGCGCTGGAAGTGGGATGCGGCACGGGCTTCGTCCTCACGGCTTTGCGCGAGGCTCTTCCGCATGCGGTCCTGTGCGGCAGCGAGATCTATCTGAACGGCTTGCCTTACGCGCGCGATCGATTGAAAGGGGCGGGGCAACTCTTCCAGATGGATGCGCGCGACATTCCTTTCCGTGAGGGGTTCGATTTGCTTTGTGCGTTCGATGTGCTTGAGCATATCGAAGAGGACGAGCTGGTCTTGCGGCAAATGGCCCAGGCCCTGCGGGCTGGCGGCGGGGTGCTGCTGTCTGTTCCGCAACACCCGGGCCTTTGGAGCCGCAACGATGATCTGGCGTTCCACAAACGCCGCTATCGGCGCGGCGAGCTGGAGCAGAAATGTGCTACCGCCGGCCTTGAGGTGATTTTCTCGACATCATTTGTGACGAGCCTGTTGCCGGTTTTCGCGCTCCAGCGCTCCACGCGCAGCCGCGCCAAGGATCATGATCCGGCGCGGGAGCTGCAACTGCCATGGTTCGTGGATAGGTCGTTCGAGATGTTGCTGGATGGCGAACGCCAGCTTATCCGCCTCGGAGTGCGCCTGCCGGCCGGCGGATCGCGTTTCGTGGTGGCACGAAAGACCGCAGGTGCGCGGCCATGAAACGCGTGGCGATCATACAGTCATCTTATGTTCCTTGGCGTGGCTTCTTCGACCTGATCAGCCGCTGCGATGAATATATCATTTATGATCAGGTCGCCTATAGCAAGGGCCACTGGCACAATCGGAACAAGATCAAGACCGCAACGGGCACGCGCTGGATGACCATTCCTGTGATGACCAGCGACAGGCTCGGGCAACCCATCGAGGATGTTGAAATCAAGGGAGATTGGGCTCAGGCACATTTTTCCCAGATCCGTCAGGCCTATAAGACGGCACCGGCCGCCAAGTTTTTTCTCCCTGTTATCGAATCGATTTACAAACAGTTCGAGAAATTGCAACTGCTGACGGAGGTCAATGAGTTGTTCCTCAGACATGTCGTCGAAATGCTAAAGTTGGATGTTGTGATCACCCGCGACAGGATCTACTCTCCGCGCGGCGCGCGAAGCGAGCGAGTCCTTGAGACCTGTCTCGCAGCTGGAGCAACGCATTATTTGTCAGGTCCATCTGCGAAAGTTTATCTGGACGAAGCCATGTTTCGGGACGCAGGGGTTACGGTTGAGTGGATGAGTTATGGCCCCTATCCGGAATACGCCCAGCTTCACGGCGCTTTCGACGGGCAAGTCAGCATCATCGATCCTATTCTGAATGGGCACGGGGCTGGACTTTCGGCCATGCCCGGACAGCAACAGGGAGCAGCAGGATGTTGAGCCATTTGACTTTCCTTTGCAAGGCAGGAGACGCTTTGCCGCATGGCTTTGCAGCCGAGCAGGTTGGCCGCGTATATATCGGGCGCAAGCTGTGAATTACTCCATTGTGGTGCCCATCTATCGCGATGGCTATTTGGCCGATGACCTGTGTGTGGAGATCCAGCGGGTGATGCGTGCATTTACAGGGCGCGAGGATCTTGGAGCGATACTGGAGCTCATTTTCGTCAATGACGGCAGCCCGGATAACAGCCTTGAGTTGCTGCTTGCGTTGCAGGCCAAGTTCGATTTCGTCCGGATCATCGACCTGTCAAGGAATTTTGGGCAGCACATTGCCATCGCTTGCGGTTTCCGTGAGGCCACGGGTGATGTAGTCATCCGAATGAACGTCGATATGCAGGACCATCCGGACCAAATTCCGACATTGCTTGAGCATATGACGGCGACGAAGGCGGACATCGTGATCGGACAGTACGAGCAACGGGAAAGCCCGCTGATCAATCGCATGACCGCTCGGCTCTATTATAGCTTTTTTCGAATCATGACCGGTCTCGAGTCGCCGCAGAACACGTCTCCCCTGCGTGTGCTGAGCCGCCGATACGCCAATGCTTACAATGGCCTGACAGAGAAAACGAGGTTTCCTCAAGGTCTTGACCAGTGGATGGGATTCTCGCCGCGTTATACGCGCATCGCCCACCGGCCGCGACTGAAGGGCAGCTCGTCCTATAATTTCTGGTCACGGCTGCGGCTGGGGCTGGATGGACTGCTGTATTTTTCTGAGCGCCCGCTGATGATCGTGATGTCGCTGGGGCTGCTCCTTAGTGCATTTGGTACAGTGATGGGCGTGGCGCTTGTGGTGATGCGCTTGTTTTTGACCAATATCGAACCCGGCTTCACGTCTCTTGCCGCGATCGGCCTGTTTGCTGTTGGTGTCCAGCTGATTTGCTTGGGCGTTGTCGGCTTCTACGTTGGGAAGATTTTCAAGGAAGTTCAAAATCGTCCGCTCTATATTATCAAGGACAGATTTTGGAAATAGAAATACCCGCTGCTTACCCAAAAATCAGAGATAGATCATGTCGCACGAATCCACCTCTATAAGCTATTCACCTTCCACCAGCATCGACGCAAGACATAAGATATTCGAATTGCAGAAGACCTATCCTGCAACGCCAGAGGAAAAAGAGCGTTCGCCCGGTCTTTTCCTGCGTGGTTCATTGCTGGCGCGTATTCTGGCGATCCGGGATATTTATGTACAGATCGTCGATATTCCCGGCTCCATCCTGGATATTGGCACATGGCGCGGCCAGACAGCCGTGCTGTGCGAGAACCTACGGGCCATTTACGAACCTCTGCATCTCAATCGTCGGATTGCCTGTTTCGACACGTTCGAGGGCTATGTCGGCTTCTCCGACAAGGATGCTCCGTCAGAGCTGCATCGCGACGGCACCTATGGCGTCGGAGGCCAGGAATATGCCGGCTATCTCGATGAATTGCTGAAACTGCATGAGCAATCCAACGCCATGGGACACAATTTCGGCAAGCACAAGGTAATTAAAGGGAACTGCCGCGAGACTATCCCGCAACATTTCTCTGAAAATCCCCATGAATTTGTGGCGCTCGCCTTTTTCGATGTAAATTCTTATCAGCCGTCGCTCGAAGCTTTCGAGGCTGTTTGGCAGAGGATGGTGCCGGGCGGCATTGCTGCTTTCTGGCAGTTGACCAGAAATGTCATTCCGGCTGAAGGACGCGTTTATGCGGAAAACATCATCGGCAAGTACGGCCACAGTCTCCATCGCTGCCCGACCTATCCTGGGCTTTGTTATTTGAAGAAGATCTGAATCGTATCTTACGGTCGCTTGGAGTTGACATGAAACGGGTGGTGCTGGGAAACGGCGTTGTGGGGTTGTCGATCGCTTTCGGCTTGCTGCGGCGCGCAAACGCTTCGGATGAGATCGTCGTGGTCGGCCCGCCGCAGCGCCCAGGATCCGCGACGCTTGCCGCGGCGGCGATGCTCAATTCCTTCGCGGAAATCGAGCATGGTGGCCTCGATACCGATATCGATCTCTTTCGATTTGAGATGAGTCATCGGGCGACGCGCCTCTGGCCAGCCTTCGAGCAGGCGCTTATCGATGCAGCAGGCGACGCACTTCCCGGTGGTTGCTCCGCCTGTCAGGGATGCGCGGGTGGCGGATGTTTCAAATCCGGCACCTACGTCGTCAACAACAACGCCGCCGACGATCTCGACGATCTCAATTTCGACGCCATCCTCTCTGCGCTGGTCGACTTCAACGAGCAGCACGACGTTATTTCGCCGAAAGACATTCCCCACTACAAGCCGCACCAGCGTTACCGCGCGAGCCGCGCTGTCTTCATTCACAACGAGGGCTGGTTCAATCCGCGTCTCATGCTGGAGAAGATGGAGGGTGCGCTGCGCCGAGCGGCGCGTGTGCGCTTTATCGACGAAGGTGTCGACCGTTTCAACCATGCGGATGGGGCAATTACTCATGTCACTCTGATGTCAGGCCAACAGGTCGAAGGCGACCAGTTTGTCCTGGCCACCGGCGCAACGGCGTGGGACGTTTTGGATCGCAGCGGGTTGCCGGACCTGATCCAACGCATCTTCTATGGCATCGGCACATCGATAGAAATCCGCAGCCCGGATGATGCACTCTCCCACGTCATTCGTACCCCTAACCGCGGTTTGGCCTGTGGCCTGTATGCTGCGCCCTATTTTCAGGGGCCAAACGAGCCGAACGACCATGTGCTCGTCGGGGCCAGCAATTTCATTGCGCCGCAGCTCCACGCGCATGGCCGCCTGACGAGCATCGAAGGCCTGCTCAACGGGGCCATAAAGCAGATCAACAGCAATTATTACCGGGCCGACCTGATCCGTGTGAACGTCGGCGCGCGCCCTAACAGTCAGGACACCTACCCGCTGCTCGGGCAGACGTCGATCGCCAATCTGTTCGCCGCCACAGGAACAAAGCGAGACGGGTTCCATCTCGCTCCTCTGATCTCCGAAGTGATGGCGAAGATGCTGCACGGCGAAGCTGTAGACGAGGGTTATGCGTTTTTTGCACCCAGTCGAAAGCCTTTGCGAACCATGACGCGGGATCAAGCTGTCGCGAAAGCAGTCCGTCACCAGATGAGCGCGGCATACCAGCACGGATTTTCGCCCGCGACGAGCCGTATGCCGGAACAGATCGAGGCAAACATGCGCGACGCCGTGGAACGTCTGCACGATCAGATCGGCGCCAAAGACTGGGGTATACCGCCTGAGATGCTTGACATGTATCGCTACGGACACGCTGTTCCATGATCGACAACGTCTTGAGCTCTCGGCAGCCTGTCCCCTGTAATGATCACAACCGTAGCGCAACCCTATGAAGCTGCTTCTGGCGATCCTGCCGACCGTCATTCTTACGCTGTACAGTCAGTTTATAACAAAGTGGCGCATCGGAGTGCTGGCCGATCAGGTCGGCTCTGCCACTGCTCTGACAAGAATCATTCGCTACCTGAGTGATCCATTGGTTCTTTCAGCCTATGCGATGACATTTATCGCGTCGTTCGCGTGGTTCGCCGTGCTGGAACGCTATGAACTGTCATTGGCCTATCCGATTTTTATCGGGGTGATGTTTGCTTCTGTAACTGTTGGAGGCATGGTCTTCTTTGGCGAGCCGGTAACAGCCATGCGGCTTTTTGCCGTTCTATTGATCTTCATGGGAATTATTGCTGGCACGCGTTAGCGCGCGATCCAAGGTGACCTGCCGTGGCCCGTTGGCCGGCTGTCCGTTTCATAGACACCGAGATAAGGTGTTTGACGAACTGGAGAGTTAGACTGCAGAGGAAGTTCAGCCGTGATGAGCTTGCCCCGCTGAGCTAATTTAGTGTCGTTTTGCGTTGGGCAGGACAACCCTCCGCACCGTTGAAACGTTAACGCACGCCGCGTCTCCACCTGGAGCCGGGCGCTTCGTCACCCCCCTAAAAATTCGGAGATACCCCATGCTCGTCCATAACTGGCGCGCAGTGATCAAGCACGCCTGGTCCGTCCGTCTGATGGCACTGGCGCTGCTCTTCATCGTGCTTGAGCCTGTCCTCAATTTCGTCGCGGCAACCTGGGTGTCGCGCAACCTCTACATCCAGCTCGCCATGTCGGCGATCACCGGCCTTTTCGCCGTGGCGGCGATCGTCGCCCGCATCTTCGTTCAGCAGAAAATCTCAGGAGATCTGAATGGCAAACCGCCTGCAGAAGGGTAGTGCCGCAGCCGCCATGGCTGTGGCGCTTGTCGGCTCGTTCGAGGGATTGCGCCAGAATGCCTATCCCGATCCGGCCACACAGGGGCAGCCATGGACGATCTGCTATGGCAGCACCAATGGCGTCAAACCTGGCGATCACAAGACGGTGGAGCAGTGCAAGGCGCTCTTGGCGTTGGAGCTCAAGACCTATGCGAGCGGCGTCGAAAGCTGCGTGCGCGTGCCGCTGCCGGATGCTCGTTTCGTGGCGCTGACCTCATTCGCCTATAATGTCGGCGTCAAGGCGGCCTGCGGCTCGAGCGCCGTCAGGCTCATCAACCAGGGCAGGACGGCCGAGGGCTGCGAGGAGCTTTTGAAGTGGAACCGCGCCGCCGGCATCACCTTTCCTGGCCTGACTCGGCGCCGGCAGAAGGAACGCCAATTCTGCCTGGAGGGCATCTGATGTTCTCCCTGCTCGACACGCTCAAGATGGCCGCCGGCATCGCCGCCGGCCTGGTGCTCTATCACCTCTATGCGGTTGCGATCGGCTATCCCTCGGCGGCCCGCGAGGCGCGTGCCGGCTATATCCTGTTGGCCGAAAAGAGCGCAGCCGATGCGAGAGCCGCCGAGATGGAACGCCAGCGTGACGCGGCTGCCCAAGCCATCGAAGAGCACCGCAAGCGCCTGGCCGCTGCCGAAGCGTCCGAGCAGGCGGCCAAAGACACACTTGAAATCGAGATCCAATCCTATGAGCTTCAGCTTTCGGAAAAGAACCGCGCTTGCGCTGTCACTGCTGCTGATCGTCAGTGGCTGCTCCGCCACTGAGCGGCTGAACAGAGCGGCGGGGATGAAAGGGCAGGCGGCGGCCGGCATCGCGCTGCCGCCCTTGCCCGATGATCTGCTGCGGCAGGAAGCGCATGCGCCTGTCGTGGAAGGTAAGCCCGTCATCGCCATCCTCGCCCGCGAGCGCCAGGCCCTCGACCGCGCCAATGCCCGCCAAGGGCGCACCATTCGCTTCTATACCGACCTCACCAGCAGATTTGGAACACGCCGATGATGAATGCCATTTCGCTTGCTCTTGTTAATCCGATGCTGAGTGGCGGGGGTGGGGGCAGCGTGGACCCAGATCGCTACATGTTCTTCGCCTCCCGCAACCGCATGCCATCGGGCACGATCGTCACCGCCGCTTCCGGCACGAATTATGTGTGCAGCAAGATCGTCGTCAACACGCCGCAATATAAGACCAGAACCTTCCGCTTTCACTTGTCCGGCTTCGCCTCGACGGAAGGCGGAAACGCGCCGCAGGAGACGGTCGTCACCGGCACGATCGGCACGCCAGGCAATTCTGTGGTCGCCGATGCGATGTTCATCCGGGTCGCCGGTGTCTTTTACCAATGCACCTTCGCCGGCCTCAACACCATAACGGTTGCCGACCAGACGAATGGCGCCTGGACCGATGAGCTGACCATTCCCGATGTCGACCCGGAAAGCGCAATCGAAATCTGGCTGTTCTATCACACCGCCGTCGGCGACAAGATCTGGCCGGTCTACCGTATCCAGAAGCATCGCGGCGAGCGCGTCTGGGGCGCCGGCGATCTCGCCACCCTCTTGGCCTTAAAGGACACCCCGCTTGCCGACAGCACGGCGGCACTCGATACCAATTACGCCACGCAGACGCAGCCGCAATATTACGGCCCCGACTTCATGGTCGCCAAGGGCGATTGGGATGGAAGGCCGGTCGCGCTTGCTGTCGTCGACAGCTTGGGTGAGGCGCGCCAGCAGTTTTCCGCGGCTGCCGACGCGCGCGGCAATCTCGGCTGGTTTCGTCGGTGGCTCGACAAAAACGGCGGCATCGGCCGCATTCCCTTTCTAATGATCGGCATGCCGGGATCGGGCTCCGTGCGCGAGCTTACCGGCACCGGTGCGGCGATCGCGACCCGGCGCTGGGCCATTGTCGATGAGATCACCGCCTTCAACAACGGCAAGAAGCCGTTCACCGTCATCGCCAACCAGATGGGCCAGAACGACACGGCAGCCACCTACGCCGTCTTCTTCACCACCAACTACAGGAGCCTGATCACAAGGCTTCGGGCGCGCTATCCCGGCGTCAGGATCGTCGCCTTCCCGCCGCTCGGCCGCACCGTTTCCACCCGCACCGTGACCTTGACCTCGGTCGGCACTGTCGTAACCGCAACGATCGCATCCGGCATCAATGGCCTGGCGACCGGCCAGACGGTTTCGATCTCCGGCGCTGCGCAAACGGAGTACAACGGCAATGTGGTGATCACGATCACCGGGCCGACGACCTTCACCTATAATTTCGCCGGATCGGCGACGTCGCCGGCAACGGGCGCAATCAGCGCCAACGACCTTTATCGAGAGCGGAGTATCAAGACGTTTCGGCCAACAATAGCTGGCCGGCGGACGGCACGGATGCCTCCGGCAAATGGCGCCTTCGTAGCGACATTCTCGCCAAGACGAGCGGCTGCTGCGATGATGCGATCGACACTTATGGGGCATGGGTTTCCGGCGTCCGGGATGGCGTCTGGCCGGGCATGCTGGAACTGCCGAGCACCACGGTGACGGCGCAGGCGGGAACCGACGGTGTCGCGAACTACACGACGATCGAGGTTGCCGATGCCAGCATTTTCGGGCCGGAGCAGGAGATCAACACCTATGCCGGACCGTATGGCATTACCCGCCTGTCGACGACCTCGATCGGCAGCATCTCCGGCAACACGATCACGATTTCGATCCCGCGCGCCACGGTGCTTCCGGTCGGCTCCATCGTCCGCCCGAGCGTCACGCCGGATGGCGTTCATCCCTATGGCGCCGTGATCGACCGTATCGCCGGCGGCATTCCGCAATCCGAGAAGCTGAAATTTTATCCCTAAGGCATAGCGAGCGGCTACTGAGATGACATCCAACGACGATATTCTCCGCGCTCTCGGGCGCGTCGAGGGAAGGCTGACCGGCATCGAGGAAAACGTCGCACTGCTGCGCAACGAGGTCAGCGATGAGAAGGCCAATGCCCACGACAGCCGTGCGGTGATCCACACGCGGCTCGACGAACAGGCAAGGCAGATCGCCAATCTCGATACAACGGTAGCGATCAGCGGCGGTGTCGACGCCCGGATCCGCGAGGAGATCAAGAACCTCAAGGAGACCGTCGAGAAGAACCAGGAGGCGGTGGCGCCGGCACTGGAAGAGTGGAAACGGATGAAATCGATCGGTTACGGCATATCGGGCCTGATTGCCTTTGCCGGGCTGACGATCGGGGGGATGATTGCCTATGCCAGCGATGGCGCGGTGGCGGCACTGCGGCATTGGTTGAAGATCAGTTGAGCAATCGCACACCTTATTCTGTGCTGCTGCCATCAGTCGCCGACAGCGGAGCCAGCAACGCAAATTTTAGACCTTGCTAACGAACAAATCTGCTCCGTGCTGGTTTTCCTCTCAGGAGGAAATAGCCATGAAGAGCATGAACCATCGCCAAGTTCGCGTTCCCGGCCCACGGGAGCATGATGTCGCAGAACATTGCCGCAAGTTCGGGATTGGCCCGGCGGAGGAGAAGAAGCTGAAGAAGCTTCTCGGATCCCGCGCGCCGCTGCACGAAATTCAAGCCAACGCTCCACCACGGCAGCCGCGGTGGCGATAGCGACGGCGTCGCTTCAATGATCGCTTTCACGCCGCATTACGACGATGATTCAAAGAGTGAGGGAATGAAGCAACGAGCCCCAGAGGCGAGGGCGAGAAATCCCGCTAGCGGGGTTCCCATGTCGCAGATAACGCTGCCGACCCACCCCGACTTACTCAAAACCCCGCTCCGGCGGGGTTTTTTCTGGCTTTGTGATGAAGTCTGTGTCTTCCCCCAGGTTCGAAGAACACCAGTCTAGCGATTAGAACATGAGGGGAACAATTGTGGCTTGTCCCTCCAGCAGATGTTGCCGCGCGCGGGCTTATCTGTCGTGCCGCGAACCCGGGAACTTCCGACAAATCCCGACGTTGTGGCCGACGGACCGTGCAGCAGGTCTCGTCTCCTGTACCACTGCTGCTACCCCTGCAGATGCTGCGCGGTCCACTTTCACATCCGGTATGACGGGAGGCGCTCTGCCTCTAAAGCGGCGACAGCCAGGTGTCGCCCGTGACCCGGCCGTTTGAAGATCCACGCCACCGAAGATGCAGCGATCCGCCGACTTTGCCGCGCGCAGACGAGGCGCGAGGCTTGCAAGCGGATCAGCGCCGCAGCTGGCGCGACAGCATGAGGATGTAATCGTCGGCGATATCGGCGACCACCATGGCGGCTTCGGCCGGCGGATATCCCCTGCCGATCGCCTCGCTGAGGATATTCATCACGATAGGTTCGAGCGCTTCCCGGCAGTCGGCCAGACTGTCGACATGCGCGCATTTTGGACGAAATTTCAAGACGTTGCTCATGGCTTACCCTCCATATCATCGAGCTCGGCCCCTATGGATGGAAGCCGGCCTCTCTGCTAAGAGGCGGGCCACGGTTCCGGCGAGCTGGTCAGGAACCAGAAATCTATCCTGACGATACGATGGCACACAGCTCGATGTATTCAAGCGCATGCTGATATTAAGGTAAGCCAGTAGGGTTAATTCGTCCGCCGATGTTGCATCCTGGCATCGCAAGCAGATGGGGGGGCGGGAGCCATTAGAGTCCACGCCGGCAAGCCCAATCCTGGTTCAGACGCTGATGCGGCGGCCGGCCTTATCCGCTTCTTTGCGATCGGCGCCATACTTTTCGATGATGGCCCTGGCATCCTCGTTGGAAATGCGGTGTTTCTTCGCAAAGTAGATGACGTCGTAGGGTCCGTCTGTCGCCGCGGCTTTTTTCGTTTTGTCATTGGTCATGATTTTTCCTTTCATGGAAATGTTGAGCTGAGCGGCGCGTCATATCGGGACGCGCCAACGCCATCGTCTCAAGACGAGGTTTAGAGAGCCGGCATCCCGTCAACGTCGGCCGGATGGCCTTCGTTCCGGATTAGCGATGAGACCGGGCTGTCATATGTTTTTCCCAGATCTGGGTTGCCTGAGCTGCGGTGCCGGTCTTGTGGAAGCGTAACAGGTGAAGTCCTTCCGCCCGTCGTTTTTCGTCGAAGGCGCTGTTTTCGTAGTCGGAGCCTTCGACGATGCTCTCGCTTTGAAGAACGGCCTTCAGCTCCTGTACGAAGTGTCCGGTGATGTTGAAAAGCGCGTCGTTCTCAGGTGCGTGGTTCATGGTTTTCCCTATCGGAGGTCGCGTGCCATTAAACGCGAGCTGGCTCAGCAAGCCCGCGTTGGTAAAAAGCATCAAGCAATCCGCGCCTCTATGGGAAGGCTGGTGTCGGACAGCGTTTAGCCGTGTCTGTCTGGAGTTCCATATATGGTGCAGCAACGCCGCCCTGCGAATCGAGAGGGCGTGGCAGGTCTGAAGGCTGCAGTTTAAACCACTTGCCTCCCAGATACCATATCAATCGAAATGCCGAAGAATATCGAGGGAGCAGGACTGTCTTCGCTTTCCGAGTTTAAGGCAAGCGATCCGGGTTCCCACCAAAATGGCTGCTTTTGCAGGAGAGACCAGGCGTGGATGCGTTCGTCATGCCGGGGCGGCGTATCGGTCAGCTCATCAGAAGTGCCCTGAACAAGCACGCTCTTCCACGTTCGGTTTTCGCCGAATTCTTCAACCTGAACACAGGCTGGTGAATTGGCCCGCAATAGATCAACCTTCAGGCCCGGCATTGAAAATATAAAAAGCCGATCTTTTTCATACGCATAGTGGATGGGAACGATATAGGGATATTTGTCGCCTAGGCATGCTAGGTGGCCACGGGTGTGGCTTGCCAGAAAGGCGAGGCAATCTTGTTCACCCATTTCTCGCAATTGCATTTGCGGTGTCCAGTTCCAGAGTCGGCGTTACAAACCTTCGTTTGATTAGTACAGCGAGGCGCGTATTGGCCTGCCACGGTGGCCCAGCGCCTACCAGAACACATCCTTGAAGACGATAAAGACGATAAAAGCCACGCTGATCGCCGGCGTCAATTTCACCAGAAAGTCGATATAGCGGAACTTGCCGACATGCTGGACCAGGCTTTTCCACGAATGGATGTTTACCGTGGCTGACATGATGCCCTCCTTTGGGGCCGGGGAACGCTAACGACCCCTAAAGCAGTGCTCGTTCACAAACTGCCACTACACCAAATATGGGTGCCAAAC
Source organism: Rhizobium phaseoli (assembly GCF_010668805.1). Lineage (GTDB taxonomy): Bacteria > Pseudomonadota > Alphaproteobacteria > Rhizobiales > Rhizobiaceae > Rhizobium > Rhizobium phaseoli_A. The sequence continues at coordinate 231,349 of NZ_WUFT01000008.1, read as the reverse complement.
CTCTGCGCTACAAGGCGTGGCCGATTCCCGGTCAGGCGGAGAGATCACGCCGCTGCGCACAATCGTCAAGCGCGGCGCGAGCGCGCCGCCAGGACGGGGCGCGCCCATAGAGGATTGTGCTTTTACCTCAACCATCGCTTCGATCAGTTTCAGGCGATCGAGTTTTTGCCGCTGATCGTCGTAGAGCCTGCCCAACAGCTCGTAGGCTAATCCCGAGGGACTGCCTTTGAGCAGTAGTCTCCCGATCACCACTTCCTGATGGGCAATGCGGCGCGCGGCCTTCACGATATGACAACGTGCAAGCTTGAGGTCTTTCGGCCGGTATCGTGTCGAAACCATATTTTTTGCTCCCCCGCATTTCCGTGATTCCTGAGAAAAAACGGAAATATTCTAGCGAAAATCTTCGGCCTTGAGCGTGAAGTTGTTTCCGCGTCGATGCTGATAGGCTCTCGATGCGGCCTCCTGAATGGAAGAACGGGCGGCATCGAAGGCATTAAGGTATGCAGCCTCGGACGAACTCTGCGTGATAGTACTGCCGAGTGCGCCTTCTTCGACCAGGAACCGGACCTCGAACATGCCGTCATAGCCGGTAAAACGCACGCCTTTTCGCACTTCGTCGAAGCTCCGGCTTCTGTTTGGAAAGATAAGTGCCATGGCGGTCGATCCTTGGAGGTGGGCGCCGGCCGTTGACTCGGAGCCGGCGATGAACTGAATGCACGTAGAGAACGAGGAGCTTGATGCCAAAGCCTGTCGGCATGTCCGACCGCCGACCGATCTCAATGGCCGACCGATCTTAATGGCCGATGGATCTTAATGGATGGTCTGCACGATGACCCTGTTCTCAAGCAAGGCCTCGGACGTCTTGATCAAGCGGACCGTGTTCGCCATGACCTCGTCGGAATAAACAGGGTCCACACGGGAAATTTCATCCGTCATGTCGCGGAGAACGCTGTTTATCTCAAGCAGAGACGGCACAAGGTCGAGCAATCCATCCGCCGCCAGCCCATAAGTCAGGCGGCTGATCGCCTCGCTGAGGTGATCTAGAAGTGCACGCCTTTCGGAAACCGCCAATGCCGACGGCTTCGTGAGGGTCGCTTCACCGTTGAACTGCATGATGCGGGTCCTCCTCTCCTTAAAATGGGTTTTGCGACGACATTATCAATGGCTGCCGGCGAATGAGGTTGCGGCCAGGTGGCAAAGAGCGCAAGTTGAGTGATCGGCGGGCACGATAAGGGCACCGCCGCTTGGGGCGCGTGCACGAACCCTAGCCCCAATGAAGGAGGACACAATGTCTTCCACATCTGATCCGTTTTTCGATGTCACCAATTTGAGAATGCTGGAGCGCATTCTTCGAAAGGCCGGTTTCCGTGGCGGCGAAACTTACGCGATCGATATCAGCGAGATCAGCGCGACAAGTTTCCTCATTCATTGTTTCCAAATTGGAATTGTCGATGAGGCCGCGCTGAGATCGGCTTTGAGAATGTACCTTGCAACCCAGTTGAGTTCGGGCCCGCTTCCTGAGGCGATCGAAGATGCGTCTTTTGCAAGATGGCAGGATGATGGTGGCGCTCCGGTGAAGGCCTATCGGATTGGCCGGTATACGGCGCCCAGGCGTGCCAACGCATCGCGACGGCCGGTCGGTTATCGCTTTCCAAAAACCAGGCTGCCTGAACGATGATCGGTGAAGGCCGCCGAACGCGACAGTGCAGAATTCGCTTCTAAAGCGCTGCATCGAACCTGATTCATGTTCGTAGTTATGCGTGTCGTTTTCCCTGAACGGCTGCACGCGTCTGAACGGTATGCATCGCGATCTGATGTGACACGACTAAAAAGGATGAAGACATGTCCCGAAACCGCGCCGATCAAAAGGACGCCGCCGGGAAACGCGCGATCATCGCTTCGGCGCAGAAGAGCGCAACGTCAAGCCCGACTGCCGACGATCTGATTACACAGGCTCGTCACGCCCGCTCGCCGTCGGAACACGGGATCGATAGCGCTGAGGACCAGGCCTATGGTGTGGCGCGGACACACAAAGGGCCGTTCGACAACGCGACGGCATTCAGCGCGCCCGCCTACGTGCATGATCTCCCGACGAAGCAGCAGTTGGAGGCTGCCCAACGCCGCCAATCCGATGCGACAAATCAGCAGGAGGCAAACCGCCAGAGAGGCAAGCCTCGTAGTCGAACAAAGAACACCAAGCTGAAATCGCCCTGAGCAGATATAGGAACGACAGCGGACGCCTCCTGTATGTCTTCGCCGACCAAGCGGCGCATGGTTCGAAGGCCATCTACGCCGGTCGATCGAAAAGCCCGCTTTCACGGGCTTCTCCTTCCAACTCGAGCCGTCAGGCGCTGAATGGCACGGCGACGAAAGTCTTGTTGCCAGACGCGGTCCTCAGGCCGCGCTGAATGGCACCGCAACAAAGGTCTTATTACCGTCGCGTTCCACGAGCAGAAGCACCGATTTGCGGCCGGCCTTGCCGGCCTCGGCAATCGCCGTCTTGGCATCGCGGGTATTGTGAACCGGCTTGTCGTTGACCGAGACGATGATATCGCCGGACTGGATGCCGGCGGCAGCCGCCGACTTGTCCGGGTTGACGCTGGCGACCACTGCACCGCTGATGGAGCGCGGCAGGTTGAGCTGCTGGCGCATGTCGGGCGTCAGGTCGGCAAGGCCGATGCCGAGGCTCGGCTGGCCGCTGGCCTCGCCCTTGCTGTCCGAGCTTTCAACGGCGGCCTGTTTCTGGCCGTCCTCATTGCCACCGACGGTGACGTTGAGATCGATCACCTTGCCGTCGCGCCAGACACTGAGCGATTTTTTGGCGCCCGGCGAAAGGTCGGCCACCAGCCGCGACAGATCCTTCGGCGTCTTGACGGTCTCGCCGCCGACCGATGTGATGATATCGCCCGGCTTCACGCCGGCCTGCGCCGCCGGCGTATCGGCGGTGACGGCGGCAACCAACGCCCCGCCTGTCTTGTCGAGGCCGACGGCATCGGCGACGTCTTTCGTCACCGGTTGGATCTGCACGCCGAGATAGCCATGATCGATCGAGCCGTTCTTCTGCAGCTTGGCGACGATCGCCTTGGCTTCATCCGAGGGAATGGCGAAGCCGACGCCGACGCTGCCGCCGTTCGGCGAATAAATCGCGGTGTTGATGCCGACGACATTGCCGCTGCGGTCGACGAGCGGCCCGCCGGAATTGCCATGGTTGATCGGCGCGTCGATCTGAATGAAATCGTCATAAGGCCCGCTGTGCAGGTCGCGGCCGCGCGCCGAGACGATGCCTGCCGTTACCGTGGTGCCGATGCCGAAGGGGTTGCCGATCGCCAGGATCTGGTCGCCGAGCTTCAGCCTGTCGGAATCGCCCCAGGCAATGGTCTGCAGCGGCTTGGGTGCCTCGATTTTCAAGACGGCGACATCGGATTTCGGGTCGGTGCCGATCAGCTTGGCCGGCAGTTCCGTGCCGTCATCCAGCGTCACCTTGATGTCGATGGCATTGTCGATGACATGGTTGTTGGTAACAACAACGCCGTCCGGGCTGATGATGAAGCCCGAGCCGAGCGCCATCGCCTGCTGCGAAGGCCGGTTTTTCGGTGGCTGGTGCGGCAGCGGGATCCCCTGATCTTCGAAGAACTGGCGGAACTGCTCGTCCATCGGCGAGTCCTGCTGGTCGGCGCTGACATCGGTCGCCTTCATGGTCGTGGTGATGGTGACGACGGCAGGCTTGTCGGCATCGACGATGGACGCGAAGGAGCCGCTCGCGGCCAAGACGCCGCCGGCATCGGCTGGCGCGGCAATGGCGTTCGACGCGTTGATGGTGAATGGCAGGCAGGCAGCGCCGGCGAGGATGGCGGCTCCGACCAGCGCTGCAGTGCGGTGTTTGCTCAAGATGTGTGACATGGTGATGGTCCCTTGCGAGAGTGTTGGCTTTGAATGGCGTCGTGGTTCCACGTCTTGGGACCTGGCGTCGGATGGCGTTTGGTGCCAATGCCTCCGATCGCAGCGCAGTCGTTGAGGTGGCGACCGAGCGAATGGAAGAATTGGCGCTCGGGATTCATATGATCGCGGCGGGCGGATTTACAAATTAAATATTGATCATGTTTATATTGCCGATTTGTAAGACATTACTGGAATTTAATCTTTGCGCCGGAGGTTTTTGAACCGGGTACCACACGCCGGACCTTCCGGCCGAAGTGTGGCTTCGCAGCGCTTTCTTCGCAGCGATTTCGTTCGGAAATAAATGGACTTATTCCCGGAGCCTGTGATCCGATCGCCGCATGCGCCCGTAATTTTGCCGGCAGACGATCATGCCGTTGTTTTTGGAAACTGTCTTCCCGAAACCTGTTGCGAATACAAAATGTTAGTAGACTCTAAATTAATTCTTCTGCAGAAAGTAAAGACTGCGAATCGACGGGGTTTCGCGGTGGCATATGAGGGGCGATGAGCAAGGCAGCAGGGCAGGGGCGCAAAGGCAAGCGCGGTGCGCATGTGACGTTGAGCGATGTGGCGAAGAAGGTGGGCGTCAGCCCGATCACCATCTCGCGTGCGCTTCGCAATCCGCAGATCGTTTCGGATGATCTGCGCGACGTGATCCTGCGCACGGTCGACGAGATGGGCTATATCCCCAATCTTGCGGCTCGCGCCTTGGCCGGCCGCCACAACGGCATCGTCGGCGTCATCACGCCCGCCTTGCACCAATACGGCTTCACCGGCCTGATGATCGGGATCGAGGATCGCTTCCGCCACACTGAATTCACCGTGCAATATTCCAATACGCTGAACCATGGCGAGGGGGAGGCCGGCCTGCTGAAATCCTTCCTGACGCAGAAGCCGGCCGGCGTCATCATCGCCGGCGCCGAATCCTATCGTGATCTTCTGCCGCTGATCGAGCGTGCTGCCTGTCCCATCGCCCATATTGCCGATCTCAGCCAGGAGCCGCAAAGGCTGGTTGTCGGCCTCGATCATTATGCGGCCGGCGCCGAACCCACCCGTTTCCTGCTCTCGAAGGGTTATAGCAGGATCGCTTTCATGGGCCGCGGCGCGGATGTCCGCTCGCGCCGCCGCATCGAAGGTTATGAGGCGGCGATGCGGGAAGCCGGGCGCTTCGACCCCGATCTCATCATCGGCGGCGATGCGCCAAGCCGCACCGGCCTCGGCAGGGAGTTGTTTTCCAGCCTCTTGCAGCGCGTGCCGGATATCGATGCAGTCTTTGCCCAGAGCGACGAAATGGCGCTTGGCGTCCTCATCGAATGCAAGGCGCGCGGCATCCGCGTGCCGGAGGATGTCGGCATCTGCGGCTTCAACGATCTGGAATTTTCGGCCTACACCGAGTCGTCGCTGACGACGGTGCACATACCGCGCTACGATATCGGCTACCGCGTCGCCGACATGCTGCTGCGCGCCGTCCGCGACGAGCCCGCTGATGAAGACAAGGCCGACTTGGGCTTTAGCATTATTCCGCGGGGTTCGACGCGGTAAGTCGCCAAGGAGACCGGTGGCACGAGCCCCTCCTCCGACAGCTGCCATCGACCGGTTTCGCGCCACGCGTCTCGACCCGTCCTTCGGACCCCCGTAAACGGGGCGAAGGGAATATGCCGCACCGTTTCCGTTCCACGATACGTCTCGTTTGGCACGTCCCCTCTCCCCGTCAGAACGGGGAGAGAGTTAGGGTGAGGGGCAACTTCGCGCTTTAGATATCGCTTGCAGCGCTCGACCAGAGGTCGGCCGCTTCGGCCGCCGTCATGCGGCGCACCTCGGCCTCGTGGCTGCGGCTGGCGAAGAGTTCGCTGGCCATGATCTGCTCGGCAAGATCGGCCGGGAGCGAGAGGATGACACGGCCTTCGCCATTGTGCAGGCCGCCGAGTTCGGTGCGCTTGCCCGTGACCATGCCGCCGGCGACCGTGTTGTTGGTCTCCGGGTCGATCAGGATGAAGGAGCCGGACAGCCGGTTCTGCTCATAGGGGTCGAAGATCGCCGCCTCTTCGAAGACAAGCCGGACTTTGCCGATGGCGTTCATGTAGAGCCGCTGGGCGGTAGTCCAGGTGCCGGTCTTCAGCTCGAGCTGGCTGAGCGGCTGCACCTGAACGCGCTGGCGGCGCGAACCGCTCTTCAGCCAGTAACGTTTTCCGGGCTCGATGCCCTCAGGCTGCAGAGCGACGATCTGCGCGTCGAAGGCAAGGCCGACCTGCGGCTGGGCGTCGATCGAGACGATCATGTCGCCGCGCGCCACATCGACCTGGCGGTCGAGCGCCAGCGTGATCGCGTCGCCGGCAACGGCAGCGTTGCGGACGAGATCGAAGGTGACGATCTTCGAGACATTGGCGACCATGCCCGACGGCAGGATCATGACGCTGTCGCCCGGCTTCACCGAGCCGCCGGCAACCGTGCCCTGATAGCCGCGAAAGCTTTCGCCCGGGCGCGAGACGCGCTGGACCGAAAGGCGGAAGCCGACCGTCTGCGACGAACGCACGGTCGCAAGCTCCAGCGTCTCCACCAGGGTCGGGCCGCTGTACCAAGGCATGGCGGCCTGGCCGGAATAGACGACGTTTTCGCCCTTCAGCGCCGACATCGGAATGGCGGTGATCTGCTTGACGCCGAGCGACAGCGCAAATTCCCGGAATTCATGGGTGATCTTGTCGAAGCCGGCGCGGTCGTAGCCCGTCAGGTCGATCTTGTTGACGGCGAGTACGAACTGCTTGATCCCGAGCAGCGAGGCGATCGTCGCATGACGGCGCGTCTGCTCGAGAATGCCGAAACGGGCATCGACCAGAAGGATAGCGAGATCGGCCGTCGAGGCGCCGGTCGCCATGTTGCGGGTATATTGCTCGTGGCCGGGCGTGTCGGCGACGATGAAGGAGCGCTTGTCGGTCGAGAAATAGCGATAGGCAACATCGATGGTGATGCCCTGTTCGCGCTCGGCCTGCAAGCCGTCGAGCAAGAGCGCGAAATCGGGCAGGCCGAGATCGTTCTGCTTGCCGGTGGAATCGCGCTGCAGCGTGGCGGCCTGGTCTTCCTTGACCGCCTTGGTGTCCCAGAGCAGGCGGCCGATCAGGGTCGACTTGCCGTCATCGACGCTGCCGCAGGTAATCAGCCGCAGCGGGCGCGTGTCGCGCTGGGCCTTCTGCGGCTCGGCGGCGGGCAGGCTGACGACGGTGGCGGCCGAGACGGCGGTTTGGGCTGCGGTCATCTCAGAAATATCCTTCACGCTTCTTCTTTTCCATGGAGCCGGACTGGTCGCGGTCGATGGCGCGGCCCTGGCGTTCGGACACCGTTGCGATTTCGAGTTCGGCAATCACCTCTTCGAGGGTGGTCGCCTGTGAGCGGATGGCGCCGGTCAGCGGGAAGTCGCCGAGCGTGCGGAAGCGGATCATGCCCTCCTGACGGACTTCGCCGGGCAGCAGTTCGAGACGCGGATCCTCGGCCAGGATCATCATGCCGTCGCGCTCCACGAACGGCCGCGTCTTGGCGTAATAGAGCGGCACCAGCGGAATGTCTTCGGCCTGGATGTAGCGCCAGATATCGACTTCCGTCCAGTTCGACAGCGGGAAGGCGCGCACGCTCTCGCCCTTGCGGATCATGCCGTTATAGACGTTCCACAGTTCCGGCCGCTGGTTGCGCGGATCCCAGCGATGGTCGGGGGTGCGGAAGGAATAGATCCGCTCCTTGGCGCGGCTGGCTTCCTCGTCGCGCCGCGCGCCGCCGAAAGCGGCATCGAACTGGCCGGCATCGAGCGCCTGGCGCAGGCCCTCGGTCTTCATGATGTCGGTGAAAGCCGCCGAGCCATGGGTAAACGGCGTGATGTTTTCGGCCGCACCGCGCGGATTGATGTGCTCGATCAGGTCGAGTTCATACTTCTTGGCGGTCGCGTCGCGGAAGGCGATCATCTCCCGGAATTTCCAGCCGGTGTTCACATGCAACAGCGGGAAGGGCACGCGGCCGGGATAAAAGGCCTTGCGCGCCAAGTGCAGCAGCACCGAGGAATCCTTGCCGATCGAATAGAGCATGACGGGACGCTCGAATTCGGCGGCAACCTCGCGGAAGATGTGGATGGATTCGTTTTCCAGCGCCTTCAGATGCGGGTCGAGTGGCGCCTTGGCGCTCTGAGGATTGCTGAGTTCCGTATCCGGACGGCTATCGGGCATGTTTTACTCCAGACTGTCGATCCTTTGCGGTTTGCCGCAAAGCAGTTCCTGATGCTGGCTTCCCAAGGGCTGCGGCGGTGGCCGCGCCCGGGTTCGGTAAGCCGTGAAGTTGATTATTGTGCGGCGATCACCGCGGCCTCTTCGGCGACATGCAGGCCGCATTCGCGCGTCTCGTCCTGCTCCCACCACCAGCGGCCGGCGCGTTCCGGCTCACCGGGCTTGATCGCCCGGGTGCAGGGCTCGCAGCCGATCGAGGGATAGCCGCGGGCATGCAGCGGATTGACCGGCACCCCGTTGTCGGACACGAAGGCCTTGATCGCCTCCAGGTCCCAATCGGCGAGCGGATTGACCTTCAAGAGGTGGCGTTCGGCGTCATATTCGGCAAACGGCGTTTCGGCGCGGTTGGCCGATTGGCCGCGGCGCAGGCCGGTGATCCAGATCGCCGCACCTTCCAGCGCACGGGCCAGCGGCTTCAGCTTGCGCACGCCGCAACAGGCATGCCGGGCTTCGACGCTCTCGTAGAAACCGTTGAGGCCGTATTGCGCCGCATAGGCGTCGAGATCGGCCTTTTCGGGCTCGAAGCGCTGAATCCGGATGTCGTACTGGTTTTCCGTCTCTTCGATCAGCGACAGCGTCTCGGCAAACAGCCGGCCGGTCTGCAGCGTCGCAATATCGATCGGCAGGCGATGCGTGCCGATCTCGGCAGTGATCACCTGGTCCTCGATGCCGAGCGACGTGGTGAACACCACGCGGCCGCCAAGGCCGGAGACCAGCGACAGACGTCCTGCAAGGTCGAGACCCGCCAGCGTGTCGTTCAGCGCCTTGGCTTCAGCAATCGGCCCTTCTTCCGCAATCGTATTGTTAACAGTCATGGGAATCCTGTCCTTTGTTGACGGGAGTATCGCAGCTCAATCCTGGATCGGACAGAAAAAGGGATTTCGAAAGCTGCGGCCGGAGGAGCAAATATCTCTCCGAAGCTGCCGCAATGCAAAAAAACAGCCGCCCGAGGATAAAAATCCCCGCGAACAACTGGTATGTCTATAAAAATAGTAGAGTTACACGCAGCCTGTCAATCCGAAATCCGAAGTGATGCCGAAAAAGGTGCGGAGCGGGCGGTTTTGGCGTAGATTGCAGCCGCTTGGCCAAGAACAAAGAACAAGGCCAAAACGCTTGATCCTCAAGGCTTTCCACGGCGCGTTCAAATTCCGTTCATGCTGACTATGCCATAGAGGCGAAAGTAGTTCCGTAGCGGCGCGGAGATTCGCGCCGCCTGTGTGTGTCGATGGTCTGAGATGATTACGCAAAAGGCGAAATATGCGCTGCGGGCGCTGACGGTTCTGGCGGATGCCGATGCTGACGAACCGGTGATGATTTCCGATATCGCCGCGCAGCAGAAGATCCCGAAGAAGTTCCTCGAACAGATCCTGCTCGACCTGAAACATCACGGCATCGTCGTCAGCCGCCGCGGCAAGCAGGGTGGCTATCTCCTCTTGAAGCCCGCCCATACCATCACTTTCGGCGAGATCCTGCGCATCGTCGACGGGCCGCTCGCGCCGCTTCCCTGCCTGTCGATCACCGCCTATCGAAAGTGCGACGATTGCGACGGCGAGCAGAACTGCCAGATCCGCCATGTCTTCGCCAAGGTCGCCGACGCCACCCGTAAGGTGCTGTTTTCGACGACCATCGCCGACGCCGCCCAGCCGGCCCGCACCGCCGAAGTCACCCGGCTGCTCGCCTGAGCGGCCGCTTCCCCGAATTCATCCTGCTTCGGCCCGCCGGGCCCTGATCGCCGCGGCAATGAACACGCGCGACAGGCCGTGATAGAGCGGCTCGCGCGACAGCAGGCGCGACGTGACGTAGCCGATCATCGATACCGCCATGATCGGGATGACCGCCTGGTGATCGCCGGTCATTTCCAGAATGATGACGAAGGCCGTCATCGGCGCCTGCACCACGCCGGAGAAATATCCGGCCATGCCGAGGATCGCTGCAAGTGCGATGCCGCTGCCCATCAGCTGGCCGACCGTGCTGCCGAAGCCGGCGCCGATGGCGAGCGAGGGCGCGAAGATGCCGCCCGGAATTCCTGAAATCATCGACAGGAAGCCGGCAACAAGCTTTTCCAGAAAGAACAGCAGGGGCAGGGGATTGCCCTCGACCGCACCTTTCGCCTGGTCGTAGCCGGTTCCGAAGGTCGCACCGCCAGACAGGATGCCGACGGCGGCGACAGCGAGGCCGCAGACCGTTGCCAGCACGACCATCCGCCGCAGCGGCTGCGGCTGTGCAAAGCGGCGGACATGCTGGCCGATATGGAGCGCAAGCCCGCTGAAGGCCGCACCGAGCGCGCCGCCACCGATGCCGCAGACGAACACCAGTTCCCAATCGCGCAGCGATGCCGGCGCCACCGCGGTAGAGCCGAAATAGTTGTAGCTGCCGGCAAGCCCGAGGGCGGCAAGGCCGGATAGGATGACAGCGGTCAGAACCAGGCCGTTGGCGCGCGATTCATAGGTCCGGCTCATCTCCTCGATGGCAAAGACGATGCCGGCGAGCGGCGTGTTGAAGGCGGCGGCGATGCCGGCCGCCGAACCGGCAAGGATCAGCCCGCGGGCCTGCGCCATGCCGCCGAAGCGGGCGACCGCCAGCATGATCGATGCGCCCACCTGCACGGTCGGTCCTTCGCGGCCGATCGATGCGCCGCAGAAAAGCCCGAGCACCGTCAGCACGATCTTGCCGAACACCAGCCGCAGCGACAGCAGGCGGGTGCGGTCTTCAGGGTCGCGCAGATGCCGCGCGGCGATCGCCTGCGGAATGCCGCTGCCCTGCGCGTTCGGGAAAAAGGTGGCGGCAAGATAGGCCGACAGCATGAAACCGAGCGGCGTGATGGCGAGCGGCAGCAGAAAGCTCCATTCGCCGGAAGCTGTCACGCCGGCAAAGGCGCGTTGCGCCAGATCCGCCAGCCTGGCAAAACCGACGCTGATGACGCCGATCGCGAAGGCGCCGCACCAGAAGATCAGCCGCGGGCGCCAGAGCGCAAGGGAACCCCAGAGAACACGGGATCGGCGAAGAAGTCTGGACTTGCGATACAACACGGGCATGCCGGAACGGATGTTGAACAGAGCCCCTTCCTAAACCGGTTTGCGAGGAAAGAACCATCTCTTTCTTCGAAATTCGCCGCCGACGAACTTCGCCGACAGGCGACGATAGCCCTCTCCAGCCATCACCGATCGCTCACCGCAGCCCGCGGATTGACCCAGGGCTCCTGGTTCGAGCGCGCCAGCGGCTGTTTGCCGAGGATATGGTCGGCGGCCTTTTCGCCGGTCATGATCGACGGGCCGTTGAGGTTGCCGTAGGTGACATGCGGGAAGATCGAGCTGTCGGCGACGCGCAAGGCCTCGACGCCGATCACCCGGGTCTGCGGATCGACCACGGCCATCGGATCGTCCTTGGCGCCCATCTTGCAGGTGCCGCAGGGGTGATAGGCGCTTTCCAGATGCTCGCGCAGGAAGGCGTCGATCTCCTCGTCGCTTCGCACATTTTCGCCGGGCTGGATCTCCGCCCCCCGATAATTGTCGAAGGCCGCTTGCCCGAAGAGCTCGCGGGTCAGGCGCACGCAGTGGCGGAATTTCTCCCAGTCTTCGGCATGGCTCATATAGTTGAAGCGCAGCACCGGGTCGGCCTTCGGATCGGCCGAGCGCAGCGCCACGCTGCCGCGCGATTTCGACAGGTTGTAGCCGACATGCACCTGGAAGCCGTGGCTTTTGGCCGCCGCCTTGCCGTCATAGCTGATCGCCACCGGCAGGAAATGGTACTGGATGTCGGGCTGCTTCAGCCCGGGCGCCGAGCGCAGGAAGGCGCACGCCTCGAACTGGTTGGAGGCGCCGAGCCCGCCCTTCGACAGCAGCCATTGCGCACCCGCCACCCCCTGCCAGAACCAGGGCAGCCAGGAATAGAGCGATACCGGTTTGGTGCTCACCTGCTGGAAGTAGAATTCCATATGGTCCTGCAGGTTGGCGCCGACGCCCGGCCGGTCGGCCTTCACCTCAATGCCCATCTCCTTCAAATGCTCAGCCGGACCGATGCCCGACAGCATCAAGAGCTTCGGCGAATTGAACGAGGAGGCCGAGACGATCACCTCGCGGTTGGCCTTAACCACCTCTATTTTGCCGTTGCGCTCGATCTCGACGCCGGTCGCCCGGCCGTTCTCGATCATCACCTTGCGCGCGAAGCCGTAGACGATCTCGACATTCTTCCGCTTCAGCGCCGGTCTCAGATAGGCGTTGGCGGCAGACCAGCGGCGGCCGGAAAAGATGGTTTGCTCCATCAGCCCGAAGCCCTCTTGCTTGCTGCCGTTATAATCCTCCGTCGTTTCGAAGCCCGCCTGTTTGCCGGACTCGATGAAGGCGTGAAACAGCGGATTGGTGAAGCCGCCGCGCTGGACGTGCAGCGGCCCGTCGCTGCCGCGCCAGCCTTCCTCGCCGCCATGCGAATGTTCCATCCGCTTGAAATAGGGAAGAACGTCGGCATAGGCCCAGCCGCTGGCGCCGAGCTCATCCCAGCGGTTGAAATCCTCGGCATGGCCGCGCACATAGACCATGCCGTTGATCGAGGAGGAGCCGCCGATCACCTTGCCGCGCGGTGCGGTGATGCGCCGGTTGTTGAGGTTCGGCTCCGGTTCGGACAAATAGCCCCAATTGTAGCGCTTCATGCTCATCGGCCAGGCAAGGGCTGCCGGCATCTGGATGAACGGCCCGAAATCGCTGCCGCCCGCCTCGATGACAAGGACGCTGTTCTTGCCGTCTTCTGAGAGGCGGTAGGCGAGGGCGGAGCCGGCCGAACCGGAGCCGATGATGACGAAATCTGCTTGCATGGTTTTTCTCTCGCACTTTGGTTCAGGCGTTGCGCCGCGTCGCCCCTCATCCGGCTGCCGCCACCTTCTCCCCGAGGGGAGAAGAGACGTGCCGCGGCCTCTCGATCCCCCCTTCTACCCATTGGGAGAAGGTGCCCGGAGGGCGGATGAGGGGGCTGCTTGCGCTGCGTTCAATAAGGCGCCTGCACCGGCCCCATGCCGACGTAAACTGTCTTCAGCTCGGAATAATGCTCCAGCGCCGCCAGCGAATTCTCGCGGCCGAAGCCGGATTGTTTCGAGCCACCGAAGGGGATTTCCACCGGGCAGAGATTGTAGGTGTTGATCCACAGCGTGCCGGCCTCCAGCCGGTCGACGACGCGGTGGGCGCGGGTGAGGTCGGCGGTGAAGACGCCGCCGGAGAGGCCGAATTCGCTGGCATTGGCGCGGGCGATCACCTCGTCCTCGTCGTCGAAATCGAGCACCGACATCACGGGGCCGAAGATCTCCTCGCGGGCAATGCTCATCGCGTCGGTGACATCGGCAAACACCGTCGGCTGCACGTAATAGCCTTCGCCGGAGACGTTGTTCGGAATGCCGCCGCCTGCAATCAGTGTCGCCCCCTCGGCCTTGCCCTTCTCGATGTAGGAAATCACTTTCTCGCGCTGCGCCCAGGAAACCATCGGCCCGACCTGCGTCGCCTCATCCATCGGATCGCCGATCATCATCGCCTCGGTGCGCGCCTTCAGCCGCTTCAGGAATTCGGCTTTAACAGCCTTCTGCACGAAGACGCGGGTGCCGTTCGAGCAGACCTGGCCTGTGGAATAGAAATTGCCGAGCATCGCTCCGCCGACCGCCGAATCGAGATCGGCATCGTCGAAAACGATCAGCGGCGACTTGCCGCCGAGTTCCATCGTCACGTGCTTGAGGTTGCCGGCTGCTGCTGCCGCCACCCTGCGTCCGGTCGGCACCGATCCGGTCAGCGACACCTTGGCGACATCGGGATGGTTGACGAGCAGCGGCCCGGTATCGCGGTCCCCCTGGATGACGTTGAAGAGCCCCTTCGGCAGCCCCGCCTCATGCAGGATCTCGGCGATCTTCAAGGCCCCGAGCGGGGTGTTTTCCGAGGGCTTGAACACCATGGCATTGCCGCAGATCAGCGCCGGCGCCGCTTTCCAGCAGGCGATCTGCTGCGGGTAGTTCCAGGCGCCGATGCCGACGCAGACGCCGAGCGCCACGCGCTTGGTATAGGCGAAATCCTGGCCGAGCGGGATATGGGCGCCGTTGAGGCCGGCAGGTGCAACGCCGCCGAAGAATTCGAAGGCATCGGCACCCGAGGTCGGGTCGGCGACGATGGTCTCCTGGATCGGCTTGCCGGTATCGAGCGTTTCGAGCTCCGACAGCGCTCGGTTTCTCTCGCGCATGATGTCGGCGGCCCGTTTGAGGATGCGCCCGCGCGCCATCGGGCTCATCGCCGCCCATTCCGGCTGAGCGCGTTTGGCGGCCGCAATCGCCTTCTCGACGATTGCAGGCGTTGCCGCATGCAGCCGGGCGATCACTTCGCCGGTGGCCGGATAGAGGCTCTCGATGACGGTGCCGTCGGTATCCTCGACATATTCGCCGTCGATGAAGTGCGAGGCTTTCGGCTGGGCTTTCATGTCATTGGTCCCTAGATGGTTCGATGTGGTCGTCCCTTCTCCCCTGGGGGAGAAGGTGGCCCGCAGGGCCGGATGAGGGGGCGGCAGTCTCGGCCTTCACCCCCTCGGGAGAAGAGGAGGTGGTGGCCAGAAGCGCGTTCAGATAATCCTCGGTCAGCGCGATCGAGGCTTCGATGCCGATCGGCGCGGATTTCAGACTTTGCCTGATATAGAGCCCGTCGATCATCGCCGCAGCGCCTTCGGCGATGCGTTCTGCGGCGTCGGTGGGCAGCAGCGCCTTGAGGTCGGCGAGCAGATTGGAGCGCAGCCGGCGGGCATAGATTACCAGGAAACGCCGCGTCTCCTCCGAGCGCTGCGCTTCGGCGTAAAAAGCAAGCCAGGCGGCGATCGTGTCCGGCGCGAACTGGTCGGCATGGAAATTGACGCGGATGATGGCCGAAAGCCGGGCACGCGGCGTCTGCGCTGCCTTCAGCGCCGCCACCGTATCGCTGCGCAATTGCCTCAGAAGCGAGCGGATCGTCTCGATCAGCAGATGTTCCTTGCTGCCGAAATAATGATGCGCAAGCGCGGGGGAAACGCCGGCCTGGCGGGCGATGTCGGACATGGTGACGGCAAGCGAGCCGTGGTCGCCGATCACCCGCAGCGCCGCATCCACGAGCGCCTTGCGGCGCACCGGCTCCATTCCGACTTTCGGCAAAGCGCCAACTCCCTTGGTTTCGACCAGAGTATTTTTGATTGACTGATCAATCAACAAAAATCTTTCTCGACCAACGCCGGTTCGGATCTTTTCCCGAAGCATTGCTGCAACATATTCAACATCACCCGGGAGGTGCGTTATGAGCGATGTCTTCAACGGAATGTCCACATCCTCACTGCAGTCGAAATGGCTCTGGTTCGTCGGTCTCGGGGTGCTGCTCTTCGTCTGCGGCCTGATCGCGCTCGGCAATCTGATGCTCGCCACCGTCGTCTCGGTCTATTATATCGGCATGCTCATGCTGTTTGGCGGCGTCATCTATCTCGTCCATTCCTTCCAGGTGCGCGGCTGGGACCATGTGCTGTTCTGGGCGCTGAGCGGCCTGCTCTACGTGCTGGCCGGCGTCTCAGCCTTCGTCAATCCCATCCTGACCTCGGCAGCGCTGACGCTGTTTCTGTCGCTGGCGCTCGTCATTGCCGGCGTCTTCCGCACCTGGGTCGGCAGGCGCATGAAGCCGGCCAAGGGCTGGGGCTGGATCGTCGCCAGCGGCGTCGTCACCGCTCTTGCCGGCTTCGTCATCGCGCTCGGCTGGCCGGTCAACAGCCTCTGGGTCCTCGGCCTGTTCCTGGCCGCCGACCTCATCATCCAGGGCTCGACGATGATCGCCTTCGGCCTCGGCATCCGCGGCTGAAGCCTTTTTGACACGCCTATTTTGACAAGGGCATGACAGGGGATTAGACTTAAGGGGTAGGGACCGCTCGCCAAAAGCGGGTGGTCCTGTGTACGATCGCCGCAAATGGTCATGCGTCCCCCAAAGGCAGGGTTCTGCCTGAATAAAAAAGGGAGGAAGTTCATGCCGATGGTCACCGTTTCCATCTCTCCGCAACAGGCAGCGGGCATCCGCGCCGCCGTCGACACGGGCGGTTATGCCTCGAGCAGCGAGGTCGTCCGCGAGGCGCTCCGCCTCTGGGATACCGCCCGCAAGCTCAACGAATTCCGCGACGATGTCCTCGACGACGAGGGCGCTCCATCAGGCGGCAGATGTGTCGCCGACATGTTCGCCGATCACGAGGCCGAGCGCCGCCGCTCCGCCTGATTAAGCGCCTGATTGTATTTTGGAATTCAAAGTAAACGCGGAACGCGTGGGCGCGTCCTGCGTCTTTCACAAAACTTTCATATTGGCGAAAGGGTTCATTGATCCTTCCGGGGCATCTTCCTGACCAAGAAGAACAAGTCACAGTGGAGATCAGCCAAATGAAGAGCGGGACTTCCCTGGCTGCCACCGTCGAGCCCGGCGTCCTGCGCCGCTATGCCAGCGACCAGATCGTCACACTTGCCAAGCTCGTGGTCGAGAACGCCTTTCAGCCGATCGTCGAGGCCGGCACCGGCACGGTGTTCGGTTACGAATCCCTGATGCGCGGCCAGGAGCGCATCGGCTTCGACACGCCGGTCGACATTCTCGACGAGGCTCATCAGGCAGGCCAGCTGCTGCAGCTCGAGCAGATGCTGGCGAGCCGGGCGCTCGCCAAATTCGCCACCCTGTCGAATTTCTCCACCTCGACGCTGTTCCTCAATCTCGACGTCCGGCTGATCCCGCATGGCGAACGCCTGGTCGAGAGCCTGCTGCAGCACCTGCGGAAGGCCAATATTCCGCCGTCCTCCGTCTGCTTCGAATTCTCCGAACGTTTCGATAATACCAGTGTGCCGGAATTTTCCGCCCTGGTTTCCAAGCTGCGCAAGGCCGGTTTCAAGCTGGCGATCGACGATTTCGGCGTCGGTCACGGCGAGATGAAGCTGCTGTGCGATTATGCCGTCGATTATCTGAAGATCGACCGCCACTTCGTCGCCGAGATCGACCGCAGCCCCCGCAAGCGCCATCTTTTGAAGAGCATCGTCAACATCGCCCATGTGCTCGGCACCCGCGTCATCGCCGAAGGCATCGAGACCGAGGCCGAATTCATCACCTGCCGCGAATATGGCGTCGACCTCGTCCAGGGCTGGTTCATCTCCCGCCCGACGACGCATATGTCGGAACTGGCGCCGTCCTTCCCGCATCTGCAGGAGCTCGGAAAAACCAAGCGCGGCAGCCAGTCGCTCGACGAAATCCTCATCCGCAAGCAGATCGAACTCTTGCCGGCGGTCTACGAGAACGACAGCATCGACAGCGTCTTCGAACTCTTCCGCCGCAATCCGCGCCAGGCCTTCTTTCCCGTGCTCAACGCCAATAGCGAGCCGCGCGGCATCATCCACGAGCAGCACCTCAAGGAATATATCTACCAGCCCTTCGGCCGCGATCTCCTGAAGAACAAGATGTACGAGCGCAGCATCTCGCATTTCGTCGAGATGGCGCCGATCGTCGGCCTCGACAGCGACGCCGAGCAGCTGATGGCGATCTTCGCCAATATGGAAGGCAGCAACTGCCTGATCCTGACCGACAATATGCGTTATGCCGGCGTCGTCTCCGCCGCCTCGCTGATCAAGGTCATCAACGAGAAGCAGCTGAAAACCGCCCAGGACCAGAACCCGCTGACCGGCCTGCCGGGCAATCGCGCCATCCGCGATTTCATGCGCCAGTCCGGCCGCGACGGCGATGAGGTCCGCCACTTCTGCTACTGCGACTTCGACAATTTCAAGCCGTTCAATGATGCCTACGGTTTCCATCTCGGCGATCACGCGATTTCGCTGTTTGCCGCACTGATGCGCCGCTACTTTTTCGCCGAGCGCCATTTCCTCGGCCATGTCGGCGGCGACGATTTCTTCATCGGCGTCGTCGGCTGGGCCAAGGAGGAACTGATGGAAATCCTCGACCGGCTGATCGGTGATTTCCACGACGATGTGCTCGACCTCTATTCCGACGAGCACCGCGCCGCCGGCCTTATCCTCGGTCACGACCGCGCCGGCGCCGAAGCGCTGTTTCCGCTGATGCGCTGCTCGATTGGCGTCATCGAACTGCCGGAAGGCCTCGTCATCGACGATATCAACCGCGTCAGCGCCGAGATCGCCGTCATCAAGTCGGCCGCCAAGGAGAGTGAAGAAGGTCTGGTCTTCCATCTCCTGCAGCGGAGCGCGTCTCGTTAGAGCGTGAAGAACGCTGTCGCACGTATCCCGCAGCCGAGGCGAATTGACGCCTTTGCCACATCAAGCCTTCCCAAGCCTGCAGGGCTGACTTATTTCCAAGGTTTGGGATCAGGAGGGCTGCGGGATGTCACTGCCTCGGGAAATGCGTTTCGTCGATCTACCGTCTTTCGGCGGGCCGGAGGTGATGACGATCGGCAAACGCTCGCTGCCGGTGCCGGGTGAGGGCGAGGTTCTGGTGCGCGCCGAGGCAATCGGCGTCAACCGCCCCGACGTCGCGCAGCGCCAGGGCAGCTATCCTGCGCCGAAGGGCGCAAGCCCGATCCTCGGCCTCGAACTTTCGGGCGAAATCGTCGCGATCGGCGCCGGCGTCAGCGGCTATCGCGTCGGCGACAAGGTCTGCGGTCTGGCCAATGGCGGTGCCTATGCCGAATATTGCCTGCTGCCGGCCGGCCAGATCCTGCCCTTTCCCAAGGGTTATGACGCGGTCAAGGCTGCCGCCCTTCCCGAAACCTTCTTCACCGTTTGGGCCAATCTCTTCCAGATGGCCGGGCTGACGGAAGGCGAGACCGTGTTGATCCATGGCGGTTCCAGCGGCATCGGCACGACGGCGATCCAGCTCGCCCGTGCCTTCGGCGCTAAGGTCTATGCGACGGCGGGTTCAAGCGAGAAATGCGAGGCCTGCGAGAAGCTCGGCGCCAAACGGGCGATCAATTACAGACGTGAGGATTTCGCCGAGGTGATCAAGGCCGAGACCGGCCACGGCGTCGATATCATCCTCGACATGATCGGTGCTACCTATTTCGAGCGCAACCTCGCTTCGCTGGCCAAGGACGGCTGCCTTTCGATCATCGCCTTTCTCGGCGGCGCCGTTGCCGAAAAGGTCAATCTCCAGCCGATCATGGTCAAGCGGCTGACGGTCACCGGCTCCACCATGCGCCCGCGCACGGCTGAGGAAAAACGCGCCATCCGCGACGACCTGCTCTCCGAGGTCTGGCCGCTTTTGGCAGCCGGCACCGTCGCCCCCCTCATCCATAAGGTCTTTGCCTTTGAAGAGGTCGTCGAGGCGCACCGGCTGATGGAGGATGGCAGCCATATCGGCAAGATCATGCTGCGCCTCGGCTGAGGTTTTTCTCGGCGTTCCGGGCGACGTGCATCAAGGTCAGCGACGCGCCGATGGCGAGAACGCCGGGCAGCGCCATCAGCAGATAGAGCCAGTGCGCCGCCGACAGCGCCCCTGATATGCCGCCCGGATCGACGAGGCCGGCGCCATTGGCGATGACGCCGGCAAAGGCGGCACCGAAAGCGCCGCCGAGCGAACTCATCGTCGGGATCGCCGAGGACGCCTTGTCCTGTTCGTTGTCGGCGACGAGCGCCAGGACCATGGCGACGAGATGCGCCCAGCCGAGCCCGACGCCGAATCCCATCATGAACATGGCCGCCGCCGCCGGTAGGATGAAGAGCATGTGGGCTTGCGGATTGTCGCGCGCGAGAAAAACCGCCAGCGAAATGGTCGCCGCCGCCTCGATGAGTGCACCGGCAACGATCGCCGCACGCGCCTGCCGGCCGGTCAGCGAGCCGCTGAGGAAGGCCGAAAACGTCCAGCCGAGGGCGACGAGCGCCACGAGATAACCGGAGACAAGCGGCGTCACCCCGTGCAGGACCTGCAGGAAATAGGGAATGAAGACGTCGCTGACGAGCACGACCGTCATGGCGAGCATCGTCAGGTAAACGCGTGCAATCGGCCTGGAAAGACTGGCGGCGCCTGAAGGCAGCAACCGGTTCGGGCTTCTCCCTTCGATGACAAGCATGGCGCCGACCGCGGCGATCGAGGCGGCGATCAAAGCGATTTTCGCAGCCGTCGTCTCGATCGTGCCGGCGGTGCTGACCATCAGCACGGCGCCGAGCAGCAGCCCGATCTGGGCAATTGGCGTCTTGGCCTGCTCACGGTCGTCTTCGACTTCGGGCAACAGCCGCGGCGCCAGCACTGCCATCGTGAGGCCGAGCGGCACCAGCACGATGAAGGCGTAGCGCCAGCTGCTGCCGGCGGAGAACAAGCCGCCAAGCGTCGGCCCGATGACGGTCGCCACCCCCCAGATCGCCGCATAAAGCGTCGTCGCCTTCGTCCATAGCGGCTGGGGATAGACGAAGCGGATGAAGGCATAACCAAGCGCTGCCAACGCCCCGGTGCCGAGACCCTGCACCGCGCGTCCGACCAGCACCACCGGCATCGACGGTGCGGCTGAAGCAATCAGGCTGCCGACGCCGAAGACCAGCGCGGCGATCACATAGATGGCGCGAAGCCCGATCCCCCGCGGCCGCATGGCGACGAAGATCGAGCCGAGCACGGCTGCGGCGACGAACAGGCTGGTGACCCAGGAAAACAGCGCCAGCCCGCCGATGTCGCGCACGATCGAAGGTGCGATCGTCGCCATGATGTAGCTCTCCACCGCATAAAGCGCCACGCCGCCGGCAAGCATCAATGTTGCCGGCAGGTGCTCGGCCAGGAAAAGGCGGAGGAGGGAGCTGGCATTGGGGGCGGCTGTAGTCTGGTCGATATCGGACATGGGACGATCCCGAGTTTTTGCTGGCGAAGGATTATTTTCCAAGTTATAAATTGGAAATTACATGCTATCTGGATTAAAACAAGATGCAACTTGGAAAAATATGCGCCAGTCCCCCGCCAACCGCATCCTGATCCTGATAAAGACCGAGGGCCCGCAGCTTGGCGCCGCGATCGGCGATGCGCTCGGCATTTCGGGCGAGGCCGCCCGCCAGCAGCTCGCCAAGCTGGCGGAGCAGGGGCTGGTCGAACCGGTCACCGTCGGCGCCACGGGCAGGGGCCGGCCGCGTCAGCTCTGGCACTTGACCGCTGCGGGCAACCGTCAATTCCCCGACGGCCATGCCGAATTGACCGCAGGCCTGCTCGGCACGCTGGTCGAACAGCTTGGCCCCGCAGCCCTCGACACCGTCATCTCCGCCCGCGAGGCCGAGACGCTGCAGCGCTATCGGCAGGAACTGGAAAATGCCGGCGACCTTGCCGCGCGTATCGCAGGCCTGGCCGCTATCCGCACCCGCGAGGGCTATATGGCCGACAGTTGGGGCGAGGCGGACGGCTCGTTCACGCTGGTCGAAAACCACTGCCCGATCTGCGCGGCGGCCACCGCCTGCGCCGGCTTCTGCCGCTCCGAACTCGAAACCTTCCGCGCCGCCCTTGGCGCCGACGTCGAGCGCAGCGAACACATCCTGCTCGGCGCCCGCCGCTGCGCCTATCGCATCACGCCGCGTTGAGGCGGAGCACACGCAAGCAACTCACGCTTCAAGCGGGCTGCCGCGCCCGGCGCCGGAACCATTTTATCTAAGCCATCCGTGGATGCTCTTAACCCCTCGTCACAGCCCTTCGCCAGTGTTGGTTACCGCTTTCGTGGGGCTGGTTATTCCAGAAACACTTTTTATAGTGCCTCTTTGGGGAGATAGAAAATGGTAGATGTCAAGCTTCATGCCGACCGCTTTTTGCGCAAGGTCAGCCCATCTTACCGCGTGAAGAGAAAACACCAAGCTGAGATCGCGCACTGGAAAGACGAGTTGCTTCGCTTGTCTCAATGGTTTCGCGACAGCTCTGTAGACTGGTGGGGTATTAAGCCACCAAACGAGCAACAAAAGTTAAAAAATTCCGATCTCTGGGAAGTGAATGCCGTCATGACGATGCATTCCGTACGGCCAAGCTACCACGAAGAATTGCGCCTTGCGAAAGATGAATTTGTTGGCAAGCGAGTACTGGAAATTGGAAGCGGCCCTCTCGCGCCATTGCTGCAATTCGAGAACTGCGAGCGTCATTGTATCGATCCACTCGTCAACATGTATTTGGAAGCAGGTTGGCCGCTGTTTGCATATGACGCGAAATTCATTTCAACCGGCGGTGAACGTCTTCCATATCCTGATGAATATTTTGATGTAGCAATTTCAGTCAACGCACTCGATCACGTGGATGATTTCGAACGGGTTGCCTCGGAAATGCAACGCGTTCTGAAGCGAGGGGGAAAACTTTATATCGAAGTTGAGTATCACGCGCCAACGGTCGCGGAGCCAATCGTTCTCGACGATAAGAGAGTGATTGATGCTTTTGCAAACTGCAGAATGCATATAGCGATCAAGCGCTCGGGCAAAGAAATGTTCACAACATTGGCTGAAAGATACGGATTGTTGAAGAACCAGTTCGAGCGATTTGACAAAGAAGTGTTTGTTACTTTTCACGGCGTCAAGCAATAGTCGAACTGAATTGAAGGACATTGGAGATGCCGCTCGCAACCGGTCGTCAGGCCGGCTGCCGCGCCTGGCGCCTGGCGCTTTCGAGATAGAGCAAGACCCCGATCGACGCGAGACCGGCGGCAGCGCCGACGAAGGCGGTGCCGGAATAATCGGTGATCGCGGTGCCGAAGGCGAAGAGCCCGGCGGCAATGCCGGTGCCGATGAAGGTGTTGAGCGAGATCAGTGAGGTGCCGAGCCCCGGCCGGTCTGCGATCAGGTCCTGCAGATAGGTGATCGGCACGCTGAGGATTGCCGCCGCCCCGCAGGCGTTGAGGAGGAGCAGCGCGTAGATGTGCCAGGGTGCCGAGGCAAATCCGAGCAGCAGCAGATAGGTGCAGTAGATCAGCGCGCCGAAGGCGAGCACATGCACGGTGCGGAACGGCCGCTGCGCCATGCCCCACATCATCATGAACGGCATTTCGAGAAAGGCCGTCAGCCCGGCGATGAAGCCGACATCGACCACGCTTCCATCTGCCGCATGGGTGATGATCAGCGGCAGCAGCATGCTGTTTAACCGCTGCAGCCCGAAGAGCAGCGCCATGACGATGACGCGTGAAAGCACAGAGGGCATGAAGATCCGCTTCAGCGATGCCAGGAACCTCGGTTGATCGGGGGCGGGACCGGCAGTGCCGTTTCCGGGCGCGAAGAAGAAATACAGGCAGAAACAGGTAAGGCTTGCGAAGGCGGCGATCCCGTAGGCCGGCGTCATCGACGGCGAATTGACGAGATAGAGGCCGATCATCCCCGGCGCCAGCGCCCACGAGCCGGAAAACAGCGCCCGCACCGTTGCGGTGATGTCCGCCGCCTGGCCGCGATCCATCTGGTTGGTTCTGGCGCGCAGGCTGGCAAACAGCAGCGAATAGGTGGAGTTGCTCATCGGCACCAGCAACAGCGTCGAGACGATGAAGACGGCAGGGCTGTGAAAGATCGCGATCGACCCGAAGCCGAGCATGCCGGCGACGGAAAGCCCCAGCACCAGTGGCCGCCGCTCTTTCAGCCTGTCCGACCAGATGCCGAGCGCCAGGCTTGTGGTGACGTTGACGATCGCCGAGAAGAAGATCAGCGCCGAATAGGTGCCGTTGCTCAAGCCCAGTTCGTTGATCCCGATGATCGACTGATAGGGCGCGGTCGAAGCGTAGGTAAAGGCGAGCGCGACGAGCGTCACGGCCGGAATGCGGATCCGGTTATCGCGCAGGATCAAGGAAAAGGTGGATGACATGAAGGCGGTTCCTGATGCACCACCTTTAGCGGGAACGGACACATCAGGAAAACGATAGTTTTCGATCGTCGCGGTCAATTTCTGTGATGGATATCTCCAATGGCTGTTCGAAGGATTGGCACTTGTTGGATTGGGCTGGGCTGGATCCCAGGCTCGAGGCCTGGGATGACGGAGAGTGGGCGCTCGACCGGCAGGAAGCGCAACCACCCTGACGCAGGGCGAGGAGGGCTTGACCGGCAAGGAGGCACCACCCCGACCGCACCGCTGCTACCGCTGCTCTTGCTCCAAAGGCCCACCCCACCCTCCGTCCTCCTCGGGCTTGACCCGAGGATCCACACCGTCTCCATCAACTGCGACCGTGGATCCCAGGCTCATCAAGGCCTGGGATGACGGAGACTGGCGACTACCGGCAGCAGGCGCAACCACCTGACGGAGGGCAGGGAGGACTCGACCAGCAAGGAGGCGCAACTCCTACGCGCCGCCGCTTCGCTGTTCTTGCTCCAAATGCCCACTCCACGCTCTGTCTTCCTCGGGCTTGACCCGAGGACCCAGATCGCCTCCGACCGCAGCAGGCATGGGTCCAGGCCCAAGGCCCACGGAGGATGGGGCCAATTGGGCGACACTCGCCGCCTTCCGATAAAACGCCGTGCTCTGGCCGATTGACTCAGCCGATGTTCTACTCTTAGTGCCCGCCGGGGTTGATTTAATTGGATGGGGACAATGAAATTTCGCATTATCGGCGCTGTCGCGCTTTCTTTCGCTGTCGCAGGTTGCACGCACACCGCCCCTGACGGTCGGCCGATCACTCAATACTTCTTTCGGAATCTTGTGATGAACGGATGTGGTTTCCAGATGACATGGGAATCGGCAAGAGAAGCCACAGAAACTTTTAAGCCAGTCATACCGACTGACAGAGAACGCATGACCGACCGAGGCCTCATGAGGGCTGCGATCGCAGTGTGTGACAAGGTGAACTCCGGAGGCAGGAGCAAAGCCATCGAGGTCCAGGTTCCTGACAGCGGCGGTGTCCTGCGAAAAATCGTGGTTGAAAGAGAATAAGGTAGGACTGCTCCCCACGCTCCGTCCTCTTCGGGCTTGAGCGACGATCCATGCTGCCACCGCTGGTGGATGCGGTGTGGATGCTCGGCTCAAGGCCGAGCATGACGGAGGGTGGGTTAAACCCCGTTGGCTTTCGCGCCCCGACACGTTATGCCTGCCGCATCCCGCCAGCATCCGGATGAGAGCCCATGACCAGTCCCGTCACCGTCGAAGTTACCCGCGGCCTGCTCGTTGAAAGTCGCCATCGTGGCGCGGTGGCTGTTGTCGATGGCGATGGCAAGCTTGTCTTCTCGCTGGGCGATATCGACGCCGCAGTTTTCCCGCGTTCGGCTTGCAAGGCGATGCAGGCGCTGCCGCTGGTCGAGAGCGGTGCAGCCGACGCCTATGGTTTCGGCGATAAGGAATTGGCGCTGGCCTGCGCCTCGCATAACGGCGAGGACGAGCATGTGGCGCTTGCCGCGTCGATGCTGTCGCGCGCCGGCCGAGATGGCGAAGCGCTGGAATGCGGCGCCCATTGGTCGTTTCATCAGAAGACCCTGATCCATCAAGCCCGCACGCTCGCTGCGCCGACCGCGCTGCACAACAATTGCTCGGGAAAACATGCCGGCTTCATCTGCGCCTGCTGCCACCAGGATATCGATCCGAAAGGCTATGTCGGCTACGAGCACCCGCTGCAGGTCGAAATCCGCGCAACGATGGAAAGCCTGACCGGCGCTGTGCTTAGCACTGAGAGCTGCGGCACCGACGGCTGCTCGATCCCGACCTATGCCGTGCCGCTCAAGAGCCTTGCCCACGGCTTTGCCAAAATGGCGACCGGCACCGGCCTAGAACCGCTCCGCGCCAAGGCATCCCGCCGCCTGATCGAGGCCTGCATGGCCGAGCCCTTCTATGTCGCAGGCTCCGGCCGCGCCTGCACCACGCTGATGCAGATCGCCTCCGGCCGGATCTTCGTCAAAACCGGCGCCGAGGGCGTTTTCTGCGCCGCCATCCCGGAAAAGGGCATCGCCATCGCGCTGAAATGCGAGGATGGCGCCACCCGCGCCGCCGAAGCCATGGTGGCGGCGACACTCGCCCGCTTTTTCGAGACCGAAGACGAGGTGCATGCCGCCTTGGTGGCCCATGCCACAACGTCGATGCGCAACTGGAACGGCATCCATGTCGGCGATATCAGGGGCACGTCGGTCCTAGCCGAGTAATCAGGCCACGGCGATCACGCTGTTGAGGTCGCGATAGGGTTTCAGCCGCTCGGCGGTCATCTCCGCCGGCACGATCAATCCCGCCACCTCGGAAATTCCAAGTACCGGACAGGGCGAGACGAGATCGAATTTCTCCTCCGTCAGCAGCACATGCGCTTCGGCCGAGCAGCGGGCGATATGCCGTTTGATTGCCGCCTCCTCGAAATCGCCGGTGGAAAGCCCGTGCACCGGGTGCGCCGCGGTGACGCCAAGGAAGAACAGGTCGGGGCGCAACTGCGAGATCGCCGCCGCCGCCGCTGCTCCCGTCGCCACCATCGAATGTTTGTAGAGCCGGCCGCCGGTCAGGATCACCTCTGCCGTCGGGTGGTGCTCGAGTTCGGCAGCGATCGTCGGGCTGTGGGTCGCAACCGTCAGCGGCATGTCGCGCGGCAAGTGGCGTGCAATCTCGGCCGTCGTTGTGCCGCCGTCGAGAAAGATCATCTGTCCCGGCCTGACCATCGCCGCCGCAGCGGCCCCCAACCGCGCCTTGATCTCTGAGGAGACGCTGGCCCGCGCGGTGAAATCCGGCAGTTCGGGCGAAAGCGGCATCGCGCCGCCATGCACTCGTTTCAACAGCCCCTCCGCCGCCATTTCCCGGAGATCCCGGCGGATCGTGTCTTCAGAGAGAGAAAAATCCTCGGCGACGCGCTTGGCGATCACCTGGCCGTCACGGCGCAATATATCGAGGATGAGGGTTTTGCGTTGCGATGTCAGCATGGGTTCTCTGCACGAAATTAAACATAATCGCCCGATATTACACGAATAGACTCGACATTCAAGAAATATCGTGCATTTTCACGAGATCCCGTGCATGAAGCCGGGAGTGCTCGCCCAGAAGCGGAGCGATGGAGTGGATGATGTTGATATTGATTGCCGGCCCTTACCGGTCGGGAACGGGCGACGACCCGGAAAAGATGGCTGCTAACCTGAAGCGGCTGGAGGAGCCCTCGCACGCGCTGTTTGCCGCCGGCCATGTGCCGATGATCGGCGAATGGGTGGCCCTGCCGATCTGGCACGCCGCCGGCGGCAAATCGGTCGGCGACGCGCTCTACGAAGAGATCTTCCACCCGGTCGCCGGCCGGCTGCTGCAGCTCTGCGAGGGGGTGCTGCGGCTGCCGGGCGACTCCAAGGGGGCGGATAACGACGTGCGCATCGCCAGGGAGCGCGGCATCCCGGTCTGGCACCGGCTGGAAGATGTGCCGGGCTGCGGCTGAGCAAAGACAGCGCCCTGGATCGCCCCTCACCCTAGCCCGTCCCTCGGACCCCCGTAAACGGGGAGATGGTGCCGGCAGGCGGATGAGGGGCGGCCGGCACGGCACCGCGGATCGATGTAGAGCTGCCGAGGCACAGAGACAAAATCCAATCTCCCCAGTTCCGGCGCATCCATCGCTGCGCTATATCACGTGCCGAAAGGGAGCGGATGACCATGCTGACTTTGTATTACGCGCCGGGAACCTGCGCGCTCGCAAGCCTTATTGCTCTGGAAGAATCGGGCTTGGCCTTCGAAACGAGAAAGCTCAGCTTCGCCAGTGGCGAACAGCGCTCGCCGGATTACCTGAAAATCAACCCGAAGGGCCGCGTGCCCGCACTTGTCACCGAGCGCGGTGTGCTGACGGAAACGCCGGCAATTCTGGGCTTTATCGCCGAAAGCGCGCCGGCCGCCAAGCTGGCGCCGCTCGGCGATGCCTTCGACATGGCGCGGCTGCAGGCGTTCAACAGCTATCTCTGCTCGACCGTTCATGTGAACCATGCCCATCGCCCGCGCGGCTCGCGCTGGACCGACGATCAAGCGGCACTCGAGGCGATGAAGGCCAAGGTGCCTGAGAATATGGCCGATTGTTTCACCCTGATCGAAGAGACGATGTTCAAGGGCCCCTGGGTGATGGGCGAGACCTATTCGCTCGCCGATCCCTATCTCTTCGTCATGACAGGCTGGCTGCCGTCCGACGGCGTCGATCCCGCCCGCTTCGTAAAGGTGAGCGACCATCACGCCCGCATGCTGCAGCGCCCGGCCGTTCAGCGGGCGCTGGCCTACGATCGGGGCTGATATCCGAAACGCGCAGCAAGTTTACTCGGCGCCCGGAACAGCCAGGCGCCGATGAGCCGCAACCGTAATTCCTCGTCGCCGATCACGGCGGCGCGCACCGGCAGATGCGGCCAGCCGATATAATGCGCGGTCTGGAAATAGATGTCGGGCGCCATTTCGAGCAGATGATCCTTGTCGTCCAGACCTATCGAGATCACGATCGTCTCGGCGTCCTTCACCGCGACGAAGCTCCTTCCGGCGACCTTCAGGGCCGGGTTGCCATAAGAGGTGCTTTCCTCGACATCGAGCAAGCCTGCTTCCGCAGCCAGCCGCTTGAGGCGCTCAAATATTGCATCGACGTCGCCGGCCATTGCCTTCCACTCATATTGATCCGAAACATGAAACTTCGGACAGAAGCCCGACTTTTGTCAGCCACCCGATGCGGCGGTGAACACCGCCAGTTGCGCGGCGAAAGCACGTTTGTAGGCCGGCCGGGCTTCGCCACGGGCGACATAGGCGGCAAGGTTCGGATATTCCTCCAATAGCCCCGCGCCTTGTGCCCTGCGCAGCACCGTCACCATCAGCAAGTCACCGGCGCTGAACGCACCATCGAGCCAGTCGGCGTCGCCAAGGCGAGCGGAAAGGCTCTCCAGCCGTTTACGGATGCTGTCATCGAGGCTCCGCAGGCGCTGCTCGTACCAGGGTTCGTCGCGCTCGAGGATGGTGGCGAGGCTGCGCTCGAAGATCGGTGGCTCCACCGTGTTGAGCGCGGCAAACATCCACGCGATCGCGCGCGCCCGGGCATTCGCATCCGCCGGTAGCAGGCCCGCATGATGCTCGGCGATATGGAACACGATTGCCCCGGACTCGAACAGAGCGAGATCGCCGTCTTCATAGGTCGGAATCTGCCCGAAAGGATGAAGTGCCAGATGCGCGGGCTCCTTCATCACCTTGAACGAAACAAGACGAACCTGGTAAGGTTGACCCGCCTCCTCGAGCACCCAGCGAACGCGCATGTCGCGCGCCAGACCCCGGCCGCGATCGGGCGAGCGTTCAAAGGCGGTAATGGTGATCGTCATCGCTTCCTCCATATGATTTATCCTTAGATCGATGCCGATTTAAGGAATTATGCAGCAGCTTGAAGACGGCCGGCGAAACGCGATTCCGACATCGATGCTCGCGACAATCCTCGCGGGGCCAGATTGGATTCAGTTCGGCAAGTCTTGCGATCATCGCCAGGTCCCTCAAGCCATTGCAATCGCGAATGCCACATCAGCCGATCTGCACAGTCTGGACAATCACCCAGGTCCGCTTCAGTATCCACCCGCACCGGCTGGTTCCGGAACCATATATTTAACAGGAGAATGCCTTTGTTTGCCGTCGCACAACAGTCAGAACGCACCGGCCGGAGCGGGCGAGACAGACACGGCTTCAACTAGCCAGGCAATTGCAGCAAGTCCGCAGAAGTTTTGCCTTCGGAATTGCGCAAAAAATGTTTTAGTCTCGCTGCTCGGCCTTGACGCGCCAAAGCCGGCGCACGTCCAATGTCGAGAAGAATATGATCATCGAACTCACTGCTCATGATTTCGCCGCGTTGCTGAATGGCACCGCGCCCGCAGATACGCGCCTGGTTTCAGATAGCGCCATCGCGCCGCCTGAGGTGCTGGAGATGCTGGCCAAGATTGCAATCGCGGTCGGCGCCGAATTCACCCCCTGCGCCTGGATAATTGTCGAGGACGGCGAGATCGTCGGACTATGCTCCATCATCCGAATGCCTGAGAACGGCGAAATCCACATCGGCTACGGGGTAGCGCCGAGCCGCGAGCGGCGTGGATACGTCACCCGCGCCATCGCGCAATTGCTCGAATGGGCGCGGAAAGACCCGCGTGTGACGCTCGTTTCGGCCGATACGGGCGTGGAAAACATCGCCTCGCAGCGCGTCCTCGAGCGCAACGGATTTATCCGAACCAAGGAGCGCATCGATCCGGAAGATGGTCTGGTGATCTGCTGGCAGGCTGTTGCCCTTTAAGCACCCGCATCGAACGCGAATGCGGCAGGCTTTGTTTCGTCAGTTGCCGTGCCGCGACCAGAAGACGTGGAGGTCGGTCGGCTCTTCGCCGCGCTCGATCAGAGACCGGCCGGCATCGCTGGCGGGAACCGCTCCGGCCGTCACGATCCTGTCCGTCGCGTTCCTGGTGCTCGCCGCTTTCTCCGGATTGCCGAGCAAAGTCGCCGCGCCGGCCTCATCGCCGCCGGCGCGATCGTGAAGCCCGCTCACTTCCGCTCGACCGTCAGCACCATCGGCATGGCCCAGTTGGCCTCGGAAACCGGCCAGCGGAGCAGGTTTACGCTGTCGTCGTCCACCTGGGCTTCCCATCTTGCGTAGAATTTTTGCCGATAACCATTCAGCCGAACACTCCGGCAGGCGATAGGACCGCCGTCGAGATTGAGCGCGACCTTGAGGTTCAGCGGCGAGGTCTTCAGAAACTCTGCCAGTCGGTCGAGGGAAAAGAATGCTTCCTTTGTTGTGCCGATGACGATACGCCCCAGCTCGTCCTTGGCGACAAATGTACGGTTGGCGAGCCAGCGGCTTTTCACGTTCACATGGGTCTGCCCGTCATCGCCGATGAGCAGGGGATAGGAGACCATGGCGTTCGACGCGCCAGCAAAGGCGGCCTGCCAATCTTGACGCGTGAGATCACGGATATCGGCAGCGTCTTGATCGGCAATAAAGGCGCCGGCCTTGGCATCATATTGTTGGGGCCCCATCGCAACGCCCTCGCTGATGAATGGCGTGTCGGGCCTGCCATGCTTGTCGTAATAGCTGCCGTTGACGATGAGCACCGCGTTGGGCAAAGCCTTTTCCCATTCGTCGATGCCGGTATCGCCGGCAGCGGCATTGTGGGTGACGAATCGAAAGCGGGCCGGGTCAATCCTGCTGAGAAAAATGCGGTCGACTTCGCGGCCATCGGCAAGAACCGGCAATTCCGCCACCTCGAAACCCGCCTCCGGCTCCTGCCAGCTCAGCGGCCCGGCCTGAACCGCTGGGATCACCCTGTTCAAGGCCAATCGCATGGAGGCGGAAAGGCGCTCGTCGTCAGGTTTTACATCGATCCAATAGGTCCCGCCGCGCCGCAATACAGTGTTGAAACCGTAAGCACCCGCGACCTGCCAGAGCCAGCCGGCACCGGCGACAATCACGACCGCTAAAATTGCGATAAGTCCGAATAGGATCTTTCGAATTGCTGACACTGAAAATCTCTTTGCTCAAATGGGTAGGTTCGCAACGCCGGGTTGACGTGGCGTTGCGCGAATGCAGGTGCCAAGTACGGTTTTTCTACGACCGACCCGCAAATACCCTCATCCGCCAAAGCCGATGCACGTCCCGAACTCCGAGAAAAAATATGATCGCCGAACTTGCTGAATGGCGCCGCACCCTGAGATACGAGTCTGGTTCCCGATAGCGTGATCGCCCCTCCGGAGGTTCAGAAGATGCTGCCCAGGATCGCGACCAAGATCGGCGCCGAGTTTACATCGTCGGCCTGGATGATCGTGAAGGAGGACGAAATCGTCGGAAGTGATGCGATGCGTTTTAGGGCCGGCTGAAACGCTTGTTGGATGGCTCGATTGTCTGAGCGGCGCGCACCGTCATGCGCATTTCGCCAACGGCGGTTTGGCCTCGGCGGGAAAGCCGGTCTCTGATCCGAGCGGCAGATCGGCAATCTCGCGCATCGACATGCGCTCGACCTCGGGGTGGCGCAGCGGATCGTCTTTCCATGCCTGGGCAGTGTCTGCGCCGCCCATGGCAAGGGCGGGCTTCAAGAAAAACTTCAGCAACGACATGGCATGCCTCGCTTTCTTCAACAGTGCGGCATCATGGCCGCAGGCGGTAATGTCGGCTTTCCCAAACGGATTTTCAATTGAGATTAAGGCGGCGTTGCTATAGAAAAACTATATGAAGAACCTCAACACAGTCCATCTCAATGGCCTCAGGGCGCTGGAGGCTGTCGGTCGTCTCGGCTCGCTGCAGGCCGCTGCCGATGAGCTTGGCGTCTCCGTCGGCGCCGTCAGCCAGCAGGTGATCAAGGCCGAGGCGCAGCTCGGCCTGGTGATGTTCGAGCGCACAGCCAGGGGAATGATCGCCACCGAAGCCGGTCGGCCGGTGCTGCTCGCGCTCGACGAGGGTTTTGCTCGTCTTTCGGCGGCGGTATCGATCGCAAGCCGCAAGGACGATACGATCCTGACCATCTCGGTGGCACCGGTTTTCGCCGCCCGCTGGCTCGTCTACCGGCTCGATCGTTTTGCCGAGCGTCACCCCAATATCAAGCTGCGGCTGGATGCAACGACCGCTCTCGTCAACCCGGCGCTTTGCGATGTCGATATCGGCATTCGCGTCGGCACCGGCAAATGGCCCGCTGTGAAGGCCGAACTGCTGCTGGAGCAGGAGGTCTTTCCCGTCTGTTCGCCTGAGATGGCGGCGAGATTGCAAGAGCCAGCCGATATCCTGGCGCTGCCTGCCGTCGTCGACGGCCGCGCCATGTTCACCTGGGAGGTCTGGATGCGCGAGGCGGGGCTGTCAGGCGCGACACCCGCGACGCGCCACGTCTTCAACGATGCCTCGCTGTGCCTCGATGCGGCGATCGCCGGGCAGGGCGTCATGCTCGCCTGGCAGACCCTTGCCGCCTTTGCGCTCGCCGAAGGCCGGCTCGCTGCCCCCTTCGGCATTCGCGCCCGCACCGGCTTCGGCCATTATTTCGTCACCGCCGAAGGCACGCGCGAGCCGAAAAAGGTGACGGATTTCAAAGCCTGGATCCGCGAGGAAATGACCGGCACCCTGGCGCTGTTCCGGTAAACTCAGACCTCGGTCGGCTCCCGGCTGCGGCCCGCCTGCATCGCCTTATAGGCCGGGCGAGACTGGCAGTGCTCGATCCACGCCTTGATATTGGGATGCGCGTTGAAGACCGCTTCCTCGCTCTGGGCGTAGCGCAGCACCTCGGCGATATTGAGATCGGCAACAGTGAAGCGGTCGCCGACGATCCACTGCCGGCCGGCGAGGTGGCTTTCGAGAGCCGCGAACGGGCGGCGCAGCGCGCGGCAGGCGGCGGCGATCACCTGCTTGCCATCGTCGCTGTTTTCCAGGCCGTTATCATAGGTCAGGACGATTTTTACCGTCTCCGGTTCGACCTGCGAGGCCGCCCAGATCGACCACATCGTCAGTAATCCGTCTTCTTCGACGGTTTGTCCGGAAAGCGGTCCGCCATGTTTGCGGGCAAGGTAGAGATTGATCGCCAGCGACTCGTGCATGACGAGCTCGCCATCCCTGATACTGGGGATCTGCGACATCGGATTGACCGCAGCGAAATCAGATGAGTGCGTGTTGAGTGGCGCCTCGGATGCCAGCGGGTCTGCGAGCCGCCTGGCCTGCAGCACTGGAACCGACCGGAATTCCAGCCCGAGCTCCTCCGCCATCCAGTAGACACGCGAGGCGCGCGATCGATAAACTCCGTAGATTGTCAGCATGGCCGTATCCCCTCGATATGTCCAAAGACCGTAAATGCCGGATCGGGCTGCGAGAAGTCCCTGGCGCTTATGGGATGATGAAAGCTTTTGATGCGCCAAGCAATTCCGGTAAAAACGTGCTCAGTTGTACAAACCGCGCGGCGGTTTTCACAGGCCGGAGGAGAGGTGAGTGCCTGAAAGCACCCAGTCGGGGGGCTTCTGTAGGCCGGTGCGAGTTTGGCGGAAACGCGCCCCCGCCCTCCGTCATCCTCGGCCTTGTGCCGAGGATCTATGCCCGTGGCGATTGATCGATACGGTGCAGATGCTCGGCACAAGGCGGAGCATGACGGAGCAAGGGGCGGGCGAAGGAACCACGCGCGGCGCAAACGCCCGTGTTAGCAACGCTATCCGCGAGCCAAACCAAGCAATGCCAGCCCTCGGCATAAACTGGCTTGATGACGCAAAAACAAGGAGATAGCGCATTTCCGTCTCTCGGGAAAGCAAATGCTCTCCTCAGGAGACCCGATTCCGCTCGACGGTCAGCTGCTTGTAGGGCGATCCGCCGCCGGCCATCTCGGCCGACACTTTCTTCTCCCATTCGAAGCCTAAAACCGCGCCCTCGGTGGTTTCCTGGAAGATGTTGTCGGTGATGACGGCGGTGCCGGCGCCGTCGGCGACCGAGACGGCGCATCCCACCGGCGCCTTGCGCACCACATTGCCGCTGACGACGACGTTGCGGAGATAAGGACCCCAGCCGATCTGCATTCCCCAGCGCGGCGCGCCTTCGATCACATTGCCTGAGATCAGTGTATCGGCCTCCGCCGCGATACCGATGCCGAAGCCGACCTCGTGCTTGTATGGGCCTTTCAGAGTGAGGTTGCGCACGACGTTGCCGGTGACGCTCGCCAGTCGGCCGCCTTCGTCGAAATTGGCGATCGAGATGCCGTTTGCCGCCCCGTCGATCATGTTGGCGGAAACGACGGCGCCCTCGAAAGCGAATTCGACATAGATCGCCGTCTCGCCGGACCGCCGGCACTGGTTGCTGCTGATCTGGATGTCCGAGGCCGAATTGGCGCGGATAGCCGTGAAGGCGCAGTCGGAGATGTGGTTATTCACCACCATCACCCCATCGGCACGGAAGATATTGATGCCGTTGCCGTTTTCGCCGGTGCCGCCGTCATTGGCGCGGATGGCGGAGATGCGGTTGCCGGAAACGACTGTGCCATCCTCCCCCTTCTTCCAGCGATGCACCAGAATGCCGCCATTGCCGCAATCGGCGATCGTGTTGCCGGTGACCGAAAGATTGGCGGAATCGACCGCATAAAGCCCGGATTGCGCCGCACCAGAAATACGGCTGCGCTCGATGCGCCCGCCGCAGCGCTCCAGCTGCAGCCCATGTTTGCGGCTGCCGCCGATCTCGCAATTGTCGATCAGCACCTCGTCGACGCCGGTAAACTGCAACAAACCTCCGGCGTGGTCGGCGAGCGAGCGATTGCCGCCGTCGATGACGAGATTGGAAAGCTCGATGCGGCGCACGTTCTCGGCCGAAAACAGCTGGCCTTCGCCGGTATAGACGATCCGGGAGGCGCCGGGCACACCCGATATGCGCGTATTGTCGGGCAGGGTCAGATTGGAGATCCGGTAGGTGCCGGGCGGCAGGAAGACCGGCACGTTTTCGCGCGCCGCCTGTTTGATCATCTGCTCAAGGTTGCGGGTTTTGCGGTCGCCGCTTTCGGGAATAGCGCGATATTCCGCCGCGTCGATCGCCCCGCGCAGATCGGGCTCGGCGGCCGCCGTTCGCGGCGAGGCCAGCGCACGCGATGCCCCGCCCGCAACCGCCGAAGCGGCGAAAAAGAGCAGCATGTCACGGCGTGAAGGCATCAAGGGCTTTCTGATCATGGCGTGTTCATTCATGCCCATAGCAGGAAATGTGCCAGGGGGCGCGTTTCTTTCTGGGACAGGCTGCCGGATTTGCGGTTATGGCCATCGGTAACGGCAGAATATCGCCGCGGATTTTGTCGTCTTGTTCACCCTTTCATTTAAGCAAGCCGAAGGGAATGGGGACTACTTTGAAGGGAATTTTACGGGGTGATTATGCGGCGTGCGGACCTTCGGCCCGCCGGGGAGAATGGCGGCATGCAGGAACCGAGTGCCAGGCGATGGGAATCGACCGATGCCCTGTCGGCCGAAACGCGGCGGATCGTCGACGCGACGGAGGCGATGATGGCCTCGACCGCCCATCACCTCTCCGAAGGCATCGAGAACCTGCGCCTCAAGACAATCGTCCACGAACTTCCGGATTTCCTCTATGTCAAGGATCGTGACAGCCGCTTCGTCTTCGCCAATGCCGTCACCGCCAGCAGCCTCGGCCTTGAGAGCGCTGATCTGCTCACCGGCAAGCGTGATTTCGACCTGTTCGATTTCGAGACGGCTCGCCGTCATTTCGATATCGAGCAGCTGATCATGGCGACGGGGCAAGCCTCTATCGACATGGAGGAAAGCTACGTCCTGCCCGGCGGCAAAAGGCCGATATGCCGGCTGACCTCGAAGATACCGCTGCGCAACGATCGCGGCGAGATCGTCGGGCTGATCGGCGTCTCCCGCGATATTACCGAACGCAAGCTTCAGGAGGAGCTCCATCGCGGCCAGGCGAAGCTGCTCGAAATGATCGCCCGCAACGAGCCGTTGCCGATGATCCTTGAGGCGCTCGTGCTGATGATCGAGGAACAGCTGACGGATATCGACGGCTCGGTGCTGCTGCTCGACAGCGAGGGCACCAGGCTTTACCACGGCGCGGCGCCCAACCTGCCCGGCGGCTACAGCCGGCTCATCGATGGTGTCACCATCGGTCCCAAGGTCGGCTCCTGCGGCACCGCCGCCTGGCGCGGCCAGACCGTGATCGTCGAGGACGTGATGAGCGATCCGCTGTGGGAGGATTTCCGCGCGTTGATTGCCCCGTTCGGCTTCCGCTCCTGCTGGTCGACGCCGATCGCCACCGCGCAGAATAACGTGCTCGGCACTTTCGCGCTCTATTCCAGACAAGTCCGCCGTCCCACAGAGCACGAGATGAAGCTGGTGGCGCTCGCCACCCACATTGCCGGCATTGCCATCGAGCGCAAGCGTGTCGATGACCGCATCCACTTCATGGCCCATCATGACGATCTCACCGGCCTGCCGAACCGTGCCTTCCTCAAGGAACGGCTGGCGAATATTCTCGACCAGGCTCGGCGCAACAACCGCAAGGTCACCGTCGCCTATATCGATCTCGACAATTTCAAGGACATCAATGACGGCCGCGGCCACGCCGCCGGCGACGAGGTGTTGAAGGAAACCGCCGCCCGCATGGCCAACAGCGTCAGGGCATCCGATATGGTGGTGCGCCTCGGCGGCGATGAATTCCTTGTCGTGCTCGTCCATCAGTCGAGCCACGATGCCGGCATCACCCGCCGCCTGCGCGAGTTGCAGAAGGCGATCAACCGGCCGATCAGCAGCGACGGCTGCGAGATCACCGTCACCTCGAGCATCGGCGTCGCCGCCTTTCCCTTTGACGGCGCGACCTCAGAAGAGCTTCTCGCCAATGCCGACCGCGCCATGTATCGCGCCAAGGAACTCGGCCGCAACACCTTGCAGCATTACGACAGCGGCAGTACGCCTGTGGGAATGCCGCTCGGCGAGCAGGAGGAATTGCACCAGGCGATCACCGGCGACCAGCTTTTCCTGCAATACCAGCCGCAGGTCGATGTCGCCACCGGCCGCATTACCGGGATCGAGGCGCTGGTGCGCTGGAACCATCCGGCCAAGGGCAGGGTGCCGCCGGTCAATTTCATCCCGCTTGCCGAAGAGACCGGTCTGATCGTTCCCCTCGGTCTGTGGGTGCTGAACGAGGCCTGCCGCCAGGCGCGCCAATGGCAGGATATGGGCCTGACGCCGCTGACGATCGCCGTCAACGTCTCCACCAAACAATTCGCCGATCCGGATTTTGCCACTCATGTCGCCGAGGCGCTGGAGCGCCACCGCCTGCAATCGCGCTGGCTGGAGCTGGAAGTCACCGAAAGCGTGGTGATGCAGGATGCCGACCGCGCGCTCGCCATGATGGAATCGCTGCGGGCGCTTGGCGTGCGCCTGTCGATCGACGATTTCGGTTCCGGCTATTCCAGCCTGGCAGCACTGAAGACCTTCCCTTTCGACCGCCTGAAGATGGACCGGTCGCTGGTCGAAGCCCTGCCGGGAGACAAGACAGCCGTCGCCATCGCCTCGGCGGTGATTTCGCTGGCGCAGACGCTGAAGCTTTCGGTTCTCGCCGAAGGCGTCGAGACCGACGCCCAGATGGAGTTCCTGCGTCACGCGCACTGCGAGGAGGCGCAAGGCTATCGCTTCTCCAGGCCGGTTTCGCCGGAAGAAATCCCCCCATTGCTGCGGGCGCGGGACCTCTGACGCTTATTTTTCCAGCCTGCCGACCGCCTCGATCTCGTTTGTCCAGATGCCTGCCGCATAGTTCGGCGGCAGCCGCGCCAGCAGCGCCGGGTCGTCGATGCCGGTGGAAAAATCGCTGCCGCGATAGGGGCCGAGCACGAAGACCTCAGTTCCGGCATCCCGCATCCGGTTGAGAAAACGGTCCGGCCAGCCCCAGAGCCATGGCGCAATATTGATCGGCACCAGCATCATTGCGTGTTTGCAGGCATCCGGCAGCACGCCGGTCCAGCCATAGCCGATGTAGCCGGTGAGGCAGGACTTCAGGCTCTTGCGCGAGGCGGTCTTGAGATCAGGCACGAGCCGGCGCAGGACATCGATCGGCTCGTCGCCGCCGTAGACGATGATCTGAGCCCGTCGCTCCCTGGAAAGCCCGTTCAGCACGGCTGCGAGCTTTTCACCCTCGGACGGGTCACGGCTCTTGACGTTGATGGGGAAGCGCCGATCCGGAAAGGTCGAAAACACCTCGGCAAGCGTCGGCATCATGCCGATGCCGCGGCCGCGAAAGGGAAACGTCTTGCCGCCATCGGCAGTATAGCCGTAGCCGATGTCGAGCTTTCGCATCTCCGCCATCGTATGCTCGCGGGTGATGCCGTGCCCGTCGGTACGGCAGTCGAGCGTCCACTCGTGAAAGACGGCGAATGCGCCGTCCGTCGTCGGATGCACGTCGATCTCGACGATATCGGCGCCGGCCGCAAAGCCTGCCTGCATCGACCGGATGGTATTCTCCAGGTAATCATGTTTCGGCGGCAGCATGCGGCTCGCCGTGCAGGTATCGTTCTTCAGATCGGTCTCGTCGAACCGCTGGGCGATGCCGCGATGGGCGAGCAGTTCAGGCTTTCCCCGCCGGTGCTCCGCCAGAAGGCTGGTATTGTTGAGGTAGATGCCGGCCGCGGCCAGCGCGATCGCGCCGGCGCAATAGAAAAGCTTCCTGCCCAATGTTGCCCCTCCTGATTGCATCTGAGGATTCGACAGCTAGAAAGCGATTCTGGTTGTTCTTGGGCTCTTTTCCGGCTTTTCTATGCCAGTGGCTTATATGCCGTAAAGGATTGTCATCGCCATGGATCAACAGGACGACGAGCTCATCCATTTCGAAGCGCATGGCGCGGCCCTCTTGCCGCCGGCCGCCGTCGAAGGTCATGTCGGGCGAAACGGCGCCCGCATCTGGTATGCGACCTATGGCGCCGGCCCGCCGGTCATCCTGCTGCATGGCGGCCTCGGCCATAGCGGCAATTGGGGCTACCAGGCCCCGGCGCTGCTGCGTGCCGGCCGCCGCGTCGTGCTGATCGACAGCCGCGGCCATGGAAGAAGCACCCGCGATTCCCGTCCCTATACCTATGAGCTGATGGCGGCGGATGTTCTTGCCGTCATGGACGAACTTTCTCTTGAAAAGGCGGCCTTCGTCGGCTGGAGCGACGGCGCCTGCATCGCCTTGATCCTCGCCATGACGGCACCGGCGCGTGTCGAGGGCGTGTTCTTCTTCGCCTGCAACATGGATCCGAGTGGTACGCTGGAATTCGTTCCGACGCCGGTCATCGACCGCTGTTTCAGCCGGCATGCCAGGGATTATGCCGAACTCTCCGCAACACCCGACGATTTCAATCCCTTCGTCGAGGCGGTCAGCCTGATGATGCGGACGGAGCCGGATTATCAAGCTGCCGATCTCAACCTGATCCGGGTGCCGGTGGTCATCGTGCTCGGCGAGCATGACGAATTCATCAAGCCGGATCATGCCGAACATTTGGCCCGCGCCATTCCTGACGCTGAGATGATCTATCTCACGGGCGTCAGCCATTTTGCGCCGCTGCAGCGGCCGGCGGAATTCAATGCCGCGGTGCTCGCCTTCCTTGACGGCATCGACTCACGAAAAAATCAAGGCTTGCGGCGTTGAGCCGCGGCAGCGGAATTTCTTAAGAATTCAGTAACTTTTTTCGAACGGCAAACGTAGTGTCCTCTGGGAAGGATTCGTTTGTCGTTCGTTCACGGAAACCTTCGAGCCGCCGCACCACTCATGCGACTTCCGATGCATGAGCGGATTGTGCTTCTCGATGGCCGGTGCTCGATCCGCGGCTCCCCCGCTTGACTTGAGAAGGCCAGGGAGCCGGAATGATCAGCATTAATACGGAAGAAAGAATTTCGATCGCGCAAAAATCGCTGAGCGATGCCATGGGTTTTCAGGCGTCGGGCGATCTCGAAAGCGCCGAGAAAGCCTATGTCAGAGTCCTGCACAAGGACTATCGCACGATAGATATTCTACCGCTCCTGGCGGGTGTCGTCGCAAAGAGAGGCGATGATGAAACCGCTCTCTACTACTGGAATAAACCGCTCGGCCTCAATCCCGGCCATCTCGTCGCCCTCATGGAAAAGGGTGCGCTGCTGCGCCGTCTCGGCCGGTCGGCGGAAGCGGTCGGCTGTTATGAGATGGCGCGTGGCCTGTCGCCGGAAAATCCTCTCGTGCGCAACAACCTCGCCGTGGCGCTCGCCGATTCCGGCCGCCAGCCGGAGGCGCTTGCCGAGTTTCGTCATGTTCTGCGGCTGCAGCCGGACAATATCAACGCCTGGCATCAGATAAGGCGCATCTCCTCATCGATCGTACCCTTCTGGCACATCGCCATGATGAACGACACCAGACGCAACGACGCTTTCGAAGCGGCGATCCGCCGTGCCATAGAGCTGCGCGGAGCCGATGCGCAGATCCTCGACATCGGCGCGGGCAGCGGCCTGCTGTCGATGATGGCGGCGCGTGCCGGGGCCACCAACATTGCGACCTGCGAGAGTGTGGCTGTCATCGCGCAGACCGCGGAGAGAATCATCGCCGCCAATGGTTATCGCGAACAGATCGACATCTTCGAAAAGCCCTCGACCGAACTTTTGGTCGGCAGGGAGATGAAAGCTCGCGCCGACATCCTGATTTCGGAAATCCTTTCGAGCGATCTCCTGGCCGAAGACGTGCTGAAAACCTTCGAGGATGCCCACGCCCGCTTGGTCCGCGAGGACGCTATCGTCATCCCACGCGCTGCCGCCGCCATGGGCTGCCTGGTTGCTAGTGAAACGCTCTCGAACTACGCCCATGTCGGCGAGGTCTCCGGCTTCGACATGTCGCAGTTCAATGCGCTCGCCCCGCTGCGTATGCCGGTTCACGGCACGATGACCGAGTGGACCCGGCTTTCGGACGATTTCGAGATCGCCGCAGTGGATCTCACCGCTCGCAAACATGCTGCTGCGTTGCGTAAGATATCGGTGCCGGTTCAGGCAAACGGCACCGCGGTCGGGGTCGTCCAGTGGATGAAAGTCGATCTGATCGAGGGCGTGGTTTTTAGCAATCACCCCGACGACTATCATGATGGCGGCTGGCTCCAGGTTCTTCACACCTTCCCGCAACCGGTGGACGTCCGTGCCGGGACGTCGCTCGACATGCTGGTTGGCCACGACAGAACGAGCCTGCTGATGACGCCTGTCGTCTGAGCAACCGGCTTGCGTCGCCGCCAAAGAGATCATCATGGCCGTCTTGAGGAAAGGCGGCCATCCTTGTTACTGTCCGAATTATGTCGCCAGCGTCCGATCGACACGAGCTTGTGCATTGCTCGTTTCCGGCGCATTCGACAATCCCTGTTTCCGCCCTCTGGCCTCGCGTCCATTTCCCGCTATCTCTCGTTTCATGAGACCTGATGCGCTGCTCTATCCCGCCCCCGAAGGGCTCTATTGTCCGGAAGGCGGCTTTTATGTCGATCCGGTGCGGCCCGTTGAGCAGGCGCTCGTCACCCATGGCCATTCCGACCATGCCCGGCCGGGCCATGTGAACGTGCTTGCCACCCGCCAGACGCTCGACATCATGCGCCTGCGTTACGGCGAGGGCTTCTGCGCCAGCGAACAGGCTGCCGCCTTCGGCCAGCAGCTGCTGGTCAACGGCGTCAAGGTGAGCTTCCATCCCGCCGGCCATGTGCTCGGCTCGGCCCAGATCGCCATCGAGAAGAACGGCACCCGCATCGTCGTCTCCGGCGATTACAAGCGCCGCCCCGACCCGACCTGTGCCGCCTACGAGCCGGTCCCTTGCGATGTCTTCATCACCGAGGCGACCTTCGGCCTGCCGGTCTTTCATCATCCTGATCCGATGGATGAGATCGGCAAACTGCTGGCCTCGCTCAGGCAATTTCCTGAACGCACCCATCTCGTCGGCGCCTATGCGCTGGGCAAGGCGCAGCGCGTCATCCGGCTGCTGCGCGATGCCGGTTATGGCGAACCAATCTATATCCACGGCGCCATGGAAAAACTCTGCGACTATTACGTTGAACAAGGGATCGACCTCGGCGAGCTGCTGCCGGCCACGGTCGAAAGCCGTGACAAATCCGCTTTCAAGGGCGCCGTCGTTATCGGTCCGTCATCAGCCTTCGCCGATCGTTGGGCCCGCCGCTTCAACGAGCCGCTGCCGGCCTTCGCCTCCGGCTGGATGATGGTGCGCCAGCGCGCCAAACAGCATGGCGTCGAACTGCCGCTCGTCATCTCCGATCATTGCGACTGGCCAGAACTGACGGAAACCATCCGGGAACTGCACCCCTCCGAGGTCTGGGTAACCCATGGCCGCGAGGAGGCGCTGGTGCGCTGGTGCCAGCTGCAGGGCATCAAGGCCAAACCGCTGCATCTTGTGGGTTATGAAGATGAGGCGGATTGAGATGAGCTGTGTGCTGGACCAAAACCCCTCCCCAACCCCTCCCCACAAGGGGGAGGGGCTTAACGTATCGCGCCGTCCCACCACAAAATCACTGCCGAAAACGCTGCGGTCGAAAGAGGGCAGGGCAGCGCCACGAGTTAGTCTCTCCCCCTTGTGGGGAGGGGTTGGGGAGGGGTCTTCTTCCCAAACGCGGAGGCCGAGATGAAGGCCTTCGCCGACCTCCTCGACCGCCTCGTCCTCACCCCCAGCCGCAACGGCAAGCTGAAGCTGCTGACCGATTATTTCCGCGACACGCCGGACCCGGACCGCGGCTATGGTCTCGCCGCCATCGCGGGCACCTTGGAGGTGCGCAACGTCAAGCCCGCCATGCTGCGCGAGCTGGTGCTGGAGCGCATCGACGAGGTGCTGTTCCGCTATTCCTATGATTATGTCGGCGATCTCGCCGAAACCATCTCGCTCGTCTGGGACGATGAGCGGGATATCGACCGCTCGGCCTTTTCGCAGCCGCGTCTCGGCGAAGTCGTCGCCGGCATGAACGCGCTCGGCCGCACCGAAGTGCGCGGCTTCGTCCGCGATCTGCTCGACCGGCTGGATCCGTCCGGCCGCTTCGCCTTCATCAAGTTGGCGACCGGCGCCATGCGCATTGGCGTTTCCGCCCGGCTTGCCAAGCAGGCGCTGGCCGACCTCGGCGATAGGGACGTGACCGAGATCGAAACCCTCTGGCACGGCCTGCAGCCGCCCTATGAGACGCTGTTCGCATGGCTGGCGGCTGGCGGCGGAAAGCCGGTGCTGGCCACACCGGCGATCTTCCATTCGGTCATGCTTGCCAATCCGGTGGAGGAGGGGGATCTCACCGGTCTCGATCCGGCGAGTTATGCCGCCGAATGGAAATGGGACGGCATCCGTGTCCAGCTCTCCCGCTCCGGCGATCGGCGCAAGATCTATTCCCGCTCCGGCGACGACATATCCGGTGCCTTTCCCGATATTCTCGGCGCCATCAGCTTTTCCGGCGTCGTCGATGGCGAGTTGCTGGTCGGCGGCACCGCGCGCTCCAACAGCCCGACCCGAACCTTTTCCG
Source organism: Rhizobium phaseoli (assembly GCF_010668805.1). Lineage (GTDB taxonomy): Bacteria > Pseudomonadota > Alphaproteobacteria > Rhizobiales > Rhizobiaceae > Rhizobium > Rhizobium phaseoli_A. Next base: position 187,378 of record NZ_WUFT01000008.1, on the reverse strand, counting down.
ACCTGCAGCAGCGGCTGAACCGCAAGACGGTGACGGCAAAGATGCTTGCCGACTACCCGGCCTTCATCCGCACCTATGACCTGCTCTTCGATGATGAGGAGGATGTGCGCGGCCGCCCCTATATCGATCGTCGCGACCGGTTGACCGAGATCATCGACCGCGCCCCCCACGACCGTTTCGACCTGTCGCCGCTCGTGCCGTTTTCGTCGTGGGACGAGCTTGACCGTCTCCGTGCCGACCCGCCCGATCCGGTCATCGAGGGCGTGATGATCAAGCGCCGCGACAGCGTCTACCAGGCCGGCCGCATGAAAGGGCCCTGGTTCAAGTGGAAGCGCAATCCCTATAATGTCGATGCGGTGCTGATGTATGCCCAGCGTGGCCACGGCAAGCGCTCCAGCTACTATTCCGATTTCACCTTCGGCGTTTGGGCCGATGACGAGGACGGCGAACAGCTAGTGCCCGTCGGCAAAGCCTATTTCGGTTTCACCGATGCCGAACTCGAAGTGCTCGACAAGTTCGTGCGCAACAATACCACCGAACGTTTCGGCCCGGTGCGAGCGGTGCGCGCCGACAAGGATTTCGGTTTCGTCGTCGAAGTGGCTTTCGAAGGCATCAATCGCTCGACCCGGCATAAATCGGGTGTCGCCATGCGCTTCCCCCGCATCGCCCGCCTTCGCCCCGACAAACCCACCTACGAGGCCGACCGGCTGCGCACGCTGATCGCCATGATCGACGCCAAGCCGGGGTGAGTGTCAATTTCCTGTGCAACAATGCCGCAGGGCGATATTTTCAACACGATGTGTATTGGCGGCAACGATCTTCCGGTGCAAATCTTCTGTGCCGGGGAAATGATTTGGGTGCTGCGTTATGAGCTCGAATGAACGGAATTCCTTTTTCCTCCAACGCCGTGCCGTGCTGGCCGGCCTTGCCGGCGCACTCGTCCTGCCGCAAATGGCGGCGGCGTTCGATGTTCCGGATGAACCGCGCCTTGCCAAGCGCGATTATGCCAAGGTCCGCCACCATTTCCGCACCAAGCTTTTGCAGAAGGGCCCGGCGCCCGACAAATACGAACTGCTGAGCGCACCTGCCGACGCCGACAAGATCTTCTATCGCTCCGGCTACGGCGAGCTGGAACTGGCCGCCTGGGTCTCGAAATATAAACGCGAGCGCACCGCCAAGCCGGCCGTGCTCTTCCTGCACGGCGGCAACGCCATGGGCACCGGCCACTGGCAGCTGATGAAACCCTATATGGATGCCGGTTATGTCGTGATGATGCCGTCGTTGCGCGGAGAAAACGGCCAGATGGGCAATTTTTCCGGCTTCTACGACGAGGTCGACGACGTTCTCGCCGCCGCCGAGCGGCTGGCGCATCTGCCGGGTGTCGACGCCCAACGCCTGTTCATCGCCGGCCACAGCATCGGCGGCACCCTGACCATGCTGACGGCGATGAGCACCCAGAAATTCCGCGCCGCCGCGCCGATATCGGGCAATCCCGACGCCTTCCGCTTCTTCAACCGCTATCCCCAGGATATCCGCTTCGACGACAGCAATACGCATGAATTCGAGGTGCGTTCGGCGCTCTGTTACGCCCACAGCTTCAAATGTCCGGTCCGTGTCGTCCACGGCACGGAGGAGCCGCATTTCAACGACCGCGCCGATCTGCTGGCCCGCCGCGCCCGCGCCGCCGGCGTGCATATCGAAACCGAAACCGTCGCCGGCAATCACACCTCGGCGCTGCCGGCCGAGATCGAACAGAGCATCCGCTTCTTCCATGGGGTTGCGGCTTGATTTTTTGCCGCCGCTTCAAATACAGGCCCGTTAGGCCTATATTCCGGGTATGACGACGGACGCAGAGACCATGATCGTGCCGAACGACTTCCCCGAGCTGAAATCGCTCGTCTGGAATCGCGATCCCGCGCGCGATGCCTGCCTGCGAGGCTTTCGCGCTGTATGAACGCAATTGGCGTTTCGTCGATACCGGCCGGCTGGCTGCGCGGGAGATGCGCTTGATCCGCGATCTGGCTGCCGCCTACGGCAACGGAGTTCTGCTGGTCTCTTGATTTCCACTCCTACACCAGCCTCGCGCCAGCCGCGAATGCCATCGTCCCGGCAGATGTCGCTGTCTTGCCGATCGTTGATAAGGGTGGTTTCATGAATTTTCTGCGCCGGGTCTTCCCGATTGCCGGGCTGGTGGTGGTCGTTGCGTCGCTGAGCGGCTGCAACATCCTCATTCCCGATGTCGCCGCCGATTCGCCCGCCCGCTTCGTCCAGGAAACCTCGCCGGTCTTCTATCAGCCGCCAGGTGTCGATCCGCGGCGGGTGCGGCCGATCCCTGATCAGCCGGTGCCGCAGACGCGCGAACTCTACAAGACCCAGTTCCATCAGACCTACGGCCTGCCGGTCAGCAATCCGGTGCACATGGCGATGTATGGTGCGCTTCGCGACGAGGATTTTACCCTGCCGGCCATTCCGGTCAGCCGCGTGCAGCCGCAGTTCCTGCGCCAGGAGGTCGATTACCAGACGACCGAGCGCCCCGGGACTGTCATCGTCGATACCCAGGCGCGTTATCTTTATTTCGTCGAAGCGAATGGCAAGGCGATGCGTTACGGCGTCGGCCTCGGCCGCGATGGTTACGCCTGGTCGGGCCGCGGCGTCATCCAGTGGAAACAGAAATGGCCGCGCTGGACACCGCCGGTCGAAATGGTCTCGCGCCAGCCCGAGGTTCGCCCCTTTTCAGCCGAAAACGGCGGCATGAACCCGGGGCTGCAGAACCCGCTCGGCGCCCGCGCCATGTATATCTTCAAGGACGGGCAGGATACGCTCTATCGCATCCACGGCACGCCCGACTGGCAGTCGATCGGCAAGGCCACCTCGTCGGGCTGCGTGCGCATGCTGAACCAGGACGTCGTCGATCTCTATGACCGCCTTCCCGCCAAGGCGGAGATCGTTGTGATGTAGCGCTGCAACAGCGCCGCCGATATCGTCTGCTCAAGGCCGGACACGTCTGCGTGAAGCTATGGTTTATTTGGCGCAAGCCGATAGATCTTTTGATGTTGTTATCTCGGATTCCAGCATCAGAGGAAATCAGTCCCGCGTCATGAGCTTCGATAGACATCTTTCCCGCCGCAGCTTTCTTTCCTTTTCGGCATTGACAGCAGCATCCGCTCTCACCGGCTGCGCCTCTTCGGCCAATACGGTAACATCGGGCGATACGACAATCACCTACCGTTCGCCCATGCGCCTGTTCCAGTCCCCGGAAGCGTCGAGCGCGCCGAGCGGGGCCGAGCTTGCAGTCATGTATGGCCCCGTCGAGGACGGCGGCTTTCTCATTCCCGCCGTTCCCTACGAGCAGATCGATCCGCGCTATTATCGCCAGCGCGTCCTCGATCCCACCGGCCAGCCCCCCGGCACCATCGTCGTCGATACGCCGTCGCGCTTCCTCTATCTCGTCCAGGGTGACGGCATGGCGATGCGTTATGGCGTCGGCATCGGTCGCGAGGGTTTCGCCTGGCAGGGCTCAGGTGTCATCCAGTGGCGTCAGAGATGGCCGCGCTGGAAGCCGCCGAACGAGATGGTCGCCCGCCAGCCGGAACTCGTCAAATATTCGATCGAGAACGGCGGCATGGAGCCGGGCCTGAAGAACCCGCTCGGCGCCCGCGCGCTCTACATCTTCTCGAACGGGGAAGACACGCTCTATCGCCTGCACGGCAATCCCGACTGGCGCTCGATCGGCAAGGCCGTCTCATCGGGCTGCGTGCGGCTGCTGAACCAGGATATTATCGATCTCTACGATCGCGCTCCGACGAAAGCGCCGATCGTCGTCTTGCAGTAATGTCACCGAGGCGGCCGTCAATCGGCCGCCTCGGATTGCTCCGTTTTCCCCGGTGAAACGGCCCATTTTGCGCCCGCGGGGGATTTATTTTTCAAAAAACCATTGCTTAATTCGCTAAATATCCTACATGGTGCGTATCGAATTGCTTGCGACCTTTGTCCACGCGCTGAAGCGCTCCGTCAGATATCCTCTCAACATCGATACGGCTTGTCGGGCATTCCGCAGGCGAAACACCAACGGTTGAAAAGGAGATCGTTATGAATTCAGGCGTCGTCAAGTGGTTCAATGGCACCAAGGGTTTTGGCTTTATTCAGCCTGATGATGGTTCTACGGACGTTTTTGTCCATATTTCAGCGGTCGAACGCGCCGGTATGCGCGAACTCGTTGAAGGTCAGAAGATCCGCTACGATCTCGTCCGCGACAAGAAGTCCGGCAAGAATTCGGCTGACAACCTTCAGGCCGCATGATTTGTCATTCGCCTGTGCTGACCAGATGCTGGCAGCGAAATGGCTGAGTGACTGGAAGAGGTCGGGTGCCAACCCGGCCTTTTTGCTTTGACCGCTGGGCTTTTCGAATGACCCCGGTCGTTCTTGAACGACCTCGTTTTGATTGACCAGTGAGCAGCCGAAAGTCGAAGGGACGCTGAAATGGGCAGACCAAACTATAAGATCGGCGATATGATCGTGCTGAAATCCGGTCTTACCCGCACGGCGAAGGCCGACAAGCGCTGCCGGATCGCCAGCATTCTGCCCAACGATCACGGGCATGTGCAATATCGCGTCCGTTTCGACGCGGAAAATTTCGAACGCCGCATTACTGAGGCCGATATCGATACCGGGGAATCCCCATCCAGGGCTCCCCTGGAGATAGCGGCCAAGTCCGACGGCGCCGAGCCCTGGCTGAAGTTTTCGAGCATCAGAACGGGCAAGTAGTTTCGCCGTTTCATTATTGACAGTGCGGCCTCGCCGCCGTGACAGGAAGGATATCACTTTGCAGGTACTCGTCAGGGATAACAACGTCGATCAGGCGCTCCGCGTGCTCAAGAAGAAGATGCAGCGGGAAGGCCTTTTTCGGGAAATGAAGGCGCGCAGCGCTTTTGAAAAGCCGTCCGAGAAGCGCGCCCGCGAAAAGGCCGAGGCCATTCGCCGCCAGCGCAAGCTTGCCCGCAAGAAGCTGCAGCGCGAAGGCCTGCTGCCGGCACCGAAGAAGGTTCTCCGCGCCCGCTAACCCGGCCGTGGAATCACGGCCCGGACGCGGCACCGCGGCCAATGTGGAATCACGGCCCGGCCGTGGAATCGGCCAACGTGAAAGCACGGTCCGTCCGCGGAATCGCCGGCTGGTGCGGAATCACGACTGACTGGCGAATCACGGCCCGGCCGCAGAATTGCGGCCAACCGTGGAACCATGGTTCAGCCGTGAATCGCGCCTAAATCTGCCGTCATCACCTGAGAAAGGGGCACATGACAGCCACCAAGGGAGAATTCTTCAATCCCGCCAAGCTTTCGTCTCGCGACAAGGCTGAGGCGACCGATCACACGGCGCGCGCCATTATCGCGGCCGAGGCTTCGGCCCGTGACAAGAAGACGGAAAAGTTGAAAGCCCTGCGTCTGCAGCAGGAGGCTGAGGCCGGACCTGAAGCAGCGCCTGCAAAGAAGCGCCGGTCGCCGGCCAAGGCGGCTGTGAAGCGGCCCTGATCCTCGGCCGCAGATCCGTTAGGCTACGCCTCTTAGACGAACCGGGTGGATGCGGTCAGCCGCCGCCTGCGCCGGCTCGGCCGAGATTGCCTCGCAGCCGATGCAGCATGTCGCGCATCGCGGCCATTTCCTCGAGCGTGCAGCCGGCGGCTTGTCCGATCGCCGTCATGATCGTATCGATCTCCCCTTTCATTGACTCGCCTTTCGAGGTCAGCGACACAATCACCTGCCGCTCGTCGCGCAGGTCGCGGTTACGCTTGATCAGCCCGTTCTGTTCCAGCCGTTTCAACAGTGGCGACAGCGTGCCGGAATCGAGATCCAACTGCTCGCCGATCGTCTTCACCGGCAACTCGCCGCGTTCCCACAGCACCAGCATCACCAGATATTGCGGATAGGTCAGGCCGACCCTGTCGAGAATCGGCTTGTAGGCGCGGGTGAAAGCATGCGCCGTCGCGTAGACCGCAAAGCACAACTGCTTTTCCAGCCGCTTTTCCTCCTCCGGTATCTCCATCGTCTTTATCGTGTGCGCTTTCATATCCATCATCCCTACAGCGCCGCGCGTCTTTTCAGGCGCGCGGAGGACGCTGTAACACTTTGAATCTACGCATCGAGCTTTCCGAAAATCGATTTCGACTTTCGGAAAGCTCGATGCGCTAGTGGTCCGATTTTCCTCTTTTCGAATTCGAAATGCAATTTGCAAAATTCACTTGCGTACAATTTAATTGCGCAATATTAAAAGTCCAACCCCAACGAAGGGCCAATCAAAGGAGATCGTCATGCCTATTCTCTATACGACCAAAGCCTCTGCCACCGGCGGCCGCGCAGGCCGCGCCGTTTCCGAAAACGGTGTTCTGGACGTGACGCTGACCGTTCCGAAAGAACTCGGCGGCGATGGCGCGACCGGCACCAATCCCGAGCAGCTCTTCGCTGCCGGCTACTCCGCCTGCTTCCTCGGTGCTTTGAAATTTGTCGCGGGACAGCAGAAGGTCAAGATTCCGGAAGACACGACGGTCTCCGCCAAGGTCGGCATCGGCCCGCGTGAAGATGGAACCGGCTTCGGCATCGAAGTGGCGCTGACGGTCAATATCCCCGGTCTCGACCGCGAAACCGCCGAAAAGCTCGCCGCCGCCGCCCACATCGTCTGCCCCTACAGCCACGCCATGCGCACGTCGACCGAAGTTCCGGTCACGGTTGTCTGATTTAAGCGCTACCATTAAAAATGCGGGTGACGGCTTCCGGTTTCGGTCGGCCGTCGCTTTTCTTGCTGCTGACGCGAACGTCGTGCTCGTCACATGGGTCCTCGGGGCAAGCCCGAGCACGACGGAGCAAGGGGTGACCTCTCGCCTCTAGCCAAGCGAACCCCTCAATCTCCGTCGTGCTCGGGCTTGACCCGAGCACCCACGCCTGGCAACTGTGGTTGCGTGACGGAAACGACGCGATTTCTTGAGAATCCAAGGCGAGTTCGGTCCGCTCTACCCGGCCATCGCCCGCCCGCTGCGACGCGGCCGGCGAGGGGAGGCTTTCACCGTCTCACCCGTCATCCCTGACACCGTCTGCAGGTCCTGTCGCAGCTGTGCCGAGCTTCCTTTCGGCAGTTTAGCGTCCATCGCCGCGTGTGTCGCTTGCCAGATCGGCAGCGCCTTTGCCAGCACCGCCTTGCCGTCACCGGTGAGGACCAGCAGCCGGCCACGTCTGTCCCTCGGATTCTCCACCACCGTCACCCAGCCCTTGCGCTGCAGCGGCTTCAGCGCCGCCGTCAGCGTCGTTTGGTCCATGGCAAGCAGCGCGGCGACCGGTCCCATCGGCGGCGGCTCCGGCCGGTTCAGCGACATTAGCAATGAAAACTGCCCGTTGGTCAGCCCGGCCGGCCTCAGTGCATCGTCGAACAGCCGGGCAAGCGCCCGCGCCGCCCGCTGCACATGCAGGCAGAGGCAGGTGTCGCGCACCAGCAGCGTCGTGGAAAAGGGAATCTCGATCGAATTTGACATGCTTCATTTCTATTGATATCAATGTAATTAGTCAAGGAGAAGGAGATGAGCCGGCTTCACCGGCAGGCGCCGGAGGAGGGCGCATTTCATGCAGAATGAGGTTGTTTCCCGCGAGCAATGGCTCGAAGCCCGTCGTGCCCTGCTGGCAAAAGAAAAAGAGGCGACAAGGCTGCGCGACAGCGTCAACGCCGCGCGCCTGGCGCTGCCCTGGGTGAAGGTCGACAAGGATTATGTCTTCGAAACGCCTGAGGGCAGGCAGTCGCTAGCCGATCTCTTCGACGGCCGCAGCCAGTTGCTGATCTACCATTTCATGCTCGGCCCGAATTGGGATGCCGGCTGCCCCGGCTGCTCCTTCCTGTCGGATCATGTCGACGGCGCCCTGCCGCATCTGAACCATCACGATGTCACCTGGGTCGCCGTCTCACGCGCGTCGCTTGACAAGATCGCTGCCTACAAAAGCCGCATGGGCTGGAAATTCCCCTGGGTCTCGTCCTTCGGCAGCGATTTCAATTTCGATTATCACGTCTCTTTCAGCCCGGAGGATCTTGCCAAGGACAAGATCTTTTACAATTTCACTCCCATGCAGCCGGCTGATGCCAATGACGAACTGCCGGGTCTCAGCGCCTTCTACCGCAACGACAAAGGCGAGATCTTCCATACCTATTCGAGTTATGCCCGCGGCCCGGAGGAATTGATCGGCACCCTGATGATCCTCGACCGGGCGTCGAAGGGCCGCAACGAGGACAGCACGATGAATTTCGTGCGCCGCCACGACGAATATGAGGAGGCTGCCGAGACGCCATCCTGCTGTCACTGAGATAGGGCCAACATCACGCAAGGGAGAGAAGGATGATGAAGACCGCTGAAGTGCTGAAGGAACATTCCTTTCTGGAAAGGCTGATCGGCGAATGGACCGTCACCGCACCGGAAATGTCGGGCGACGAGCCGTGGACGGAAACCGTCCGCTCGCTGCATGGCATCTGGTGGGTTGCCGAAGGCACCGGCCGCATGCCGGATGGCAAGCAAGGCACCAGCATCCTGACGCTCGGCTATAACGCCGCCAAAGGCAAATATGTCGGCAGCTGGATCGGCAGCATGATGGACTATATGTGGGTCTACGAGGGTGAACTCGACACCGTGGGCAACGTGCTGGATCTCTATACCACAGGGCCCGACTTCAACAGCGAAGGGCTTGCCGATTACCGCGAGCAGATTGCCTTCGTCGACGCCGATCACCGCACCTTCATCTCCAGCGTCAGGCAGCCGGATGGCGCCTGGAAACAGTTCATGGAAGCGCATTACACCCGCAAGATCTGACAATCACGGCGCTCAAGCCTAAAAAGGGAGAGTATGATGTCTGCGACGCATGGAAAGTTCATCTGGTGCGAGTTGATGACCCCCGACACATCGGCTGCCGCGAAATTCTACAGCTCGGTCGTCGGCTGGACCACTTCCGAAATGAAAGTGGAGGGCATGCCGCCCTATACGATCTTCGAGGCGAACGGCATCGGCGTCGCCGGCCTGATGGAATTTCCGGCCGAACTCGAGGGCAAGGGCATCCCGCCGAACTGGACGGGTTATGTCGGCGTTGATGACGTCGACCAGTCGGCCAGGGATTTCGCCGCCAATGGCGGTTCGGTCCGCCGTCCGCCGGACGACATCCCGAGTGTCGGCCGCTTCGCCGTCGTCGCCGATCCGCATGGGGCAGTGCTCTGCATCATGACGCCCGCGCCGATGGACAAAGCCTTTCCGGAACTGGCCCCCGATGCTCCAGGCAATATCGGCTGGCATGAACTCTATGCCGGCAACGGTAAAGACGCTGTCTCCTTCTATTCCAAGCTGTTCGGCTGGACGAAGGACAGCGAAATGGACATGGGTCCAATGGGCGTCTACTACCTCTTCTCCCACAACGGCAAGCAGATCGGCGGCATGATGACCAAGCCGGAAAACATCCCGATGTCGTTCTGGAGCTATTATTTCATCGTGCCGACCCTCGATGCCGCGATTGAACGCGTCACCTCCGGCGGCGGCAAGATCGTCCACGGCCCGATGGAAGTCCCCGGCGGCAGCTGGATCATCCAGGCCATGGACCCGCAAGGCGCCTTCTTCTGTCTGGTCGCACCGAAGCGGTAGGTTTTTCGCCGCGTCGTGTGGCCGGCCCTCCACCTTCTCCCCGTTCTGACGGGGAGAAGGGACATGCTGCAACCTCTCCGTTCCACGGATGAGGGGCAGCGCCTGACACCTTGCTGGTTACACGGCACACCCTCACCATCCATCATCCCGTAACCGCAGCAAAAAACCCATCCGGGCTCTCCACCTCCACCAGCCGTTTCCTCTCGATCAGCCAGAACCGGTTTCCCACCGCCCGCACGAAGCTGCGGTCGTGCGAGACCAGCAGGCAGCTGGCTTCCTGCGTCATGAGCTCGCTCTCCAGCGCTTCCTGTCCCTCGATGTCGAGGTGGTTGGTAGGCTCGTCCAGCAGATAAAAATTCGGCTCGGTCAGCCTCAACACCAGCATGCCGAGCCGCGCCTTCTGGCCGCCGGAAAGCTGGCCGACCGGTTTTGCCTGCATGTCGATCGTCATGCCGGCACCGGCAAGCAGCGCGCGTGCCCGCTGATCGCCGACATCGAAGCGGCGGATAATCGTGCCGATCGGCGTGTCGGTGTCGGCGAGATCGGCAAGCGCCTGGTCGCCATAGCCGAGAACCAGCGACGGCGTCGCCTTGATGCTATCCCGCGAGGTCTCCGGCCTTTCGATCGCCTGCTTCAGCATCAAGACCAGCCGCGACTTGCCGGCGCCGTTGAGGCCGAGCAGCACGATCCGGTCGCCCTGGCAGATGAATTGCCGGCCGGTCTTGAACAGCAGCGTTCCATCCGGCGTCGTCACCGCCGCATCCTCCAGCGTCACCAGCACCTTGGCATGCGTGCCGCGGTTGGTAAGCCGGATGGCGCCGGCCGAGCGCTCGAGATGCGCCGGTTTTGCCGCATCCTCCAGTTTCTCCGCCCGCTGTTTCAGCTGCTTGGTCTTGACGACGAGCAGATCGCTGCCGGAGTTGATGCCGATATTGTTGAGCTTGGCCGCCTGCTTGCGCAATTGCTCCGCCACCTTGATGTCCCGCTCATAGCGCCGGGCTTCGGAGGCGTCGGCCTCGTCGAGGGCGGCGCGCGCCCGGGTATAGGGCAGGGCGAAGACCTGCGATTGCTCCGGCCGCAGGAACAGCGTCCGGTTGGTCGTCGCATCGAGGAAGGCGCGGTCGTGACTGGAGAGGATAACCGGCACGTCGCGCGGCAGTGCATTCAGCCAACCCTCCAGCTGCGCGATCTTTTCGAGGTCGAGATGGTTGGTCGGCTCGTCGAGCAGCAGGACGTCGGGTTCGCTGACCCAGCTGCGGGCAAGCATGGCGAGCCGCTGCCAGCCGCCGCTCAACTGCTTCAGCGGCGGCCGGCGCATCACCTCCGGCACCTCGAGCGATTCCAGCACCACGTCGACACGCCAGCTTTCGCTTTCGGCCTGATCGGCCGGCAGTGCCTGCAGCACCGCGTCGTAAAACGGCGTGTCGAACAGTGCAGGCGGCACATTCTGCGCGACATGGCCGATGGTCAGCCCTCGCGCTTTGGTGATCTCGCCCTCGCTTGGTTCGAGCGCGCCGGTGATACAGGCAAGCAGCGTCGACTTTCCCCGCCCATTGGCGGCGACAAGGCCGATGCGGTCGCCTGAGTTGACGACGAGATTGAGTTTGGAAAACAACGGATTGCCCAGCGTCACGCCGAGATTGCGGATATTGATGAGGGTCATGATTATTCTCTGGTCTTGACCGGGGGGCGCGATCCGGGGCGTTCAGCCATCACGGAATTGCGGGTAATTGGCCCGGGAAATTACAGGAATGCGCGCTCGAACCTTAGGATACGGCGCCGCATTGGCCACGAAGGGCAGACCACGAGGAGATGTCGGGAAACGGTCTCTGGTCAGCCCTGCAAACGCATTTGCAGGGCGTTGACGGGACCACGCTGGCGATGAAACCGGAAATAATATTGCATTACGTGATCCTCCTTTCTCTAAAGGGTTGCAGGATTGAAATAACACTGCGCGCAAAAAGAGGCAAGAGAACCGCAGGAGGGCCGCTGCTGGTCGATCTCAGGCGATCCGCATCTATCGACGCCCCATGGCAACCACATTGCCATCTGTGTCGATTTGATTTAATATCGGATCGATTTGTTCGATATAAATCATATTGATCGCATATCGGATCGATTGGCTTTATATCCGTCCGGAGAATGATGTGGCAAGGTCGGCACCTTTAAGTGCAATGCGGGTGCCGCTCGACACCGTGTTTGGCGTCGATTCCAACATTCGCGTCTTGCGCGTTCTCGTCACCCATGGTGGGCCGCTCTCCAGTTCGGACATCGCACGGCGAGCGACGCTCTCGAAGACCGGCACACGACAGGGTCTGATATCCCTCGAAGAATGTGGCGCTATCGTCACAGAAGGCTCGGGTTACAGCCGCTTGCACAGGTTCAATCGGGATTATTATCTGGCGCCGCAGATCGAGGCGCTGTTTGCCGCCGAATCCGTGAGGTTCGAGACGGTGCTGGACGCCGTACGTCTCAGCGCAGGTGAACGGACGCCGGATCTTTCGAGCCTCTTTGTCTACGGAAGTGTCGCAAGGGGTGAGGATCGCCTCGGCAGCGACCTGGACATCGGCCTTGTCGCCGGCAAGGAGACCCTTGCGGGAATCGTTGAAAAGGTCAGGGAGAATCTGCGGGAATCGTCAAGGTCGTTAGGCTTTACCCCTTCGGTCGTCGGCTTGGATCTCGATGACGTCAGTCGCCTCGACCGCGATAGGGATCCCTGGTGGAACTCGATGCTCGCGGACGCCATCGTCCTGCAGGGACGACGCCCGGAGGATATTGCGGCGCAGGTCAGGGAGCGCGGGGATGGTTAGGACGGGATCCACGAAGAAAAAGGACGGCACCTACGTTACTGGACGGCTCGCCGTCGCCCGTGGTTTTCTCAAGGATGCTCGTAACAGCAATGCAGTTGCCGATCCGGGGGACATTGGTAACCCCTCGATATCCACCGTGATCAACTGTGCGATCGCTTATGCCGACGCGATCACCGCCAAGACAAAGGGCGAGATCAACCAAGGAGATCATCAGACGGTCGTCAAGCTCCTTCGCGGGGCATTGGGCAACGAACTGCCGAATAGACAGGAGGCGAATCTCAAGGCCCTTCTGGAGCAAAAGGACGAGGTGCAGTACGGTTCGAGAGCGAAGACGCGCGATGACGCATTACGCGCCCTCGAACGTCTGGAGGAATTCGCAGCCTGGGCCGAAGTCGTTCTTACGAAATAGCCGCGATGGCGATAACAGGCAGCGGTATGACTGGCTACAAGCTTTTGATATGCGGCCGCCACTCTACATCCCGGAGATGGATGGCAGCTGCGACCCGAGTCGGCAATTATCCGGCCGAGCCTGCGACCAATTCCAGCCGCCGCTCTATCCCGATGTTTTCCAGAAACGTCTCGTCGTGGCTGACGACCAGCAGCGCGCCGTCATAGGCGCTAAGGCCCGCCTCGACCGCTGATATCGAGCCGATGTCGAGATGGTTGGTCGGCTCGTCGAGGATCAGCAGCAGCGGCGGTGCGGAGCCGAGAACACAAGCAAGGCCGGCGCGCAGCAATTGCCCGCCGCTCAGCGTCGAGACGGGCTGCAGCGCTGCATCGGCCCGGAACATGAAGCGGGCAAGGGCTGCCCGGCAGGTGTTCTCATCGGAAAGCGGATTGATCCGGCGGAAATTGTCGCGGATCGAGACTGAGGGATCGAGAAGGCTGACCTTCTGATCGAGTATCGCAAATCTGGTCATGACGGCGACCGTACCGGCCCAGGGCTTGAGTTCGCCGGTGATAAGCGAAAGCAGCGTTGTCTTGCCCGAGCCGTTGCGGCCGGTGACGGCGATCCGTTCCGGCCCCGTCACGTCGAAAGAGAGATCGCGGATGACGGGGTCGCCCGGCCGATAGCCGGATGTCACACGATCCACCCTCAGCACGATCTTGCCGGCCGCCAGTCCGGTCGGCGGCAGGCTCACCGACAAGGGCTGCAGGATCTCGATTTTTTCGCGCGCGGTGGTTGCCTCTTCCAGCGCCTGGGCGCGACGGCGATCGGCGAGACGGGCGTTGTCGCCGCCCGTCGTTTCGCTGCGCTCCTTCATGCCGCCGAGCATGATGCGCGGGATACCGCCCTTTGCGGCCATCTTCCGCCCGGCGCTGTCTCGATGCGCCTGACGCTCCACCGTTGCTTGCGCCTTCTTCGCGACCTCGGTCATGCGTTTTTCGGCATCGGCGAGATCATGCTCTGCCGCCGCAAACTCAAGCGCCTTGCGCTGGCGATAATGGCTCCAATTGCCGCCGTAGCGCGTGGCACTGAGCGACGTCAATTCGACGATCGCATCGACGCTTTCGAGCAGTTCTCGGTCATGGCTGACGATGATCGCGCCGGCCCGCCAGCTCGAAATCAGCGCGATCACCGCCTCGCGGCCATCGCGGTCGAGATTGTTTGTCGGCTCGTCGAGCAGCAGAAAATCCGGTTCGGTGAAAACCAGCGCGGCAAGCCCGGCCCGCGTGCGCTGCCCGCCGGAAAGCGAGGCAAGCAACGTCTGCGGCTCTGCGTCGAGCCCGGTGCGATTGAGTGCTGCGGCAATGCGCGCTGGGAGCGTCCAGTCCGCCGATACAAGCTCGTCGGCCGTTGCCTCACCGGCTTCGGCGCGCTGGAGAACGCCAAGCGCATCCGTCACGCCGAAGAGATCGGCTATGGATTCATCGGCGGCCACCTGCACGCTTTGGCACAGGATGCCGAGGCTGCCGCCGACCGATACTGTTCCAGAGTGCGGTTTGATCTCACCGGAGACGAGCTTCAGCAGCGTCGTCTTGCCGACGCCGTTGCGCCCGACGAGACCGATGCGCTCCGCCCCGAAACTCAGATCGAGACCGGAAAAAGCGGCTGCCCGTCAGGCGTGGCCCATGAAATTTTGGAGAGAGTGATGGATGCAGGCATGGATATGGATTTCCCCGTTGGCAAGGCGAACTGGCATTGCGATCGGGTTGAAATCCATTGCGGCACACATCCTGTTGAAATGGTCGATGGCAGGTAATTTAGGGAATAAAGGCTTTCGGTTCAAGCCGGAGAACGATCACGCTTTCTTCCAGAAAGCCGCCCCTCACCCTAACCCTCTCCCCGTAAACGGGGCGAGGGGACGTGCCCTGCGAGACCTTAGCGAGGGACGGAGAGGTTGCTGCATATCCCCTCCGCCCCGGTTACGGGGAGAAGGTGCCGGCAGGCGGATGAGGGGCGCGCCACCGGTGAAAACCCTACCGCTTCAAGCTCCCTAAGATCCCGCGCACCAGCGCCCGGCCGACCTGCGTCGCCACCGTGCGGGCGACGCTCTTCATCGCCGCTTCCACCACCGTTTCGCGTTGGTAGCCGGAGGCTCTGCCGCGCGATTGGCCGCGGTCCTTGTCGTCGTCATTGCTGCCGCCGAAGCCCGGCAAGCTCCAGCCGGAGGTGGTGGTGCCCGGCTGCTCGTGGGCTGCTTCGTCCTGCGCCCGCTTGGCGGCATCGGCATCGGCTGCCTTCTTTGCGCGCGTGGCCAGCAGTTCGAAGGCGGATTCGCGGTCGATGTCCTCGTCGTAGACGCCGAGGACCGGGCTCCTGTCCATGATCTGCTGGCGCTCGGCATCCGTCACCGGCCCGACGCGGCCGGATGGCGGGCGGATCAGCGTGCGCTCGACGATCGACGGCGCGCCCTTGGCCTCCAGCGTCGAGACCAGCGCCTCGCCGGTGCCGAGATTGGTGATGACGGTGGCGCAATCGAAGGCCGGGTTCGGGCGGAACGTATCGGCCGCCGTCCTCACCGCCTTCTGCTCGCGCGGCGAATAGGCGCGCAATGCATGCTGGGCGCGGTTGCCAAGCTGGGCGAGCACCGTTTCCGGCACGTCGAGCGGGTTCTGCGTGACGAAATAAACGCCGACGCCCTTGGAGCGGATCAGCCGCACCACCTGCTCGACCCGTTCGGTCAGCACCTTCGGCGCGTCGTTGAAGAGTAGATGCGCTTCGTCGAAAAAGAACACCAGCTTCGGCTTGTCCGGGTCGCCCACTTCAGGCAGTTCCTCGAACAGCTCCGACAGCAGCCACAGCAGGAAGGTGGCGTAGAGCCGCGGGTTCATCATCAGCTTGTCGGCGGCCAGCACCGAGATCTGGCCGTAGCCGTTATTGCTGGTGCGCATGATGTCGGAAATCTTCAGCGCCGGTTCGCCGAAGAAGTGCTCGGCGCCCTGCTGTTCGAGAACGAGCAGCGCCCGCTGGATCGAGCCGACCGAGGCCTTGGAGATCAGCCCATACTGGTTGGAAAGCTCGGTGGCATTCTCGCCCATATAATTCAGCAGCGAGGTGAAATCCTTGAGGTCGAGCAGCGGCAGCCCGCCCTGGTCGGCGATCTTGAAGGCGATGTTGATGACGCCTTCCTGCGGTTCGGAGGCATCCATCAGCCGGGCGAGCAGCAGCGGCCCCATCTCGGCGATCGTGGTGCGCACCCGGTGGCCCTTCTCACCGAACAGATCCCAGAAAATCACCGGAAACTGATCGAATTCATAGTCGGTGAACCCGATCTGCTCGGCCCGCTTGGTGAGGAAATCCTTGGGCTCGCCCTTGGCGGCAATGCCGGAAAGGTCGCCCTTGATATCGGCGGCAAAGACCGGCACGCCGGCCCGTGAGAAGCCCTCGGCCAGCACCTGCAGCGTCACCGTCTTGCCGGTGCCGGTAGCGCCGGTGACAAGGCCGTGGCGGTTGCCAAACTTCAGGTCGAGATATTCCGGCTTGTTGATGCTGTCGTCGGGATTGCGGCTCGCGCCGATGAAAATCTTGCCATCCTCGATCATCCGCAAATGCTCCCTTCGGCTCTGCCGTTCTTTGTTGAGAAGGCTTGGCTCCCGCCGCCTTCATCGAACCATCGTTTCCCTGTTATAAGCAGGCAGGCGGATGCGGACAACTGTTTGCATCGAAAGCAAAACTGGACAATGTGCCGCCGTGCGCGCCCGGCTTGAGTTGCGCTCGAATCTCGAATAACGTTGACGTTAACGTCAAAATAACAGGAGGCTGACGATGAATGAAATTGTGACCCAGATCGCCGATCGCGTGGGCATTGCGCCTGATCTGGCCGAAAAGGCGCTCGGCATGATGCTCGGCTTCCTGCAGCGCGAGGCGGCTGACGGTCCCGTCGCCCGGATGATCGAAGCAATCCCCGGCGGCGCCGATCTCGTCGCCCAGTACAATGGCGCAAGTGCCGGCGGCGGCGGTCTGCTCGGCGGGCTGATGAGTTCGCTCGGCGGCGGCGGCATCATGGGCCTCGGCCAGCAGCTGATGAGCGAAGGCCTCGGCATGGGCGAGATCACCTCGCTCGCCAAAGAAACCATCGCCATCGCCAAGCAATATGCCGGCGAAGAGGTCGTCGACGAAGTCGTCGCCTCCGTCCCGGGCCTCAGTCAGTTCGTCTGAGACCAGAGATCGACAGGAGCCTCGCTTCGTTGCGGGGCTCATTGCTCTCGTCCCCGAAAAACCGGGGTGAAGTGCAGCGTCGCCTCGAATGGAAGGAGAGCCGCATGACCGTCTGGCGCCCGTCGCAGCAGATCAGGGTGAAGGTGATCGGCCTCGCCTGGCGGGAAGACCGACTGCTCGCCGCGGAGGTGGAGGAAGATAGCGGCCGCATCAAGGGTGTTCGCCCGCTCGGCGGCGCGATTGAATTCGGCGAAAGCCGCGAACAAGCGCTGCACCGCGAATTCGGGGAGGAACTTGAGACGGCGATCCGCATCGTCGGTCCCTGGCATCTCCTTGAAAATATCTATGAGCATCATGGGGAGACCGGACACGAATTCATCTTCGCCGCCGATATCGAACTGGCGGATGCATCGCTCTATGCGCGCGACGAAATCCGCTATTCCGAACTCGACGAGACCGCGGCGACGGCGCGCTGGTTCGGCCGTGATATGCTGCGTGACGCCGGCATCGATCTCTATCCGACAGGCCTCGACAGACTGCTGTCACGGTGGCGCGATTGAGCTGGAAACGCCGCCGGTGCAAGGCCTATATGCCGATCGCCAAACTTTGATCGTCAGTGACGGTAACGAAGGAACAACGAGGTCGTATCTGCTGTTTCTATCAGCATCGCTGAAATCAGAAGGAATAGCATCATGCGCAGGTTTATTGCAGCAGCCTCGATCGCTCTCCTCAGCCTCTCCACCCCGGTTCTCGCCCAGTCGAATATGGGCATGGACGCCAGCGGCCGGTTCGACGGCACGCCGCCGCTCGGCACCTCGCCGGGCAACGAGCCGGAAAGCGGGCTGGTCATCCCGCTCGACTCGATCGAAACCGGCAGCGTCGACAACGGCGCCCCGAGCGGCCGCGTCGATTGGGCGCGCTGCCCGCCGCGCAAGGCCCGCGGCGCGCTTGCCACCGAAGGCGGCAACAGCGGCGCTTCCGTCAGCCCGGCATGCCGTGATCGCGGAAACTGACAGGACGAGGGAAGGGCGCTATTTGCCGTCCTTCTTGGGGTTAAGGACGACACCGAGCTCATGCCACCGCCGCCCGTCCCGCTGGACAAGCTCGTCGGCTGAGGCCGGTCCCATGCTGCCTGGCGCGTAGGTATCGGGCAGGCTCGCATCCTTGCCCCAGATATCGAGGAAGGGTTGCACTGCCGCCCAGCCGGCCTCAATGCCGTCGGCGCGCTGAAACAGCGTCTGATCGCCGATGAAGAGATCGTAGAGCAGCGATTCATAGCCGGTGGTCTTGCCGATATCGAACTTGTCGGCATAGCGGAAGTCGAGTGAAACCGGCGTGGTCTCGACCGAAAGCCCCGGCGACTTGATCGAGATTTCCATGCTCATGCCCTCGTCCGGCTGCACCTGGATCACCAACCGGTTCGGCGGCAGGCGGCGATTGACCTCTGTCTCGCGGAACTGCGCGAAGGGCACCGGTTGGAAGGTGATGACGATCTCGGTGTCGCGCGCCGTCAGCGCCTTGCCGGTCCTGAGGTAGAAGGGCACGCTCGCCCAGCGCCAAGTATCGGCATAGAGCTTCAGCGCCACATAGGTCTCGGTTCGGCTGTCTGGCGAAACATCCTTGGTGTCGCGATAGGCTGGAAGATCGGCGCCGTTGAGCGGGCCGGCCGTGTAGGCGCCGCGCACGCCATGTGTCTTCGCCTCCTCAGGCGTATAGATCCGCAGCGCCTTCAGCACCTTGCTCTTCTCGTTGCGGATCGCTTCGGCATCGAAGCTGTTCGGCGGTTCCATGGCGATCATCGCCAGCAACTGAAAGAGATGGTTCGGCACCATATCGCGCAAAGCGCCGGTCGCATCGTAGAATTTGCCGCGGCTGCCGACATCGACGATCTCGGCCGCGGTGATCTGCACATGGTCGATGTAGCGGCTGTTCCACAAAGACTCGATGATCATATTGGCAAAACGCGCAGTCATCAGGTTCTGCACCGTCTCCTTGCCGAGGAAATGGTCGAGCCGATAGACTTGGCTTTCCGCGATCTGGGCGAGAATTTCAGCATTGAGCGCCTTGGCCGAGGCGAGATCGGTGCCGAACGGCTTTTCGATGGCGACGCGGCGGAAGGTGCCGTCCTTTTCATCGGTCAGGCCATGGGCGGCGAGCTTTTCGACGATCGATCCGAAAAAGGATGGCGGCACCGCCAGATAGAAGGCGGCATTGGCATCGGGCCCCAGCCGCTTGCCGATTTCGAGGAAAATATCGTCCTTGGTGAAATCTCCCGCCATATAGGAAATGCGCCGGCGCAGGCTTTCCCAGGCCTTATCCTTCAGCGTCGGCTGTTCGCCGCTCAGATGATTGAGAAATTCGTCGAGCCGCCCGCGCAGAAACTCGTCGTCGCCCGGTTCTATGCCGACGCCGAGAATGTGGAGATCGTCGCCGACGAGGCTCTCACGCGTCAGATTGATGATCGCGGGCACCAGCAGACGGCGCGTCAGGTCTCCCGTCGCGCCGAAGATGACGAGGGTGACCGGCGGGGTAGGGGCAGCGTCCATGTGTGTCATCTCCTGAGAATTTCCGGCCGACTATAGTGCGCATCGATTTCGCCGCAACATATGCGGGCGGGGGATAACAGGCATTTGACATTATCTGGGGCGTGCCGAGGGCGGCCTGCCCCTCATCCGCCTGCCGGCAGCTTCCCCCCGCAAACGGGGCGAAGGGGGGATAGCCGCAACCTCTCGATTCCCCATCGAACTCTCGTATGGGACGTCCGCTCGCCCCCGGTCGGGTTAGGGTGAGGGGCAGCTATCGACGCAAACCGAGCCCGTCGGCAGCAACCGACTACCCCTTCACCGCCACCATGAAAATCCGCGGAAACCGCAGCAGCACCCGCCCATCCGACATCTTCGGGTAGGCCTTTTCGACCCGCGCGAGATAATCCGCCAGAAAGTCCTGGCGATGCTTTTCGCCGGCGTGGGCGAGATAGGGCATCAGCCCGGTGCCCTTTACCCATTCGACGATCGCCGCGCCATCCGCCATCGGGTGATTGTAGATGGTGTGCCAGATATCGACGCGCGCGGCCTTGGCGATCAGCCTGGAATAATAGGCCGAAGGCGGGGGCAAGGCCTGCCGGCGCACGCTCTTTTCCTCGAAGGCGGCCTTCCAGGGGCCTGCATGCGCGGTCTCTTCCATCATCAGATGCGAGGGTTCGCCGAGATTGTCGGGCATCTGCACCGCCAGCACGCCGCCTGCGGAAAGCCCGTCCATCAGCCGGTCGAAAATATCGAGATGATCGGGCAGCCATTGGAAGACGGCATTGGCAAACAGCAGGTCGGCCGGCTCCATCGGCTGCCAGCTGCCGAGATCGGCTTCGACGAAGGCCGTGCCTGGAAGCCGCTTGCGGGCCGCCTCCAGCATGTTCATGTCGCTGTCGAGGCCGGAGACGCCGTCGGCGCCATAGCGCTCGATGATCAGTTCGGTCGAATTGCCCGGCCCGCAGCCGAGGTCGACGGCGCGGCCGATGCTTTGCAGCGGCACCTGCGCCAGAAGATCGCGCGCCGGTCGTGTGCGCTCATCCTCGAATTTCACATATTGATTGGCGGACCATGCCATGGGCGGTACCTCCTGATGTTGTGGCCGTCGAGCAGCTTCGAGGCGCCCGCCGAGCTTTACTCCGCGGACACAAGTATCTTGTCCACGCGCCTGCCGTCGAGATCGACGACTTCGAAGCGCCATCCGCCTCTCGTGAAACTCTCACCCAACTCCGGCAGATGTTTCAACTCTTCCAACACCAGGCCGGCCACGGTCTGATATTCGAGATCGTCATCGAGCTTGAGATTCAGGAACTCGGCGAATTCGTCGATCGGGGTCCAGCCGGACACCAGGTACGAACCGTCGTCTCGACGCGCGATGGCCTGCTCGTCGATAGGTCCCTCCTGAAGCGCCCCCATGATCGCTTCCAAAATGTCGCCTGACGAGACAATTCCCTCGAAATGGCCGTACTCGTCAAAAACCAGCACCATGTGGACTGGCGATTTCCTGATGGCTTCAATCACATTGATCGCGGTCGAAAGGTCTGAAACCACCGGGACGTCCTGCGTCAGGGCCTTGATATCGGCACTGCCGTGTTCCGACATCGAGTCGTAAAAGTCCTTGACCGGAAGGATGCCGATCACCTCGTCCGAACTGCCTTTGCGAACGGGCAGCCGAGACCGTTTCGTCCGGTGCAATTGAGTGCGAATTTCATCAAGGCTGTCGTCGATATCAATAATTTCGACATCGCGTCGGGGCGTCATAAGCGCTCGAGCGGTGCGGTCCGCCAGGCGCATGACGCCTGATATCATCGCGGACTCTTCGCTTTCGATAACGCCGGCCGACTGCGCCTCGGCCAGAACGGTTTTGATCTCTTCGTCAGAAACGTTGTCGCCACCTTTTCCGGCTTGGCCCAGGAGCTTCAGCACAAGATTTCCGGAGGCGTTCAGAAGCCACACGAGCGGCAGCGCAATTTTTGAAAGCACTGCCATGGCCGGTGCGACCTTCGCCGCAACGGCTTCGGGTTCTCGCAACGCGATCTGCTTTGGAACAAGTTCGCCGACAATCAGAGAAAGATAGGTGATCGCCACGACGACCGAACCGACGCCGATCGCGTCGGCTAACGTCGATGACATCCCCTGTGTCTCCAGCCATCTGGTCAAGCGGCTGCCGAGCGTGGCCCCGGAGAAAGCGCCCGAGAGAACACCGACCAGCGTAATGCCGATCTGAACCGTCGAGAGAAAACGACCAGGGTTTTCGGCAAGTTTGATGGCTTGAGCTGCCCCCTTGCTCCCATGGTCGGAGAGAACTTTTAGGCGGGCTGTTCGAGAAGACACAACAGCCAACTCCGACATGGCGAGCACACCATTGACGATGGTGAGAAACGCCACAATTCCAATTTCCAGAAACACAGGGACCCTATTCGTTGAGGTTTCAATGCCGCATCGACAAGGCGGCGCGGCGAGGTGTTCGAAGCGACGCTAAATCAGCGTCACCCATCGTCATTCCGTCATCGTATCACATCAGTGTCGCTTTCATCGGTCTTCAGAATTCCGTGAGGCGGCGGAAGGGTCGGGAATGCGGTCGAAAAACATTAGTGATTCGGCAGGAGCCGCCCATGTGGCGGCGCGTCATTCGCAATGATCTGGAAGAAGGCCGCGCTCTGCGGGATCTACCCGAGGTGAGGCGGAGGTCATCGCGCCGTCTACAATGGTCGCCAGCTTCCTCGGCCGGAAGATCCCGGCTGGAACGGGCGGAGCTTGTACTGGATGGGTCGCTGTCGGGCATGTCGCAATTTTGGCGGTGAAACGATGCCGGCGCAAGAGGCGCCGGGCAAAAATCCTCATAGCCTACTGATGTGACAGTTTTGAAAACGGCGGCAATGCGGCATTCTGATTGAAGGTTTTAACAGTATTGTTCGTGTTTCCGCATGATGCCGAAAGCCGCTCGAAGCGATCCGGCATCACGCGCTCGCGCCATCAAGCCGCCAGAATGGTGATCCCGTAAGCATTGGCCGCCGCCGTCATGCGGGCGATAGTCTCAGGCGAGGGGGCTTTCAGCGGCTCGGTCGTGCCTTCCGCTTCGATAAATTCCGCCATGTCGCGATCGACGATCGCGGAAAAGACAGCCGGGGCCGTCCCGCGGTTGGAATAGCCGTGCACCATGAAGGGCGGGATGGTGACGATGTCGCCTGCGCCGGCCTCGATCTCCTCAGGGCCGTTGTCGGTGAGCCGCCAGATCGTCAAACGTCCCTTGAGGATGCGAAACACTTCCGGGCTCGCATGCGCGTGTTTCGGCGTGCGGCTGCCTGATGGTACGGTGACGTCGAAGATGTTGAGCCAGGTTCCGCGGATACGGACCTGTCGCTCGATCCGGTCGCCGAGGACGAAAAAGCGCTTCGCCTCTTCGCCGGCAGGCATTGTCACAAATGAGTTGGACATCATGTCCCTTTCTTTATTCGGGCTTTTCTCCCGGGGCTTTTTCTTGCGGGCGCAGCCGTTAGACCTTTGCACCACCTTTGACAACAGCCTTGTTACCGAAGGCACCGTCGCCACATAGCTCGGGCATGGGACATGCCTCATGAAGCTGAGAGGCTGATATCGGTGTGGCGGATCTATTTCGCAAGGTCCGCCAGCGCTGTGCCAGCCGTGCGGAAATGACAGGGCTGCGGCGTTTCGAAAGGCCCCCAGCCTGTAATACCGCCGACACAGAAGGGGCGCATAGAACGCGGCGGCTGTTCCGGCCATCCCCATGCCGTCACGGCGTTCATCGATGGAGCACACCCATGACTTCTCTTCCCGTCGTCGGCGCCGCCATGACGCTCGATGACGTCGAGCTTCACCGGGACTGGCTGTTCGAAAAATCCCGCGATCTCGAATTGCAGAGCTTCGTCGATGCCGAGGTTCTGAACGGCGACTGGGCGCCGCTTGCTGCGCGCGCCCGCAAGCTTCTCGACGGCCATACCGGCCGTCTCGGCATTCACGGCCCGTTCTGGGGTTTTACCATCGCCTCGGAAGATCCCGATATACGCGCCGTCGTCTCCAGGCGCCTGCTGCAGGGCCTCGACGTCTGCGCCGCCATCGGCGCGACACAGATGGTCGTCCACAGCCCTTACACCTCGTGGTCTTACAACAATCTCGACAACAATGACGGCGCCCGCGAAGCTTTGATCGAGCGCACGCACATAACCCTGCGCGACGCCGTCAGGCGCGCCGAGGATATCGGCTGCACCATGGTCATCGAAAACATCGAGGACAAGGATCCTCATATCCGCGTGGCGCTCGCCGACAGCTTCAATTCGCCCGCCGTCGCCGTCTCGATCGATACCGGCCACGCCCATTATGCCCATGGTTATACCGGCGCGCCGCCTGTGGATTATTACGTCAAGGCCGCCGGCAACCACCTGCAGCATGTCCATCTGCAGGATGCCGATGGCTATGCCGATCGCCACTGGAGCCTCGGCGAGGGCTCGATCCACTGGCGCGCCGTCTTCGCAGCCCTTGCCAAGCTCGAAAGCAATCCGCGCCTGATCATCGAGATCAAGGACAAGTCGAAGATCCCGGCTTCCGCAGCCTATCTCGCCTCGATTGGGGTGGCTGAATAAGGCCGCTTGGCCATCCTGCCTGCCTCATGAAAACCGCGTGATCACGCTGATCCCCGTCGCCTCCGCCTTGTCGAGCGCCATCAGCGCCGGGACGGCTTCCTCCAGGCTGACTCGCCGTCCGATCAGCTTCTGCGGCGCGATCTTGCCGGCGGCGAGCATCGACAGCATGGCGTCGTAGCGCCAGGCCTGCATGCCGTGGCTGCCGTAGATCTCCAACTCGTGGCCGATCACCTGCGCCATCGGGATCTGCGGCGTGGCATGTTCGCCGAGCATCAGCCCCACCTGCACATGCCGGCCGCGCCGGCGAAGATTCTTGATCGAGTTGAAGCAGGTGGCGGGATGGCCGAGCGCGTCGATCGAGACATGCGCGCCGCCCTTGGTGATCTCGCGCACCGCCTCGGCCACGTCGGCAACGCCTGAGGCATTGACCGTCGCCACCGCCCCGCACTCCCTGGCGAAGGCTAGTTTCTCCTCGGAAATATCGATGCCGATCGCATTGGCGCCGATCGCGGTGGCGATCATGATCGCCGACAGGCCGACGCCGCCGCAGCCATGCACGGCGATCCATTCGCCAGGCCCGGTGCGGGCCTGGTCGGCGACGGCGCGAAACGAGGTGGCGAAGCGGCAGCCGAGGCTTGCCGCCGTCGCATCGTCGATCGTCTCGGGCAGGTGCACCAGATTGGTGTCAGCATAGTCGATCGCCACATATTCGGCGAAGGATCCCCAATGGGTGAAGCCCGGCTGGAACTGGTTGGGGCAGACCTGCTGGTTGCCGGAATGGCATTCGCTGCAATGGCCGCAACCGGAAACGAACGGCACGGTCACCCGGTCGCCCACTTTGAAACGCATCACGCCGCGGCCGGTGGCGACGATCTTTCCGGCAAGCTCGTGCCCCGGCACATGCGGCAGGCGGATATCGGGGTCGTGTCCCATCCAGCCGTGCCAATCGCTGCGGCAGAGCCCGCTGGCGCCGACCGATATGACGACGCCGTCCTCGGAAGGCGTCGGATCGGGCAGGGTGCGGATCTCGGGCGCCTGTTCGAAGGCTTCATAATACATGGCTTTCATCGGCGTCTTCCCTTGCTGCTGTCCGGCGATTTGCCCCTATGATCGCATGCGGCATGCCTCCGTTCCAACGGTCCATTCGATCATTTTTGCTGATGCACCCATCGCTTCAGCCAGAGGCGTCGCGCACGAATATTGCGGCCCGGCCGCATCCTTCGGCATATTCTTGCTTCTGCATTTGCCGCCCGGATTTGTCCTTGACCCCGCCTGCCGCGGCGGCTTTTGCTGTCTCGACTTGAGAGGGGAGGGCAATATGGCCGTTGATACATCACCGCGTTCAACCACCTGGACTCATGTCGACGGGGAATGGCTTCCGGGCAATCCGCCGCTGATCGGGCCGACCTCGCATGCCATGTGGCTGGGCTCGACGGTCTTCGACGGTGCCCGCTGGTTCGACGGCATCGCGCCGGATCTCGACCTGCATTGCCAGCGCATCAACCGCTCCGCGCTTGCCATGGGGCTGAAGCCGGTGAAATCAGCCGAGGAAATCGCCGCGCTCGCCTGGGAGGGCGTCGGGAAATTCGACGGCGCCACGCCGATCTACATCAAGCCGATGTATTGGGGCGAACATGGTTCGCCCGGCAGCGTCGTCTCCGTCGATGCGGAATCGACCCGCTTCGCGCTCTGCCTGTTCGAGGCGCCGATGGGCGGCCATGGCGGCACCAGCCTCACCGTCTCGCCGTATCGCCGCCCGTCGCCTGAGACGGCGATGACCGAGGCGAAGACCGGCTCGCTCTATCCGAACAGCGGCCGGATGATCGCCGAGGCCCGCAGCCGCGGCTTCGACAATGCGCTGGTGCGCGATCTCAACGGCAATGTCGTCGAAACCGCCTCGTCCAACGTCTTCATGGTGCGTGACGGCGTGGTGATGACCCCGGCTGCCAACCGCACCTTCCTTGCCGGCATCACCCGCGCCCGCGTCATCAGCCTCTTGCGCAAGGCCGGTTTCGACGTCGTCGAAGCAACGCTGTCCGTCGAAGATTTCCTCGCAGCCGACGAAATCTTCACCACCGGCAACTACTCCAAAGTCGTCGGCGTCACCCGCCTCGACAGCCGCGACTTCCAGCAAGGTGCCGTCACCCGCAAGGCGCTGGACCTTTACATGGACTGGGCCCATGGCCGAAGCGAAAGTGAGGAGTGAGCCGCGGTCCCGCAAAGCGGGAGCAATCGATCCTGTGAATCGATTGCAACGACGAACGCCCGGAGCGCGAGCGAAGGGCTGGCGCGGTTCGGCGTAGCAAAATCCAAGTCTGCGCCGGCCCCTCATCCGCCTGCCGGCACCTCTCCCCGCTTGCGGGGCGAAGGGGACATGCCGTGGCCTCTCGTTCCCCGCAGACCTTTCGCGGGGCACGTCCCCTCTCCCTGTCTTTTACGGGGAGAGGGCTAGGGTGAGGGGCAGCTTTCTGGCGTCGAGGTCAGACGCTGAACCTTCACGCCCCCTCACGTCATCCATTTCCGATGCTCCGCAAATCTCTCCGCCAGGAGATCGATGAACAACCTCACTTTGGTCGGCAGGTGGCTGCGGTTGGGGTAGACGGCGTTGATGTTGAATTCTACCGGCCGGTAGTCCGGCATGATCTTCACCAGCCGGCCTTCGGCGATGTCGTCGAAGACCACGAAGCTCGGCGCCAGGAAGATGCCCTGTCCGTTCAGCGTCAGGAAACGCAGCATCTCGGCGCTGTTGGAGACGACGTTGCCGCCGATCTTGACACTCTCCTGCTTGCCCTCGCCATCCTCGAAACGCCATTCCTCGCCATAGGGGTAGTAGGCATATTGCAGGCAATTGTGATCGGCGACCTCGGCCGGGCTTTTCGGCATCGGATGGCTCTCGAAGTAGGCCGGCGAGCAGACCAGCATGTGGCGCCAGGGTGTCAGCTTGCGGGCGACCAGCGACGAATCCGGCGGCGGTACGGTGCGCATCACCAGGTCGTAGCCATCCTCGATCATGTCGACCATCCGCTCGCCGACGCTGAAATCGAGCGCGATCGACGGGTAGAGTTCCATATATTCGCTGACGACAGGCAGCAGGAACCGCACGATGGCGCTGCTGGTATAGACCTTCAGCGTGCCGCGCGGCGTCGTGTTCAGCGCCCCGGCCGTCCGATCCGCCTCATCCAGTTCGGCGAGGATCTGCGACGAGCGCTCATAGTAATATTTTCCGGTTTCCGTCAGGCTGACCTTGCGTGTCGTGCGGTTGAGCAGCCTGACGCCGAGCCGCTCCTCCAGCGATTGCACGTGATTGCCGACCATGGTCACGGACATGTTGAGCCGGCGCGCGGCAGCGGAAAACCCGCCGCATTCCACCACCCGGCCAAAGACGGCGAGGCTTGTCAGTCGATCCATATTGTCTCCGGATTATCCGCTGAGAGTTGATGATCCTTCCCGATATAAGCAGATTATCAGAATGATTGGCAGGGTGCATTTTCCTTCGCATCGAACAGGGCCCCGCAGAAACGGGGCGACAGACGAAGGAGAAGGACGATGGTCGAGTTACCCCGCAAGGATGTTTTCGAAAGTGCCGGGCAGGCCGAGTCGATTTTGGCCGAAGAAACCGCCCGGGCGCCCGCCGCCGAGGCGGCTCCCATGCGGGTCGCCGAAGCGCCGATTGCCGACGCTCCCAAAAAGACCGGCCGCGCGATATTCAAGCGCGCCGTCATTGCCGCTGCGCTGCTTGCCGGCGTCGCCTTGTCAGGTGATTTCGGCTACCGCTACTGGACGGTCGGCCGCTTCATCGAATCCACCGACGATGCCTATGTAAAGGCGGATTACACCACCGTCGCCCCGAAGGTCGCCGGCTATATCAGGCAGGTTCTGGTCAACGACAACGACGCGGTCAAGGCGGGCCAGGTTGTTGCCAGCATCGACGATCGTGATTTCCAGGCCGCGCTTTCGCAGGCGAGAGCCAATCTGAAGGCGGCCGAAGCCGCCATCACCAGTATTGATGCCCAGATCGCCCTGCAGCAGTCGGTCATCGGGCAGGCGAGGGCGACGATCGATGCTTCGCAGGCCTCGCTGGATTTTGCTGTCTCCGACGCCGCCCGCTCGGCCCGCCTCATCAGCAATGGCGCCGGCACCCAGTCGCGCGCCGATCAGACCCAGTCGGCCCGCGACCAGGCAGCTGCCGCCGTCGAGCGCGACCGGGCGGCTCTCGTTGCGGCGCAGAACAAGGTGCCGGTGCTCCAGAGCCAGCGCGAACAGACGGTTGCCGAGCGCGACCGGGCAGCCGCGGCCGTTCAGCAGGCCGAACTCAACCTGTCCTATACGGATATCGTCGCCGCCGTCGACGGGACGGTCGGCGCCCGGTCGATCCGCGTCGGCCAGTATGTCACCTCGGGCACCCAGCTGATGGCGGTCGTGCCGCTGCATGCCGTTTATGTCGTCGCCAACTTCAAGGAAACGCAGCTGACCTATGTCCGTCCCGGTCAGTCGGTCGAGATCAAGGTCGACAGCTTTCCCGATATATCAATCAAAGGTCATGTCGACAGCGTTTCGCCGGCAAGCGGCCTGGAATTCTCGCTGCTGCCGCCTGACAATGCCACCGGCAACTTCACCAAGATCGTCCAGCGCATTCCGGTCAAGATCGTCATCGACGACCAGGCGCTGAGCGGCCTGTTGCGTTCCGGCATGTCGGTCGAGCCCGAAATCGACACCAAGGCTGTTCAGAGCGAGGCTTCGCAGGCCTCTGGGGCAGCCGAGCGGGGATTATCCAGCCACGCTGGATGATCCTTCTCTTATTTCCCGAATTATCACCCGAGCCCTGTCATGAGACAGTTTTCCGCAAGAGCCGGAAGGAGATATGTCATGGCCACTCTTCAGATCGCCGCCAACAGCAATTCGCGCAAGCCCGCCGCTGCAGCGCCCGTGCCCGCAGCCATGAGCCCGCTTCGGATGTGGACGGCTGTTGTCGGCTCGACGCTCGGCGCCTTCATGGCGGTGCTCAACATTCAGATCGTCAATGCCTCGCTTGCCGATATCCAGGGCGCCATCGGCGCCGGCAGCGATGACGGCGGCTGGATCTCGACCTCCTATCTGATCGCCGAGATCGTCGTCATCCCCTTGAGCGCCTGGCTGGCGCGGGTCTTTTCCCTGCGCAACTATCTGCTTGTCAACGCCATCCTCTTCCTGATCTTCTCCGTCGCCTGCGCCTTTGCGGCCAACCTGCAGCAGATGATCATCCTGCGCGCCATTCAGGGTTTTTCCGGCGGCGTGCTG
The DNA here is from genome assembly GCF_010668805.1 of Rhizobium phaseoli. Lineage (GTDB taxonomy): Bacteria > Pseudomonadota > Alphaproteobacteria > Rhizobiales > Rhizobiaceae > Rhizobium > Rhizobium phaseoli_A. Next base: position 157,915 of record NZ_WUFT01000008.1, on the reverse strand, counting down.
ATCCCGATGGCCTTCACCATCATCATCACGCTGCTGCCTAAGGCCAAGCAGCCGATCGGCCTTGCCCTCTTTGCCCTGTCGGCCACCTTTGCACCGGCGATCGGCCCGACGATCGGCGGTTATCTCACCGAGAACTGGGGCTGGGAATATATCTTCTACGTCAACCTGGTACCGGGCGCGCTGATGGTCGGCATGCTGTGGGCCTCGCTCGACCGGGCGCCGATGAACCTGAAACTGCTTGCCAAGGGCGACTGGCCGGGCATCGCCACCATGGCGATCGGGCTCGCAGCCCTGCAGACCGTGCTGGAAGAAGGCAACAAGGAAGATTGGTTCGGCTCGGATTTCATCCTCCGCCTGTCGGTTATCGCCGCCGTTTCGCTAACCCTGTTCATCGTCATCGAACTGAGGGCGGCCCATCCACTCCTCAACCTGCGCCTGCTGCTGCGCCGCAACTTCGGCTTCGGCATCGTCGCCAACTTCCTGCTCGGCATCGCGCTTTACGGTTCGGTCTTCGTGCTGCCGATCTATCTGACCCGCATCCAGGGCTATAATTCCGAGCAGATCGGCATGGTTCTCGCCTGGACCGGCATCCCGCAGCTGCTGCTGATCCCGCTGGTGCCGCGGCTGATGAAACGGTTCGACGTCCGCCTGCTGATCATCGTCGGCTTTGCCCTCTTTGCCGCCTCGAACTTCATGAACGTGCATATGACCGGCGATTATGCCAGCGACCAGCTGTTCTGGCCGAATATCGTCCGTGCCGTCGGCCAGGCGCTGGTGTTCACGCCGCTCTCGGCGATCGCCACATCGGGCATCGAGCAGGAGAATGCCGGTTCGGCGTCGGCGCTCTTCAACATGATGCGCAATCTCGGCGGCGCCGTCGGCATCGCCTCGCTGCAGACCTTCCTGTCGAAGCGCGAACAGTTCCACTCGAACATCCTGACCAACTCCGTCTCGGTCTTCGAGGAAGCCACGCGTGATCGCATCGCCAGGCTCACCGGCTACTTCATGAGCCATGGCGTCAGCGACCAGGCGCTCGCCGGCCACAAGGCCATTGTCGCCATCGCGCTCAAAATACGCAAGCAGGCCAATATCATGGCCTTCAGCGACACCTTCTTTCTGCTTGGCGTCGCCCTCGTCGTCGCCCTGGTTGCAAGCCTGCTTCTCAGGAAACCCGGTCAGCTCTCAGGTGGCGGTGCTCACTAGAGCAATTCCAGGAAAAGTGCGAAGCGGTTTTCCGTCCGGAATTGCGTAAAAACAAAGCCTAGAGCGGTTTGAACCGGTCTAGTCCCACCTGCTTCAAGGAGGACAACGCCATGATATCAGCGATCCATGCTCCCGATCTCGATCGGTTTCAGCCAAAGGCTGCCGGCCATGTCGTCAGCGCCGGGGCGCCGCTCTCGATTATCGAATGGCTTTCCGGCGATGAATGCCATGCGCTCGACGAAGCAGGTCTCGTCTCCGGCCTCGGCCGCCGGCTGCAGGCGCTCGGCATGCCGGTCGACCGGTTGACCCTGCATCTGATGACGCTGCATCCCGAGTTCATCGGCCGCACCATCGCCTGGGCGCCGGGCGAGCCGGTCGAGATCCACGATCGGGAACACGGCGCCCGGGTCGCCATCGCCAACACGCCGCTGCGCAAGGTCATGGAAACCCGCGAACCGCTGGTCGTCGATACCAGAGACAGCGTGCATGGCCGCTGGCAGCATATCGATGTCTTTGCCGATCGCGGCCTGATGCAGCTCGTTATCGCGCCGCTCTGCAATGTGGACGGGCCGGTCAGTGCCGCCGTCTTCGGCACCAGGCGGCCGGGCGGCTTCACCGCCTCGGAACGGCAGCTGATCGAGCGCATCCTGCCGGCGCTGCGCAACACCAGCGAGCTGCGCATCCTTCGCCAGGTCGAGCTCAGCCTGCTCGATACCTATATCGGCCCGCTGACGGCCAGCCGTATTCTTGCCGGCCGCATACGCCGCGACGAGATCGAATCGATGGAGGCGGCCCTGCTGCTCTGCGATCTGCGCGGCTTTACCGAACTGTCGAATAAGCTGCCCGGCAGCACCGTGCTCGGCCTGCTCAACGCCTATTTCGACAGGATCGTGCCGGCCATCACCCGCGAGGGCGGCGAACTGCTGAAATTCATGGGTGATGCCGTGCTCGCCTTCTTCCCGGGTTACGATGCCGCCCATTCCTGCGGCGCGGCGCTGGCATCGGCCCGCGCCATCCTCGATGAGATCGACCATTTCCAGTATGAGGGCATCGGCGTAAAGGCCGGCATCGCCCTGCATTACGGTGAGGTTAGCTACGGCAATATCGGCTCCGGCCGCCGCCTCGACTTCACCCTGATCGGCCGCGACGTCAACCTCGTCAGCCGCATCCAGACCGCCTGCAGCGAGTTGGGAGAGGCTTTGCTGATGTCGGAGCCGTTCCGCCAAGAGGCCGGGGCAGGGGATGTGGTCTCGGTCGGCGCGCATGGGCTGAAGGGGTTTGCGGAGCCGGTGGAGTTGTTTACGATCGTTAGGTAGGTGCGCGGCGGCACCACACACTTTACCCTTCCCCTATCTTTCGGCCATAGTGCCAACGAACTCCACAGCACCGAGGAACCCATGACCGTACTGTCCGACGAACAAGGCGAGATTATCCGCGAGTTGGGCGTCGCCGCCGATATCGATCCTGATCACGAGATCGAGCGGCGAACCGATTTTCTCAAGGATTATCTCGTGGCCTCGGGCATGCGCGGCTATGTGCTCGGCATCAGCGGTGGCGTCGATTCGCTGACGGCGGCGCTGATCGCCCAGAAGGCCGTGCGCGAGCTGCGGGACAGCGGCCATACGGCAGAGTTCATTGCCGTGCGCCTTCCCTATGGTGTCCAGGCCGACGAGGCCGATGCGACGCGGGCGCTGGCAACGATCGGCGCTGATCGTTCGATGGTGGTCAACATCAAGGAGCCGGCCGATGCGATGCTGGCGGCCGCTCAAAACGGCGGCCTTGCCTTCGCCGATGCCGGTCGCCAGGATTTCATCCTCGGCAACATCAAGGCCCGTCAGCGCATGATCGCTCAGTTCGCCCTTGCCGGCGCGCTCGGCAGTCTCGTGATCGGCACCGACCATGCCGCCGAGGCGGTCATGGGCTTTTTCACCAAGTTCGGCGATGGCGCAGCCGATATCCTGCCGCTTGCCGGCCTCAACAAGCGCCGGGTGCGCCTGCTGGCAAAACGGCTTGGCGCACCGGATGAGCTGGTGTTCAAGGTTCCCACAGCCGATCTCGAGGACCAGCGGCCGCTGCGCCCCGACGAGGAGGCCTATGGCGTCAGCTATGACGAGATCGACGATTTTCTCGAAGGCAAGCCGGTCGGCGAGATCGCCCGCCGGCGCATCTTCGCCGCCTATCGCGCAACCGCCCACAAGCGCGCTTTGCCGGTGGCCGTCAACGCGCTGTGAGGGCAGGCCCCAGCCGGCAAGCCCGACCCGGGAGATTGACACGGCTAAAGCATGATGCCGAAAACTGTCAGCGGTTCTCTTACGACATCATGCTCTGACTATCTAAAAGGCCGGGACCGCCCGGCCTTTGTTTGGTTCAGGCGACAACGGTAAGAACGATCTTGCCCTTGGCGTGCGGTCGGGTTCCCTCCAGCATCTCATGCGCAGCAATGGCTTCGGATAACGGCAGCACGGTGCCGACTTGGGTCACGAGCGCGCCTGATTCCACCATCGCCGCGATGTCGGTGAGCTCTGCCGTCGTTACCTCGACCAGGAAGAAGAGGGCCTCGACCGCGTGCGCCTTGGCAAGCTCCTGGTCCGGCTGGGATACCGCCGAAACCAGCCTGCCGCCGCGCTTCAGCACCGCAAAGGAGCGCGCCTGGGTTTGCCCGCCGACCAGATCGATGACGGCGTCGACCGCGGGGCTCAAATCCTCGAAACGCTGGCTGCGGAAATCGATCACCGTATCGGCGCCGAGTTTGCCGACCACCTCGACGTCGCCGCCGCTGGCCGTGGCAATGACGGTAAGCCCGGCTTTGCGGGCAAATTGCACCGCATAGGCGCCGACATTGCCGGCCGCGCCATGGATCAGCACGGTCTGCCCGGCCACAAGCCTCGCATGGTCGAACAGCGCCTGGCGCGCCGTCACCGCGATCACCGGGATCGACGACGCCTCGATGTCGCTGATCGTTGCCGGCTTGCGGGCGATCATGCCGGCGGCGGCAATGGCATACTCTGCGTAGGCGCCGACAAAGCGCGGATTGGTAACGCCGTAGACCGCATCGCCCGGCACCACATGGGTGACATCGGGCCCGACGGCTTCGACGGTGCCCGAGAGGTCGGAGCCGAGCGTCAGCGGCAGCGGCTGGGGCAGGGCGCTGTGGCCGGAGCGGATCCAGCCGTCCCACGGTCCGACACCGGCTGCCTTCACCTTTACCAGCACCTCGCCTGGACCAGGCATCGGGCGTTCGATTTCTTCTGGTACAATTGCCTGCGGCGGGCCAAAGGCATGCACTCTATAGGCTGTCATCGTCTGGCGCATTGTCATCTCCTGTTCTTGGGGAGCCGGCTCTTCGGCTTTCACGGGAGGCAAGATGCAGTCGGCGCAGCCTTTCGATAATCCGGGAAGTTCGGGAAGGATCATCCGGCGCCGGCGGATAATCGCCGGCGCCGGCAATGCCGTCAATTGCCTTTCACGTAGCCGAGCGCCTCGACGATCCTGCCGTCGGCCACCCGCATCAGGTTGACGCCGCGTACCGATTGCCCTTCGTCCTCTCCCCAGCAGAAGCGCCAGAGAAGGATGCCGCGTTCGCCGGTGACGATCAGGTCCTCGGAAACGAACCATGTGCCGGGTGTGGTTGCGATCCCGCTCCAGAGTTCGATGCAGGCCGCCCGTCCGACATGGCGCGATCCGTTCGGCGCCGGCTGCGTGTTCTCGACGATGCAGTCCTCGCCGACAAGTTCATCGAGTGCCGCGGGATTATGCGACAGGAACACATCGTTGAACCGCCGCAGGATCGTCTCGGTCGAAGCCGCGTTCATGGCCGCACCGGCGAGCCCGTTCGCCCCGAAGAGGCGACATAGGCATGCGGCGCGAAATAGACGCCGTCGGCATCGAAGGCTTCGAGATCTTCGATCTGCATCGCCTCGCGCACCTTCGGACGCGCCGCCACGCGGGCCGTGAAGCCAAGCAGCGCCGGCCATTTTCTGAGATCGACATCGATCCAGGGCGACCAGTTCAGGCAGACGAAGAGATAGGCGTCCGCCAACGTGAAGGCATCGCCGGTGAGATAGGGTCCGGCGAGACGGCCGTTCAGCCAGGTGAGCCGCTTTGAGATCAGCGCCCGGATCTCCGCATGCACGCTTGAGTAAAGCGGGTTGAACAGCATCACCATCGGCTTGTGCAGCTCGGCGGTGATGAAATTCAGATAGGATTGCACCTCGTTGCGGCTGATATTGCCAACCTCGGGCAGCATGGCTGATCCCTGCGGCACGCTGTCGGCGAGAAACTGCACGATCGCCGGCCCCTCGGTCAGCACCTTGCCGTCGTCGAGCAGCAGCGCCGGCACATAACCGTTGCCGTTGATCGAAAGGTAATCCTGTCCGTCGCTCGTCCTGTTGGTTTGCCGGTCGACCTCGATGAGTTCGATATCAAGCCCCAGCTCCCGGCAGACGATGTGCGGTGACAGCGAGCAGGCAGCGGCGTTCATATAGAGTTTCATGGCGATTTCCTCTCTCGGTTCCTCTCTTGGCGCAGCCGGCCGATGCCGGCTGTCAATGCCATTGAACATTTGTACTGTTCCGCATAAAATAACCTTAGTCAAGAATTTAATGCGAAACGGTACAAAATATGAAGGATGAAAAGAAGCGCGGCCGGCCGAGGGGTTTCGACGCCAAGGCCGCACTCGCCAAGGCGCGGGATGTCTTCTGGGACAGGGGCTTTGCCGCCGCCTCGCTCGACAATCTGAGTGCCGCGACCAAGCTCAATCGTCCGAGCCTCTATGGCGCCTTCGGCGACAAGGAGGATCTCTATCTCGATACGCTGGAGGGTTACCGGCAGGACGGCATGGATGCGCTGGCTGAGGCGCTCGATCCGTCATTGCCGCTGCGCGACAATCTCGCCCGCGTCTATGCTGGCGCGTTGGCGGTGTATCTGCATGGTGAAACCGCCGCGCGCGGCTGTCTGCTGATCGGCACGGCAACGGTCGAGGCGGTCGAGCATGAGCGGGTCCGCGAGGTGCTTGGCCGCAGCCTCAACGATTTCGACGGCGAGATCGAAAAGCGTATGCGCCTTGCCGTCGAAAGCGGCGAGCTTCCGCAAGGCGCCGATCCGCAGATGCTGGCAATGCTTGCTTCCGCCGTCATGCATTCGCTCGCCGTCCGCGCCCGCGCCGGCGACAGCCGCGAGACGCTGGAAGCGATCGCCAGCTCAGGCGTCGAGCTGATCTGCGGGAGCGTTCAGCGAAGCTGACTGGGGGTCCGTCTCGGCATCCCGCGGCCGCACCATCCAGGCATAGGCAGCACCGCCGAGAAGCAGCACCGAGGTGCCGAGGAAAACCGCCGGCATGCCGATATGGCCGCCGACAAAACCGCCAAGGACCGGACCGGCGACCTGGCCAATATATTGCGAGGAGATGGAAAGCCCGAGAATGCTGCCGGCCGCGCTATCCGGCACGCTGTGGCGGATGACGGCGGCGATGCAGGGCAGGAGCCCGCCAAGTGCCAACCCCATCAGGAAGCGCAGGACGATCAGCTGCCAGGAACTGGTGACAAAGGCCTGCGGGATCAGAAGCAGTCCGGCGACGGCGAGCGCACCTGAAATCACCGGCCAATGGCCGATCCGGTCGGCGAGCTTGCCGAGCCGCGAGGCGGAAAGAATGCTGCCGAGGGCAGCGGCCGACATGACGATGCCCGAAATCATCGTGACTTGGTCCGCCACCGGCACGATCTGCGCGACATAGACGGTGATGATCGGCTCGATCGACATATTGGCGAACATCAACAGCATGCCGGTCGCCAGCATGGCGATGACAGGCCGTTTGTCGGGAATGGATTTCCAGCCGCCGCTCGCCTTGGCCGCCTGTTTGCGGGCCGGCGACTTCTCCTCCTTGATCAAAAAGGTCGTGGCGAGAAAGGCGAGGAAGATCATCGCCCCGGCGGCGAGAAATGTGCCGCGAATGCCGATCACGGGCGGCAGCGCCCCGCCGATCAGCGGCCCGACGAGATTGCCGGCCATGATACCGGAAGAGAGAACGCCGAGCGCCCAGGCCGAGCGGTCTTTCGGCGTCTGCGTCGCCACCAGCACCATCGAGCCGGAGGAATAACCGCCGGCAAGCCCGACGAAGAGGCGCAGCGCCACCAGCTGCCAGACATTGCCGGCCATGCCCATCAGCGAGATCGCCAGCGTCATGCCGAGGCTGGCGCGCACCAGCATCAGCTTGCGGCCGTAAATGTCGCCGAGCCGTCCCCAGATCGGCGCAACCAGCGCCGCGGCCAGGAAGGTAGCGCCATAGGCGATGCCGGACCACTGCACGATCGCCGCATGGTCGCTGACGCCGAGCTCCTCGACATAAAGCGGCAGGAAAGGCAGAAGCAGCGTCATCGCCACAATGGTGGTGAAGGAGCCGATCAGCGAGATCGCGAGGTTGCGCCTCCAGTGGATCGAGCCTGTCTTGGAGCATGATGCCGAAAAGTGTGAGCGGTTTTCGGACGACATCATGCTCTACTCTTTAATTGAGAACAGGATTCAGACTTTAGGCCGGCTCGGCCTAAAATCATCCTGTTCGCGCTCGCCGCGTCCAATTGCGTATCGGTCATTCCATGCCTCGGCGTCGATCATGAAGGCGCAGTTGTGCGGCAATCTGGATCATCTCGGGTAAAAGTGCTAGACGTACTGATTGCGTGATGCAATCGGTTAATCGGAGGATATTGCCATGAACGATATGCGCACGAGGCAACGGACCGTCCGCGATCTCTACGCCGCTTATCTCGAAGACCGCAAGGATAAAGTCGGCGCCATGCTGACGGAAGATTTCACCTTCTCCAGTCCGCGCGACGACCATATCGACCGGGCCACCTATTTCGAGCGCTGCTGGCCGAAGGAACCGTTCTTCCGCGCTATCCACATCGAGTTCCTGGCGCTCGACGGCGACGAAGCGGTTGTTCGCTACCGTGCCGAAAAGCGCGACGGCGGCAGCTTCGGCAACATCGAAAGCGTTCGTTTCCGCGGCGACAAGATCGCCGCCGTGGAAGTCTATTTCGGCCGCAATCTCTGATCGCGGTTGGCACGGCTTACAGGATCCGGATTGCCGACGTGACGATGATGACCATCGAGACAGCCACCATCAGCGGCCGCACCGGCAGCCGCTTGACGAGGACGGCGCCGAAAGGCGCGGCAATGACGCCGCCGATGATCAGGCCGATCGCCGAATTGAGCTCCGACCAGCCGAGCGTCAGGATGAAGGTCAGCGAAATCGTCAGCGTCACCGCGAATTCGGTGAAATTGGTCGAGCCGATCACCCGCTTCAGGTCGTGGCCGCGCCCAATCAGCGTGCTGGTGACCACAGGTCCCCATCCGCCGCCGCCGATCGCATCGAGCACGCCGCCGCAAAACCCAACCGGCGGCACGGCCCAGTCGCGCACCTCGCGTTTTGCCGGCGGCCGAAAAGCCTTGTAGAGAATCAACAGGCCGATCGCGACCAGATAGGCCGACACGAACGGCGCGATCACCTTGCCGTCGATATTGGCCAGCAGATAGGCGCCCATCGCGCCGCCCATCATACCGGCCGGTGCCAGCCGCGCCACCAGGCGCCAGTCGACATTGCGATGATAGGCATGCGAAATGCCCGACGCGGCCGTGGTGAACATCTCAGCCACATGCGTCATGGCGCTGGCATTGGCCGCAGGCACCCCGAAGGCCAGAAGGCTCGTCGTCGACAGCACGCCGAAGGCCATGCCGAGTGCGCCGTCGACGATCTGCGCGCAAAAGCCTACCACGATGAAAAAGAAGATATCCGATGTCATGCGGTCCCCTCAGACGAACGGTAGCATCAGAACCCGCGATGCGGAAAAAATTTTAATATCAGGCGGACAATCCGCTGTTTCAGCCGGGCGATCTTGAAGAAGCCGTTCGGAAAGACCGGCAGGATTTCGACGGCGTTGCCTGGCAGGCGGTCCCGCGGCGGCCTATTTTGCCGGCATGAGCCCAAGCTTTTTGGCATCCATCTCGCTGCCGATCTCGACGGTTTTCTTTTGCTTGTCGTAGACGCAGATCTGCGCAATCAGGCCCTTGGCGCCCTTCGGTTTCCCCGTCAGCAGGGCAAGCCCGTAATGCGAAGTGCCGAAGGGATCGACGGCGGCATTCGGATTGTCGATGGCCACAGCCGCCTTCTTGCACTTCGCCTCCACATCGGCTGCCATCTGTTTCCAGGCGTCATCCGAGGAGGCGAACGCCGCAGCTGACAGCAAAGGAAACGTGGCCATGGCCAGCAGTGGGATTATATTCCTGTTCATATTGGGTCTCCATTGATGTCTATCGTGGGGAAGCGGTTTTCGGGGCGGGTATCCCAAGCAATTGCAGGCGCGATTCCAGCCCGGCAACTGAGGCAAATTTTCCTCCGACGGATCGTTTTTTGATATTTCGCCGGTTGCCTCTCCCCCTTTCCCCTCCTATGTTCCGCCTCACCTGCCGATGACGCAATCTATTGCAAGAGGAGATCTGATATGGCTTTCGAATTGCCTGAACTTCCCTATGATTACGAAGCGCTTGCTCCCTTCATGTCGAAGGAAACGCTGGAGTTTCACCACGACAAGCACCATAAGGCCTATGTCGACAACGGCAACAAGCTTGCCGCCGAAGCCGGGCTTTCCGATCTCTCGCTCGAAGACGTCGTGAAGAAGTCGTTCGGCACCAATGCCGGCCTCTTCAACAACGCTGCCCAGCACTACAACCACATCCATTTCTGGAAGTGGATGAAGAAGGGCGGCGGCGGCAACAAGCTGCCGGGCAAGCTCGAAGCGGCCTTTACCTCCGATCTCGGCGGCTACGACAAGTTCAAGGCCGATTTCGCCACTGCCGGCGCCACCCAGTTCGGCTCCGGCTGGGCCTGGGTTTCCGTCAAGAACGGCAAGCTCGAAATCTCCAAGACCCCGAACGGCGAAAACCCGCTGGTCCATGGCGCCACTCCGATCCTCGGCGTCGACGTCTGGGAACACTCCTACTACATCGACTATCGCAACGCCCGCCCGAAATATCTCGAGGCCTTCGTCGATAGCCTGATCAACTGGGACTACGTCCTGGAACGCTACGAAGAAGCCACGAAGTAAGCGGCATCCGACTTGCCGCCTCGCTGAATTAGGCACCCGGCGCCCAAACGCCGGGTGTTTCGTTTTGAAAGACGAGCCGTCACATCCCTGTCATCGGCCGCTTCTAATCACGCTCCATGTCTTCCTCCGCTCTTCCCCTGTTCCGCTTCGGCATTATCGCCGACCCGCAATATGCGGCAATCCAGCCGCATGCGGCCATGGACCGCTATTACGCCAACAGCCTCGCCAAAGTCGCCGCGGCGATCGAGGTCTTCAATGGCGAGGAATTGAGCTTCGTCATGACGCTCGGCGATGTCATCGACCGCAGCTTCGCAAGCTTCGACGATATCCTGCCGGTCTATGACAGACTGAGGCACGAGGCGCTCTTCCTGCTCGGCAATCACGATTTCTCGGTCTCCTCCGGCCATCTCTCCGAAATCGCCACCCGCCTCGGCATGCCGTCGCCCTATTACAGCTTCCGCCGCCACGGCTGGCGTTTCATCGTGCTCGACGGCAACGAGGTCAGCACCTTCGCGCCGCCCGAAGGCCATCCGCATCGGGCGCTGGCCGCACAGATGCTGGCGGAGCTGCAGGCCAGGGGTGCCCCGAATGCCCATCGGTGGAACGGTGCGCTGAGTGACCAGCAGTTCGCCTGGCTCGGCGATGAAATATCAAGCGCAGCCGAGGCCGGCGAGAAGGTGATCGTCCTCAACCACTATCCGGTCCATCCCCCCAGCGCGCACGACATGTGGGATCGCGACCGCATCGTTGCATCGCTCGCCTCGCACGACAACGTCGTCGCCTATCTCAACGGTCACAACCACGTCGGCAATTACGGCAAGGCCGGCGCCTGCCACTTCGTCAACTTCAAGGGCGTCGCCGACACCGAGACCGAAAACGCCTTCGCCATCGTCGAAGTCCACCCCGACCACATCGAAATCCGCGGCTTCGGCCGCGAAGAGAGTCGGACGCTGGCCTATTAGGCTGGGAGAGACTGCCAATTGCTGCTTCTGTCATGCTCGGCCTTTACCGACTCTATAACAGAAATTGACCGAGATTGCGGGGTGCCCCCCCGAAGAAGCGCCCAACCCACCAACGGTGAGTTTGGCGGAGCGCAACCCCACCCTCCGTCATCCTCGGCCTTGAGCCGAGGATCCATGCCCGCTGCTGATGGAGGTCGGCGTGGATCCTCGGGTCAAGCCCGAGGATGACGGAAGGTGGGGCAGATGTCGGCGGTCCTTTGGCGGCGTCGAAAATGTGCCAGGATGAAAGCGCTTCCCCGGGGCCGCATGGCGCTGATCTCCCGCTCGTGCCTCAAACGCTGCCAACCTGTTCGCATAAATGCCCTCACATTTCACACCGGCACAGCCTTCTCCGTCCAACCGCTCGTCCACAATTCCCGCAGCCGGTCGCCATCACCTTTGAAGAAATCTTCGCTTGCCGCGCAGCGCTCCACCCGGTCGCTGCGGAAATTGCGGATCGCCTGGCGCAATTCGCACCAGGCGACGATATTGGCGGTCTGCGAATAATAGATCAGCGCGATCGGCCGGATCGTTCGTTCCGTCGCCCGGCCAACCTCGTCGCGGTAGTCGAGCATCAGCTTGCGTTCGTCGCGGATCGCCCGGCGCACGATCGCAAGGTCGAAGCCCGCCGGCTGCGCGATCGAGCCCCAGGCATAGAGCGCCTTGCTGTCCATTGCCTGGCGCAGCGGCGCCGGTACGGCGCCTGATATCTTCCGGTTGACCCGGCGCGCCGCCTGTTTCAACTCCTCGTCGGCCGTCCGTTCGAGCAGCGCCAGCGACAGCACGATCGCCTCCATCTCTTCGATCGAGAACATCAGCGGCGGCAGGTCGAAGCCCGGCCGCATAATATAGCCGATGCCGCGCCCACCCTCGATCGGCACGCGCATCGCCTGAAGGGCGGCGATGTCGCGATAGATCGAACGCACGGTCACCTCGAGCGTCTCGGCCATAACAGCCGCCGTCATCGGCTTTCTGGCGAGCCTGAGGATCTGAATGATCTCGAAAAGCCGCGAGGCCTTGCGCATTTTGCCTCTCCCATCCCTTACGCTCCTGACAATACACTGTCAGTTGGGTTCCCGTATAGAGCCGCCTATCGAGTTGAAATCAATCAGGGTCTCTGAAAACGGCTCGCAGAACTCAAGGCGGTAACTGACATGAACTACCACGAAAACCTCTGGCTTTTCTTCATCCTTCTCTTCGGCATCATCATCGTGCCGGGCATGGACATGCTCTTTGTGCTCGCCAATTCGCTGACCGGCGGCGTCAGGCGGGGGCTTGCGGCAACCGGCGGCATCATGGCCGGCGGCGCCGTGCATTCGGCCTATGGCGCGGCCGGCGTCGGCGTGCTCGTCACCATGCTGCCGCAGCTTTTCAACGTGCTGCTTGTTGCCGGCGTCGCCTATATGATCTGGATCGGCATTTCCTTGATCCGCAGTTCGATCACCGTCGAAGCGGTCGGGCCGGGCACGGCACGCTCCGGCTGGCGCGCCTTCCGCCAGGGGGCCGTCACCTGTCTGGTCAATCCCAAGGCCTATATCTTCATGTTCGCCGTCTATCCGCAGTTCCTCAAGCCGGAATATGGCCCGGTCTGGATGCAGGGGCTGATCATGGGCGCCATGACGGTTGCCACCCAGTTCGCCATCTACGGCACGCTGGCGATGACGGCCGGCCGCAGCCGCGACCTGCTTGTCGCAAATCCCGACGTCACGGCCTTCGTCGGCCGCTTCGCCGGGCTGCTGCTGGTTGCGGTCTCCGCCTTCAGCCTCTGGGAGGGGTGGAAAACCGCTTGAGACGTCTGTACGTATCACGTTGTTTTTATGGTGATCCGGCAAATTGTGACTAGCTGGACACGTAGATTTTGTCATCCTCCCGGTGCAGATTGGCGATCGGCCGCTCTAGGTCGAGGAAAAATGGAGAGGAATATGAATTGGAAAGCAGTAGCTGCGGCCCTAGCGATCGCCGGCATGGCCTTCGGTTCGGTGACCGCCGCCGATGGCACCCATGATGCGCGCATCGCGCTGATGAAGCAGATCGGTGGTTCGGCAGGCGCCTTGGCAGCCATCGCCAAGGGCACCAAGCCCTATGATGCCGAAGCGGTGAAGGCGGCGCTGACGACGATTGCCGCAACGGCCAAGGTTTTCCCCGACCAGTTCAAGCCGGGCACGGAAACCGGCGACGACGAGGCGAGCCCGAAGATCTGGGAAAACATGGATGATTTCAAGGCGCGCGCCGCGAAGCTCTCCGCTGATGCCGAAACCGCGCTCGCCCAGCTTCCGGCCGATCCCGCGGCTGTCGACGCCACCGTCAACACGCTCGGCGCCAGCTGCGGCGGCTGTCACAAGGCCTATCGCATCAAGAAGTGAGCGATAGGCCGTGCAGCGGTTTGCGTCCGGAATTGCGCAAACAACAGATAAACCGCGATCCGCGCCAGCCTTGCCGCTGGCGCGGATCGCCTTATGTGGGATCGACCGGCGGATAAATGTCGGCGAAAGGGGAGGCGGGGCATGATCCGCAGGTTCATCCGGTTTCTGCTCTGTCTGATCGGCGTCGCCGTGCTCGGCGGGGGCGCCTTCTATCTGGTGACCGCGCCCGATCCGCTGCCGGAAAGCCATTGGGCCGGTCTTGACGCTCCGGATACGGCCAACGGTCAGATGGTCTTCTGGGCCGGCGGCTGCGTCAGCTGTCATTCAGCGCCCGGTTCTGAAGGTGACGCAAAACTGACGCTGTCAGGCGGGCTGGCGTTGAAGAGCCCGTTCGGCACATTCCACGTGCCGAATATCTCACCCGATGAAAAGGCCGGCATCGGCGCCTGGACGCTGGCCGAGTTCGGCAATGCGATGAAGCGCGGCGTCGGCCGGGATGGTGAGCATCTCTACCCCTCCTTTCCCTATGGCTCCTATTCCCGCATGAGCGACAAGGACGTCAACGATCTCTTCGCCTTCCTGAAAACCCTGCCGAAGAGCGCAAACGTCGCGGCCCCGCATGAACTGCCGTTCCCCTTCAACATCCGGCTGGTGCTCGGCGGCTGGAAATTCCTTTATTTCAACGACCAGCCGCGTGTTGCGCTCGCCAAGAGCGACGACAAGATCAAGCGCGGGCAATATCTCGTCGAAGGCCCCGGTCATTGCGGCGAATGCCATACGCCGCGCGATGCGCTTGGCGGCTTCCAGGCAGATCAGTGGCTTGCCGGCGCCCCCAATCCGGAAGGCAAGGGCCGCATACCCGATATCACCCCGGCCTCCAAAAGCATCGGCGGCTGGAGCGAGGCCGATATCGCCAGCTACCTCGAAACCGGCTTCACGCCAGATTTCGATACCGCCGGCGGCTCGATGGTCGATGTGCAGCAGAACATTGCCCGTCTGCCGGCCGGCGACCGCGAGGCGATCGCCGCTTATCTGAAGGCCGTGCCGGGACGGTAGGACAGGCCTGCCTCAAGCGATCGACTGCATATAACGCATGCCGGTCACCGGACGTGGGGTGAAATCCATCTGTTCGTAGAAGCGGTGCGCCAGCACGTTTCCGGTCGCGGCGCTGACGGAGAGGTAGCCGCAGCCGGCATTGCGGGCGGTCTCGCGGGCGCGGTCGACGAGCAACTGGCCTGTGCCATGACCGCGGTGGCCGTCGCGCACGAAGAGATGGTGTAGGTCCATGCCGCGCTTTCCCTCTTGCGCCCTGTAGAGCGGCACCAGAATGGCGTAGCCGATCAGCCCTTCGCCGGTTTCGGCAACGAGCGCCGTGATCCACGGCAGCGGGCCGAACAGGTCGCGCTCCAGCTGCTCCGGCGTCGTTCCCGCCGCATCGCCGTGATGGGCGGCAAGCAGGGCGATCATCGCGTTGAGCTCGGGCAGGTCGCGCGGCTTGGCGGCGCGGATCGTCACCACCGATGGGCGCATCAATGAAATTTCGCTGTCTTCGATTTCGGTCATGGTCTTCGCGTCCTTTGATAGTCTGCCGTCAGGACGCTGCCGATACAACAAAGCCGCCTGACGGCGGCTTGTTGACAATATGATCTTGTCCGGCCGCCCTTTACAGGTACAGCCAAAAATACGAGCGGCTCTGGTGCGCGTTTTTGATCATGGGCCATCAATTGTCGGAAACGCGGCGTTTGTCAATGGCGTCAGGGACGCTGAAACACGCCATCCGCCTTGATGCTGGCCAGCTCTCTTGATAGTATACCCCCCTATGCTATATGAGGGCTAACGATGTCGCACACCACCCTGCAGAAGAAGAAGCTCGTCGCCCGTGTCAGCCGCCTGAAGGGGCAGATGGAGGCGGTCCAGCGGGCGCTGGAGGCCGAGCGCCCCTGCGGCGAAATCCTGCAGCTGCTTGCCTCCGTCCGCGGCGCCCTGACCGGGCTGACCGGCGAGGTGCTCGACGATCACCTGCGGGAACATGTGCTGAATGCCGCCGATGATGCGGCAAGGGCCGAGGCGGTCGAGGAAATATCGGAAGTCTTGCGAACCTATATCCGCTGAGTGCCGTGACGAAGGAGCCTGTAATGAGTGCCGGAATCGGGAAAGCCGCAATGAATAGCTCTGAACACGACCATGTCTTCCTCGGCGCCGATCATCAGCGCAACGAGCGGCGCATCTGGCTGGTGATCGCGCTGACGGCGGTGATGATGGTGGCGGAAATCGCCGCCGGCACCGTCTACGGCTCCATGGCCCTGGTCGCCGATGGCTGGCACATGTCGACCCATGCCAGCGCCCTGCTGATTTCGGCGCTCGCCTATCTCTTCGCCCGCCGGCAGGCGCGCAATCCGCGTTTCACCTTCGGCACCGGCAAGCTCGGCGATCTCGCCGGCTTCGCCAGCGCCATCGTCCTGGCTTTGATCGCCCTGTTGATGGCCTGGGAAAGCCTGCTGCGCCTTTCAAATCCGGTGCCGATCGGCTTTGCCCAGGCGATCGCCGTCGCGGTGATCGGCCTTGCCGTCAATCTCGTCAGCGCCTGGCTGCTTTCCGGCGGCGGTCATGCCGGGCATGGCCATCACGCGCATGGTCACCATGCGCACCATCACGGCGACCATGCCCATCACAGTCATGGTGATCACGGCCACCACCACGCCCACGATCATCACGGAAAACCCGGCGACAACAATATCCGCGCTGCCTATCTGCATGTCATCGCCGACGCCCTGACCTCCGTGCTCGCCATCGCGGCGCTGACGCTCGGCAGCCTCTACGGCTGGCTCTGGCTCGATCCCATCATCGGCATCGTCGGCGGCCTGGTCATCGCCAATTGGTCCTGGAGCCTGATGAAATCCTCGGGCGGCGTCCTTGTCGACATCGTCCCGCAGGGCGAGACTTTGCCTGCGGAGATTCGCCAGGCGATCGAGACGGAGGAAGACCGGATCACCGATCTGCATGTCTGGCAGGTCGGCCCCGGCCACCATGCGGCGATCGTCGCGGTCGTCACCTCTGAGCCGCGCGAGCCGGCCTTCTACAAAGGCAGGCTTTCGGCGCTGACGGAATTGTCGCATGTGACCGTCGAGGTCACACGCGCCGCGTGAGCGGCGTGCGGACGACATGGTCGCTCGGCGGACAACAAGATTGCTCGGCGGACGACGAAGTCGCCGCGGGGACGAGATGCTGCCGTAATCGCCGCTTAGCTCTGTCTTCCTCACCGCCGGAGGAATCATGGATCTCAGTCTTACCCGCCGCATGCTGATAGGCTCGGCATTATGCCTGCCTGCGCTAACGCTTCCTGTCAGGGCCCAAGAGAAGAGTGAGGAGGACAACGACAACATCGAGCGCCGCCTTGCCGCGCTGGAAAAACGCACCGGCGGCCGTCTCGGCGTCTCGGTGCTCGACACGGACACAAGCATTTCCTTCAACTATCGCGGCAGCGAAGCCTTTCCGATGTGCAGCACCTTCAAGGCGCTGGCCGCCGGCTTCGTGCTCGCCCGTGTCGACAAGGGCGAGGAAAGCCTCGACCGCCGGGTGACCTACGGCAAGGACAAGCTGGTCGACTATTCGCCGCTCAGCGAGAAACACGCCGGTACCGATGGCATGACGGTGGCCGAACTCTGCGAGGCGGCGGTGACCGTCAGCGACAACACGGCCGGCAACCTGCTGCTCGAAAGTTTTGGCGGCCCGGCGGGTTTGACCGACTGGCTGCGCTCGATCGGCGACGGCACCACGCGTCTCGACCGCACCGAACCGACGCTGAACGAGGGCCGGAAGGACGATCCGCGCGACACGACGGCACCGGATGCGATGCTCGACACGCTCGGCAACCTGACGCTTGGCTCGATCCTCACCGAAGCCTCTTCGGACAGATTGATCGCCTGGCTGGTGGCCAGCACCACCGGCGGCGAACGGCTGAGAGCCGGCCTGCCGAAGGAGTGGAACGTCGGCGACAAGACCGGCACCGGCCCGAACGGCTCCCTCGGCGACATCGCCGTCATCTGGCCCCCCAACCGCGGCCCGATCGTCGCCGCCGTCTATATCGCCGAGGCGACCGCGCCGGCGAAGGATCTCAATCCGGTCTTCGCCGAGGTCGGGCGGATGATTGTGGAGATGGT
Source organism: Rhizobium phaseoli (assembly GCF_010668805.1). GTDB lineage: Bacteria > Pseudomonadota > Alphaproteobacteria > Rhizobiales > Rhizobiaceae > Rhizobium > Rhizobium phaseoli_A. Next base: position 140,093 of record NZ_WUFT01000008.1, on the reverse strand, counting down.
GTGAATCGGGGAGGTGCGAGGGCCGGATCGGTGCCCACGGGAAAACCCCTGGCCGGTTGCATACGGATCGGGAATTGCTCCAGGCGTCTCGGCTCCTGCCGCATAGCTTTCCCCACTCTCCGTCGTACTCGGGCTTGACCCGAGTATCCACGCCGCAAGCACTTCGCTTGAATTTGTCCGACGGTGGTCGCCTGATCAGTCCAACAAAACGAAGCGCTTGCGGCCATGGGTCCTCGGGTCAAGCCCGAGGACGACGGAGGGTGGGGGAGTGTATGGGCAAGAGGCGAGATCGCCTGGAGAAATTCCAGCGCCAGCGATTTTGCGTTGGGATCGCGTAAAAAATAGGCGGCAACTCCAACAAAATCACCGCTCGCTTGCGGTCCTTGCCCTACGGGCTCCCCAACCCTCCGTCGTCCTCGGGCTTGACCCGAGGACCCACAGCCAAAAGCACTGCGTTGAGAGGGCACCTCCTCCATCAAGGCAGCGTATAAGCAATCACATAATCGCCGGGTTTCGTACCCACAGAGCCGTGGCCGCCGGCGACCATGACGACGTATTGTTTGTTGTCATCGGCCGTATAGGTCATCGGCGTCGCCTGGCCGCCGGCGGGAAGCCGGGCCTGCCAGAGCTCTCTGCCGTTGGTCACGTCGTAGGCGCGCAGATAGTTGTCGACCGCAGCGCCCAGGAAGGCGACGCCGCCTTTGGTCAGCATCGGTCCGCCGATCCCCGGCACGCCCACCTTGAAGGGCAGGGGCAATGGCGTCATGTCGTGCACGGTGCCGTTCTTGTGCATATAGGCGATCTTGCCGGTGCGCAGGTCGACGCCGGCGACATAGCCCCATGGCGGCGCCTGGCAGGGGATCTTCATCAGCCCGAGGAACGGGCCCATGAACACGCCATAGGGCGCGCCGTCATTGCGGTTGAGCCCCTGTTCGCTGCCCTTTTCGTCCTGGCCGCGCGGCGGAATATCGGCGGCCGGCACCAGGCGCGAAGTGAAGGCGAGATAGGTCGGCATGCCGAACATGATCTGCCGCTCCGGATCGACCGCCACCGAGCCCCAGTTGAAGGTGCCGAAATTGCCGGGATAAACGATCGTGCCGACAAGCGACGGCGGCGTGTAGCGGCCCTCGTAGCGGTAACGATGGAAATCGATGCGGCAGGCGAGCTGGTCAAACAGCGACACGCCCCACATGTCCTTTTCCTTCAGCGGCTCGGGCGAGAAGGTAAGATCGGAGATCGGCTGCGTCGGCGCGGTGTGGTCGCCGGAGACCGCACCACCGGGCGCCGGAACCTCCTTGACCGGGATGATCGGCTCGCCGCTGCGCCGGTCGAGCACATAGAGATCGCCTTGCTTGGTCGGGCCGACCAGGGCCGGAACCACGCTGCCATCAGGCTTCGTCAGGTCGATCAGCGCCGGCTGGGCGGGCACGTCCATGTCCCAGAGATCGTGATGCACCGTCTGGCGCACCCAGCGCATTTGGCCGGTGGCGATATTGAGAGCGACGATCGAGGAGGAGAATTTCTCGACATTGTCGCTGCGGTTGATGCCGAGCTGGTCTGGCACCTGGTTGCCGAGCGGGATGTAGACCATGCCGAGCGCCTCGTCGACGCTGAAGACCGACCAGCTGTTCGGCGAGTTGGTCGTATAGGTCTGGCCTGCGGGGAGCGGCGTCGTCACATCGGGATTGCCGGAATCCCAGTTCCAGAGCAGCGCGCCGGTCTTGATGTCGAAGGCGCGGATGACGCCGGATTGCTCCTCAGTCGAATAATTGTCGTTCACCGCTCCGCCGACGATGATCTTGCCCGCCACCGCGACCGGCGGAGAGGTGGAGTAATAATAGCCGGCCGGATTGTAGCGCATGCCGGTTTCCAGGTGCAGCACCCCCTGATCGGCAAAGCTGGTGCAGATTTTGCCGTCCGCCGCGTCGAGCGCAATCAGTCGGGCGTCCGATGTCGGCAGGTAGACGCGCTCGGCGCAGGGCTGGCCGGCGGCCACAGTGGGATCGGCATAATAGGTGACGCCGCGGCAAGTCTGGTGCTGGCGATCCGGGTTCATGCCGGAATTGGCGTCGTATTTCCATTTCTCCTTGCCGGTCTTGGCGTCGAGCGCGATCGCCCAGTTATGCGGCGTGCAGAGATAGAGCGTGTCCTTCACCTTGAGCGGCGTCACCTGATAGGTCGTCTCGCCGACATCGTCCGGCCGCTTGACGTCGCCGGTCTGGTATCGCCAAGCCTCCTTGAGGGTGGAGACATTCGCGGTCGTGATCTGGTCGAGCGGCGAATAACGCTGGCCGAAGGGCGTGCGACCGTACTGATGCCATTCGCCGTCGGGAACGCTGCCGCCGAAGGCGGGGTTGGCGGCGACCTGATCCTTCGGCAGCTCGCCGGCAAGATCGTGCGGATCCGTGGTCATCGAGTAGAGAGCGACGAGGATGGCGAGAATGACGGGCACGGCGAGCGGCCATGGATTGGCGCCGTAGGTGATGCCCGTCGGGCTACGAAAGCCGAGCGGCCGGCGGATCCACGGCGTCAGCAGCCAGAGGCCGAGGAGGATGATCATGCCGCCGCGCGGGCCGAGCTGCCACCAGTCGAAACCCACCTCCCAGATCGCCCAGGCGAGTGCCGCGACGACCAGCACCGCATAGACCCAGAGCGCCACCGCCTTGCGCATCAACAGCAGCCCGGCGGTGATGAGGAACATCAGCCCGGCGAACAGATAGAACATGCTGCCGCCGAGCGTGACGAGCCAGAGCCCGCCGCCGCTAAGCGTAAGCCCGATGATGATGAAGAAGATGGAGGTGATGACGATCGCCATAAGGCTGTCTCCCGCTTGATTTAGCCGGGGTGAAGGATCGGCGGAAAAGTCCCGCCGATCAGACAGATAGCGCGAAGGAGATGCCTTTCAACGGCCATATTTGCCGCAGGCTGATGTCACGGTACGGTTGCATTGAACCGGGCCGCCGTGTCGAATCTAACTCGATTTCGGGCGATGGCCGTAGCCAAACGGCAAAGCCGCGCTCACGTCCCGCAAAAGGTCGCAAGCACCCGTTCGTTGGGCTGCGGCGGTTCCCGATAGGCGGCAAAACCCGGCTGATCCTCATAGGGTTGCGAAAGCACGCTCAACAGCGCCTCGAACAGCGAGAAATCGCCGTTCTCGACCGCGGCCTCGATTGCCTGTTCGACGCGGTGATTGCGTGGAATGAAAGCCGGATTGACGCTGCGCATGGCGATCGCGCGCTGAGCCGCCGTCTGCGGATCGCGTGACAGCCTGTCGCGCCATTGCGTGAGCCATGTGCCGCAGGCTTCCGGCTCGCGAAAACTCGAGGCAAAGGCGGTCTCCGCGGTCTCATTGCCGGCGAGATCCGACAGCCGCCGGAAGGTCAGGGTGAAATCGGCGCCCTGCGCCTGCATCAGCGACAGTAGCGCCTGCACCAGGTCGAGATCGCCGTCCTCTTCGCCGGCAAGGCCGATTTTCTCTCGCATGCCGGCCAGCCAATGCGCCTGGAACCGTTCGCCATAGGCGCGGATCACCGCATTCGCCTTGTCGACCGCGCCGTCCGGCTCTTCGTCGATCAGCGGCAGCAGCGTTTCGCCGAGCCTTGCGAGGTTCCATTGGCCGATGCCGGGCTGGTTGGCATAGGCATAGCGCCCCTGCTGGTCGATCGACGAGAAGACGGTGGCGGGATCATAGGCATCCATGAAGGCGCAGGGGCCGAAATCGATCGTCTCGCCGGAAACGGTCATATTGTCGGTGTTCATTACCCCATGGATGAAACCGACATGCAGCCAACGGGCAATCAGCGCCGCCTGGCGCTCGGAGACCGCCGAAAGCAGCGCGAGGTAGGGATTGTCAACTTCTTTCAGGTCGGGATAGTGCCGGTCGATCACATAGTCGGCCAGCGCCCGCACGCCGTCGGTGTCACCCCTGGCCGCGAAATACTGGAAAGTGCCGACGCGGATATGACTTGCCGCGACCCGGGTGAAGACCGCACCCGGTAGCACTTCTTCGCGGTAGACCGGCTCGCCTGTGGTCACTGCCGCCAACGCCCGCGTGGCCGGAATGCCGAGCGCAAACATCGCTTCGCTGATGATATACTCGCGCAGCACCGGCCCGATTGCCGCTCGCCCGTCGCCGCGGCGCGAAAAAGGTGTTGGTCCGGCACCCTTCAGCTGGATATCGAAGCGCTTGCCGCTGTGGTCGATCACCTCGCCAAGCAGGATCGCCCGCCCATCGCCGAGCTGCGGCGAGAAGCCGCCGAACTGATGGCCGGCATAGGCCATCGCCAGCGGTTCGGCGCCTTCGGGAACAAGATTTCCGGAAAAGATCGCCGCACCGTCGCGGCGAAGCGCCTCGACGTCGAGCCCAAGCTCGGCGGCGAGCGGTTCGTTGAGCTTGATCAGCCAGGGCTCCGCCACCGAAGTCGGCGCCTGCGCCGCAAAGAAGCGCTCGGGCAAGCCGACATAGCTGTTGTCGAACGGAAAGGCCGCGCCGGCCCGGTTTTTCTGCAGGGTGGAGGTCATGCTTCATAGGTAGGGCCGGGGTGCCCGCGGCGCAAGCCGAATTGGCCGGAGGGAATGACCTTCACGAAGCACCGCCCGATGCAAGTAATCGTGATCTGCCTTTACCTCTCGTCAAAGCTGCTTTGCCATAAAGGACATAGCGCCGCCATGATCGCAGGCGTATAGCAAATCGTCTCCCCTGGCCTTGCGCCATGTCATCCCCCGCGGCCTTGCTGCCTTCAGTGCTCCGCCGCGCCACCGCGAGTGATTCCGGACGATGTCGGATCAGATTTACCAGGCGCCGATGGTTCGGCGCGCCGCGCCCAATTTCCGGGTGATCGCGATGATTGTCGCGAGTGCGATGCTGATGGAAAATATCGATGCGACCGTGCTTGCGACGGCGCTGCCGACCATGGCGCGCGATTTCAGCGTCAGCGCGCCGGCCATGTCGATCGCCCTGACCTCCTATCTCCTCAGCCTGGCGATCTTCATTCCCGCCAGCGGCCGGATGGCCGACCGTTTCGGCTCCCGCACCGTCTTCCGCGCGGCCATATCCGTCTTCGTGATCGGCTCGATCTTCTGTGCGCTGGCGCCGACGCTGTCGTTGCTGGTACTGGCGCGGCTGCTTCAGGGCATAGGCGGTGCGATGATGATGCCGGTCGGGCGCCTGGTGCTGATGCGCAGCGTCGCCCGCAAGGATATGGTCAGCGCCATGTCCTGGCTGCTGGTGCCGGCGCTGATCGGCCCGATCGTCGGCCCGCCGCTCGGCGGCTTCTTCGTCACCTATCTCGACTGGCGCTGGATCTTCTACATCAACGTGCCGATCGGCATCATCGGCATGATCTTCGTGTCGATCTACATCGACGAGGTGAAGGGCAAGGCGAGCGGGCCGTTCGATACGCTCGGCTTCGTCCTTTCCGGCATCTCGCTCGGTTCGCTGCTCTTCGGCTTCGAAATGTCGAGCCACGAAGGCGAGGGCGCCTTCTCGATCTTCCTGATCGCCCTCGGCCTGCTCTTCGGCATCGCCTATCTCCGGCACGCCCGCAGGCATCCGTCGCCGATCATGGATTTCTCGCTGATGAAAGTGCCGAGCTTCGGCACCTCGGTGATCGCCGGGTCGCTGACGCGCATCACCCAGGGCGCCCAGCCTTTCCTGCTGCCGCTGCTCTTCCAAATCGGCTTCGGCCTGTCTGCGGCGGCGGCCGGCCAGATCGTCATTGCCACAGCACTTGGCGCGCTCGCCATGAAGCCGATGGCGAAGTTCGTCTTCCGCCGGCTGGGCTTCCGCCGAAGCCTGGTCCTCAACGGCATCTTCGGCACGGTCGGCTATGGCCTCTGCGCCGCCTTCCGGCCGGATTGGCCGATGCCGCTGATCTTCGTCGTTCTGATCCTCAGCGCCTTCTTCCTGTCGTTCCAGTTCACCGCCTATAACACCATTGCCTATGACGAGATCGACAAGGAACGGATGAGTTCGGCCACCAGTTTCTACACCACATTCCAGCAGCTGATGCTGTCGCTCGGCATCTGCATCGGGGCCTTGGCGCTGCACGGTTCCATGGCCTTTAGCGGGGCTGAAACACCGGCGCTTGGCGATTTCTCGGCCGCCTTCATCGTCGTCACGATCATCTCGATCACCGCCACTTTCTGGAACCTGCGCTTCTCCAAGACCGCCGGCGAGGAGATCAGCGGTTACAAGGTGAAACGGACGAAAGGTGTCGCTGAATGCTGACGCGATTTGCATAAAATCAAGGGCTTGAAGCCCCTCGCTTGAATCAGATTCTGCGCCGGAGGTCAGCCCTCCATCGCTGCCGCCATGTCGGCCAGCTTGCGCACGGTGTTGAGGTTGCGCGACGTTCCTGGCTTCAGCGCCGGCAGCTTCAGCTTCGAGCGGCCGGACCCATTGGGATAATGCACATAGATTTCGCAGGTCCCGAGTTTTGCCTCCTCGCCATCAGGCGCCACCATTTTATCAAGCGCATCGGCGGGCGGTTTTTCGGGGAGGAAATAGACGAGCAGCAAGTTCGGCTTGGCATCAGGGAAGGGCGCGTTAGCGGCAATCGCGTCGAACTCCTTGCGGCTCCGCACCATCACGCCCGGCCGCTTGCCCATCTTCTGCCCCAGCGCCGCGTCGAGCTTTTCCTCTACGGTCGTTTCGGATTCGTCCGAGCGGAAGAGTACATTGCCGCTTTGGATGTAGGTTTTCACATCCGCGAAGCCGAGGCCTTCGCAGATGGTCTTGAGTTCGGCCATGGGCAAGGCACCGGTGCCGCCCACATTAACGGCGCGGAGGAGGGCGATGTAGACGGGCATTTGTATCTCCCTCGGCTGTTGTGCCGTGTAAGCCCCCCTCTGCCCTGCCGGGCATCTCCCCCACAGGTGGGGAGATCACAAGTGGCCCAAACTTCGCATCCGTCTATCGTTTCGCCGGCTGTGACGTCAGTTGTTTGGGGAAGCCAGTGAGCCCAGCCAATCTCCCCACCTGTGGGGGAGATGCCCGGCAGGGCAGAGGGGGGTTCACACGTCACACCCCTCAAAGATTTCACATCTTCCCGGCCACCTTGATCGCAAATGCATACTCGAACGCAATCTCCTCAAGCCGCTGAAACCGCCCCGACGCGCCGCCGTGGCCGGCGTCCATGTTGGTCTTGAGCAGGATCGGTGCCGCGCCCGTCGTCTCCTCGCGCAGCTTCGCCACCCACTTGGCCGGTTCCCAATAAGTCACGCGCGGATCAGTCAGGCCGCCGAGCGCCAGGATCGGCGGGTAGGCTTTGGCGCCGACATTGTCGTAGGGCGAGTATGAGGCGATCTGCTCGTATTCTTCCCGGCTGTCGATCGGGTTGCCCCATTCCGGCCATTCCGGCGGGGTGAGCGGCAAACTATCGTCGAGCATCGTGTTGAGCACGTCGACGAAGGGAACGGCGGCGATGATGCCGGCAAACTTCTCCGGCGCCATGTTGGCAACCGCGCCCATCAGCATGCCGCCGGCAGAGCCGCCCTCGGCGATGATCTTCGCATAAGAGGTGAACTTCTGTTGATTCAGATAATCGGCAGCAGCGACGAAGTCCTTGAAGGTATTCGTCTTCTTGTCCATCTTGCCGTCTTCGTACCAGGAAAATCCCTTGTCCTTGCCGCCGCGGATATGGGCGATGGCATAGACGAAGCCGCGGTCGGCGAGCGACAGGCAGTTGGTGTTGAAACCGGCCGGGATGGTGATGCCGTAGGCGCCGTAGCCGTAGAGCAGGCAGGGTGCTGTGCCGTCGAGCGGGGTATCCCTGCGATAGAGCAGGGTGACCGGCACAGTCTCGCCGTCCCATGCCGGCGCAAAGACACGGCGGGTGATATAATCGTCGGGATTGTGACCCGACGGTACCTCCTGCGTCTTCAAGAGCGTGCGCTCGCGCGTCACCATGTTGTAATCGTAGAGCTGCGACGGCGTCGTCATCGACGAATAGGAAAAACGGATGACATCCGAGTCGTATTCCGCAGCACCTGAAAGCCCGAGCGAATAGGCTTCCTCGGCAAAGGCGATCGCATGTTCCTCGCCGGTCCTCCGGTCGCGGATCATGATCTGCGGCAGCCCGTCCTTGCGCTCCAGCCAGAGGAGATGGCGGGCATAGGCCATGTGGCTGATGATGAGGGTGCCGGGCTTGTGGGCGACGACTTCGCGCCAGTTTTCCTTGACCGGATTGTCCGCCGGCGCCTGCATGATCTTGAAGTCCTTGGCGCCGCCGTCATTGGTCAGGATGTAAAAGACCTCGCCGCCCTCGGTCAGCGAATATTCGATGCCGTCCTCGCGCGCCGCCACCAGCTTCGGCTCGGCGGTCAGATTCTTGGTCGACAGCAGCCGATATTCGCTGGTCTCGTGGTCGTGAATGTCGATATAGATGAAGTCGTCGAGCAGCGAGCCGCCGACGCCCATGAAGAAGCCGGCATCGGCTTCCTCGTAGACCAGCCGGTCTGCCGATTGCGGCTGGCCGAGAATATGGTGGAACACCTTCGAAGGCCGGTGGTTCTCGTCGAGCGCCGAATAGAAGAAGCTCTTGCCGTCGGGCGCCCAGACGCCACCACCGCCGGTATTCTCGATCCGGTCTTCGAGGTCTTGCCCGGTCGAAAGGTCGCGCACCTTCAGCGTAAAGAATTCCGAGCCCTTGTCGTCATAGCCCCAGATGCCGCGGCTATGGTCGCTCGAATGGTCGAGACCGCCGAGGCGGAAATAGGCCTTGCCTGACGCCTCCTTGTCGCCGTCGAGCAGCACGGTGCGGATCGTCTCGTCGGCGACGTTGCCGTCGCGGGCGATGCGGAAAAAACGCGGCTGTTCGCCGCCCGTGACATAAAACGTGCCATAGGCATAGGCGCCGTCCTTCATCGGCACCGAGCTGTCGTCTTCCTTGATGCGGCCGCGCATCTCGGAAAACAGCACCTTCTGCAGCGCCTTGGTGTCTTCCATCGCCGCATCCATATAGGCGTTTTCGGCTTCGAGATGCCGGCGGATGTCAGGATCGAGGATCGACGGATCCTTGAACATTGCCTGCCAGTTGTCGGCGCGCAGCCAGGCATAGTCGTCCGTGCGGGTGATGCCGTGGCGCGTATCGGAGATCGGCTTCTTCGGTGCGGCAGGCGGTGTCGGCAGGTTTTTGAAAACGGACAAGGAATGGCTCCGGTGGGAATGTCGGGTTGGCAAGAGATAGAGGCGCCCCGGTCCCGGATCAAGCGTCAAAGCTGCGCCAAGGATGCGGGCGGCCTTCCACAAGCAAGGAGGCGGCTTTGCCCGCCTTGCCTTGATGTCACCACAATATTTAAGAATGTCCGCTATCACAGAGCGAAAATTGCACGCGCCAAGCCTCCGGCAAGCTGCCTGCGGCAGGGTGAAGAATGGACAACAGCAAGGGATTTCTCCGCAATGCCGAAACGTCTGCTCCTGTTTGTATCCCTCGTCAGCCTTGCTGCCCCTGCCTTTGCCGTCGATCCCGCCATCAAGAAGCAACTTGAAAAACTCGATCCCTCGACCCGTCTGGAACAGAGCTGCGACACCGAGGCGATGAGCCGCATCAACCAGGAAAGCGCCGGTTTCAAGCCCGACAAGGTGATCGCCTATACCTTCAAGGACCCGATCCCCGGCGACAATTCGCTGCAGGCCCCGGGCGCGGTCTTCCGCAGCAAGGGCGATTGGTATCATCTCTCGTACAATTGCATCACCGGCCCGCAGCATATCAATGTGCGCGAACTCGACTACCAGATTGGCGACAAGGTGCCGCGCGAGAAGTGGGACAAGTATTATCTCTACGATTGATGCCCTTGGCTTTGTTCGGGCGGCGGCGGTGACATCCGGCCACATGGCGCCATGCAAAAGCATCCGCTAAATCTGTCGAAACCGACTTGTAGAAGCCTCATATGAACCGCATCCTGCCCGCTTCGGCGTTCCTGCTGAGCACCATTGCTCCCGTATTGGCGGACGCGCTGTCGTCAGCGCTGCCCGCCTCGGCCGCCGTCAGCCCGGCCCCGAGAGCGCCTGAAGTAAAGCTCGTCGAGCCGCATCTGCATATCGCTCGCTCCAACGCTGCCGGCCATGCCCGCATTGCGCTGACCTTCGATGCCTGCATGGGGCAGGCGGACGAGCGTATCCTGTCGACCCTGGTGCGCGAACGCATCCCGGTGACGATCTTCGTCACTGCCCGTTGGCTGAAACATAACCCTGCAGCGGTTGCCGTCTTCCTGCAGAACCCCGATCTCTTCGAACTCGAAAATCACGGAGAGAACCATATCCCAGCCGTCGACACGCCGACGCTGATCTATGGTATCGCCTCGGCCGGCTCGCCGCAGGCGGTAAGGCGGGAGGTCGAAGGCGGCGCTGCCGCCATGGTCGCGACCGGCATTCCGGCGCCGCGCTGGTTCCGCGGCTCGACCGCCAAATACGACCTTTCCGCCATCGGCCAGATCCGCGCCATGGGCTATCGCATCGCCGGTTATTCGGTAAACGGCGACGGTGGTTCGCTGCTCGGGGCTGCGATTACCGAAAAGCGCATCGCCTCGGCCAAAGACGGCGATGTCGTCATCTCCCACGTCAACCAGCCGACCCATGCGGCGGGCGAGGGGGTGGCGAAGGCGCTGGTCGACCTGAAAGCCAAGGGCACGGAATTCGTTCGTCTGGAGGACGTCGAGGATATGGGTGACGACAAAACGACGGAGTAGCTTTTAAGCTAAGGGCATGCCGTGGCTGCCCCCCTCTGCCCTGCCGGGCATCTCCCCCACAGGTGGGGAGATTGGCTGGGCGCATTGGTTTCCCCAAACAACTATCGTTGCAGCCGGCTGGAACGGTAAACGGGTGCGAAGTTCGGGCTACTTGTGATCTCCCCACCTGTGGGGGAGATGCCCGGCAGGGCAGAGGGGGGCTACCACGGCACAACAGTCAATCCCAAGCCTCTACCGCAACTCATCCCCAGCCCGAAACCTATCCTCTCCAAACCGCCGCAGCCCCGGCCCATCCCTGTCGAGCGCGAAATCCTCGAACCAGTCGCGATGCATGCCGGCGAGCATGGCGCCGATCATCTGGGCTGCGAGATAGGAAAAGGTGATGCCATTGCCGCCATAGCCGTAGGCGGCGAGCACATGCGGCATGCCGGGCACCGGGCCGATCAGCGGCAGGCCGTCGGCCGTTTCGCCGAAGGTTCCGCACCAGGCGTGTTCCACCCGCGTATCGGCTTTCGGCCATAGCCGCTTTATCTTCTCGCGAATTGCCATGATCTTTGCCGGCAGTTGGCGGTCGCGGGCTTCGGGATCGGTCGTGCCGTCATCCTCGCCGCCGGCGACGATGCGATTGTCCTCGGTCGTGCGCATGTAGAGATAGGGGTGGCTGTCCTCCCAGATCAGCGCCCTGTCGCGCCAGAAATTTGCCGGGTCCTGGGCTACGGTGGCGAGCGCCCAGCTCGAACTGGTGCGGTGCAGCTTCGGCATGTCGAGGCCCGGCATCGAATAGCCCGTCGCAAGCACGGCATGCCGCGCCTCGATGACGTGGCCTCCGTCCGTCTCTGCCGTGACCCGATCGCCTTCGCTGTGAAGCGCAGTGACGGAAGCATTGACCAGCCGCGCGCCGCGCCGGACGGACATCTCGATCAATGCCCAGGTCAAAAGCAGCGGGTCGCACTCCGCCGAACCCGGCGAATAGATTGCCCCATCCCGGTCGAGCTCAAATTGCGTGAAGAGATCTGGATGTTCGAGATAGACGCCGGGCAGGCCGGCCCGGCGGCGAAGCTGGCGCTCCTCCAGAAGCTCGCGCGCGCCTTCCTGGTTGGCGGCGAGATAGAGGGTGTTGCGCGGCCGGAAGCCGCAGGCAATCCCGTTCGCGGCGATCAGCTTGGAAAGGCCGGCGACCGCAGCACCGCTGCGGCGGTAGATGCCGGCTGCGCGTTCGAAGCCGTAATAGTCCTCAAGCTCGGTAAGTGTGCTGTCGATTTCCCATTGCAGCATCGCCGTGCTCGCCGCGGTGCTGCCGAAACCGGGCTCCTCCCGGTCGATGATAACAACGGAAAAACCGCGTGCCGTCAGATGTTCGCCGACCAACGCGCCGGTGACGCCGCCGCCGATTACGGCGACGTCGGTGGACAGGCTCTGCTCGATCGGCCGCCATTCCGGCCGTACACCGCTTTTTCCCCAAAGAGAGCGGCCGCTGACCATCTGGTCGTGATCGGATTCGTTGAGATCGAGATCAGAGGCCACGCATGTCTCCCCGGTTGATCATTTCGGCAATTGCGGCTGCGGCTTTTCCTCGATCAGCAATTCCTCGATGATCGTGATGACGATCAGCGAGAGCGGCAGCGCCAGCATAGCGCCGACGGCGCCCCACATCCACGTCCAGAACAGGATGGCGAGGAAGACGACGAAGGGATTGATTTCCAGCCGCCGTCCCATTACCGCCGGGAAGATCAGGTTTTCCATGAGAAGATGCACGGTAAAGAAGGCTGCGGCCGGGATCAGGCCGATGACGAGGTCATCATGGGTGAGAATGCCGGCGATGGCGACGGCGAGCGTCATCATGGTGATGCCGAGATAGGGAATGAAACTCGACAGGAAGGCGAAGAAGCCCCAGAGCACTGGCGCCGCCAGCCCGCCTGCATAGGCGATAACGGTCATGACGACGCCGAGGCCGATATAGATCAGTGAGGCTGTGGCGAAATAGAAACCGAGCACCTGCTCGACGGCATTGATGACACGGATTGCCGCCAGGCGTTGCGTGCGGGTGCGGAAGGTCATGATGATCGTCTTGCGCAGGTTGACCCGGCTGGCAAGGAAGAGCAGCAGCGCCGCAAAGAAGATCATTCCCTGCACGACAGCCGGCGTCAGGCTGGTTGTCACCACGTGCAGCACGTTGCCGGTATTTTCGAGCAGCGCACCGATCGACATCGGCCCGCTTTCGAATGTTGCGGGGGTGATATGCAGCCATTCGATGCGCTCGAGATAAGGCATGACGCGGTCTATGGTCCGCTCGGCAAAGGCCGGCCCCTCATTGGCAAACGTTATCAGCGGCCCCGCGAGCGAGTTGATCACCAGGAAGATCACCAGCGCCACGCTGCTTGACAGTATGAAGGCGTTGGCAAGGCGCGGCACGCCCATCTTGCTGAGTTTTTCCGCGGCCATGCCAAGGATCATGCCGACGACGACGGCAAGCGTGATCGGGATGAGGATAAGCGACATCATATACACGGCGGCAAGGCCGAGAATGCCGAAGATGCCGATGATCGCCCAGGCCATGCTGATATCGAGACCGTCCTTTTCCAGCCGGTGCAGCGGTGGCGGTGGCAGCTCTTCGGCTGCCTCCTTCAGCGTCTGCGCCCAGGCGCTGGTGCGGCGTTCGCCGATCGCGATCTTCTTTGCCTGTTTGCGGATGCCAGTGGCGATTCCCATGCGGTGAGGTCCCCGAAGCCCCATTGCTTCGTCACGGAAACGCGCCGATGCGGTTCCGGTTCCGTGGGGGGTAGGGCGATCCGGAAAACCGATCGCGGCACCTCTTCATCCGCATGATTCTGCCCGCATGGCGCGAATGTTCTCGGCCTTTTCGGCCTCATCCGCGCCTCGGATATTAAACCGAAAGCGTCAGGCCGATCCCCCACGGGTCCCTGAGAAACACGCCGCCGTCGCGCTTCTCGCTGTTGATCTCAAGTGTATCTAGCTTGGAGATCGCCGCATCCAGCGTCGCCTTGTCGTTGAAACGGACCTTGTAGTCCGAAAGTCCGGTCATATTGTCGGCGCGTGCGACAGCACCCCGGCTGTTCCAGATATTGGCGGCGATGTGATGATGGTAGCCGCCGGTCGCAAAGAAACTTGCGCCGGGTCGGCTCGCCATCAGCTTGAGGCCGAGGACATCGCGATAAAAGGCGTCGGCCCGAGGGATGTCGCCGACCTGCAGGTGCAAGTGGCCGATCGCCGTTCCCACAGCCATGCCGCTCCAGTCCCCGTCGGGCGCGCTGTCATAAAGCGCCTGCAGGTCGAGCCGCAGCGTTGCCATGTCGACCATGCCATCCTGATCGAACTTCCATCGTTCGTGCGGCCGGTCGGCATAGATTTCGATGCCGTTGCCTTCGGGGTCGGACAGATAGATTGCCTCGCTGACGAGATGGTCCGAGGCGCCGTCGAGCACGACGTTGTTGTTGGCGGCATGGCGCAGCCAGCGTGCGAGTTCCGCCCGGTCGGGCATCAGGAAGGCTGTGTGAAAAAGGCCGGCGGCATTGCGCGGCGCGATCGCCGCGTCCTTGGCGGTCGTCAGCGTCAGCAGCGGCAGATCGCCGACACCCAGCACTTGCCCGCTCGCCGTCTTCTCGATGACCTTCAGGCCGAGCATCGATTGATAGAAGCCGGAAACGACAGCGAGGTCGGTCACCACGAGATGCGACTGGTCGACATAGGCGGGTCGTGTCAGCGCATAGGAAGTTTCGGTCGTCATGGATTGTTCTCCTGCCCCTGATCTGGCCGCTTATCTGGCCTGTGAAATGGACGGCGTGCCGGCGGTGGCGGCGAATGTGCCGCCCGCGGCAAGGCCGAGAAAGTTTCGTCGATTCATCCGTCTCTGCCTCTTCTGGGCTGCCGTAGCCAACCCCTATATGGCGTATTGCGATTGTTCACAGAAGATCCGTTTTTGACGATGAAGCGTTGAGCAGGTGTTGACGATGACATCCACTTGATCGCGCTCAAAGCGTCCATATCTTCTTTAGAGAGAGCTTATGAAGCTCAGTCATGGAGGGAAGCCATGTACAGAAAGATCATCGTTGCGATCGCGCTCGGCGGCATCGAAAAGGGAGAGAAAATCCTCCGCAAGGCCGCATCCCTACTCGACGACGGCGGCGAGATCGTCGCACTCAACGTCATCGAAGATGTGCCGACCTATGTGGCGATCGAACTGCCGGCCAATATGGTCGAGGACGCCATGCAGGACAGCCGCGACCAGCTGAAGGCGCTGATCGCCGCAACCGGGATTGCGGCAACCGTCGAGATCCGCAACGGCCCACCAGCCAAAGTGATCATTTCGACCGCCGAAAACCACGGAGCCGACCTCATCATCGTCGCTTCGCATGTTCCGGACTTTTCTAATTACTTTATCGGCGCCACTGCCGACCGGGTCGTGCGCCACGCCAAATGCTCGGTGCTGGTCGACCGGCAGAAGGTTTGATGTGCGCAGCTGCTCCGCCCTCCATCAGCCTGTCACGAAGATTTACCGACCGTGCGCTTTGCCGCAGTTGCGCGCCCGTCGGTTCGATGCGACGATTGCAATCGGGGTCTGAAACGGATTGGCGGGCATGGCCGAATTCAACGGCATTCGCTGGGCTTATGACAGATACGAGCTGATCGCCGATGGCATCGTCCATGGCGTCGGTCTCGTACTGGCGCTGATCGGGGCCACCGTGCTGATCGTCTACGCCACGCTCTGGAGCTCCTACGGTGCGCTCGCCGCCGCCTGGATCTATGGCGTCGGGCTGGTGTTGACGCTGGCCATTTCCTTTTCCTACAACGCCTGGCCGGTCTCGCGCACCAAATGGTACTTGCGCCGCTTCGATCATTCGGCGATCTTCCTGTTGATCGCCGCCACCTACACGCCCTTTCTCGAACGCGGCGCCGACGACCCGCTGCTCCTCATCATGCTGGTCGCGATCTGGCTGTTCGCTGCCGCCGGCATTATCCTGAAATGTGTCTTTCCCGGCCGTTACGACCGCGTTGCTATCCTGCTTTATCTCGCCATGGGCTGGAGCGGCGTGCTGGTGGCCGGGCCTGTCGCCGCGCGCATTCCCTCCGCCTCGATGCTGCTGATCGTCATCGGCGGGGTCATCTATTCGCTCGGCGTCATCTTCCATGTCTGGGAGAAGCTGCGCTTCCAGAACGCCATCTGGCACGGTTTCGTCGTCACCGCCGCGGCGGTGCATTATTCGGCCGTCTTCACCTGTTTCAGCCTGCCGGGGCCTGGGCTTTAAAGCATGTCGCGCAAAGTGTGCAGCGGTTTTGCGGTAACGACATGCGAGAAAATAATGGCCCAAAGCGCAAGGAGCGAATCTGAAAGATCGCGACGCGCTTTGACGGCGGCCGTGCCCAAAAGCGTCGGTATTTCGCATCCGCCGTTTACATCGTTCGAGGCCGGGCGTAAGCCGCCTTTCCCAGACAATACGAACGGGCAATCATGACAGACGCTGTGCTCCTCCGCGATGCCACCGAAGCCGATCTCCCCGCCATCCGCGATATCTACAATCACGCCGTCGAGCACACGACGGCGATCTGGAACGACACGCTGGTCGATCTCGAAAACCGCCAGGAATGGATGAAGGCGCGCAAGGGCCGCGGTTTTCCGGTCATCGTCGCCGAGCTGGCAGGCAGGGTCGCCGGCTATGCCTCCTATGGCGACTGGCGGGCCTTCGACGGCTACCGCCACACCGTCGAGCATTCCGTCTATGTCGACAAGGATTGCCGCGGCGCCGGCATCGGCGAGCGCCTCATGCGGGAACTGGTCAGCCGTGCTGCGGCAGGAAATATCCATGTGATGATCGCCGGCATCGAGGCTGAAAATACCGCTTCGATCAGGCTGCATGAAAAGTTTGGTTTCCGCATTGCCGGCAGATTTTCCGAGGTCGGCACCAAGTTCGGCCGCTGGCTGGACCTCACCTGCATGGAGCTTCGCCTGCCTCTGGATTGATCCGGCACCCCCGGCAACCCATAGTGAAGGCGCGCGCCATCTTTTTATTGTAGTCTGAGCTGTGTAAGAAAGGGGAAGCAGCCTGCTTCGCGCGAGGCGGCTCAGAATGGTATGGAGGTGAACAGTTCAATGGCAATGCACGGATCGTCGCTCGGTCTCCTTGCCCTCGTCCTTCTGGCATTTCCGCCGGTTGCCGCCAGGGCCGCCGATTGCGGCAGCCTGGCCTCGCCGAAGCTCGACTGGCAGGAATGCACCAAGAAGAACCTGATGCTGCAGGGCAGTGATCTCGAAAGCGCCAACCTCGCCGGCACCGATTTCTCGCTGACGGATCTCGCTGGCGCCAACGTCAAATCCGCCAATCTCGAAAAGGCGACTTTGGTGCGTGCCTCACTCGAGGGAGCCCACGCCGAAGGCGCCAACTTCGCCAAGATCGAGGCCTATCGCGCCAGCTTCGCCAATATTGCCGCCGACGGCGCCTCCTTCGCCGGCGCCGAACTGCAGCGGGCCAATTTCGCCGGTGCCAAGCTTGCCGGCGCCAGCTTCGAAAAGGCCGAGCTCGGCCGCGCCGATTTCGACAAGGCGGTGCTGACCGGCGCGAAATTCTCTTTCGCCAATCTTTCCCGTGCCGATCTCTCCAGCGCTACCTTCGAAGGCCCGCCGATCTTCGAGCGCGCCTTCATGTTCCTGACCCACATCGAAGGCCTTGACCTCTCGACCGCAGCCGGGCTCGAACAGGCACAGATCGACCTTGCCTGCGGCGATAACTCGACCAAGCTGCCGTCCGGCCTATCGGCGCCGACGAGCTGGCCATGTCCTGCTGAGCACGAGTGATTGGGCAAGGTTTTGGCCGCATCGTCGAGTTGGGCACCGGTTTGTGGAATTCTCTAGATTTCCCCACTCTCCGTCATCCTCGGGCTTGACCAGAGGATCCACGCGACGAGCACCGCAGGAAAGGCGGAGGCATCCAGCCGAGGCTGAATATCGAACCAAGATCGTCGAGACATCCGCCACCGCGCATGGATGCTCGGGTCAAGCCCGAGCATGACGGAGGTTAGGGGCGAAGCGCGGAGTCCCTGGCGCAATTCCAGCAGTGCCGCATCGGGTTTCTCCGGAAGCATCTGAAAATAAACGGAGAACCAGAAAGGCCCTATGCTTTGTCCGTGATGTAGAGGTGAAATTCCACCCTGCCGCCATCGGTGCCTGCGGCCTTGGAGAAGGTTTCCCGCCGCCGATGCACCCGCTCCGCGACGCGTTGCGAGCGCAAATTGTCGGGCCTGACGATGGAGACGATTCGCGCGAAGCCAAGAGCATCGAGCGCGTGGTCCCGGCAGGCGGAGGCCGCCTCGGCTGCATATCCCTTGCCCCAATGATCGCGCCACAGATGGTAGCCGATCTCGGGTTCCAGGCCTGCGGACGTTTCCTGCAGCGTGATTCCACAATCGCCGAGCAGTGTGCCGCTCCGCCGGTCCGTCACGGCCCAGAGGCCGAAACCGTGATTGGCATAACTGTCGAAGGCGAGCCTCTGAAGCCAGCTGGCGGTTTCGTCGAAGCTCTTGATGCCGGGGTAATAACGCATGCATTCGGCATCGCCGAAAATGCGGTGGAGAAACGGCAGATCGGCAGGCGTGATCTCCTGTAGCGTCAGCCGGTCGGTCTTGAGAATATCTGGCGCCATCGGCCTTCTCCTGCCTGTTGGATCGCCGTCCTTAAGCGGCCCATCGCGTCGGGATGAGCCGCTTTCCGATTGCTGGCCGGACGCTTACTTCCCCGGCTCGAACACCATGGAATGGCCATTGATGCAGTAGCGCAAACCGGTCGGCGGCGGGCCGTCTGGAAAGACGTGGCCGAGATGGGCTTCGCAGCGGCCGCAGCGGATTTCGGTGCGCACCATGCCAAAGGCGGTATCGCGATGCTCGGTCACCGCATCGGGCGACACCGCTTCGAAATAGCTCGGCCAGCCGCAGCCGGCGTCGAATTTCGTGTCGGAGCGGAAAAGCGGGGTATTACAGCTGACGCAGCGATAAAGCCCTGTCTCGAAGGAATCCCAATAGGGGCCGGTGAAGGCGCGCTCGGTGCCGTGCTGGCGCGTAATGCGGTACTGCTCGGGGGTGAGCTGTTCTTTCCATTCGGCATCGGTCTTATGGATCTTGGCGGTGGTTGCAGTTTCGGACATGCCATGCTCCTTTCGCCGAGGGGCGGTTCCGTTTCGCGAGGAAATGTGGTGTGCCATTGTCAGTTCATCAAGACTTGGGCACCATCCCGCCCCATTCGCCATGTACCGCTTTTTGGGGAGGACGCTTGCTCTTACATCCGTTAGGGATTTCCTGTTAGGGTTAATGTTATGTCTATTGGGGAATCACCGGTGTTTGAAGCAGCAATCGTCCTGCTCTACGGCCTCGTAGCCGTGGCCGCCCTGGCGGTAACACTGCTGGAAGGCTGGGCCAACCATGATGGCTTGACGCTCCATCGTCTTGCCGGGCTTTTCGCATGCCTGCTTTGGCCGCTGACGCTTCTGGTCTTCATCCTGCACGGTGTCGTCGCCCGGCTGCTGACGCGTCGTTCCCGATCGGCGGCCTGATCATCCCACCACCGTTGCGCCGCTTCGCCCTCCGATCGAAATTGCTTGAGACGCTCTACCATTTCGCCTAAGTCAGAGGGTAGCCGGTTTTCTCTGGCTTTCGTCTGTTGCCGGTAGAGGAGGAGACATGGCCGATGTCACGGCTCTGACATTTCTGGCCCTGTGTCTGCCGCTCGCCGGCGCTCTTGTCGCCCCCTTCGTCATCCGCATCTTCGGCGCCAACGGCGCTTGGTTCCTGGCGATCGCTCCCTTGCTCGCCTTCCTGCATTTCTTGCGTTTCGTTCCTGCGATCGCGCGCGGCGAGGTCGTCACCGGCGGCTATTCCTGGGTGCCGAGCTACAATCTCTCCTTCTCCTGGTTCCTCGATGGCCTGTCGCTGGCTTTCGCGCTGCTGATCACCGGCATCGGCACCCTGATCGTGCTGTATGCCGGCGGCTATCTCAGAGGACACAAGGATCAAGGCCGCTTCTTCTCCTTCATCTTTCTGTTCATGGGCGCCATGCTCGGCGTCGTCGTTTCCGACAGTTTCCTGATGCTCTTCATCTTCTGGGAACTGACATCGATCACCTCCTTCCTGCTGATCGGCTTCGATCACGAGCGTCAGGCGGCGCGGCGCGCCGCGCTGCAGGCGCTGGTGGTCACCGGCGGGGGAGGGCTCTGCCTGCTGGCCGGCCTGCTGCTGCTCTGGAACATCTCGGGCGTCACCCAGATGTCGCAGCTCATGGGATTCGGCGATGCCGTGCGCGAAAGCCCGTTCTATCTTGCTGCCCTCATCCTGGTTTTGGGCGGCGCCTTCACCAAGTCGGCGCAGTTTCCCTTTCATTTCTGGCTGCCGAACGCCATGGAAGCACCGACGCCGGTGTCTGCCTACCTGCATTCGGCCACCATGGTAAAAGCCGGCGTCTATCTGCTGATGCGGCTCAATCCGGTCATGGGGGCGACACCTGCCTGGGAAATCCTGCTGCCTTTCTTCGGCGGGCTGACCCTGGTGGTCGGCGCCACGCTCGCCATCCGCCAGACCGACCTGAAGCTCAAGCTCGCCTATACCACCGTCTCCTCGCTCGGCCTGCTCGTCATGCTGATCGGCTTCGGCTCTGAACATGCGGTACAGGCGGCAGCGCTCTATTTGGTGGCGCATTGCCTTTTCAAGGGCGCGCTGTTCATGGTCGCCGGCATCATCGATCACGAGACCGGCACGCGCGATGTCACCACGCTCGGGGGCCTGGGGCGGGCGATGCCGCTGACATGGGTCATCGCCCTTGCGGCGGCCCTCTCCATGGCCGGCCTGCCGCCTTTTTTCGGCTTCCTCGCCAAGGAAGAGATCTATACGGCACTAACCGGCGGCGATATACGCGCGCTCACCTTCACCGCCATCACGGTCTTCGGCAATGCGCTGATGTTTGCCGTCGCCTTCGCCGTGGCTCTGAAACCCTTTTTCGGCCGGCCGGTGGAGACGGAGAAACGTCCGCACGAAGCGCCCTTCCTGCTCTGGCTCGGGCCGGCCGTTCTTGCCGCCCTCGGCCTGCTTGGCGCGATCTTTTCCAACGTCACTCACGCCGTCCTGTCCTCGTCGATCGCTGCCGCCATCCGCCAGGAACCTGTAGAGATCGATATTTCGCTGATGCCGCATCTCGGCGGGCCGTTGGCGCTCTCCGCCCTTACCGCGCTGCTCGGCGTCGGCGTCTATTGGCAGCTCGATCGCACCCGCTTTTTGATGGCGATCTTCCTGCGCGCCGCCGGGCGCGGGCCGGACCACGGCTTCGACCTCGCTATTTCAGGCCTTGTCCGCTTTGCCGGCCACCTCATGCGTGTCCTCCAGCCGGGGCGGCTGCAGATCTATATCGCCTGCACCTTCCTGTGCGTCGCCGCCGTCCTCATCATTCCGCCCATCGTCTATGGCGAGCTGCCGCACCTTCCCGCCTGGCCGGCCGATGTCAGGCTCTATGAATGGGCGGTTTTGCTGATTGCCGCCGTCGGCCTTGTCGCCGTGCTCGTCGCCCGCGACCGGCTGACGGCGATCGTCTCGCTTGGCATCCAGGGTTTTGCCGTCGCCATCATCTTCCTGCTGTTCGGGGCGCCGGATCTGTCCTTCACCCAGTTCATGGTCGAAACCCTGGCGGTGGTCATCCTCGCTTTGGTCATGACCAGGCTTCGCCTTTCGCCGGACGATCGGCGCCCGCTCGGCCGCAGGCTCTTCGACGGCGGGCTTGCGCTTGCCTGCGGCCTCGGCTTCACGCTCTTGCTGCTGCGGGCGACGCAGGCGCCGTTCAACGACGCGCTGACTGTGTTCTTCAACACCTATTCGAAAACGATTGCCCACGGCGCCAATGTCGTCAACGTCATCATCGTCGATTTCCGCGGCACCGACACGCTCGGCGAAATCGCCGTCGTCGCCGTCACCGGCCTTGCCATCCTGGCGCTGATCCGCATCCGCGCCGGCACCGAGCGCAAGCTTGCGGCCAATGACCCTGCGGTGGAGACAGAGGGCCGATGAACACCCTGATCTTCCGCACGGTTGCGCCGTTCCTCACCGCGTTGATGCTGCTGTTTTCCGTCTTCGTGCTGCTGCGCGGCCACAACGAGCCGGGCGGCGGCTTCATCGGCGGGCTGATCGCCGCCTCGGGACTGGCGATCTATGGCATTGCCCGCGGGGTTGCCGCCGTTCGCCGGGCGCTGTTTTTCCATCCGCTGTCGCTTGCCGGCTTCGGCCTGCTGCTGTCGACGGTAGCAGGTCTCCTCTCCATTCTCTTCGCGGTTCCCTTCATGACCGGCCTCTGGATCTATCCGAACCTCTTCGGTCTCGAAGTGCCGCTGTCGAGCGTCATGCTTTTCGACATCGGCGTCTATCTCGTCGTGCTCGGCGCCCTTGCCTCGATCGCCCTGACATTGGAAGAGAAGGAAGTGACATCGGAAGAAAAGGAGGTGGAGTGATGGAGCCGCTGCTAGCGATCCTCGTCGGTCTGTTCTTCGCCGCCGCCATCTATCTGATGCTGTCGAAATTCACGATCCGCATCATGCTCGGCATCGCCATCCTCGGCAATGCCGTCAACCTTCTGCTGTTTACATCAGGCCGGCTGACGCGTGGAGTGCCGCCGATCATCCCGGCCGGTCTCGACGCCTTGCCCGCAGGCACGGCCAACCCGCTGCCGCAGGCCCTCATCCTGACGGCGATCGTCATCTCCTTCTCCTTCCTCGCCTTCCTTTTGGTGCTGACCTACCGCGCCTACCAAGACCTCGGCACCGACGACACCAGCGAGATGCGCGCCGCCGAGCCCGACGACCGGCCGCTGCCGCCATTGGGGTATTGAGGCGGATGTCGGCGTTGGTGGTTACCCCCCTCTGCCCTGCCGGGCATCTCCCCCACAAGGGGGGAGATCGGCTGGTGGCCAGGTCTCGCGCATCATTGCAACCTCAGACTAGGCGACAATACGCTTCTCAGAGCGAGGGCGGCATAATTTGGAGAAGCCGTTTCCGCATGCCGATCTCACCCCTTGTGGGGGAGATGCCCGGCAGGGCAGAGGGGGGTATCACACGGCACACCCCCACCGTTCCCAAAGGCCACGCCTGATGGCCGCTCCCACCTCCACCATTGATCTCGCCGCCGCACTAATCACCGCCCCGGTGCCCATCGGCCATTGGCTGGCGATCCTGCCGGTTGCCCATTGCATCACGCTGGGTGCCGTTCTGCTGATGCTGCGCAGCCATCCCCGCCTGCAGGCATGGCTCGCCATCTCAGGCCTTGCGGCGCTGGCGTTGATCGATGCGGCACTGCTCGCCAAGGTCATGGCCGAAGGGCCGCTCACCATGGTCATGGGCCGCTGGCTGCCGCCCTTCGGCATCGCCTTCACCGTCGATCTTCTGGGTGCGCTGATGGCCTTCACCGCAGCCCTTGTGGCGCTCGCCGCCGGCATCTATGCGCTCGCCGATATCGGCGAAAGCGGCAGGCGATACGGTTTCTTCCCGCTGCTCATGTTGCTGATGGCCGGTGTCACCGGCGCCTTTCTGACCGGCGATGTTTTCAATCTCTATGTCTGGTTCGAGGTGTTGCTGATCTCTTCCTTCGGGCTGATCATCCTTGGCTCCGAACGTCAACAGATCGACGGCGCGCTGAAATATGCGGTGCTGAACCTCATCGCCACGACGCTGTTCCTGATTGGCGTCGGCATCCTCTATGCCGCCTTCGGCACGCTCAACATGGCCGATATCGCCGCAAGGGCGAAGGATTTGCGCGGTACCGCACCGCTGATGACCCTGGCCAGCCTCTTCCTGCTCGCCTTCGGCATGAAGGCGGCAGCCTTCCCGGTCAATTTCTGGCTGCCCGCCGCCTACCATACGCCGCGCATCGTGGTCTCCGCGCTGTTTGCCGGCCTGCTCACCAAGGTCGGCATCTACGCACTGATCCGGGTGATGGTCATGCTGCTGCCGGTGGAGCGCCAGGAATTGAGCCTGCTGATCGCGCTTGCCGCCGCCGCGACCATCCTCGTCGGCGCGCTCGGCGCCCTTGCCGAAAACGATATCCGCAGGCTGTTCGGCTATGTCGTCATATCGGGCATCGGCAACATGCTCGCCGGCGTCGCCCTTGGTGGCCCAGGCAGTGGCCCAGGCGGTGGCATTGACGGCGTCAGCGGCGCCGTCTTCTATGCGCTCCATTCCATGGTGCTGATGACGGCGCTTTATCTGGCTGCCGGCGAGATCGCCCGGCGGGGCGGTGGCTTTTTATTGTCGGAACTCGGCGGGCTCTATCGGCAAAGCGGCGGCTTCGCCGCGCTCTCCCTTGTGCTCTTCCTTGCCGCTTGCGGCCTGCCGCCCTTTTCCGGCTTCTGGCCGAAAGTCATTCTCGTCAAGGCCGCGCTCGATCTCGGTGACTGGTGGCTGGCGGCCGTTATCCTCGTCGGCGGTTTTCTGACGACGATCGCTTTTGGCCGCCTCTTCCTGCTCGCCTATTGGCGCCCGGCGCCGGTAGAGCTGATGTCGACCAAGGCCAGATGGCGCACCGGCCTGCCGCTGGCGGCACTGACGGCGCTCACCATTGGCTTCGGCATTCTGCCGGAACATCTGCTGGCGCTGTCGCAATCGGCGGCCGCCGGTCTTGTCGATCCAGCGGCCTATCTTCATTCGGTCTTTCCCGGAGGCTTCAGGTGATCGCCTTTCTCTTCAACCTGCTGCTTGCCATTGCCTGGGTGGCGGTCACCGGGAGCGCCTCGCTGCACAATCTCGTCCTCGGCTTCCTGCTTGGCGCCTTGGCGCTGACCGTCATCCGCGAACCCTTCGGCAGCATGGAATACCTTCGCCGCGCCCGCCGGGTGCTCTCGCTCGCCGCCCTGTTCCTGAAGGAATTGTCGCTGTCGGCCTGGAAGGTGACGCTCACCATCCTCTCGCCTGATATGAAGCTGAAGCCTGGCATCTTCGGCTTCCCTCTGACGGTAACGAGCGATTTCGAGATCACTTTGCTCGCAAACCTCATCACCCTGACACCCGGCACGCTTTCGGTCGATGTCTCCACGGATCGCCGCACGCTCTATATCCACGCGCTCGATTGTTCCGATCCCGAGACCGCCAAGCGGGATATCGCCAATGGTTTCGAACGCAAAATCATGGAGGCGTTCCGGTGATCACACCTGCCGCCATCATCACGGTCGCATCCTCGGCTGCCCTGGTCATCCTCGGCCTGGCGCTGATTCTCACTGTCTGGCGCGTCGTTGACGGCCCGACATTGCCGGATCGCATCCTCGCCCTGGATATGCTGACCGGCATCGCTATCGGTTTCATCGCCGTCATCGCGATCAAAACAGGCTTTTTTCTCTATATCGATATCGCCATCTCGCTCGGCCTCGTCGGCTTCCTGGCGACGGTCGCCTTCGCCCGATTCGTGCTGTCGCGCGGCAACATCAAATCGCCGGCGTCTGCCTCTCCGGCAAAGGCTGCCGCGAAAAGGCGTCATGCGGGAGGAAAGAAACGATGAGGGATTATGTTGTCGCTGCCATCGTCGCTCTGCTGCTGATATCAGGTGCGTTTTTTGCTCTTTCGGCGGCGATCGGCCTGATCAGGCTGCCCGATCTCTATACCCGTATGCACGCGGCCTCGAAGGTGGGTACCGTCGGCTCCGGCCTGCTGCTCCTTGCCGCCGGCCTCTATTCGCAGGACCTGGCGATTCTCGCCCGCGCCATTGCCGGCTTCGTCTTCCTGTTGCTGACGGCGCCGGTCTCTGCCCATCTGCTGGCCAGAGCCGCCCACCTCTCAGGATACGCGCTCGGTGCTGTTTCGGTCCGTGACGATATGCACAAACGCTGAGCCTGTGCTGTTCGCTGCTTTACCAGATTTATGCAAAACTTATGCACAGGAACCTGTGAGTAAAGCTTGCCTTTAGGTGCCTTAATTCTTCATCTGTCATTTTTTCTCAAGAAAAACGACAAATAATAATTGGCCTTTCGACCAAACGATGGTATTTGAAAATGCAAGTAGAGTTCTGATTGTGAATCACAATCGTACTGCTTCCAAGTCCCTCAGTTTTGATTTTTTATGTCTAAACTGGGGCCATCGCCTGGGGCATGACGTAGTGGTTTCCAGTCAGGCAGTATAAGAATAGGTCTCGCTCTTCGGAATCTAGGGGTGGATTTCGTGTTTTTCGAAACAGAAGGTCGGTCATGTGCTTTTGCTGTTCGCTTCTACGAGGCGGGTCTTTGACGTAACAGTCAAAGGCCGTTTGAGCATGCTAACAGGAGAAAAAATATGACGGAAATGGCGACCGGCAATGCGCCGGAGCTGCTTGTGGAACTGACGGCCGACATCGTCGCGGCTTATGTCAGCAACCATGTTGTCCCGGTCAGCGACTTGGCAAATCTGATTTCCGACGTGCATTCGGCACTGAGCAACACGTCCGTACCGCAGCCTGCTGCGGCCATCGTCGAAAAACAGAAGCCTGCAGTCTCTGTCCGCAAGTCCGTACAGGACGAGCAGATCACGTGTCTGGAATGCGGCGGCAACTTCAAGTCCCTCAAGCGTCACCTGATGACGCATCACAGCCTCTCGCCGGAAGACTACCGCGAGAAGTGGGACCTGCCGACCGACTACCCGATGGTAGCGCCCGCTTATGCCGAAGCGCGTTCGCGCCTGGCAAAGGAGATGGGCTTGGGTCAGCGCCGCAAGCGCGGCCGCGGCTGAGGTTTTTCGAAAGCCACCAACGACAAAAGCCGGGTCTTGTGCCCGGCTTTTCTGTATGCGCGTAAGGCGGGGGCGCCGCTCTATGCTTTGCCGGCGGCCGCAGACTGTATTCCTGTACTATCAGCAAGTGTTAATATACTGATCCGCCGAGCCGGGCTGTGCGAATCGCTTGGCCGGGGATCTGTCAAAGCCGGTCAAACACTTCAGGCCGCGGCGCGAATCGTTGCTTCTTCCCGGATCCTGTTGACCATCGACCGCAGTCCGTTCGAGCGCTGTGACGACAGGTTCTCCACCAGACCGATCTTCGAGAAAATCTCGAAAGCATCGAGCCCGGCGATCTCGGCTGCCGTCTTGCCGGAATAGGTGGCGAGCACGATGGCGACGAGGCCGCGCACGATATGGGCATCCGAATCACCCTCAAAGCTCATCACCGGGTTGTCGGGATCGCCTGTGGTATGCGTCACCAGCCACACCTGACTGGCACAGCCCATCACCTTGTTTTCGGACGTGCGCTTCTCGTCGGCGAGGTCTGGCAGCGCCTTGCCGAGTTCGATGACATAGCGGTAACGGTCTTCCCAATCGTCCAGGAAGGCGAAGTCGTCGATGATCTGGTCGAGGGATGCCATGGGAAAGCCTTTCAATCTTAAACCTGCATATAGGTGAAAGACCGGCGGATTTGAACCGTTAAAGCGCGTCGCGTCGAACAGGATTCATGCGACACGCTTCAATTCTTTGTTTTCATGCATGTCGTTATCTCAGAACCGCGGCACACTTCCTGAGGACATGCATTAAAAAGAAACGCCGTGAGGGATGGGCATCCTCACGGCGCAGCAAATGCTGAATTAAACAGGGCAGGCACGTCAGGCATGGGGCATTTCCGCGTCATGCGGACCACCGATGCAAGTTCAGAAAAATCAGATCGCCGGCTTCGGCGTGGGTAGCGGGATCGCGCCGGTGACAACGGTCGCGGCAGAGGCGTCATCCTCGACCGGCGGGCGGTAAGGCATCGGCTGGTTCAGCGCGGCCCTTGCCTCGCGCAGCTTTTCCTGGATGGCGGGTGCGGCCAGTGAGGGCATGTTGAGCGCCACCGGCACCTGCGGTTCGGCGCGCTTTGCGGTCGCCGGCATCTCGCCGTTGAATTGGCTGTCGAGAAGTTCGTAGGCGACGCGGGCGCCTTCACGGGCCCGGTAGCCGAGCGCCGTGGCGGTTTCGGCGCCCTTGGCGCAGACCTCGGGCTTTTCCGAGCACATGCCGGTGAGATAGTCATAGGCGCCGCTTGCCGCCGTAAACGCGTCGGAAAGCTGCAATTGCGGGCCGTTGGCGAGCTTGTCGGAACTCTCCGTGCTGAAGACGGAAAGAAGCACGAGCACAAGGCCAAACCAGAAGGATCCTTTGATCAGAAACCACATTGTCGTTGCCCATCCTGTTTTCCCGTCCGGTTCTTGTCGCCGAATCAGGCCGGTTGTCCGGTGTGTTTTCACCCTACCGCCAAGTTGCGAACGCCGCTTTTCGAAACTCGTGGGCATTTGCGGCAAATTTAGTTCAAATTTTAGCGAACGGCATTTGACGGACATTTTAGTCGAATGCGACCGATCACCGTTAAGCATCAGGGCAGCACCTGCTTGCAATTGCAGGGCTTTTGCCGGCTCGCCTTGCCACAGGCGTTAATGCAATGCTGAAATATGAGGAAAATCCGTCGCTTACCTGCTATTAACCACAAAAGGCAAAGTGCCTTCCAGATGCTTCAAAACGGGATTTTCGGCGCTTTCCAGCTGTGAACAGCGCTTTTGCCTTATCCTTTCTTTAAGTCGCCAAGGCCTATTGTCCGGATCGATAGACAGCCTTTCGGGCGGGTATTGCGTGCGTGTATTGAGTAACATTGGCGGCTGGGTGACGGCCCTGGTAGACCGGGCGGCGACAAGCTGGCTCTCCCGGACGGGCGGCGGCGAAGCCGTGCGCCAACGCGAGCTCGCGATCCTGCGCCGCCTCGTGCTGTTCTCGTCGGCCGCTCTTATTGCCGCTCCTGTCGGACTTTCGGCGGTCACCAGTCCGGCCGTCGCCTTGCCGGCAGGCGTCGCGATGGTCTGCGCTGCCTTTCTCTTTTCCGCCGTCGGCAGCATCGCGCTCGCCCGTCAGGGTTCGTCCGCCGGTATCGCGACGCAGTCGGCCGAGGATTTCTTCCTTGCCGCCACCCCCGGCCTCGTCTTCTTCCTGGACCCGCATGGCAGCGTAGCGACCGTCGGCGGCCGCGACCGGCGCGATTTTCTCGCCTGGATGCGCGATCCCAAGGGCAGGGGTTTCCTGGAACAGGTGCATGTCTCCGACCGCATCCTTTTCCTGCAGGCGCTCGATGGCCTGCGCCGGGGCGAGGATGCTCAATGCGTCGACCTGCGCATCGACCGCCCCTCGGTCGCGCGTGATCAACGCCAGTTCGCTTATCTCAGAATGGACATGACGGCCCGGCGCGACGCCGATGGCGAACTTGCCGCCGTCATTGCCCAGCTGCACGATGTCTCCGTCGAACAGCAGCTGCGTGCCGAAGCTCAAAACCGCGTCGCCGATGCCGAATCGGCAAACGACGCCAAATCGCGCTTCCTCGCCGCCGTCAGCCACGAGTTGCGCACGCCGCTGAACGCCATTCTCGGTTTTTCCGACATCCTGATAGGAGAATATTTCGGCAAGTTCGAAAACGACCGCCAGCGCGAATATGTCGGCCTCGTGCGTGAATCCGGCGCCCATCTCTTGTCCGTCGTCAACACCATGCTCGACATGAGCAAGATCGAAGCCGGTCGCTACGAGCTGATCCTCGAAGCTTTCGATATATCAAGCTCGGTCAAATCCTGCGAATCGATGCTGGCATTGCAGGCCAAGACCAAGGGCCTGACGCTGACCAGCCGGATCCAGCGCGGTCTCGGCGAGATCGTTGCCGATCAGCGCGCCATCCAGCAGATCCTCATCAATCTCGTCGGCAATGCCATCAAGTTCACCGAGGCAGGCGGCGTCGTCTCGGTCGATGCGGCGGCGCGCGACGGCATCCTTAAGCTGACGGTCAGTGACACCGGCATCGGTATTGCGGCCGACAAGCTGGCATTGCTCGGCCAGCCCTTCGTCCAGATCCAGAACGACTATACCCGCCGCTTCGAAGGCACTGGCCTTGGTCTTTCGCTGGTCAAGGGGCTGGTGGCGCTGCATGGCGGGCATTTCGCCATCGCCAGCCAACCCGGCGAAGGCACGATCATCACCATCGAGATTGCAGTCGACGGCTCAGGCGCCGTGCGCGCCGAAGACGCCGGCCATGGCGCGACTGTCGAGTTCCCACCGCGGCTGAAGGGCGCGGTCCATGCAGGTGCAGAATTGGGGGAGGGGCGTTTCGATGGCCGCGCGCAAGCGAAAATCGCCTAAGGGAAAAGGGGGACGGCAGCAGCCGGGCCTCTTGATGTCGGGCGCAGCGGCGCTCGGCGGCCTCAGCCTGCAGGGCGCCTCGGTGCTCGGCGGCGTCATCGGCCGCAATCCATCGGTTGCCGGCGGCACGATCACCTTCGTCGTCATCTTCTCCTTCGTCGCCGCCAACGCGCTCTGGTATCAGCCGGGCCTGCATCCGCATCCGATTTTCCGCACCCGCGATCCGCAGTCTCCCAACGTGCTCGGCGCCCGCCGCCCAGCCGAAGAGCAGCAGGGCGACGTCACCACCTTTCGGATCGAACGGCCGGAGGATGCCGCGACCACCACCAACGCAACGCCGGCGCCTGCCGCGCCCGGCCAGCAGCCGAGCCAGCTTGTCATGGACATCCAGCAGCAGCTGGTGCGCCGCGGCCTCTATAACGGCATACCCGACGGGGTCATCGGCCCCCGCACCAGTGCGGCCATCCTGTTCTTCGAGGAAACCGTCGGCATGGCCCAGACCGGCGATCCGACGCCCGAGGTATTGGTGGCGTTGAAGACCGATGCATCAGGCCCTTCGACGATACCCGCCGACAAGCCGCCCGAGGATGTGAGTTCGAAGGCGGCGGCGGAAGACCCGGTGGCAGCGGCGATCCGCAGCGCCGAAAAGACCGTCAAAACCGCTTCGTCATCCGCAAAGCAGGTTCCATCAAGCGAAATTACCAATGTCGACCTGGTGCTGAAGATCCAGAAGGGTCTTTCCAACATGGCCTATGCCAATGTCGGCGTCGACGGCGTCGCCGGCGAGCAGACCCGCGCGGCCATCCGCCATTTCCAGAAGCACTACAACCTGCCCGAAAACGGCGAGCCGACCCAGGCCGTACTGAAAAAACTCGAGGAAATCGGCGCGATCTAATGCAGGTCATCAGGAAGCGTGCGGCGGTTCTCGGATAAAGACACCCATAAAAACAACGCGCTTTAGCCGCTACGATGCCGCCTTTAACGGCCGGTAATGTGCCGTCATCGCCTGGCCCTCGACATCCACCACCTCTTCGATCGGCCCGGCCTCGCGGGCCATCGCAGCACGATAACGCTTCGGCGCGCTACCGGTCATCCGCTTGAAGGCGTTGCTGAAGGCGCTTTCGGATGCGTAGCCGAGCGAAAGCGCCAGCGCCGAAACCGGCATGCTGCCATCGCGCAGCTCGCGTTCGGCAAGACGCATGCGCCAGCCGGTGAGGTAGGTGAGCGGTGCAACCCCCGCCACTGTCTTGAACCGTAACGCAAAGCTCGTGCGCGACATGCCGGCGGCCTTTGCCAGTTCGCCAAGCTGCCAGGACCGGCCGGGATCGCCATGTATCAGCCGCAGCGCCGGCGCAATGCGATCGTCGCCGAAGGCTCGGAGCCATCCGACCGTCAGGGGCGCCGAACTCATGATGTGCGCCCTCAGCACCTGGACGAACATCAACTGCGCAAGCTGTGTTGAGACGAGCAGGGCGCCCGGCCGCTTTGCCGCCATCTCCCGCACCAACTGGTCGAGCAGCCAGCACAGCACGCCGGCTTCGGCAAGGGCGGCGCGCACATGGATGATCGGCGGCAGCATGTCGGACAGCAGCTCCATGCCCTGCGGTCCGAGCGCGATGTGGCCGCCGAGATAATGGAAATCCTCGCCAACGCCGTGGCGCGCCATGCCGTCGATCTTCTCCTTGAAGGCGCTGACCGCATCGGTCGGCGCAACTGCAAGGTCACTCGCCAGGATGAAGGAGTGCCGACCGTTCAGAAGCGCAACGTCGCCTGCCTCGAGCAGAATCGGTTCACTGCCATTGTCGAGCCAAAGCCAGCAGCGCCCTTTGGCGACCGCGCTGATCTTGATCCTATTCGGCCGGGGGAAACGCAGCGCCCAGGCGCCGCCGGCAACCAGCCCGCCGGACACAAGGCAGCGCGCATCGAGCAGATTGAGCATTTCAGAGAGCGGATCGCTGATCATTTGTGAACGATGAAGCAGGAAATTGGGATTTGCAAGCATTCAGAATCCCGTTTCCCGGACGTATATAAGGCCATCATGCAACCACGGAGGCATACCATGTCTACTCCACAGGCTCCCATCGGTTCTGGCTTCGGTGCCGCTTCGACCGCCGAGGAGGTCATTGCCGGGCACGATCTCTCAGGCAAGGTCGCGATCGTCACCGGCGGTTATTCCGGTCTTGGCTTGGAGACGGCTCGTGTGCTCGCCCAAGCCGGCGCCAGGGTTGTCGTCCCCGCCCGCAATCTCGGGAAAGCCAAGGCTGCCGTGGAAGGCATTCCCGGCCTTGCACTGGAAACGCTCGACCTGATGGACCCCGGCTCTATCGACGACTTCGCCGACCGCTTTCTTGAAAGCGGCGCGCCCTTGCATTTTCTTGTTAACAATGCCGCCGTGATGGCGAACCCGCTGACGCGCGACGCCCGGGGATATGAGTCCCAATTCTCCACCAATCATCTCGGCCATTTCCAGCTCACTGCCCGCCTCTGGCCGGCGATGGTAAAGGCCGAGGGTGCGCGCGTCGTCGCCGTCTCCTCGCGCGGTCACGTCTTCTCCGGCGTCGATTTCGACGATCCGAATTTCGAGAGCCGCGCATACGCGCCTTATCTCGCCTATGGCCAGTCGAAGACGGCAAATGCTCTCTTTGCGGTGTCACTGGACGCTTTGGGTGCAAAGCACGGTATCAGAGCCTTCTCGCTGCATCCCGGCGGTATCGTCACCACCAATCTGGTCCGCCATCAGTCGAGCGACTTTCTCAAGGCGAGCGGTTATGTCGACGAGAATGGCAATCCGGTCATCGATCCGGAAAACAACAAAAAGACGATAGAGCAGGGGGCTGCGACCATCGTGTGGTGCACCGTCAGCGAGAAGCTCGACGGTCTGGGCGGCGTCTATTGCGAGAACTGCAATATCGCTACCGCCGTCCCCGGTGATACGACCGAGATGCTCGGTGTCCGTCCTTGGGCAACCGATGCGGAACTCGCCGAACGCCTCTGGCAGTTGAGCGAGCGGCTGACGGGCTTCGTCGCCAGCTGACGGGTCGCCCAGTCCAAGATGCGAACGCTGCTTGCAACTTATCAACCATGCTGCCTGAAGCTTGTCTGATTGAGGCGCGGAGCGCCGATCACCGTCCGCCAACGGCACTGGGGCGGATTGCGGCTGGCCGTCAAGGTCTGACCCCAGGAGCAACCCCAGGGGCAATGCTTGCCGCCGCATTGCCGAGGCCTGCGCCCCGGTCTATACCGCGCCGATGAGATTACGCGCTGACATCTTCGTTTCCGCCCTCCTGCGCCGCGTCTTCGCCAGCGGCGATTTTGCCGCCGTCGAAAAGAAGGGGGCGGAGGAGGCGGGTGCGATCTTCATCCGCCAGCATTTTCGCGATGGCTTGGAAACCCTTTACGCACCGGCGCCGCAGACCGCCTTCGGCGAGGGCGAGGCCTTCGGCCGGCTGTTTGAGATCCGCTTGTCGCGTAGCGATCCGGAAGCGGTGCGTGCCATGCTGGAGCGCGAACGCCGGTTCGACCCCGATCTCTGGATCGTCGAGCTGGAGGTGGAGGAATTGGGAGACATGCTCCCGCTCGCGAAAGAAGGCTGACGGTCGAGCCGAATGACCGAGGCTGGCAGCTAAGCATGTCGCGCAAAAGTGTACGCGGCTTTCTTATGACATCCTGTTCTAGCGCGACCGGCGTCCGAGGACACGCAAGTCGCGTTGCGGCGGCGACTGTCGAATGAAGCGGTGGTTTTCCGTTTCCTGGAGCGCCGGCGCATTGGCCACTTCGGGCTTATAGGTGTAGCGATCGGCGCGGCGCCAGGCGTCCACACGTTCGTGGCATTCTTCCGGGTCGAGCGCATCGAGCACCATCCAGCCGCGTGTGACGTTGTGCTGCTGTTCGGCAAGGTGCGGATAGAGCTTCTCGAGTACGAAGACGGCGTCGAGAAAGCCCATGCCGAGGCTGGTCAGCGTCGTCGCGAGCTGTTGGCCGGAAAGATCGAGCATGATGCGCTCGGCAAGCCAGCGGCTGGCCGACAGCGCATCGGCAAGCGCGGTTGCGAAATGCGTCGCCTCGCGCGAGCGGGCGAAACGTACCAGCAAAGCCTCCTGAATGTCGGTGAGCGTGCGCAGCCCAAGCCTGTCCTCGTCGGCCCGGCCGAGATGACCGGCAAGACCGAGGATACGCTCGCGCAGCGCCTCTTCATTGGCAAGCCGCTGCCCCTGCAACGCCTCCGCCTCGGTGGTCTCGGTCGGCGCCGGCGAAAGCGCAACCGTCTGTGCTTCTGTGATTGGCGCCCGTGCGGCCGCCGGCCGCGGTTGGCTCTGGCGCAGTGCCACCAGCGCATCGATGACCTTCGGCGAGAGCGAATCGCGGCTGACGATCGCCCTGACATGTGCTGCACCCTGCGTGCGCGCGATGGTAATCAGCGTATCGTCGGCGACTGCCTTGGAGGCGGCAAGAAAAGGGGCTGCGATCTCGATCGGCTGGTTCCCGATGAACAGCGCCACGGCGGCCGGCATGTTTTCGCACTGGGAGAGCGCCGCGACCGCCTGGCGCTTGGCCTCGTCGGAGGAGGCCTGGAATAGGGGCATGAAAAGCTCGGCGAATTGGCGCAGTTCGGACCGTGTCGGATGAGACAGGTTCTCGAAACTGCTGACAGTCGCCATCAATACCACGTCCTTTTTCCTGACGGCCAAGGGGCCTTCTAGGTCTCTAAACCGGTCACGCACAAAAGCACCCCGAAAACGCCGAACCAAGGGGAACCACGGGCCGATATGCGCTGGCGGAACGCATGTCGGACCACATGGGTTATGAACAAATCCTACACCGGTAGGGTTAATGCATGCTGAAGATTTTATTAAAATGTGACGGAATAATACACGCGTGACGTGTCGCGGCATGATCGGCCCTCAGTCCAACAATGCCGATTTGAAAAGGCGTTGCAGCGATTGCTCATCGCCAGTGACGGGGGAAAGTTCAGGCGGCCTTGCGATCGCGTAGCGCGTGCAGCAGCGTTTCGCGGCTGTCGTGACCGGCCTGATAAAGGTCGAGGGCTGCGGATGCTGCAAACTGCGCCTCGACGCTCTTGATGTCGATTCGCCGTTCCGCGCACCATGCACCGAGCGCACCGCGCAACACGTCGAAATCCTCAGGCGAGAAAGATGAATTCACCAGCAAAGACATCGCCGGCCCTCCGCATTCCGGCAAGAGCGCGCAATATCCGCGATCGACCGGTGCCCGGAAACGTGTGGTCGACGAGACAAACCATACGCGCATCCGAACCGGCCGCAATTAAATATTTTCATGAAGCATTTTTGCAACAGCGTGCATTTCCGGCGAGTAAGCTGCCCGTGTTCAAGCCAACTATATGAATTGTTTCTAATTTTATACATCGATGCCAAGCCGGGTCTCTACGTGGGCGGCTGAAACCAAAACAACTCCTCGCGCGTTACAGAGGAAGTGACGTGAACTGTGTTTGGCGTCCGCCGAACATTAGTAAACTGTTAACTGACATCTGTCTCAATTCGGCTAGGAACGACGCGATTTGAATGTTTGGATCGTTGAAAGTCCTGATCACGGTATTTCAATCAGGTGCCGTGGGAAAGGCGCGAATGCCCTCGGTCCGGTCACGCCGGCACTGCAGGACGCGCCGGCTCGCACATTGGCGGGCAGGGTGAAATCCATCGCAAGTTCATCCGTCTCGGGCAGTGCATGGAGACGAGAATGGCAATAGTAGTCGCATTGGCGGATCGGCAGCCGCGGGCGCCGCGTCGCCCGGACAAAGAGCCCCGCGAAGCCAAGATCCTATGGTTCACCGGCGTCCGCTACGAGCGGCTGGCCGAGAGCCCCAGGCGCGCGCCGGCGCCTGCGCCGCGCGTTAAGACGAAGTGACGTTTGCTCAACCTTAGGGGGCGGTGAATTGCTCGCAGCCGGCTTCCGCCAGGAAGTTCCGCGCTGCCTCATCGAAACTTGCCTGCGGCGCCAGCGTCCGCAGCACGGCATAGCCGTCCGGTCGGGCCATCTCCACCAGGATTGCCTGCTGCAGTTCCTGCGGCAGGTTCTTGCGCAGGTCGGTCAGCTGGATCGGACCGCCTGCCAGCACATCGAGCGCCCCGCCGACAGAGGTCCTGTCATTCATGCTGAAGACTTCGTTGGAGGCGCTGTCGTAGATCGCGATCGACCAGAAGGGCACATTGCCCTTGGCAGTGAAATGCACCGGCGCATCCTCGACGTCGAAGGAGCAGACGGCGGTGCGCACGAAGGGGTCGCCATTGGCAAGGCCTGCCTCGTCATATCGGCCGCCGAGCAGGGTGAAATTATTCAGGTCACCTTCCGCCTCTACACGGGTCGCCGCATCCTTGCCGGTGAAATGCGGCAGCGAGAGGATGATGACGAGGTGCAGCAGCGCGGCGCCGAAAAGGCCTGTCAGGATGGCGAAGAATATCCTAAGCATTGCCGCATCCGGTCTTGGTGAGCTTCGGCATGGCAAGGTCGATCACCCCGGAGCTGCCGGCGGTCGGTGTGTCGAATAGCGTCAGCACAAGCCGGAAGGTGCCGGCCTCGGGTAAGGCCAGCCAGTTGCCCGGCTGCGCGGCGGCTGAGATTTCGATCGAGAAGCTGCTGTCCGGCTGGCGCAGCACCGTCCAGGAATTGAGCGCTGAGGGATGTCCGGTCGTCACCGCTGCCGGATTGCCGCCATTGTCGGCGGTAAACAGGGTCCAGAGCCGGGCAGGCGGCGTCTGCCCGCTGATGCGATAGCGGCAGCCGGCATTCAGCCGCGCGCCATCATCGTCGACGCTCGCCGTAAAGGTCAGGCCTTCGGCGCTGCCATAAAGCAGTTTGCCGGCGCGCGCGCGGTGCGACTTGGCATAAGGATCGGCGTCGACCGTCTGCAACGCTGGAAAAGCCTCCCAGGCGCCGAGCTTGATCGCCCCGAAACCCTGTGTGGCATCCAGCGCATAAAGCGAAATCATGATCCCGCCGCCGAAGGCGACGATCAGCGTGACCAGGATGAAGAGGGGAAACCGAAACACGTCATAACCTTGGAGACCATATCGGATGAAAGGGTTACCACTGATTCTGGCAGGGTGGAATGCCACGCGACGACATGGATGCCGATCAGTCCGGTTAACGTCGAAAGCTTGCCCCTCACGCTAACCCGACCGGGGTCGAGCCAACGGTCTCGACCCGTCCTTCGGACCCCCGTAAACGGGGCGAGGGGACGTGCCCTGCGAGACGTTGGTGGGAAACACGGAGAGGGCGCGGCCTATTCCCCGCAAGCGGGGAGAAGGTGCCTGCAGGCGGATGAGGGGCCACCCTCTCGCCGATCTCCTGGGTGTCGTTCGAAGGATCCACGCGGCGTCTATTCCGCACTCGCCACCTTCGCCGGCGCAAGCGGGGCGGCATCCTTCAGCTTTTTGCCGAGATCTTTCAGGATATTCGTCGACTGAACTGAGAGCATGCGCGGCCGGATGAGCTGCGGCAATCCATCCTGCGGCTTGGCGGTGACGGTCTTGGCGAGATCCTTTTCCGAGGGCAGGGGATTTTCGACCCCAGGGATGGCCCGCAGCGTTACACCCTGATGGGCGTAGTCCATGGCGCGCTTGAAGGTCATCGCCGGCAGCGAGCCGCCGGTCATGTTGTTGGTCGAGGTGTAGTCGTCATTGCCGAACCAGACGGCGCAGGTGTAATTGCCGGTGAACCCGACGAACCAGGCGTCGCGATAGGCCTGGGTCGTGCCGGTCTTGCCGGCCGTCAGAATGCCATTGTCGAGGGCTGCCTTGCGCGCCGTGCCGACATAGGGAACGCGCGACAGCATCTGGTTCATATAGGCGTCGGCCTTTTCGGAGAGCACCCGTTTGGCTGCCGGCTCGTCACGGTCGAAATCGTAGAGCACGTCGCCGCCATAATCGAGGACCTGGGTGATGCCGTGGCGGCGCGACTGGTAGCCGCCGGCCGGGAAGGTGGCATAGGCCGTCGCCTGATCCAGCACCGTCACCTCGGATGTGCCGATCGGGATGGTGACGTCGTCGCGGATCGGCGTCTCGACGCCGAGGTTCTTCGCCATCGCCCGGATCGGCTGAATGCCGAGTTTTTCCTTGGCGAGCCGCACCGGCACGGTGTTGATCGACTGGGCGATTGCGGTCTCGAGCGTTATGCGGCCGGCATAGTGGTTGGCATAATTATGCGGGCTCCAATTGCCCCAGGAGATCGGCGCATCGACGATGGTCGTCTGCGGCGTCATCCCGCTCTCCATCGCCACCGAATAGGTGTAGACCTTGAAGGAGGAGCCCGGCTGGCGCAGCGCCCTGGTGGCGCGGTTGAACTGGCTCTCGCCGTAATCGCGGCCGCCGACCATGGCGCGCACGGCGCCGCCATTCTCGATCATCACCATGGCGCCCTGCTTGGCGTGATAGGCCTCGCCATATTCGCGCAGCGACGTTTCGACCGAATCCTCGGCCGCCTGCTGGATGCCCATGTCGATTGTCGTGCGCACGATCAGCGAATGCTGGTGGAAACGCGGCGAAAGCCGCTGCACCTCGTCGAAGGCCCAGTCAAGGAAGAAGTCGGGCGATTCCACCTCGTTGCGGTCGACGACGGTGGCCGGGTTGCGCCGGGCGGCAATCACTTGGCCCTCGGTCATCAGCCCGCTCTGCACGAGATTGGTCAGCACCTCGTTGGCGCGCGCACGCGCTGCCGGCAGGTTGACATGCGGCGCGTATTTCGCCGGCGCCTTGAACAGGCCGGCGAGCATGGCGGATTCGGCGAGGTTCACATCGGTGATATTCTTGCCGAAATAGAACTGCGCCGCCGCGGCTGCGCCAAACGTTCCGCCGCCCATATAGGCCCGGTCGAGATAGGTGGAGAGGATTTCCTTCTTGGAAAGGTTTGCCTCCAGCCAAAGCGCCAGGAATGCCTCGGTGACCTTGCGGTCGATCGAGCGTTCGTTGGAGAGGAACAGGTTCTTGGCCAATTGCTGGGTCAGCGTCGAGCCGCCCTGCACGACTTCGCCGGCCTGGGCGTTGGTGACCATGGCGCGGAAGAGGCCGATGGCGTCGATGCCGAAATGGTCGAAGAAGCGCCGGTCTTCGGTGGCGAGCACGGACTTGATCAGGGAGTCCGGCAGTTCATCGATCGGCACGGAATTTTGATGAATAACGCCGCGATGGCCGATGACGTTGCCGTAGCGGTCGGTGAAGGTGACGGCGAAATCGCCGCGGTTGCGCCAGTCCTCCTTGGTCGCCTCGAAGGCCGGCTGGGCAAGCAGCAGCATCAGCACCGAGCCGGCCGCCCCGAGCGTCAGCCCTTCGCCGGCAAGTTCGAAGACCATCCGCTTCCAGCCGCGCACGCGGAAGCGGCGGAAGAAGATGGTGATGTCTTCCCAGATCTCGGCGGCACGGAAGCCGGCGTTCCAGACGGTCGAATCGATCCATGAATCGATGCGCAGCAGGATGTGACGGCTTTTCGTCGGCCGCTTGTCCGTCGCTTTTTCTGGTCCATTTTCAGGCCCCTTTTCGGGGTTGTCCGGATCCTGCACGTCCTGTATTCCCGCCTGATCGCGCTTCGCTCATGTCCGGCTGTCGGAAAGCGACGAAAGCGCGAGGCCGCCATATGGCCGCAAAGCTCTCCGATACCAGAAGAAAGTTCTCCGGTACCAGGAGCATGCTGAAGAATTGATTGATTTTGCGCCTGATAACAAGAGAGATAGATGGGGGTCACGTGAATTTGCGGGCCGCTGTTGCAAGAAACGAACGATGAACGATCTGCCCTTCTGGAAGAGCAAGACACTGGCCGAAATGACCGTCGCCGAGTGGGAAAGTCTCTGCGACGGCTGCGGCCTCTGTTGCCTCAACAAGATCGAGGAATGGGATAGCGGCGATATCTATTTTACCTCGGTCAGCTGCAAGCTGCTCGACGGCGAAAGCTGTCGCTGCTCCAGCTACGAGAACCGCTGGGATTTCGTGCCGGATTGTGTGCAGCTGACCAAGGAGAACGTGCCCGATATCGCCTGGCTGCCGCCCACCTGCGGTTACCGGCTGGTCAATGAAGGCCGCGACCTCTACTGGTGGCATCCGCTCGTCTCCGGCGATCCGGAAACCGTTCATGCCGCCGGCATTTCCGCCCGTGGCCGCACGACCAACGAAAGCGAGATCGATATCGACGATCTCGAAGACTACGTCGTCGACTGGCCGCTGACCGTGGGCGAGGAAAGGGACGACGAGAAAGCCTGAAGCGGCCGGCGCCCCCGGCGGGGCGAATGACCCTTTGCACGGCGGCCCTTATCTTCGGCGCAAAATATAAAATTGGCACCGGCCGCTGCTTGATTGTTGAAAAGTGAGGCCCCACTTGCGGTGCAACCCGCTGGTCCGGGCCCCTCTGGCGAGAGCTTCGGCACTCTTGCGATGTCGGACCTCTTCTCCGACAACCAGTGCCGACAGGGGACTATCCTTGAATCTGTCTTTTTTGTTCGTCGAGTGGCTGGGAACGCCGCTCTGGATGTGGTCGAGCTTTTTCGCCCTCGTCATCGCTATTCTGTCCTTCGACCTCGGTATTCTTCATAAACAGAACAAGGAAATCGGCGTCGCCGAAAGCGTCAGACTGTCCGCCCTCTATATCGCGCTCGGTCTCACCTTCGGTGGTTGGGTATGGTGGTATCTCGGCTCCGAGGCCGGCCTTGCCTATCTGACGGGTTTCGTCGTCGAAAAGACGCTGGCCCTCGACAACGTCTTCGTCATCGCCTTGATCTTCTCCTTCTTTGCCGTGCCGCGCATCTACCAGCACCGGGTGCTCTTCTGGGGCATTCTCGGCGTCATCCTGCTGCGCGCCATCATGATTGGCGTCGGCGCCACGCTGGTCGCCGAATTCGCCTGGCTTCTCTATATCTTCGCCGCGTTCCTGATCGTCACCGGCATCAAGATGCTGTTCATCAAGGAGGCCGAGCCCGATGTCTCGAAGAACGTCCTCGTCCGCTTCATGCGCAGCCGTTTCAACGTCACCGAGGAACATCACGGCGAACGATTCTTCGTCAGAAAGGCAAATCCCAGGACGGGTGGGATGACATGGTTCATCACGCCGCTCTTCATGGCGCTCGTGATGGTCGAAGTGGCTGACGTCATCTTCGCCGTGGATTCGGTCCCCGCGATCTTCGCGATCACCACCGATCCGTTCATCGTCTATACCTCGAACATCTTCGCGATCCTCGGTCTTCGCGCGCTCTATTTCGCACTGGCGGCAATGATTCATCGCTTCCGCTATCTGAAGCCCGCACTTGCCATCGTGCTGATCTTCATCGGCTCGAAGATCTTCCTAGCCGATCTGCTGGGCCTGGAAAAATTCCCGGCTGCGCTCTCGCTGGGCATCACTTTCGCGATCATCGCCGCCGGCGTGGTCTGGAGCCTCCTCAAGACGCGGGATCCCCAGCAGCCCGCCTGAGCGAGCTCTGCGAGGCATACGTTAACAAAGGAAGGAAAGAGATATGATTTCGGATTTCATCGGCTGGATTTTTGCTCTCCTCGTCGTCGGTCCGCTGCAGGCTGAGATGCAGCAACAGGCCGAGCGCGCCCGGCTTCCCGTGGAGATCGTCCGCCAGTCTCAGGCCTGCCTGACATCCCAGGGACCGCAGCTCATCGAGCGCGCCGCCGGCGATTACGGCTGGGCGGCGGCCACAATCGTCAGCATAGCGATCGGCCATACCGCGCCGGCAGAACTTCTCGACGGTAGCGACCCGAAATGCGCAGCCCTCGCCAGCGCCCTGAAGGGAGAGGGCGAGGGTGCATGACGGCAATCAGCTGAAAATGGACCGTGTAATTGATCAAGACGGAAATAGACGACCGCCGCGCGGTGTGACCACTGCGCGGCTTCGGGAAATGGCGGAAATCGCCCGGGTAAAAGGCGGCCTCTCCATCGGCGAGGCTCTGGAAGCAATGGGCCAGACCAGCTTTGCCTTCACCATCCTGTTCCTGGCAATCCCGGCACTGACCCCAATCCCCGGGCCGTTCGGAATGGTTTTCGGCACCGCGCTCGCGCTGGTCTCCCTCCAGATCATCGCGGGTGGCCGGAAGCTCTGGTTGCCCGCCATCGTCAGGGATCGCCGGGTTTCGTCTGCGGCGCTTGATCTTATCGTGGGTCACGCGGTCCCGATGATCGCCCGGGTGGAAAAGCTCGTGCGCGCCGGCCGGCTGCAGGCCCTCACCGGTCCGGCAGCGCAGGCACTTCTTGGCATTCCGGTCTTCCTGCTCGCCGTGGTGATCGCGCTACCGATCCCCTTCGGCAATATTCTGCCGGTATTATCGCTGGTAGTGCTCGCCGTCGCCCTAATGGAGCGGGATGGTCTCGTCACTCTGATCGGACTGCTGCTCACATCGGCGACGGTCGTCGCGACCGCCGCCTTGCTTTATTTTATCAAGGCGATGATCTTCACGGCCTCTTAAGCTGAACGGACGGCTACCGCCGCGAGGAAACGCCGCAGTTCCGTCTCCACATAGACATCCACCGGCCCGTCCGGGCCAAAACCCCACCAGGTGAGTGAGCCCTGCCATTGCGACAGCATTAGCCGGGCGATCGTCTCCGGCGCGGTTGCCGATCCGAAGCAGCGAGCGATCGCCACTGTTAGCGCTTTTCCCCAAGCCGCCCCCCGGGAACGAAGCACCGGATCACGAAAGTCTTCACGAAGCACCAGCAG
The DNA here is from genome assembly GCF_010668805.1 of Rhizobium phaseoli. Lineage (GTDB taxonomy): Bacteria > Pseudomonadota > Alphaproteobacteria > Rhizobiales > Rhizobiaceae > Rhizobium > Rhizobium phaseoli_A. Next base: position 97,613 of record NZ_WUFT01000008.1, on the reverse strand, counting down.
TCCCTCGCCATAGGCGGCGGCATTGTCGCCGTAGTCCTGCGACAGGCCGACAAGCAGGGCGATCGCGCCTTCCGGGGTTTTCGGCACGCTGTCGGCAAGCCGCGTCGTTTCCGCATCCAGCCCGTCCCAGGCGTATAGCAGCGCTGCACGCAGCATCGCCGCCTTCGTCGCAAACCGCTGCACCAGCGTCGAGCCGGAAAGGCCGCTGGCTTTGGCCACCGCCGCAAAAGTTGCCGCATCCGGACCCTCGGCATGGATCAGCGCCAGCACCATGGCGAGAAGCTGTTCATCGGAAAGCGTGCGGCGGCGCGGCATGAAATTCCTCTTGAATTCGCCTTATTTATGAACGAACGTTCGTTTATAAACAATGGGCTTTTTTGAGTTTTAGTGTGGAGGATGGAGAAGTGACAGCGAACTTGCGGGAGAAAGTGGCGTTGGTGGCAGGCGCAACGCGCGGCGCCGGCCGCGGCATCGCGGTGGAACTCGGTGCTGCCGGCGCCACCGTCTACGTGACGGGACGCACGACGCGTGCCCGGCAATCCGAATATGCCAGGCCGGAGACGATCGAGGAGACGGCCGAACTGGTAACGGCTGCGGGCGGCAGGGGCATTGCCGTGCAGGTCGACCATCTCGTTAAGGCTGAGGTCGAGGCGCTGGTCGCCCGCATACGGGCGGAGGCCGGCAGGCTCGATATTCTCGTCAACGACATCTGGGGCGGCGAGAAACTGTTCGAATGGGACAAGGCAGTTTGGGAGCATTCGCTGGACAACGGCCTGCGCATGCTGCGGCTCGGCATCGAAACGCATCTGATCACCGCACACTACGCCCTGCCGCTGATGATCGAACGGCCGGGTGGACTGCTGTTGGAGATGACCGACGGCACGGCCGAATACAACGCCAGCCATTACCGGCTGTCACCCTTCTATGACCTCGTCAAAACGGGTGTCACCCGCATGGCCTGGGCGCATGCACAGGATTTGGCAAAACACGGCGCCACGGCGGTTTCGATCACGCCCGGCTGGCTGCGCTCCGAAATGATGCTGGATGCTTTTGGTGTTCGAGAGGAGAGCTGGCGCGAGGCAACGAAGACGCAGCCGCATTTCGCCATTTCCGAAACTCCGCGCTTCGTTGGCCGCGCGGTTTCGGCCATCGCCGCCGATCCCGACCGCGCCCGCTGGAACGGCCAGTCGCTGTCGAGCGGTGGACTGGCCAAGGTCTACGGCTTCGATGACATCGACGGCTCGCGGCCGGATTGCTGGCGCTACATGGTGGAAGTGCAGGAGCCTGGCAGGCCGGCGGATGTGACCGGCTATCGCTAATGCATGCATCAGGAAGTGTGCCGCGCTTCCGGAATAACGACATGCCTAAACCAAAGGACTAAGCGCATCGCATCAATCGAATTTGATGCGCGCGCTTTAAGGCCTCTGATTACTGCGCGGCTGCGAGCCGCGCCGCATCGCGAAACGACACCAGCCGTTTCGTCTGTTCGTCCCAGAGCACCAGCTTGACGCACCGCAGACTTTCCATGAGCGTGATCCGGCCGAGGCCGGCAAGCTCAGGATGGTCTCGAAGCACTTCCGGCAGCCGGTAATAGGGCACCCGGCTCGACAGATGATGCACATGGTGGATGCCGATATTGCCGGTGATCCAGCGCAGCACCGGCGGCAGGTCGTAATGCGAGGCGCCGTGAAGGGCCGCATGCTGGAACTGCCAGTCCGGCTTCTTCGACCAATGGGTTTCCTCGAATTGATGCTGGACATAGAACAGCCAGACGCCGGCAGCCCCGGCCAGAAGCACGGTCGGCAGATGCACCAGCAGGAAGGGGACGATCCCGACGGCCCAGATCAGCAGTGCTGCGACCACTGCGATAGCAAGGTTGGTTGCCATGGTCGAGACCCAGGGCAGGGCGCCGGAGCGCATCATGCCGAAAGGCAGGCGCTGCTTGATGAGGAACAGCCATGCCGGCCCGATCCCGAACATCACGATCGGGTGCCGGTAAAGCCGATAGCCAAGACGGCCCCAGCGCGACAGCGCATTGTATTCGGCGATCGTCAGCGTTTCGATGTCGCCGACGCCGCGCTCGTCAAGGTTCCCGGCCGAGGCGTGGTGTTCGGCATGCGCCCGGCGCCAATAATCGTAAGGCGTCAGCGTCAAGACGCCGATCGTGCGCCCAACCCAGTCGTCGACGCCGCGGCGCGCGAAAAACGAGCCATGGCCGCAGTCGTGCTGGATCATAAACAGCCGCAGCAGGAAAGCGGCGGCGGGAACGACGAGGATCAGGCCGGGCCAGAAGCTGTAATGAACCGAGGCCCATGCGGCAGCCCAAAACAGCGCGAAGGGGACGACGGTGACGGCAAGCTCGAAAGCACTGCGTCCGGCTCTCGGCTGACGATATCCGGCAAGAATCTTCAACCAGCGCTTTTCAGCGAAAGCCTCATTGTGACTTGCGGAGGGTTCCAAGGTGTCGGCGGGTTCGGCCAAAGGGGCCACTTGCATTTCCTCGCTCTCGTTGCGGCGCGCGGATTCGATCACAGAATAGCGCCATGAAAGGCCGCGATACTCGAAAGGCCGAGTGCGATAACCACAGCCGAGCGAATGAGAAAGAGCGGATAGTCGAAACGGTACATTGTATGAAAAGAGATCATGGCTGCAGCACTTCCCGTTTTTCTGAAAACATGTCAATGGCGATAATGTCACGCCGGAGCGCGGCGCGGCCGATAGAACGCGCCATCACCTTCAATTCACACATGATTCTGCGCGCAAATCGATGCTGATTTCCGCTGTATGTGCGTGGGGGCTCGATGAGAGCGTCTATTTCTTTGGAGCACTGCCCTGCGGGGCGGTCGTGGTCGCCGTCTTCATCTGGTTGGCGAATGTGCTTTCCGTCTTAGCCGCCTGCTTGTCCTTCTTCGGCTTCCGGACCTCACGATTGCTTCTTACCTGTCCTTTTGCCATGATAAATCTCCCGTTTGATCGAAAACTGAAAGCCCAGCCTGCGCGGTGTTCGCCCACTTGTCGGTCGCGACCGAGATCGCGGGACCGTCATGAGGGCGACCCGACAACGCCGGGCCGCAGGAATTGAATGAAATGATGCCTGCTGAAACCGCATCGAAGTCTGGAGGCGGATGACCTGAGAGGTCACCAAAAGCCAAACCCGACGTTGAGACGGGACGTCACCATGCTTCGCGATCAGGAAAATGGCGGGCCGGAATCCGGTCACCGCAAATGCCGCATCGGCCAAATCAGCGAGCAATATTGTTACATTGAAATTACGGTGCCATTAAGGCCATTGCCGCAAGAAAGCCATATTTCCACAGGGCTTAATCATTGATGGGAAACAGGCGGATCAGCTTGGTTCGTTCCATTTCCGCTCGGCCTGATGCCGACATGATGCTGCGGGCCAGGCAAAGGTCGATATCCCGCCCGATATCGACCGGCACTTGCATGCCGCCGGCCTTGAGCAGGCGGTCGGTCATCGAAAAAAGCAGGTCCAACGGTGCCTGGCAACCGTCGGCTGCGAGGAGCGCCACCCGGCGCTCCCTGTCAATCTCTGCAAGTTCCTCGGCATGCTGCCGTTGCTGGTAAGCCCTGAACTGCACCCATCCAAAATAACCGGCCGCTGCGACGCAGATACAGAGCAACAGGGTTTTTCGCACAATAATCCTTCGGAGCCGGGCGGCTCGGTTATGCGCAGGTTCAAAGTGATTGAGAGTCCTTGGCTAATCTGAAAAGACCCGGCGCTCTAGCCGGCAACGCGTCTTTCGCGGGGCAATCCCTGTATGGCATATCGGTTGCAGACGGGCGTTACCTGTTTCGGCGGTGCCTTCGGCTTGCCGAAATGGTATTCGAGCGCCCGTGAGAGCATGGCCGGCGAGGTGACGCCCTCATGGAACAGCCTGATCAGCAGCACGGCGGCGACGTTGAAGACCCGTTGATCCTCGATCAGGATTTTGGCGTCGTAACCGGCATCGTCGAGCACGCCCTGAAGCATGTCGAGATCGGACGAGGTCAGATGCGGCTTTTCGGATGAAGTGGAAGACATAGGTCCTCCTTTCGTCGGGGCGAGGGGATTAAAACCCTCAGTCGGCAGCGCCCGTACAATGGCTGCCGAAGGCGAGACCATGCACCTTTCGCCGAGGCAAGGCAATGGGATTCTGCTGCTAATATTCGCTTTGTCTTATGAAGCGCCCGCACCGGTCAGGGTGCGGGCGCAACGGTCATTCCGCGGCCTGATAGGCCGACGTCCGGGCGGACGATGCACGCGGACCGGCAGCGGCAAGCAGGGTGATCGCGACCGCAAGCAGCGCCACGAAGGCGATGCCGGCGACATAAGGATCCCAGCCGAAATGCGGTGCGGCGCCGAACACTGCCGAGGCGGCTGCGAGCACGATCCCGCCGCCGATCTGGAAGGAAGCGAAGAGCAGTCCGGAGGCAAGCGCCGACTTGTCATCCTCCACGTCGGAAAGGGCTGCGACCTGCACGGAAGGGTAGGTCAGGGCGTAACCGAGGCCGAGCGGGATTTGCGAGACGAGCACAAGCAGGATCGGATCGACATGTCCGAGTGCGGTCACCCAGAAGATATAGCTGAATGTCTGCAGGCCGACACCTGCCGCCATCAGGCCGGTGGCGCCGCGATTTTGCGCAAGCGTCGCAAACCGTGGCGCCAGGAACATCACGAAGACGCCGCCCAGCGCAAAGCAGAAGCCGGTGGTGAAGGCCGACCAGCCGATGACGTTCTGGTAATAGAGCGTCGCCAGGAATTGGAAGCCGACATAGGACCCCTGGAAGAGGGCAGCGATGGCATTGGCATGCCGCAGCTTCGCCCGGCGGAACATGCCAAGCGGCACCATCGGGTCGGCATGGCGCGCTTCGACCAGCAGGAAGAGCAGGATCAGCGCCAGCGACGCGACGAGCGAACCCCAGGTCGCAAAAGCCTGCCAGCCGGCGGCGGCAGCATTGGTGATGCCGAAGACGAAGAGCAGAAGGCCAGGAGTGATCGTCAGCGCGCCAGCCCAGTCGAAGGTCGGCCGCGGTCCGGTTCTTTTCGGGTCGGCCGGCAGCGCCAGCGGCGCCAGAAGGAGCGTCAGGATGGCGACCGGCGCGCCCATGACCAGCGTCCCCCGCCAACTGAAGATCGTTGCCGCGCCGCCGAGCACCATGCCAAGCACGAAGCCGGTGGCGCCGGTGGAGGCGAAGACCCCGAGCGCCTTTGCCCGCGCGGTCCCCTCGCCGAAGACGGAGAGCAGCAGCGCAAGGGCGGCTGGCGCGGTGAAGGCGGCGGCAATGCCCTTGATCAGTCGGGCGGCGATCAGCGTCGGGCCGCTGTCGACGAAGCCGCCGGCGATGCTGGCGGCGGCAAAAATCGCCAGCGACCAGAGAAAGACGCGGCGGTGGCCAAAGACGTCGGCGACCCGGCCGCCGAGCAGCAGAAAGCCGCCATAGCCGAGCACATAAGCGCTGACGGCCCATTGCAACGATGTCGCCTCCATGCCGAGTTCGGCCTGGATGGCAGGAAGCGCGACACCGATGGTGGAGACGTCCATGGCGTCGAGAAAATTGGCGGCGCAAAGCAGCAGCAATGCCAGCCCCGCTCCGCTTTTCGATTTGGAAACTGTCATCGAAACGTTCCTTTTTGCTGCCGCCTCGTCGAGGGAGGTTGCGCGGACGGCAGGGAACGAAAAAATGTACATCTTCCTACCTCATTGCAAATTGATAGTAGCCATGCCAGGTATTACTCATGATGATGAATGACGCCACGCTTCGCAAAATCGACCTGAACCTGCTGCTGGCCTTTTCGGTGCTGATGCAGGAGCGCAATGTCAGTCGCGCGGCCGAGCGGTTGCTGCTCGGCCAGCCGGGCCTGTCGGCCGCTTTGCGACGGCTGCGCGAGACGCTGGATGACGAACTCTTCGTGCGTGTCGGTCGCGGCCTGCAGCCGACGCCGCGCGCCCTTTCCATTGCCCCGGCGATCGAGGATGCGCTGTCGGGCATCGAACGCGCCATCCGCCCACAGGCCGAGTTTGATCCGACGAGCTGGCAGGGCGAGTTCCGCATCGGCATGTGCGACAATCTCGAATCCGCCTTCTTCGGCCCGCTTGCCGCCCGGCTGCTCCAGTTTGCGCCGGGCGCCCGGCTAATCGGCATCGCGTCCGAAAAGCGCGATGCCGCGCGCCGACTGGACGAGGGGGTCTTCGATTTCAGCGTCTCGGTGCACGACGAACCGGCCTCCTGGCACATCCGCGCGCCGCTGTTCAACCAAGCCTCGATCTGCATTTACGACGAGGCTCAACTTAAGCTGAAGGCGCCGCTGAGCCTTGAGGATTTCGCCGCTGTCGCCCATCTCACCGTTTCGTTCGAGGGCAATGCCTCGACCAGCATCGACACCGCGCTGAGCCGCACCGGCCATGTCAGGCGTGTGGTGGCGACGGTGCCGCGCTTTTCCGCCCTGCCGACGGCATTAAGGGCAATGCCCGCCATCGCCATCGTGCCGGAATCGATCGGCCGCTGCATGGCGCAACTGCATGGGCTGACGATCTCAGCGCCGCCGCTTCCGCTGCCGGCCGATCCGGTGACCATGCTCTATCGCCGCGTCGACCAGGCCGATGGCCGGGCGCGCTGGTTCCGCCGGCTGTTCCTGGACGTCGCCGACGAGGCGCTCGTCGCCTCCGGCTGCCGCGTCTCGATATCGAGAGCTGCGGCGTAAAAGTTAAAGCTTATTATAGCTCGCCTTTGTGGAAATAGGCTTCGAGACGGTAGCCGTCCGGGTCGATAATGAAGGCGGCATAATAGAACTGCCCGTAATCCGGCCGGATGCCCGGTTCGCCATTGTCGGTGCCCCCGGATGCGACAGCTGCCGCATAAAAGGCATCGACCGCGGCCTCGTTCGGGGCGACGAAACAGAAATGCAGCCCGGACCGTAGGTCGGCAAGAACGGGCTGCTCGACTTGCATCACCCAGAGCCCGACCCGTTCCGAGCCGTAGCCGATCATGCTGTCGGAATTGGACAGGCGCTCATATCCGAGCGGCGCCAGCGCCGCATCATAGAAACGGCGGGCTCTGTCGAGGTCTTTTACGCCGATGGAGACATGATCGAACATTGCCTGCAAACCCCCAATCTTCCGCGAATCCCCAACGGGATGCTCACACCCAAGATGGCCCGACGCTAACATTTTTCAACCGCTGTTCCGAAGCATGTCGCGCAAAACTGTGCTTGCGGCCGACCATCCCGGCCGCGCCTATGACAAGGATTTTCATCTGAAGCGGCCCTCCACTCGAAGAGGTCGAAGCCGGTGCGAGTCGGCCCCGGACCGGCAATGTCCTAGTTAGAAGGCGAGCGACGCTGTCACGTGATTTTGGGGGAGGGCGCAATTCTGCTCGGAGCTAAGTGGGACCGGCAGTCTTACGGCAGCTGCCGCCTGCGGCAAAACCTGAGGCTGGACATTGCCGCATCCGCCAGGTCTTGTTCTAAACAGCGCCCTCAGCGACGCTTTGCATGTGCTGCAGGTTCGTCACCTCATAGGTCCAGACTCGAAACGCCTTCAGCACATGCGGTCCGAAGGAATTGATGAGCGGAATGTCGGCGGCGTCGCGCCCGCGTGCGACGATGATACGACCTATCCGCGGCGTGTTGTTGCGCGGATCGAATGTATGCCATGCGCCATCAAGGAAGACCTCGATCCAGGCGCTGAAGTCCATCGGATCGACGACGGGAATACCGATGTCGCCGAGATGACCATTGATATATCGGGCAGGAATGTTGAGGCAACGGCATAACGCCACCGCCAGATGCGCAAAGTCGCGACAGACGCCGACACGTTCGTGGAACGCCTCGAAGGCAGTCCGCGTCGATCGGGCCTGCATGTAGTCGAACCGGATATGGCCGTGAACGAAATCGCAGATCGCCTGAACGCGGCCCCAGCCGGATGAGACGGTGCCGAACATATCCCACGCGATTTGACTGAGACGATCCGTCTCGCAATAGCGGCTGCCCATCAGATAGACGAGGCAATCATCCGGCAACTCCGAAACCGGGAGTTCCCTGGCGCCCAGTAGCGACCTGTCCGGTTTGCCGTCGTCATCGATCGTCGCATCGCCCCATATGGTCAGGTCGCCCGCTGGGGCAACCAGCCGAAGACAGCGGTTGCCGAAGAGGTCGCGATAAGTCGAAGTGGCAACATCGGGCGTGGTGAATACCGTTTCCGGAATTCTGATGTCGGCCGTACGATCCTCATGAACCGACAACAGGCATACCAGTGCGGTCGGCTGTGGGCAGGTCAGCGTCATTTCATAGCCATAACGGATCAACATGGAGCGTTCTCGCGCGTCGGATCCGTCTAGCGGAAATCCGCCGCAGGTGGAGTGTAGAAGGCGCGGCGGCGGTAGGAATAGGCTTTGTGCGCCACGTCCTGAAGGGAGTTGCGCAGGGCGTCGAAAGACGAAAGCCACCTCGTTTGCGAAGGCTCGGTTCTTTGCAATGCCGCGTCGGATTTCGCCAGCGCGCCAGCCACGATGAAGAACAACACCTGGAACATGCCGTCATGGCCGACGAAGCGCACAGCATTTGACGCCGCTGCGGCTTTGGTTCAGAAAAGCTAGCGCCATGGTTGAACCGGCTGGATCTCACAAGCACTCCGAGCGGCGTCCGACAGCCTCAGCCATTCCTTCCGGTATCCTATGCTGAGAAGATTGAAGGACACCATGTCTTTCCGGGCTTGCGACTGGCCTTCGCCGATTGCGGCATGGCTCGCGTGCACTGGAACGTTCGAAGACGCATGATAGACGGCCCACGAACGGACGGGTTCGATCCGGTCCTGTTCGATGTTCATGGAGTAGCGGCCGGTCCCGCCAAACTTGATTTCCAATGTGCTCACAGCAAAGGCGCTCTGTCTTCGTGCGGCTTCTTCTCCATTGCTATTCACGATGTCAACCTTCTGTCATTCGGGCCGTGGCCATAGCCAAACGTGCTCTCAATCAGTGTTGCGCCGCTGCCGGCGGGCGATGAGTTTACCAGTTCCAGGCTATCTTCCGTCGCGACCCGCTCATGACGTTCGTCGTCACTGCGGATGCGGTATTGCAGCACATTTCCTCTCAGAGGCAGCGTGGCGGTAACGCGGTATGTGTCGGGAAGCTTGGAGGGAACCACTAAGAACCCGACCTTCAACCGCACAGTGTGCCCCACCTTGAAGATATGTGTTGCTTCCTCGCGTCGGATTGAGCGTCCATTGCGTTGCGGGATGCGGGTAGCGGTCATGAGGGTTTGTGGTCCTTTTCGAGTGCGCTTTCGAGATCTGACTGGTGGATTGGCACCATCTGCTGCGTTGAACTCTGCGCGGCGATCGCCGGCAGGTGGATGAAGACGCCGACCCGTCGCCAGGCAAGCATGGAAACGCTATCGATTAATTCCTCGTCATAATCGACGCGGTATTCTCCGGCTGGCTGCGCCCCGTCCAAACCGGGCAGGCGGAATGGAGACGAAAAGCGGACGACTGTTTGTGTGGTGCGACTTGTCAAGGCTGAGGGCTCCGCAGGAACACACCGATGCGTTTCCTGTGTATCATTGGGATCCGAACCGGACGAACTCGAGGCTGCCGGTACATCCGCGGTCAGCGCCGAGCTCATTCCGGATCGGAATAGACGAAATCAACGCCGGAACGACGTATAGATCGCTAATCGAGAATTCAGTGGTGATGGCGGGCCGTAGGTCTCTCTGACACCGCGAAGCCAAGTCGGCAAAATCGACGAGGCCAATCATTGCGCCTCGGTTGAGTTTAAATCAAGATAAATTCGGATTTATCTATGAAAAACGTCAAATTAACTCTTCGTTCACTCAAATAAATGGAGCGCGATGGCGTAAAAAATTCTATTCAATTCCTGACTATTACAAAATATCCGTCGGATTGATTTCATGAATTTTTCAAAAAATTTTCTGCACGAATAATATTTCTTGGCACTCCTATCAATCGAGTGCCACGAGTGCTATTTATGAATTGCTGCCGCCATACGCGCCGGCAGCAGAAAGACCTCTATGAAAATCCGTTCACTTCACGACCGCGCCGTCATTCGGCGTGCGGAAGGCGATGTCAAATCCAAGGGCGGGATCATCATTCGAGACGCCGCCAAGGAGAAGCAAGGCGAAGTGGCCGCGGTCGGCCCCGGCCTGCGCGACAAAGGCGGGTCGGGGACGGAGGTCACGATCGATGACGAAACTCTTCTGATCGTGAAGGAAACCGGCATAGCGGGCATCGTCGAAAAGATCGGAGGGGCCCCTCAAAAGGCCGCCTGATCGATCGCATTCCGATCCGTATCTCAAGACTGAACTGGACGAATATCATGGCTGCCAAGGAAATCAGATTCTCAACCGATGCGCGTGATCGCCTGCTGCGCGGCGTCGAATTGCTCAACAATGCCGTCAAGGTGACGCTTGGCCCCAAAGGTCGCAACGTCGTTATCGACAAGGCCTATGGTGCCCCCCGCATTACTAAGGACGGCGTCACCGTCGCCAAGGAGGTTGAGCTCGTCGACAAGTTCGAGAACATGGGCGCGCAAATGGTGCGCGAGGTGGCTTCGAAGACCAATGATCTTGCCGGCGACGGCACGACGACGGCGACGGTGCTCGCAGCCTCCATTTTTCGTGAAGGCGCAAAGCTTGTCGCTGCCGGCCTGAATCCTATGGATCTCAGGCGCGGCATCGATCTCGGCGTCATCGCGGTCGTCAAGGAAATCCAGGCGCGAGCCAAGAAGGTCAAGTCATCGGGCGAGATCGCACAGGTCGGCACCATTGCCGCCAATGGCGACGCCACCGTCGGCGAGATGATTGCCATGGCGATGGATAAGGTCGGCAATGAGGGCGTCATCACCGTCGAAGAGGCGCGGACCGCGGAGACCGAACTCGACGTCGTTGAGGGCATGCAGTTCGACCGTGGCTATCTCTCGCCTTATTTCGTAACCAATGCCGAGAAGATGCGCGTGGAGCTGGAGGAGCCCTTCATCCTCATTCACGAGAAGAAACTCGGCAGCCTGCAATCGATGCTCCCGATCCTGGAAGCTGTCGTGCAGACCGGAAAACCGCTTCTGCTTATCTCGGAGGACGTCGAAGGCGACGCACTGGCGACCTTGGTCGTCAACAAGCTGCGCGGCGGCCTGAAGGTCGCGGCCGTCAAGGCGCCGGGCTTCGGCGACCGCCGCAAGGCCATGCTGGAAGACATTGCCGTGCTCACGGCCGGCCAGATGATTTCCGAGGATCTCGGCATCAAGCTTGAGAACGTCACGCTCGATATGCTCGGCCGCGCCAAACGCGTGCTGATCGAAAAGGACAGCACCACGATCATCGACGGCTCCGGAGAGAAAGCGGCCATCCAGGCTCGCATCCAGCAGATCAAGGCGCAGATCGAGGCGACCACCTCCGACTACGACAAGGAAAAACTGCAGGAACGGCTGGCGAAACTCGCCGGCGGCGTTGCTGTCATCCGCGTCGGCGGCGCGACCGAGACGGAGGTCAAGGAAAAGAAGGACCGCATCGATGACGCGCTGAACGCCACCCGTGCGGCTGTCGAAGAGGGCATCGTGCCCGGCGGCGGCGTGGCGCTGTTGCGCGCGAAGTCGGCGCTAACGGGACTGACCGGGGAGAACGCCGACGTGACAGCCGGCATCTCGATCGTGCTCAGGGCGCTCGAGGCCCCGATCCGGCAGATCGCCGATAATGCCGGCTTCGAGGGCTCGATTGTCGTCGGAAAACTCGCCGGCAGCAATGATTACAATCAGGGCTTCGACGCACAGACGGAGACCTATGTCGATATGATCGAGGCAGGCATCGTCGATCCCGCCAAGGTCGTGCGTACGGCTCTGCAGGACGCCGGCTCGATCGCGGCGCTTCTGATCACCGCCGAGGTGATGATCGCCGACATCCCCGCAAGAGACTCTGCCCCTGCAGCCGGAAATGGCGATATGGGCTATTGAGAACAACCTGACCCGTTTGGCCAAGGTGGCCTGTCGGTGGAAGCCGAACAACAGATAGGGAGAATTCAAATGTCCGTGCAGAGCAGCAGCAAGACCTCGATCACCCAGCGTTTCGACAGTTACCAGCCATCCAAAACATTACTCGTCTGGGCCTGCGTCGTGACAGCCATCGCAACGATGATTATCGGCTTCAGCTGGGGAGGTTGGGTCACAGGCGGCACGTCAAACAAAGCGGCCGCCGCCGCCAGCGACATTGCACGCGGGGAGCTGGCGTCAGCCATTTGCGTCGAGCGGTTCAATGCGGCGCCGGATGCGAGTGCTAAACGTATCGAGTTCAAGGCGATTGCCGAAGGCTACAAGCAGCGTCAGTTCGTTGAGGCTGGCGGTTGGGCGACCATGCCTGGACAGACCTCACCCGACAGTCGAAGTGTCCAAGGCTGCGCCACCGCGCTTGCCGTCTAGATCGTTTTTCCAGAGCGCTCCGATATGTGTGCGGAGCGCTGCCACCGTCAAAGCAGGAAATGACCAATGATCCGTTTCGTAAAAAAGAGCGACCCGCGGCCAGCCGCAGAAGCCGGCGAGGACCGCTTCGAGAAAGTCCGCGAGGCAGCGGCCGATGGGCATAAGAAAGCAGCCAACGACAGCATCCGTCGCAGCGCGCCGCGGGCGGTGGAAGATGACGACCGGCTTATCTGAATTGCCTTCTCGAGCCGGCCTCCAGACAGGCAGGATGTGGCCAATTTGGCTAAGCGCTAGCAGATTCACGCTGGCGGCTGGCCTTACTGCAACTGCGGCTTCTTGAGAAAGTTGTTGCGGTCGGCGGATTTGATGCGCAGCCAGGCTTCCCGGCCGTTCCTGAGGATCCGGATCGGAATCTCAGCGCCGGCCGGGCCGCTGCTCCAAACCTTGCGATAGAAGTCGGCCAGACCATCGACCTCTTCGTCGCGGATCTCCGAGATGATGTCGCCCTGTCGGAGGCCAGCCTTTGCGGCCGGACCGTCTTCGGCAACGCTCATCACCACCACGCCGCCATTGCTCTCGGCGGAGAATGCGCCGAGCCAGGGCCGCGGCGGCTTGTTGACCCGGCCGCGGTTCAGCAGATCATCGAGGATCGGCGGCAAAAGGTCGATCGGCACGACCATGTTGATATCGGCGACCTCGTCGCCCTGGCTCATCTGCAAGCGTAGCGAACCGATGCCGAGAAGCTTGCCGTCCGAGCCGATCAACGCCGCACCGCCCCATGAGGGATGGGCCGGCGCCGTGAAAATTGCTTCGTCCAGCAGGTATTCCCAGTAGCCGGCAAATTCCTGCCGGGCGACGATGTTTGCCTCGACGAATTCTCCAATGCCATCGGCAAGCACGACGGAATCGCCGGCCTTGGCGCTTGCCGCGTCGCCGAGATCCACCGCCGGCGCATCAAGGGGGCCAAGCGCCTGCACCAGCCCGAAGCCGCTTTCCTGATCATAGGCGAGTGCATGCGCTGGGACGACTTGTCCATCATGGGTGGTCAGCCAGACCTCTTCGGCCTCGGTGATGAGATAGCCGATGGTCAGCACCAGCCCATTGTCGCGAATAACCACGCCGCTGCCCTCCCGGACGGTGCCCAGCGTTTCCGCTGTGAAGGCATCTTCCGGAATGGAAGAACGAACGGCCACGACTGACTGCAAAATCGGATCGATATTCATGCTTTCATCCCGATGAGGCACCGGCGCGAAAGGATGAAAGCCGGCGCATTTCACCCTGAATAAGTAAGAAGATGGACGGGTGGAGGCAAGGCTGTAGCGCAGCGAATTTCCAAAGCGGGGAAACCACGGGGAGATGCATTCAATGCGCGATCAAATACATCGCAAAAAGCCGCTCCGTGCCGCGGCCCAGTGTCACCGAAGGTGTGGGCACGATATTTTTGGTGACAGTGTTGCCATGCAACAATATACGGTCAATCCTATCAGGAATCAGGCTGACACGGATTTACGACATGAAAGACTGGCATCCCGATCTCAGCCGCAGCAGCAGCCCGCGTTATATGGCGATCGCCGATGTGATCGACATGGATTTGCGCAGCGGCCATCTGGTGGCCGGCGACCGGCTGCCGCCACAACGCCAACTCGCCAAGCGGCTGAATGTCGATTTCACCACGGTGGCGAGAGGTTATGTCGAGGCGCAGAAGCGCGGACTTGTCGATTCGCATGTCGGCCGCGGCACCTTCGTCACCGGTGGCATGAATAAGGAGCGTCAGGGTTTTGCGCCCGGCGCCGTGGCTGATCCGCGCCGCGTATCCGTCGTCGATTTCTCGATGAACATGCCGCCGGAACCGGACGATCCGGAACTGATCGCCCGCATGCGCGAGGGCATGTCGGCGGTGGCCGCCAACCTCATTCCGCTTCTGCGCTATCAGGGTTTCGGCGGCTCCAGCATGGACAAGGAGGCCGCCGCCACCTGGCTCAGCCGTCGCGGGCTGGTGCCCTCGCAGGAGCGGATCTTCGTCACGCCGGGCGCCCATCCAGCCCTGCTGGCGATCTTCGGCCTGCTGGCAAAACCGGGCGAGACCGTGCTTTCGGAAATCATCACCTATCCCGGCATGCGTTCGATCGCCGCCCAGCTGCGGCTCAATCTGACCGGCCTGCCGATGGACGAGGACGGCATCCTGCCGGACGCCTTTGCGACAGCCTGCGAGCGATTGCAGCCAAAGGCGCTCTATCTCAATCCGACGCTGCAAAACCCGACGACGCTGACCATCCCGGCCAGGCGCCGCGAGGAAATCGCTACGGTTGCCCGCAAATACCACGTACCGATCGTCGAAGACGATGCCTACGGCTTCATTCCGCAGCAGGGCCCGGCGCCGCTCGCGGCAATAGCCCCCGATCTCACCTGGCATATCGGCGGCCTGGCGAAAAGCATCGGCGCGGGTCTGCGCCTTGCCTATGTCGTGGCGCCGGATAGCAAGGCCGTGTGGCCCTTCGTCAGCGCCATGCGCGCCAACAATGTCATGGCCTCGCCGCTGACCCTGGCGCTTGCCACCCGCTGGATCGAGGACGGCACCGCCGACGCAATCCTCCGCTTCATCCGCACCGAGGCCGCCGCGCGTCAGCAGATGGTCGCCGCCATCCTGCCGGCAGGCAGCTACCGCGCCGATCCGCTCAGTTTCAACATCTGGCTGCCGCTTTCCAACGGCTGGACCCGCTCCACCTTCGGTAGCCACACCCGCTCCTCCGGCATCGGCGTCGTCGCAAGCGATGTCTTCACGGTCGAGGGGGCGGCACCCGAGGCAGTACGTGTCTGCCTTGGCGGACCGATCACCCGGGAGAGGTTGCAGGGCGCACTGGAGTTCATGGCCCATGCGCTCGAGGGCCCGCCGGAAATGGCGGCTTCGTTCTTCTGACCCGGCAACGCCGGCGCTGAGCCCTTCGGCCAAGCTATCCTTGCGACCCTCCAAATAATCTCTGCGCAATCCGCGGTCGGCCCGGCCGCCGGGAGCTCTGCGGCATTCTGACGAGTTGACTGGAAGTAGCCGAATAATGTATCTATATTGAATGCATACATTGGTGGGCATTGATAGACTCGATGTTCACCGCAGAGAAAGGCGACATATCATGGAGACCGAATATCCCCCGCTTCCTCCCCTGCAGACCGGCATCAGGGGACGCTGCCCGCGCTGCGGCCAGGGCCATATGTTCAAGGGCTTCCTGACCTTGCAGCCGAAATGCGAGGTTTGCGGCCTCGATTATTCCTTCGCCGACCCGGCTGACGGTCCGGCTTTTTTCGTCATCTGCTTTGCCTGCATCCCGAGCGTGCTGCTCGGCGTCTGGCTGGAGGTCGCTTTCACCGCGCCTATCTGGGTGCAGCTTCTGGTCACCGGCCCCTTCATGCTCGCCACCTGCATACCGCCGCTGCGACCGCTGAAGGGCTGGCTGGTCGCCAGCCAGTATTTCTACAAGGCGGAAGAGGGCAAACTCGCCTGAGATCGGTTGAGCGTTGCGCGCAGGCGCGGCGTGGCGAAATCGATGAGCGCCCGCAATTTTAGCGGCACCAATCCCTGCTGGGGATAGACGAGATGCACCGGTGCCGGCGGCGGTTCGAAATCGACAAGCAACGGCGAGAGCAGGCCGGCCATCTCAGCGTGTGCGGCCTGGTAGGAAAGTACCCGGGTGATGCCGAGGCCGGCGACCGCCGCATCGACCGCAGCCTCGGCGGTGTTGACGGCAAGCCGCGAGCGGATCGGCACGGTGAGATCGCGTTTTCCCTCGGTGAATGTCCAACTCAGCGTCGCGGCCATGGCCTCGAATGTGATGCAGTCATGCGCGGCGAGATCGCTCGGATGCCGGGGTGTGACCTGCCGTGCGAGATAATCCGGGCTGGCATAGACCGTCCGGCGGATCGCGCCGAGCCTTGTGGCGATCAGGTTGCTATCCGGCAGGTTGCCGATCCGGAGCGCCACATCGATGTGATCCTCGACGAGGTTCGACAGCCGGTCGCCAAGCATCAGCCGCAGATTGATATCGGGATAGGCCTTCAGGAAATCCACCACGACAGGCAGGACATGCAGCCGCCCGAAGACGATCGGCGCGGTCATCGTCAACTCGCCCTTCGGTGCGCTGTATTCACCGGCCGCCGCCCGCTCCGCCTCTTCCACCCGATCGAGAATTTCCCGTGCCGCCTCCACATAGGAGCGGCCGGCCTCCGTCAGCGCGACCTTCCGGTTGGTTCTCTGCAGCAACTGGGCGTTCAGATGTGCTTCCAGCTCGGAAACCTTGCGGCTGACGGTGGCCAGCGGTGACCGCAGATGCCGGGAGGCGGCCGACAGGCTGCCCTGTTCGACGACGGCAAGAAGCACTGTCATGGCGTCGAGGCGGTCCATTCTATCCTTCCGAAAATTGGGAGAACGCCTTCCAGATTAGCATTCTACTGCAATCAAATGGAAGGCAATAAATTAGGCCGCAGATGGTTCGCAGGCGGCCATCGTCAATCATGGCCCGTCGATCGGGAAGACCAAAGGAAACCATCATGAAGCTCTACCATCACCCGCTTTCCGGCCATTCGCACCGGGTTCACCTGTTCCTGTCGTTGCTTGGCGTGCCCTATGAGCTGGTCGAGGTCGACTTGGCGGCTGGTGCCCACAAAGCGCCGGAGTTTCTAAAGCTTAATCCCTTTGGCCAGGTGCCGGTCCTTGATGACGATGGCACGGTCATTGCCGATTCCTCTGCCATCCTCGTCTATCTCGCGCGTAAATATGGCCGTACCGACTGGCTGCCGGAAGAGGCATTGGCCGCGGCGCGAACACAGAAATGGTTGTCGGTTGCATCAGGTGAGATCGCCTATGGGCCGTGTGCGGCTCGCCTGGTGACGGTTTTCGGCGCCGATTTCCGTGCAGACGAGGTGATCGCCCGGGCGCACCGCATTCTCGCGCTGATCGACGCCGAACTCGTCGACCGCAATTTCCTGCTCGGCAGCAATCCGGTGATCGCCGACGTCGCGCTCTACAGCTACATCGCCAATGCGCCGGAGGGCAATGTCGATCTCTCGGCCTATCCAAACGTCCGCGCCTGGCTCGCGCGCATCGAGGCGTTGCCGGGTTTCGTCGGCTTTCGCAAGACGAAGATCGGCCTTGCCGCCTGAGACGTCGCCGGGACGGATCACCGTCCTGGTTCCCAAATGGTGCCCGCAAGGAGGCCGCAATGCTGGAGCAGACAAGACAGGAAGCCACATCACCCTGGCATCAAGGTGAGCTCGCCATGCAGCGCAGCGTCGGGGTCGTCGAACGCATGGACGGACCCGGACGCAATTTCGTCCGCAAGGCGATGCCGGAGCAGCACCGCGCCTTCTTTCCAATGCTGCCTTTTGTCGTCCTCGGCGCCGTCGACGCCGAAGGCGATGTCTGGGCGACGGTGCGGGCAGAGCGACCGGGCTTCATGTCCTCGCCGGATGCGGAGGTCCTGGATGTCGATCTGCGGCGCGACCCGGCCGATCCCGCCGATGCCGGCATGGAGGATGGCAATGCGATCGCAATGCTCGGCATCCAACTCGAGACTCGCCGGCGCAACCGGCTGAACGGCGTGATCCGCAGAACGGATGCCGAAGCTTTCCGCGTGCGCGTCAGCCAGAGCTTCGGCAATTGCCCGCAATATATCCAACCGCGCTCCTCGGTCTTTGTCCGCGATCCCGATAGGCCGACATCAGTGGCGCCGCTGCATTCCCGTCAATTCGACTATCGCATGCGGCAGATGATCGAGGGCGCCGACACCTTCTTCGTCGCCTCCTATGTCGATCGCGGCAATGGCGAGCGGCAGGTGGACGTCTCCCATCGCGGCGGCGATGCCGGCTTCGTCCGTCTCGGTGCCGACGGCGTGCTGACCATTCCCGATTTTTCCGGCAATCGGTTCTTCAACACCCTCGGCAATTTCCTCGTCAACCCGAAGGCCGGCCTGGTCTTCATCGATTTTGAAACCGGCGACATGCTGCAGATGACCGGAAAGGCAGAGGTGCTGCTGGATTCGCCCGAAATCACCAGCTTTGAAAGGGCGGAACGGCTGTGGCGGTTCACGCCCGAAAAGATCGTGCTGCGCCCGGATGCCTTGCCGCTGCGATGGAGCAAGGAGAGCGCCGATCTGCTGCGGCGCTCGCGCGGGTGAGGGGAGCGGCGGCAAAACGCTGCCTCGGCCATCTTGTAATCATTGTACTGTTCGGTACAATGATTACCGTTCAGCACAGGAGCGCCCATGTCCAGCCTCGTCCCACCCTTCACCCTTGAGACCGCCACCCGAAAAGTCCGCCTTGCCGAGGACGGCTGGAACAGCCGCGATCCAGAGCGCGTCTCGCTCGTCTATACGCCGGACAGCCGCTGGCGGAACCGGGCCGAATTCGTCAACGGCCGAGCCGAGATCGTCGCCTTCCTCACCCGCAAATGGGCCAAGGAATTGGACTACCGGCTGATCAAGGAGATCTGGGCTTTCACCGATGATCGCATCGCCGTGCGCTTCGCCTATGAATGGCACGATGACAGCGGCAACTGGTTCCGCTCCTATGGCAATGAGAACTGGGAATTCGATGCTGCCGGTCTGATGCAGCGCCGCTTCGCCTGCATCAACGACCTGCCGATTCGGGAATCGGAACGCCAGTACCACTGGCCGCTCGGCCGGCGGCCGGACGATCATCCCGGTCTGAGCGAACTCGGCCTCTGACGCAAGACAGGCAGGAGCTCCGCCGGTGAAGACCGTCTACGAACGCCCTGACATCGTGCCGTTGCTGGCGGAAATCTTCCGCGAACTCGGCTATGAGGCCACGTCGCTCAGCCGCATCACCGAACGCACCGGCGTCGGCAAGGGCAGCCTTTATCACTTCTTTCCCGGTGGCAAGGAGGAGATGGCGGGTGCCGTGCTCGCCGATGTCGATGCCTGGTTTGAACAGACGATCTATCAGCCGTTAAGAACAGGTGACGCTCGTCAGGCGATCGCGGCGATGTGGACGCATGTGAACGATTATTTCCGATCCGGCCGGCGTATCTGTCTCGTCGGCGCCTTGGCGCTTGATGAAACCCGGGAACGATTTTCGCCAGCAATCGGCGGCTATTTCATTCGCTGGATCGACGCCCTGCGTTCGGCGCTGATGCGGGCAGGCTGTGCAGAGGAGGAGGCGCAGGCGCTGGCCGAGGAGGGTGTCGCCGGCATTCAAGGCGCACTGGTGCTGTCGCGGGCGCTGGGCGACACAGCGGTCTTCACCCGATCGCTGCAGACGCTGGCGAAGCGACTCGATGCCGTGATGCGATGAGGGCGGTCAAAGCGGCTGGGATGTTCTATTGCAGCTGTGAAGAATTCACCCGGCCACGATTGATTGGCCGGGGCCTTGATCGGGCGCTGGGCGGCGCTCGATCTTATATCAGCGTTGTTGTTGAGGCTGCTGGGCCGGGCGCGGATTTTCCCGTTCAGGGCGAACCTGGCGCCATTCATTTTCCATCTGGTCGACGACATGCTGGGGAATGGTGGTTTGCGTCGTGGCGGGCGTCTGCATCGGAAGTCTCCTCGTTCTGTGGTAAGGCTTCAGGGCAAGAAGATGCATCGCACAAGACAAAAGGCGTGTAAATCAGTGGCTTAAACACTTTAAACGATTAAATAGATTTTAATCGATTAAGACGGTTTTAACCAACATATTTCTGGGAAGCGCGAAATGGTTGTCCACATGGACCGAGGTTTCTTTTTCGATGCGGTGCGGGACCAGCTCTTCAAGGGAGAGATGACGCATCCTCAGGTAGTGGGCATCACGGCGATTATCGACGCCTGGGAAGAGCGGTTTCCCCATGCCGACCGGCGGTGGCTCGCCTACATCCTCGCAACCGCTTACCATGAGACCGCCTATACGATGCAGCCGGTGCGGGAGACGCTGGCGCACAGCGATACGCGCGCGATCGAGATCCTGGAGACGGCCTTTGCCGCAGGCAAGCTTTCCTGGGTGAAAACCCCTTATTGGCGGCCGGACGAGGACGGCCGCAGCTGGCACGGACGCGGTCTGGTGCAGCTCACCCACAAGCGGAATTATGAGGCGATGAGCACGCTGACGGGCATCGACCTCGTTGCCGATCCCGACCGGGCGATGGAGATGGAGGCGGCGGTGACGATCCTGATCGAAGGCATGCTGCAGGGCAGCTTTACCGGCCACAAGCTTGCCGATCACCTGAACGCGGCGACCGAGGACTGGGTGAACGCGCGCCGCATCGTCAATGGCACCGACCGGGCGGAGAAGCTGGCGGCCTATGCCATGGCCTTCCATGCGGCGATGCGTCCCGATGCTGCGCATGGCATGATCGCGCGGTTGAAGGCCTGGGGCTTGCGTGTTATCGCGCGGCTGACCCTCTGAAACTTGACAGGAGCTTCCGCGTGATCCGCCATATCGTCTTCTTCACCGTGCAGGAGGAACATCTGCAGGAGGTGCGGGCCGGGCTTTCGGTTCTGACCGCCATTCCGCATGCGCGGTTGCTGGAAATCGGCACCAATGTGAAGACCGATCAACTGGGCACCGAGATCGATCTCGTGGTTTACGGCGAATTCGACGACGAGGCGGCCCTTGCCGCTTACAAGGCCCATCCGGATTACCAGCTCTCGATCGAGCGGGTGCGGCCGCTCCGGGAAAAACGCATCGCCGCCGATTACGACAGCCGCACGGCGGTGAAGCGGCCGCTCTGAATCTCGCAAGCGTGCGGTTGCCATGCCACATTCCGTCGAAATTTCAGATGGAAGGCTGATTTTCTGGAGGGGCGCGCCCCGAAGCTCATTCAACTTCTGAGCTGCCGGACTCAATTTTCGAAAAAGCGCTGGCAAGCGATTCAAAAGATTCGCCAAAAGGCAGCGCGCCGATGGTCGGTGGCTGCAGCAGTCCCGATGCGCCGATCGAAAGCCGCCCTCGTCCTGATGGTGTGATAATCAAGACAGATTAAGAATGGCTGACCTGACCGGCCGGGCTCTCACGAGACGACCGGGCTCGGCTGCGATGCGTGGGCGCTGTGCACCACCGCCATCAACATCAGCACCAAACTCAGCGACAGGGCGGCGAGAACGGCGCAGGCGACGAGTGCCGGGCCGGTGCCGGCGCGGTCGAGGATGGCGGTGAAGATGACGGGGGCGATGGCGTTGGCGAGGTTTTGCGGCAGCGACAGCCGGGCCGACTGCAGGCCGTATTCGGCCCGCGAAAACAGCGCCAGCGGTAGAAGCGCGCGGGCGACGGTCATGACGCCGGCGCCGAAGCCGTAGAGCAGAATGAAGGTGACGAGCAGTGGTGTCGATGAACCGGCGGCCAGCAAAATCAAGAAACTGATCATCATCAGGCCGATGCCCATGGCCGCGCTGAGCATGGGGTTGCCGCGCCGGCCGAGCAGCATGTCGAGGAAACGCGCCGAGATGCCGAGGATGCCGCGAGCCGAGCCGAGCTGCAGCGCAAAGGCCGGCGAGGCGCCGGACTGGCGGAAGATTTCAAGCAGCGATGGTGAGATGCCGAAGGTGATGAAGGTCGAGATCGTCGTCGCCGCGGCAATCAGCAGGAAGGCTTTGTGCCGTGCCGCCTTCGACAGCGGCACCGGGGCAATGTCTGCCGCGCCGCCTTCGATATGCGTTACGATCGGTTTCGGCAGGGCGAAAAGATGTAGCGGCAGACAGACGAAGAACTGCAGCGCCGCGCAGGCGAGAAAGGTGAGGCGCCAGCCGAGCGTCTCGTTGAGCAGGCTGAGAATCGGCCAGAAGATGGCGCTCGAAAGCCCGGTGAACAGCATGAGAATAGCGATGACGCGTTTGCCGTTCGCCCCTTCGCGCTCGACGACGGCCGTATAGGCCGGTGCCGAAAGGCCACAGGCGCCGCCGATGCCGATGACCACCCAGGCGGCGGCATAAAGCACGATGCCGTTTGCGGCGGAAAGCAGAAGCAAGCCAAGCGCAAAGGTCAGCGAGGCGGCCGATAGCACTCGGGCGGCGCCGTAGCGGGAGAGCCAGCGGCCGGTCGCGGGACCAATGATGGCGCTGACCATCATCATGATCGTCAGGCCGGCAAACGCGACCTCGTTCGCCAAGCCGAGAGCAGGCGCCACGACGCGGCCCATGACCCCGAGCATGTCGAACGTCGTGCCCCAGCCGATCAGCTGGGTGATGGCAAGCACGGTGACCGTCTGCGCCGAGCGGAAGCGGAAGGAATTTGGCATTGGTGCTGAAATGGCCTGAAGGCGGAAACAGCAAGGGAATAACAGCTTCAATCGGCCGGTAAAAGCTGAGATTGCAATTCCCGGCAGCATCCACCAGCATCCATGCCCAGCACGCCGTGTGCGCCTGGCACCGAAGACTTTTCCAATGTGGGGAGGGACGCCGAAGCCTGCCGCGGCAGCGGTTTTCAGCGGTCGACACCGGCCGCCGCAGCCAGTCGAGAATGGTTCTAAATGCCCTGTGTTACAGCGCATTCATTTGCCATTCAGGTCACGTGAGTACATATTCGGGCCACATTGGCATTACCTTGAAAGCATAGCACATGGCCTTTCCTCTGAGCGTCGCAGCATTGGCCGCCGGACTGGTGGTATCGGCGCCCTCACCGGACGTCGTGGGCACTCTCGTCCACAGCGTAGCAGGTGACTGCAGCGCCGCCGCAGCCCAGGTGGTTGAGCAAACGGGCGGCCAGCTCCTGTCCGTGCAACCGGTGGGCGACACCTGCATCATCACCGTCCTGGTGTCGGGAAACGGCCAGCGTCCACGCAAAGTGACGGTAAAGGTTCCGATGTAAGCGGAATCGGTCTATTCAGGACATGATCGATTTGAAGCGGGCGAAGGCGGACCGATGCGCATTCTGGTAGTCGAAGACGACGTTAATCTGAACCGGCAGCTGGCCGACACGCTGAAGGAGGCGGGCTATGTCGTCGACCAGGCGTTCGACGGCGAGGAAGGGCATTTCCTCGGCGATACCGAACCTTATGACGCCATCATTCTCGATATCGGCTTGCCGGAGCTGGACGGGGTCACCGTCCTTGAAAAATGGCGCGGCGCCGGCCGCGGCGTGCCGGTGCTGATTCTGACGGCGCGCGACCGCTGGAGCGACAAGGTCGCCGGCATCGACGCAGGGGCCGACGACTACGTCACCAAGCCCTTCCATGTCGAGGAAGTGCTGGCGCGCATTCGGGCGCTGATCCGGCGTGCGGCCGGGCATTCCTCATCCGAGATCATCTGCGGGCCGGTGCGGCTCGATACAAAATCCTCGAAGGCGACGGTCAATGGCACGACGCTGAAGCTGACCTCGCACGAATACCGCCTGCTTGCCTATCTCATGCATCATATGGGCGAGGTCGTTTCCCGCACAGAACTGGTCGAGCACATGTACGACCAGGATTTTGACCGCGATTCCAACACGATCGAGGTCTTTGTCGGCCGTTTGCGCAAGAAGATGGGCGTCGATCTGATCGAAACGGTGCGCGGTCTCGGATACCGTATCCAAGCGCCGAAAAATGCGAATTAAGTCGCTCACCGCACGTGTTTTGCTGTTGACCACGGTCTGGTCGACGGTGGCGCTGGTGGTGATCGGCCTGTTGATCTCCACCCTCTACCGCAAGAGTGCCGAACGTGGTTTCCAGGATTTGCTGCGGGCGCAGCTCTATAACGTCATCAACTCGGTAACGATCGGCGATCAAGGCGCGCTCAGCGGCAGCCCGCAGCTCGGCGACCTGCGTTTTGCCCAGCCGAAGACCGGCTGGTATTGGGTGGTGGAACCGCTCGGCACCTATACGACGGCACCGCTGGTGTCGCCCTCGCTCGGCTCCGCGCTCATTCCGGTTCCCTCCGTCGTCGAGGCGCCCTTCGACAAGAATTACGAACGCTACTATCAGGTGACGGATGCCTCCGCGAACCGCGTGCAGGTGGCCGAAACCGAAGTGGTGCTGGATACCGACGGGCGCGCGGCGCGCGTCCGCGTCACCGGCAATGTCGATGTCGTCGAAGACGACGTGCGCACCTTTTCCCATAGCCTCTACCTGGCGCTGGCCGGCTTCGGCGTCGGCAGCCTGATCGTCAATGCCCTGGCGATTCTCTATGGCCTGAAGCCGCTCGACAAGGCGCGTGCCGCCTTGGAGCGCATCCGCGCCGGCGAGAGCGAGCAGCTGAAGGGCGACTTCCCGCGCGAAATTTTGCCGCTCGCCAACGAGGTCAACGCGCTGATCGACAGCAACCGCCGCATCGTCGAGCGGGCCCGCATGCAGGTCGGCAATCTCGCCCATTCGCTGAAGACGCCGATTGCCGTTCTTCTCAACGAGGCGCGCGTGCTCGAAAAATCCCATGGCGAACTGGTGCGCAGCCAGGCAGAATCGATGCAGGGGCAGGTGCAGTCCTATCTCAACCGCGCCCGCATCGCTGCACAGCGCGAATCCGTGCTCGCCCGCACCGATGCCGAGCCGGCGCTCGAGCGGCTGGTGCGCGTCATGCGCCGGCTGAACGTCGATACCGAATTCGATCTCGTCGTCTCGCCGCCGCATCTGGCCGTCGCCATGGAGCAGCAGGATCTCGAGGAAACCGTCGGCAATCTCTTGGAGAATGCGGCGCGTTTTGCCAAAAGCAAGGTACGGCTTTCAGCCGTCGAGGCCGGCGACGACGTCAAGGGAGCGGAGGCGAGCGCGCGCCGCCAATGGGTGGAACTCGCCGTCGAGGATGACGGGCCGGGCCTGGAGCCCGATCAGATCCGCGAGGCGCTGAAGCGCGGCCGCAGGCTCGACGAGAGCAAGCCCGGAACCGGGCTCGGCCTGTCGATCGTCACCGAGATTTCCAGCGAGTACCAAGGACGCCTCGAGCTTTCCCGCGGCGAATGGGGCGGGCTCAAGGCGAAGCTTATCCTGCCCGGCATCACAAAGGATGTTGCATGAGCAACTGCTTGATGTCACAAAGATACTGGCAAATGCATAGCATGCTTTGCCTTAATGCTGACACGGGGACGCTGCACTTCGATCGGCTGAAATTGACCCCTGATCGTGGTTCGACGCAATGATTTTACGCTCGCAAGGCATGATCGCTTCCGCTCTTCTCGTCGCCGTCGCGCTCTCCGGCTGCACGACGACGAAGGGTGCCGCTTCACGCGGCATTTTTTCGAGCAAGCCCTCGGCCTCGGCCGCCTTCCTCACCGCGCTGCAAGGCGGCCTTGCTGGCCGTAGCGGTGTGAGCCTGAGCGATAGCGACAAGCAGCGGGCGCTCGAGGCAGAATATCGGGCGCTGGAAGGTGCAGCCGTCGGCCAGCCGGTGCTGTGGACCGGCAAGGACGTCACCGGCAAGGTGGTCGCGGCAGCACCCTATCAGGTCGGTTCGCAGAACTGCCGGCAATATACCCATACGCTGACCGCCGACGGCAAGGATACCGTGGTGCGAGGCGCTGCCTGCCGCAACAACGATGGAAGCTGGTCGCCGCTCGGCTGAATCTGGTGAGTTGCGGCTCAAATCTTCGTCATTCCGGCTTTGGCAGTTGGAATGGCGGCGCGCTTCACGTATTTGGGCGAATATGCTGTTCTGGATTCTCGTTGCCGTTCTGACGGCAGTCGTCGCCGTCATCCTGCTCTACCCCCTTCTGCGCGGAGCGAAGGCGGCGGAGGACATCCGCGCGGGCGAGGCGGCAGTCTACCGCGACCAACTGCGCGAACTCGACCGCGATCTCAATGGCGGGCTGATCACGCCTGAAGAAGCTGATTACGCCAGGGCCGAAATCGGCCGGCGGCTGATCGCCGTCTCTGCTGATGAACTGGAAGAAACGCCGAAACCCGCGCGACATCACCGTTTCACCGAGGCCTTCGTGCTGCTGGTCCTGCCAGTTCTCGGGCTCTGTTTTTATTTGACGACGGGCAGACCGGACCTGCCCTCGCAGCCGCTGGAAGCGCGGCTGGAAAATCCCGGCAACGATATGGCTGTGCTGATCACCAAGGCGGAACGGCACCTGGCGCAGAATCCCGATGACGGCAAGGGCTGGGACGTGCTGGCGCCAATCTATGTCCGCACGATGCGCGTGAACGATGCGCAAGTGGCCTATCGCAATGCCATCCGGCTTCTCGGCCCAAGTCCGGCCCGGCTCGACGGCCTGGCGGAGACACTGATGGCGATCTCCGACGGCGTCGTGACGGAGGAGACGCGCCAAGTGCTGGAACAATCGCTGACGCTGCAACCCGACAATCCTCGCGCCCGCTTTTACATTGCGTTCAGCATGGAGCAGGCGGAACGGCCCGATGAGGCGCGCCAGGCCTTCGAGACGCTGGCAAAACAATCGCCGGCCGATGCGCCCTGGCTGCCGCTGGTCAACCAGCATATCGCCTTGAATGGCGGCGCGCCGGCAGTTCCCGATCAAGCTGCTCCGATTACCCCGGCTGCCCCGGGCGCCAATCAGGCTGCCCCGGGCGCCAATCAGGCTGCCCCGGGCGCCAATCAGGCTGCCCCCGGCAATCCCACGCAGCAGGATGTGGCGGCGGCGGACAACATGAGCGCTGGCGACCGGCAGCAGATGATCCGCGGCATGGTCGCGAGCCTCGATGCCAAGCTGAGCGAGGATCCGAACAATTTCGAGGGATGGATGCGGCTCGTCCGCTCTTACGCCGTATTGAACGATAAGGATCGCGCTGCCGGTGCGCTGAAGCGCGGGCTTGCGGCCTTTCCGCCGGCTGGCGAGCAGGGCAGGCAGTTGCTGGCACTGGCCAAGGAACTCGGCATCGCCACGGAAGGAATGATGCAATGACGCGCAAGCAGAAGCGCCTGGCGGTGATCGCGGGCGGCATGGGCTTCATTGCCGCCGCCGTGTTGCTGGTGATGTTCGCCTTCAGCCAGTCGGTCGCTTATTTCTATATGCCGGCCGATCTGGCGAAGACGCCGGTGGCGCCGGAAACCCGCATCCGGCTCGGCGGCCTGGTCGGCGAAGGCAGCGTTGTGCGCGGCACCGGCTCGACCGTGGAATTTGCCGTCACCGACGGCAGCGCCAATGCCGTGAAAGTGAAATATACCGGCATTCTTCCCGATCTCTTCCGCGAAGGCCAGGGCGTCGTTACCGAAGGCATGTTTGCATCAGGGACCGACGTCTTCGTTGCCGATACTGTGCTTGCCAAGCATGACGAGACCTATATGCCGAAGGACGTGGCCGACAGGCTGAAGCAGCAGGGGCTGTGGAAAGAAGGCCAAGGCCCAGCGAAGGAAGGTCAAGCCCAGGAAGTGAAGGCGACGCAATGATCATCGAGATCGGCCATTACGCGCTGGTGCTGGCGCTGGCAACGGCGCTCACCCTTTCCATCGTGCCGGTGATCGGAGCCCGTCGCCGCGACCGGGCGATGATGGATGTGGCGACGGTCGGTTCGCTGGCGATGTTTGCGCTTGTCGCCTTCTCCTTCGGCGTGCTCACCTATGCCCATGTCGTCTCGGATTTCTCGGTCGAGAACGTCTGGGAGAATTCGCATTCGCTGGTGCCGCTGATCTACAAATATTCCGGCGTCTGGGGCAATCACGAGGGATCGATGATGCTCTGGCTGTTGATCCTGACGCTGTTCAGCGCGCTGGTCGCCGTCTTCGGCCGCAATCTGCCGGAGACGCTGAAGGCCAATGTATTGGCCGTGCAGGCCTGGATTTCGGTCGCCTTCACGCTGTTCATCCTGTTGACCTCCAATCCGTTTCTGCGTCTCGATCCTGCGCCGGCCGAGGGCCGCGATCTCAATCCTGTCCTGCAGGATGTCGGTCTGGCGATCCACCCGCCGCTGCTTTATCTCGGTTATGTCGGCTTTTCCGTCTGCTTTTCCTTTGCGGTTGCAGCACTCCTCGAAGGGCGCATCGACGCCGCCTGGGCCCGCTGGGTGCGGCCGTGGACGCTGGCCGCCTGGACATGTCTGACGCTCGGCATCGCCATGGGTTCCTACTGGGCCTACTACGAACTCGGCTGGGGCGGCTGGTGGTTCTGGGACCCGGTGGAAAACGCCTCCTTCATGCCGTGGCTCGCCGGCACCGCATTGCTGCATTCCGCCCTCGTCATGGAAAAGCGCGAGGCGCTGAAGATCTGGACGGTGCTGCTTGCCATCCTCACCTTCTCACTGTCGCTAATGGGCACCTTCCTGGTGCGCTCCGGCGTGCTGACCTCGGTGCATGCCTTTGCCAGCGATCCCTCCCGCGGCGTCTTCATTCTCTGCATCCTGCTGATTTTCATCGGCGGTGCGCTGTCACTGTTTGCCTTTCGCGCGCCGAAGCTTTCGGCCGGCGGGCTGTTTGCGCCGATTTCGCGCGAGGGCGCGCTGGTCGTCAACAATCTGATCCTGACGGTTGCCTGCGGCACGGTTCTCACAGGCACGCTCTATCCGCTGCTGCTGGAGACGCTGACCGGCGACAAGATCTCTGTCGGGCCGCCCTTCTTCAACCTGACCTTCGGCCTGCTGATGGCGCCGCTGATCGTTGTCGTGCCGTTTGGACCGCTGCTTGCCTGGAAGCGCGGCGATCTGCTCGGCGCCTTGCAGCGGCTCTATGTCGTTGCCGGTCTCGCCTTCACTGCTGCGGTGGTCTTCTTCTATCTCCAACATGGCGGCCCGGTACTTTCCGTGCTCGGATTGGCCGCCGGGCTGTTCCTGGTTCTGGGTGCTGCTGCCGATCTCTGGTATCGCGCCGGCATCGGCAAGGTGGCGGGCAATATCGCCTGGCGCCGTCTGACCGGCCTGCCGCGTTCGGCCTTCGGCACCGCCCTTGCCCATGCCGGGCTCGGCGTCACCGTGCTCGGCATCGTCGCGGTGACGACGTTTCAGACCGAACATGTGATCGAGATGAAGCCTGGTGAGACCACCGATGCCGGCGGGTACAGCCTGCATTTCGACGGCATGCAGCCGGCGACCGGGCCGAACTATACCGAGGAGCGCGGCCACTTCACCATCCGTCGCGCCGGTATCGCGGTTGCCGATACCTGGTCGGCCAAACGACTCTACACCGCCCGCCAGATGCCGACGACCGAAGCGGGCATCCTGACCTTCGGCCTCAGCCAGCTCTACGTCTCATTGGGTGACGCCACCAAGGACGGCGGCATCGTCGTGCGCATCTGGTGGAAGCCGTTCATCCTCTGCATCTGGGGTGGAGCGGTGCTGATGGCCTTTGGCGGCCTCGTTTCGCTCAGCGACCGGCGCCTGCGCGTCGGCGCCCCGCGCAGGAAGGCGAAGGCCGCAAAGCCGGCAACGCCTGCAATGGAGCCGGCGGAATGATGCGGCGTCTCCTCCTGGCTTTGGCTTTGATGCTGATGGCCGCGCCGGCCTTCGCCGTCAATCCCGACGAGGTGCTGGCCGATCCGGCGCTGGAGGCGCGGGCGCGAGGCCTTTCGGCGGAACTGCGCTGTATGGTCTGCCAGAATCAGTCGATCGACGATTCCAATGCCGATCTCGCCAAGGATCTGCGCCTGCTGGTGCGCGAGCGCATCACCGACGGCGACAGTGATGATGAGGTACTGAACTATATCGTCTCGCGCTACGGCGAGTTCGTGCTGCTGAAACCACGATTCACCATGAAGACGGGCCTGCTCTGGGGCGCCCCGGCGCTGCTGGTGCTCGCCGGCGGGCTGTCATTGCTGGTCTTTGCCCGCAAAAGGGCCGGCAAGCCGACGGGAAGCAAGCTGACGGCCGACGAACAGGCGAAGTTGAGCGAGCTTCTGAAAAAGTAAGCAGCTCGCCGACGGCAATCGTCCGCCGCGACCGGGCCAAGCATTCTCATACATTACCAATTTTTCATTGGCCGGACAGTTCGCAGTAAGGTGCGGCGTCCTATATCTTCATTCATCGACTGATCCGGCGCCGCCGGTCTGAAGATTTAAGAACAAGAGAAGGTGCTCCAATGCTCAAGAATTTCAACGGACGTCTGTCCCTCGCCACTGTGCTCAAGGCTTCTACCGTCGCCGGTATCGCAGCCGCTGTGCTTGCAACCGGCGTTCCGCTCGAAATCACCCGGTCTTATGCCGAAGCAGTCAAGGTTCAAGCACCTGCTGTCCCGAGCTTCGCCAATGTCGTCGACGCCGTTTCGCCGGCCGTGGTTTCCGTTCGTGTCGAAAACCGCGTCAATCCGGTCTCTGACAATGATGGCTTCTCCCTCGAAGGCCGCGGCTTCGACGATCTTCCCGATGATCATCCGCTGAAGCGCTTCTTCAAGCAGTTCGGCGGCCAGGACCCAAATGATCAGCAGGGCCATCAGCGGCGCTTTGGCCAGAACGGCCCGGGCGGCCCGAATGGCCCGAATGGCAAGGGCCGTCTGCGTCCGGTCGCTCAAGGGTCCGGCTTCTTCATCTCCGAGGACGGTTACATCGTCACCAACAACCACGTCGTTTCCGATGGCCAGGCCTTCGTCGCCGTCATGAATGACGGCACCGAGCTCGATGCCAAACTGATCGGCAAGGATCCGCGCACCGACCTCGCCGTCTTGAAGGTCGACGGCAAGGGCAAGAAGTTCACCTACGTCAACTGGGCGGACGACAATAACGTCCGCGTCGGCGACTGGGTCGTTGCCGTCGGCAACCCGTTCGGCCTCGGCGGCACGGTCACGGCCGGCATCGTCTCGGCCCGCGGCCGCGATATCGGTTCCGGTCCATACGACGATTACCTGCAGGTGGATGCCGCCGTGAACCGCGGCAATTCCGGCGGTCCAACCTTTAATCTCAGTGGCGAAGTCGTCGGCATCAACACCGCGATCTTCTCGCCGTCGGGCGGCAGCGTCGGCATCGCCTTCGCCATTCCCGCCTCGACCGCCAAGGATGTCGTTGCCGATCTGATGAAGGACGGCCAGGTTTCCCGCGGTTGGCTGGGCGTCCAGATCCAGCCGGTGACTAAGGACATCGCGGAATCCATCGGCCTTTCCGAGCCGAGCGGCGCCCTTGTCGTCGCCCCGCAGGCCGGATCTCCGGGTGACAAGGCCGGCATGAAGGCCGGCGACGTCGTTACCGCGCTGAACGGTGAAACGATCAAGGATGCGCGTGACCTCAGCCGCCGCATCGGTGCGATGCAGCCGGGCAGCAAGGTCGAGCTTTCGGTCTGGCGCGCCGGCAAGGCCCAGCCTCTCACCGTCGAACTCGGCACGCTGCCGGCCGACCAGAAGGACGCGTCCGCCGATGACAACAGCCAGCCGCAGCAGCCCGAGGCACCGGCTTCCGAAAAGGCGCTTGCCGATCTCGGCCTGACGGTCGGTCCTTCCGATGATGGCAAGGGCCTGGCGATTACCGGCATCGACCCGGACTCCGACGCCGCCGACAAGGGCATCAAGGAAGGTGAAAAGATCACCTCGGTCAACAACCAGGAGGTTTCCAGCCCCGCCGATGTCGTCAAGGTGCTGAACCAGGCCAAGAAGGACGGCCGCACCCGCGCGCTCTTCCAGATCCAGTCCGGTGAAGGAAGCCGCTTCGTCGCCCTTCCGATCAACGGCCAGGGCTGATCCTTTAAGAAAACAGGAGCCGTGCGGATGAAAATCCGCGCGGCTCAATTCTTCTGACCTTTGAAGGATGATCGCGATGAGCGCCGCCCCGCAGGAAGATGCTTTGAGCCTTGCCGAAACGCAGCCGGTGGGTAATGTCGGCCGCATGAAGATTCTCATCATCGAAGATGATCTCGAAGCCGCGGTCTACCTCACGAAAGCCTTTCGCGAGGCGGGTATCGTTGCCGATCACGCCAGCGACGGCGAGGCCGGCCTGTTCATGGGGTCGGAAAATACCTACGACGTCATCGTCATCGACCGTATGCTGCCGCGCCGCGACGGTCTCTCCGTCATCAGCGAGCTGCGCCGCAAGGCGATCCATACGCCGGTCCTCATTCTCTCGGCGCTCGGCCAGGTCGATGACCGCGTCACCGGACTTCGTGCCGGCGGCGACGATTACCTGCCGAAGCCCTATGCCTTCAGCGAGCTGCTGGCCCGTGTCGAGGTGCTCGGCCGCCGCAAGGGCACGCCGGATCAGGACGTCGTCTATCGCGTCGCCGACCTCGAACTCGACCGGCTGTCCCACGAGGTGCGCCGCGGCGGCAAGGAGATCCTGCTGCAGCCGCGCGAATTTCGCCTGCTCGAATATCTGATGAAGAACGCCGGCCAGGTGGTGACCCGCACCATGCTGCTTGAAAACGTCTGGGACTATCACTTCGACCCGCAAACCAATGTCATCGACGTCCACGTCTCGCGTCTGCGCGCGAAGATCGAGAAGGACTATAGCCAGCCGCTCCTGAAGACCATCAGGGGCGCGGGGTACATGATCAAGGACGAGGGATGAGCCGCTTCAGGGTTCTCTTCAAGTCCACCGCAGTCCGCCTTTCGGCACTCTATATCCTGCTTTTCGCCATCTGCGCCGCGACGCTCGTCTTCTATGTGACGGCGATGTCGGAACGGCTGCTGACCGGCCAGATCCGCGATGCCGTCAAGCAGGAGGTGGAGCAGGTACAGCGCGCCTATGACACTGGCGGCATGAACCTTCTCCTGCGCACCATGGAGCGGCGCGCCCGCCAGCCGGGCGCCAATCTCTACATCATCGCCGGCCCCTCGGGCGATATTCTCGCCGGCAACGTCGCCTCGGTGCAGCCTGGTGTTTTCGAGGAAATCGGCTGGACGTCCGCGTCTTTCATCTATCAACGCTATACCGACAGCGGCGTCGAGCGCCGCCACAAGGCGATCGCCAATATCTTCGTTCTCGACAACGGGCTTAGAATCCTGATCGGCCGCGACCTTGGCGATCCCGAGCGTTTCCGTCTCCTGGTGCGCCAGGCGCTGATGGTGGCCTTGGCGATCATGGGGCTCGGCGCCATCATCATCTGGTTCGCCATCGGCCGCAATGCGCTGAAACGCATCGACCGCATGTCGGATGCGAGCAAGAAGATCATGGCCGGCGACCTGTCGCAGCGCCTGCCGGTCGGTGGCTCCGGCGATGAGTTCGACCGGCTGTCCATGTCTTTGAATACCATGCTGGAGCGCATCGAGAAGCTGAACGAGGGCCTGCGGCAGGTCTCCGACAATATCGCCCACGATCTCAAGACGCCGCTGACGCGGCTGCGCAACAAGGCGGCCGATGCACTCGATATCGCGGATGGCGAGACGCGGCGGGGAGCGCTTGAAGGCATTATTTCCGAATCGGACCAGCTGATCCGCACCTTCAACGCCCTGTTGATGATTTCCCGCGTCGAGGCTGGATCGGTGGCGGCCGAGATGTCGCCGGTAGAGCTTTCGGCGATCGTCTCCGACAGCGCCGAGCTTTACGAACCGGCGGCCGAGGAAGCCGGGCTCGGCCTCAGCGCCAGCGTCGAACCGGGTGTCGAAGTGCAGGGCAATCGTGAGCTGATCGGCCAGGCGATCTTCAATCTGCTCGACAATGCCATCAAATATTCCTCCGATACCCAAGGGGCGGGCACAGTGTCGCTGAAGCTTGCCCGCCGCCCGGATGGCATCTGCCTTTCGGTGGCCGACCACGGACCGGGCGTTCCCGCCGAACGGCGCGACGACGTGGTGAAGCGCTTCGTCCGCCTCGACGAAAGCCGTTCGAAGCCCGGCACGGGGCTCGGCCTTTCGCTGGTGGAAGCGGTGATGGAGCTGCACAACGGCCGGCTGGAGCTCTCCGATACCGATCCCGACAGGCCCGGACAGCGCGGCTTGACCGTCAGCATGATTTTTCCGGCCAAGGCGGCCTGAACTCTTCTGCCGAATGACCATCGGCTGAATCGCGTATTGGCTGTTTGGCGCCAAGACCCTAGTTTAATTCCGATCGAAGCAGACGGTTTGCGATTCCATGTGGCCGTTTTCTTCCGCTCAAAAGGCAGGGAGAGCGCATGCTGACGAAATCGACGCATGGCCTGAAGGATGTGGCCGAAGGGCTGTTGCGTCCGCTGAGCCAGACGGAGCTGAAGCTGGCGCTGGCCGACCTCCAGGAGGCCGGCAGACAAGAGCCGTCGGTGGCTGCGATGCTGAAGACCGACGGCCCGCTGCGCGATTTCATCGCCGCGGCGCTGACGCTGTCACCTTACCTGCGCGAAATCGCCAATCTCGACCCTGCCGTCCTCGCTGGCGCCATCAGCCAGCCGCTGGAGCCGCAAATCGAGGCGCTGGTCGCCGAGGCGCGCGATTGCTGGCGGCCGGACGGCGAGGGGGGCGCACCGGCGGAATCGGCGGTGATGAGCAGGCTGCGCATCATCAAGCGGAAGGTCGCCTTCCTTGTCGCACTCGCCGATCTCTCGCGGATATTCGACGGGCGGGCGACGACGGCTTGGCTGAGCGAGCTTGCCGAAGCTTCGGTCGCGGCGGCAATCGACCACCTGCTGCTGTCGGCCCATGAGGGCGGAAAGCTGCGGCTGCGGGATCCGGCGTCGCCTAGCGACGGCTCCGGGCTGATCGTGCTCGGCATGGGCAAACTCGGCGCCTGCGAACTCAACTATTCCTCCGATATCGACCTCGTCGTCTTCTTCGATGAAGAGGTGGGCATCGTGCCCGACCCGGATGACGCGATCGAGATCTTTCCCCGGATGATGCGGCGGCTGGTGCGCATCCTGCAGGAGCGCACGGCCGATGGTTATGTCTTCCGCACCGATTTGAGATTGCGCCCCGATCCCGGCTCGACGCCGCTGGCGATCCCGGTCGAGGCGGCGATGATCTATTATGAGGGCAGGGGCCAGAACTGGGAGCGGGCAGCGTTCATCAAGGCGCGTGCGGTTGCCGGCGACCTTGCGGCGGGTGGCGATTTCCTGCGCGGGCTTTCCCCTTTCGTCTTCCGCAAATATCTCGATTATGCGGCGATCGCCGATATCCATTCGATCAAGCGGCAGATCCACGCCCACAAGGGTCACGGCGCCATCGCGGTCAAGGGCCACAACGTCAAGCTCGGCCGCGGCGGCATCCGCGAGATCGAATTCTTCGTTCAGACGCAACAGCTGATCGCCGGCGGCCGCATGCCGGCCTTGCGCGGCCGGGCGACGGAAGAGACGCTCGGCGAACTCACCAAGGCGAAATGGATCGATGCCGAGACGCGGGACGAACTGACCGAAGCCTACTGGTTCCTGCGCGATGTCGAACATCGCATCCAGATGGTGCGCGACGAGCAGACCCACCTGCTGCCGGAAACCGATGCCGACCTGAAGCGCATCGCCTTCATGATGGGCTTTACCGATACGCCGAGCTTTGCCGAACGGCTGGTCGGCGTGCTGAAGACGGTCGAGCGGCGTTATGCCCACTTGTTCGAACAGGAAAGCAAGCTTTCAACCGGCACCGGAAACCTGGTCTTCACCGGCCAGGGCGACGATCCCGATACGCTGGAGACGCTGAAGAAACTCGGTTTTAGCAGGCCGTCCGACATTTCCCGCATCATCCGCACCTGGCACTATGGCCGCTACCGCGCGACGCAATCGGTCGAGGCGCGCGAAAGGCTGACGGAGCTGGCGCCGGAGCTTTTGCGGGTTTTCGGCGAAAGCAAGCGCGCCGACGAAGCGCTGTTGCGCTTCGACAGCTTCATCTCGGGCCTTCCCTCCGGGATCCAGCTGTTCTCGCTGCTCGGCAGCAACCCGGCATTGCTGTCGCTGATCGTCAACATCATGTCCTCGGCACCGCGGCTTGCCGAGGTGATTGCTGCGAAGCCCCATGTCTTCGACGGTATGCTCGATCCCGGCCTGATGGCCGAGCTGCCGACCCGCGATTATCTCGGCGAACGGCTGAAGGGCTCGCTTGTTCAGGCGCGCCACTATGAGGAAGTGCTCGACCGCCTGCGTATCTTCGCCGCCGAGCAGCGTTTCCTGATCGGCATCCGCCTGCTGACCGGCGCGATCAACGGCCAGATGGCCGCGCGCGCCTTCACCCATCTCGCCGACCTGATCATCGCAGCCGCACTCGAGGCTGTGGTGAGTGAGATGCGGGCAGCGCACGGCGACTATCCCGGCGGGCGCATCGCTGTTGCCGGCATGGGCAAGCTCGGCAGCTTCGAGCTGACGGCAGGGTCCGACATCGATCTGATCCTGCTCTATGACTATGACGACACCGCTTCCGAATCCGATGGGGAAAAGCCGCTCGACGCGACGCGTTATTTCACCCGCATCACTCAGCGGCTGATCGCCGCCTTCTCGGCGCCGACCGCCGAAGGCGTGCTCTATGAGGTCGACATGCGGCTGCGCCCCTCGGGCAACAAGGGACCGGTCGCCACCCGCATCAACGCCTTCGGCAAATACCAGCGCGAAGAGGCATGGACCTGGGAGCATATGGCACTCAGCCGCGCCCGGCTGATCTCAGGCGATGAGAGCCTCATCGCCGAGGCCGAACACATCGTCAGCGAGGTGCTGTCGGCCGATCGCGACATCGCCAAGGTGGCGCATGACGTCGCCGAAATGCGCGACCTGATCGATAGGGAAAAGCCGCCCGCTGGCCCATGGGACCTGAAGCTGATTCCCGGCGGCGTCATTGATCTCGAATTCATCGCCCAGTATCTGGCGCTGATCGCGCCGACCCGAGGCGTCGGCATTGCAGTGAACGGCTTGAGCACCGGCGAGGCTTTGAAGCTGCTCGGCGACAGGCTGATGGAAGCAGTCGATCTCGACATTTGCCTCGAAGCCTTCGCGCTCTATACCGGCCTTTCACAACTGATCCGCCTCTCCATCGACGGCGTGTTCGATCCGAAGGACGCGCCGGCGGGCCTCGTCGAACTCGTCTGCCGCGCCGGCGATTGCCCCGACATCCGGACGTTGGAGGGCGAGCTGAAGCGGCTTTCGAAAGCGGTCAGGAAGATTTTCCTGAAAGTCGTGAAGGTTTGATGCATCGACGAACTGCGACGTGCTTTAAATTAAACGTTGTCGGGAATGCGCAGCGAGATCACCGTGCCCACAGCTTCGCGGGAGCGGATCTTCATGCGGCCGCCGTGCAACGCCGTCAGTGAGCGCGAGATGGCAAGCCCGAGGCCGGAGCCGCCCTTGCTCTTGGCATACTGGCTCTGCACTTGCTCGAAAGGCTGGCCGATCTTCGCCAGCGCCGAGCGTGGGATGCCGATGCCGGTGTCGGCGATGGTAACGACCACCGCGCCGTCGACGCGGCGTGTGCGCACAGTAATGCGGCCGCCATGGTCGGTGAACTTCACCGCATTGGAGAGCAGGTTGAGCAGCACCTGCTTCATCGCCCGGCGGTCGGCCGTCAGCGTCAGGCCGGATGAGATGCGCTGGTCGATGACGATGTTTTTCTCTGCCGCCGGAATGGCGGTGAACCGCAGGCTTTCCTCGATCAGCGGCACGAGATCGATACGTTCGCAGTGCAGCTTGAGGTGGCCGGCCTCGATCTTCGACATGTCGAGAATGTCACTGATGACATTGAGCAGATGTTTGCCGCTGTCATGGATATCGCGGGCGTATTCGTCGTATTTCAGGCAACCGAGCGGACCGAACATCTGGTTCTGCAGGATTTCCGAGAAGCCGAGGATGGCGTTGAGCGGCGTGCGCAGCTCATGCGACATATTGGCGAGGAATTCCGATTTCGCCTTGTTAGCGGCCTCGGCGCGTTCCTTCTCCGCCTGATAGTTGGCGTTCGCCGTCGAAAGCTCGGATTTCTGGATTTCCAGCGTCTGGCGCGAGGCGGAAAGATCGCCGATTGTCGCCATCAGCCGGCGTTCGGATTCGCGCAGCCGCTCCTGATGGCGTTTCATCAGCGTGATGTCGGTTCCGACCGAGACCCTGCCGCCGTCGCGGGTGCGCCGCTCGTTGATCTGCAGCCAGCGTTCGTCGGCAAGCTGCACTTCCGTCGTGCGCGAATAGCCGGAGCCGTCGGCATCGGCGATCCGCCGTTCGATGACGGGGCGGGCGGCGGCAGCATTGACGGTCGAGCGCTCGGTGCCGGGCACGAGCACGCTGTCCGGCAGTCCGTAAGCCTGCTGGAAATGCGTGTTGCACATGACCAGCCGATCGTTCTTGTCCCAGAGCACGAAGGCCTCCGAGGTGCATTCGATGGCATCGGCCAGGCGCTGATCGGCTTCGGCGTAGCGTTGGGCGAGCCGATGCTGCTCGGTCACGTCCATGGCGATACCGATCAGGTGCACGCGGCCGGAATTGCTGCGGATCACCTGGGCGCGGGCGCGCATCCAGACATAATGGCCGCCGGCATGGCGCATGCGGAAGATCTGGTCGACCTGGCCGGAATGGCCCTTGGCGATAGCACGCGCGATCTCGTAGAGCCCGCCGTCATCGGGATGCATCAGCCGTGCGGCTTCGCCGAAGCCCATCGTCTTGTCGGAACCCGGCAGGCCGAGCATGTCGTACATCGAGCGCGACCAGAAGAATTCGCGGTTCTCGAAGTCGAAGTCCCAAAGGCCGCAGCGGCCGCGCGACAGTGCCGTCTCGACGCGCAGGTTCGATTCCAGGAAAATGTCGTCGGCGTCGCGGGCGCGCTTCACCTGCGTGTAATAGGCATAGAGGATGACCAGCAGGATCGAGGAGATGCCGGCAAACAGCGTAACGTTGAGGGCCAGTTGCTCGCGCCAGAGCCGGCTGATCTCGTCGAGCGAGGTGGCGGCGACGATATAACCGCCGGCATTGCCCATCAGCGTGATCTCGGCATAGTGCGGCACGCCGCCGATGGTCGTTTCGATGACGCCGGCGCGGTCGCCGAAACGCCGGATCGCCGAAACCTCGGGGAAGAAATCGCTGACATTGCTGCCGACATGCGAAAGCCCGGCGGTCGTCGCGGCAAAAACCTTGCCGCTTGCCTGCACGAGCAGCACGAAAGCGCCGCTGTCGAGCCGGTCCTGCGGCAGGAACCTGGCGAGCCGGGCCTGCGCTTCTGCGATATCGCCGCTGTCGAAAATTTCGGATGCATCGGCAAACACCGCAGAGGCGGTCGCGGCCGAAAGCGCTGTGGCATGACGGGCCGAGGCTTCCAGGCGGGAGTATTCGCTGACCATGCCGAAGAAATGCGACGCGGCGACGATGACGAGGAAGGCGACGATCAGCGCCGGAATGGCGCGCTTCAACAGCAGCTCGGCCTTCGGCAGATGACGGAGAAGTGGCTCCGATGTCGCATGACCGGAAAGGCTGTCTCGCCAGGCTTTCAACCCGTCAAAATCGACACGCAGCCGTCCTCCGGCCACGGTTGCCCGCCGCACGTCCATCATCTCTTCGCCTTGTCCCTCGTGTGATTCGCGCGCCGCTCGCTCGAACCTGACCTAGAGAATCATGGGTGATTCGCCTTGTCCAGAGGCAAAGGTAAAAATCCGTTAACTATCTATGATTTCGCGTTTTTCGGGCGATCTGACCTGCTGGGCAACCGGCCGCCGAATTCTTCGCGACGGCCGGCCGAAGCAAATCACCCTTTAAGCGTGCGCTCGACGATATCGCGCACGTCGGTCGACAAAGCGGCAGCCTGCTCGATCTCGATCAGCGCCTTACGAGCGTGATCCGCACGCGCCGGTTCAAGCGCCCGCCAGGAGCGCATCGAGGTGAGAATGCGGGCGGCAAGCTGCGGGTTGCGTTCGTCGATATCGAGAATCTGACGGGCAAGGAAACGATAGCCTTCACCGTCGGTGCGGCCGAAGCCGGTCGGATTGGCAAAGGCGAAGGTGCCGACCAGCGCCCGCATCCGATTCGGATTGGTCCGCTTGAACAGCGGATCGTCCATCAGCGCGCGGATCCGCTCCAGGGTTGCTGCGCCCGGAATGCCGGCCTGGATTGCGAACCATTTGTCGATGACGAGCGCATTTTCCGCGAAACGGTCGCGGAAGCTTGCCAGCGCCTCGGCTGTCTCGGCGCTGTCGGCAAAACGATGGGCGAGGATCGTCAGCGCATGGCTGAGATCGGTCATGTTGTTGGCCGCATCGAAGGCGGCTTTGGCGCGGGCCGGCGTCTGCTCGGCGTAGGAGAGGTAGGTAAGCGCGCTATTGCGCAAGGCCCTGAGGCCGGCGCTTTTCGCGTCGGGGCTGAAATCGCCCGATGTCGTCATCGCCGCATAGAGGCCGGCAAAAACATCCTTTCCGGCATCGGCGATCTGCTTCACGACCGCCTGCCGGCCGGCATGGATGGCATCGGGATCGTTGTTGCCGCCGAGTTCGCGGGCGATATCGGATTCGCTCGGCAGAGCGAGTGCCTGAGCGCGGAAGGCAGGCTCGAGGCGCTCGTCGGCGGCCGCCGCAATCAGCGTCTCGACGAAGGTCGCCTCGCAGACGACAGGCTTGCCCTCGCGAGCGTCGCGGGCTGCTTTCAGGAGGTTCGGCAACGCCAGATCGGTCAGCGCCTGCCAGCGGGCGAAATGATCGGTCTCATGGCGGGCGAGGTGGGCGAGATCGGCCGGGCTCTGATCGAAATGCAGGTTGATCGGCGCCGAGAAGCTGCGGTTGATCGAAACGACCGGCCGCGAGCCAATCCCATGAAACACCGCCGTCTGCGTGCGGCCGGTGAGATGCAGCACCTCGCCGGCATATTCCGCGCCGTCGACCGAGCGAGGCTCGATCTTGCCGCCGTTTTCGCCGAACAGCGCCAGGCTGAGCGGGATATGCATCGGCTCCTTGTTCGGCTGGCCTGGTGTAGCGGGCGTCATCTGTTCCAGCGACAGGGTGAAGCTGCCGGCCGCCGCATCATAGCTGCCCGATGCGGTGACGAGCGGTGTGCCGGCCTGATGGTACCAGAGCGAGAATTGCGTGAGGTCGCGCCCGCTTGCATCCTCGAAGCATTTGACGAAATCCTCGATCGTCACGGCCTGGCCGTCATGGCGATCGAAATAAAGGTCCATGCCCTTCTTGAAGCCATCCTTGCCGAGCAGCGTCGCGATCATCCGCGTGACTTCGCTGCCCTTCTCGTAGACGGTCGTCGTGTAGAAATTATTGATCTCGCGATATTGCGTCGGCCGCACCGGATGAGCGAGCGGGCCGCCATCTTCCGGGAACTGCTCCGATTTCAGGTGGCGCACCTCGGCGATGCGCTTGACCGGCCGCGAGCGCTGGTCTGAAGAGAATTCGTGATCGCGATAGACCGTCAGGCCTTCCTTGAGGCACAGCTGGAACCAGTCGCGGCAGGTGATACGATTGCCGGTCCAGTTGTGGAAATATTCATGCGCGATGATCGCCTCGATATTGGCGTAGTCGGCGTCGGTGGCGAGTTCCGGATCGGCAAGGACGTATTTGTCGTTGAAGACGTTGAGGCCCTTGTTCTCCATCGCCCCCATGTTGAAGTCGGAGACGGCGACGATCATGAAGATGTCGAGATCGTATTCGCGTCCGAACCTCTCTTCGTCCCACTTCATCGAGCGTTTGAGCGCGTCCATCGCATAGGCCGCGCGCGGCTCGTTGCCGTGCTCGACATAGATCTTCAGCACCACCTCGCGGCCGGACATGGTGGTGAAAATGTCTTCGACGACGCCGAGATCGCCGGCGACGAGCGCGAACAGATAGCTCGGCTTCGGATGCGGGTCGAACCAGGCGGCGAAATGCTTGCCCGGGCCGTAGCCGGCGCCGCCGAGGAAGTTGCCGTTCGACAAGAGCAGCGGGTTGGCGTCCTTGTCGGCGATAATGTTGACCGTGAATGGTGCAAGCACGTCGGGCCGGTCGGGGAAATAGGTGATGCGGCGGAAGCCCTCCGCCTCGCATTGCGTGCAGTAGATGCCGCCGGTGCGGTAAAGGCCCATCAGCTTGGTATTGGCCTCGGGGTTGATGACCGTAGTGATCGTCAGCTCGAAAGGCGCGCTCTCCGGCAGGTCGCGCACCGTCAGGCTCTCGCCTGTTGCGTCATAACGCGAAGGGTCGAGCTCCACTTGGTCGAACAGCAGCCCGGACAGCGTCAGCTCATCGCCGTCGAGCACGATCGGCGCTGTCGGATCGGCGCCCGGGCGGCGATGAAAGATCAGGCGTGCCTCGACCTTTGTCTCCGTCGGGTCGAGTTCGAAGGTCAGGTCCACGCGTTCCAGCACAAAGTCGGTGGTACGGTAATCTGCCAGATGAATGACCTGGCCGGTATCTGTTCGCATGGTGTTTCCTGAAGACCGTTATTTGACAACCGCGGAATACAGAGGCGGGCGCACTCTGCCATAATTTTGCCGGGCATGATTACATTAAAGTCTGAACTAAAGTTAAAGCAAATTGCCCGCGAACACCAAGTTCACGGGCAAAATATCCTCTTGAGAACTGAAGGACGCGGCTGCTGGGCGAAAGGTGCTATTTTAGATTGAGTGCCGCCTTGATCGTCGCGTCGCTTTCCGTCCGCTGCACGACGACGCCGTACCAGCCGAGCCCGTCATAGTCCTCGTAGCCGAGGGTGCGCGCGAAAGCGACGATCGAGCCGTTATTGTCGTAGTAGCTGCCCTTGGCACGGCCGGATGGGTTGGCGAGGGCGAAATGGGAAAACAGCAAGGCGGGATTGGTGGTGGCGATCACCCGGCTCTTGCCGTCGAGCAGCATGACCGTCGTTTTCTCCGCCAGTTGCGGCGGCAGGTTCGCCTCTTTCTCGACGATCGCCTGGCCCTGGTTCTGCCAGTCGAAATAGACGCCGAGCGTGCCGATCAGCCGTCCGTCGAGCTTGCCTTCTTCGCGGATGCCGGTGGCATAGACGAGCGCATGCCTGTTGTCATGGATGGGGCTCGCTTTGACCTCGTCGACACTATACGCGTCGCCGGAGGCGCAGGCAGACGCCGCGCGGAACCATGCATCGCCGGCAAAGCTCGTGCCGGCAATCTTGCGTTGGAACTTGGGATTGGCCGATGCGATCACCTTGCCCGAAAGATCGGTCATGACCAGATCGAGATAGACGGTGTAGAAGCGGTTGATGGCGCCGAGACGCTCCGCGGCA
Source organism: Rhizobium phaseoli (assembly GCF_010668805.1). Lineage (GTDB taxonomy): Bacteria > Pseudomonadota > Alphaproteobacteria > Rhizobiales > Rhizobiaceae > Rhizobium > Rhizobium phaseoli_A. Next base: position 54,448 of record NZ_WUFT01000008.1, on the reverse strand, counting down.
AAGGCGATGGCTTCCCGATCCGGGTTTCGCAGCGCCTGCCAGAGCGCCGGGTCCGTCGCCCACCAGCGCACATCGGCCGTGCGCTCGAAAAGGTTGCGGACAATGAGCTGCACCAGCGTCTGCGCCAGATCGGTGAGGCGAACGCCCTCCATCTCCTCGACCAGCGAATCCGCCATGGCGCGGCTGAGGCCGATGCGCCCGAGCACGTTGCTCTCGAACCTGCCGGTGATGTCGGTGGCGATCTGCGCCAGCCGCTGCACCTCGTTGGCAACGACCGCAAAGCCCTTTCCGGTCTCGCCGGCTCTTGCCGCTTCGATCAGCGCATTGATGGCGAGCAGCTTGATCTGCTTGACGATATTGGTGTTGTCGGCGCTGAAGCGCTCAAGGTCGATGCTGATGCCGTCGGTGACGACGCGCATCGAACGTGGCGTCGCATTTTGCGACTGGGCAATGGTTTCGGCGCTAAGCGGCTTCATCAAATGATCCTGGAAGGGCGGGCAATCGTTGCAGGGCGAGGAAAATTTCGAACAAGCAAAAACGATGCGTGCCTATGGTTTTCAATTGGTTAACAGCGGCCGGTCAGAGGTGAACATTTTGGGGCGAAATGGCTGAAGAGAGCAAAAAAACGACGCGAGGGCGCGCATTCCGCACCGTCGGGCCTGCGCGGGAAGGTGATCTTGCGATTCTTCCACGCTGCTTGCGATTTTTTCGCCAATCGGGATTTTCTTCGCTACGATAGAAACGTCATCTTCTGCGTTCCCGAGTCGAACGCGTCTCCCCGTTGCTGTTAAGTCGATATAAGAGCCAGGATCATGCACGTGGTTCTCAAAAACCCGATGAGAGGCATTGCGCTGAAGGTGTCGTCGGTCGTGGTCTTCCTGGCCATGCAGACCTTCATCAAGCTGGCGGGCTCAGACATCCCACCCGGTCAGGTCACTTTCTGCAGGTCCTTCTTCGCGCTTTTCCCGATCATGGCCTATCTCGCCTATATCGGGCAACTGCGCGCGGCCTTTTACACCGCCAATCCGATCGGCCACCTAAAGCGCGGCACGATCGGTATCATGTCGATGGCTTTCGGTTTCTATGGCCTGCTGCATCTGCCGTTGCCGGAAGCGATTGCGCTCGGCTACGCCTTGCCGCTCGTCGCCGTCGTCTTCGCCGCGGTTTTTCTCGGCGAGACCGTGCGGATCTATCGCTGGAGCGCCGTCCTGGTCGGCATCGTCGGCGTCGCCATCGTCTCCTGGCCGAAACTCACGCTGTTCCGTGACGGCGGCATGGAAGCCGAACAGGCCGTCGGCGCGCTCGCAGTGCTGCTCTCGGCCGTTCTCGGCGGCATGGCGATGATCCAGGTGCGTCGTCTCGTCGAGGAGGAGAAAACGGCGACGATCGTACTCTATTTCTCGCTCATCGCATCGGTCTTCTCGCTGGCCTCCCTGCCGTTCGGCTGGCTCGTCCTGCCATGGCCGTCGGCACTCTGCCTCGTCGCCGCCGGTTTTTGCGGCGGCATCGCGCAGATCCTGCTGACGGAAAGCTACCGCCATGCCGATGTCTCCACCATCGCGCCGTTTGAATATACCTCGATCCTGCTCGGGATCATCGTCGCCTATTTCGTCTTCGGCGATGTGCCGAGCTTTACCATGCTGATCGGCACTCTCATCGTCATCTCCGCCGGCATCTTCATCATCTATCGCGAGCATCAGCTGGGCATCGAGCAGAGGGAGGCGCGCAGAGCCACGACGCCGCAAGCCTGACGCTTGCAACCGCCTGATATGAAAGCTTTTAAGGCGAATATCGCCGCTTGGGGAAAAATGCTCGCAAAGAGCGAAAAGAATGGTGAATTCTTGGGATATCGCTGCCTCGCGGAATATGTTTGTTGAAGATGAGAGAGTATCATTTATTCGAAGCTGTGCATGTCTGAATGGCCGCTGATACCGGGGAAGCTTTCGGTATTGCTGCTCCGAACGCCGGCCGGCGCGCGGAGGTGGAGAAAAGCATAATGGCATTCACGGCGGAGCAATTGGCGGGGAACTCCTCCTTTCTGATGAGCATCCGCTTTTTGGCTGGGCAGATGCGCGGTATGTTCGATGCCGGCCCGCGCCTGGCGCGATTGCTCGCTTCGCACCAGCGCTGGCTTCTGACCCAGACTGCCTATGCCCTCAATCTGGAATATGACCCGCGCGACCCGACCTCGGGTTTCACCGCCGTTCGGCTGACCGGACGCATCACCGCGCATAAGGTGGCGAGCCGCAACACCGTTCTCGCCTTCATCGAAGAACTCTATACCTACCGCTTCATTGTTCACACGCCCGGCGATGAGCGGCGGCGGCCACGTCATTTCGAGCCGGCCGACGTCAGCCATCAGGCGATGTTTGCCTGGATTCATTCCAATCTCGGCGCGCTCGATCTGCTTGACGGCGGTCAAAGGGCAGCGTTTTTCCAGTCAAACCCATCAATGATGCGGCTGGTTCAGCCGCGCATCGCTCGCCATTGCCTGGAGGATGCCGCCTGGCGCGAGCCGCCCGAACAGGTGGCGCTGTTCCTCTGGACGGAGGCCGGCGGCCTCGTCGTCGACAACTTCATCGCCCGAATGGATATGGAAAGCAGCGAGCCGGACAGGTTTTCCGTCGGTCGCGTCGAAACCCGTGCGCTCGCCGCCGATTTCATGATGTCGCGCACCCACCTCCAACGGCTCTTGGCAAAGGCGGCGCAGCGCGGCTGCGTCGGCTGGGATGACGAACCACGCAAGACGCACATTTGGATATCGCGGGATTTCGTCGAGCAATACTGCGCCTGGCAGGCGGTCAAGTTCGCCTATGTCGACGAAGCCTTCGAATGGGCAAAAACCCAGATCGAGGAAATTGCCGTCTGATCAGAGAACGATGGCCGCGGCACTTGGGCCGATGCAGGGGGCGGCGTCGACCGGCTTGAGCGATAGCTCGCGCTCATATTCCCGCGCGGCTGAGACCGCGACGCGGATATGCTCGAAAGTTTCGATGTTGCGCAGAAGCGATATCAGGATCGTCATCTTGGAGTTACTCTTAACGCTAGAGCAATTCCAGGAAAAGTGCGAAGCGGTTTTCCGTCCGGAATTGCGTAATAACAAAAGGTTAGAGCGGTTCGGCGCTTCCATGAAAAGCTGAACTGCTCTAAACGGCAGGCGATGCGCCTGCCGCTCAATATTGCTGGAAGTCCGAAAAAATCGCGTCGGGGCGCGCTGTGCGGCCGTTGATGCCAGTGCCGCGGGCAATCATCTGTTCGTTTGCGGCAAAGCCGAAACGGCTGTGGCCGTGAGTGGTACGAACCTGGTCGCCGGCGAGGCGAAGGGTTTCAAACCCGCTATGGATAGGACGAAATCGTTTGTTCATGGCCTTGGTTCCTTTGGTTCCTCCCAAGACACCCCTCATATTGCGGTGCAGCATTGATTCCGCAATGCGCCACGGCGGGATGCAGCCATGCGCAAGGCGCATAGATCAATTCATAATATCTTCAACTTTGGCTAATTTCTAAGCAAGGAGAGGGACTTAAGCTTCGCTTGAAAGGCGAGCAGATCATTCCAGGCCAGCCGCTTATTGACCGGCGCGGTCAACAGATCCTGCGGATGCAGGCTGGCTATGGCAGGAATGACACAGTCTGCAGCGGTAATCTCCTTCCAGCGGCCGCGCAGGCCGTGGATCGTGTCGTTTTCGCCGAAGAAGAAGCGGGCCGAAAAATTGCCGAGCAACAGGATTACCTTGGGTTCAGCCAGGGCGATCTGCCGTTCGATGAAGGGCCGGCAGATGTCCATTTCCGCCGCCGAAGGCGCACGATTGCCCGGTGGTCGCCAGGGGATGACCTGCGTCAGCAGAACGCTCGAGCGCGTCAGCCCGATCGCCGCCAGCATCTTGTCGAACAACTGGCCGGATTTTCCCGAGAAGGGCACGCCTTCGCGATCGTCTTCGGCGCCCGGCGCCGAGCCGATCACCATGATACCGCTTTCGGCATCACCGCTGGCAAAGATGGTCGAGCGGGCGCTGTGCTTGAGGTTGCAGCCGTTGAAGGCTTCAATCGCAGTCTTGAGCTCGCTCAGGGATCGCGCGCTCTCGGCGACGAAACGCGCCTGCTGCACTGCCTCGCCGTCCGGGATCGCCGGCTGCGGGCCGGAAGCGGCGCGTTCGGCTGGAGCTGGGCGTGCCACTCCATTCGGACGCGGCGGTGTCCGACCATCCCGAGCGACGGGACCTTCCCCAGCGATGGGAGCTTGTGGCTGCGCCTGTGCCGCCGGGCGTCGGGCGGCCTTCATCGCCTCGAACTCGGCGAAGCGGTCGATCGCCTCTTCCTCCAGCAGCCATTCCACGCCGGCATCCGCGTGGAAATGCAGAAGCGCTGCAAGCTCGGCGGGGGAAAGGTCGTTGGCGGAGATCATCTGACGGGTTTAGCGGAGAGACAGTGGCATTGGAAGGGCAGGCGACAGATTGCCCACCCCTGCCGATGTTATTGCACAGTCCATTGCGCGATGTCGTCGCGTTCGCCGATCAGCGCCAGGCCATGGGCGATCGACAACAGCTCACCGCCGCTTTCGATCCGGTCGCGCTCGAAACGCTCGGTGAAGATGCGGCGCACCGCCGGCACGAAGGAGGTGCCGCCGGTCAGAAACACCTTGTCGATTTCCCCGGGCTTTGTCCTGGTCTTGTCGAGCAGGTCGTCGAGCGCGCCTTCGATACGGGCGAGATCCTCGGCGATCCAGCCTTCGAAGTCGCTGCGCCGGATGCTGCGATGTCCGCTGCGGCCGAGCGGCGCGAAATCGAAAGGCGCTTCTTCGGCGGCCGACAGCGCCATCTTTGTCGCCGACACCGCCTGATAGAGCGGATAGCCCTCGTCATGGTCGATGAGGTCGATGAAGATTTCGAGCTTTTCCGGCTCCAGGCTGGTGCGCACCAGCTTCTTCAGATCCTCGAATTCGCGCGTCGTCTTGAAGATCGACAGCTGGTTCCAGCGGCCGAAGCTGGAATAGTAGTTGGACGGGACTTCAAGGATCTTGTCGAAGCTTTTGAAATGGCTGCCCTTGCCGATCAGCGGTGCAACGATGTTGTCGATCATCCTGTAGTCGAAATGGTCGCCGGCAACGCCGACGCCGGAATGGCCGATCGGCGTTGCCGTCAGCTTGCCGGCGACCGTCGCAAAGCGGATCAGCGAATAGTCGGTCGTGCCGCCGCCGAAATCGGCAACCAGCACGGTCGCATCCTGCTTCAGGTTCTGCGCGAAGTAGAACGCGGCGGCGACCGGCTCGTAGACGTAGTGGATTTCGGGAAAGCCGAAGCGCGACAGCGCCTCGTTGTAGCGTTGGGTCGCCAGGTCAGGATCGGGGCTGGCGCCGGCAAAATGCACCGGCCGGCCGGTGACGATGCGGCTGACATCCGAAGGCCAGTGGTCGCCGGCGTAATTGCGCAGGCGCCTGACGAAAACCTCCATCAGATCCTCGAAATTATGCCGCTTGGCGTAAATCAGCGTGCCCTGGAACAGCGCGCTTGCCGCGAAGGTCTTGATCGATTGCAGAAAGCGGCATTCGCCGGGATTGTCGATGAACTGGCGGATCGCCGCATGGCCCGCCTCCACTTTCAATGCCGACGCGCCGAGTTGCGCATCCTTCATGAAGGAAAGTGCCGTGCGCATGCTGTCGGCCGTGCCTTCCGTGCTCGTGAACGCCAGCGAGCGCGTTGCCCCGCCATCCGCCATGGCGAGAACCGTATTCGTCGTGCCAAAGTCCAAACCCAGCGCCTGAGCCATGCCCGCACCTCTTCATGCCGATTGTTATTGGAGACGGAGCGTGGCTCCGCGAAGGGACGTAAGCACGCCCCGGATTCAGGAGGGCGCGTGATGCCACAGAGGCGTGACACATTCAAGAGGATGGAGGCTTGATGTGATCGCGGGCGCACTTCTTCTCCCGGTCGGGGAAAAGAAGTGCGCCGCAAGGGTTGGCAATGCTGAAATCAGAGGGCCATCATCATTCGGCAGCCATCGCCCTTACCTCCTGCACCACCGGCTCCTCGACCTTCTTTCCGCCGATCAGGCGGCCGAGGAAGTTTCCGAAGCGGTCCATCTCGACGAAGATGACGGGGGTGATGAACAGTGTCAGCATCTGCGAGACGATCAGGCCGCCGACGACGGCGATGCCGAGCGGCTGGCGCAGTTCCGAGCTTGCGCCGGTGCCGAGCGCGATCGGCAGGGCGCCGAGCAGGGCGCAGAAGGTCGTCATCATGATCGGCCGGAAGCGCCGCACGCAGGCCTCGTGGATCGCCGCCGTCGCCTTTTCGCCTGTCGTGCGCATGGTCTCCACCGCCACGTCGATCATCATGATCGCGTTTTTCTTGACGATGCCGATCAGCATCAACAGGCCGATAAGCGCGATGATCGACAGGTCGAAACCCATGATCTTCAATGCCAGCAGCGCGCCGAAGGCTGCGGCCGGCAGGCCGGAGAGGATGGTGAGCGGATGGATGAAGCTCTCATAAAGCACGCCGAGCACGACATAGATGGTTAGCACCGCCGCCAGGATCAGATAGGGCGTATTGCCCTGCGACTGCTGGAAAATCTCCGCCGTACCGCCATAGGAGGTGAAAACATCAGCCGGCGTGGCGATGTCCTTCTTGATCTGGTCGACCGCCGCCGTCGCATCGCTGAGCGAGACGCCTTCCGGCAGGTTGAAGGAAACGGTGGTCGAGACCAGCTGGCCCGTCTGGTTGATGGTGACCGGGCCGGTGGTGCGTTGCACATGGGCGAAGTTCGACAGCGGCACCAGACTGCCATTGGCGGAGGCGACCTGAATTTCCGAAAGCTTCTGGTCGTCCCAGGGTTTGCTGGTGTCGTATTCGACGATGACGTCGTAGCTGTCGCCGGTCGACTGGATTTCCGCCGCTGAATAGCCGCTGAAGGATTCCTGCAGCGTCGTGCGCAGCGTGTCGTTGTCGATCCCATAAGCGGCCGCCCGCTCGGTATCGATGACGATATTGGCCTGCAGGGCGTTGTTCTGGGCGTCCGAAGTCACGTCGGTGAACAGCCGGTCCTTGCGCATCGCCGCCTGGATCTTGCCGGCCCAGAGGTTGGTCTGATCGGCACTTAGTGCCTGCACCACCAACTGATACTGGCTGGCGGTCTGGCGGCCGCCGAAGCGCAGGCTCTGGTTCGGCGTCACGAAGGCCTGCAGTCCGGGGATCTTGTTGATCGCCGTGCGCAGTTCGCGCAGCGTCTGGTCAAGCGGCGGACGCGCCTTCTTGTCCTTGAGTTCGACGAACATCGAGCCGTTGTTCTGCGGTTTGTTCGGGTTGCCGCCGATCGTCGACATCACGTGGTTGACCGCCGGGTTGGCTTTGACGACCGCCGCCGCCTGCTGCTGCAGCGCTTCCATGGCGGAATAGGAAATGTCCTGCCGGGCCTGCGTGCTGATCGTCAGGCGGCCGATATCTTCCTGCGGGAAGAAGCTCGTAGGCAGCGTCATGAAGAGATAGATCGTCAGCGCCACCGAGGCGAGGAAAACTCCGATGATTGTGGGGCGATGCTGAAGGCACCAGCCAACCGCTTTGTCGTACCCATTGAGTGTCCGCTCGAAGCCGGCATCGAAGACGCGGATGATGAGCGGCCGGCGGCTGTGGTTATTGGACAGACGCGAGCCGAGCATCGGCGTCACGGTCAGCGAGACGATCGCCGACGAGATGATGGCGATGGCGACCACCATGCCGAATTCGTTGAACACGCGGCCGACGACGCCGCCCATCAGCAGGATCGGGATGAAGACCGCGATCAGCGACACCGACATGGAAATGATGGTGTAGCTGACTTCGCCCGCACCCTTGATCGCCGCTTCCCGCACCGGCATGCCTTCCTCGACATGGCGCAGGATGTTTTCGAGCATAACGATCGCATCATCGACCACCAGCCCCACCGCCAGCGTCAGCCCGAGCAGCGAAATGTTGTCGATGCTGTAGCCAAGCACATACATCATGCCGAAGGTCGAGATCAGCGACAGCGGAACCGCAAGTCCCGGAATGATGGTTGCGGTCGCATGGCCGGTGAAGAGGTAAATGACGAGAACGACGAGACCGATCGTCAAGAGCAGCGTGAACTTCACGTCGGAAATGGCATCGCGAATGGGTTTTGCCGCGTCGTTCATGACGACGGTGTTGACCGAGGGCGGGATTTCGGCGTGAAGCTGCGGCAGCTTGGCATTGATCGCATCGACGACATCGACCGTGTTGGCATCCGGCTGACGCTGAATGGCGAGAATGATGCCGCGCTGGCCGTCATACCAGCTGCCGGTATACTGGTTCTCGACACTGTCCTGCACATCGGCAATATCGCCGAGATGGATCGGCGCACCGTTCGGATTGGCAATGACGAGCGAGCGGAATTGTTCGGCGTTGGTGCGCTGCGTATTCGCCGTGATGGTCATGCTCTGCGAGTTGTTCTGCAGCGTTCCCACCGGCTGCTGGCTGTTGGCCGCAGCGAGCGCCTTGTTGACGGTATCGATGCCGATGCCGCGGGTCAAAAGCTTGTTCGGATCGACCTCGACGCGCACGGCATAGGTCTGCGCACCGTAGACGCTGACCTGGGCAACGCCGGGAAGCGTGGAAAGCGACGGCGAGATGATGTCCTCGGCGATCTCGTCGAGCTTGCTGCGCGGCATGGTGTTGCTCTGCACCGAGAGCAGCATCACCGGCGCATCGGCCGGATTGGTCTTGCGGTAGCTCGGCGGTGTCGTCAGATTGTCGGGCAGCTGCCTTGTCGCATGCGAGATTGCTGCCTGCACGTCGGCTGCGGCAGCGTCGATACTGCGGTTGAGATCGAACTGCAGCACGATGCTGCTGCTGCCGAGCGAACTCGAAGCGCTGATTTCGCTGATCCCGGGAATGGTCTCGAACTGCTTGATCAGCGGTGTTGCAACCGAGGTCGCCATCGTCTGCGGCGATGCGCCGCTCAATTGCGCCGAAACGTTGATCGTCGGGAAATCGACCTGCGGCAATGCGGCGACAGGTACGAGCTGGTAACCGGCAAGGCCGGCCAGAATGACGCCGATGGCAAGCAGCGTCGTCGCGACGGGCCGCTGAATACAGAAATTGGGGATCATTGCTGAGCTCCCACCGCGATCGTCTCGGACTGCTGCTGCCGAGGCTCTTCGGCGGACGCGACATCAAGCGCCTTTTCGTTGAACTGCTCGTCGATCGCCTGTTGATCGCTGAGCTGGCCCTGGCCCTCGACGACGACGTGGTCGCCCGCCGAAAGACCCGATTCGATGGCGGTGAAGCCGCCGTTTGCGCGGGCGACGGTGACCGGCGTCAGATGCGATTTGCCGTCCTTGGCGACGAAGGCGAAGAATCCCTCCGGACCAGGGCTGACGGCAACCGTCGGCACCACGACCTGCTGTTCGTCATTGTTGAAATGCACCACGATGTTGACCGACTGGCCGGGCCAGAGCGCGCCGGAGGCATTCTCGAATTTCGCCTTGGCGAGGATCGTGCCCGAGGCCGTGTCGACCGTGTTGTCGTAGAAGCTGATCTCGCCCTTTCGGACCTGTCCCTTGGTTGATTTGGGAACCGTGCTGACCTCGACCGGACCGGCTGCCAGAGCGTTTTTCAACGTCCGCAGATAGCGTTCCTGCAGGTGGAATTTCACATAGATCGGATCGTATTTGGCGATGGTGACGATTGCCGCGCCGGCACCGAGGAAAGCGCCTTTGCTGACGGCAATATCGCCGAGCCGGCCATCGAAGGGCGCGCGAATGTCGGTGTGCTCGAGGGTGACCTGATCGGAGGCAAGCGATGCTTTGTCAGCGTCGACGGTGGCTGCGGCAGTATCGCGGGCGGCGACCGCTTGGTCGAGGCTCTGCTGGGTGCCGGCCTTCTGGTCGAACAGGTCCTGCGCGCGCGTCAAGGCGGTCGCGGCCTCCGAAAGGGTGGCGGTGTCGCGCACGATCATCGCATTGTCCTTGTCGACCGCTGCCTTGGCCGTACGCCCATCCAGCTTGGCGATCAGGTCGCCGGCTTTGACGGTCGCCCCATCCTGCGCATCGATGCTGACGATCAGGCCCTGTTCTTGGGCGGCAATGGTCGTGTTGTCATCGGCATCGGCCCAGCCGGTCGCCGTCACATCCGTCGGCAGCGTCGTTTTCACCGCTGCGACTGTTTTGACGACAGTCGGGCCACCGCCGCCGCGTTTGCGCCCGCCGCCCTGATGTTGCCCACCGTTCTGCGCTTGATCGGCCTGCGCCTGATCACCCTGTGCTTGCTGCCCGCCGCCATTGCTCCCGGCCGGCTGCTTGATGAACTGCGAGAGGTAGGGAATGCGAGAGGCATAAGGGATCAGATTCCCGAATTGCCAGACGCCGACGGCGGCAACTGCGATAACGCTGACAGTGATCCAAAATTTCTTCATGGGCGACAGACCGGGTGTTGAATGGGGTTGCAAATTTTATGCCCCGATTGAACCACTTATATTGCGGCGCAAAAAAGACATAATTCCCGGGTCGCAATCACTAAGTGGTTATAACGGCTTAAATTTTTGTAATGAATATTCCGTAATATTCAAACTATACTAATATAGGCCGCGTTTACCTGAGTGCCGTTCGACGGCTGCGGCGGGAGATCCTTCGCGAGAAGACGAGATTACCCCGCCATCCGGCGATGGCACGGGAAGAATACGGAAAAACCAGAGAAGGCAGGTCGTCATGACCGAGTTGAACGCCAGCGAATTTCGCTCTCTCATCATAAGCGTGTTTCCCGAACTCACGGCCTCCGTGTTCAAGCTGGCGGCGAAGGGTTGGGACTCGCTTGCCGTCGACGTCGATGACACGTTGATCTTTAAATTTCCTCGCCATTCAGGCGCGGAAAGAGCGCTTGTCAAGGAAGCCGCCTTGCTCGACATCATCAGGCCGTCGCTGTCGATGGCGGTTCCAGACATGCGCATTCACGACGGGCCGCCGATCTTCTCCAGCCATGCCAAGCTCGAGGGGGAACATCTCATTGCCGAGGATTACGATGCGCTTGGCGAGAATTATCGTCGACGTCTCGCCGATGATCTTGCTCGTTTTTACGCCGAGCTGCACGTGCTCGATGCCGATCGCATGCGGTCGGCCGGCGCCGGGCCGATCCAGCCATGGCAATCGCCGGAGGTGGTGCGAACCAAGGCCTTACCGCTTCTGCCGCCCGACATCAGGAGCTTTGCGCAGGCCATTCTTGCCGATTTCGAAACCTTGCCGCCGGATCCTCACGGCAACATCTACGGCTTCTTCGACGGCCATGGCTGGAACATGGCTTTCGACCATGCGCAAGGGAGGCTCAACGGCATCTATGATTTCGCCGATTCGGGCTTCGGTCCGTTGCACCAAGAGTTCATCTACTCGAACTTCATCTCGCCCGATCTCACCGCCCGGATCGTATCGGCCTATGAAATGTTGACCGGACGCCGGCTCGACCGGCGGCGCATTGCGATCCTGACGGGCTTCCATCGTCTTTCCGAGCTCGCCGAATTTGCCGACGACCCCGCCTATGTCGAACAGATGATCCGAAGTGCCGCGACATGGGCTGGGGCCGTACACGCCGGCTGAGGCGAAGCCGTCAGACCGATCGGGCCGCACCGCCGTCGCAGCGGATCAGCGAGCCGGTGATGTAGCTTGCCGGCTGGCTGCAAAGGAAGGCAGCCGTTGCGGCAAATTCCTCCACCCTGCCATAGCGGCCGACCGGAATGCGCGCTTCCTTGTCGGTGCGGATATCTTCGAGGCTCTTGCCCGTCCGCTTTGCCGCCGCCCCGTCGAGATCGTCGAGTCTTGCGGTCAGGATGCTGCCCGGCAGAAGCAGGTTGGTGGTAATGCCGAAGCCGCCGACTTCGGAGGCAAGCGTTTTGCTCCAGCCGGCAAGTGCCGGGCGCAGCGTATTCGACAGCGCCAGATTGGCGATCGGTTCGATCACCCCCGAGGAGGCGACCGTCAGGATACGGCCCCATCCTTGCACCTTCATGCCGGGCAGCAGCGCATTGGTCAGCGTGATGACGCGGGCGACCATGGAGATAAAATAGGTCTCGAGCTTTTCACCGGTCATGTCCTCGGTCGTGCCGGGCTTCGGCCCGCCGGTGTTGTTGACGAGGATATCGAGCCCGCCGAATTTCTCGTTCACCGCCGCCGTCGTCGTCTCGACGAAGCGTTCATCGCCGAGATCGGCCCAGATCCAGTCGGCCCGGCCTTTGCCTTCGGCATTGATTGCCTTGCAATTGGCCTCCAGCTGCTCGCCGCTGCGCCCGCAGAGCAGCACATTTGCGCCTTCGCGCGCCAGTGCTGTGGCGATGCCAAGGCCGAGCCCACGCGAGGAGGCGAGGACGAGCGCCCGTTTGCCTTCGATGCCGAGATCCATGATCGTTCCCTCCGATATCTTTGAGCGATGTATAAGGCGCATGCGGCGGAAAAGGGAAGGGCAGGTGGTCGCTTCGGCGCCGTTTGATAATTGACGTTGACGTAAACGACATATAATTCTGGCGCCCAGGGCATATCATTGTGCGAATTGAAGATTGGCTGTCGTATCCCGGCTCGACAATGCTTTCTCGTTTTGACAAGAAAGTGCCTATGACGGGATGACGGCCGCGTGCCGCCAAGCGGAGACGAGTGAATGACCGAGACGACTGAGCTGCCCGAACGCGAGAGCATGGAATTCGACGTGGTGATCGTCGGCGCCGGTCCGGCCGGTCTTTCCGCGGCGATCCGGCTGAAGCAGGTCAATCCGGAGCTTTCGGTCGTGGTGCTGGAGAAGGGCTCGGAAGTCGGCGCTCATATTCTCTCAGGCGCCGTCGTCGATCCGATCGGCATCGATAGACTGCTGCCCGGCTGGCGCAGCGAAAGCGACCATCCCTTCAAGACCGAGGTCAATGCCGACCACTTCCTGCTGCTCGGCCCTGCCGGCTCGATCCGCCTGCCGAATTTTTTGATGCCGCCGCTGATGAACAATCACGGCAACTACATCGTCTCGCTCGGGCTCGTCTGTCGGTGGCTGGCGGCGAAAGCCGAAGAACTCGGCGTCGAGATCTATCCGGGCTTTGCCGCAACCGAAGTGCTCTACAATGACGAGGGCGCCGTCATCGGCGTCGCCACCGGCGACATGGGCATCGAGAAGAACGGCGAGCTTGGCCCGAACTATACCCGCGGCATGGAACTGCTCGGCAAATATGTGCTGATCGGCGAGGGCGTGCGCGGCTCGCTCGCCAAACAACTGATCGCCAAGTTCGATCTGCAGAAAGATCGCGAACCGCAAAAGTTCGGCATCGGCATCAAGGAGCTCTGGCAGGTCAAGCCTGAGAACCACCGTCTCGGCCTGGTGCAGCACTCCTTCGGCTGGCCGCTCGGAATGAAGACCGGCGGCGGCTCCTTCCTCTATCATCTCGAAGACAATCTGGTCGCCGTCGGCTTCGTCGTCCACCTGAACTACAAGAACCCCTATCTCTATCCCTTCGAGGAATTCCAGCGCTTCAAGACCCATCCGGCGATCCGCGGCACCTTCGAGGGTGGCAAGCGGCTGTCCTATGGCGCGCGTGCGATCACCGAGGGCGGTTACCAGTCGGTGCCGAAGCTCTCCTTCCCGGGCGGGGCGCTGATCGGCTGTTCGGCCGGTCTGGTCAACGTTCCCCGCATCAAGGGCAGTCACAATGCGGTGCTGTCGGGCATGCTGGCGGCCGAAAAGATCGCCGCCGCAATTACAGCCGGCCGCAGCCATGACGAGGTCACCGAGATCGAAACCGAATGGCGCAAGGGCGACATCGGCAAGGATCTCAAGCGGGTGCGCAACGTCAAGCCGCTGTGGTCGAAGTTCGGCACGGCGCTCGGCGTGGCTCTCGGCGGTCTCGACATGTGGACCAACACCTTGTTCGGCTTCTCGTTCTTCGGCACGCTGAAGCATGGCAAGACCGATGCGCAGTCGCTCGAGCCGGCAGCAAACCACAAGCCGATTGCCTATCCGAAACCGGATGGCGTCCTGACCTTCGACCGCCTGTCCTCGGTGTTCTTGTCGAACACCAATCACGAGGAAGACCAGCCGGTGCATCTTCAGGTCAAGGACATCGGCCTGCAGAAACGTTCGGAGCACGACATCTACGCCGGCCCGTCGACGCGTTACTGTCCGGCTGGGGTCTATGAATGGGTGGAGAAGGACGGGCAGGAGACCTTCGTCATCAACGCCCAGAACTGCGTGCACTGCAAGACCTGCGACATCAAGGATCCCAACCAGAACATCAACTGGGTACCGCCGCAGGGCGGCGAGGGGCCGGTCTATCCGAATATGTGAGGCGGATTATCCACGCCGCCGACAATTTTTACGTGCTGACGCCTTCGTGATTACTTGCGGTGGGCGGTCGTTAGCCGTTCGTTAACCATAATCTTCTTAGCTTGCGACATCTTGTTGACGCACTAAGGACACATTTTATGACGATCTCCCGCCGGGGCTTCCTGATCGCTCTGCCGCTTTTTGTCGCCGGCTGCTCTTCGACCGGCCTGAACAGCCAGACGAATTACGCCGCACTCCCGGATGAAAAATTCCCGTTGAGGCAGGTGCCGATCGACAAGATTAAGCCGGAACTCCGCCGCCAGGAAGTGGCCTATGAAACCACCCATGCGGCCGGCACCGTGATCGTCGACACACCTGCACGCCGCGCCTACTACGTGCTCGGCGATGGCAGGGCGGTGCGCTACGGCGTCGGCGTCGGTCGCGAGGGGCTGGCATTTGCCGGCGACGCCTATGTCGGCCGCAAGGCCGAATGGCCGAGCTGGACGCCCACCGAAAACATGCAGCGCCGCGAAGAGCGCTACCGCAAGCTCGCCGGCGGCATGCCGGGCGGCCCGAACAACCCGCTCGGCGCACGGGCGATGTATCTCTATCGCGGTGGCGGCGACACGCATTTTCGCATTCACGGCACCAACCAGCCGCAATCGATCGGTCTCGCCATGTCAAGCGGCTGTATCCGCATGATGAACCACGACGTGATCGATCTCTATAGCCGCGTCGAAGTCGGCGCCAGGGTCGTCGTCATCCAGGCGTGAGCGGTCCAAATCACCTTCATTGAAAAAGCCGCCGCAGCGATGGCTGTCGGCGGCTTTCGACTTTGTTGGGCCTGGCTGGCGGTCAGCTGCGCTGGGCGGCGATCCCCGTGGAAAGTGCAACGCCGATGCCGGTGATCACCGCGGCGCTGATTTCCGTCAGGCCGATCGGTTCGCCAAGCAGGAAGCCGCCGCCCAGCGTTGCCAGCACCGGCGTCAGCGCCGTGAAGGCGGCGGCCTGCGTTCCGCCGAGTGTTCTGACGGCGGTGCCGTAGGCGACCATTGCGACGAGGCCGGAAAGAATGCCCTGGCTCAACACCTGCAGGCCGATTTCCGGAAGCGGTGCCTGCGGCAGCGAGATGCCGAAGATGAGGGCAAGCGCGCCCATGATCAGGAAGGACCAGACGGCGATCAGCGCGCTTGCCTGCACGGCCGTCAGGCCCGAGCGGCGGAAGGCATGCGTATAGCTCGCCCACAAAACGGCGCCGGCCGGCAGCAGCACGAAGCTCGTCCATGGCAGCGAGGCGTCTGCAAGGCTGTGCGTGAGCAGGATCAGCACGCCGGTGACGATTGCGACCAGCCCGAAGATGCGGGTGCTATCGGGTCTTTCGCCAAACAGCACGATGCCGATCAGCGCCGCCGCAAGCGGCATCGAGCCGCCGAGCAGGATGCCTGAGGAGGCGGCCGGCGTGGAATGGATTGCCAGCGTGGTGAGCAGGAAGAAAACGGCGCCCGAGCCGGACACCATGATCGCCAGCAGATGCAGCGGCAGGGACTTCGGCAACAGCCCGGTCTTCAGCCAGACCGGCGAAAGCACCAGCGCCGGAATGCCGAAGCGGATCAGTCCGATGTCGATCGAGCCGAGCGGCGTTGCGGCGCTGTGGCGGGTGACGAGAAACCATGTCGCCCAGATCAGTACGGTAACAGTGCCGCCGGCATAACCCAGTGCCTGTGAAGGCGACTTGTCGTTCGTCAATGCAATGGTGGTCATCGTCCTGTCCTTCCCTTCGTCCGGAGCCTTTCCGGTCGAGGAAAAGATTAGCCGCACAGGGCAGGGCATGTCCTTGCTATCTCTGGCTCAAAAATCATGCTACGCGCAATCTTCTGCCAATCGACGCCAGCGAGGATCGCGAAAATGCCAAATCTCGATAAGTTCGATATTGCCATCCTGAAGTGCCTGCAGGAGGATGCGCGGGCCACCAATGTCGAAATCGCCGAGAAGGTGAACCTTTCGCCGTCGCCCTGCCTGCGCCGCATCCGCAATCTCGAACGCTCCGGCATCATCCGCGGCTACACGGCCGATATCGACCGCAAGGAGGTCGGGCTCGGCCTGACCGTCTTCGTCGAATTGAAAGTCGTTCATCACAGCCGCGAGAATTCCGACGCGCAGCAGAGGGCGCTGCTCGCCATCCCCGAGATCGTCTCATGCTTCCTGATTTCGGGCACCGCCGATTTCCTCGCCGAAGTGGTGGTCGAGGATCTCGCCGCCTACGAACGGCTTCTGACGGAAACGCTGTTGACCCTGCCGAATGTCAGCGACATCCGCTCCAACTTCGCCATCCGCAGCATCAAGACACATGGGCCGTTGAAATTGCCCGAGGGAAAATAAATCCCCTCGGGCTTGTTGCCATTTGCGGGTGCTACAGCAGCGTCCCGCTGAGGATGAGCAGCGCCACCGAGAAGTAGATGACGAGCCCGGTGACGTCGACCAGCGTGGCAACGAAGGGCGCCGAGGCGCTGGCCGGATCGAGCCGGAGCTTCTGCAGCAGGAAGGGCAGCATCGAGCCGCAGATCGAGCCGAAGGTGACGATCCCGATCAGGGCGGCAAACACCGTGATGGCGACCATCTGCCAGTGCGGGCCGTAGTCGTAGAGGCCGGCCGACTGCCAGAAGACGATGCGGATAAAGCCAACGAAGCCGAGGATTGCGCCGAGCACGATGCCTGTGGGAAGTTCGCGCAGCAGCACCTTCCACCAGTCCGAAAGCTTCAACTCGCCAAGCGCTAAGGCCCGAATGATCAGCGAGGTCGCCTGCGAACCGGAATTGCCGCCCGAGCTCATGATCAGCGGGATGAACAGCGTCAGCACGACGGCCTTTTCCAGCTCGCCTTCGAAATGCTGCATGGCGCTTGCCGTCAGCATCTCGCCGAGGAACAGGGCGGCGAGCCAGCCGGCGCGCTTGCGGATCATGCCGGCGAAGCCGATCTTCATATAGGGCTGGCCGAGCGCCTCCATGCCGCCGAACCTCTGGGCCGCTTCCGTCGTATCGGAGATCATCGTGTCGATCACGTCGTCGACAGTGACGATGCCGAGCACTTGCCCGTGTTCGTCGGTGACCGGCAAGGCGAGCAGGTCGTGTTTGCGGATCAGCCGGGCGACATCCTCCTGCTTCATCAGCGGATCGGCCGAAACCGGTGTGCCCTTCTGCGCCACCGAGAGGATGGAAGCATCCGGCTCGCCGGTGATCAGGCGGCGCAGCGTCACCACATGCATGAGCGCGTGGCTGATCTCGTCGAGCACATAGATGGCGTAGACGGTCTCGCGCGAGCGTTCGACCTGGCGCACATGATCAAGTGTCTGGGCGACGGTCCAGTTCACGGGCACGCTGACGAATTCCGTCGTCATGATGCCGCCGGCCGTGCGCGGCGGGTAGCCCATCAGATGCTGGATCGCAATGCGCACCGGCTCGTCGAGGCTGGCAAACAGCCGGGCGCGGGTCTCGCCGTCGAGTTCGAGCAGCACGTCGGCGACACGGTCGTTGGACATGCCGTGCAGCAGCCGTGCAGCGTCCTCGGCGCCGATCAGCGCCAGGATCTGTGCAGCGTTGCGAAGCTCCGGCCGGTCGAGAATGTTGACGGCATAGTCGAGCGGCATGCCGGTCAGCACGCGCCCGGCGTCCTGGGCGGTCAGCGCGTTCAACGACTCGACATGTTCGGCGATCGTCGCGCCGCGGCTGTTGTTGATGAAGGCACGGGCGGCATGGCCTGCCCGAAGAGGGAAGCGATTGATATTCATTTGAGGCTCGCCTTTCCGTCGATCCGCCGTAGCGTCCCGACCGGGCGAGCCGACAGGAGTCGGTCAGCGCACGAGGGCCGCGTACGGCAGGGGCAATCGACTGCTACTGTCGCTTGGCATCGTTAAGATGGCTCCGTTAAAATCCGCGGAAGACAAGTGCCATCCACGTGAGATGCTAGGTGGTCCCGAACGCGAAAAAAGTCAAGCGGGGTAAATGCTTAACGCCAGAATGTCGCACCTCCACGCATTGCGGGCGGAGATGCTCTACGCGGCCTGCGTGCTCCGGCTGCGACGCTCCAGCCGTGCTGAAGCGGCAAACACGAAGAGGCCGAGGAAAGACAGTGCTGCGCCGACATAACCGGTTGCCGCAAAACCGTAGCCCCCGGCGATGACCAGGCCGCCGAGCCAGGCGCCGATCGCATTGGCGATGTTGAAGGCGGAATGGTTGGAGGCGGCGGCAAGCGTCTGCGCATCGGCGGCGACATCCATCAGCCGGGTCTGCAGCGCCGGGCCGGCGGCAAAACCGCAGCCGACGAGGAAAACCGAGAGGCCGAGCATATAGGGATTGGCGGCGGTCAGCGAGAAGGTGGTCAGCACGACGATATTATAGACGAGCGAGCCGCCGATCGTGCCGAGCAGCGATTTGTCGGCGAGCCACGAACCGATGAAATTGCCGGCATTCATGCCGACGCCGAAGAGCACCAGCATGATCGGAACGGCTGTTTCCGGCAACATCGCCACCTCTGTTGTCGTTGAGGCGATATAGCTGAACATCGCGAACATCCCACCGTAACCGACGGCGGCGATGCCGAGCGTCAGCCACACCTGCGGCCGGCGGAAAGCGCCGAGTTCGCGCAGGAAGCTTGCCTCCTCGGAAACCCTGTCCTTGGGCACGTAGAACCAGATCAGTGCTACCGTCAGCAGGCCGAGCACGCCAACCGAGAAAAATGCGATCTGCCAGTCGAGCGACTGGCCGAAGAACGTCGTCAATGGCGTGCCGAGAAGTGTTGCGACGGTGAGGCCGAGCATGACGCGGCCGACGGCGCGCGCGCGGCGGTGCACCGGCACCATCGAGGCGGCAACAAGGGCCGCGACGCCGAAATAGGCGCCATGCGGCAGGCCGCTGACGAAGCGCAGCAAAGTGAAGGTTTCGAAGGTCGGCGCCATGGCGCTGAAGATATTGCCGGCGGCAAAAATCAGCATCAATATCAAAAGAAGTGTACGGCGCGCCATCTTCGCGGCGAGCACGGCGATGACGGGCGCGCCGATGACGACGCCGAGCGCATAGGCGCTGATGACGTATCCGGCTTGCGGCGTCGTCACCGAGAAGGTCTTGGCGACATTGGGCAATAGGCCCATGATCGCGAATTCACCGGTGCCGATGCCGAAGCCGCCGCAGGCGAGCGCCAGTTGGACCAGCGCTACCGTCGTTGCCGAGGGCAGCCCTTCATCCTGGCTATCGATGGAATCATTGACGGTGATCTCACTCACGAGAGCTCCTGGATGCGGTTTTCTGATGGGCGATGGCACTGGCGCAGGCGCGACCGTGGCCGATCGTTCAAAATGGCGGGAGGTGGAGACCTGTCTCCGATCCTTCCATCTATCCGTGACGACCCGGCCGGCGTCGAGTGCATTTTTTGCAGTGCAGCGTCCTGCTATGTGCATATGTCCGTTGCAATTTTTGCATTTCTGTCGTCTCTCGGGAAAGGCGCTGGCGCTTGAAATCGCCGATCCCGCAACCATCTGATGGGCAAGGCAGGATTGTTTCCGCGCCAGAGACGGGATCGCTCATGAAGCTGGTAGGCTTTTTCAATCGCGACGGCGGTACCTTCAAGACCACCGACATGCTGGCCTATGAAAAGAGGGCGGAGGCGGCTTTTCGCGACGCCGGGCATGATTTCGACGCCATCGTCTTCTCCGGAAAGGAGATCATTCCCGCCATGGAGCGGGCGGCCAAGCGCGACGATATCGACGGCATCGTCGCGGGCGGCGGCGACGGCACGATTTCGGCGGCGGCCTCGATCGCCTGGAAGAACGGCATTGCGCTCGGCGTCGTGCCGGCCGGCACCATGAATCTGTTTGCCCGCTCGCTGCGTGTACCGCTCGATATCTGGCAGGCGCTGGATGTGCTTGCCTCCGGCGAGATCGACAATGTCGATATCGCCAGCGCCAACGGCCGGCCCTTCATCCACCAGTTTTCCGCCGGCCTGCACGCCCGCATGGTGCGCTACCGCAACGCCTACAGCTATCGTTCGCGGCTGGGTAAGATCCGGGCGAGCACAAAGGCGGCCTTGGGCGTTATCTTCAACCCGCCGGAATTCGAAGTCGAGTTCGAGGCGGCCGGCATGCGCGAGCGCCGGAGGGTGTCGGCAATCTCCGTCTCCAACAATCCCTTCGGTGAGAATGCGCTGCTTTATGCCGATAATCTGAGAAGCGGCGAACTCGGCTTCTATACGGCAAATCCGCTGAAACCCGTCGGCGTCGCTCGTCTCGCCATCGACATGCTGCGCGGCAAGGTCCGCGAGAATGCCGACGTCATGGTGATGCATCCGGCCGAGGTGCAACTGCATTTCCCCAAACTGCGCTCCAAGGCCAATTGTGTCATGGACGGCGAGTTGCTGCCGCTCGAACGCGACGTCTCGATCCGGCTGCATCCGGGCGAATTGAAGGTTCTCGTCAAGCAGGGTCTCGCCGCGCAGGTGGATGCGGCCGAGCGGCGCGAGCCGGCTGTGTAGGTCTTCTGCCGAATTTCAGAGCCGCGGCAGATAGGTGCGGTAATCGAAATCCGAGACTGTGCGCAGATGCGCCAGCGCCTCCTTGCGCTTGGTGTCGCCATAGAGCGCCTGATAACGTGCGCCGAAGATATCGGCGATGAAGGGTGAGGCGCGGAAGGTCTCGGCGGCGCTCAGGAAATCATGCGTCAGTCGCGCGGTATTCGCCGGTGTGTGCGACGGCGTCGTTTCCTCTCCTGGGTCGAGTTCGCCGTCGAGGCCGAGGAGCATGCCGCCGAGGATCGCCGCAAGCAGCAGGTAGGGGTTGGCATCGGCGCCGGCGACGCGGTGCTCGATGCGGGCGGCCGGCCCGTCCTTGTCGGGTATGCGGATCGCCGTGCCGCGATGGCCGCTGCCCCAGGTCAGATCGACAGGTGCAAACGAGCCCGGCTGGAAGCGGCGATAGGAGTTGGCGAAAGGGGCGAAGATCAGCTGCGCCGCGCGCATCGTGTCAAGCAGGCCTGCCGTGACCGATTTCAGCCGCTTCGGCTCGCCGCCCTTGGCATCGAGAATGTTGCGGCCTTGTGCGTCGATGATGCTCGCATGCACATGCAGGCCGGAACCGGCATGGTCGGAATAGGGCTTGGCCATGCAGGTCGATTTCAGCCCGTGGCGACGCGCCGCCTGCTCGGCGATGCGCTTGAGGTAGAGGCAGTCGTCGGCGGCCGCCAGCGCATCGGGGCGATGCAGCAGGTTGACCTCGAGCTGACCAGGGCCGAATTCCGCCGTCGTCGCATCCGCCGGCAGCCCCTGCGCCTTCGCATAGGCCCTCAGCGTCCCGAGATAGGTGTCGAGTGCATCGACGGCGCTCATGTCGTAAAGCTGGAAACCGTTCGGTTCGCCGCGATAGGTGAGGCTTTCGGGCGGGGAGGGGCGGCCGGCCTCGCGCCAGTCCCCTGACATCACGTAGAATTCCAGCTCGGTCGCCATCACCGGTGTCAGGCCGCGTGCACGATAGCGATCGAGCACCGAGGCGAGGATGGCGCGCGGATCCATGAAGCTCGGGCTGCCGTCGAATTCATGCATGGTGGCAAGCACCTGCATCGAGCCCTCAGGCGCCCAGGGCATCGGCGCGAGGCTGCGCCGGTCGGGGACGAGCTTGCCGTCCGGGTCGCCGATCGTCAGCGACAGGCCTGTAATGTCGTCATTGTCGTCGCCCCAGATGTCGAGCGATTGCGTCGAGGTCGGCAGGCGGATGTCGCCGGCCCAGATCTTGTCTTCGGCGCCTGATGGAAGCTGCTTGCCGCGCAGATCGCCGTTCATGCCGACGATCAAGATCTCGAAACGAGGATCGCCGCCCTCGGCCTTGCCGTCCACCCTGTCGCTCGCCATGACCTTGAAAATCCTCCGGGACAAGGCCAAGCTCCTATCCCATCGATAACAGCCTTTCAATCCGCGAGGGTCTTCACCTTATGCCCGATACCTACCCACCCTCGAACCTTGCAGCGATCGACGCCGCGCATCACCTGCACCCCTTCGCCGACATGAAGAAGCTGAATGCCGAAGGCACGCGCATCATCCAGCGCGGTGAGGGTGTTCATATCTTCGACAATCACGGCAGGAAATATCTCGACGGCTTCGCCGGCCTCTGGTGCGTCAATATCGGCTATGGCCGCCGCGAGATCACCGACGCAGTCGCAAGGCAGATGAACGAGCTGCCCTATTACAACACCTTCTTCGGCACGAGTTCGGCGCCGGCGACACTGCTTGCCCAGAAGGTCACCTCCCACGCCGGAGAACGTTTCAATCACATCTTCTTCACCGGCTCCGGCTCGGAGGCGAACGACACCTGGTTCCGCATGGCCCGCGTATACTGGAGCGCCGTCGGCAAGCCGTCGAAGAAAATCGTTATAGCAAGGAAGAACGGCTATCACGGTTCAACCGTCGCCGGCGCCAGCCTCGGCGGCATGAAATATATGCACGAGCAGGGCGACCTGCCGATCCCCGGCATCGTCCATATCGGCCAGCCCTATTGGTACGGCGAGGGCGGCGATCTCTCGCCTGATGAATTCGGCCTCAAGGTCGCCCGCGAACTCGAAGCGAAGATCGACGAGCTCGGCGAGGAAAATGTCGCCGCCTTCGTCGCCGAACCGGTGCAGGGGGCTGCCGGCGTCATCATCCCGCCCGAGACCTACTGGCCGGAGATCAACCGCATCTGCAAGGCGCGCAATATCCTGCTGGTGACCGACGAGGTGATCTGCGGTTTCGGCCGGCTGGGCGCCTGGTTCGGTTATCAGCATTTCGGCGTCGAGCCCGATCTGGTGCCGATTGCCAAGGGACTGTCCTCCGGCTACCTGCCGATCGGCGGCGTGCTGGTCAGCGACCGCATCGCCGATGTGCTGATCAACGAGGTCGGCGAGTTCAATCACGGCTTCACCTACTCCGGCCACCCGGTCTGCGCCGCCGCCGCCCTTGAAAATCTGCGCATCATCGAGGAGGAGAAATTGGTCGAACGGGTGCGCGACGATATCGGGCCTTATTTCGGCAAGGCCTGGACGGCCCTTGCCGAGCATGATCTGATCGGCGAGGCCGTCGGCATCGGCCTGATGGGTGCCCTGCAGCTTGCCGCCGACAAGAGCACGCGCAGCCGTTACGAAAAGCCCGATCAGGTCGGTGCGCTGGTGCGCAACCACGCGCTGGCGAACGGCCTCGTGCTGCGCGCCACCGGCGACCGCATGCTGGCCTCGCCACCGCTTGTCATCAGCCATGCGGAGGTGGACGAGATGGCAAGGATTACCAGGCTGGCGCTGGACTTGGCCTGGAAGGAGTTGAAATCCTGATTTCGTTCAGCCCGGCTGCTTGATCCAGGCATAGCCGAAACGGTAGCTGTCGTCGCCGCGCCTGTAGAAATAGGGCACGTCGATCACCGAGGCCTCAGGCGCGGAGGCGCCGAGATTGGCTTGGAGCCATTGCGCCATGGCCGGCGGGAGTGCTTCGCTGCCGCCCTTCGGCGGTATCAGCCAGACGAGGAGAAGCGGTCGCCGGCCGGCAAGATCCGGATGGAAGCCGGGATAATCGACGGAGAGGACCGGCACGCCGGGAATATCCTGTCTGAGATTGCCGGCAAGCAGGCTGTCGCCGGCAAGGATCGCCGTCGGCTCGGCCTGTTTGCGCAGGTTTTCCAGCATCGTGGCATAGGGCCTGTTCAATCGTTCGTAGTGACCGGTGAAGCGTGCCGCCGCGACGCTGCCGTAAAGGGCGGCCGGCACGCCGATCATGAGGATGGCGACGGCGACCGCGAAACGCCGGGACGCCCGGCCTGTCGCAACGCCGGCGGCTTCGATCTTCAGGCAGAAATAGAGCGGCAGGATGAAGAGCATCGGCACCAGCCAGCGGTCCTTGATGCCGGCCGCGCCGCCGAAGACGATCAGAAACAGAATGCCGATGAGGAAGACGAGCATCATCCGCTCGATGAGCCGTGTCCATTGCGAGCCGGCAGTGAACGCCGAACGAAGGCCCTTGCCGAAGACGACGGCGAAGACCGCCACCGTCAATCCGGCAAAGCTGATGATGGCGAGAGCAAGCGAGCTGACCCCCATGGTCACCTGCATGAGATAGCTCGCATGGCCGCTCGCAGTCATCTTCTCCAGCGTGCGGGCGGTGGCAAAATCGAGATTGTCCTTCAGCCAGAAAAGATGCGGCAGGACGATGATCAGCGCCACCACCGCCGTCAGCATCAGCCGCCGGTCGAAGATCCGCGGCCGCAGGCGCGCATCCGCCAGCGCCGCAATCAGCGCTGCCGCCGGCAGGATCGCGAAATTATATTTGGCCAGCAGGCCGAAACCGATGCCGATGCCGGCGATCAGATAGGAGGCAAGGCTTGGCTGTTTCAGGCTGCGGATGAATCCGTAGAAGAAGATGCTGGCCGAGAAGAATACCGCGACCGTATGCGTGAGGTCGCGCTGCATCTCGAAAGCCATCTGCGGGATCGTGAGCAGCCCCAGTGTTGATATCGCCACCAGCGCCTTGTCGCGCAGCAGAAGACGCGCGGTCAGGCCATAGAGCAGGTAGGACATGAACAGCAGAAGGTTTTTCACCACCGAAAGTGCGGCAAGCGAGACGCCTGTAAATTGGAAGACGGTGTATTGCAGCCAGTTGTAGAAGGGCGGCTGAGGGCCATAGCCGGCGGCAAGCCATTGCGAGCGGAAGGCTTGTTCGGCTTCGTCGAGATCGAGCGAATGCGAGGTCGCCAGCCGCACGCCGATCTGAAGCACGAAATAGGCGGCCAGCAGGACGAAAATCCAGCGGATGTCGCGACTGTCGGTTTCGCTCATCTATTGGCCCTCGGCTGAACCCAGGCGTAACCGAGCGCGAAATTGTCGCCCTGGCGGCCGAAATAATAGGGAAGCGACAGCGAGCCGATCTCCTGCGGTGCGATATCAGCCGTTGCCAGTGCCGACGAAAACCGTTCCGGCATCACTGCATCGGCGGCCGTCGCCGTCTTTTTGCCGCGCCAGACGATGAGCACCGGTCCCTTCGCCTCGGCATAGGCTGATATGCCCGGTGCCGGGAAATCCGGGATGACCACCGGCACATCGGGAAATTGCAGCCGCATGTTGCCGCCGATATAGGTATCCGAGGCGATCACTAGCGCCGGTTCCGCTTGTCGCGTCATCTCGCGGGAAAGCGCGGCCATCGGCACGTTCGGCCTGGCGTAGACGCCGATCAGGCCGGCGCCGACGACACGCAAGCCGAGTGCGATCAGCACGCAGGCCATCAGCACCAGCAGCACCGGCCGGAGGCGGCGCAAGCCGGCAGAAAGGTCGATGCCGGCCGCCTGCATTTTCGCCAGGAAATAGATCGGCAGCACCAGCAGGAACGGGTCGAGCCAGCGCTCGCGCACGGTGGTGGAGCCGGTGAAGAGCACGATAAGAACGATGCCGGCAAGGCTTGCGAGCATCATCCGCTCCATCATCCCGGTCCAGCGGTTGCCGGCCGAAAGGGCACGGACAAAATCCCGGCGGAAGGCGGCGGCGAAGATGGCGACCGGCAGGGCCGCAAAGGCGATGATGGCGACGACAAAGGCGATGAAGCCTTTGCCGGCTCGCGCGATGCCGGCCGGTTCGTTGCCGGCGGCCATCTTCACCAGAGTATCGGAGGACGCGAATGCGAGATTGCCCCGCAGCCAGATCGCGTGCGGCAGGACGATGACGAGCGCGACGGCGATCGCCGCCAGCATGCGCCAGTCGAGTGCCCTGCGCCGCCATTCGGCATCCGGCAGGATGGCGGTCAAGGCAGCGGCCGGCATCAGCGCGAAGTTATATTTCGAGATCAGCCCGATGCCTGTGGCAAGCCCGAGCAGGAGATAGCTGCCGATATCGGGACGGTCGAGCGTGCGGAAGAAGCCGTAGAGAAACAATGCGCTGGCAAAGAGCAGCGCCGTCGTGTGGGTCAGATCCTGCTGGGCCATATAGGAGACCTGGGGCAGGGTGATCAGCGCCAGCATGCCGACGGCGGCAAGCGCCTGGTCCTTCAAGGCTTCGCGCCCGGCAAGGCCGTAGAAAAGGTAGCACAGGAACAGCAGGATGTTCTTCGGCACGATCAGTGCTCCGATCGACATGCCCGTCACCGAAACGACGGCATATTGCATCCAGTTGTAGAAGGGTGGCTGCGGGCCGTAGCCCGCCAGCAGATATTGCGAGAAGAAGGATTGCTCTGCCTCGTCGAGCTCCAGCGAATGCGGAAGCGCGATGCGCAGCACGACGTTGAGCACGAAATAGGCCGCAAGCAGCAGGCCCGCGGTTTTGATCGTCCTCGTCGCGCGCTCCAGCATCGTGCTGCCGGCTTAGGCTTGGCTTCGATCGTCGAAGATCTGCCGCACGATATAATTTGGAGAGGCGTCGTCGCGGTAATAGGTGCGCGCGATCATCTCCGCCAGGATGCCGGTCGTGATCATCTGCACCGACGACAGCAGCAGCACGACGCCGACCATCAGCATCGGGCGCGTGCCGATATCATTGCCCATGATGAACTTGTCGAAGCCGAGATAGATGAGGATCAGCATCGCGACCGCGCCGAGGCCGAGACCCAGCGAGCCGAAGAAATGCCCGGGCCGGGCCTTGTAGCGCATGAAGAACATCACCGACAGCAGGTCGAGGATTACGCGGAAGGTGCGCGAAATACCGTATTTCGAAACGCCGTGTTCGCGGGCGTGGTGGGTGACGGCCATCTCGCCGATGCGCGAGCTCGGGACGACACCGGCCACCCAGGCCGGGATGAAGCGGTGCATTTCGCCCATCAGCTTCACCTGCTTGATGATCGAGGCACGGTAGATCTTCAGGCTGCAGCCGTAATCGTGCAGCTTGACGCCGGTGATCCGACCGATCAGGTAGTTGGCGCACCAGGAGGGGATCTTGCGCAGGAACAGACCGTCCTTGCGGTTCTTGCGCCATCCCACAAGGAGATCGAGTTCGCGCCGTTCCAGTTCGGCGACCATCGCAGGAATGTCCTTCGGATCGTTCTGCAGGTCACCGTCCATCGTTGCGATCAGCCGGCCCTGGGCGGTGTCGATACCGGCCTGCATGGCAGCGGTCTGGCCGAAGTTGCGCTGCAGCTCGACGATCCTGAGCACCAGCCCGTCGCGTCCGACGAACTTGCGGGCGTTGACGAGCGTCGCATCCGTGCTGCCGTCGTCGACGAGGATCAGCTCCCAGCGATCGGGATAGGCTGCCATCGCAGCCACGACACGCTCGACGAGTGGACCGACGCTATCCTCTTCGTTGAAAATCGGCACGACCAGCGACAGCTCTAGCGATTGTACCGGATCATTCGTACCGCGAATGGGCTCTACGGTTGTCTGCAACGTTCATCTCCAAAAGGCCGGACGGTTGAGCAATCTTACGGCTGCCGTCGCGCTTGCGGAAGGCTAGTACATGAACTGTCCGCTGGTTGCCAGCGGGCAATGCCGGTTTCCCCGCAATCGCTTGACCTGCCGCAACGCTATTTCGCGCCGCCCTCAACCCAGGAATACCCAATGGAGAAGCTGCGTTTGCCGTCACCGAAGAGATAGGGCAGCGTCAGCGTGTTCAACTCCTGCAGATGAATGCCTGATCTCGAGAGATCGTTGGCGAAGCCGGGGGAGATCGTCGGGTCGTCTGCGGTCTCGCCGCGCCAGATAACCAGAACCGGTCCCTTCGCAGTCGCATATTCGGGAACCCCGGATCCCGGGAAGAACGGTATCACCACGGGCACATCGGGAAGCGCCAGCTTCAGATTGCCGGCCACGAATTTGGTTCCAGCGACGATGAGAACCGGCTTGCGGGTCGCGGTCAGTTCAGCGACGTAGCCCGCAAAGGGTACGTTCGTTCTCGTATAGGTGCCGATATATTGAATGCCGATGATCCGGAAGAGAAGGATCGACAGGATGACGACCATGAAGACCGGCACCACGGGCCGGAAGCGCGCAAGGCCGGCGGAAAGATCGACACCTGCGGTTTCCAGTTTCAGGAACAGATAGAGCGGCAGGACGAGCAGGCAGGGATCGAGCCAGCGCTCGTGGATATCGCTTGCACCGGCAAAGAGCACCACGCCGACGAAAGCGACCAGACTGATGATCATCAGCCGGTCGATCAGCCGGATCATCGGGCTGGACGAGGAGAGTGCGCCAAAGAAATCCCGCCGGAAGGCGGCTGCGACGAGAACGATCGGCAAGGCGACGAAGCCGAGCACGGCGATGAGGAGAGATAATAGTCCTTGTCCGATGCGGGGCATGCCGGCGGGGGCCAAGTCTTCGGCGGTCATCCGCTCCAATGTCGGCGCAGAGGCGCTGAGGAGATTGTCAGGCAGCCAGAGCGCATGCGGCAGCACGATCAGAATGGCGATGACGATTGCCGGCAGCAAACGCCAGTCGATCAGACGGCTGCGCCATTCCCGGTCCGGCAGCACGGCGAGGAGTGCTGCAGCCGGCAGGATGGCGAAATTGTATTTCGAGATCAGCCCGATGCCGGTGGCGATGCCGATGACGAGGAAGCTTGCAAGCGTCGGCCGGCGCAGCGTCCGGAAAAAACCGAAGAGGAACAGCGAGGTCGCAAATAGCAGGGCGACGGTATGGGTCAATTCGCGCTGCGCCATCAGACCCACCTGCGGCAGCGTAATCAGGCTCAGCATGGCCACGGCTGCCAGCGAACGGTTCTTCAGCACCTCGCGGGCAGCAAGCCCGTAGAAGAGATAGCAGCCGAAGAGAATGATATTCTTAGGGACCGAGAGCACCCACATCGATATGCCGGTCACCGAAACGATGGCATATTGAATCCAGTTGTAGAACGGCGGCTGCGGGCCATAGCCGGCAAGCAGGTATTGTGAATAGAAAGATTGCTCCGCCTCGTCGAGATCGAGCGTATGAGGCAAGGCGATGCGCAGCGCGATATTGAGCAGGAAATAGACTGCCAGAAAAAGGCTTGCGCTCGTAATGCTTTTGGTAATCCGCTCCAACATCGATCTCCACGTCAAGCCGGCAAGGCATGTGATTTACCGGTCAGCGCTCGGATCGTCGGCGGTGAAGCGGAGTTTGCCGCCACTGCCCATCAACTCCGCCGTTGTGCGCAACCGTCATTTCTCCTAAAAGGCCTGGCGAACGGGGCCAATGCCGACGCCAAGCGAGGAATGCCTACTACATGAAGAGTTCGATCGTTGAAAGCCGGCAATCCTGGTTTATGCGCAATCGCATGACGGTGCTGACGGTCGTCATCGTCGCAGCCTATGCGCTCTTTATCCAATGGTTCTGGGGTTGGCCTGTCATTATCAGGCAGTGGGCCAATGTCGGCGCCGGCCCGGTGATCGGTGCGCTGGTGCTCCTGACGAGCACCTATTTCCTGCGCACCTGGCGCATCTATGATTATTTTCCGAAGGAGACGGCCGGCCGGTTCGCAGTCCTCTTCCGCGTCACGCAGATCCACAACCTGTTGAACATCATGCTGCCCTTTCGCACCGGCGAGACCAGCTTTCCGCTGCTGATGCGCTCGGAGTTCGGTATTCCGCTGACACGCGGAACCTCGGCGCTGTTCGTCATGCGGCTGCTCGACCTGCACGCGCTTGTCGCCGCCGCCGGCATCGGTTTTGCCGTCGCCTCTGCCGATCCGATCGTTGCCTGGTCGCTGTGGACCGGCTTTCTGCTGCTGCCGGTCGCAGCCTTTGCCGCCCGCAAGCCGCTGCTGCGCCTCGCCGCCAGGCTGCTGCCGGAAAAGGCGCAGAAATTCGTCGCCGAGATCGAAAACGGTTTGCCGGTCGATGCCATCGCTTTTACACGCGCCTGGGCGATGACCATCGTCAACTGGCTGGTGAAGGTGATGGTGCTTGCCTGGGCGCTCGGCCTGATGGGCGTGCTGCCGATGGCGGCAAGCTTCGGCGGTGCGCTCGGCGGTGAACTCTCCTCCGTGCTGCCGGTCCACGCGCCGGGTGGCGTCGGCACCTATCCGGCCGGCATCACCGCCGGCGCCATTGCTCTTGGGGCTTCGAGTGAGCGGCTGGCCCTGGCCGCGTTGGCCCAGGCGAGCGTCAACGCCCATCTGCTGATCATCGTCTCGGCGCTGACGGGAACGGCGATCTCACTGCCGCTCGGGCGTCGTGGCAAGATCTGAAATCCGTTTTCTGAGAAATGCCTGCTCCGGCTCCTGCCGGCAAAGCGACAGCGCCGTTTTATAGGCCGCGATCGCCTCCTGCCTCCGGCCGAGGCGCCGCAGGAAATCGGCGCGCGCCGAATGGGCGAGATGATAGGTCTGTAGCTCCTGGCGTTCCAGAATGGCATCGACCAGCTTCAGCCCCTTCGCTGGCCCTTCCGCCATCGCGATCGCCACGGCGCGGTTGAGCTCGACGATCGGCGAGGGCTGGGCCGTCAGAAGCAGATCGTAATAGAAGGCGATCCGCTGCCAGTCGGTCTCATCGGCAGCAGGCGCCCTGGCGTGCTCGGCGGCGATCGCCGCCTGCAGCGTATAGCTGCCGACCTCTCCCGTTCTCATTGCTTCGGCAAGCAGCGCCAGACCTTCCGCAATCTTCGCATGATCCCAGAGCGAGCGGTCCTGATCGGCAAGCAGCACCAGCGCCCCCCGCTCGCTGCTGCGGGCGGTGCGGCGGGAATCCTGCAGCAGCATCAGCGCCAGCAGGCCGGAGACGTCGGGATGCGGCAGCAGCGTCAGAAGCAGCCGCGCCAGACGGATCGCCTCTGCGGTCAGATCGGCACGGACCACGTCTTCGCCAGAAGAGGCGGAATAACCTTCGTTGAAGACCAGGTAGATGACGTGCAGAACCTGGTCGAGCCGCTGCGGCAGCGCCTCGTGGCCCGGCACCTCGTAAGGGATCTTCGCCGCCCGGATCGTGTTCTTGGCGCGCACGATCCGCTGGGCAACTGTCGGTGCGGGAGTAAGGAAGGCATGGGCGATCTCTTCGGTGGTCAGCCCGCAAATTTCCCGAAGCGCCATCGCCGTCTGCGCGTCGGAGGGGATAGCGGGATGGCAGCAGGTGAAGATCAGCCGCAGCAGGTCGTCCTCGATCGGTTCCATGTCGCCGATGTAAGTTGCCTCAGGCGTGTAGAGGCTGTCCTCGATGTGATGCTGCGACGCATCGAAGCGCGCCCGGCGCCGGATCGTGTCGATCGCCTTGAAACGTCCCGTCGAAACAAGCCAGGCGAAGGGGTTGCCGGGAATGCCGTCGGCCGGCCATGTCCGCGCGGCCGCGGCGAAGGCGTCGTGCAGCGCTTCCTCAGCCCGGTCGAAATCCCCGAGCAGGCGGATCAGCGTCGCCAGCACCCGGCGCGATTGGGTTCGATAAATCTCCTCGATCACGCTTTCCAACGGCGCACCTCAGTCCGGCAGGGTCAGCATCCGCACGGGCCGGAGTTCAACCGCGCCGAAACGCGCCGAAGGGATCCGCCCGGCGATCTTTATTGCCGTCGCCATATCAGGTGCTTCGATAACGTAGAAGCCGGCCAGATGCTCCTTCGTCTCGACATACGGACCGTCGGTCGCGGACAGAGTGTTGTCTCGAACACGCAGCACGGTCGCCTTGTCAGGCATTTCAAGCGCATCGGCATGGATCATGATGCCGTTGCTGCGCAGTTCTTCGTCGAAGGCGAAATGCGCCTTGACGAGGTCATCGGTTTCATCAGGTGTCAGCGTACCGTCGGTATCGGCGCGATTGTAGATCAGGCAGATGTAGCGCATGCCTATTTCCCATCCTGGATGGAATAGGCCGGACGCACTTCGATCGAGCAATATTTGAGGATGGGAAAACTGGACGCGATGGTCTTCGCCTCCTCGATGTTCTCGGCTTCTACAAGCACAAAACCGCCGAGATGTTCTTTGATCTCGGCAAACGGGCCATCGGTCGCGGAGACTTCGCCATTGTGCAGCCGGACCGTGATCGCCGTTGACGGCTCATGCAAGGCAAACGCCGCTTGTAGATGACCGCTCTCGCGCCAGCGATTGTCGCTGGCGATGCACTCCTGTGTGAGCGCATCCCATTCGCTCTGAGGGACCAGCTTGCTTTTTTCGGTGTCGAACCAGATCTGGCATAGAAACTTCATTGGTTCCTCCTCATTGAGCTGCGAATTCGTGGATGGGCCGCACCTCGATCGCGCCGAGCTTGGCAAGCGGAATGCCGGCGGCAATGCGGATCGCATCGTTGAGATCTTTGGCCTCGATCAGGATGAAGCCGCCGAGCGCCTCCTTGGTCTCGGCGAAGGGACCGTCCGTCACGGACGTGTCGCCGTCTCGCACCCGGACAGTGACCGCCGATGTCGGGGGCTGCAGCGCCTGGGCGACGATCATATGTCCGCTTTCGGCGAGGTCCTTGTCGTAGTTCAACGAATTGGTGTCGAGCTCGGCCTTCTCCTCTTGCGTCATGGCGTCGAGTATCGCGCCGTCGAACCACACCTGACAGAGATACTTCATCGCAGGCAGCCTCCTTTGTCGTGTTCCATACTCCTGGACGAACGACCTCCATGCATTTCGACAGCGGCGGAAAAAATCTTTTGTGCCGGTCGGCTGTCGAAATCGCAAGGCAGCACTCGACAAGGCTTCATCGAAACCTGTCGAGGAGAACGACAATGAGCATTCTTGAAATCGCGCTGGCAAGCCAGATCTGGGCACGCCGCCATGAAAAACGTCAGCTGGAGTTCCTCGAAAGCGATGGGCTGAAGATTCTCCAGCGCGTCGCTTTCGCCTTCGTCGCCTTCACCCTGCTGATAGCAGGGTTGAACCTTGCCGCCGGCAGACCGCAGATGCTTGCGGATCACCCGGCACCTGTTGTGGCGGGACGGTGAGGAAGCCGCCTATTGGAAGGCGGTTTCGAAGAAGCTGCGCAGTTTGCGCGAATGCAGCGCTTCCGTCGGCATGGCGGCAAGCTTCTGCACGGCGCGGATGCCGATCTGCAGATGCTGGTTGACCTGTGTGCGGTAGAAGGCTGTCGCCATGCCCGGCAGCTTCAATTCGCCGTGCAGCGGCTTGTCGGAGACGCAGAGCAGCGTGCCGTAGGGCACGCGGAAGCGGAAGCCGTTGGCGGCGATCGTCGCCGATTCCATGTCGAGCGCGATTGCGCGCGCCTGGGACAGCCGCTTCACCGGCCCGCGCTGGTCGCGCAGTTCCCAGTTGCGGTTGTCGATCGTGCCGACGGTGCCGGTGCGCATGATGCGTTTCAGCTCGAAGCCCTCGTAGCCGGTGATTTCGGCAACAGCCGCTTCTAGCGCCACCTGCACTTCGGCCAGCGCCGGGATCGGTACCCAGACCGGCAGGTCGTCGTCGAGAACATGGTCCTCACGCATATAGGCATGGGCAAGCACATAATCGCCGAGCCGCTGGCTGTTGCGAAGACCGGCGCAATGGCCGAGCATCAACCAGGCATGCGGGCGCAGCACGGCGACATGGTCGGTGATCGTCTTGGCGTTGGAGGGGCCGACGCCGATATTGATCATGGTGATCCCGGCATGGCCCTTCTTCTTCAGATGGTAGGCCGGCATCTGCGGCAGACGGGTAAGCGCGGCATCCGTTTCCGGAGCGCTCGAGCCGGGGAGGGTAACGATGTTGCCGGGCTCGACAAAGGCCGTATAGCCGTCGCCGCCCTCCGCCATCAGCTTGCGTGCCCAGCTGCAGAATTCGTCGATATAGAACTGATAGTTCGTGAACAGCACGAAATTCTGAAAATGCTCGGCATGCGTTGCCGTATAATGCGACAGACGGGCGAGCGAGTAGTCGATGCGTTGCGCGGTGAACGGCGCAAGCGGCGAGGGCTCTCCCGGCGGCGGGATATATTCGCCGTTGGCGATCTCGTCATCGGTGGTGTTGAGGTCGGGCGTGTCGAAAATATCGCGCATCGGAATGTCGATGAAGGCGTTTGTCGATGCTTCCACATGCGCACCCTCGCCGAAGGCGAAGTGCAGGGGGATCGGCGTCGTCGATTCCGAGACGATGATCGGAACATTGTGGCTCTTCAACAGCAGCGCCAGTTGCTCCTTCAAGTAGTGCTTGAAGAGCTTGGGCCGAGTGACTGTCGTCGTATAGATGCCCGGTGCCGTGACATGGCCGTAGGAAAGGCGCGAATCGACATGGCCGAAGCTTGTCGTCTCGATGCTGACCTGCGGATAGAAGGCACGGTAGCGCGAGGAGATTGGAGCGCCTTGCGCCAGCTCGGTGAAGCTCTTGATCAGGAACGCCGTATTGCGCTCGTAAAGCGCCGTCAGCGCCTCCACCGCCTTAGCGGGATCATCAAAGCTCTGCGGCTGGAAAGGGGGTGGTGAGGATATGTCGAGCGGCGACAAAGGGGAGATTCGTTTGTTCATGACGCATTATAGAGAGTTGTTTTTGACAAGCAAACGACGCGCGCCGGCGGAATCCGATTATTTTATTCCGCGCCAGATGCCGTCACTGCACCGATGGCGCGCAGAAGGTGCCGTTTCTCTCCAGGCAGGTATAGCTAGCGCCGAAATGCGACTGTGCGCCACCGCCGCCATTGTGCACCACCACCGCCGAAAACGTGATCGCGAAGATCGCCGCAAACAGTGTGATGATGCTGAAACGCCTTGCCAGAATATACATGTCCATTGCCTTGCCCCCGATACGCAACTCTATCGTGACAAGGGTTTTGCCATGGGGCGGCTGAACGAGTGCTGAGATACCGGTTCATCCAGCGTTCAGCTTGCCGGGGAGGCTCGGTGCGGGTTGCGGAGAGGATTTACAAGGGTTCGCTAGGCCCGGCTCAACGCGTTCGACTTTGCCGGGTCGCTTGGGTGAAGGGGCAGAAAAAGGGCCGCGGGGCATGCCGGCGCGTTGGCATGCGCGCGTTTGATAATCGTTGTGCAGCCGCCTTACAGGCTCAGAGCCGTGTCCAGGTCTGCGCCTTGCAGAGGATCTTCATCACGCAGCCTTGCATCCTCAGCGAATTGCCGGAAATCTTGCCCGAGCCGCTATAGGTCTTGTCGGCGGCGGGGTCGGTGATCTCGCCGGCATAGCTGCCGCCGGTTCCAGCAAGCGTGCCGATCTTCCGGCCGGCATATTTACCGGTCTTCAGCGTCACGCAATAACTGCCGCCGCAGGATACGATCACCGCCGTATCGCCGGCGGCCGTCTTCCAGTTGCCGACGATCGGCTCCTCGGCGCGAGCTATGCCCGCGGTCATTGCGATGGCGGCGGCGAGAACGAAGCTGCGGATCATCTTTTCCTCCATGATGTCCTGATCGGCCGCGAAAATAACTGACGCGAACGTAAAGGTAAATAAGCATGATCGTTATCCCGCAGACTGGGCCAAAGACGCGAGAAAAAGCCGTGCGGCGCGCTTGCAATGATATCGCCTGCTGATTTCATGATGAACGATCCCTTTATTTTCAAATCTGAATGTTTCGTAAAAGTCGAGCGAAAGTCCTTAATTCGCAAGGCATGTGATGTTTAACAAAAACCCAAATTTACCAAGCATTTGCATTTCGTTTGCCTAGAATTAATCATGCATTTTAGGCGTTTTTTGAAGGCCGTTTGGCATAGTGAACCCATCAAACGAGCGGGGCAAACCCGCCGGACCGCAAGGGCCGCAAGCCGCGATAGTCGGCAAGCCCAGAGGTAAAACAGGGTAAGTCATAAACAGGCTAACAGGGATAAAACCGATGGCACGCTTTGAAATGCATAATGCTGAAACGGCCACCATGGGTGGCGACAACAGCGCCGATGTCTTCTGTGAAATGGGTCTGATGTATGCGACCGGCCGCGGCTGCGAAATCGATCTGGTCGCAGCTCACAAATGGCTGAACATCGCCGCAATCAAGGGCAACGACCGCGCCGCCGAGCTGCGTGCCGACGTGGCCGCCGCCATGGACAAGATGCAGCTCGTGGCAGCGTTGCGCGCCGCCCGCGAGTGGATGACGGTTCACTGATACTATCCTGCCGGCAAATCGGCAGGAACGATATAACAACCTCGAAAAGAGGGGCTGGCGGGCACTTTAGATGGGGCCGACGCCGGGAGAACGGAACCGCGACCGGATCCTCCACCGGTCGCGGTTCTCGCTGTTTTACGGCAAAGAGTGAGAGCATCATGCCGCCCGAAAACCACTGACACTTTTCGGCACATGCTCTATCAGCCGATCTTTTTCAGCACCTGCGGCAGGGTTTCTTCGAGAAGCGCCATATCCGCCTCTGGCCCGACGCTGATGCGAATGCAGCGATTGAGCGGCGCCACACCAGGCATGCGGATGAAGACGCCGCGTTCCATCAGCCCGTCGACGATCGCCCTGGCATAAGCGCCGTCGCGCCCGGCGTTGATCGCCACGAAATTCGTTGCCGAGGGCAGGGGCTCAAGGCCGTTTGCCCGGGCGATACCGGCGATCCTCTCCCGCGCCGCGTGGATTTTCCCCACCACCTCGACGAGATAGGCCTGGTCCTTGAGGGCGGCGAGCGCTGCGGCCGTCGCCAGCCGGTTCATCCCGAAATGATTGCGGATCTTGTCGAAGGCCTGCGCTGTGCCGGCGGTCGAGATCACGTAGCCGGTGCGTGAGCCGGCAAGTCCGTAGGCCTTGGAGAAAGTGCGGGTGCGAACGACGTTCGGCAGGTCGATGAGCGAGGCGATCGACGGCAGCGACCCTGCCGGCCCTGTCTCACTATAGGCCTCGTCGAGCACCATCAGCGTCGGCTCGGGCAGCGCCCTGGCGAAAGCGACGATCCTGTCGGCATCCCACCAGCTTCCCATCGGGTTGTCGGGATTGGCGAAATAGACGAGCGGCGCGTTCTCGCGCTTCACGGCATCCAGCAGCCCGTCGAGATCCTCACGGTCGTTTGCGTAGGGAACGGTGACCAGCCGGCCGCCGAAACCGGTGACGTGGAAGTTGAAGGTCGGGTAGGCGCCGAGCGAGGTGACGACAGGCGCGCCCGGCTCGATCACCAGTCGGACGATTTGGCCGAGCAATTCGTCAATGCCGCTGCCGATGGCGATATTGGCGGGGGAGATGCCGAGATGGGCGGCAAGCGCTTGCCTGAGCGCGAAATTCTCCGGATCATTGTATTTCCAGATATTGCCCGCCTCCTCGCGCATCGCCGCAAACACCGAAGGCGCTGGACCAAAGCCGTTCTCATTGGCGCCGATGCGCGCCGAAACGGCAAACCCGCGCTGGCGCTCGATCGCCTCGGGGCCGACGAAGGGGACTGTGGAGGGCAGGGCGCTGGCAAGAGGCGTAAAGCGCGAAAAGGCGGACATGCGACGGCGGTTTCCCGGATAACGTGACAATTGGCGAAACAATAGGCCCGGGCACGACCAACGCAAGCAAGATTATATCCGCAACGACAGTCCAGCGCGTCTTTTCAGACGCGCGAGACGCCAATCCCGATTCAAGGAATTATGCAGCCTGTTGGCCTGTTCACGCCCGGAAGATCGGCCCGCGCCGGGCGGCGATCGCTTCCATGTTGCCGACGAGGAAATCGGTGCGGACGACGCGGCGCAGAACCTCGGGGTCCATGATGTTGATGAACCGCACGCCGATACGTTCCTTATGGCGATAGACCTCGGCGCAGCCGATGCGATAGGCGAGGCCGAGAATGTTCAGATAATAGTGCTTCGGCAGGCCGGCCGTGGTCGATACGACGAAGGTGGCGCCACCCTGGGAAATATCGATGATCTCGGCGCTTCGCATCGAGACGCCTGTGAGGCACGGCCGGACGGCGACGATGCGGGCTGGCCGCTTGACGCTGAATTCTTCCCAGCGCAGGTCGTAGACAGCGGACTTGACCGTGGCAAGGTGTGTGGCGCGGAGCATAGACATTCACATTCTCCGTCAGGACGCATTTGGGGTCCGTGATCTCGATCAGGGCGGGTTTTGATCGAGCAGGCTGGTCTTCATCCCGAGCAAGCTGGTCTTGCTCCCAACCAAGGTCACATGAATGTTTTGCACATTCGTCAAATATAAAATTACAATTTTAACGAGTTCAAACTTTGTTCCTATGCGGGACGCCGTCATGTCCATTATCGGGACGCGGGCTTTCACTCCTTGGTATCGTTTCACGCAAGAATTCTGACGGCGAGGTATCCGCCGGCGGCGGTCAGCGCCGTCAGCAACGTGCCCCACGCCATGTCGACCAGGCTCATGGCGAGTGGCCAGTTGCGGAGTGTGGCAAGATTGGTGACGTCATAAGTGCCATAGGCCGCCAATCCGAGAATGGCACCGTGAAGAAACGCTGTGGCGATCGAGCCTGCCGACAGCGCCGGCAGCACTGCAAGCACGACCACTGCTGCGGCGAAGAAGAGGTAGAACAATGCGGCGACCGCTAGATTGGGGGAAGGCAGCATCAGTGCCCCCAACTGGTCGCGATAAAAGTTGCGGGCGATGAGGCCAAGCCATATCCCGTCGCAGACGAGAAGGGTGAGAAAGGTGCCGGCATAGGCCAACAGTGATGTCTTCATCGTCAATCTCCCGAACCAGCCCTTTCTACGCAGCAAAGGCCGACCGGATCGCCGCCGGTTCGATTTCGGTGCAATTTTCCCGAACTCTTTCAACTGCCGGGCGTTCTGTCTTGATCGATGACGCAGGGCGCGCTTCGAATGACGACAGCGAGGAGTTGAAAATGACCAACGTTAAAATCCCTTTGGAATCATGGGTTGTGGTCTGTGACGGAGCCAAGGCTCTGATCATGCAGAATGCGGGCGATGCCCAACTGATGAACCTGAAGGTGCTGGAAACCCTGACGCAGCCGAGTGCGCCGGATCGCGAGATCGGCGCCGACAAGCCCGGCCGAACCCATGCAGCGAATGGCTTCAGCGGCAGCGCTGTCGAGGAGACCAACTGGCAGGATCAGGCCGAAGCGGAATTCCTGAAACAGGTGGCGGAAAAGCTTGACGCGCTGGTGCAGGAAAAGAATGCCCGCCGCATCGTCCTCGTCGCACCGCCAAGAGCGCTCGGTACATTGCGGCCGGCGCTCCGTGCCGATACGCAGGCGGTCATCACCGCGGAGGTGGCGAAGGACTATACCAATATGCCGGTCAACGAGATCGAGCGCCATCTCGCCGCCTGAACCGATAGAAACCTCTATACCTTGAATGATGGGGACGCGGGTCGAGAGGCCCGCGTTTGCGTGTCAAAGCGACGGCCTCTGCCCGGCAAACAGGTTTTCATGATCGGCAAAGAGCGCCGCCAGCCGATCGATGACGATCCTGACCTCCGGCTATTGCCGCTCGTCGTCATGCGCAACGATCCACATTTCATAGGTCAGTTCATCGATGAGCGGCCCGGCGTGGACGAGGTTGCGGTCCTGGTCGCCGATGAAACAGGGGAGCACGCCGCGGCCGGCGCGCCCCATGCCGCGCCGCAATGATTTACCAATTGCAAGGCCTCAGGTTTCGAAGCTCAGCCGCAGCGCGTGGTGCAGAAATTCCGGATTGAGCAGCATGTTGAAGCTGACCGTCACCCATTCGCCTTCGCGCTTGACCATGGTCGCGCCGATCTCGTCATGGATGCCGAGGATTTCGAGGAAGAAATGGCTCGGCATTTCCAGGTTCGGGCTGACTTCGAGCAATGCGCCGGCAAGTGTGATCGTGCGGATCAGGCAGCGCACCTGCGTTCCGGTGCTGAGATGATGGCCGACGAAGATGATGTTGCCGGGCCTGTCGAGATTGAATTCCCTGTAAGCACGTTCCGGCTTGGGGTGTTCTGTGTCGAGGTGCATCTGAAAGGCCCTTTTAGCCTCCGCTTGTTCTACCACAGGATATTAGCCGAAGAATGCTGACAGCTGCTGAACAACATCGATAAGATTGAATGTTTATGTGGACCCTGCGGGAAAACCGCATCGATTTCGTGCAGTTTTGCCCCAAATTTGCTCATTCTAAAGTGCGCATGCGCCATTCTTGACATGTCGGTGGCGTTCGCGCATACAGAGGCCGGTTCGAGGCACCAGCCGCTCGCGGATGAAAATCCATGGTGAAGTCTTCGCGATCATGGTCACGGCCCTTGTGCATGCTGACTGGCGGTAATGCGAGCTCCCATTCACAGTCGAAGAGCATGCCTTGCGAAGGCTCACTCCATGACGACGACCTATTATCCTGCCATTGAAGAATTGAAGGCCCAGGCCAAGCGCTTGCGCCAGGCGATGAACGATCGCGGCACCACACTGACCCACAGTGCCGCCCTCGAAATGATTGCCCGCCAGCACGGCGTCCGCGATTGGAACACGCTGGCCGCCCTCGCGGCAAAGCCCAATGCCGGCCCGAAGACACAGCTCTTCGTCGGCGCCTATATTCGCGGCCGCTATCTCAATCAGCCGTTCACCGGCGAAGTCCTGGCGCTTTCGGCCTTGCCGGGCGGCGATCTCCACAGGATCACCATCCATTTCGACGAGCCGGTGGATGTCGTCACCTTCGAAAGCTTTTCGGCCTTTCGCCGGCGCGTGAACGCGCAGATCGACGCCGACGGCGTCTCGCCGCGAAAGACCTCGAACGGCGTGCCGCATTTGGTGCTCGATCTCTAAATTGCTTTTTTTGAGGCCGTCCAGAACCGGATGATTTAGTCGGCTCGGGCCTTGCCTCCTATTGTACGGATTTCTCCATGACCGCTCTTTCAGAAGGCAATACCTTTCTCACCGGCTGGCTGCCGGCCGTCTTCATCAAAACGGCAGCGCCGATCGTCGCGATCACCACCGTCAACGGCCTGTTCACCGTCGTCGACGCCTATTTCCTCGGGGCCTATGTCGGCCCTGATGCGCTTTCTGCCGTCAGCTTGATTTTCCCGGGGTTGATGCTGCTCGTCGCCTTGCAGTCATTGGTCTCGAACGGCATGGCCAGCATCCTTGCCCGCCGGCTCGGCGCTGGCGATCGCCAAGGCGCGCACCAGGTATTCACGGGTGCCCATACGCTGGCGCTCGCAGTCACCCTGGTGCTCAACCTGGTCTACTGGACCCTCGGCCGGCAGATCATCGACGCCGGTGCTGCCGGCAATGCCGCGGTGGCTGAGGGCGCCATGCTGTTCATGGGCGCGATGATCGCCTTTGCGCCGGTCAGCTTCTTCTTGTCGCTGCATCTCGACGGATTGCGCTGCGAAGGCAAGATTGGTTTCATGACCCTGGTGACGCTGTCGGCCTCGCTGCTCAACATCTTCGCCAATTGGCTGTTCATGGCGGTCATGCATTGGGGCGTGCTCGGTTCGGCGGTCGGCTCCATCGCCGCACAATTCGTCTGTCTCGCAGCCGTGCTTGCCTATCGCCAGCGCCGGCCGGCGGCACTCAGACCTTCTTTGGAAACCGCATTGACCGATTGGCGCGGCATCGCCACCTTCGGCGCGCCGATGAGCCTCGGCTTCATCGGCATATCGCTGGCCTCGGCAGCCATTCTGATCAACGTCTCGCTCTGGAGCGTGCATGACCACGTCGCGACGATCGCCGCCTACGGCATCATCACCCGGATCATGACCTTCACCTATCTGCCGCTGCTCGGCCTCAGCATCGCCCTGCAGACGATCGCCGGCAACAATCATGGTGCTGGTCTCAGGCTTCGCGTCGGCCAAAGCCTGCAGATCGCCATGCTCTCAGCGCTGGTCTATTGCACCCTGGTGGAAATCACCGTCGAATTGCTGGCTGGCCGCCTCGGCGCCGTCTTTGTCGCCGATCCCGCCATTATCGCCGAGGTCAGGCGAATTCTGCCCTGGACAATCGGCGCCTATTTTCTTTTTGGGCAGATGCTGATCCTGTCGTCCTATTTCCAGTCGATCGGCGATGCGCCGCGCGCGGCGATCTTCGGCCTGTCGCGGCCTTATCTGCTGACCCTACCGCTCACTTTCCTGCTGCCCCTTATCTTCGGCGAGCAGGGGATCTGGATGGTGCCGGTCTTTGCCGAGGCCGGCATGTTTATCCTCGCCTTCCTGGTGCTGTCACAGAATGCAAAACGCCGCGGCTGGCGTTACGGGCTACTGCCGGCCTGAAACGCAAGAGCCGCGCTGGCGAGCGCGGCTCTTGCCGGATGTCGTCTATTCCTTGCCTGTTGGAGCTGCCGATGTCGCGGCTTCCGCCTCGTTCAGCGCCTCGGCGCATTCCTGGCAGCAGACCTCGACAGTCTTGCCGCCGAGCTTGACGGATATAGTCTCGGCGCCGAGTTCGCAGTCGCAGGCGGCACAGGTTGTCTTCTTCATCTGGTGATCCTCCGGTTGATCGTCCCCGGATCGGGACAGGCTGATAAGATCATCGAAGACCGCAATGCCGCTGTCGAAATCTTTAGCGATCGAACTGGATCATCACCTCCGGCGCAGCTGCGTCGCGCGCTGGAATTCGGCCGGGGTCTGCCCGAAAGATTGTTTGAAGGAAGCGCTGAAATGGCTATGGCTGGAAAATCCGAGATCGAGCCCAAG
This sequence comes from Rhizobium phaseoli, assembly GCF_010668805.1. Lineage (GTDB taxonomy): Bacteria > Pseudomonadota > Alphaproteobacteria > Rhizobiales > Rhizobiaceae > Rhizobium > Rhizobium phaseoli_A. Next base: position 11,842 of record NZ_WUFT01000008.1, on the reverse strand, counting down.
CGCTGTCAGATCGTCGTATTGGCCGAGCAGATCGAGCGCACGGGCAAGTCTGAGCCGCAGCTGATAGCGATAGAGCGGCGTCGCCTCGACCTGCTGGAACACCTGGGTGAGATAAACCGGCGAGACGCCCACTTCGGCGGCGATGTCGCCGAGCGTCCAGCGCCGCGCGAGATCGGAGGAAAGCACCAGCTTTGCCCGGTCGACGAGTTTTTGCCGGCCGGCGCTGGCACCCGCCGCATGCGATGTGCGCTCGCCGAGCGAGCGTCGGACCAGCGTCAGGGCGAGTGTTTCTGCCTCCAGCGTTTCGGCGACATTGCGGCTCAAACCATGACGCAGAAGCGCGACCAGCGCCTGTGCACGCGGATCGATCCGCCGGCGCTGGCGGCGGAACGAAAAAGCCGGGCCGGGCTGCACCTGATCTTTCGGCGCGAGTTCTTCGAGCATGGTCTCGTCGATTGCCAGATCGATGCAGGCGTCGCCGCCCTCGATCGGGTGGCTGATCCGATATCCCTGGCCGGGGTTGAAGAACAACACCTGATTGGCTTCGGCCACCGTGTCATTGCGGCCGACATGCCGCATGAAGACGCCGCGATAGGGATAGACAAGGCTTGTTGCGTGGGCGCATTCCTCGTCGCTCTTATGGCGGCACGCACCATTGCAGACGATATCACGAATGGTGACCATCTTCGTTTGCAAGAGCGGTGCTGTCGAAAACTGCGACATTTGATATTCCCAGGACAGGCCGCCGACGAGGCGGCCCGAGGTACAGTATCACAACTGAAACCTGTATTTTAGATGCGACTATAGACGTGAACGTCGCTTTCTGTCTGCCCCCTGGAGAGACCGATATCTTTTAGCTGATCGTCGGAAAGTTCCATCAGCGCATTGCTGTTGCGCCGTTCGCCAATCTTGCGCGCCAGCCAGCGTGCCGCCGTGATGACGGCAAGAAGCAGGCCGGGACGAAAATGACGCGAAGGTCGAATATTCCGGGCCGAGATTGTGACATTCGAGCTGTGCATGGTGATCCTCCATCCGTGTTTGGATGGAGGCAGTGAACCATCGACGGCAGTTTGGCGCTGTCAGATTATTTAGCGATCTGACGCAGTCCTCACGCCTTGACCAGCCACTCGTGCTCGACGGCATTGTGGAATTTCCAGATCCGCGTCGGCCCGGCCATGACGTTGAGGTAATAGAGATCGTAGCCATGGCAGGCGGCGCAGGGATGATAGCCTTTCGGCACCAGCGTCACGTCGCCGTCCTCGATCGCCATCGCTTCGTCAAGCGAGCGATCGTCGGTGTAGACACGCTGGAAACCGAAGCCCTGCGGCGGGTTGAGGCGATGGTAATAGGTCTCTTCCAGGAAGCTCTCGTTCGGAAGGTCATCCTGGTCGTGCTTGTGCGGCGGATAGGACGACGTATGGCCGCCGGGCGTGATCACCTCGACGACAAGCAGCGAATGCGCCGAGCTGTCGTCCTCAGGCATGATATTGTTGACGTAGCGCAGATTCGTTCCCTTGCCGCGCGTCACCTGCGGATGCGTGCCCGGCGGGATTTCCTTCGCCTGATAGGTGCCACCGCCGGGCGCCGAGCAGACGGCGAGCTCCAGATCGGTTTCAGCCGTCACCGACCACGCCGATTCCATCGGGATGTAGAGTGCATGCGGTGCTCCTTCGAACGGGTTCATGCGGCCGCCGAGCGTGCCGAAATCCTTGGTGCCGGCAGAGGCCTTGCCCTTACCTGTGACCCAGACGAGGCAGACTTCCCGATCGCCGGTTTCTCCCGAAACCGTCTCGCCCGACTTTAGCCGGTGCAGATCGAAGCCGACATAGGTCCAGCCGGCATTCTCAGGGGTGACATGCGTGACGCGGCCATGCGTGCCTGATGGTTTCACCTTGAGGTTTGGCATTGGTGGTTCTCCTCGTACGTTGAAAATTCCCCGCCCCAAACCCCTCCCAAGGGGGAGGGGCTTAATCTGCGGCGCTGTCTCCCCCATGTTGCGGCGTTCCTTTTGCAAGGTAGCGCTGTCTGGAGCGGGGCGGTGCCTCAAGTTAAGTCCCTCCCCCTTGTGGGGAGGGGTTGGGGAGGGGTTTTCTTTTCCGTTATCTCTTCGGGAAACCTTCGGTCTCCACCGTATAACCCGCGGCCGTCATCACCCGCATCAATTCCGCATGGCCGATCTCGGCCATCTTCTGCGGAGGTGACTTGCGTGGATCCTGTTCTGCCTCGACGACGAACCAGCCTTCATAACCGTGATCGGCCAGCCGCTGGACGATGGCGCCGAAATCGAGCGAGCCGTCGCCCGGCACCGTGAAGGCGCCGAGCGCCACCGCGTCGAGGAAGGATTGCCGGCTGCGGTCGAGCCCGTCGACGACAGGCTTGCGGATGTCCTTGACGTGAACGTGGTTGATGCGGGCGTGGTGGTTGCCGATGGCACGCAGCACGTCGCCGCCGGCAAAGGCGAGATGGCCGGCATCGAGCAGCAGCGGAATGCCTTCGCCCGAAGAACGCATGAAGGCGTCGAGTTCCGGCTCGGTTTCGACGACCGCAGCCATATGATGGTGATAGGAGAGCGGCATGCCTTGTTCGGCGCACCATTCCCCGAACTCGGTGACGCGGCGCGCATAGGCCTTCATCTCGTCGTCGGAAAGGCGCGGCTTGGTCGCGAGCGGCTTGGACCGGTCGCCCTGGATCGAGCGGCCGACCTCGCCATAGACGATGCAGGGCGCATTGACCGCCTTGAACAGCTCGATCATCGGAGCGATGCGGTCCTTGTTGGCGGCAAGCTCCTCCATAACCAGCGTGCCCGAGAACCAGCCGCCGCAGAGCGTCACGTCGGCGGCGCGCAGGATGGGCAGCATATCCTCGGGATTGCTGGGGAAACGACGGCCTTGCTCCATGCCGGTAAACCCGGCGCTGCGCGATTGCCGAAGGCATTCCTCCAACGATACGTCGTCGCTGAGTTCAGGAAGATCGTCGTTCCACCACGCGATGGGCGACATGCCGAGTTTGGCCTTCATCACATTCTCCTTAAAAGCACTGCGGAAGAGCGGTTCCGCTCCTCCGAAAAAATGACAGCAATAGATTAGCCGATGCGCTGGGCGGCGCGTGCGTCGACATAGCCCTTGCGCGCTTCGTTGACCTGTTCGCGGGGGCTGACCTCCGGCACCGCGACATCCCACCAGTGGCCGCCGGCTTCCGTGGTGATCAGCGGATCGGTGTCGATGAGGAAGACCGAGGTGCGATCGTTCTTCTTCGAGTCGGCGATCGCCTGCTCCAGCTCGGTGATCGAGGCGACCTTGACGGCAATGGCGCCCATGCTTTCGGCATGCGCGCGGAAATCGATCTCCGGCATCACCTCGTGATAGGAGTCCTTGAGCAGATTGTTGAAGTTGGCGCCGCCGGTGCCCATCTGCAGTCGGTTGATGCAGCCATAGCCGCGATTGTCGAGCACGACGATGTTGAGCTTGAGGCCGAGCATGACCGAGGTGGCGATCTCGGAATTCATCATCATGTAGGAACCGTCGCCGACCATGACGACCACATCGCGTTCGGGATGCGCCATCTTGGCGCCGAGCCCGCCGGCAATCTCGTAGCCCATGCAGGAAAAGCCATACTCCATGTGATAGCTGCCCGGCGCTGTCGCCGGCCAGAGCTTGTGCAACTCGCCGGGAAGGCCGCCCGCAGCGCAAAGTACCGTCGTATTTTCGCCGCCCATCGTGCGCGCCACCGCGCCGATCACCTGGGCGTCGGAGGGCAGGGCGGCATTGGTCGTCGCCAACGCTTTGGCGGCAGCCTCCATCCAGACCTTCTTCTCCGCAGTTGCCTTTTCGGCCAGTGCCGCCGGTGCCTTCCAGCCGGAAAGCCCTGATGAAAGCGCCTTCAGCCCTTCGCGGGCATCGGCGACCAACGGATGGCTGTCATGCTTCACCGCATCATAGGCGGCGATATTGAGACCGATCATCCTCAGACTATCGTTCTTGAACAGCGCCCAGGAGCCGGTGGTAAAATCCTGGCAGCGGGTGCCGACGGCGATAACGAGATCCGTCTCTTCGGCAATCGCATTCGCCGCCGATGTGCCGGTGACGCCGACCGAGCCAAGCGCCAGCGGATGGGTCTCGTTGATCGACGACTTGCCGGCCTGGGTGACGACGACCGGAATGGCGTGGGCCTCGGCAAAGGCGGCAAGCTCCTTCGTCGCCTGCGAATAAAGCACGCCGCCGCCGGCAACGATCACCGGCTTCTGCGAGGCCTTGATCAGCGCAATGGCATTCGCCAGCTCGTCCGCATCCGGCTGCGGCCGGCGGGTCGTCCAGACTTTTTCATCAAACAGGCTTTCCGGATAATCATAGGCTTCTGCCTGGACGTCCTGGCAGAGCGACAAGGTCACCGGGCCGCAATCCAGCGGATCCGTGAGCACTTGCATGGCGCGCTTCAGCGCGGAAATGATCTGCTCGGGCCGGGTGATACGGTCGAAATAGCGCGAAACCGGACGGAAGGCATCATTGGCCGAAACCGTGCCGTCGCCGAAATCCTCGATCTGCTGCAGCACCGGGTCCGGCGCGCGGTTGGCAAAGACGTCGCCCGGCAGGAAAAGAACGGGAATACGATTGACATGCGCGACGCCGGCGGCCGTGACCATGTTCAGCGCGCCGGGGCCGATCGAGGTGGTGCAGGCCATGAAGCGGCTGCGGAAATTCGCCTTGGCATAGGCGATCGCGGCATGCGCCATGCCCTGCTCGTTGTGGGCGCGATAGGTCGTCAACTCGCCACGCACCTGATAGAGCGCCTCGCCCATACCGGCGACGTTGCCGTGACCGAAGATCGCCCAGACGCCGCCGAAGATCGGCACCTTTTTGCCGTCGACAACAGTCATCTGCTTTTTGAGGAAATGTGCGACGGCCTGCGCCATCGTCAACCGTATCGTCTTGCCCATCGGGGCCTCCCGGACTTTTGACACTCTATCTGTTTTCCCCTCCCCAACCCCTCCCACAAGGGGGAGGGACTTAATTTGCGGCGCTACCTCAGGCAAATTTCAGCGTCTCTTCCTATAGGAGGGCGCTGCCTGACACTGAGCGGTGCTCCGCGTAAGTCCCTCCCCCTTGTGGGGAGGGGTTGGGGAGGGGCCTTAATTTTCCTACCGACGCTCGCGCGTCTTCAGCCACGCCTCTGTCAGCTGCCGGAAGCGGCCGGCCATATCGGTGATCGCTTCCTCGTCGTTCATTGCGCCCGAAAGCCAGGCGCGCGCCGCATCGGCAAAGATCGTCCGGCCAACGGCGAAGCCCTTCACCGAAGGGGCGGCCAGCGTCGCCTCGAAGCAGGAGATCAGCTCGTCGGCGGGCGCTTCGAGCCCCAAGAGCACGATACCGCGGCACAAGGGATCGTTTTTGGCGATCACCGCATCGATCTTCTTCCAGGCTTCGCTCGATGCCTGCGGCTCGAGCTTCCACCAGTCCGGCTTGATGCCGAGTGCATAGAGTTCCTCCAGCGCGGTTGCGATCGTATCGTCCGTCAGCGGTCCGTTCTTGCCGGCAATGATCTCGACCAGCAGCTCGCGCCCGACCTTGCGGGCGGCCTCGAACAGGGTGCGCAGCTTCTCCTGCTGCTCACTCTTCAATTCGGCCGGATCGTCGGGATGGTAGAAGCACAGGCACTTGATGCAATGGCCGAGCGGCCATTCCACCAGCTGCGAGCCGATATCCTGGCTGAATTCGAAACGCAGCGGCTTCGAGCCCGGCAGTTCCACCGGCCGGCCGATCCAGGAGAAATTCTTCGTCGCCGCGTCGAAGAAGGCGTCGCGGCCGAACCGTTCGTCGATCAGCATGCCGTAGCCGTCACGGCCATTCGAAACCCGCGCCGCTGCGGCGACCGCCAGCCGCTTGAAGGCGACGATCTTCTCATGACCGACGCCGAGCTCATCGGCGACGCTGACAAGCTGCGAACGGTGATCGATCGCCAGCGCCATCAGCAGCGGGATTTCGCCGCGCCGGGTCGATGCCCAGTGGATATGGTTGATCGCCTCGTCCTTGCGCAGCGCCCGATGCTGGCTGCCGGTCTTCAGGAAGTAATCGAGTTCCGCCCAGGTCGGATATTCCGGCGAGCAGAGCAGACGGGAGACGGCAAACGCGCCGCAGGCATTGGCCCAGGTGGCGCAGGTCTTTAGCGGCTCGTCGCGCAGGAAGCCGCGCAGGAAGCCGGACATGAAAGCATCGCCGGCGCCGAGCACGTTGAAGACTTCGATCGGAAAACCCTCGCCGACGATGCCGGCTTCAAGATCGTCGGCGATCGGCCCGTCATAAACGATGCAGCCCATCGCGCCGCGCTTGAGCACGATCGTCGCCGGCGACAGGCGACGAATCTCCTTCAGCGCGCCGAGCACGTCGTCGGCGCCGGAAGCGATCAGGATCTCCTCTTCGGTGCCGATGATGAGATCGCAATCCGGCAGCGTCTCCTTCATCTTCGAGGAGACCCGGTCGGATTTCACGTAGCGCTCGAAGCCTTCCGCATGGCCGGCAAGGCCCCAGAGGTTCGGCCGGTAGTCGATGTCGAAGATCACCTTGCGGCCGTTCGCCTTGGCGATGCGAATCGCCTTGCGTTGCGCGGCCTCGGTATTTGGCCTGGAGAAATGCGTGCCGGAAACCAGAACGGCGCGCGACGATTTAATGAAGTTCTCATTGATATCGCCTTCATCGAGCGCCATGTCGGCGCAGTCGGACCGATAGAAGATCATCGGCGACACGCCCTCGGCCTCGACCGCAAGCAGCACCAGCGCTGTCAGCCGCTCCTTGTCGGTGACGATACCGTCTGTTGCCACGCCTTCGCGCGCCGACTGCTCGCGGATGAAGCGTCCCATCTGCTCGTCGCCGACGCGGGTGATGAGACCGGATTTGAGGCCAAGCCGTGCCGTGCCGATGGCGATATTGGCCGGGCAGCCGCCGACGGACTTGGCGAAGGAGGCAATATCCTCCAGCCGCGAACCGATCTGCTGGCCGTAAAGATCGACCGAGGAGCGGCCGATTGTGATTACATCAAGCGCCGGCTCCGGCTGTGAGCTCGGATTCGATTGTACCATGATGTCCTCCCGCTAGATTTTGCGCGGCTTCCAGTGCCTGCGAATTTGTGAATAATGAAACATCGGTTCCGTTATTTTGTCAATTCGGAATGTTTATTCCATTTTCGCTTTCCCAGCTTTTGGATGGTGAAGCTTGCGGCGCCGTTCGGCGATCGCCACCGGGAGCGCCATGGTGAGCGCCATCGAAGCAGAAAGCGAGCGGAAGCCGGCGAAATCGGCTTCCGCCACCTCGAACCAGTGCGTGGCGCAGGCGGCAAGCGGCGAGAACGCCGAATCGGTGATCGCGATGACGGGGACGCCGCGGTCGGCAAGTTCCTGGCTCTGACTGAGACTGTCGGCCGCATAGGGCGAGAAGCTCGCGGCGATCGCCGCATCCTTCGGTGTTGCGAACTGCACCATTTCGGGGTCGACGCCGTTCGGCGAGGCGACGATCTGGTGGCGGATGTTGAGCTTGGAAAAAGCATAGGTCATGTGCGCCGTCAGCGGGTAGGAACGCCGTTTGGCGATCAGATAGATCGTTTCGGCGGCGGCAAGGATACTCACCGCTTTCGTGAACGTATCGCTCTGCACGGTCGCCGCCAGCCGATTGACCGACTGGCTGGCAGCGGCAATGAAACCGGAAAGCAGATTGGCGTCCTCGTCGTCGCCGCTGGTTTGCTCCAGCGTGACGAGCCGCTCTTCATAGCTCAGCGTTCGGTCGCGCAGCCGTTCGCGGAAGATGCTCTGCAGGTCGGAGAAGCCTTCGTAACCCAGATGATGCGCCAGGCGCACCAGCGTCGAAGGCTGGACGTCGGAGGCGGCTGCAATGCTTGCCGTCGTGCCGAAGGCGATCTCGTCGGGATTGCCGAGCGCGAAGGCGGCGACCTGCGCCAGCCGCTTCGGCATATTCGCCTTGCGCTCGATGATGGTGCTGCGCAGGCTTTCGAAATCGCGCGGGACGCGCGCCTGCCTCTGGGGATCGTTATCCATGCTTGCTGCCCGCGAGATGAAACAAATATTCCATATTGTTGAGCATAGACGATTTCAAATCACACGCCTAATTGTTTTTAATCCTCTGTAATTGAAGGGTTTTGAACAATTTTTCGGGAGAAGCGCGAAAATGCCTGCGGACAACTCTCTTGTCAAAATGATCCAAATATTCCAAAAATCCGCGCGCAGCTTTGGAGGAGACGGAAATGAAGTCACTTGGCATCGGTTTGATCGGCACCGGCTACATGGGCAAATGCCATGCGCTGGCGTGGAATGCGGTGAAGACGGTGTTCGGCGATGTCGAGCGTCCGCGTCTCGTGCATCTGGCCGAAGCCAATGCCGGGCTGGCGCAGACGCGGGCCAGTGAATTCGGCTTCCAGAAGGCGACGGCCGACTGGCGGGAACTGATCGCCGACCCCGAGGTCGACGTCGTCTCGGTCACCACGCCCAACCAGTTCCACGCCGAGATGGCGATTGCAGCCCTTGAGGCCGGCAAGCACATCTGGTGCGAAAAGCCGATGGCGCCTGCCTATGCCGAAGCCGAGCGCATGCTGCAAACGGCGGAGCGCTCCGGCAAGATTGCCGCCCTCGGCTATAATTACATTCAGAATCCCGTCATGCGGCATATCAAGACGCTTGTCGGCGAGGGCGCCATCGGCACGGTCAATCATATCCGCGTCGAGATGGACGAGGATTTCATGGCCGATCCCGATGTCTTCTTCTATTGGAAGAGCGAGCTTTCCGCCGGCTACGGCGCGCTCGACGATTTCGCCGTGCACCCGCTGTCGCTGCTCTGGTATCTCTTTGGCCATGTCGAGGCTGTTATAACCGATATGCTGAAGCCCTATGCCGACCGACCGCTCAGCGACGGTGGCCGCCGTGCCGTCGAAAATCACGATGCTGCCAACGTGCTGATGCGGCTTGGCGGCGGCATCTCCGCTGTCTTGATGGCGAATCGCGCCGCCTGGGGCCGCAAGGGCCGCATCGCCCTGCAGATTTACGGTTCGAAGGGCTCGATCGTCTACGACCAGGAGCGGATGAACGAATTCGAACTCTATCAGGCGGAGGGTCGCGGCTCGGAACAAGGTTTCCGCAAGATACTGGCGGCACCAGCCCATCGGCCCTATGATCGGTTCATCCCGGCGCCCGGCCACGGCCTCGGCTTCAACGATCTGAAGATCATCGAATGCCGCGAGCTGATCCGGGCGATATCGGGCGAGCCGTCGTCGATCGTGACATTTAAAGACGGTCTCAGGATAGAGAAGTCGGTGCATGCCATGGCACAGTCCTTCCACGAGCGTCGCTGGATCGAGATCGGCTGAAGGTAAGAAGCTGCTTTCCGTTGACGGCGCATAGGGCAGGGGATAGGCCTTGGCATGAGTGTCGGGCCTCGTTTCAGGAGTGAGATCGTGACGGATAGACTGGTGATCATCGGCGCGGGGCAGGCTGGTTTTGCATTGGCGGCCAAGCTGCGTGCCTTGAAGGACACGCGCCCGATCACCCTTATCGGCGCCGAAGACGTGGCGCCTTATCAGCGCCCGCCGCTTTCGAAGAAATACCTGCTCGGCGAAATGGCCTTCGACCGTTTGCTGTTCCGCGACGAGCACTGGTACGGCGACAATGACGTCGACCTTCGCCTTTCCACATGGGCCGAGCAGATCAAGCCGGACAGCAAGCAGGTTCTGCTGCAGGACGGCTCCGTTCTCGATTATGGCATGCTGGCGCTCGCCACCGGCTCGACGCCGCGCCGGCTGCCGGCCGCAATCGGCGGTGATCTCGACGGCGTCTACGTCGCCCGCGACAAGCGCGATGCCGATCTGCTCGCTGACGAAATGCGCCCCGGTCGCCGCGTCCTCATCATCGGCGGCGGTTATATCGGCCTCGAGGCGGCAGCCGTTGCCCGCTACCGCGGCCTTGAGGTCACCGTCATCGAAATGGCCGACCGCATCCTGCAGCGCGTGGCTGCGAAGGAGACCGCCGACATCATGCGCGGGATCCATCAGGCCCATGACGTGGTGATCCGCGAGAAAACAGGGCTCAAGCATCTGGTCGGTAAGGATGGCCGCGTCACTGGCGCCGCGCTTTCCGACGGATCGGTAATCGACATCGACTTTGCCGTCGTCGGCATCGGCGTCGTGCCGAATGACCAGCTCGCCAAGGAAGCCGGCCTCGACGTCGCCAACGGCATTGTCGTCGACGAATTCGCCCGCACCTCCGATCCGGCGATCTTTGCCGCCGGCGATTGCGCAGCCCTTCCCTGGCAGGGTGGCCGCATCAGGCTCGAATCGGTGCAGAACGCCGTCGACCAGGCCGAAGCGGCGGCAGCCGTCATCGCCGGTGGCAGCGCGCCATATGATCCGAAGCCGTGGTTCTGGTCCGACCAGTATGATGTCAAGCTGCAGATCGCCGGCTTCAACCTCGGTTATGACGAAACGCTGCTGCGCCCCGGCGCCCGCGAAGGCGCCCATTCGGTCTGGTACTTCAGGCAAGGCCTGCTGATTGCCGTCGATGCCATCAACGACGCCAAAGCCTATGTGACCGGCAAAAAACTACTGGAATCCGGGACCAACCCCGACAGATCGATTCTGGCCGATCCCTCCGCCGACCTCAAGCGCCTGCTTGGCTGAGCTCAAGACCGATCCTCGCAAGGAATCACAGCCGGCGGAAACGCCGTGCTCGGCGCGCCAATCCTATCGGACGCCGGGGGGCAAAGCGCAGCTTCTTCGCTAAAGAGAACGAAGCGCGATCAAATTCCGCGGATCACCCCAGCAAATGCGGTCTGTTTGCCGAACCGGCCTAAATGCCGCCGACTGCATTTCTTCTGGTGAAACCTGAAAAAACCCTTGCATTCACAGACCGGTCACCATAGTTAGGCCGCACCGGAGAGGTGGCCGAGTTGGTCGAAGGCGCTCCCCTGCTAAGGGAGTATACGTCAAAAGCGTATCGTGGGTTCGAATCCCATCTTCTCCGCCATTTTGATTTCCCCCAGTTCAGTTCAATCCTTATCGTGCGGCCGGAAGCCACCTGGGGTTAGGCAAGCTATGTCTTGCGGTCGCTGGACGGTCTGCTTCGTGGCGGCGCGATGACAAAATCGTTCCGCCTTTGAGCGGGAGAATCGCCAGCAGGGAATCACTGCCCGCTCGCATGCCCCGACAAGCAGCAGAACCGGTTCTGTGCATCTCTGGTTACGCTTGCCGCAGCCGCGATATCCCTTCAGCCTCCGGATTTCGTCAAAAAACCGTCGCAAATGTGTTGCGCAGCCCATGTCCGGTTCACTGTTGATCCAACCTAAACCGCCGCAAAATCAGGCTTTTCTTAACAAAGAATAAAGGAAATCGCGGCCGGCTGCCCGACTTGTGTCCTTTCAGCAACAGGATTTCGGGAAGGCTTCCCCAAACCACCCATCCGAGCAAGTTGGTGATTGCGTGACGGCCGCCGTCTTGTATTTTCACTCTCGGAAGCAAGGGCGACGGATCGTCCACTTCTTGAAACACGGGGATGGGGCAGGGAACGCTGCTCAGCGAAAGATCTCAAACCCGATCGAAACTTTGAATTGGAGGTCATTTATGAACATCAAGAGCCTTCTTCTCGGCTCCGCTGCTGCTCTCGCAGTAGTTTCCGGTGCTCAGGCTGCTGACGCTATTGTTGCTGCCGAGCCGGAACCGGTTGAATACGTCCGCGTCTGCGACGCTTACGGCACCGGCTACTTCTACATCCCGGGCACCGAAACCTGCCTCAAGATCGAAGGCTACATCCGTTTCCAGGTCAACGTTGGCGATCGGGTCGGCAATTCCGACACTCGCG
>NZ_WUFT01000089.1 GCF_010668805.1 Rhizobium phaseoli | reverse complement strand
CACCACGGCCGGCTGCCAGAGCGGCACGTTGCCCAGGCACTTCCTCACCGGCTACTGGCACAACTTCGTCAATCCCGCCGTCGAGCTCAAGCTGTCGGCCGTGCCCGACGAGTACGACCTGATCGCGGTGGCGTTCGGCGAGGCCACCGCCACCCCGGGCGAGGTCGTGTTCGGGGTCGACCCCGGACTGGCCACGGCGCTGGGCGGCTACACCGACGCCCAGTTCAAGTCGGACATCGCCGCGCTGCACGCCAAGGGCAAGAAGGTCATCCTGTCCGTCGGCGGCGAGAAGGGCGCGATCCGGGTGGCGGACGGCTCCGCCGCGCAGCTCTTCGCGAACACCGTGTACGCGCTCATGACCGAGTACGGGTTCGACGGCGTCGACATCGACCTGGAGAACGGCCTCAACCCGACGTACATGGAGC
>NZ_WUFT01000088.1 GCF_010668805.1 Rhizobium phaseoli | reverse complement strand
GTCGACGGCAGCGTCGAGCATCTCGCCGACCACACGCGTCCGCTGTCGCGACTGAGCGCGCGACATGGCGCGTATCTGGTGACGGGGAATCACGAATATTATTCAGGCGCCCATGCGTGGATCGCCGAGTTTCAGCGGCTCGGCCTGCATGTGCTGCTCAACGAGCATGTCGTCGTCGAGCACGATGGCGCGCAAGCGGTGATCGCGGGCGTCACCGACTTTTCCGCGGGGCACTTCGATCCCGCGCACGAGAGCGATCCCGCTGCGGCACTCGAAGGCGCGCCTGGCGACGTGCTGATCAAGGTGCTGCTTGCCCACCAGCCGCGCTCGGCGGAAGCGGCGGCCGATGCAGGCTTCACGCTGCAACTGTCCGGCCATACGCATGGCGGCCAGTTCTTCCCTTGGAATTTTGCGGTACGGCTGCAAC
>NZ_WUFT01000087.1 GCF_010668805.1 Rhizobium phaseoli | reverse complement strand
ATCTTGAGTGCTTCGAGCTGCTTCTGGCCGAGCACTTCGACCTTCAGCTTCCAGTCTTTCGCGAGCTTCTTCGCGGTCGTGGCCAGATAGGTCGGCGTGCAGACGTTGCCCGGCAGATTGCCGAGGTCCTTCGTCAGATCCATGCCGTTCGACAGCGCGACGCCCTGCTTGAGGGCCACCTTCGCGAGCTTCTCGTCAGCCGCGTCGACGCTGAACACGATACGCTTGAGCGCGCGCGTGCTGTTGTCCGGCTTGCTCTTCATCTGCGTGAACCGGTAGGTCAGTTCGCGCAGTGCCAGAATGGCGGCGCGCACGGCCCAGTCCGACGAGCGTTCCTTGACAGGCGCCTGAGCGAGCGTGAACGTGACCTGGGTGATCTTCGTGCCGAGGATAGCGCGCCACGCGGCGCGCACGGCGTCGCCATAGAC
>NZ_WUFT01000086.1 GCF_010668805.1 Rhizobium phaseoli | reverse complement strand
GGACGTGGTGAATTTGCGGATCATGTTCGACCCGCATGGCCCGGCCGAAGGGTCGATCGAGGCACCCCTCACCGCCCTGGCGGAACTGCAACGGCAGGGGCTGGTTCGGCACATCGGGCTGAGCAACGTCACGGCCAACCAGATCGCAGAAGGACGGCGCATCTGCGAGATCGTCTGCGTGCAGAACCACTACAACCTCGCTCACCGAAACGACGACGGCCTGATCGACGCGCTTGCCCGCGACGGCATCGCGTATGTTCCGTACTTCCCGCTGGGAGGTTTCAGCCCGCTGCAGTCGTCCACGCTCAACGATGTCGCAGCGCGGCTCGGCGCCACACCGATGCAGACCGCACTCGCCTGGCTGCTGCAACGGTCGCCGAACATTCTGCTGATCCCGGGCACCTCGTCAGTCGGCCACCTGCGCGAGAA
>NZ_WUFT01000085.1 GCF_010668805.1 Rhizobium phaseoli | reverse complement strand
GCGGCGTACAGTGGATGACCGCCGGCAGCGGCGTCGTGCACTCTGAAATGCCGGAACAGGAAGATGGTGTGATGGAAGGCTTCCAGCTGTGGTTGAACCTACCCGCCAGCGACAAGATGACGACACCGTGGTACCGCGACATTCCGTCGAACGAGATTCCCGAGTTCACGACGGAAGACGGCGTGGCCGTACGCGTGATCGCTGGGGAGTCGCACGGCGTGCAAGGCGCGATGACGCGTGAAGCGACACAGCCGCTGTACCTCGACATCACGCTGCCGGCCGGTGCCTCGTTTGCACAGCGGCTGCCGGCCGGACACAACGCGTTCGTCTACGTGTTCCGTGGCAGCGCGCTGGTCGGTGACGCCGAAGCGTCTGGCGACGCGGGGCTGCAGCGCGTGGAAGACAAGCAGATGGCCATCCTCGCCAACA
>NZ_WUFT01000084.1 GCF_010668805.1 Rhizobium phaseoli | reverse complement strand
GCCCAGCGAGGGTTTCGACGTGGTGTTCGCCGGGCAGGTCGTCGAGGTCGAAGGCGCGTTTCACGTCGCCCAGCGGCGTGACACCGTCGATCAGGCAGGAGCCGTCATCGCGGCGCACGATCTGCTCGTCTTCGCCCAGGTACAGGATGTCGCCCATTACCGCGCCGACAATGTCGTCGAGCGTCACCACACCCACCACCAGCCCGTATTCGTTGACCACCGCGCCAAAGCGCTCGTGCATCTCGCGAAAGCGCGCGAGGGCCTGTGACAGGTTGAGCGTGTCCGGCAGCACGAGCAGGTTCTTGTCGTAATGCTTGCTGATGTTGCGGATCACGGCGGAGGACTCTTCCGACAGGATCTGCTGCAGGATGTCCTTGGACGCGATGAAGCCGAGCACCGAGTCGATGTCTTCGCGGCAGACGAGGTATTC
>NZ_WUFT01000083.1 GCF_010668805.1 Rhizobium phaseoli | reverse complement strand
TCGCACACATGCAGTCCTTCCACGCCATACACCGCGCCGTCCGAATCGGTCACGGCCAGCGGATCATCGGGCGCGCCCATTCTGCACGTTCCCGACGGACGCCACGTTCCGCCAACCGATCGCGTGACGAACTCGGTCATCGCCTGATCATCGGCCAGCAGTTCATCGATTGAAACACCCTGTGTCACCACGCGCCGGATCAGCGACCCGCGCAACGGCCCGGCGATATCGAGCAGCGCGCTCAACGCCCCACGCTGCAACGCGTTCCACATGCCCGGCACGGCCACCGCCGCGACGCGCGGCGAATAGCTCGACGGAAAAATCGCATCGCGATGGGCGGCCATCGAAGGCGCCGCCAGCGTCTGCGCACCGAACCGTAACGCGAGCTTCAACCGTTCGAGATCGCGCGGGTCCGACAGCATAGCGAAGT
>NZ_WUFT01000082.1 GCF_010668805.1 Rhizobium phaseoli | reverse complement strand
CCGACACGGTGGTCGACCCGATGCTCGCGCACCTGGCCGCGGAGCTGCGGCGGCACAACCGGCGCGCCGCCGAGGCCACCCGGCTGCAGCTGCGCGCCGCGCTGCACGTCGGCCCGGTGCAGCGCGGCCCGAAGGGCGTCGCCGGGACGGCCATCATCACGACGCGGCGGATGGTGGACGCCCCGGCGGTGAAGCGCCGCGTCGCCGAGACCGGCGCCGACCTGGCGTTCGTCACGTCCGACTTCGTGTACGACACGGTGATCACGCCCGCCCCCGGCCTCGTCGACCCGGGCCGCTACTCGCGGGTCAGGGTCCGGCTGAAGGAGGCGTCGCTGTCGGCGTGGCTGATGTTGGAGGGCGGCGCGTCCCGGCTCCGCGCGGTGTGAGGGTCAGGACGCCACGAGGTCCTGGTAGTCGGGGTGCTTCTCGAT
>NZ_WUFT01000081.1 GCF_010668805.1 Rhizobium phaseoli | reverse complement strand
TTTTCCAAGTCTATAAAGATCATCATTAGGTAATATTTCTACAGCACCATCTATTTCTTCTAAAGCTTTCTCTCTTTTGCCCATTTTAAAATATGATTCTGCAAAGTCTAATTTCATTTCTGATATTTTATTATCACTCGCTTTACAATATTTATATGCCATATCAACTTCTTCTTCAATTACATTACCATTTAATAATATACTTATTAAAGAACTTGCATAATAAATTCTGTATTTTAATTTATTATCTATTACATACTCAATCTTTTCTTTTGCTATATCAATGTGTTCTTTTGCAAGATTATATTCTCCACATTTTAAGTAACACATTCCCTCTCTATATCTGATACTAACATACAGTTCTTCTTTAATATTATTGTCTTCAATAAGCGTATCTAATACTCTTCTATAATAAGTTACAGCTTCTCTAAAT
>NZ_WUFT01000080.1 GCF_010668805.1 Rhizobium phaseoli | reverse complement strand
CTGATCATCATCCCGATTGGCGGCGCGGACATGCCCGTGGTCGTGTCGATGCTGAACTCGTACTCGGGCTGGGCGGCGGCGGGCATCGGCTTTTCGCTGAACAACGCGATGCTGATCATTGCCGGGTCGCTGGTGGGTTCGTCGGGTGCGATTCTGTCGTACATCATGTGCAAGGCGATGAACCGCTCGTTCTTCAATGTGATTCTGGGCGGCTTCGGCGGTGAGGCAGGCGCGGCGACGGCGGGCGGGTCGGCGGAACAGCGGCCTGTCAAGTCGGGGTCGGCGGAAGATGCGTCGTTCATGCTCGGCAATGCCGAAACCGTTGTGATCGTGCCGGGTTATGGGCTGGCCGTTGCGCGCGCTCAACATGCGCTGAAGGAGCTGACCGATCTATTGATCGAAAAGGGCGTGGATGTGAAGTATGCGATTCACCCT
>NZ_WUFT01000007.1 GCF_010668805.1 Rhizobium phaseoli | reverse complement strand
GGCCGGGTGCGACGGTCATCGACGTCGGCATCAACCGTGTGGCAGCTCCCGAAAGAGGCGAGGGCAAGACCCGGCTGGTCGGCGACGTCGCCTTCGCTGAGGTCTCCGAAGTCGCCAGCACCATCACCCCCGTTCCCGGCGGCGTCGGGCCGATGACCATCGCCATGCTGATGGCCAATACCGTCATCGCCGCTCATCGCACTGCCGGGCAGACCCCGCCGCAGTTCTGACTATAGCTGCTGCGGGGCAGGGCCGGTCGAGGCTCTGACGATTAGCTCGGTCTTCCAGAGTTCCTGATCAGGGAAGGGGCCGGCCTGCTTCACCGTGCCGATCAGCCGCTGCGCGATGCGAACGCCGGCGGCCCTGAGAGAGGAGCGCGTCGTCGTCAGCGGCACGGAGAAGTTTTCCGGCTTCAGCAGCGGCAGCACGTCGTCATGGGCGATCAGCGAGATATCCTCGCCGAGCCGCAATCCCGCCTGGTTGACCGCGCGGATGGCGCCGAGGGCCAGCACGGTGCTGGAGCAGAGGATGGCCGTTGGCCGCTCCGGCAACTGCAGGAACTGTTCCATTGCCAGCAGCCCTTGCTCGTCCGTCATCAGCGCATGGCTGATGCAATCCTCGTCGAGCGCCAGCCCGCGCTCGGCAAGCGCTGATATGACGCCGTTCTTCCTGCGGATGGCGAAATCGAGATGTATTGGTCCGTTCATCAGCGCGAAGCGCGTATGGCCGAGCTGCAGCAACAGCCGCGTCGCATCGTAGAAGGCGCCCTCATTGTCGATGTCGAGATAGGGATAGTCGGGCTCCGCACCGAAGGAGCGGCCATGCACCACATAAGGCATGGAGAGCGATTTCAGCATGGCAAGCCGCGGGTCGTGGCCGCGCATATAGGCGGCGAACAACGCATCGACATTGCCGCTGATCGCGAGGCGCCTGAGCGCCGCAACCTCGTCGTCCGGGTCGGCCGGCATGATGACGAAGTGGAAGTCGTGGCGCACCGCCTCTTCGCCGAGCCCGGCCAGAAATTCGCCGAAATGCACGTCGGACTGGTGGCCGGGCGCCGTCGGCATGACGAGGCCGATCGAGCCGGCCTTGCCGGTCGCCAGCCGCTGCGCCGCCTTGTTCGGCCGGTATCCGGTTTCCTTGACAGCTTGAAGCACGCGCTCCCGGGTCGCCTCGTTGACCTCGGGATAGCCGTTGAGCGCTCGGCTCACCGTCGTCTGCGACAGCCCCAGCAATTCCGATAGCTGTTTGAGATTCACCTGCTATGCTTCCTCCCGGCCCGCCCGTCGGCCGTTTTCAAAAGGCCTGCCGCCTCCCAGTGGCATCCAAAGCGCTTTCAATTATGTAGCATTTGGTGTGCTTGACTCAAGAAAAATCGCTCCATATTTCCCGATAACCGCCGCTGCACCGTCGTACAGGCGTGTTCACGGCGGGGTTCTCATGAAATGACTTGACTCCATTCCGCCGAAAGTGGAATGAGTTGAGTGTCAAAGCGCTTTGAAATTTCCTTTTAAAGGGAATTCGGTGCGGTTGGGATTGTGATGGGAGGTTGATCACATGAAAAAGTCATTTTTGATGGGCGTTGCCGTGGCAGCGCTTTTTGCTGGTGCTGCGTCCGCGGCCGATCTGAAATTTGCCCCAGGGCAGGATGCCAAGTTCAATTGGAAGAGCTATGACGAATTCAAGGCCGCTCATGCCGATCTGAAGGGGCAGCCCCTGACGATCTTCGGGCCGTGGCGCGGCGAGGACGAGGCGTTCTTCATGAGCGTTCTTGCCTATTTCACCGAAGCGACCGGCATCGAAGCCAAATACTCCTCTTCCGAAAACTACGAGCAGCAGATCGTCATTGACACGCAGGCAGGCTCGCCGCCGAACATCGCCGTTCTGCCGCAGCCGGGCCTGTTCGCCGACCTCGCCAGCAAGGGCTTCCTGACGCCGCTCGGCGACGACAACTCCAAGTGGATCAAGGACAATTACGGGGCCGGCGACAGCTGGGTCGGTTACGGCACCTATAAGGGCAAGGACGGCAAAGAAGCCTTCTACGCCTTCCCTTACAAGGCCGACGTGAAGTCGCTGGTCTGGTACGTTCCGGAGAACTTCGAGGAAGCCGGCTATAAGATCCCGACGACCATGGAAGAGCTGCATGCCCTGACCGACCAGATCGTCAAGGATGGCGGCGTTCCCTGGTGCATCGGTCTCGGTTCCGGCGGCGCCACCGGCTGGCCGGCGACCGACTGGGTCGAGGACATCATGCTGCGTACCCAGCCGCCTGAGGCCTACGACAAGTGGACGACCAACGAGCTGAAGTTCACCGATCCGGCCGTTGTTGCCGCGATCGACGAGTTCGGCAAGTTTGCCAAGAACGAGAAATATGTCGACGGCGGCGTCGCGGCCGTGGCCTCGACCGATTTCCGCGACAGCCCGAAGGGCCTCTTTGCGGTTCCGCCGAAGTGCTACATGCACCATCAGGCCTCGTTCATCCCGTCCTTCTTCCCCGAGGGCACGAAGCTGGGCCAGGATGCCGACTTCTTCTACATGCCGACCTTTGCGTCGCATCCCGAACTCGGCAAGCCGGTTCTCGGTGCCGGCACGCTCGTTTCGATCACCAAGGATTCGAAGGCGGCCCGTGCCTTCATCGACTTCCTGAAGACCCCGATCGCGCATGAGGTCTGGATGGCGCAGTCGAGCTTCCTGACGCCGTATAAGGGTGTCAGCACCGAGGCTTATGCCAATCCGCAGATGAAGAAGGAAGGCGAGATCCTGACCTCCGCCACCACCTTCCGTTTCGACGGTTCCGACCTGATGCCGGGCAAGATCGGCGCGGGCGCCTTCTGGACGGGCATGGTCGATTTCGTCGGCGGCAAGTCGGCTCAAGATGCTGCTGGCGAAATCCAGAGCGCCTGGGACGGCATCAAGTAATCTTCCAAAATTATGCCGCCGGCTTGCCGGCCGCATGGCTTGCATGACTGGCCGGGTTCGCAAAGAGCCCGGCCATCGCAGCATTTATTGTGATTGGGCAATACAAACAGTTTGACGATGACCGGCGCTGACCCGTCAGAATAACAACCGGTCGCAATAAGATCAGGGGAAGCAGGGGAGGGACGAAATGCTGTCGCAGATAGTGTCCGCTTTGGGCGTCGTGGTCGCCGCCGTTTTCGCGTGCTCGGCCTATTTTTATTTTTCGAACAAGATCCTGGATCTCGCTCTGCCGGTGAAGGATGGCGACATCCGCGCCGCATCGCGCAATCTCAACCGCCGTGCGCTCGTGCGCCCGTGGTTGTTCGTCGGCCCGGCGCTCTTCCTGCTCGTTGTCTATCTCGTCTATCCGGTCGTTGCGACCTTCATCCTCTCCTTCTACGACCGCGCCGGCGAGCAGTTCGTCGGCGTCGCCAACTATAAATGGGCGCTCGTCGACCGCGAATTCCGCCAGTCCATCTTCAACAACATCCTCTGGCTCGCTGTCGTACCGGCCGCCTGCACCTTCTTCGGCCTTGTCATCGCCGTGATGACCGACCGCATCTGGTGGGGCAATATCGCCAAGAGCATCGTCTTCATGCCGATGGCGATCTCCTTCGTCGGCGCCTCGGTCATCTGGAAGTTCATTTATGAATATCGCGGCGGCAACGACGTCCAGATCGGCCTCTTGAACGCCATCGTCCAGACGTTCGGCGGCACGCCTGAGGTGTGGATCTCCGTTCCCTTCTGGAACAATTTCTTCCTGATGGTCATCCTGATCTGGATACAGACCGGTTTTGCCATGGTCATCCTATCGGCCGCCCTTCGCGGCATTCCCGAGGAGACGATCGAGGCCGCCGTCATCGACGGCGCCAATGGCTGGCAGATCTTCTGGCGCATCATGGTGCCGCAAGTCTGGGGCTCGATCGCGGTTGTCTGGACGACGATCACCATCCTCGTCCTCAAGGTCTTCGATATCGTGCTGACCATGACCAACGGCCAGTGGCAGTCGATGGTGCTGGCGAACCTGATGTTCAACTGGCTATTCCGCGGCGGCGGCGATTCCGGCCGAAGCGCCGTCATCGCCATCATCATCATGCTGGCCGTCACGCCGATCATGGTCTGGAACGTGCGACGCGCCAATCGCGAACTGAAGGGCCACTGAGATGACCGCTGTCGGAAGCTACTTCAAGATCGGCCCCGCCCGTCTCTTCGTTCACGCCGCCGTTCTGCTGATCGTCATCGTCTGGCTGATCCCGACGCTCGGGATCTTCGTCAGCGCGCTGCGCGACAAGGACCAGATCGTCGTCTCCGGCTGGTGGACGGCCTTCGTCGGCTCGACGCAGACCGTCGCCGTCCGCCTGGGCACACCGGACCAGCAGCAGCAGGAAGGCGCAACCTACGTCATCACAGGCAATGTGCTGGAGGGCCAGACCGGCCGTTCGGTAAAAGCCTTCGGCAACCGGGTGCAGCAGCCGGCCGCCTTCGAAGCCGGTCAGACCGCCGATCTCGGCGACGGCGAAACCCTGCAGATCAACAGCGACGGCAGCTACCGCTATGTGAAGAACGCCGCCTTTTCGCCCGACGAACGTCCGCGGCGCATCTATGCATCCGTCTCCGCGCCGCCGGAATTCACCATGCAGAACTACAAGACGGTTCTGACCGGCGAGGGTATCGGCCAATCCTTCATCAATTCGCTGACTGTGACGATCCCGGCGACGATCATTCCGATCCTGATTGCCGCTTTCGCCGCCTATGCGCTCAGCTGGATGGAATTTCCCGGCCGCGGGCTGCTGATCGCGCTCGTCGTCGGCCTCATCGTCGTGCCGCTGCAGATGTCGCTGATCCCGCTGCTGCGTCTCTATAACGAGATCGGTACCATGCTCGGCGAACCTTCCAAGACCTATCCCGGCATCTGGTTGGCCCATACTGCCTTCGGCATGCCGCTCGCCATCTACCTCCTGCGGGCCTATATCGCCGGCCTGCCGAAGGAGATTATCGAATCCGCCCGCGTCGACGGCGCCAGCGATTTCGAGATCTTCGTCCGCATCGTATTGCCTCTGTCCTTCCCGGCACTCGCCTCCTTCGCCATCTTCCAGTTCCTGTGGGTGTGGAACGACCTGCTCGTCGCCATGGTCTTCCTCGGCACCGACAAGGACCACCTCGTTCTCACAGGCAGCCTCAACGCGCTGCTTGGCTCACGCGGCGGCAATTGGGAGATTTTGACGGCGTCGGCCTTCGTCACCATCATCGTGCCGCTGCTCGTCTTCTTCGGGCTGCAGCGTTATCTGGTGCGTGGCCTGCTGGCGGGCTCGGTCAAGGGAGGCTGACCATTTTCGACCGTGACTTCAAACAGGATATTCCATGAACGTGGCTCCCCAATCGATCTCGACCCCCGACAAGGACTGGTGGCGCGGCGCGGTGATCTATCAGATCTACCCGCGCTCCTACCAGGATTCGAACGGTGACGGCATCGGCGACCTGAAGGGCATCACCGCCCGCCTGCCGCATGTGGCAAGCCTTGGCGTCGATGCCATCTGGATCTCGCCCTTCTTCACCTCGCCGATGCGCGATTTCGGTTATGACGTTTCCGACTACGAGAATGTCGATTCGATCTTCGGCACGCTGGTGGATTTCGACACGATGATCGCTGAGGCCCATCGCCTCGGCATTCGGGTGATGATCGACCTCGTCATCTCCCACAGTTCGGATCAGCACCCCTGGTTCGTCCAGAGCCGCTCCAGCAAGACCAACGCCAAGGCAGACTGGTATGTCTGGGCCGACGCCAAGCCGGATGGCACGCCGCCGAACAACTGGCTATCGATCTTCGGCGGTTCGGCATGGGCGTGGGATCCGACGCGCATGCAATATTACCTGCATAACTTCCTGACCTCGCAGCCGGACATGAACCTGCATAATCCTGAGGTGCAGGACCGTCTGCTTGATGTCGTCCGCTTCTGGCTCAACCGCGGTGTCGACGGCTTCCGCCTCGACACCATCAATTTCTATTTCCACGACACGCAACTGCGCGACAATCCCGCCCTTGCTCCGGAACGCCGCAACGCCTCGACGGCGCCGGCGGTCAATCCCTATAATTTCCAGGAGCATATCTACGACAAGAACCGGCCGGAAAACCTTGCCTTCCTGAAGCGCTTCCGCGCCGTTCTGGAAGAATTTCCGGCAATTGCCGCCGTCGGTGAGGTCGGCGACAGCCAGCGCGGCCTCGAAATCGTCGGCGAATACACCTCCGGCAACGACAAGATGCATATGTGTTATGCCTTCGAGTTCCTGGCGCCCGATCCGCTGACGGCGGAGCGCGTCGAAGAGGTGATGCAGGATTTCGAAGCTGCAGCACCCGATGGCTGGGCCTGCTGGGCTTTCTCCAATCACGACGTCATGCGCCATGTCAGCCGCTGGGGCGGGCTGGTCGCCGATCACGACGCTTTCGCCAAGCTCTATGCCTCGCTGCTGCTGACGTTGCGCGGCTCGGTCTGCCTCTATCAGGGTGAGGAGCTGGCGCTGACCGAGGCCGATCTCGCCTATCAGGATCTGCAGGATCCCTATGGCATCCAGTTCTGGCCGGAGTTCAAGGGCCGCGACGGCTGCCGCACGCCGATGGTCTGGGACAGTCAGGTCGCCCAGGGCGGATTTTCGACGGTCAAGCCCTGGTTGCCGGTGCCGGTCGAGCATATCCTGCGTGCCGTCAGCGTTCAGCAGGGCGACGAGGCTTCGGTGCTGGAGCACTATCGCCGCTTCATCGCCTTCCGCAAATTGCACCCGGCCTTTGCCAAGGGTGAGATCGAATTCGAGGAGCCGCAGGGCGATGCCTTGGTCTTCACCCGTGAATACGGCAATGAGAAGCTGCTCTGCATCTTCAACATGAGCCCGGCCGAAACCGGGGTCACTTTGCCTGCGGGCGAATGGCAGGCGTTGACGGGGCATGGCTTTATCAGCAACAACTATGGCGACAAGATCGATATACCGGCCTGGGGGGCGTATTTCGCCCGTCTCGCTTAAGGATCAGCAGGGGAGAGAGACATGACTGGACTGACGCTGAAGGATATCCGCAAATCCTACGGTTCCGTGGACGTTCTCCATGGGATCGATCTCGATATCAAACAGGGCGAATTCATTGTCTTCGTCGGTCCGTCCGGCTGCGGCAAGTCAACACTTCTGCGCATGATCGCCGGTCTTGAGGCGATCACCGGCGGCGAGATGTATATCGACGGCCATCTCGTCAATGACGTGCCGCCTTCCAAGCGTGGCATCGCCATGGTCTTCCAGTCCTATGCGCTCTACCCGCACATGACCGTCTTCGACAACATGGCTTTCGGCATGAAGATCGCCGGCGAAAGCAAGCAGGAGATCGACCGTCGCGTCCGGGCGGCGGCCGAGAGCCTGCAGCTGACCAACTATCTCGACCGCCTGCCGAAGGCGCTGTCCGGCGGCCAGCGTCAGCGCGTGGCGATCGGCCGCGCCATCTGCCGCGATCCGAAGGTCTTCCTGTTCGACGAGCCGCTGTCCAACCTCGATGCCGCGCTGCGCGTCGCCACCCGCATCGAGATCGCCCGCCTGAACGAACAGATGGCCGATACGACGATGATCTACGTGACCCACGACCAGGTCGAGGCGATGACGCTTGCCGACCGCATCGTCGTTCTCTCGGCCGGCAATATCGAGCAGGTCGGTGCGCCGCTGGATCTCTACGAGCGCCCGGCCAACCTCTTCGTCGCCAAATTCATCGGCTCGCCGGCGATGAACATCATCCCGGCGACGGTCGCCGGCACCGGAAGCCAGACGACGGTGACGCTGACCGGCGGCATGTCGGTGACCCTCGATGTTGCGACCGACGCCTCCGAAAAGGGCAAGCAGGCAAGCTTCGGCGTTCGTCCGGAGGATCTGAGGGTCGCCGACGGCGCCGACTATCTTTTCGAGGGCGAGGTGTCGATCGTCGAAGCGCTCGGCGAAGTCACGCTGCTCTATATCGAAGGCCTGGTTCCGGGCGAGCCGATCGTCGTCAAGCTGCCCGGCATCTACGATGTGAAGAAGGGCCAGAGGATGCGGTTTGCCGCCGACAGGCAGAAGTTGCATCTGTTTAACGCAACCGGCCATACCTACCGGAAATGAGGCGGCCATTTTTGGGGTGATGGCCCTAAGAATTATACGGGACGGGCCGAATTCTCACTTTCTGTTAAAGATCGGCTGCTACCTTTTCCCCATCGATTTATGAGGGGGATAAGCACCGTGGCCGCATCCAATCCGTCACAGCCAAAATCTCATTTCCTGAGCAAGGAAGAATCCTTCATGTATGACCGCGAGCAGCGGTTCAAGATGGAGGACACCATGAATGCCGCGCGCATCGAATATACGGAAAAGGGCGTCATGCACGCGGCTTCGCGCCGTTGCGATATCATCCGGATCTCGATGAGCAGCGCGTCACTCGCGATCCTCACCCAGTTCAACCTGCCGAAGCAGTTCTATCTGGATATTCCGGATGCCCGCATCACCAAGGTCGGCTGCCTGCTGATGAAGGTCAACGCCAACAATACGGTCGAAGTCCGCTTCCTGCGCCTGCTGACGCAGAAGGAACTGAACAAGATCTTCGTCTACAGCACCCATCCGGCGCACCGCGACTACGTTCTCGATATTCGCGCCTGACCGGATATCACTGCACTGATTCGGAAAACCCGCGGGGTGCTTCGCGCACCCCGCGGGTTTTGTTTGTCTGCAGCAATCATGCTCAGTTGTGGAAGAGCACGCTCGCGCCCTGATCCGAAGCGCCGACGGCGCGGCGGAACGGCGCGAAGAGTTCGCGGCCCATGCCGAATTCATTGTCGGAGAGATCGACCGTCACCGGTTCGCGCTCGGCCATGTCGGCCGCATCGACGAGCAGCTCGAGCGTGCCCTTGATTGCGTCCAGGCGGATGATGTCGCCGTCGCGAATACGGGCGATCGGGCCGCCGTCGACCGCTTCAGGCGTGACGTGGATTGCGGCCGGCACCTTGCCTGAGGCCCCGGACATGCGTCCGTCGGTCAACAGCGCCACGCGGAAACCGCGGTCCTGCAGTACGCCGA
Organism: Rhizobium phaseoli; assembly: GCF_010668805.1. GTDB lineage: Bacteria > Pseudomonadota > Alphaproteobacteria > Rhizobiales > Rhizobiaceae > Rhizobium > Rhizobium phaseoli_A. The sequence continues at coordinate 306,528 of NZ_WUFT01000007.1, read as the reverse complement.
GCGGCGGCGTCAGCTTGTGCAGTTCCGGCATGCCGTTCGCCTTCGGCCCCTGGAAGCGCACGACGGCGATGAAATCGCGGTTGAGCTTGCCTTCCTTGAAGGCATCCTGGAGTTCCTGCTGGCTGTGGAAGATGATCGCCGGCGCCTCGATGATGTGACGCTCCGGCTTGACGGCTGATATTTTGATGACCGCCTTGCCGAGATTGCCACGCAGCATCTTCAGCCCGCCATTCGCCTGAAACGGCGTTTCGATGCTGGAGAGAACCTTGGGATCGACGCTTTTTTCGGGCGACGGCTGGCGCAGGACGGCGCCGTTTTCGCCGAGACGGGCGTCGACCGTATAGGCTTCGAGGCCATGGCCGAAGACGGTGCGCACGTCGTCATGCACCAGCCCGTGTTTCAACAGTTCCTTGATGAGGAAGCCCATGCCGCCGGCCGCCTGGAAATGGTTTACATCGGCAAGCCCGTTCGGATAGACGCGGGCAAGCAGCGGCACAATTTCCGAAAGCTCGGCGATGTCCTGCCAGGTCAACTGGATCCCGCCCGCCCGCGCCATGGCGACGAGGTGCAGCGTGTGATTGGTCGAACCGCCGGTCGCATGCAGGCCGACAACGCCATTGACGACCGAGCGCTCGTCGATCATCTCGCCCGCCGGCGTGAATTCGTTGCCGAGCGCGGTGATCGCCAGCGCCCGCTTGGCGGCCTCGCGCGTCAGCGCTTCGCGCAGCGGCGTGCCGGGGTTGATGAAGGAGGAGCCGGGCATGTGAAAGCCCATGATCTCCATCAGCATCTGGTTGGAATTGGCGGTGCCGTAGAAGGTGCAGGTGCCGGGGCCGTGATAGGACTTCGATTCCGCTTCCAGCAGCTCGGCGCGGCCGACCTTGCCCTCTGCGAAGAGCTGACGCACGCGCGACTTCTCGTCGTTCGGCAGGCCTGTCGTCATCGGGCCGGCAGGAACGAAGATCGACGGAAGGTGTCCGAAGGACAGCGCCGCAATGACGAGGCCCGGTACGATCTTGTCGCAGACGCCGAGGAAGAGGGCGGCATCGAACATGTTGTGCGACAGGCCGACGCCCGCCGACATGGCGATCAGATCGCGCGAGAACAGCGAAAGCTCCATGCCCGGCTGTCCTTGGGTGACGCCGTCGCACATGGCCGGCACGCCGCCCGCCACCTGCGCCACGCCGCCGGCCTGGGCTGCCGCCTCGCGGATGATCGCCGGATAGGTCTCGAACGGCTGGTGCGCCGAGAGCATGTCGTTATAGGCGGTGATGATGCCGAGATTGGGGATGCGGTCGCCGGCGAGCGCATCCTTATCGGCGGGGGAACAGACCGCAAAACCGTGGGCCAGGTTGGCGCAGCCGAGCACCGAGCGCTGCACACCCTGGGACGCGGCGGCGCGCAGGCGTTCCAGATAGCGCTCGCGGGTTGGTTTCGAGCGTTCGACAATGCGATCGGTGATCGCAGAAATGCGTGCGTGAGCGGACATGGAAGATCCCTGCCTTGTTCGTTGTCTTAATCTTTCGGCGGCTCTGGCCTGATACTCGATCGGGATTGACGGCCGATCAGGGAGCCCAGTAGATCTCGACCGGGGAAGTGGCCCGGCGCAGAACGGCGCGGATCGGCATGTCTGCCTCTTCACCCTTGCCTTCCGCCTTGGCGAGAACGTCTTTTTTGCCTTCGCCCTCAATATGGAGAACCAGGAGTGCGGCATCCTGAAGACCGGAGAAGGTGAAGGTCAGGCGCGGTTCACCGGCCCCTTCCGCTTCCATGGTGATGATGCCGCGCGGCGTCGATGCATCGAGCGCCTTGGCGAGATTGCTGCCGCCGGGAAAGAACGAGGCGGTGTGGCCGTCGCCGCCCATGCCGAGGATGACGATGTCGAAGGGCGAACTGATCGCCCTGGTCTTCTCGGTCGCAAGCTTTGCGGCCTCCTCCGCCGAGGCCGTGTCCTGATAGAGCGGCACGAAGCGCGCCGCCTTGGCTTTGTTCTGTAGGAGATTGGCATCGACCAGCAGATGGTTCGAGCGCGCATTGTCGGCCGGCACGAAACGCTCGTCGACAAGGGTGATCGTCACCTTGTCCCAGGCGATGTCGCGCGTCGACAGTGCCTGGAAGAACAGCTTCGGGGTCGAGCCGCCGGAAACGGCGATGGACGCCGTTCCACGCGCGGCAATCGCCGCCGAAAGCATATCGGCGACCTTGTCGGCGAGGCTGCCGGCGAGATCTGAAGGGCTGGCGAAGGAATGCAGGGTCGATGCCATCGGTTTCGTCCTAGATATCGTCATGCCAAGTGCGGCCGTCGCGCTCGATCAGCGCGATGGCCTGGCTCGGGCCCCAGGTGCCGGCCGTATAGCCCTGCACCTGCTGGCCGGTCGTTTCCCAACCCTTGAGGATCGGATCCACCCATTTCCATGCGGCTTCGACTTCGTCGCGACGCATGAACAGGGTCTGGTTGGAGCGGATCACGTCCATCAGCAGACGCTCGTAGGCGTCCGGATTGCGGACGTTGAAGGCCTGGGCGAAGCTCATGTCGAGTGAGACGTTGCGCAGGCGCATGCCGCCTGGGCCCGGATCCTTGATCATCAGCGACTGCTTGACGCCTTCATCCGGCTGCAGCCGGATGATCAGCTGGTTGGCGACGATGCGCCCGGCCGCCTGGTCGAAGATCGCATGCGGGATCGGCTTGAAGGTGATGACGATCTCGGACATGCGTCCGGTCAGGCGCTTGCCGGTTCTGATGTAGAAGGGAACGCCGGCCCAGCGCCAATTGTTGATCTCCGCCTTGATGGCGACGAAGGTCTCGGTATTCGAGACGCCGCCTTCGAGCTCTTCGAGATAGCCCTTGACCGGGCCGCTGCCCGATGCGCCGGCGCGATACTGGCCGCGGACGGTCGCCTGCTCGACATTGGAGGCATTGAGCGGCTTCAGCGCGCGCAGCACCTTCAGCTTCTCGTCGCGAACGGCTTCCGAATCCATCGACGATGGCACTTCCATCGCCGTCAGGCAGAGCAGTTGCAGGATATGGTTCTGCACCATGTCACGCAATGCGCCTGCCGTATCGTAATAGCCGGCGCGGCCCTCGAGGCCGACTGCTTCAGCCACGGTGATCTGCACGTGATCGATATAGTTGGCGTTCCACAGCGGCTCATAGAGCGCGTTGGCGAAGCGCAGCGCCATCAGGTTCTGCACCGTCTCCTTGCCGAGATAGTGGTCGATGCGGAAGATCTGCTCTTCCTTGAAGGCACGGCCGATCGTGTCGTTGAGCTGCAGCGCCGAGGCGAGGTCGCGGCCGATCGGCTTCTCGACGACGATGCGGGTCGACTTGGTGATCAGCTTGTGGTCGTGGATCTTCTGCGAAATGTCGCCGAAGATGCCCGGCGCGACCGCGAGGTAAAAGGCGCGCACCCGATCCTTGCCCTCGTCGAGCAGCTTCTTCAGCTGATCCCAGCCGGTATCCGTGCGGGCGTCGACCGAGACGTAGTAGAGGCGGGCACAGAATTTCTCCACCTCCGCTTCGTCGTATTCGCCCTTCTTCAGGTGCTCGTTCAGCGCGTCCTTGGCGAATTTGCGGTATTCCTCGTGCGTCAACGGGCTGCGCGAGGCGCCGATCACACGGGTCGGTTCCGTAAACTGGCCTTCGATCTGGCGATGATACAGCGCGGGCAGAAGCTTGCGTTCGGCAAGGTCGCCGCTGCCGCCGAAGACGACATAATCAAAAGGCTCAACGGGAATGATCTGGCTGCTCATGAGCTTATCTCTCAATCAGGCTGGTTGGCGGCTCTTTTAATCTAATCGATTTAAAAAAGCCAGTGTGCGGTGCAATGAATCTCTCAGGCACCGGTTTTAGAGCGAATTTCCGGAAGAGGAAATCCGCAATCGGACTAAAATTTGTCGCGAAGCGCAAACCACGACAAGGCGAGGAAAAGCAACGGCGTCCGCATGCTGGCTCCGCCGGGAAAGGCTGGAATATCGAGCGATTTGAAGAGGTCGAGATCGCCGGATTTTCCAAGCACCGTTTCCGCATAGAGCTTGCCACAATAGTTTGACAGCATGACGCCATGGCCGGAATAACCGCCGATCGAGATGACGCCGGGCATGACCTCGCGCACGAAAGGCTGGCGCGGCATGGTGATGCCGACGCTGCCGCCCCAGGCGTGGGTAATCTCGATATTCTTCAGATCCGGATAGATCTCGGCGATCTGCCGGCGAATGTGCTCGGAAATGTCTCGCGGATTGTCCGACGTATAGGCCTCGCGCCCGCCAAACAGTAGCCGACCGTCGCCGAATTTGCGGAAGTAGCGCACGACGAAGCGCGAATCGGCCACGGCCTCGTTGCCCGGCAACACATCGGGATGCCGGTCGAGCGGCGCTGTGGCGCCGATGAAAGAGCGGATCGGCATCACATGTCTTGCGGTCACCGGTTCGAGGCCGTCGATATGGCCATCGCAGGCAATCAGCGCCCGGCCGGCCGTGATCGTTCCCCTTTCGGTTTCGATCGTCACCTTGCCGCCGCCTTGGCGGATCGCCTTTGCCGCGGTCATCTCGAAGATCGCAGCGCCGGCATTGGCGGCGACCCTGGCCAGCCCCACCAGCAGCTTCAGCGGATGGATGTGGCCGGTGCCGACATCGCGCACGCCGCAATGAAAACGCTTCGAACCGAGCCGCTCCTGCGTTTCCTTCTCGTCCATGAAGCTGATGTGCGGATAGTTGTAGCGCAACGCGGCGATCTCGGCATTTTCGTAATAGGCGCGTTTGTAGCTCGCCTTGTGCGCGACGTTGAGCTGGCCGGGCACATAGTCGATCTCGATCTGGTGCTCGCGGGCGAAATCGATCAGATGGCGCTTGGCCGCCTCGGCAAGATCGAACAGCGCCTTCGAGCGTTCGTGGCCGATCGTCGCCTCGAGTTCTTCCGGCCACCATCGCTGGCCGGTGCCGAGTTGGCCGCCATTGCGCCCGGACGCCCCGTCACCGAAGCGGCAGGCCTCGATCAGCACCACCGAAACGCCTGCCTTGGCAAGATTATAGGCGGCCTGCAGGCCGGTATAGCCGCCGCCGATGATGGCGACGTCTGCTGTTCTCGAGCCGTCGAGGGCGGCATAGGTCGGCCGCTCCCCGATGGTTGCCTGATACCAGGATAGTCCCGGCGAGATCGGGCTCTGCCACATCTCCTGCGATGCCATGACGCTCCCTCACACGTTGAGCAGAAGGAATTCCCGCTCCCAGGGGCTGATCACCTGCATGAAGGTCTCGAACTCGCCGCGCTTGACGCCGGCATAGAGGCCGATGAACTGCTTGCCGAAAATCTCTTCGAAGGCGGGCTCGTCCTCGAGCAGCGCCACGGCTTCCAGCAGGCCGCGCGGCAGGTCGATCGAGCCTTCATTTGCCGAATCCTCCGTCGGCGCCGTCGGCTCGATCTGCTTCATGATGCCGAGCAGGCCGGAGGCGAGCGAGGCGGCAAGCGCCAGGTAGGGATTGGCGTCCGAGCTCGGCAGCCGGTTTTCGACGCGCCGCGCCTGCGGATCGGAAACCGGAACACGGAAGGCCGTCGTCCGGTTGTCGTAACCCCAGGCATTGTTGACCGGGCAGGACATGTCAGGCTGCAGGCGCCGGTAGGAGTTCACATAGGGCGCCAGCATCGCCATCGCGCTCGGCACGAATTTCTGCATGCCGCCGATGAAATGGAAGAACTCCTTCGAAGCCGATCCGTCCGCGTTGGAGAAGACGTTTTTACCCGTCTCGATATTGACCACCGATTGATGGATATGCATCGCAGAACCCGGCTGGGCCTGCATCGGCTTGGCCATGAAGGTCGCATAGATGTCGTGCTTCAGCGCCGCCTCGCGGATCGTCCGCTTGAACAGGAACACCTGGTCGGCAAGCTCGATCGGATTGCCGTGGCGCAGGTTGATCTCGAGCTGCGCCGGTCCCTCTTCGTGGATCAGCGTATCGATCTCGAGGCCCTGCTTCTCGGAGAAATGGTAGATATCGTCGATCAGTTCGTCGAATTCGTTGATCCCGGCGATTGAATAGCCCTGGCCGCCGAGGATCGAGCGGCCGGACCGGCCCTTCGGCGGGTGCAGCGGATAGTCGGGGTCGTCATTCTTGGCGACCAGGTAGAATTCGATCTCCGGCGCCACGATCGGCTTCCAGCCGCGGTCGTGATAGAGGCTCAGGATCCGTTTCAGCACGTTGCGCGGCGTATAGGGCACTTCGCCGCCGTCGGAATCGACGATATCGCAGATCACCTGCGCCGTCGGGTCGGTCTCCCAGGGCACGACCGAAAGCGTCGAAAGATCCGGCATCAGCTTCAGGTCGCTGTCGCGCGGCTCATAGCGGAAGCTCTCCGTCTCCTCCGGATACTCGCCCGAAATCGTGTGCCGGTAGATCGCCGAAGGCAGCGCCAGCGAGGTATTCGAGGTGAATTTCGAGCTCGGCATCATCTTGCCGCGCGGAACGCCGGCAAGGTCCGGCGTGATGCATTCGATGTCTTCGATGCCCCTGTCCCTCAGCCATCGTGCTGCCTCCTTCCAGTTCGCAACACCGCGCAGAGACCCGGGGTCCGGGGGAGTTTTCTTCGAGGCGGGTACGTTTTTGGCAGGCTTCAGCGTCGTCTTTTTTGGGGACATGACACACCGGTCTGGTTGATCGTGGCGCCATCATAACCGGACTTTGCCAATTGGCGAGAGGTTGAGAACGTTGACTTTCGCCCTTTGATGGAAAAAGAAGACGCTGTCTTGATCGGGGAAACGGGTTTGCAGCGCAAAAGCGACGTCATCGTCATCGGCGCCGGGGCGGCGGGCATGATGGCGGCCATTCGGGCCGGAAAGCGCGGCCGCTCGGTCGCGATCCTCGACCATGCAAGGGCGCCCGGCGAGAAAATCCGCATATCGGGCGGCGGCCGCTGCAATTTCACCAATATCCATGCCGGACCGAAGAATTTCCTCTCCGCCAACCCGCATTTCTGCAAGTCGGCGCTCGCCCGTTTCACGCCCGCCGATTTCATCGCCATGGTCGACCGGCACGGCATTGCCTGGCACGAAAAGACGCTGGGTCAGCTTTTCTGCGACGATAGCGCCAAAGACGTCATTCGCATGCTGCTCGCCGAGATGCGCAGCGCCGGCGTGCAGTTGCATCTCGGCACCGAGATATCAGGCGTCGAAAAGGTGGAGGCGGGTTTTCGGGTCAAGACCGGTGACGATAGCTTTGAAGCATCGACGCTGATCGTCGCCACCGGCGGCAAGTCGATCCCGAAGATGGGCGCCACCGGCTTTGCCTATCGTCTCGCCGAGCAATTCGGTCTTCCCGTGCTTGAAACCCGCCCCGGCCTCGTGCCGCTGACGCTCGATCCTGGCCTGCTCGAGGCCATTACCCCGCTCGCCGGCATTTCCGCCCCGGCCGAAATCCGCCATGGCAGGACCGCCTTCCGCGAAGCGCTGCTGTTCACCCATCGGGGTCTCAGCGGCCCCGCCATCCTGCAGATCTCCTCCTACTGGCGCGAAGGCGACGAGATCGTCGTTTCGATCGAACCGGATATCGACATTGCAGCACATCTGAAGACGGCAAAGCAGCGCAATGGCCGCCAGTCGCCGCAGACGGCGCTTGGGGACATACTGCCGAAACGGCTGGCCCAATATCTCGTCGAGCGTGAGAAAATCTCCGGCAATATGGCCGACCTGCCCGACAAGGCGCTGCTGCGCCTTGCCGCTGGAGCCCAGAACTTTGCGGTCAAGCCGTCCGGCTCGGAAGGTTACCGCACCGCCGAAGTGACGCTCGGCGGTATCGATACGGCAGCGCTCGATTCCCGCAGCATGGAGGCCAAGGCCGTACCCGGGCTTTACTTCATCGGCGAATGCGTCGACGTCACCGGCTGGCTCGGCGGCTATAATTTCCAATGGGCCTGGGCCTCCGGATTTGCCGCCGGCGAATATGCATAAATGCAGGTAATACCGATTCAAGACTTCTTAAGAGAGGTGCGCCATCCTGTCTCAATTGGCGATCTGCAAAGCTCTTCCTAAATAAGCTTTACCAGCAAGCCGTTTTGTTGGATTGTTGTGTCAGACAGAAGTGAGGTTTCCAGCATGACCAGAAACACACGACGCGCCCGCGCCATCGCAATTGCCCAGGCGAAGCCGAACGCCCGGATGGTCACCCTGCGTTATCTGATGCTGGCAGCCGGCGCCACCGCCGCCAGCCTCGCGCTGCTCTCCTCGCACTTCCTCTGATCCTGTCTTCAGGCCTGTAACGAACGTCGCGGCGCGAATGTCGCCGGCCTGCAGCCTCGTTGCTTACAAAATTTCAACTATTTCACCGTCTTGGCTTAATCCGCCGCAACCGCTTATCCGAAAATTAATATCTAATCTGACACAATTGCCCGCGATTATTTGGGCATTTCCAAGTTGTTTGGACATGAACCGGCAATGACTGCCGCCTGGCTTTCCGGGTTCCCGATGTAACTAAGAACAGCTCGATGTGTACTCGGCTGGCGCCAAATGGCCGCCTGCGGGAGGAGTGGTGCATGAAAGGCCCGGAACGCCATGTTGATTGACAAGATTCTTTCCCGCTTCAGGATCAAGACGAAGGTTCTGATCTTCGTTCTGCCTTTCGTCGTCACCATTTCGGCGGTGGGCCTGACGGGCCTTTACGCTTCGGGGCTGCTTCAGGGCCGCATGGAAATATCCAACAGCGTGCTGCAGTCGCTGAGCGGCTTCAAGGATCTCTACGGTTCGATGGACGATTTCCTGCGCGTCACCAGCCAGCAGGCACGCGACAAGCTGCTTGCGGATCTGACGACCCAGCAGGGCGTGCTCGATGCGACGTTGAACCAGGTCGGTGAAGAGGCCGCCGGCCGCGATAGCCTGGCCGAAGCGTCGCGCCGCACCAAGGACATATCAGGCGTGGTGGGCAAGCTCTGGGGCCTGCATGAGCAGGAGCAGGCACTGCATGAGCAGATCGACGCGGCGCAGAAGAGCCTGATCAGCACCCGCTTCACGGTTTCCTACCAGGCCGAGGAATTGCAGACGGCGCTTCAGAACGACGAGGGTGCCGCCACCATCACCTTGCGCACCGCCGACCGCCTGCTGAAGGGCGGCGATTTCCTCGGCACGGTCGCCAGCGGCTACAGCAAGCCGCAGACGCCGCAGGAGAAGATCGCCTACATCAACGAACAGATGCCTGCGATCGTCAAATCCCAGCGGCTGATCGCCATCTCGGTTCCGACCAATCAGAAGAACGTCATTGACGCCCTGGCCGCGACCATCGACAGTATCAAGGCGATCGCGGCGATGCCCGCTCCGACCGACGAGAACATCGCCGAACTCGGCCGTCTCGTGTCGCGCTTCCGCCAGACCTCGACCTATACGCAGCTGACCGCGACGCAGAAGATGCGTGAGGCGACACAGCGTTTCGCCGAGCTCGAGGGCCGCATCGGCCAGACCAACTCCGTCCTTCAGGATACAAGGCGCCTCGAAAATTCCGTCTATGCGCTGCAGATCGTGCTTTCCGATTTCCTCGCCAACTCGAGCAAGGACAATCTCGTGCGCCTGCAGCAGCAGGCCGGCACGCTCGGCAAGGACATGCAGGTGCTGATCACCAGCGCCAAGGGTATGGGCTTTGCCGAAGGCATATCCGGCGCAATCCAGCCGGCACTTGACGCCATCTCCGGCGGCGGCTCGAAGATCGTCGATACGATCGGCGAGCGCGTCACCGCCTATGCCGCTGCCCGCCAGGAGCTCGACCATATCTGGACGAAGCTGACCGATTTCGCCGAGCTGCAGAAGCAGACGGCCGGTACCGAGCGCACCCAGGCAAACGGCATCTCCGTCATCACCACCGGTCTTGGCATCCTCCTGTCGATCCTCGGCGGCATCGCCCTGGTTCTGACGCTGCAGCGCCCGATCAGCCAGATCACCGCCGCCATGCGCCGCATCGCCGAAGGCGCGCTGGAGACCAGCATCTCCGGCGAGCAGCGTCACGATGAAATCGGCGACATGGCCCGCGCGCTCGGCATCTTCAAGGAAAACGCCATCTCGAAAATCCGCATCGAAGAGCAGAGCGACGAGGAACGCGCCGCTGCCGAACATGAGCGCCAGCGCAACGACGCCGACAAGCGCGAGATGGATCGCCAGATCGAATTTGCCGTCAACGCGCTCGCTGCCGGCCTCGAACGCATGTCGCAGGGCGATATCTCGACGACGATCGAGACACCCTTCATCGGTCGTCTCGAACAGCTGCGCCAGGATTTCAACGGCTCGATGATGCGCCTGCAGGCGACGATGAGCCAGATCCGCGACAATGTCGAACTGATCCAGGGCAATGGCAACCAGATGGCCCAGTCGGCAGAGGATCTCTCCAAGCGCACCGAACAGCAGGCTGCCTCGCTGGAAGAGACCGCCGCCGCCGTCGACGAGATCACCGTTACGGTCCGCTCGTCGGCCGAACGCGCCAAGGATGCCGACCAGATCGTTCGCCAGGCCAAGCGCAGCGCCGACGATTCCGCCGTCGTCGTCAGCAACGCGATCGACGCGATGGGCCGCATCGAGGAGGCCTCGCGCCAGATCGAGCAGATCATCGGCGTCATCGACGAGATTGCCTTCCAGACCAACTTGCTGGCGCTCAATGCCGGCATCGAGGCGGCCCGCGCCGGTGAAGCCGGCAAGGGCTTTGCAGTCGTCGCGATGGAAGTCCGCGAACTGGCCCAGCGCTCCGCCGCCGCGGCGCAGGAGATCAAGGGCCTGATCAACAAGTCGACCAACGAGGTCAGCTCCGGCTCGCAATTCGTGCAGGAGACCGGCACGGTGCTTGCCAAGATCAGCGCTCAGATTGTCACGATCAGCCAGCATGTCGAGATGATCGCTCGCGCCAGCCACGACCAGTCCAATGCACTGCAGAGCGTCAACGCCACGGTCAATCAGATGGACCAGATGACGCAGCAGAACGCCGCCATGGTGGAAGAGACGACAGCCGCCAGCCGCGAACTGGCCGACGAGGCGGGTTCGCTGCGGCGCCTCATCCAGCAGTTCAAGATCGATGGCGAGGCAGGTGCCGCACCGGTCTACCGCGCCGCCTGATCGTCGCTCCCATCTTCAACAGAACGGCCCTGGCTTCCGGGGCCGTTTTCGCGTCATATAGGGGCAGGCAGTGGCCCTGATTTACAGAAAATTTTCCTTAACGCTTTTCGTCTAATTTAGCCCCGGTCTTCTGCCGGGGGTTTTGATGCTGCGCCTTTTTTCCACGTCGATCGTCCGCCAGATCGTTGCGATCACGCTGTTTTTGCTGGCGATCAGCACTGCCGCCATTGTCGGCGTCACCTATTATAATTTGAGCCGTTATGTCATGGACGGCGCCGTTGCCGATGCCCGGGATGCAACCCGCACCATGGCCGTCCTCTACGGCGCGGCCGATCAGGGCGCCAGGGTCGAGCTGAAGGACAACCAGCTCTCGACAGTCACGGAAGACGCCATTCCGGCCCTTGCCGATCACTCGCTGGTCGACCGGACCGCGCAGTCGATCGCCGGCGTTGCCACGATCTTCCAGAAGCAGGGCGGCGACTACGTCCGCATCTCCACCAACGTCAAAAAGGAAAACGGCGACCGCGCCGTCGGCACCAAACTCATCGCCGAGCATCCCGCTCAGCCGGTTCTCGCCAGGGGCGAGGCCTATTACGGCCAGGCCGAGCTTTTCGGCCGCAAATTCATGACCGGCTATTTCCCGATCAAGAACAAATCGAGCGCCAATATCGGCATTCTTTTCATCGGCATTCCGATGGAAGTCTATTACCAGCGCATGTATGAGCTGCAGATGCTGGTTCTCGGCGTCGGCGCCATCGTCATGCTCATTGTCGGTGTTCTCGCCTTCTATGCCATCCGCCTGTCGGTGAAGCCTCTGCAGGCGCTGACCGCGAGCGTTCACGCGATTTCCTCGGGCAATCTCGACGAAGCCATCCCCTGTGTAGAGAAGAAGAACGAGTTCGGCGACATCGGCCGTGCCTTGGCGCTTTTCCGCGACAGCGCCCGCGCCCGGCGCGACCTGGAAACGCAGGCTGCCGAACAGCGCGCCTTGAGCGATGCCGAACGCGCCAGGAACGATGCCGATAAGCGCTCGCTCGACGGCCAGATCGACTTTGCCGTCAACCAGCTTGCCGCCGGCCTCGGACGCCTGTCGCAGGGCGATGTCTCGCAAACGATCGGCACGCCCTTCGTCGGCCGGCTGGAGCAACTGCGCGTCGATTTCAACGCCTCCCTCCTGCGGCTCCAGGACACGCTGTCCGGTATCCGCGACAGCGCCTCGACCATCCAGCGCAACAGCGGCGCCGTCTCCGTTTCAGCAAGTGAGCTCTCGAAGCGCACAGAGGCGCAGGCGGCAAGCCTCGAGGAGACCGCAGCCGCGGTCGAGGAGATCACCGTCACGGTTCGCTCGTCGGCCGAGCGTGCCCGCGAAGCCAACCATGTCGTCGCCGCGACCAAAAAGACGGCCGACAATTCCGGCGCCGTCGTCGGTGATGCTGTCGCCGCCATGGATCGCATCGAAGAGGCTTCGCAGCGCATCGAGCAGATCATCGAGGTGATCGACGATATCGCCTTCCAGACCAATCTTCTGGCGCTGAACGCCGGCATCGAGGCGGCCCGCGCCGGCGAGGCAGGCAAGGGTTTTGCCGTCGTCGCCCAGGAGGTCCGCGAACTCGCCCAGCGTTCGGCCGATGCGGCCCGCGAGATCAAGTCGCTGATCGAGACATCCAGCCGGGAGGTGACGGTGGGCTCCGAACTGGTCCAGAAGACCGGCAGCGTCCTTGCCTCGATCAGCCAGGAGATCATCGCAATCAGCGGCCATGTCGAGACCATCGCCACCGCAAGCCGCGATCAGTCCGCAGCACTTCAGGAGGTCAACGGTTCGGTGAACGCCATGGACCAGATGACCCAGAAGAACGCCTCGATGGTGGCCGAGACCACCCAGGCAAGCCGGCTGCTTGCCGGCGAGGCCGATACGCTGATGACGCTGATCGACCGCTTCCGCATCATCGCCGAGCCGGCCGCCGCTCATCTGGTGGCAAGGAAGGTCGCCTGAGGAGCGTAGCCGCAGCTGCCGCCGGATTGCGCCGCCGCCTTGCGGCGTAATCTGAGATTGAGATCGAGCGAGGTGAGCCAGGCGGCGAAGTTGACGAGGCCGCTGTCTCCGAACTCGGCGTAGAACCGATCCTCGTCGGTCTTGCCTTTGCCCGGCCTGCAAGTGTGCCGATATCCCTGGGTGCCTGCGATGGTGATCAAGTCGATCATGGCGATGTCCTTTCTGTAGAAGACATCTCCTGATTTAGGCATCGAATATCTCTTCATAAACAGGGAAAACCTCGCTATGTTTTTCACCCATGAAAAACGCGAATTGGGATGCCTATCAGCTTTTCCTGCAGGTCGCCCGGCTCGGCGGCTTGACCGGGGCGAGCACGGCAAGCGGGCTGAGCCCCGCGACCGTCGGCCGGCGCATGCTCGATCTCGAACAGGAGGTCGGCCGCGCCTTGTTTTCGCGCAGTCAGACCGGTTACCGCCTGACTCAGGATGGCCAGACGCTGCTCGACCACCTTCAGGAGATGGAGGCCGCCGCCCGCAAGGTGGAGGCCTGGCGGCAATCGGGCGAGGGCGGTACGACTGTCCGGATTGCCGCCGGCACCTGGGTTGCCTGGCTGCTGACGGAGAATTTCGCCGCCATCCGGATGCCGGGCGACGGCTTTGCCATTTCGCTCACCATTGGCGAGGCGCGGGCAAGCCTTGCCTATCGTGAAAGTGATATCGGCATTCGCGCCTTCGAGCCGGAGGAGGCCAATCTCGCCGCCCGCCGGCTCGGCGAGGTGGCCTATGCGGTCTATGTCAGACGCAACGCCGCCGAGACCGATGAGCGCTGGATTGCCGTTGCCGAGGAGGAGGCGATATCGGCTTATCTGCGCTGGCCGCACGCCCATGCCGCAACCGGGATCGTCGCCACGGTCAATCGGCCGCGGTCGCTGCCGGATCTGGTGCGCGCCGGCGCCGGCAAGGCCGTGCTTCCCTGTTTTGTCGGCGATCTCGACCCTGAATTGCAGCGCCAGGGCGGTGAGTTGCCGGAATTGCGCCACGCCCAATGGATCGTCATGAACGCCGAGGATCGCCATCGCCCGGAGATCCGCACCGTCGCCGACCGCATGACCAAGCTGATCCCAAGTTATGCCGATCTCTTCGCCGGAAAACGGCCGAGCCGCGGCTGACGGATTTTGAAGCGCCCGCGCCCTTTCCAGGATGCGCGGACGCTCTCCTCAATGCCGGTTGGTGACGACGACGGGGATCAGCAGGTCGCCCCAGTTGCCGTCGCCGCCGTGATGGCGGGCCGAGCGCACCAGCTCGACCGAGACGCCGGCCTCGACGGCTTTCATGACCGATTGGTTCAGCCGATGCAGGTCGTTGGCGAGCATGCGGATCGTCGTCTGCTGATCCTCGCTCATGCTGGTCGATTGCTCCTCGGCCCGTTCCCGGACGCGTGAAATGGATGCCATGATCTTCTTCTCCTCTTCGCTCTATTCCGCAGCCGGTTTGAACTGCGCCTGTTCAGTCGAGCCGTGCATTGCCGTGGTCGACGACCGGCCGCCGGTGATGGCGAGCGACACGGCGTCGAAATAGCCGGTGCCGACCTCGCGCTGGTGTTTGGTGGCGGTATAGCCGTTGACCTCGGCGGCGAATTCCGCCTGCTGCAGCTCGGAATAGGCCGACATCTGCCGCTGCCGGTAGCCGCGTGCCAGCTCGTACATTCCGAAGTTCAACTGGTGGAAGCCGGCGAGCGTGATGAACTGGAACTTGTAGCCCATCGCCCCGAGTTCGCGCTGGAACCGTGCGATCGTCGCCTCGTCGAGGTTCTTCTTCCAGTTGAAGGACGGCGAGCAATTATAGGCAAGCAGCTTGCCGGGATAGACCTTGTGCACGCCTTCGGCAAAACGCCGCGCCTGATCGAGATCCGGTTTCGAGGTCTCGCACCAGATGAGATCGCAATGCGGCGCATAGGCCACAGCCCGGGCGATGCAGGGCTCGATGCCGTTTCTGACCTGATAAAAGCCCTCGACCGTGCGCCCGGCATCATAATCGACGAAGGGCTGGTCGCGTTCATCGATATCGGATGTCAGCAGTTTCGCCGCTTCTGCGTCGGTACGGGCAATCACCAGCGTCGCAACCCCCATGACGTCGGCGGCAAGCCGGGCGGCGTCGAGATTGCGGATGTGGGCGGCGGTCGGGATCAGCACCTTGCCGCCGAGATGGCCGCATTTCTTCTCCGAGGCGAGCTGGTCCTCGAAGTGGACGCCGGCCGCACCCGCCTCGATATAGGCCTTCATGATTTCGAAGGCGTTGAGCGGTCCGCCGAAGCCCGCCTCCGCATCGGCAACGATCGGCGCAAACCAGGTCTCGACCGAAAGCCCCTGGGCTTCTGCAGTCTCGATCTGATCGGCGCGCTGCAGCGTGCGGTTGATGCGTTTGGCAAGCTCCGGCCCGGCATTGGCGGGATAGAGCGACTGATCGGGATACATCGCCGATGCCGTGTTGGCGTCGGCGGCCACCTGCCAGCCGGAGAGATAGATCGCCTTCAGCCCGGCGCGCACCATCTGCATGGCCTGGTTGCCGGAAAGCGCGCCGAGCGCATTGACGAAATCCTCCTGATGCAGCAGCCGCCACAACCGGTCCGCCCCCAATTCGGCCAGCGTATGGCGGAGCGCTACCGAACCTCTGAGTCGCTGCACGTCATCGGCCGAATAGGGCCTCTCGATGCCGTCGAACCGACTCGCCGTTGTGTTTGGTACAAGCTTGTAAAAATCCGTCATGCTGTTCTCCTCGCTAAGAAGTCTGAAAAAAAGGGTGCTGATGACAAGTTTGACAATATGACGCGAGATGGCCAGAAAAACCTTTGATTTCCGGGGCGGAAAGAGGTTAAGATGACGAGGATTGACAGAGTAGCGCTGTGAATTTGTAAAAGTTTGTAAATAAAGCGCTTCTGCCTTGTCAAAGGGTGTGCCATGGCGGAACGGAAGATATTCGCAGGCCCGAAAGTCAGGCGCATCCGCAATGCGCTGGCACTGACCCAGACCGCCATGGCCGAAGCCCTTGAAATATCGCCGTCCTATTTGAATCTGATCGAGCGCAACCAGCGGCCGCTGACGGTGCAGCTCCTTCTCAAGCTTGCAAGCGTTTATCGGGTCGACCTAGAGGAGTTGCGCGGGCAGACCGGCGGCAGTCTCGGCCAGCTCAAGGAAGTCTTTGCCGATCCGCTGCTTTCGGGCGAATTGCCGGGCGACCAGGAATTGGTCGAGGTGGCCGAGGCTGCACCCAATGCCGCAAGCGGCATGATCAAGCTCTACCGAGCCTATCGCGAGCAGGCGGCAAGGCTGTCCGATCTGACGGCGCTGATGGCCGCCGAAGGCCACGCACCTGTCGCCGCCGGCCGGTTGCCGCTCGACGAGGTGCGCGAGACGCTGGAGCGCGGGTCTGCCTATTTCGGACGGATCGAGACGGCGGCGGAAGCCTTTGCCGCGACGCTCCCCGGCGGCCTCGATCTTTCCGTCGGGCTCAAGGACTGGCTGCGGGCCGAGCGCGGCATCGCCGTGCGGGTGCTGCCCGTCCACGTCATGCCGGATCTGCGCCGCCGTTTCGATCGCCATTCGATGCGGCTTTTCATCTCGGAACGCCTGTCACCGGCAGACCGCGCGCACGAGATCGCTGTCGAGGCGGCGACCCTGGCTTTGCTGCCGGCCATCGATGCCGAACTCGATGATCTCTCGCTCTCCTCCGCCGAGGCGCGCCGCATCGCCCGCTTCGAGCTTGCCCGCATCGCCGCCTTGGCGCTCGCCATGCCCTACGAAGCCTTTCTGTCGGCGGCGAAGACGACGCGTTACGATATCGATATTCTCAGGGCGCGCTTCGGCGTCTCCTTCGGCCATGCCGCCGCCCGGTTGACGATGCTGCAGCGGCCAGGCGCGGCCGCCACCCCTTTCTTCGTGATCGAGATCGATGCCGCGGGCCACAGGCTGCGCCGGGCGGGTGCCCAGGGCTTTCCGCAGGCCCGTTTCGGCGGCGGCTGTCCGAAGCTCAACATCCACGCCGCCTTCCTGCAGCCGGGCCAGATCCTGGCCGAAAAGGTGGTCATGCCGGATGGCGCGTCCTTCCTGACGGTCGCCCGCAGCCTGGAGGGTCCGAGCGTCGAATTCGGCGAAAGACTGAGGCGCACGGCGATCCTGATCGGCTGTGACGCCGCCCTCGGCGAGGCTCTGGTCTATGGCCAGGCGACGGCGCTCGATGCGGTCGAGATCGGTCCGGCCTGTCGCCTTTGCGAGCGGCGCGGCTGCCTTTCCCGCGCCGAGCCGCCGGTGACCAGACCGCTCGGGCTCGACGAGATGGTGGCGGGGCTTAGCGCCTTCGACTTCCAGTGATTGTGAAATCATTGAGGGCTCAGGATTTTGCGCTTGTGGGCTGTGAAAATCCTTCTTAGTCTGCGGACAAAACCAGAGGGAAAAGATGTCCGGGGGTGCGGAATCTTCGAACAAACAGGAGAAGTCATGAGGTCAAATATTCTATGCGTGACGGCCGCCGCCGTTGCCGCACTCCTTGCTGCCGCTCCGGCCTTTGCCCAGGAGCGTGTGGTCAACGTCTACAACTGGTCGGATTATATCGACAGTTCCATCCTCGAGGATTTCACCAAGGAAACCGGCATCAAGGTCGTCTACGACACTTTCGATTCCAACGAGACGCTGGAAACCAAGCTCCTGGCCGGCGGTTCGGGTTACGACGTCGTCGTTCCCACGGTCTCCTTCATGCAGCGTCAGATCGCCGCCGGCGTCTACCAGAAGCTCGACAAGTCTAAGCTGCCGAACCTCGTCAACATGTGGGACGTCATCATGAAGGGTGTCGCCTCCTTCGATCCCGGCAATGAATACAGCGTCGACTACATGTGGGGCACGACGGGCATCGGCTACAATGTCGACAAGGTCAAGGCCGCACTTGGAACCGACGACAAGCCCAATTGGGATGCGTTGTTCGATCCCGCGAAGGCTGCGAAACTGAAGGATTGCGGCATCTATATGCTGGATTCCCCGACCGACGTCGTGCCCTCCGTGCTCGCCTATCTCGGACTCAATCCCAACAGCACCGATCCCGCCGATCTGAAGAAGGCGCAGGAGGTCCTCGTTGCGGTTCGTCCCTTCGTGCGCAAGTTCCATTCCTCGGAATATATCAGCGCCCTTGCGAACGGCGATATCTGCATAGCGCTCGGTTATTCCGGCGACATGTTCCAGGCCCGCGACCGCGCTAAGGAAGCAAATGCCGGCGTCGTGGTGGATTATTCGGTCCCGTCCCAGGGCGCCCAGATCTTCTTTGACGTCTTCGGCATTCCGAAGGATGCGCCGCATGTGGCGGAAGCCCATGAATTCATCAACTACATGATGAAGCCTGAAGTCGTCGCCAAGGCCTCGAACTTCGTCTTCTATGCCAACGGCAACAAGGCCTCGCAGCAGTTCCTTGATAAGGAAGTTATCGAGGACACGGCGATCTATCCGACGCCCGAGGTAATGGCGAAACTCTTCACCGTGCCGCCGCTCGATCCGAAGACACAGCGGCTCGTGACGCGGCTATGGACCACCGTGGTCACCGGCCAATGATTTGATCACGGCCCGGACGGAAACGTCCGGGCCTTTTTTTGACGATCCCGGCCGGGAGAAACCGGGAACAAAAGCCGAGAACTAAAGCAAAGAATGTATTTTCGGGGAACAATATGAAGTCTTTAGGCAATATTCGCCGCTCTTTCGCACCTTGGACCGATCCGTCCGCCAAGCCCTTCATATCAATCAAGAATGTCACCAAGCGTTTCGGCGATTTCATCGCCGTCGATAACCTGTCGCTTGATATCTATCACCGCGAGTTCTTTGCACTGCTTGGCGCCTCCGGCTGCGGCAAGTCGACGCTGCTGCGCATGCTTGCCGGCTTCGAGCAGCCGACCTCCGGCGAAATCGTGCTCGACGGCACGAACATGGCCGGTACGCCGCCTTACAAGCGGCCGGTCAACATGATGTTCCAGTCCTATGCGCTCTTTCCGCACATGACGGTCGAGAAGAACATTGCCTTCGGCCTGAAACAGGATGGCATGGCGAAGGACGAGATAACTGAGCGCGTCTTGCAGATGCTGAAGCTCGTCAAGCTCGAGCAGTTTGCCTCCCGCAAGCCGAACCAGCTTTCCGGCGGCCAGCGCCAGCGCGTGGCGCTGGCCCGCTCGCTCGCCAAGCGCCCCAAGGTGCTGCTGCTCGACGAACCGCTCGGCGCGCTTGACAAGAAGCTGCGCGAGGAAACCCAGTTCGAGTTGATGGACCTGCAGCAGAGCCTTGGCCTCACCTTCGTCGTCGTCACCCACGACCAGGAAGAGGCGATGACCATGGCCGATCGTATCGCCGTCATGAGCCACGGCAAGGTCGTGCAGGTGGCGACGCCGGCGGAGATCTACGAGGCGCCGAATTGCCGTTTCGTTGCGGATTTCATTGGCGACGTGAACATTTTCGACGGAAAGGTCGCCTCATCGGGCAACGGCACCGTCGAGTTATCAGTCGATAGCGGCTTCAGCGTGCGTGTCGCCGCTGCCGAAACAGCCTCGGCAGGCAGCGCCGCCGGCTTCGCCATCCGGCCGGAAAAGATGCGGGTTACCCGTCAGGCGCCGGCCAACGCTTCGGTCAACGCCGCCAGCGGCGAACTCTGGGACATCGCCTATCTCGGCGACATGACCGTCTTCCATGTGAAATTGCAGAGCGGCAAGGTCGTCAAGGCCTCGTCCCTCAATGCGCAGCGCTCCGTCGACGACCCCTTCACCTACGACCAGGAAGTCTGGATCTCGTTCGACGAGAACGCCGGCGTCCTGCTGAAGGATTGAGATCATGGGCAAGCTCACGTCCGGCCTCTACAATCGCCTGGTCATCGTCATCCCTTATGCTTGGCTGCTGCTCTTCTTTCTGGCGCCGTTCTTCATCGTCTTCCGTATTTCGGTATCGACGACGGCGATCGCCATGCCGCCCTATGAGCCCGTCTTCTCTTTCACCGACGGCTGGGCCGGCCTCTGGAGCAAGATCGGCGATCTCTCCTTCGACAACTACACCTACCTCACCGACGACCCGCTCTATTTCAACGCCTATGTCTCGAGCGTGGTGATCGCCGGGATTTCTACCTTCCTGACGCTGCTGATCGCCTACCCGATCGCCTACGGCATGGCGCAGGCGCCCCGTGGCCTGCGCCCGACCTTGGTGATGCTGGTCATCCTGCCCTTCTGGACGAGCTTCCTGATCCGCGTTTATTCCTGGATCGCGATCCTGAAGCCGGAAGGGCTTCTCAACCAGCTTCTCCTGTCGCTGCACCTTATCGACACGCCGCTGATCATGCTCAACACCAATACCGCCGTCTATATCGGCATCGTCTATTCCTATCTGCCCTTCATGGTGCTGCCACTTTATTCGGCGCTCGAGAAGATGGACGGCACGCTGATCGAGGCTGCCCAGGATCTTGGCTGCACGCCGATCCGGGCTTTCTGGCGTGTCACCTTCCCGCTGTCGATCCCCGGCGTGGTGGCCGGTTGCATGCTGGTCTTCATCCCGGCCGTCGGCGAATTCGTTATTCCTGATCTGCTCGGCGGGTCGCAGACGCTGATGATCGGCAAGACGCTATGGAATGAGTTCAATTCAAACCGCGACTGGCCGGTCTCCTCGGCGGTGGCGACCATCCTTTTGCTGATCCTGGTGATCCCGATCGTCTTCTTCCAGAATGTTCAGGCCAAGGCCGAAGAGCGGGGGAAATAAGCCATGCTGAAATGGACCCGTTTTAACATCGTCTCCGTCACACTCGGCTTTGCCTTCCTCTATCTGCCGATTGTGCTTCTGGTGATTTTCTCCTTCAACGAATCCAAGCTCGTCACTGTCTGGGGCGGCTTCTCGACGAAATGGTATGTCTCGTTTATGAGCAATCAGGCTTTGCTTGACGCTGCCTGGGTGACGTTACGCGTCGGGCTGCTGTCGGCGACGTTTGCGACCATCCTCGGCACGATGGCGGCGCTGACGCTGGTGCGCTACACGCGCTTTCGCGGCCGCATGCTGTTTTCGGGCATGATCTACGCGCCGCTTGTCATGCCCGACGTCATCACCGGCCTGTCGCTGCTGCTGCTCTTCGTCGCAATCGGCTTCGACCGCGGCTTCTGGACGATCACACTGGCGCATACGACGCTCACCATGTGCTTCGTCGCCGTCGTCGTGCAGTCGCGGCTGTTGAGCTTCGATCATTCGATCGAGGAAGCGGCGCAGGATCTCGGCGCGCCGCCGGTGCGCACCTTTTTTGAGATCACCTTGCCGATCATCGCGCCGGCGGTGCTCTCCGGCTGGATCCTTGCCTTCACCCTGTCGCTCGACGATCTGGTGATCGCGAGTTTCACCTCGGGGCCGGGCGCCACCACGCTGCCGATGCGAATCTACAGCCAGGTTCGCCTCGGCGTGACGCCGGAGATCAACGCCGTGTGCACGATCCTGATCGCCATCGTCGCGGTCGGCGTCATCTGCGCCTCGATCGTCACCAAGCGCCGGGAAATCCAGCGCCAGCGGGACGAGCGTGCGGCGGCGGCCGGCGCCTGATTCGAAGAAAACGGATTATGGCGCGTGGGGTGTGGTGCCGAGAAGCGGAACCGGTGAGATCACCGGGTTCGGCCACGAGCCGCCGATGAAAAACGGCAGAAGCGGCAGCTCCGCCGCCTTGGCCGGGTCGGTTGACTCGAGCGATCCGGAAAGCGCCAGCCCATTCGACTGATAGGTGATGACGCCGGAAAGCGTCAGCGTCTCGGCCGTGCCGGCGATCTGGGCGTCGTGCATCTCTGCGGAGCCGTTGGCGAAATCGGCCTGAAGGTTCAACTGGTTGAAAGCGAATCCGCCGCCTGTTGCCGCGCTCAGCGGGAAGAACGGTTTTTCGGCTGCCTGGGTCCTGAGGGCTGCGGTATCGATGCCGGGGATCGTGCCTTCCCGTGTCCAGAAGCGCAGCCTGCCGGTGACGTCGGCAAGGCCGGTCGTCCAGATCGCCTTTGGTGACTGCAGGTCGAGATCGAGCGATCCAGTCGCCAGCGGCAGCGGCCCCTTGAGCTGCAGGCGCTCGGCAAGGGCTGCGAAGTCGGCATCGCGGATCGACAGCTGCAGCTTGCCGCCACCGTCGAAGTCGCGCTGGGTCGCTTCCAGATGCGCGGTCATCTCGCCGCCTTCGAACCGGCTGTCACCAATATCGAATTTCGCTTCGCCGCCGGCAACGATCATGCTGGCGCCGACATCGGAAAGCTCGAACAGGCCCATCTGCGCGCGCCGCGCCGAAAGCCTGACGTCGACATCGAGCAGTCGCAGCGGCCCGCTTATACCGGCGGATATCTCCTCCGCCTCGCCGGCGGCGAGCCTGAGCGCGAAGGCATCGAGAAACGGCTTGAGGTTCATCTCGTCGAAGGCGAGCGTGCCGCCGATCTTCGGCCGTTTGCCGGGTTGGGTGAAAAGGTCCATCACCCCGGTGGCACTCGCTTCGTTCAGCGACAGGCTGAGATTGTTGAAGCGGAGCCCATTGCCCGACGACATGATGTCGGATTCGAGCGAGGCGCTCTTCAGGGTTGCGATGCCGGGGATCGATTTGCCCGACCATGTGAGAAGTGCGGGCATATCGGGAATGCTGGCGGTGATATTGCCGGAAAGGGCCGAAAGGCTGGCGATGCTGGCAATCCCCTGGAAGTGCGCCGTCAGCAGGTTCGATGTCAGCGACGTCCGTGTCTCGGCATTCCTGCCGGCAAAGGCGAGCAGCGGCTGGCGCGAGGCGAAATCAACCTTCAGGTCCTCGCCATTGATGCGGGCGATAACGACCGCCGAGATCGCGCCCGATAGCCTCGGCCAGGCGATATCTGCGGTGACGCTGTCGAAATGATAGGCCTTGCCGGTCTTGATGTCGGTCACCGTGAGCGCGCCGTCTTCGACCGTTACCGCGCCGATCTCGGCATCGAGATCCGGATCGAGCACCTCGGCGCCGTTTTCGGTGCGCACGCCGCTGATTGCGCGGGCGAGCAGGCCGGCATAACTCCAGTCGATCAGCCCATTCTCGTCGCGCGTCAGCGCCAGGTTGGGGCGCAGCAGGTGGAATTCGTGAAAGCTGGTGCGGCCTCTCAGCGCATCGATGAGGCTGAAATCGGCCGACAGGCTGTCAATGCTGCCGAGCAGCTTGTCGCCGCTTTTGCGCGGCTGGCGGATGGTGATCTGGTTCAGCGTGATGCGCGGCGTCGGCCAGAATTCCAGAACCGGACTACCTTTGATCTCGGCATGATAGCCCGTCCATTTCGACAACGCGTCCTCGATGCCCGAGCGCACGAAACCGGTCGAAATGAGATAGGGTGCGGCAACCCGCAGCGCCACGAACAGCGCCAGCGCGATCAGCAGAAAGACTGTCGACAGCCGGGCGAAGGCCGGAAGCCAGCGCGAAACGGGTCCGATCTTCCTGCGCCACCTGCGATGTCTTGACGTGCTCATGATCTCCGCCGGCAATTCCGCCGGTCATTCCGTTATGCGCTGGTTTCGCGGATATAGGAAATATCGGGCATATGCAAATCCCCTACAGCGCCGCGCATCTTTTCAGCCATGCAAAGGACGCTGCAGCACTTCGAAACGACGCATCGTCGTTCTGAATGCGTAGGCTAGGATGCGTCGGTTCCGGACTTTATAATGCAATGCAGCATGATATAAGACGGCATCGGGGAGGAGGATTGAATGCAGGATAACAGACCACTTTGGGTGCCCTCGGCGGATGCCGTTGCAACAAGCCCGATCCATGCCTTCATGGCGCGCTGCAATGCCGATTTCGGGCTTTCGCTTTCCGGCTTTGAGGATCTGCATGCCTGGTCGGTGGCCGAGCGGGAGAAATTCTGGTCGGCCGTCTGGGATTTCTGCGGCGTCAAGGGAGAGCGCGGCGCAGAGGTGCTTGCCAATGGCGACCGCATGCTGGAAGCCCGCTTCTTTCCCGATGCAACGCTGAACTTCGCCGAGAACCTGCTGGCCGGCCGCGGCGAGGGCGATGCCATCGTCTTCCGCGGCGAAGACAAGGCCGGGGATCGTTGGTCGTGGGATCGGCTGCGGGCGCTGGTCTCGAAGCTCCAACAGGCCTTCAAGGCACGCGGCATCGGTGAGGGCGACCGCATCGCCGCGATGATGCCGAACATGCCGGAGACCGTCGCCGCCATGCTGGCCGCCGCCTCGATCGGCGCCATCTGGTCGTCCTGCTCTCCGGATTTCGGCGAGCAGGGCGTGCTCGACCGCTTCGGCCAGATCGGCCCGAAGCTGTTCATCGCCTGCGATGCCTATTGGTATTCCGGCAAGCTGCAGGATGTCGGCGCCAAGGTCGCAACCGTCGCCAAAAGCCTTGATGTACCCACGGTCGTCGTCCACTATGCCGGCGATGCGGAAGCAGTCGTTGGCAAAACGCCTGGCGCTTCGACGCTGGAGGCCTTTGTCGCGCCCTATGCGGCAAGGGAGGTCGAGTTCACGCCGCTTGCCTTTTCCCATCCGCTTTACATCCTGTTTTCCTCAGGCACCACAGGCGTGCCGAAATGCATCGTGCATTCGGCCGGCGGCACGCTGTTGCAGCATCTCAAGGAGCAGCGGCTGCATTGCGGCCTGCAGGCGGGCGAGAAGCTGTTCTACTTCACCACCTGCGGCTGGATGATGTGGAACTGGCTGGTCAGCGGCCTTGCCAGCGGCGCAACGCTCTGCCTGTTCGACGGCTCGCCGTTTGCGCCCGATGGCAACGTGCTGTTCGACTATGCCGAGGCCGAAAAATTCGCAATCTTCGGCACCTCGGCGAAATACATCGATGCGGTGCGCAAAAGCGGCCTGACGCCGCGCAAGAGCCATGATCTCTCCAGCCTTCGGCTGATGACCTCGACCGGTTCGCCGCTGTCGCCTGAGGGGTTCACCTTCGTCTACGAGGGCATCAAGGCGGATGTGCAGCTTGCCTCGATCTCCGGCGGCACCGATATTGTCTCCTGCTTCGTGCTCGGCAATCCGCTGCAGCCGGTTTGGCGCGGTGAGATCCAGGGGGCGGGCCTCGGTCTTGCGGTCGACGTCTGGAACGATGACGGCAGACCGGTGCGCGGCGAAAAGGGTGAACTCGTCTGCACCAAGGCCTTCCCGTCGATGCCGGTGATGTTCTGGAACGATCCCGACGGCGTCAAATATCGCGCCGCCTATTTCGACCGGTTCGACAATGTCTGGTGCCACGGCGATTTTGCCGAATGGACGGAGCATGGCGGCCTGATCATTCACGGCCGTTCGGATGCGACGCTCAATCCCGGCGGCGTGCGCATCGGCACTGCCGAGATCTACAATCAGGTCGAGCAGCTGGACGAGGTGGCCGAGGCGCTCTGCATCGGCCAGGAGTGGGACGACGATGTGCGCGTCATCCTCTTCGTTCGTCTTGCCGCCGGCGTGGCGCTGAGCGATGATCTGGTCAAGGCGATCAAGACGCGGATACGCACCGGCGCCTCGCCGCGGCACGTGCCGGCAAAGATCATCGCGGTCGCCGATATTCCCCGCACCAAATCAGGCAAGATCGTCGAGCTTGCGGTGCGCGAAGTCGTTCACAACAGGCCGGTGAAGAACCAGGAAGCGCTCGCCAATCCCGAAGCGTTGCAGCTCTTCGCGGGGCTGGAGGAGCTCAGGGATTGATGGCGGATCGGACGTTTACAAGCTTTTGCCACTGATCCATGCACTGTCATGGAAACCTTTCGTTAAGAAAGGTTTGTCAAATCTAAAGCTAACTTGGGGGCCGTACATGAACGAGGCGGCCTGGAGCCTTCGGGCTTTCGATGATGGTGATCGACTGAGATCTTGTTGAACAGCACCAAATTCAAGGCAGCCCTCGGCTGCCTTTTCTTTATGGCTCAACCTGCCAGCACCCGCTGCGACGGGAAGGTGATCTCGACGAGCGTACCTTCGTTCGGCGCCGAATTGATCGAAAACACCGCCCGGTTGGCATCGACCATCGCCTTGGTCAGCGGCAGGCCGAGCCCGGTGCCGTCGCCGCGATGGCGCGATTGGGTCGAGGAAACCTGCCGGAACGGCTTCATCGCCTGGTCGAGTTCGCTGCGCGTCATGCCGATGCCGGTATCACGGACCCTGAGCACGACGCTGCCATTGGCCTCATAGGAGGTGGAAACGACGATCTGCCCACCTGATGGGGTGAAGCGGATGGCGTTCGACAGGATGTTGAGGGCGATCTGCTTGATCGAGCGCAGATCCGCCACGACCTCTGGCACCGCCTGCGACAGCGCCGTTCGGATGATGACGCGCTGGCCGTTTGCCTGCGGCTGGACCAGCGCCACGGCCTCGGAGACTGCCTCGTTAAGACCGACGGCGGCAAAATCGAGATCCATCTCGCCTGCCTCGATCTTCGAAATGTCGAGCAGGTCGTTGACGATATCCAGCACGTGCCTGCCGGAACGGCCGATGTCGTTGGCATATTCAATATAACGCGGATGGCCGATCGGCCCGAAGCGCTCGCCGGCCATCATGTCGGAAAAGCCGATGATGGCGTTGAGCGGCGTGCGGATCTCGTGGCTGACGCGGGCAAGGAAATCGGTCTTGTGGGCGTTGGCGGTTTCGGCCGCACCCTTGGCGTTGCGCAACTCGTCCTCGGTGCGCTTCCACTGGGTGATATCGCGGATAACGGCGCAATAGCCGTTGGAGGAGGTGAGATGGCCCATCGTCATGAACAGCGGCACGAAGCCGCCGGCGGCCTCGCGGCCGATCACTTCGCGCCCGTCGTTCAACACACTGGCAACGCCATGGCCCGACAGGCCGTGGAGATAGTCGAGCACAGCCTTTTGGCTCTCATGGGCAAACAGCATGACGAAGGGTTTGCCGCGCGTCTCCTGCTCATCATAATTGAAAAGCGCGCTGGCCGACCGGTTCATCGAGCGAATATCGCCCTCGGTGCCGATGACGACGACGCCGTCGGTCGCCGTTTCCAGGATCGAGCGCAGTTCCTCCACCTCGACCTGAAGCTTGGCCACCTTTTCGACCATCCGCTCGGGACGCGCTTCGGACCGGCCTTCCGAGCGGCCCTCGGAGCGATTTGTCTCGCTGCGGCTATCATCCTTGGCTTCCACCGGCATCAGCGCCAGCATCAGGGCGTTGGCGTCTTCCCAGCGCACCGATTGCAGCCGCGCGGTCACCGGAACCAGCCTGTCGTCGGCCTTGACCAGCATCATGGTGCCGGTGCCTGCGGCCTTCTCCTCGAGTTCCCGCCGCTGCAGCAGCGCTTCGATGCCGCCAACCTCGCGCAACGCGTCGAGCGTTGCATAACCGGTCAGCCGCATGAATTCCGGATTGGCATGGATCAATGCATCGCCGACATGGATGAGCACGGCAACCGGCAGCTGGTCGACCGTTCCAACCGAAAGCCCGTCGGTCATCTTGATGCGCGGCGGGATGAAGCTTGTCAGAACCTCGATCTGGCTGACCGTCTCCTCCAGCCCCTCCGTCGCCTCGTCCTCGGCGATAACAGCGGGCTCCTCGGCGTCGATATCGTCTTCGCTCTGCGCCTCGACGGCATTCTCGAAAATCGCTTCCTGCGGCGCGATCTCCTCCAGCGAGGGTGATTCCACCGTGTCGGCACCGGCCGTTTCTGCCGTAAGTTCTTCGGGTTCGGAAGCCTCCTCGAAGCTGGCCGTTTCGGTCACAGGTTCGATCGGCGCCGGCGCAGCCGGTTCGTCCTTGCTGGCGCCGAAGGCCTCGAGACGCTTGGCGATTTCGCGGAAATTGGCCTGCTCGGCGGCCGTCAGCCCGGCGCTGCTATTGTGGAGCTGCACGATCTTGTCGGAGAAACGGCGATTGGGCGTTTCCGAAATGCGAAGCGCCGGCGGCTCGTCGGAAGGTTCCGCTGCCGGTTCGGCGGCGGAGACATCACGGGCATCGGCGATATCGTCGGCGGCTTCCGCAACACTTTCCTGGAAAACCGGCTCGCCAGACGCCTGCTCGCCTGACTCCCGCTCAATGGACGCCTGCTCGGCGGCAATCTCTTCCGCCGCTGGCTCCGTCTCGGTCTGCGGCTCGGTTGCCGCAAGCGCCTGGTCCTCGACCTCCTCCGTCAGGACGGGTTCGATCACCGCCTCTTCATCCACTGCCGGCACGGCGTGTTCCACCTCGGCAATGGTCTCGGCCACCGGGCCGAGGCTGGCCGCATCATGGCCGATACCGTCAGGGCCGAGTGTCAGGCCGAGTGCCAGCGGATCTTCCTGCGCATCGGAAAGCCGGACGACGCCGAAACCGCGGAAACCGTCGAAGTCGCGGTTGCGGGTATAGGTCGGCAGCGCCGCCAGATCGACCGGCACGACGAGACTGGTGCCTTCGACCGGCCAGAGGATCGTTTTGCCCGACCATGTGTCGCGGCGGGCGAGCGCCTCGGCAAGCTTGCCATCGGGATCGAGATTGAAGAGGGCGGCGATATCGCCCAAGGCAGAACCGATAATGTCGGATGCATGCGGACCGACCGCATCGGCAAATTCGTGGCTGACCTCGTTGAAACGGCCCTCTGCATCGATCTTCCAGACGAAGCGGGTGGCGCGGCTGTTCGGCCTGAAGACGAAGCCGGGCTCAGCCGCAAGCTCAGGGATGGGGGAGGGGTCGGGGACCACAGGCGTTGCAAGGACGGGCTCTTCGTGAACCGCTTCCTGCCCATCTTCGGCAAGCACTTCGATGGCTTCGACAGGCGCTTCCGCCGTCGCCGCAGTTTCCACCGTCTCCGTGACGGCGGTCAGGTCGTCCTCGATGATCGCGGCCGGCTCATCGGCCTCATCCGCGCTGCGGTCGATAACGCCGCCGTCGTTTTCCGGCTCCTGATGCCCGGCGAGATCGGTCTCGTCAGCCACCTCGTCTGCGGATGCCGCTGGCGTCTCAGCCGGCAGTTCATTTTCACCGGTAATTTCCTCGAGCGTTTCCTCGACGTCCTCGATCCCCGAGACTGCCTCGATGATTTCGGTAAAGCCTGCGGTGGCAACCGGCTCGTCGCCGGGCTGTTCGGCCGATGGCACGCTGTCTTCCTGCGCGGGCGCATCGAGCGCGTCGAGCGCGGGCGTATCGACCGAGCTGAGCCTGGGCGCCTCGATCGGTTCGGGCGCGGGTACGTCGACCGGGTCGAGATGGCCGATCGCGGTCTCCACCGCAAACAGCAGATTGAGCGCCGGCTCGTCGCTGAGCTTGCCGACGGCTGCCGGAAGATTGCCTCTGCCGGTGGCAACGGGTCGCTTCACCAGCCGGTCGGGATGCGCGCCGGCAAGGTTGATCAAGGTTTTTGCCGTCTGCTCGGAAATTCCCAGCGAGGCAAAACCGGGCGAGGCGGCGATGACGTCGCCGTTGGCGCCGATCACCGCCATATGCGTGTCGGGATCATCAAGCCCCTGCAGCATCTGGGCCGCCGAGGCGCCTGAAGTGAGCGGCTTTGCCGAGACCGGCACCGAAAACAGCACGGCCTTTTCGCCTGAGGAAAGCCGGATCAGTTCGGCCGCCGCCTGCACCTGCACGCGCTGGAAACCCTTGGCAACGCGGATCATCAGGCTTCTGGAGTCACCGATATCGGCAAGCTGGCGCGCGGCTGTTTCCAGCTGGCGGAAGGTAATGTCGGTGCGGTCGACACCCTGGTCCAGCAGATCATAGACGGCCGAATGGCCGAAAAGTTCGGCACCCGCCCCGTTCGCCCAGAGCAGGCGGGCAAGGTCGGCCGAAAACAGCACCATGGCCTCGCCGCGTGAAAATCGTTCCCGCACCCGTGCATGCACGGCGATATCGATGAACGGATATTGGACTGCGGGCATGATCAAACCTTGTCGCTGTCGGCCTTCTTAAATTAACGGCTTATTAATAACTGCGGGGCGCATGCGGGTCCAGAAGAGGAGGGGGTTTTCGGCCGGCAAGGTTAACGTCTTGTGCATCGCACAATAAATGTTGCAATGCACAATGAAATGTCTTATATAAGCATCATCCCAACTATTGCAGGCAGCGACTGCCTCAGCCCAAAGGATGCGACCCATGGCTACCATAAAGACCGACGACGTTTTTTCAATCGCTTCTTTCGACCCGTCCAAGTTCTCGGAATCCTTCCGTGAATTCGCCGAAAAGGGCGCTCAGCAGTCGAAGGACGCCTATGCCAAGCTGAAGACCGCTGGCGAAGAAGCCGGCAAGACGCTCGAAGCCACCGTGCAGACCGCACAGGCCGGCACCGTCGAACTCGGCCTGAAGGCGATCGACATTCTGCGCGTCAATTCCGAGAACTCGCTGTCGCACTTCGAAGCGCTGCTCGGCGTCAAGTCCGCCGCCGAATTCTTCGAGCTGCAGACCTCGTTCATCCGCAAGCAGGCTGAGCTGACCGTCGAACAGGCGAAGTCGATACAGGAAACCACCAAGCAGGTTGCCGAAAAGCTGGCAAAGCCTTCCAAGGAAGCAGCCGAAAAGGCCATGGCTTCTTTCAAGGTTGCCTGATCGGTCTTTTCGATCGAAGACAAAAGGCTGGACCCCACGTCCAGCCTTTTTCTATATTGACGCGGAATGGGGCTTGAATTCATCGCCAAGTCCTCGTATGTGACCCCCGTCGCGCCAAGCGCGATTTATGCGGTTGTAGCTCAGTTGGTTAGAGCGCAGGTTTGTGGCACCTGAGGTCGGAGGTTCGAGACCCCCCAACCGTACCATTTTCTCCACGATCAGAATGAAAACCCGGCTGCTGTTCTTTAATGGAACCCATGCCGTGTCGGACCGTTCTCCAAGTTAACGGGAGAATATGCATGTCGAAAACCCTTCTCTACGGCGCGACCAAAATCGACGAGACCAACAGCGCTTATGCGCCGGTTGAAAGTCTTGCGGCCTTCCAGTGGAAGAACCGCGTCTTCGTTGTTTTCGCCGACAAGGACAATGCCCGCGCCGCCCGCCAGGAAAATCAGCTTTTGGCCGACCGTTCAGCCCTCGACCAGCGTGATCTGGTGGTGCTCAAGATATCGGGCGCAGGTGTCCGGCCACTCTTCGGTGGCGCGGACGGCCTTGACGGCGAGGCGATCCGCCGCGATCTCGAGGCTTCGGAGATTGGCGAATTCGCCGCCTTCCTTGTCGGCAACGATGGCACCGTGAAGCTCAAACTCAGCAAGCCGATCACCGATGGCGAGCTTTTCGCGATCATCGACAGCATGCCGATGCGCGCTGCCGAATCGCTGAAGCCGGACAGATAGTCCCGGCTCATCGTCAGTTTAATCCAGCATCATTAAAAGGGAGGCGGTCATGTCCCTGCCCAACGAACCTATTCCCGATCAGCCGCCGATGCCGGTGCCCGGCTGGAAGCCGATGCCGCCGATCACCGAGCCCGAGCCGGACAGGCTGCCCGACGAGGCGCCGGTTCCCAATCCAGACGAGAACGACGAGCCGGCAAAGCACGTAGGCCGCCTTTAAAGAAAGATCTGTCGCTCGGCGCTAACGAGTTCCTGCAGGAAATCGACAACGCTCCTGACGCGTACGAGGTCGCGCGCCGTTTCGTGATAGGTCGTCCAATAGGCGCGCCGGATCGAAACCTCCGGCAGGATGCGCTGGAGCTCGGGATATTGCCGGGCAATATAATCGTGCAGGATGCCGATGCCGGCGCCGGATCGGACCGCCTCCGTCTGCCCGATCGCCGTCGAAATTTCGAAGCCCGCATCCCAGCTTCGCATCACCTCGCCGGAGAAATTCAGTGAGGCGGTGAAGATCAGGTCTTCGACATAACCGATGCGCGGATGTGCTTTCAGCGCGTCGATATCAGCGGGTGTGCCCCGGGAGGCGAGATAGTCGCGCGAGGCATAGAGGCCGAGCGTATAGTCGGTGAGCTTGGAGGAGACGAGCCGGCCTTGTTCGGGCCGTTCCAAAGTGATTGCGATATCCGCCTCGCGCTGCGACAGCGAGAAGGAGCGCGGCACCGGCACGAGCTGGATCTTCAGCGCCGGATGACGCTCGATCAGCCGGCCCATGCGCGGCGCAAGAAAGGAAACACCGAACCCATCCGGCGCGCCGACGCGCACCGTGCCGGCGATCGCCGTATCGGTGTGGCCGAGCTTGGCTTGCGCCGCGAGCATTTCCGTTTCCATCCGCTCGGCGGACGCCAGGAACACTTCTCCTTCGGCGGTCAGCTCGCAGCCATTGGTGCGGCGGATGAAAAGCCGTGTCTTCAGCGCCTCTTCCAGCGACGTCAGTCGACGCGAGAGCGTGGCGTGGTTGAGCCCCAGCCGCTTGGAGGCGGCAAGGATCTGCCCGGTGCGGGCGACCGCGAGGAAAATCCGGACATCGTCCCAGTTCATGGCTTGGTCCGCATTGCGATCGGATCGACCTCGATCAGCGTCAGCGATGTCACCATGCCGGCCGTCTCGCTCTTGTATTTGAGGAAATGCGGTGTCCGCAGATGGGCCTCGTAGGCCTGCTGGTCGGCATAGACTTCGAGAATTCGGATGCGGTTTGGATTGTCCCTGATGGCAACAGCGCTGAGCGAAATTACCCCGTCTTCCAGCGCAACGGAGGCCTCGATTTCTTCGGTGAGCAATACGCGGTAGGCTTCCAGCCTGTCCGGATCGATCTCCAGCTCCGCCATTCTGACGACAGGTTCCCGGCGCATCGGTTTGTCCTCCCCTCGGGTTTGACTTGTCCGCACACCGTGCCAAGTTCGGAGCAGCAGCGTCGGACATAACGGCAGAGCTATAATATACGCACAACGGTTACTTATATCAGCGCATTGATTTGTGCAAATTGAAGTGCGATTGTGGGTCATCCAAAAACAGGAGGAACATCCCATGCATGAGATCGGTCATTTCATCGGCGGCAAGCAGGTTGCCGGCACCAGCGGCCGCGTCAGCAATGTCTACAATCCGGCAACGGGCGAAGTGCAGGCGACAGTAGCACTCGCAAGCGTCGAGGAATTGCGCGCCGCAGTCGAAAACGCCAAGGCTGCGCAGCCGAAATGGGCCGCCACCAATCCGCAGCGCCGCGCCCGCGTCTTCTTCAAGTTTGTCGAACTCTTGAACAAGCACATGGACGAGCTTGCCGAAATGCTCTCCAAGGAGCACGGCAAGACGATCGAGGATGCCAAGGGTGACGTCATCCGCGGCCTCGAAGTCTGCGAATTCGTCTGCGGCATTCCGCATTTGTCCAAGGGCGAGTTCACCGAGGGCGCCGGGCCGGCGATCGACATGTATTCGATCCGCCAGCCGGTCGGCATCGGCGCCGGCATCACGCCCTTCAATTTCCCCGGCATGATCCCGATGTGGATGTTCGCCCCGGCGATTGCTTGCGGCAATGCCTTCATCCTGAAGCCCTCCGAGCGTGATCCTTCCCTGCCGATCCGCCTCGCCGAACTGATGATCGAGGCCGGCCTGCCGGCTGGCATCCTCAACGTCGTCAATGGCGACAAGGGTGCGGTTGATGCGATCCTCACCGATCCGGATATCGGCGCCGTCTCCTTCGTCGGCTCGACGCCGATCGCCCGCTATGTCTATGGTACCGCGGCGATGAACGGCAAGCGCGCCCAGTGCTTCGGCGGCGCCAAGAACCACATGATCATCATGCCGGACGCCGATATGGATCAGGCCGTCAACGCGCTGATGGGCGCAGGCTACGGCTCGGCCGGCGAGCGTTGCATGGCGATCTCGGTTGCCGTTCCGGTCGGCGAGGACACCGCCAACCGCCTCGTCGAAAAGCTGATCCCGAAGATCGAATCGCTCCGCATCGGCCCCTACACCGACGACCAGGCCGACCTCGGCCCGCTCGTCACCAAGGACGCTTATAACCGGGTTCGCGGTCTTATCGACCGCGGCGTCGAGGAAGGTGCCAAGCTCCTCGTCGACGGCCGCGATTTCAAGCTCCAGGGTTATGAAGACGGCTACTTCGTCGGCGGCTGCCTGTTCGATGACGTCACGCCCGAGATGGACATTTACAAGACCGAGATCTTCGGACCGGTTCTCTCCGTTGTTCGCGCCCAGAACTACGAAGAAGCGCTGTCGCTGCCGATGAAGCACGAATACGGCAACGGCGTCGCGATCTACACCCGTGACGGCGATGCTGCCCGCGATTTCGCCTCGCGCATCAATATCGGCATGATCGGTATCAACGTTCCGATCCCGGTTCCGCTCGCCTACCACTCCTTCGGCGGCTGGAAGGCCTCGAGCTTCGGCGACCTCAACCAGCACGGCACGGACTCGATCAAGTTCTGGACGAAGACCAAGACCGTCACCGCCCGCTGGCCCTCCGGCATCAAGAGCGGCGCCGAATTCGTCATGCCGACGATGAAGTGATCTGACGATCAATCGATCTGCAATTCGGGGGCCTTTTTGGCCCCCGTTTTGTTCGACCTGTTGGAACGGAAGTTCGGCACCCGAGTCCTCGAGCAGGATTCGACGTCGCGGCAAATGGCCCCATAAGCTGAATGCAAATTTCATATTTTGGAATTGTTCAAAACTACCAAACCGCCTATATAGGTCCGAACAGGCACGAGTCAGGAGATCGGCATGCGGTTGACGAAGCAGACCAACTATGCGGTTCGCATGTTGATGTATTGTGCTGCCAATGACGGGCACCTGAGCCGGATTCCGGAAATCGCCAGGGCTTACGGCGTTTCCGAACTGTTTCTTTTCAAGATCCTCCAGCCGCTGAACAAGGCCGGCCTGGTCGAAACCGTGCGCGGCCGCAATGGCGGCGTGCGCTTGGGCAAGCCGGCGGCCGACATCACGCTCTTCGACGTCGTTCGGGTGACGGAAGACAGTTTCGCCATGGCCGAATGCTTCGAGGATGACGGCGTGGTCGAATGCCCGCTGGTTGACAGCTGCGGCCTGAATTCGGCGCTGCGCAAGGCGCTCAACGCCTTCTTCGCTGTGCTGTCGGAATATTCCATCGACGACCTCGTCAAGGCGCGCCCGCAGATCAATTTCCTTCTCGGAATTACCGGCGAGCGGCCATATCGCAAACCCGCGATCGTTGCGCCCGCCGCCTGAATCTAAACAGCAGGACAGAGTTTTGAAACCGCGGTTGCCCGACAACCGCGGTTTTTATTTTGCCGGGTCTCGCCGGCGCGGCAAGAGATAAAAATCCGCAGCGTGGCACGCGAATCCGATCGATCGCGACACGCATAAGAGGCGCAATTATCCAGAATACGACGAAATTCGGGACATTTTTATCCGAATATGTCCGAATGAGGCTGATTTTTGACGGAAAATTTCTAAAATTGTCCAAGTGGAAAAATTTTCTGCGTAGCCCGTTGCTTTCAGTAGATAAATATCGTTCCATCGACCGTCGATCGGGATGCCAATCTGCGGTCTCCAGACATCAAAAAAGAACAACCGGGAAACAATATTATGAAAAAGATCTCTGTCATGCTGGCAGCGACGGCCCTGATTTCGGTCATGGCGACGTCGGCCTGGTCCAAGACCCTTGTTTATTGCTCCGAGGGCTCGCCGGAAGGCTTCGACCCGAGCCTCTATACGGCAGGCACGACCTTCGACGCGTCGTCGCGCACGGTCTATAGCCGCCTCGTCGAATTCAAGCATGGCGGTACAGAGATCGAGCCCGGCCTGGCTGACAGCTGGAGCGTTTCGGCCGACGGCACGCAATACACCTTCAAGCTTCATCCCGGCGTCAAGTACCAGACCACCGACTTCTTCACGCCGACGCGCGATTTCAACGCCGACGACGTCGTGTTCTCCTTCGAGCGCCAGCTGAAATCCGACAATCCGTGGAACAAGTATGTCGAAGGCGGTTCCTACGAATACGCTGCCGGCATGGGCTTCCCGGATCTGATCAAGTCGGTCGAGAAGGTCGACGACCTCACCGTCAAGTTCACGCTCAACCATCCCGAAGCGCCGTTCCTCGCCGATCTTGCCATGGACTTCGCCTCGATCGTTTCCAAGGAATATGCCGACAAGCTCGCCGCCGACGGCAAGATGGCGCAGCTCAACCAGCAGCCGCTCGGCACCGGCCCGTTCACCTTCGTCGCCTACCAGCCCGATGCCGTCATCCGCTACAAGGCCAACGAAACCTATTTCAAGGGCAAGGAAAAGATCGACGATCTGGTTTTCGCCATCACCTCTGACGCGGCTGTCCGCGCCCAGAAGCTGAAGGCCGGCGAATGCCACCTAATCCCCTATCCGAACGCAGCCGACGTTCCCGAACTGAAGAAGGATGACAAGCTGACGGTGATGGAACAGGCCGGTCTCAATGTCGGCTTCCTCGCCTACAACACGCAGATGGCTCCGTTCGACAAGCCGGAAGTTCGCCGCGCCCTGAACATGGCGATCAACAAGCAGGCGATCATCGATGCCGTCTTCCAGGGCGCCGCGGCCGTTGCCAAGAACCCGATCCCGCCGACGATGTGGTCCTATAACGACGCTGTTCAGGACGACAAGTACGATCCGGACGCTGCCAAGAAGGCTCTTGCCGATGCTGGCGTCAAGGATCTCAGCATGAAGATCTGGGCAATGCCGGTTTCGCGCCCCTACATGCTGAATGCGCGCCGCGCAGCCGAACTGATGCAGGCGGATTTTGCCAAGGCCGGCGTCAAGGTCGAGATCGTCACCCATGAATGGGCCGAATATCTGAAGCTCTCCTCCGACGTGAAGCGCGACGGCGCCGTCATCCTCGGTTGGACCGGCGACAACGGCGACCCGGATAACTTCATGGATACGCTGCTCGGCTGCGACGCCGTCGGTGGCAACAACCGCGCTCAGTGGTGCAACAAGGAATACGACGAGCTGATGACCAAGGCCAAGCTGACCGCCGATGTCGGCGAGCGCACCAAGGCCTATGAGCAGGCGCAGCTGATCTTCAAGAAGGAAGCTCCCTGGGCAACCCTCGATCACTCGCTCGTCTTCGTTCCGATGAGCAAGAAGGTCACGGGCTTCTTCATGGATCCGCTCGGCATTCACCGCTTCGACGGCGTCGACGTTTCCGAATAACCAGAATAATGTAAGAATGCCCGGCAGAGCTGGGCGCAGCCGGCGGTCAGGATCTCCTGACCGCCGGAAACTATTGGACATCTGCCATGTTGCGTTTTTTCATCGGCCGCCTTGCGGTGCTGATCCCGACATTCCTCGGCGTTTCCCTCATTGCCTTCTCCTTCATCCGCATGCTTCCCGGCGACCCCGTCATGCTTCTGTCGGGTGAGCGCGTCATGGCGCCGGAGCGTCATGCCCAGATCATGCATGATCTCGGCTTCGACCGGCCTGTGTATGTGCAGTATTTCGATTACCTCGGAAAACTGCTGCATGGCGATCTAGGCACCTCGATCGTCACCAAGCGGCCCGTTCTCGGCGAATTCCTGACGCTGTTTCCGGCGACGCTGGAACTTTCGCTCTGCGCCATCATCCTCGCCGTCTGTCTTGGCGTGCCCGCCGGTATCTTTGCCGCCGTGAAGCGAGGCACGTGGTTCGATCAGAGCGTAATGGGTGTTGCCCTGATCGGTTATTCCATGCCGATTTTCTGGTGGGGCCTGCTGCTCATCATCTTCTTCTCCGGCTATCTCGGCTGGACGCCCGTTTCCGGACGCATCTCGCTGATGTATTTCTTCAAGCCGGTCACCGGCTTCATGCTTGTCGACAGCTTGCTGTCAGGCCAGAAGGGGGCGTTTTCCTCCGCCGTCAGCTACCTTATTCTGCCGACCATCGTGCTGGCGACGATCCCGCTTGCCGTCATCGCGCGCCAGACGCGCTCGGCAATGCTCGAGGTTCTGGGAGAGGACTATGTCCGCACGGCGCGTTCGAAGGGCCTGAAGCCATTGCGCGTCGTCGGCGTGCACGCGCTGCGCAATGCGATGATCCCAGTCATCACCACGATCGGTCTGCAGATCGGCGTTCTCCTTGCCGGCGCCATCCTCACCGAAACGATCTTCTCCTGGCCGGGCATCGGCAAATGGATGGTCGATTCCGTCTTCAAGCGCGATTACGCCGTGGTCCAGGGCGGCCTTCTTTTGATCGCCGGCGTCATCATGATGGTCAATCTGATTGTTGATATCCTCTACGGCTTCATCAATCCGCGCATTCGTCATTAGGAGCGGTTCATGAGCACCGTCACCGTCAAAACCGGCCAGCCATCCGCTCTCGCGGAATTCTGGCACTATTTCTCCCGCAACAAGGGCGCCGTCATCGGCCTCGTGGTTTTTACCATCATCCTGGTCGTCGCCGTCTTCGCGCCGCTGTTTGCCCCGCATGAACCGAATGAGCAGAACCGCCAGGTGCTGCTGGCTGTGCCATCCTGGATGGAAGGCGGCAGCATCTCCTTCCCGCTCGGAACCGATGCCGTCGGCCGCGATATTTTGTCGCGACTGATCTACGGCGCGCGCTTCTCGCTCTTCATCGGCGTCGTCGTCGTCACGCTTTCGGTCATTTCAGGCGTGCTGATCGGCCTCGTCGCCGGATATTTCCGCGGCAAGGTCGATACGGCGATCATGCGCCTGATGGATATCATCCTGGCCTTCCCGTCGCTGCTGCTCGCCCTCGTGCTGGTTGCCGTGCTCGGGCCTGGACTTACCAATGCGATGATCGCGATTTCGCTGGTCAACCAGCCGCATTTCGTGCGGCTGACGCGCGCCTCGGTCATATCGGAGCGCGAGAAGGAATATGTCATCGCCTCGCGTGTCGCCGGTGCAGGCACCTTCCGCCTGATGTTCAAGACCATCCTGCCGAACTGTCTTGGGCCACTGATCGTCCAGGCGACGCTCGCCTTCTCGGCGGCGATCCTCGATGCCGCCGCCCTCGGCTTTCTCGGCATGGGCGCCCAGCCGCCGACACCCGAATGGGGAACCATGCTTGCCGAATCCCGCGAGTTCATCTCGCGCGCCTGGTGGGTGGTAAC
Source organism: Rhizobium phaseoli (assembly GCF_010668805.1). GTDB lineage: Bacteria > Pseudomonadota > Alphaproteobacteria > Rhizobiales > Rhizobiaceae > Rhizobium > Rhizobium phaseoli_A. The sequence goes on along the minus strand of NZ_WUFT01000007.1, from coordinate 267,614 downwards.
ATTCCCGGGTCTTGCCATCCTCATCACCGTTCTCGCCATCAATCTGATGGGTGACGGCCTGCGCGATGCGCTTGACCCCAAGCTGAAGAGGTCGTGATGCCGCTCCTCGAGATTGAAAATCTGACCGTCGAATTCCAGACCTCGTCCGGTCTCTTCCGCGCCGTCGACCGCGTATCGCTTGCCTGCGACAAGGGCGAGATCCTGTCGGTCGTCGGTGAATCCGGCTCGGGCAAATCCGTCGCCATGCTGGCGCTGATGGGGCTTCTGCCCTGGACGGCGAAGATCACCGCCGACCGCATGCAGTTCGACGGCCAGGATCTGCGCGGCATTTCCGGCCGCCAGCGCCGCCGGATCGTCGGCAAGGACATGGCGATGATCTTCCAGGAGCCGATGTCGAGCCTCAATCCGTGTTTCACGGTCGGCTTCCAGCTCGGCGAAACGCTACGCGTCCACATGGGCCTCAACCGCAAGGAGCGCCGCGAGCGCTCGATCGAACTCCTGAACCTCGTCGGCATTCCGGCGCCGGAAGACCGGTTGTCGAACTTCCCGCATCAGATGTCGGGCGGCATGAGCCAGCGCGTGATGATCGCCATGGCGCTCGCCTGCAATCCGAAGCTCTTGATCGCCGACGAGCCGACAACCGCGCTCGACGTGACGATCCAGGCGCAGATCCTCGATCTGCTCGTGCGTCTGCAGAAAGAGCAGGGCATGGCGCTGGTGCTGATCACCCACGACATGGGTGTCGTCGCCGAAACCGCCGAGCGCGTGCAGGTGCAATATGCCGGCCAGAAGGTCGAGGAGCAGCCGGTGAAGGCGCTGTTCCGCGATCCGCATCATCCCTATACAGCAGCCCTGCTCGCCGCCTTGCCGGAACGCGCCCAGGTTGGCCAGCGTCTTCCCTCGATCGCCGGCGTCGTTCCTGGCCAGCACGGCCGCCCGACAGGCTGTCTTTTCGCGCCGCGCTGCGGCTACGCTACGGTCGAATGCGATCGCGGTGTCGTCCGTCAGGGGCCGGAGCTTGGGCTGGCGCTGTGCAATTATCCTTTGAAGGACGGCAAGCCGCTTGGCCATCCCGGCATCATGGCCGTTGAAACTGCAGGAGATCTCGTATGACGGGCGCCGTTCTCGAGGGCAGGGATCTCGCCCGCTTCTACACGGTCAATCGCGGCCTCTTCAAAGCCGATGCCACCGTCAGGGCGCTGAACGGTGTCAGCTTCAGTCTCCATTCCGGCAAGACGCTCGCCGTCGTCGGCGAATCCGGCTGCGGCAAGTCGACGCTCGCTCGCCTGGTCACCATGATCGAGAACCCGACGTCGGGCGAATTGCTGATCGACGGCAAGCCCGCCCATGTCGGCGACCGCAGCCTGCGCAGCCAAGTGCAGATCGTCTTCCAGAATCCTTACGGCTCGCTCAATCCGCGCCAGAAGGTCGGCTCCATCCTCGAAGAGCCGCTGAAGATCAACACCGATCTCAACGCCGCCGCCCGCCGCCGCAAGGTGGAGGAGATGATGGCCCGCGTCGGCTTGCGTCCGGAGCATCACGGCCGTTATCCCCATATGTTCTCTGGCGGCCAGCGCCAGCGCATCGCCATTGCCCGCGCTTTGATGCTGCGGCCGAAGGTGCTGGTCCTCGACGAACCGGTATCGGCGCTTGACCTCTCGATCCAGGCGCAGGTGCTGAACCTGCTGATGGATCTGCAGAAGGAGATGGGACTTGCCTATCTATTCATCTCGCACGGCCTCTCCGTCGTCCATCACATCGCCGACGAGGTGATGGTGATGTATCTCGGCCGGCCAGTGGAAACCGGTCCTGCCGCCGAGGTCTTCGCCCGGCCGCGCCATCCCTATACGGCAGCCTTGCTGTCGGCGACACCGATCGCCGACCCCGACCGCGCCAAGAACCGCATCCGCCTGCAGGGCGAACTGCCGTCGCCGCTGAAACCGCCATCGGGCTGTCACTTCAATCCACGCTGCTGGAAGGCGCAGGACCATTGCCGCCAGGTCTCGCCGGAACTAAGCGGCGAAGGTGCACAACAATATGCCTGTCACTTCCCGCTCGATTGAGCGGGAAATCAAGCTTTGGGAGAAGCCATGCCGGGTGAGCGGATGAATAAAGCCCATGCGATCATCGTCATGGGGGTCAGCGGCTGCGGCAAATCCTCCGTCGGCGAAAAGCTCGCGGGAGCCCTGCACCTGGCCTTCGTCGAAGGCGATGCGCTGCATCCGGCCGCCAATGTCGAGAAGATGTCGAAGGGCATTCCGCTGACCGATGAGGACCGGATGCCCTGGCTCGACCGCATCGGCGAAGACATGAAGGCCTCGCTTGAGAAAGGCGAGGGCATCATCGTCTCTTGCTCGGCGCTGAAACGCATCTATCGTGACAGGCTGCGAGCTGCGGCCGGCGGCAATCTCTTCTTCGTCTATCTCGAAGGCTCCAGGCAATTGCTGACGAAACGGATGGGCGAGCGCAAGGGCCATTTCATGCCGGTGTCGCTGCTCGAAAGCCAACTGGCGACGCTGGAAACGCCGACCGGAGAGCCAGGGGTCGTCACAGTCGATATCGATGACACCATCGAAGGCATCTCGGTCACGGCGCTGAAGGGTCTTGCCGCCCTCGGCGTCACGGCTTGAAGCGCTGCGGCGAATAGGCCGCAATATCAATGAACTGCGTCTCGCCGGTGATGAGTTCGGCAAGCACGCGGCCGGTCACCGGTCCGAGCGTCAGTCCGTGATGGGCATGGCCGAAGGCGAACCATAGGCCCTGATGGCGCGGCGCCTTGCCGATGATAGGCATCATATCCGGCGTGCAGGGGCGGGCGCCCATCCAGGGTTCGGGATCGAGCCTCTCTCCAAGCGGGAAAATCGTGCGGGCCACGACCTCGGCCCGGTCGAGCTGGACCGGCGTCTTTGGCGCATCAAGCGTTGCAAACTCCGCCCCTGTCGTCAGCCGGATGCCGCGGCGCATCGGCGCCATGAGATAGCCGCGTTCGGCATCGAGCATCCAGTTGTTGAGCACGGCATCGCCCTTGGCGGCATAATGCATGTGATAGCCGCGCTTGACGCCGAGCGGGAAGGAATAGCCGAGCCGGCGCGTTGCGACGGCAGCCCAGGGGCCAAGCGCCAGAACCGCATCGTCGGCTTCGAGCGCGCCTTCCCCAGTCATGATCTTCCAGCCGGAGCCGAACTGGCCGAGCGAGGCGGCGTCGCCTGTGACGAACCGGCCGCCGAGGCTTTCGAAATAGCGGCGATAGGCCGATGTCAGCGCATGCGGATCGAGCACCGACCAGGGATCACGCCAGCGGATGCCGCCGGCGAAATCGCCTGCCATGTCAGGTTCCATGCGGGTGATATCGGCCGAGGTCAGGTTGTCATATTCCACGCCGAATTCATTCTGCCACAGTGCGGCCTCTGCAAACGCCTGGTCACGCTTGGCCTCAGTCCGGAAAATCTTCATCCAGCCATCCCTACGGATCAGCGCTTCGGCCTGCGCCGCCTCGATCAGATCCTTGTGTTCGGCAATCGAATTTTCGATCAGCGGCGCGTAGGCCCGGGTGATGACCGCGTGGCGCCGCGCATTGGAATTCCACCAATAACGGGCGAGAAAGCCGACCTGGCTCGGCAGCGTTCGCAGGTGATAATGCGCGTCGATGCGGTTATTTACGGCATAACGCATGAGAAGCCCAAGCTGCTGAGGAAAGCCGTAGGGCGCAACACCTTCGCGCTGGATCAGGCCGGCATTGCCGAAGGAGGTTTCGTTGCCCGGATCCTTGCGGTCGATCAGCGTCACCTGCCGGCCGCGCCGCTGAAGATGGATGGCCGCCGACACCCCGACGATGCCGGCGCCGAGTACGATTGCGTTCTTCGTCATTTCCCCTGCATTCCGCTTTGTTTATCGGGGTGAAAATGCCCGTGCGGATACCGCCGCGCAAACAAAAAATCGCATTCATTTCAAAATCATTGCGCCTTTCAGTGCGGCATTTTCAGCCTTCACGCGGATATAGAGGACTAAGGCATTCAGAAGCGAAAACCCGATCGCGTAAAACGGCAGGCCGAAGGCCAGCGGAAGGGCGGCGATCTCGCCGACAACGATCGCGTAGTTCGGATGCTGGAGGAAGCGATAGGGTCCCGATGTGACGAGCGGCTCGCCGGGCAGGACGATGATGCGCGTCGTCCAGCGGCCCTTCAGCGTCGCCAGCACCCAGAGCCGCAGCGCCTGCAGCCCCGTGAAGACGGCAAACCAGAAGGGTTCGACCGGCCTGCCTGAAGCAAGCAGCCAGAGCCCGATGATCCAGGCTGTATGCAGCGCCACCATGACGGGATAGTGCTCCGCTGCGACCTCTCTGGCGCCCTTGGCGAGCAGAGCGGCGGTGTTGCGCCGGGCGAGCGCCAGTTCCCCCAGCCGCTGCAGCGTCACGAAGGTAAGCAGCGCGATCGACGGCCACATCATGCCGTCCTCCTCAGCGTCACGCAGCTTGCCGAAAAGCCTGGGCCCATGGCAATCATCGCCGCCCGCGCCGGCAACCCGGCACGGATCGCCCGTTCCAGCACGAACAGGATGGTCGGCGACGACATGTTGCCGTAGTCGGCAAGCACCGCGCGCTCGTGATCGAGCGAGCCGGGCGCCAGCGAAAGCGCGCTCTCCATCGCCGCCAGCACTTTCGTCCCGCCGGGATGGCAGATGAAGCGGTCGATATCTGCCGGTTTCAGTCCGTTTCGCGCCAGAATGGCAGTCACCGCCGGGCCGAGCTCGCGTTCGGCAAAGGGCGGCAGCGATTGCGCCAGCACGATACCGAAGCCGCCATCGTCGATCTTCCAGCCCATGATGTCGAGCGTATCGGGAAAGAGGTGTTCGCCGGTCGATTCCACTTCCGCCAGCCCGCCTCCGCCCGACCGCAGCACGCAGGCGGCGGCACCGTCGCCGAACAGCGCTGTCGCGATGATGTTCGGTCGGGTCAGCTCGTCCAGCCGGAAGGCAAGCGTGCAAAGCTCGATCGAGACGAACAGCACGGCGGCGCCCGGCCGGCTCCGCGCCAGCCGCGAGGCGATCGCAAAGCCGGACACACCGGCAGCACAGCCGAGCCCGAACACCGGCACGCGCTCGATATCGGTCCTGAAACCCATCCGGCGGGCCAGCTGCGCATCGAGGCTCGGCGTCGTAAAACCGGTGGAGGAGACAGTAACCACGCAGTCGACATCGCCGGCCGTAAGCCCTGCCTGACGGAGAGCAGCGGTGGCGGCCTTAGCGAAAAGCTCACCCGCTACCTCCGCATAGGCCTGCATCCGGTCCTGCCAGCCATGCGGCTCGTCGAACCAGGCAAGCGGCCGTGCCGCATGGCGCTTTTGAATGCCGGCACTGTCGAAGACGCGGGCAAGATGGCGGAAATCCTCGAAACGGTCGGCAAACAGCCGGCCGGAGGCTTCGACCGCCTCTTTCTGGAAAATGACATGTTCGGGTGCGGCGACGGCGAGGCTGACGAGTTTTACGGTATCGGTCACTAAATTCTCCTTGTCGTTCCCGGCGTAACGCTGAGAACACCCGGTTTCGACGATCTATTCGGCCTCGGTGGCTTCACGAAGCCGTGATGGAGAAAATAGGAAGGCTGCCGAATAAAGCGCGGGGCAGCGGTGTTTTCTCCTCGCAACGTCACTTTTGAGGAGTTTTCCCATGACGATCATGACAGTCCGTATTGCTTCCCTCATTCTCGGCGGCTGCCTTGCCGCTTCCGTTTTCTCCGGCCCGGTCTTTGCAGCCGGCAATGACAGCAGCACGATGCCGACCTGCAAGAAGGGTGAGATCTACGATCAGAAGACCAAGAAATGCGTCAAGCAGCAGAGCGCCAACGTCTCGGACGAGAACCGCACCGACTACGCCTATTCGCTGGCCAAGACCGGCCGCTACGAAGAGGCGCTTGCCATGCTCGACACGGTCAAGGACCAGAATACGGCCGAGGTGCTGAACTATCGCGGCTATGCCACCCGCAAGCTCGGCCGCACCGACGAGGGCATCTCCTATTACCTCAAGTCGGTGAAGATGGACCCGCAATACGCCAAGGTCCGCGAATATCTCGGCGAAGCCTATGTCATCAAGGGTCAGCTCGACCTCGCCAAGGATCAGTTGAGCACCATCAAGGCGATCTGCGGCACCTCTTGTGAAGAATATCAGGATCTGAACGCCGCCATCATCGACCCGTCGAAGATCTGATTGGTAAGCATCGGCGGGAAACGGAACAGAGAAAGGCATGTGAGAATGTCTGTCGCGCCTACCTCATTTCCTGCCTATAGTCGCGCGAGAATGGAATCGCCGGTTCGTCCGGCGGTTCCGAAAAATGCAGGATCGGCGGAGGCGGCCATCGCCAGCGAAGCGGATATCAGGAGCGGCCTGACGGAAAATCTGGCAAGGCTCTGGCGTTATGGTCTTGTTCTCTCGCATCAGCGTGATGTCGCCGACGATCTGGTGCAGGCGACCTGTGTTCGCGCTCTGGAACGTGCCGATCAGTTTGTCCCCGGCACCCGGCTCGACCGCTGGCTGTTTTCGATCCTCCATTCGATCTGGCTGAACGAGATCCGTTCCCGCCGGGTGCGCCAGGGCCAGGGTTTCGTCGATGCCCGGGAGACGCTGACCTTCGACGGCGCGCATGCCACCGAAATGCAGGTGATGGCCGGTCAGGTGCTGAAACGGGTCAATGCGCTGCCCGAAGCACAGAGAACGGTGGTTTTCCTCGCCTATGTCGAAGGGCTTTCCTATCGCGAGGTGGCAAGCATATTGGATATTCCGATCGGAACTGTGATGAGCCGGCTGGCGGCAGCCCGCGCCAAGCTCTCCGGCGATGGCCTGGAAGGGGGACGGCAATGAACACGAAGCAAATCATTCCCTCCGACGAGGATCTGACCGCCTTCATCGACGGCGAATTGACGGCCGAAGAGGCCGCACGCATCGAGACCATGGTGATGAATGAAGACGAGAGCGTCGCCGAGCGGCTGGAATTCCTGGCGCGCGCCAGCCTGCCCTTCGAGCCGGCCTTTGCCCCGCTGCTCGCCGAAGCCCCGCGCCAGAAACTGGAGACGATGCTCGCCGCCATCCCGGCGCGCAAGAGCGCAAAATCAGGCCTCCCACCCACATTCGCCACCCGTCGCCACTTCCTCGGCGCGCTTGCCGCCTCGCTGGTTGCCGGCATCGCCATCGACCGCGCTTTCATCGGCATCGGCAGGGGCTTTTCGGCAAGGGACGAAAACAGCGAATGGCGCGCCGTGGTCGCCGATTATATCTCCCTCTATACGCCCGAAACCCTTGCCGGCCCCGTTCCCGCCAGAGACGTCCAGGCCGCCCAGCTCGGCTCCCTCGACGACAAGCTCGGCCTGTCACTGTCACCCGAGGCCGTCTCGCTTCCGGGCATTGATTTCAAACGCGCTCTGCTGTTGCAATATGACGGCAAACCGCTCGCCCAGATCGCCTATCTCGACCCCGAAACCGGCCCGATGGCGCTCTGCATCGTCAGATCAGATGCAGGCACCAAGGCGGCGGACCTCGAAAACCGCAAGGGCATGAATGTCGTCTACTGGTCGAACGCGACGCACGCCTTCATGCTGATAGGGCATGCGGAGGCGGATCGGATGACGGCGATTGCGGATGGGGTGCGCGGCAAGGTAACTGCGTAAGCTATGTCTTACGCGCGGCCGGAGGACTAGCGGGTTCAATGAAGGCGAGCACGATTTGGGAATGACAGGTTGGACCGCAAATTCAAAAACGCGGGTATGTCCTCCTCCCGCATCGGCCGCGAATAGAAATATCCCTGGATCAGGAAACCGCCGAGCTCTCTGAGGACTGTCACTTCTTCCTGCGTTTCGACGCCTTCGATGACGCAGTCGAGGCCCATGTCGCGACCGAGCGCCAGCAGGGATTTGACGATCTTATAGCTGGCCGGCTTCTGATGCAGGTCGGTCACGAAACTCCGGTCGATCTTGATCTTGGTCAGCGGCAGCGCGTGAAGGCGTGAAAGGCTCGAATAGCCGATGCCGAAATCGTCAAGCGATATGCCGCAGCCGAGCGCCTTCAACGTGGTGATCGCGCTTTGAATCTGGCCGAAATCGGCGGCGAAGGCTGTCTCGGTAATCTCGAGATCGAGACATCTGGGATCGAACTGACTTGCGTGGATAATGCTGATGAGATGCAGGAAGCCTTCTGGCGAGGTCAGGTCCTGCGCCGACAAATTGAAGGAAAGGCGAATGCCCGCCGGCCAATCGGACGCGACAGCGAGCGCTTTTTCGAGGAGGGGCCGTGTCAGGCGATTGATGAAGCCCGCCCTTTCGGCGACGGGGATGAACTGGACCGGCGAGACGCTTCCAAGCACGGGGCTCGTCCAGCGCGCCAGCGCCTCGAATCCGATGGTCTCGTCCAATCGGGCATCGACGATCGGCTGAAATACGACGCTCAGTTCCTCCTGCAGATTGGCCATCTGCAGGACCTGTTCGATCCGCGCATCGCGACGGATTTCCGCGTCATGGTCCGACGAGAACAGGACCGCCTTGCCGCGTTTGGTCCGCTTGCCGTGATAGAGCGCGTAGTCGGACCGCTCGAAAAGATCCGCCGCGCTTCTGGCCTTTTCAGGGTAAGCCGCAAAGCCTATGGAGCATGAAATCTGGACGGCGGCTTCCGCAAAGACGAATGGCACCCGCAGCGCATTGCACAGGCTTTCTCCGAGGGCCAGCAGTTCGGCCTCGCTCGTTGGCCCAGGCACGATCAGCGCGAACTCGTCGCCGCCAAGTCTCGCGAGATGGATATTCCCGGCGCATAGCCCGGCAAGACGCTGACCGACTTCGTAGAGCAACTTGTCGCCGATGCCGTGGCCATAGAGATCGTTGACGGGCTTGAAGCCATCGAGATCGATGATGCCGACTGCAAGGCTTTGCCCATTGGCCTCGGCTTCGCTGAAGGCTTCCCCGAGATGGGAGAAGAACGCGCGGCGATTGGGAAGCTCGGTGAGGCTATCGAGATTGGCAAGCCGAAAGTTTTCGTTGCTGAGCGCCTCCGTCTCTATCTTCGCTTCGATCAGCCGTGTGAAATCCCGGTATTGAATGAGAAGGATGGCCAGCATGGTGCCGGAAACAAGCCCGGTATTGATGGCGATGGCGATGAAGACGGCATTGCCCGACAGGGCGAAAAAGATGAAGAACGCGCCGTTGACGATGGCGGCGACGGTAAAGGCTGCCGGGCGCAGATGCATCAGGCAGAAAATGACGCCGATCACGGTAATCGCCATGTAGAAAGCCACATGGCTCTTCGCATAGGCATCGCCGTAAGGAAACAGGAGCAGCGCCCAGCCGGTGAAGGCGACGGCAATAATGCTGGCGAGGCGATTGGTGCGCGCGAGCGCCCGCGCGGCGATCTCAGGGGTTGGCGTGATCCGCATGGAATGCGACCAGGACATGAGGCGAACCGCGCAGACCAATGTCAGAGCGATCGGGATGTACACGGCCAACCAGCTTGGCGCGACCGACATATGGGTCGCCGCCAGCACCCATGTATTGGTCAGCAAGATGACGTACATGAGCGGCAGCTGATAGGAAAAAGCCCTGTACTGCGCCTTGAGCAATTCCGGCTTGTCCAGAGGTATCGACATGAAGGCCCGAACCTTCGCGAGCCTGCTCGTCGACGGGATCGGATCTGTTTTCATGTTTGCGCGCTCTGCTCGACTTTCTTGCAGATCATGGTCGTTTGTATAATTCTCATGAAGCTGCATGAACCGAACGGTTTTGGAAGAAGCAAGTCGCAGGGCGTCGGGCTTGTCTCTCGGGCCAGTCTGCCGCGACAGTTCTATCGGCTTTGGGATCATTGTTTGAAAAGATACAATCGACTCATTCGATTGCATTCGGGCCTCTCGACGGACCGATCAGCTGTACCGTCGACTTAAATTACGGGCGCAGGCAGCCAGTCGGGCGTTTGGATTTCCGCGACCGAACTAAGCATCCAATGCGTTAACGTTTCTGCACCGCAAGCCGGTTGCGCGGCAGGATTATTCGCAAAATGGATATTCAGTTCGCGATGAGGCTCCCGATGCCGCCGCGAGGGCACGAACGCGGTGTGTGGCTTGATGCCAATCGGCGGCGGCGGGCGGGATACGGCGATTGCGGATGGGGTGTATAACCAGCTATTGGCGCCGCATGAGGGACAAGCCCAGCTATCGATTTCGTTTCACGAACTGACCAAGACGGTTCACAAGCTTCGATGCCCAGAACATGAGGATCGAGACCCCTAAGCCATGGTCAGCAAGTGAACGAAGCACCTCCTTGTTCTGACGCGATATGTTCTGAACGTTCTTGTTTGTGGCGCCCCCCAAGCGCATCCTGACCAACACGCGGGGGATATAAACGGTTTTGATGCGCGCGACTTCCAGAAATCGCATCATCAACTCGACGTCGGCTGCCAGCCGATAACGCAGATCGAACGTCCCAAACCGGTCATAGATGTGACGCCGAACATAGAATGTCGGATGCGGCGGACACCAGCCGCGTCCAAAAGAACCGGGTTTAAACGGACAGGATTTCCAATAACGGACTGTGCGATCGGGATGCTGGTTGGAAACATAGATGAGATCGCCATAGCAGCCGTTATAGGCTTCATCTTCCAGCGCGGCTGCCACGGTTTCGAGGGAGCCGCTGCTCTCGAAAGTGTCATCCGCATTCAAGAAGCCGATGATGTCGCCGCTCGCAAGGCCAATCCCCTTGTTCATGGCCTCATAGATACCCCCGTCCGGCTCCGAAACTACGCGGCGGTTCTCCGCCGGCGCCGAAGCGATGATGGCGAGCGTGGAATCGCTTGAGCCACCGTCAATGATAATGTGCTCGAAATCGCGGTAGGTTTGCGTGTCGATGGACCGCAACGTATCGGCAATGGTCCGCTCGGCGTTCCAGCAAACAGTGATGAGGCTTATCCGGGGGGCGCGTGGATCGGCAGTGTCTGCAGCCATTTTAACGGGTGTCTTGCTCATATTCTAAGGGGCGAAATCTGGCCAACCCGTAGCAGACGGAAAGGCGGCATCGCAATCCGGTACTGCAGATTATCCTCGATCAATGCAGCGATTGGGCGACCTCCCGTCTCGGCAAGTGCATTGCATGCCGATCGATCTATCTGTAGTGAGCAGTGTCGAACAGCGATCGTCATCACGACAGCTCGTGAATGCGCGCGGATTTACCAGGTTGCAGGAGGTCTCTTGTCTTCGAAGAAAAAGCTGCGCAAGGGCATCTTGCTTGCCGGAGGCTCGGGCACTCGGCTCCATCCCGCGACTCTCGCCATTTCGAAGCAACTTCTCCCGGTTTTTGACAAACCGATGATCTACTATCCCCTGTCAACGCTGATGCTTGCAGGTATCCGGGATATCCTGATCATCTCCACGCCGCAGGACACCCCACGTTTTGAACAGCTGCTGGGTGACGGCGCCCAATGGGGATTGAATCTTCAATATGCCGTGCAGGCCGCGCCGGAAGGCATTCCCCAGGCGTTCTCGATCGGCAGGGAATTCATCGGGCGAGAGGCAACCGCCCTCGTGCTTGGAGACAATATCTTTTACGGCAACCTCCTGACGCATGACTTATCCGCGGCTTCCGAGAAATCGGACGAAGCGACGATCTTCGCGTATAAAGTCCACGATCCCGAACGGTATGGGGTGGTGGAGTTTGACGGTCAGGGCAAAGTCCTCACCTTGGAGGAAAAGCCATCCAGGCCCCGCTCTTCTTACGCGGTGACGGGTTTATATTTCTACGACAATGACGTGATTGACATTGCTGCCGGTTTGAAACCCTCGCCGCGCGGCGAAACCGAGATTACCGATATCAATCGGCATTATTTGTCGGCCGGGAGGCTGAATGTTGCGGTCCTGGGGAGGGGGCATGCCTGGCTTGATACGGGCACGCATGATTCACTCCTTGAAGCCAGTCAGTTCATTGCCACCATCGAGCGGCGCCAGGGGCTGAAGATTGCCTGCCCCGAAGAAATCGCATTTCATTTGGAATACATAGATGCCGAGCAATTGCTAAGGCTGGCGGCTCCACTTGAAAAGAGCTCTTACGGTCGATACCTCATCAGCCTGGTGAGGGAGCCAGCTCCGCATTTCCCAACCGGCTGAACCGACAAAACTGGAAAACCAATCTTGTCTGCTTTTACCCTGCTTACGTTAAAGACGATGTCCGACGGACGAGGCGCTCTGACCGTCATGGACGGAATACTGCCATTTCCGGTCGTCCGGAGCTTCTGGATCTATGGAGCCGACGGCTATACACGCGGTGGTCATCGTCATCACCAGACTCGACAGGCATTGGTGGCGCTTTCGGGAAGCGTGATGATTTTGATGGACGATGGAAAGGCCCGCGAAGAGATCACCTTGTCGTCACCGGACCAGTGCCTGCTGGTAGAGCCAAGGGACTGGCACGAAATGACCTTCGGTCCCGGTTCGATCCTGCTCGTTTTTGCGTCTCGCGGATACGATAAGGACGACTACATCGACACCCCCTATGAGCGGCTTTGAGATGATTGAGTATGAAAGTCTTGCGCAGGCCAACCGCGCGCTGATGGAAGAGTTGGAGGCGGTTGCTTCCCGTGTCATTCGCTCCGGGTGGTACATACTTGGGAATGAGGTTTCCTCATTCGAAGCTGAATTCGCCGCCTTTGCGGAAAGCAAACATTGCATCAGCGTGGCCAATGGTCTGGATGCGCTGATCCTGTCGATCGAAGCGCTCGATCTGCCGAAAGGCAGCGAGATCCTGGTTGCCTCCAATACCTATATAGCCACTATTCTGGCAATTCTTCGCGCCGGCCACAAACCTGTTCTGGTGGAGCCCGAACGCGAAACCTTCAACATAGACCCGGAGCGCCTTCCCGCGGCGCTCACACGCAAGACGCAGGCAATATGCGTGACGCATCTTTTCGGCAAAGCCTGCCGGATGACGGAGATCGCCGCGTTTGCAAGCGCACATGGTCTCAAGGTGATCGAGGATTGCGCGCAGTCTCATGGTGCACGCTATGACGGCAAGCTGACCGGCACCTTCGGAATTGCCGGCTGCTTCAGCTTCTATCCGACCAAGAATCTCGGAGCTCTCGGAGATGCGGGCGCGATCGTCACGTGCGATGACGAATTTGCAGATCGCCTCAGACACATGCGCAATTACGGCTCGAAGAAAAAATATGAGAACGTCTATATCGGTGTAAATTCCAGGCTTGATGAGATGCAGGCTGCATTCCTGCGGGTCAAACTCCGTCACCTCGATCAGGTGACTGAACATAAGCGGGCACTGGCCGATATCTATTTTGCCAATCTACCCGAATGGCTGGCGCAGCCGCTTCGTCGGCCTGCCGAGTATGACGTGTTTCATATCTTCGGGATACGGCACCCGGCCCGTGACGAATTGCGTCAGTGGCTGCTCGATAACGGGGTCAAGACCGAGATACACTATCCGATCGCGCCGCATAGGCAGAAGGCAATGCAAGGCATTCTTTCCGGCGATTATCCCATTGCCGATGAGTTGCATGCCACCGAACTGAGCCTGCCTATTTCGGCCGGGCATAGCAGCGATGAGATCGAGCGCGTCTGCAGCCTTCTTGCTGCGCTCCCGGAAAAGCTGAAGTTGGCGGCATGACAGAGCACCTGAAAGGACCGGCCTCGGCACGTGCGGATGACGATTGGGATATCGTCATCAAGCCCTCGAAGGGCAATACGCCGGATCTCGGCCTTGTCTGGCAATATCGCGACCTCGTCTGGATGTTTTTCAAGCGGGATTTCACGACATTTTACAAACAGACCATTCTCGGGCCTGTCTGGTACATCATCCAACCGTCGCTGACGGCGATGACCTATTATGTCGTGTTCGGAAAAATCGCCAATCTTTCCACGGATGGCCTTCCGCCCTTCCTGTTTTACATGTCGGGCACGATCATCTGGAGCTATTTTGCTGCCTGTCTGACCAATAACTCCGAGGTCTTCTCGAAAAACGCCAATCTGTTCGGAAAGGTCTATTTTCCCAGGCTTGTGGTGCCGCTCTCCGTTGCGATGAGCGGCCTTGTCGCCTTTGCGATCCAGTTCCTGCTCTTGCTGACGGTTTCGATTGGGCTGAAAATTGCCAATCCCGATCTGGCCCTGAACTATTGGTTCCTGTTTCTGACGCCGCTGGTGCTGCTCTATATCGCCGTGCTGGGCATCGGTGCCGGGCTTGTCGTTTCGGCGCTGACGGTGCGTTTCCGCGATCTTGTCTATGCCGTCGGGTTCATGACGCAACTCTGGATGTATGCGACGCCGATCGTATACCCCTTCAGCCAGATCCCGGAACGGTATCATTGGTTCTATTATCTCAATCCAATGACGACGCCGGTTCAAACCTTCCGCTGGGCACTATTCGACGCTCCCGTCTTGCCCATCGGTCTTTGCCTCGCCAATCTCGCGGTAACTATCGCAATCACCCTGTGCGGGCTGGCACTTTTTTCGCGGGCGGAAGCCAACGCGATGGATACCGTCTGATGAACGACATCGTTATTCGAGCGGAGCACGTCAGTAAGCTCTATCGTCTTGGCGTGATCAATCACGGCACTCTCTATCGCGACCTTCAGAGCTGGTGGGCGAAGTGGCGCAATCTTCCGGATCCGAATGTTTCGGTATCCGACCATACGTCCGACCGCGGCGCGCAGTCGCGGCTGAAGGGGGACATTTTCCATGCGCTGGATGATGTCTCTTTCGAGGTCGGACAGGGCGAGATCGTCGGGATTATCGGCAGGAACGGGGCCGGAAAATCCACGCTGTTAAAGGTGATGTCGCGTATCACCATGCCCAACTCCGGCTTCATTGGCATACGAGGCAGAATTGCCAGCCTGCTTGAAGTCGGCACCGGATTTCATCCGGAACTCACCGGCCGGGAGAACGTCTATCTCAATGGTGCCATCCTTGGCATGAGCCGTGCCGAGGTCAGATCGAAATTCGATGAGATCGTCGAGTTTGCCGAGATCGGCGAATTTATCGACACGCCGGTGAAGCGATATTCGTCCGGCATGTATGTGCGTCTGGCCTTCGCCGTCGCGGCGCATCTCGAGCCGGAAATACTTCTGGTCGACGAGGTATTGGCTGTCGGCGACGTCAACTTCCAGAATAAATGCATGGGGCGCATGCAGGAAGTCACGAAGGCCGGACGAACGATTATCTTCGTCAGCCACAACATGACGGCGATCAGCAGCATCTGCCCGAAATCTATCCTGATGGCCGATGGAAAAGTCGCTGCGATGGGCGATACCGCAGATGTGATAAAAGCCTACCTCGACCGCCCGGAATTCGGCGGCACGGCAATTTACTCCGTCAATCCCGAGGACGTCGATGGAAAGGCGGTCATTTGCCGTGTTGCGGTACTGAACGAGAGGGACGAGGTTTCGGGAACAGTGGAACTGTCTAAGGGCTTCTCCGTCGAGGTCGAATACGAATTGAGGGAGCCTCTTTCCGGTCTCTCGGTCGGGATGCAGATCATGATGGAGGACGGCTACACCCCCCTCGTCAGCCTTTCCGATCCCGAGCTCGACGTCGGGCGCCTGGATACCCGGCCAGCCGGTTATTATCGCGCCCGGGTCAAATTTCCCGGATATCTTCTCAATACCGGCACCTTCTACCTGCGGCTGGGCATATCGAGCCGGTTCTCGATCTATTCGGTCGCCGAAGGCATTCGGTTTGACGTGGAAGATAATGTCGGAATTATCCAGATGCTGGGTCAGCAACGGAAGCCGTCGATTTCAGCGATACAGCTGCCTTGGGAGGTTGAGAAGCTTTTCCTGCGCGATTCTGAGGGTGTGTTGAAATGAAGAAAGCGCTTGTCACCGGGGCAGATGGGTTCATCGGCTCCCACCTTGTCGAGACGCTGGTCAGGTCGGGTGTCGAAGTTCGCGCCCTCTGCCAGTATAATTCGTTTTCCAGCTGGGGCTGGCTCGACCAATCGGAATATCGCGGCAAGTTCGAGGTGATCCTCGGAGACGTCCGTGATCCCGCCCAGATGCGCTCCGTCGCCAGAGGTGTCGACACGATCTTCCATCTTGCCGCGCTGATTGCGATTCCCTATTCCTATCAGGCTCCCTCAAGCTACATCGATACCAATGTGCATGGGACGCTGAACGTCCTTCAAGGGGCTCTCGACGCCGGTGTCGGAAGAGTGATCCAGACCTCGACGAGCGAAGTTTATGGGACCGCACGTTTTGTGCCGATCAGCGAAAGCCATCCCTTGCAAGCGCAGTCGCCCTATTCGGCGTCCAAAATCGGCGCCGATGCGATCGCCTACAGTTATCATTCGAGCTTCGATCTGCCGGTGACGATCGCACGGCCTTTCAACACCTACGGCCCGCGACAATCTGCAAGGGCGGTTATTCCAACCGTGATTTCGCAGCTTCTGAGTGGACGAAGGACGCTGAAGCTTGGTGCGCTCTCGCCCACCCGGGATTTCAATTTCGTGCAGGATACGTGCGAGGGCTTTCTGGCGCTAGCGGCCTGCGACGAAGCCATCGGACAGACGGTCAATATCGGCTCGGGCAGCGAGATATCGATCGGCGATACCGTTCGGCTGATCGCCGATATCATCGGCGTCAACATCGAGATTGAATGCGATGAACAGCGGTTGCGTCCGGCAAACAGCGAAGTGGAACGCCTGTGCTGTGATAACAGCCTGATCAAGTCTCTGACGGGATTTTCGCCTCGCTACAGCATGAAAGACGGGCTCCAGGCGACGGTCGAATGGCTGCGTCAGCCTGAGAATCTGGCGCGGTATAAGGCGGATATTTTCAATGTCTAGGCGAGCAGTCATTCTGGCAGGGGGAATGGGAACGCGGCTGCGGCCCTATACCGTCGTGCTTCCCAAGCCGCTGATGCCGATCGGCGATTATCCCATTCTTGAGGTTATCATTCGTCAGCTGATAGCGGGCGGATTCCAGCATATAACGCTTGCCGTCAATCATCAGGCCGAATTGATCAAGGCGTTTTTCCAGGATGGCGACAAATGGGGCGTGCGCATCGACTATTCGCTGGAGGATCAGCCGCTTGGCACCATGGGTCCGCTGCGGCTGATCAAGGATCTGCCGGAGAATTTTCTGGTCATGAACGGAGACATCCTGACGGACCTGAACTACGCGGATTTTCATGATGCTCACATCCGGGAGGGGAATATATTCACCATCTCGTCAAAGACACGCGAGCATCGCATAGACTACGGCGTTCTGGACACCAACGAAGCAGGGCTGCTGACAGGTTTTCGGGAAAAGCCGACAGCTGAGTATAAAGTCAGCATGGGGGTCTATATGGTGTCTTCGACAGCGGTCGAGTACATCCCGCAACACGGGGCCTACGGCTTTGACCGGTTGATGCTCGATCTCCTTGCGGCCGGAAAGCCGGCGACGGTTCGTGATTTTCCAGGCTATTGGCTCGATATCGGACGGCCCGACGATTATGCGTTGGCGATCGAGCAGTTCGAAACCATGCAATCTAGGTTCTTGAATGGTTGATGCCATCGTCACCGGTGCTGGCGGCTTTCTCGGGAAGCGTCTGGTTGAGCGGCTTAAACAGGCCGGCGTTGAGGTGCTTGCGGTTGACCGAACGCATGGTGATATAAGCGAAGAGGGAATCTGGCAGGCGCTTCCCGCTGCCCGCACGCTGTTTCACCTTGCCGGCCGGACGTTTGTTCCGGATAGCTGGTCACAAGGCCCGAGTTTCATGGCCGCCAATGTTCTCGGTACGCAGCATGCTTTGAACTGGTGCAAGCGACACAAGGCGAGGCTCGTATTCGCAAGCGCCTATGTTTACGGAGTGCCGGAGCGCCTGCCGATCCATGAAAACGATCGGGTCAGGCCGAACAACCCCTACGCTCTTTCCAAACACCTTGCCGAACAACTCTGTGAGTTTGCTGCCACACACGAGCAAATACCGGTGGTGGTATTGCGTCTTTTCAATATATATGGGGCTGGGCAGCGTCCGGAGTTCCTGATACCGACGCTTCTGAACCGGATACGGGCGAAGCAGGACATACAGGTCATGGACCTCAGCCCGCGGCGGGATTATGTCTTCGTTGACGATGTCCTGAGCGCCTTTGCCAAGGCCATGGACGTGTCGGAAGGTTACCACTGCATCAATATCGGCTCCGGCACGTCGTATTCGGTGCAGGAAATCATCGATTTCTTGCAGAAAGCGGCCGGCACTGATCTACCAGTAGTGTCGTCTTGCGATGTTCGGCGGAATGAAATACCTGACGTGCGGGCCGATATTACGCGGGCTCGCGCCGTTCTCGGATGGCGGCCGGAATGGGATATGCCCGCCGGCATCCGCGTGATGATGAAGGAGTCTTAAATTGAACGAGCGTTACGTTCCGATCAACAAGGGCAACTACTCGATGGACACGGACGAGCGCGAAGCCGCGTTCGACAGATTCCGTGGCGAGGGCTGGGAAACCGAATACGCGGATTACCGTCGCAAGTGGTCGGAATATGCCCTGAACCAGCAGGTTTCGGATTACCCGCTGCTGGTTGATCTCGAGCTGGCGTCGATCTGCAATCTGCGTTGCCCGATGTGCTATACAATCAGCGACGAGTTCAAGAAAAACGTCAATACGACGCGGATGGACTGGGACCTCTATTGCCGCATCATCGATGAGATCGGCGGCAAGGTCCCGGCGATCCGTCTGTCGCTGCGCGGAGAAGCGACGCTGCACAAGCGCTTCGCCGACTGCGTGCGTTACGCCAAGGATCACGGGATCAAAGAGGTCTCGACCCTCACCCATGGCTTCAAGCTCAACAGAGACTATTTCGCCGAGCTCGTCGATGCCGGCATCGACTGGATCACCATTTCGGTCGACGGCACCGGTGAGACCTACGAGAAGATACGCAAGCCGATCAAGTTCCAAGCCCTGCTCGATAAGATCAAGGAGATAAAGAAGTACAAGGAAGAACGCGGTCTCCACCGCCCTGTTATCAAGGTGCAGGGTATCTGGCCGGCAATCCGCGAAAATCCGGATCTCTATTATGAGACGTTTGCGCCGCATGTAGATCTGGTCGCCTTTAATCCGCTGATCGATTACCTCTGGAACGACACCGAGATTGAGTATCTCGAAAACTTTACCTGCCCGCAGCAGTATCAACGGCTTGTTATCGGCGCGGACGGGCTCGTCATGAAGTGCTCGAATGACGAGGAAAATAAGGAATTGGTGGGCGACGCAAAAAAGCAGACTGTACATGAAATCTGGCACGGCGAGAAAATGAACGCTGTGCGCGCGCTTCATAAGGAGCCGCAAGGTTTTCTGAAAAGCGAGGTTTGCCGCCGCTGCTATCTACCGCGCTTGACCAATGACGAACTGGTAGAGATTGGCGGTCGGGAGGTAACCGTGCGCAACTATGTCGACCGTATTCAGGAAATCGGTAAGTGACGTGACTCCCGTGGGAGCAAACCGAGTGTGAAACCCGACGGGAGCGACGAAGGACAATATCCACGGTGATCATGGGCCGGTGCGGAAGGGACTTTCTCGATTGATACTTATCGGAATGGTCGGCATCAATGCAAATTTACGCGATATTGGTCGGCGTGCCAGCTCGAGCCGGTAAATTTAGGGAGTAGCAAATGTTTCGCAACTATCGAAAAAATAGATGTTATATTATTGCTGAGATCGGGGGCAATTTCACAACTTTCGAACAGGCGAAGCGCTTGATTGAGGAAGCCAAGAAGGCCAACGTCGACGCTGTGAAGCTTCAGACATATCGAGCGTCAACTATTTCGAGCAAACACGCCATTTTCGATATGGAGAATACCGGAATAACGTCACAATTCGACCTCTTCCGCAAGTATGAGGTAGATGTTGAACTGCATGAAGCGGTGTTCCGGCATGCGGAAGGTCACGGTCTGGATTGGTTTTCCACACCCTCGCATGAAACGGATGTGGATCTCCTTGAGAAATGCGGAGTTGGTGCACACAAGGTTGGCTCGGACGACGCAGTGAACCTGCCTTTCTTGCGGTATTTGGCTAAGACTGGAAAGCCAATCATTCTTTCGACTGGTATGTGTACGATGGATGAGGTCAAGGAATCCGTCGCGGCCATTAAGGAGGCCGGCAACGAGACATTGATTCTATTGCACGCGATTACCAGTTACCCGACTCACGCCGAGAACGTAAATCTGGGCGCAATGCAAGCCATGATTCAGGCGTTCCCAGATCTCGATGTCGGATATTCCGACCACACACTGACGCCGATTGCCAGCCTCTGTGCTGCCGCCATGGGTGCGCGGGTGATCGAACGGCATTTCACTTATGATAAGAAGGCTGACGGCCCTGATCACATGCTGTCCGCCGATCCCGAAGAGATGAGGTGGCTGGTCGATGCTATCAGATCCTTCGAGGTCATGCGGGGGAGCGGTGTGAAAGAACCTGCCGCAAGTGAAGCAACGACTCGGATCAATAATCGGAAAAGTGTGATCTTGAGTAGAGCGATGAAGGCAGGTGACGTAATCACTGCTTCTGACATTGCGATCAAGAGACCTGGTTATGGCATCGCGCCGAAGGAATTCGGCCAGGTCATCGGACGCACGCTGCTAAGCGACATAGGAGAGGATGCTGTGTTGAAGTGGGATGATTTGCGGTGACGCTGGGGATCATTGTGCAGGCTCGGATGGGCTCGGCCCGTCTACCTGGTAAGGTGATGCGTTTACTGAATGGCAGGCCGCTGATCTCGCATGTTATTGACCGGCTTGTGATGCTGCGCAATGAAGCTGGAATCGTTGTCGCAACGGGACAAGGGCGGGAGAACGATGTTATTGAAGGCTGGTGCCTGGAAAACAATGTGAGTTGCTTTCGGGGTCAGGAAATTGATGTTCTCGACCGCTATTATCGGTGTGCGAAAAGCTACGGTTTTACGGATATCGTACGATTGACAGCCGACAACCCGTTTACAGATATCGCTGAGCTGGATCGCCTGATCGATCTTCATCGTAGCGGTAGTTACGATTATACCCACGCTTTCGGTCATCTACCGGTTGGTGTTGGCGCAGAGATATTCACATTCGAGGCTTTGGAACACAGCCATCGGGAAGGGCTGTTGCCGCATCATCGTGAGCATGTAAACGAATATTTCATCGATCGCCCAGAGCTCTTCAAGATTGGGCAGGTGAAGATTGCACCAGCAAAGACTGCCCCCAGCTTGCGGCTTACCGTCGACACCGAAGACGACTGGCGGCGAGCCGACATGCTCGCGACCAGGGCCACCGGCCCGTGGCTAAGTACTGAAGAGGCAATCGCCTTATGTTCGTCTTCTGCATAGAGAGTTCTCATTCCCGAGGCATGGGACATCTGTACCGATCACTAACCCTTGCCGAGGAACTAGGTCGACGAGGCCGTGATATCCATTTTCTCATCAATGATCATGAATCGACGCTAAACGTACTCAAATCCCGCGGTTTTGAATTCACTATTTATGATCTTAAGGCTCCTGGCGGTTCATGGGAGCGCGCATTTGTTGAAACGGTCAGGCCGCTTGAAGTATGGGTCGACGATCGCCTTGATACTACCCTTGCGCATGCAGAGGCGGTAGTAAGCGCTGGCGCAAGGCTTGTTACCTTCGACGATCGAGGCGACGGAGCTGAGTTGGCGGATATCAATATCAGCGCTCTTGTCTTTGACGAGATTGACCGACTTAAGGGGCGCGAGGTGAAGAGCGGTATTGAGTATATGATCCTCAATCCCGAAATTGAGCGATACCGGCGAGCGCGCAAGTCAGTGAGTTCGATTCTCGTCACGCTTGGAGGCGCAGACACCCATGGGGTTACGGTTCGTGTTGCCAACTGGCTGCAAAGCAAGCCGGTTGCTGTGACAGTCGTGACTGGCCCTGCTTTCCAGCATCGAGAAGACCTCCATGCGGTATTGTCGAAACCGGACGTAGCGAGCATTCAGCATCTTACCGGCGTTCCTTCGATGGCTCAGGAAATGAATAGGCATGATCTTGCTATAACTGGCGGGGGCTTAACGCCGTTCGAGGCTGCCGCAAGCGGATTGCCCTCGATTGTCATAGCGAATGAATTTTTCGAAATCCCGGTGGGACGCGCCTTGGAAGAGCTCGGTTTTTCCCGGTTCGCGGGCCACCATCGTTCCGTTGATTTTGACACGCTGTCGCTCGACCTACCTATCGAAATAATGAGCCAAACTGCATTACGTCGAACTAACCTGAATGGTAGCCACCGGATCGCAGATATTCTTGAGGCCTTGCTACGCTGATGCGGACAGTAGTTATTCACCAGCCTGACTTTGTGCCATATCTCGGCTTCTTTCAGCGCTTCATAAACGCTGATCTTTATGTTGCCCTCGATCACGTCTCTTTCGTCTACGGGAGCCGTGGCTGGACTCATAGAGATAAGATCAAGACGGCCCAAGGTGCCAAATGGATCAATGTCGGAATCCGGAAGCCGGATTATGGAGCGCCGATAAATACGGTAACGATGGGGGAAGATCGCACGTGGATCGAAAGAAATCTTTCGCTGTTGCGTGAGAACTACAGAGGATGCCATGGCTGGGGTGAAGTTTATTCGCGTATTGAGCAACTCATGCACGCTCGTTTCGAACTTATGTCAGACTTTAATCTCCACTTCCTCAACGGTATTTTGGAGATTTTAGACATAGACATGCCTATGGTCCGGTCGAGTTCGCTTCAGCCGAAAGGTAGTAAGAACGAATTGCTGATCGAACTCCTGCAGAAGGTTGAGGCAACCTCATATCTTTCTGGTCTTGGCGCTCGAGACTATATGCAGCCGCAGCTTTTTGAAGCTGTCGGGATTAATGTTATCTGGCAACATTTCGTCCATCCCGTCTATCCGCAGCCTTTCGGCGAATTCATGCCGTACCTCAGTATCCTCGACACACTGCTGAATTGTGGTATTGCAGGCACGCGTGACCTGCTCTGGAGTTGCAAATGAATATTCTCGCGATCGGTGCCCATTTTGACGACGTGGAACTAGGCTGTGGCGGTGCTTTGGCGCGTCACGCAGCGAACGGCGACACGGTTTATGTCTATGTTGCAACCGTATCCGGCTTTTCCAACCAGTATGATCAGTCCGTGCGCAGCAGCGAGGTCGCCAGAGCCGAAGCGGATGCTGCGATGGAAATTCTCGGCGTCCAGAAAATGTTTTGCGGCGAGTTCAAAACGCTGCAGATCGAATTCGTCGATCCGCTGAATATCGAGATCCTCAAGCTCGTGCAGGATCTTAAGATCGATATGGTCTACACCCACTGGGTCGGAGACATCCACCATGACCATCTGGCCTTGTCACGCGCATCGCTGCACAGCTGCCGCCACGTGCCTCGCCTGCTGATGTACCGCAGCAACTGGTATCATTCGACGGTGGATTTCAGAGGGAATTTCTACGTCGACATTACCTCCCATTGGGAGCAGAAGGAAAAGGCAATCCTCGCCCACGAATCCGAGATGGAGCGCACGGGCCGGAAATGGGTGAGCTTCTTCCGGAACGAAGCCGAAAATGCCGGACAGCGTATTGGTGTCAAATATGCCGAAGTGTTTGAGGTGGTGAAGTGGCTGCAGCCTTAAGAAAGGTTTTGACCTTCGGCTCCATGCTGCTCCCCTACGGTGTGTATGAGCTGAGGCGCAGGCTCAGTAATCGTCACAAATTCTCTGCCGATGTTGCGAGATCGCTGGCAGGAAATCGACAGCTTGCCGGTCGGCACGCGGGCCAACGCTGTTTCATTTTAGGAAATGGGCCGAGCGCCAAGGGCTTGGATCTGTCGCGGCTTCAAGGCGAAAACGTCGTCACCGTTTCCAACGGCTACTTGCATTCCGATTTCGACAAGTTCCAATCTCGCTATCACTGTGTTCCACAGGTTACCTACGGATTGATGACATCAGACGACGTAATCCGCTGGTTTGATGAGATGCATTCACATCTGGGCGCCGCGGAACTGTTCCTCAGTTCCACCGAAGCGGAGCTCGTTCGGAAACACAATCTGTTTGCAGGACGAACGGTTCGATATCTCGTGCTGGCCGACAGCTTCGACGATAGGAGATCGGCGGAAATCGTCGATATCTCTCGCCCGGTGGCGCGCGTCGAGTCGGTGCCGGTGATGGCCTTGATGATAGCGATGTATCTTGGTTTCAAAGAGATCGTCCTGCTCGGCGTTGACCATGATCATTTCCTGTCATCAAGCTACCAATACGCGTTCGACCTCAAGGTCCAAAAGGGCATGGACAGCACCGCGAATGCGGACGGCACCTTGAGAACGAACCGTCACGATGATTTTCAAACGCTGGCGCGGCTGTGGCGACAATATCGAGCCATCGCAAACATCGCGAAAGCGAATGGCATCCGTATCGTCAATTCCACACCCGGTGGGGCGTTGGACGAATTTGATCGACGGCCTTTCGAAGCCTGGTTTGAAGAATGAGACGGATTAATTTTTCGCTTCCGGGAATTCATTGTTTGCTTGAGGTGACGCGGGAATCGCCGCAAGCCCGCGAACAGGACGTTTTGAGCCAATTTCGGCGTCACAACGTCGTGTTCGACGGGCCTCACGACGATTGGCGCGCGGCCATGGCTGCTGCAGATGGATATGATGCGCCGGCTATTCTTGACAAAGTGGTTGACGCGACCCGCGCAGTTGTTCAGGGCCGTGCCGCATATGAGCGAGATACTGTCGTTTTCACGGACAGAAGCTATTCGCACCCGCTGCTTGCCTGGCTTCTCTATGCTGCATCCCGCTCCGATCTTCATTTGAGGGTGGTCGATTTTGGGGGTGCGTTAGGAAGTTCTTATTTTCAGCACCGCTCGGCATTGGCGCATCTTGCGGAATTGAAATGGTGCGTCGTCGAGCAGCCGCATTTTGTCAGCGCGGGTCGAACGGAATTTGAAGATGAGCGGTTGAGTTTTTCCGACAGTCTGGATGAGGCGATTGATCGTGTGAAGCCCAACGTCGTTCTGCTCTCCGGTGTTCTCCAATATCTTGAATATCCTTTCGAATATCTTGAAGGTCTTCTGTCGAAGGGCGTCAAGTTCATACTGATTGACAGGACGGCTGCGCAGTTCGATGTCGCAGCCGCGCCTTTCGTGCAGCATGTGCCCGCGTGGATCTACAGCGCCAGCTACCCGGTATGGTTCTTGAACGCGGATGAAATGCAGGACAGCTTTGCCAAGAATGGTTATGAGGTCCTAGATCGCTTCCAGCCGGCCGGTACATTTGGCTCAGTAACACCGCCGCCCTTGCAAGAACTGAAACGTTGGGGCATTGGCGTTACACCAGCGCATCAGCAGCACGAATGGCCGTATGTTGGCTGGTTTCTCGAGAAGCTGGAAATCTCGCAATGCGCGTGAACGTCATTATCCCTGTTTTCAATCGCCTTGAGCATACCCAAAAGGTGTTGGAAGCTCTGAGGAGCCAGACCGTCTGTGACGCCATGACGATTGTCATCGTCAACGACGGTTCGACCGATGGAACCGCAAAATACCTTCAATCGCAGAGCGACGTGACCGAAATCCGAGCCGACGGTAATCTCTGGTGGGGCGGCGCCATCGAGGAAGGGCTGAAACATGTGCTTCCCGCCTGCCAACCGGACGATTATGTCCTGTTTCTCAACAATGATACCTGGTTCGACGACAATTTTGTTGAAGCCCTGGTGCAGGCGTCCAAAGAAAACGGCGGAGCCGCGGTCGGAAGCGTCATCCATGAAGAGGGGCGGGATCCGCCTCTTGTCAGTATTGGGGCTAAGGTCAACATCAATCGGCTTGCCGTCTGGGATCTGCTTTCGGAATTGAGCGAAATGGAAAAGCGGTCACCCTGCAGCCAGTATCGCGTCGATGCATTGAGTGGTCGGGGAACGCTTTACCCCGCGCTCCTGTTTCGGAAGCATGGCAGTATGCGGCCGAACCTTCTGCCGCACTACATGGCTGACTACGAAATCGCCATGCGCTTCGCGCGTGCGGGAGTGCCTCTGGTTGTCAGCAGCAAGGCAATCGTCTATTCGCCTCCGGTATATGGCAACGACGCGTCCAGCCTTTCATGGCGAAAGCGGTTGTTTGGCAGGCGTTCGGCGCACAACGTGTTTCAGCGTCTTATTTTTTACTCGCTTGTCGGGTCACCGGTGCAACGCATGACAGCGCCGATCCGTATGGCGTATTTCTCCTGCAGCCGCGCGTTTTCAACGTGGAGGTCATTGGCGAAACGAAAGGAAGGAACGATATGAGCGGCGGCCAGCATGAGCAGTGCATAGCGTGCGGATCGAAAATGCGAACCTTTATCGAGCACATCAGCGATGATCGATACGGTTGCCCCGGCGTCTACTCGATAGACCGATGCGTTTCCTGCGGCCACATGTCGACTGCGCCACGGCTGACGGAAGAAGACCTGCCCGCGCTCTACAGCAATTATTATCCGCGCCGGGAGATCGACTTTAATGCGCTGGAAAAGGAGGCTGGCCTCGTCGAGAGACCTTTTGCCAGGCTCCGCCGGTGGATGGCTGGAACCGACAACCAGGGGCATTATCTTGCCAAGCCGGGGCAGAAGGTCCTGGATATCGGCTGTGGCTCCTGTCTCTCTCTTCTGGAGATGCAAAAGCTCGGCGTCGAATGCTGGGGCGTGGAGGCTGATCCGAACGTTCGTACAATTGCTGAAAAATATGCTTTGCGCGTCCATATCGGCAATATCTATGACGTGCCGTTCGCAGATCAGAATTTTGATCTTATCGTGCTGAACCAGGTCATCGAACATGTTCCCGATCCGCTTGCGATGCTCGAGGCTCTCAAGAATCGTCTGAACAGTGGCGGCCGTGTCATACTGGCTTTCCCGAATACCGGTTCCTTTCATCGCAAGGTCTGGAAGGAGCGCTGGATCAACTGGCACATTCCGTACCATCAGAACCATTTCAATCGAACGTCCTTTGCGCTGCTCGCGCAAAAATCCGGTTACGATGTCGCGCGCATCAGGACGATCACGCCCAATCTCTGGTCGGTGCTTCAGCTCAGGACCTCTCGGGAGCAGCGGCAGGAGGGCAGGGCGTCCGGTACATGGTCGGAAAGCGGCAGCTTCGAGAAGTCCCCGAGCTTCATTCGAAAGCTCCGCAATGTCACTGTGACGCGCGGCGCACGCCTTGCCGGCGCCATGATGGGCTTTGTGAACCGGGCTCTGGACGCAACGGGGCAGGGCGATAGTCTCCTGGTGGAACTACGGCTCTCCGCGACAAAGAACTAGGATCAGCGTCATGCGGATTGCCGTATTCGATACCTACTATTCCCGATTCCTGACGATGCATTATCGTCGCAATCGGGATTTGAGGTCGGCCTCTTCCCAAAAGCAGACGGACGCTCTGCTCGAGGCTGCGTTCGGCACATCCGATTTCTACTCGCGCCACCTGAAAGAGCTTGGCTGCGATGTCATCGATATCGTCGGCAATTGCGTTCCGCTCCAATCGGCCTGGGCGCGGGAGAACACCGAACCATTCAGCCCATGGGCAATGAAACTGCCACATCGGTTTTTCAGGTTGCCTTACATCGGCGCGCGCCTGGCAGCGCTCCCCGGCTTGCTGGAGGTCGCGATGGCGCGGGTTCGAGCATTCAAGCCGGATGTGCTGTATTGTCAGGATCTCAGCTTTTTTCCGCCTCATGCTCTGATGGAGCTGAAAAGGACGGTGCCGTTGATCGTCGGCCAGATCGCTTGTCCGCTGCCGCCGGACGGCTTTCTGCGGCCCTATGACCTCATTCTGACATCCTTCCCGCATTTCGTGCCCCGTTTTCATGAGATGGGCATAAAATCCGAATATTTCAGGATCGGCTTCGATACTCGGGTGCTCGAGATTCTCGGCGATGTCCCCCGTGATGTTCCGGTGAGTTTTGTCGGCGGCATCAGCCGTCATCATGGCAAGGCCATCCCGTTGCTCGAACATCTCGCCGATACCACGCCGATACAGTTCTTCGGCTACGGTGCGGCGACGCTTCCGCGCTCATCTCCCATTCGACAACGCCACAACGGCGAGGTCTGGGGTCCGGATATGTACCGCGCTCTGGCGCGCAGCCGGATCACCGTCAACCGGCATATCAATGTTGCTGAGACCAATGCCAACAACATGCGGCTTTACGAGGCGACCGGTGTCGGATCTCTGCTCATCACCGACCGCAAAGACAATCTCGGTGAGATTTTCGACGTGGGCAAGGAAGTGGTCGCCTATTCCAGTCCTGAGGAAGCCGCGGAACTCATCCGCTACTATATCGACCACCCGGACGAGGCTGACGCCATCGCGAAGGCCGGCCAGGCGAGGACGCTGAAGGATCACACCTACAAGTCGAGAATGAAAGAGCTGATGCCGATCCTCGAGAGACATCTGGAGAAACAGGGCTGATGTCATTTGTGCGTACGACTCTCAACCGCTTTCCGGTGTTGAAGAGCCAGCTGAAGCGGTTGCGTGAACAGCTGCTGCCCGCGGCATCGGTATCCTCCCATTATGTCGAGATCGATTCAGCGCGGCGAGACAGCGAAAGCTCGCGCCTTGCCGCATCTTGGAAAGCGAGTGATCTGCCTGCACGCCAGAGAGCGCTCGTCGAGCGCCAGTTGAAGGACTATCGCAGCGGCGCTTCGATCGATGTGTTCGATGTTTTTACCGCTGCGCTACGCAAGATCGACAATCTCCCGGCCGCCGGTTCATTGCTCGAAATCGGGTGCTCCAGCGGATATTACTCCGAGGTGCTTGAGGTAAATGGTCTGCCGTTGCGGTACCACGGCTGCGATTATTCCAATGCCTTCATCGACATGGCGCGCGGCATCTATCCGGCACTGCCGTTCGACGTGGAGGATGCAACGCGGCTCAGCTATCAGGACAATGTTTTTGATGTCGTGGTTTCGGGATGCTGCCTGCTGCATATTGCCGATTATGAAGCGGCGATCGCAGAAAGCGCCCGCGTCGCCAAAGAATACGTCATTTTTCACCGTACTCCCGTCGTCTATGGCGAACCGACCAAGTATTTCCGCAAGCAGGCCTATGGCGTCGAGACCATGGAAATCCATTTTTCCGAGCCGGAGCTATTGGACAGCTTTCGGGTTCACGGCCTGGAAGTGCAGGCCACCTTCACGCTGAACGAGAGCGCGGATCCGCGTGACAGTAGCAAGGGCAATGCAAACCGCACCTATTTGTGCAGGAAACAATCCCAGTCATGACGACCTACTTCTGTACCCTTTTCGACAGCGGCTATCTCATCAAGGGGATGGCCATGATGGAGAGCCTCGTCCAGTGGTGCCCGGACGCGCATATTTTTGTGCTCTGTATGGATCAGCAGGCGCAGGAGATATTGACCGCCTCCAAGAGGTCCTACATCAGCTGCATTCCGCTTGCCGACCTGGAGACGCCGGAACTCCTGGAAGCCAAGAAATCGCGTGGCGTCGCCGAATATTGCTGGACTTTATCTCCCTGCCTCCCGACCTTCGTGCTGCAGCATCACCCGGAAATCGATTTCATCACCTATCTCGACTCCGATCTGCTGTTCTATTCCCCGATCCAACCCATCCTCGATGAAATCGGCGACAATTCTATCGCAATTATCGAACATCGTTTTGCCCCGCGGCTGCAGGACAGAGAGGTGAACGGCCGCTTTTGCGTGGAATGGGTGAGTTTCCGACGCGACGAAGAGGGGATGCGCTGCCTGGACCGCTGGCGCGAGCAATGCATCGAATGGTGTTACTACCGCCTCGAAGACGGCAAAATGGGCGACCAGAAATATTTGGACGAATGGCCGGATCTCTATCCGAATTGCCATATCATCGAACATCCGGGCGCCGGCGTTGCTCCCTGGAATTACGAAAAAATGCATTTTACGCAGGATGCGTCCGGCCAGATCAAAGTCGACGGCTCACCTCTGATCTTCTATCACTTCCATCAGTTCCAGCTGTTAGCCAACGGTGAATTCAATCGACTGTCGACTTTCTACACCGCCGTATGCGAGGAACCGGTCGCTGCCTACGAGGCTTACGAGCGCGCGCTGATTCGGGCGCTGGATGCGATCAGGACGATTTCCCCCCGCTTTTCCGGCGGCCTTCGTCCTTTTCGTGCTGTGGCGATGCGCAGATGGGTGCAGCGTCATGTACCACTGCCAATCAAGCGGTTCCTGCACCATTTCATTCGGTATTGAGGTCACGCTCGCGGCGCGAGAGATCTCGCGCCCTCGAGCCTATTGGTATTGACGGTCGATCCATTGGCGGTAGTTGCCGCTGGTGACGTTTTCTATCCAGGCTTCGTTGGCAAGATACCATTCGACAGTCTTGCGAATGCCCGTATCGAACGTCTCGGTTGGACGCCAGTTCAGTTCCCGCTCGATTTTGGTCGCATCGATGGCGTAACGGCGATCATGGCCGGGGCGGTCACGCACGAAAGTGATCTGGGACTTGTAACTTGCCCGGTCGGGCCGGGGCCTCAATTCGTCGAGCATTTCGCAGAGCGTATTGACCACCGACAGGTTGGTCAGCTCGTTTCTGCCGCCGACATTATAGGTTTCCCCGACCTTTCCACTCTCCAGAACGCGTCGGATCGCGCTGCAATGGTCCTTGACGAACAGCCAGTCGCGGACCTGCATTCCATCCCCGTAGACCGGAATCGGTTTGCCCGAGAGGGCATTGTGGATGACCAGGGGAATAAGCTTCTCGGGAAAATGATAGGGGCCGTAGTTGTTCGAACAGTTTGTCGTCAGAACCGGCAGGCCATAGGTGTGATGATAGGCGCGAACCAGATGATCGCTGGCCGCCTTGCTCGCGGAATAGGGACTATTGGGCTCGTATTTGCGATCTTCGCTGAAGGCCGCTTCCGCGGGAGCAAGCGAACCGTAGACCTCGTCCGTCGATATATGAAGAAAACGAAAGCTTTGTCGGAATGCTTCATCCTGTGCGGCAATAAATCCGCGCGTAGCCTCCAGCAGACGGAAAGTGCCGACGATATTCGTCTGGATAAATTCCTCAGGGCCATGGATCGATCGGTCCACGTGACTTTCGGCCGCGAAATTCAGGATCGCACGGGGACGATGGGACCGGAGCAGTTCCGCAACCAGGTCGTAGTCCGCGATGCTGCCCTTGGCGAAGAGATGGCGCGGGTCGCTCCAGACGGAGGCGAGGTTCTCCAGATTGCCGGCATATGTCAGCACATCGAGGTTGACGATCGGCTCATCATGAAGCGCAAGCCAATCGAGCACGAAGTTCGCACCGATAAAACCAGCTCCCCCCGTCACCAAGATCATATTTTCCCCCTTGAAGTTCTGACAATTTGGAGAGTTTAGTCTCATTGTGCCAGCCCCACGTCAACCGAAGAGATCGGCGATGCTAATTTCGCCGGCCCGGCCGCGGTCACATGGGGGTTGCACTCGTTCGGCCGTTTCCATAAACACGACCCCAAGATTGTATCGAAAGACGATGTGAAAAATGACAAAAACCGCGCTGATTACTGGTGTGACCGGTCAGGATGGGGCCTATTTGGCTGAATTGCTTTTGAGCAAAGGCTATACGGTGCACGGTATCAAGCGCCGGTCATCGTCTTTTAATACAGGCCGCATCGAGCATATCTACCAGGATCCGCACGAGGAACATCCACGCTTCATTCTCCACTATGGCGATATGATCGACTCGACCAATCTGCTGCGGATCGTGCAGCAGACGCAGCCGGATGAAATCTACAATCTCGCCGCACAAAGCCATGTGGGTGTCAGCTTCGAAACGCCGGAATATACGGCGGATGCCGATGGTATCGGGACGTTGCGGCTGCTCGAAGCGATCCGTATCCTGGGGCTCGAGCAAAAGACCCGGTTCTACCAAGCATCGACATCGGAACTCTACGGTCTTGTGCAGGAAGTGCCGCAGAACGAGAAGACGCCGTTTTACCCGCGCTCTCCCTATGCCGCAGCCAAGCTCTATGCCTACTGGATCGTCGTGAATTATCGCGAGGCCTATGGCATGCACGCATCCAATGGCATTCTTTTCAATCACGAAAGCCCGCTTCGCGGCGAGACTTTCGTAACCCGCAAGATCACGATGGCCGTGGCTGCCATCCATCTGGGTCGGCAGGATAAGCTTTTCCTCGGCAACCTGGACGCCCAGCGTGACTGGGGCCATGCCCGTGAATATGTCGAGGGCATGTGGCGCATGCTGCAGCAGGACAAGCCGGATGACTACGTACTGGCGACCGGTGAGACGACGAGGGTCCGCCAGTTTGTCGAGTGGGCGTTTGCCGACGTCGGCATTGCTTTGGAATGGAAGGGCACCGGCGTTGACGAAAAGGGTTACGACTCTGCCTCTGGTGCGTGCCTTGTGGAAGTCGATCCTCGATATTTCCGCCCGACGGAAGTCGACCTTCTGCTGGGCGATCCGACCAAGGCCCGTCAGAAGCTGGGCTGGCAGCACAAGACCCCGGTTCGTGAGCTCGCCGCAGAAATGGTGCGCGAGGATGTCAAGCACGGGAAGGCTCTAAACAGCCGGAAAGAGAGCTGAGTGTACGACTTGTCCAACAAGAAGATCTGGGTTGCCGGTCATCGCGGTATGGTCGGCAGTGCTCTTGTGCGCAGGCTTCAATCCGAAGATTGCAATGTCATCACGGCCACGCGCCGTGAGGTCGATCTGACGCGGCAGGACGAGGTCAAGAAATTTGTTGAAGCAAACCGACCAGACGCGATCATTCTCGCTGCTGCCAAGGTTGGCGGTATCCTCGCCAATGACAGCTATCCCGCTGAATTTATTTATGACAATCTGATTATTGAAGCGAATATCTTCGAAGCCGCCCACCGGGGCGAAGTGGACCGGCTGCTCTTCCTCGGTTCAAGCTGCATTTATCCCAAGCTCGCTCCACAGCCGATTCCCGAAGAGGCACTATTGACCGGTGCGTTGGAGCCAACCAACGAATGGTACGCGATCGCCAAGATCGCCGGTATCAAGCTTGCGGAAGCCTATCGTAAGCAATACGGTCGCGACTATATCTCGGCCATGCCGACCAATTTATACGGCCCGGGCGATAATTTTGACCTGAATTCCAGCCATGTGCTGCCGGCACTCATCCGCAAGGCGCACGCTGCGAAACTTCGCAAAGACCCGCATATGGTGGTCTGGGGCACGGGAACACCGCGCCGCGAGTTTCTCCACGTCGACGACTGCGCCGACGCGCTGGTGTTTCTTCTGAACACATATTCGGGCGCGCAGCACGTCAATGTCGGCTCGGGAACAGATCTCGAAATTATCGAATTGACACGTTTGGTCTGCCGCGTTGTCGGTTACGAGGGAGAGATCATTCATGATCTTTCCAAGCCCGATGGCACGCCGCGAAAGTTGATGAGCAATCAGAAGCTGCAGGACATGGGCTGGAAGCCGCGCATCTCGCTTGAGGACGGCATCCGGGCCACTTACGCCTGGTTTCTGGAGTTCGAAAATAGATCGGATCCGGCCACCTGATATCAGGTCGGCGAGGACCAGCATTTCTCTATTTCGGCGTTGATGTTGTTCGCGATATAAAAATGTCGCCGGACCGGCAGTCCGTTTCTGTCAATTTCAAGCGTGGCTCGAACACGACAATCCACCCGGAAATCTTTGCCGCCTGGAGTCAACAAGTGCTTTTCAGTGAGATCGATTGGCTGGGGAACCTGTATTCTCATATGATTTCAATGACTTAGAAAAAAGACCCTGAAATTCCCTCTGTTTTCCAATCGCGAGCGACCGTGGATGCCACCTTTGTGCCCTGGCTTTGGGCCTCAGTCAACATGAGGACCCAGCGGCAATTATTTCCGCTGCTGACCTCGGTGGAGCAACTCAAGAAAAGTTCTCCAGCACTGCGAGGAACGTATGCCGATCGCCTTGTCCCTCGGTCAGCCGCACCCGGCCTTCGATGTCCGCAAGATGGTGATCCATCAGATCCTGTGCCTTGGTGAGATCCTTCGTCTTCAGCGCTGTAACGATCATACGATGGTGGTCCGCACCACAGTCGTCCTTGCGGTCTTCTTCGTAGAGCGACATGACGAGGGAGAGGCGGGCGACGATCTTGGAGAGCATTTCCGTCAGCACGGGGTTACCGGCAAGATCGGCGAGGACGATGTGGAACTTCCCTGACAGAACGGTCTTCGATTTCTCGTCACCGTGGTGATGGATATGCTCTTCCTCGTCCGTCAACCGTTCCAGCGCATCCAGTTCGTCGGATGTGGCGCGCAGGATGACGAGTTCGAGCAGCATCCGTTCCAGTTTCCGGCGCGCCTCGAACAGGTTCTTCGCTTGCTCGATGCTCGGTTCGGCGACGAAGGTGCCGCGGTTTTTCTTGCGTTCGAGAAGGTGGTCGCTTTCGAGCACGCCAAGCGCACCGCGAACGACAGTGCGGCTGACGCCGAAATGCTCGGCAATCGCTTCTTCGAGAATCTTGGTCCCCGGCTTGAGCGCGCCTTCGCCGATCGCCGCCGCCAAAGTGTTGCGGATGCGTTCGGACACGTCGTCGTTATCAACGGTGTCCGTCGCCCCGTTGGCGGTTGTGGACGGTTTCAGGCTTTGACGACGCGTCTTCTTCATCATTCGTCTCCGGGCTTGGCAGCCGCCGCCGGTTCACACCGGAAGTCGTGACATATCCGATATCGGTGCGCCGTAATTTTTTCCATAAGAATGTTTGTGCGCAACTCGATGTTTCCACCATAAGCTGATGATATCGGGCGGCCGAAGCCGCCGTCATTTCAGCCGATCAGGCCGCCTTCCTGTCCGCTGTTGCCGAATTCAGCGTAATGCCCTTGTCTTTGCAGATCGTCTCGATGTGACGTGCCGACTGCTTGATGAAGGCGATCGCTTCGTTGAAGCCGTAGGACTGGTGTTCGTAGGTGGGATAGCCGTACTGGCTGGCTTCATAGGCCTCCCAGTTCGGGACCTCGCCGGATGCAACGCGCTGTTCGTAGGCATCCACCAGCGCCATGTAAGCGTCGAGCTCCTCGGCTGTCAGGTCGCGATGGCCGGCGCGCCAGATGGGATCGTCGATCTGGATGCACTGGCGCGGGTTCGCCTTGCGCGGTTTGTCGGCGACGGAGGCCGCCACCTCCAGCGAGAGGTTGAGCGTGGGGTTTGTTTCGGCAAGGATCGGCAGGATCGTCTCGAAATCAACGATACCGCCGCCGACGGGGCGGGTCTGGAAGTCGAGACCGCCGGGCGCGCGGCCGACATAGGCATCCTTGATATGCGTCTGGCGGACGAAGGGGGCGAGGCGCTTGGCCGCAAAGACCGGATGCTCGGCGCGCTGCAGGCCATTTGCGGTGTCGAAGACGGCACCGACGCAATCCGCGCCGACCTTCTCGATCAGCCGCAGGATCTCGAAGGAAGTGATCTCGTCATGCGTCTCGATGTTCAGGTGCGCGCCATGCGCGCGGGCTACCGGCGCAAGCTTTTGCAGAACCTTCTCGATGCCGATGAGTTGGTCCTCCCAGGTGACGTCCGTCCGGAAGCGGTCGTTGGCGAGCCGGCCGCGATACTCCGATTTGAAGTTTCCGGGGGCGACCCAGAGTTCGAAGCAGCCAATGGCGGCGCTCGCCTCGATCATCCGCGTGAAGCCGGCGATGATGTCGCCATCACCGGCAGCTCTAAGCGCCGGTTCCTCGGCGCTGCAATAGGGATTGATCTTACCGACGCCGCTTTCGAGGTAGAGGCCAAGTTCGTCAGCCTTCGCCCTGATGTCGCGCAGTTCGCCCATGTCGAGCGTCAGGCTCATGTCCAGCGCCGTCGAGAAGAAAATGCCCGAAAGCCCGAGCTCCTTGACGTGGTCAAGGCTGGCGAGCGGGCCGCGCTTCTTCGATTCCGGCAGTTTGATATTGTCGATGCCAAGCTTCATGGTGTGCTCCTTGTCGTTTCCTGACAGCTCTCGCTTCTCTGGCGAGGCCCTTCGTTGTTGGTTGGCCCTCAGGCGCGTTTCGCG
Organism: Rhizobium phaseoli; assembly: GCF_010668805.1. GTDB lineage: Bacteria > Pseudomonadota > Alphaproteobacteria > Rhizobiales > Rhizobiaceae > Rhizobium > Rhizobium phaseoli_A. The sequence continues at coordinate 231,707 of NZ_WUFT01000007.1, read as the reverse complement.
TCGCGGGACTTGTCGGCGTCGCTGCGGTATTTGGGCTGAAGGCTCTTTTCGAGATAGTGCTGGCCGATCGACGCCACCGTGGTGATCGCGAGGTACCAGATGGATGCGACGAACAGCAGTTCGATCACCAGGAAGTTGCGGGCGTAGATGACCTGCGCCTGCGTCAGCAGGTCCTGCATGCCGATGACGGAGACGATGGCGCTCGCCTTCAGCATGCCGATCGCCTGGTTGCCGGTTGGCGGGACGATGAGGCGTGCGGCCTGCGGCAGGATGATCGTCCGGAATGTCTGCCGTGGCTTCAGTCCGAGCGCCGTCGCCGCCTCCCGCTGTCCTCGGTCAATGGCAAGAAGGCCGCTGCGGATGATCTCCGACATGTTGGCGGCCTCATGCAGACCGAGAGCCAGGAAGCCTGCCAGTGCCGGAGTGACGAGATCGTTGATCGAGATGCTATAGTATCCCACCCCGACCTGCGGAATGAAGAGCGCGATATTGAACCAGAGGAAGATCTGCACGATCAGCGGCACGCCGCGAAACCACCAGACGAAGCCTGCGGCAATCGCCTTAAGAACAATGTTCGTCGATGTTGCCATGACGGCGAGAAGGCAGCCGAGGCCGATGCCAAAGACCATCGCGCCGGCCGTCAGTTCGAGCGTCAGAAACACGCCGCGCAGGATCGAGGGATGCACGAGATAGCGCGGAATCTCGGACCACTGCACGCTCTGGCTCTGCGCGACGGTGGCTGCGAGGAGCACCAGCGCGAGGATCGCGCTGGCACCGGTTGCGAACTGCCCCCACTTGATCGACCTGGAGGCCGGTGGCGGCAGGCTCATTGTCGTTGTCTGCGTGGTGAACAGTGCCATGAGCTTCACTCCGCGGGCATGCTGGCGGCGTCGTTGACCTTGACGGTCTTGACGGCGAGCGGGCCGAGGCTCCACTTCTTCATGATCGTCTCGTATGCGCCGCTGTCGACCATCTGCTGCAGGGCGGCGACGACGGTGTCGCGGAGCTCCGGATTGTCCTTCGCGGTCAGTATGCCGAGATAACCGACGGCGAGACGGATGTCGGGAAGCGCCTGCAGGCCCTTGCCGTTGCCGGTCTGGTGTTCGGTCGTGTAGACGCTGGTCGCGTAGCCGTTGACGGTGGCGTCGGCGCGCCCGGTGCGGACCGCCTGCAATACGTCGGGCATCTTCGGGATCGCCATGATGTCGATCGGCGTCTTGCACTTCGCGGAGGCGGCCTCAACCATCTTGCCCTGGAAGGTGCCGACCGGAACGGCGACCTTCTTGCCGCAGAGGTCCTCCATGCTCTTGATGCCAAGCGGGTTGTCCTTGATCGTCATGATCGTGGTGGCATCATACATGTAGTCGATCACATCGACCTGCTTTTCCAATTCGACATCGTCGTTGATGCCGGAGATCGTCATGTCGAAGCGCTTGGACAGGATCGCGGGAACGATGGCGGCGCCGGCGCCGACATCCGTCATCTGGACATTGAGCCCCAGGATGACCCCGAGGGCTGCGGCGAGATCGGCATCGATGCCGACAAGCTTGCCGTCGTCATCGTGGAAGCTGATCGGCGGCGTTAGATCCGTTGCGATCTTCAATACACCCGATGTCTTGATGGAAGCGGGAAGGCCATCCGCCAGCTTCTGGGTCAGCACCACGCCTGGGAGCTTGCTGACGTCAGCCGCTTCCATCTTCTCGGCCGCGCTCTCCGCTGCATGGGCCGAGAGTGACATGAGGATGACGAGGGCGGTTGCGGTGCCGGTCTTCAGAAGTGCCTGCACGTTTTTCATGGGATCCCCTTTTTCGATTTTGCTCTGCGTGAATTTTCAGGGAATACCCAAGCAATCACCGTGCCAGTTTTATCCTCAAGGCATCAAGTAATTGAATCTGATCGAATAAAATCTCCTCTGCATTTGTCCGAATAAAGTTTCGAAGATTATTTCGCACAACCGTTCGAAATAACAATGATTAAAAAATCATCCCTGCGTCGGTTTTCTGAGCGAAAACTGCCTGAAGTCTTGCCTTCGCCTTCATCCTTATCTTTTGCGTGCTGGCAGGCATCTGGCGAAATTGCTTGTTTCTCGCCGGATTCGCCAGGCGTTCGGTCTATAAATGGGCAGAATTCTGCACAACATCGAGCCTATTGGCAAAAGTTTAGACATATCAATATCCGGAATAAATGTCGTAAAATAATAATGAGAAAGTTTCGAAACTTTATAAATCATAAAAAGGGTCCCACAATCAGATACTTGAGTTTATCCCGCTTGCCAACCTCCGAATCTGGCACGTCCCTTGCAATTCCCTTTGCATGAACATGCTCCGGTGTTGGAGCGCTCTTCGCTACCACGCAAGATCAGGGAAGCCACATGCTGGACATCGCAAAGACGACCGATCGCAAGCGGCTCAGTGTTGGGGGCGTTACCCATAGCTATGGCGGGCAGAATGCCGTCAGCGACATTTCCTTCGACATCGAGGCCGGTGAGATCGTCGCGCTTCTGGGGCCGAGCGGCTGCGGTAAGTCCACGGTGCTGAGGGCCATCGCTGGCCTCATCCAGCCGAAGGCGGGCAGGATCGTGCTCGGCGACGACGATCTTGCCGATGTCTCGGCCCGCGCCCGCGGGATCGGCATGGTATTCCAGAACTATGCGCTTTTCCCGCATCTGACCGTCTCTGAAAACATCGCCTATCCGCTTGCCTGCCAGAAGGTGCCGCGCGCTGAACGAAAGGCGCGCGTTTCGGAGATGCTGTCGCTCGTCCGGCTTGAAGGTTACGGCAACCGCCTGCCGCGCGAACTCTCCGGCGGTCAGCAGCAGCGTGTCGCCGTCGCCCGCGCCATTGCAGGGCGGCCTTCTCTCCTGCTCCTCGACGAGCCCTTCGGCGCGCTCGACCGGGCACTGCGCTTCGACCTTCAGGTGGAACTCCTCCATCTCCAGAAGACGCTTGGCATCACCACCCTGATCGTCACCCATGATCAGGAAGAGGCCCAGAGCCTTGCCAGCCGGCTGGTGCTGATGAACAAGGGTAATGTCGAGCAGATCGACACGCCGATGGGCGTCTATGACAGGCCGAAAACCCTGTTCGTCAACACCTTCATCGGACAGACCAACGTTCTTCATGGAACAGTTGCCGAGCTTGGCGAAGACAGCACTGTGATCGCCCTGAAGAACGGCGAAAGCCTCGTCTTGCCGCGCCGTCTGAGCTTCACAACGGGCTCGGATGTCACCATCACGTTCCGGCCCGAAGAGGTTCGTTTAATGACGCAGCCGGGTGTGAACGCGCTTGCCGCGCGCATCACCGTTTCCGTGCCGCTCGGACCAACGCTTATCCACGATCTCGTCCTCGACGACGGCACGGGCCTGCGCGTCTCCGAGGTTCGCGGTCCTGGCACAGCCATTCCTGATATCGGCGCACAACTTTTCGCAGAGATCGACACCCGCAGGTGTCACGTATTTCCGGCTGAACCGGAAAGCATCCAGTGAATGAACCCCGTTGAATGCCCCCGTGAATGAACAAAGACAACCAACAGAGGTGACAGCATGAACGACTTCAAAATGACCCGCCGCCATTTCGGCCTTCTCGCTGCCGGCGTCGCCGCAGCCTCCGCAGTGCCCTTCGCTGCCCGTGCGGCAGCAGGCGAAACCGCGATCGCCGCGACCTTTCCGGGCAACTGGGAAGACGGCTATCGCAGCGTTCTCGCCCCGCTCGTCAAGGAAGCCGGCTACGGCCTGACGATCGCCCCCTCCATGGCGCAGGACCAGCTCGCCAAGGTCATGGCAAGCCCCGGCAACCCTCCCTACGACACGCTGCTGATGTCGCCGGGCCAGATGGCGGTCGCCATCGACAACGACATCATCCAGAAGATCGACCCGAGCCGCCTGGAGAACTGGGGCATGCTCGATCCGGCCTTCCAGGGTGAATACGGTCCGACCGTGACGATCGAAGTCAATGGCATCGCCTACAACCCCGATCTCGTTCCGCGCCCGAAGGGCTACCGCGATCTGTTTGAAAACCCGGCCTATAGCGGCCTCGTCTCCTGGACCGGCTTCGGCTCGAACACCGCCGTCATGGCCTATACGGAGATGGCGAAGATCTTCGGCTCCGGCCCCAACGACATGGAAGCCGTCTTCAAGGTGTTCAAGGAGCATCCAGAACAGTTGAAGGGCGTGGTCGACAGTACCAACCACCAGATGACGCTGTTCCAGCAGGGCGAAATCGCCGTGTTCATGTGCTCGACGGGCAATGTCGCCCGCTTGAAGTCGATGGGTCTCAAGGCTGAGTATGTCGCGCCGGAGACCGGTGCGCCGGCGGCTCCGGTCAACATCCACCTGACCAAGGGCGCAAAGAACCTCGATGCGGCCTACGCCTATATGGATGCCGCCATCTCCAAGGCTGCCCAGGACAAGCTGAAGCTGCCCCCGACCGAAATGTTCCCGACCAACAAGGATGTCGCGCTCACGCCCGAGATCAAGGCCTATGTGACGCGCGAGCAGCTCGGCAACATGGTCTATCCGGACTGGGTCGCCATCAACAAGAACCGCGCCGACTGGATCCGCCAGTTCGACGCTCTCGTCGCAGGCTGAGGAGAGCACGATGAAGGCGGGCGGTTTTCCATACGTTATCCCGATGCTGTTGCTGTCGGTGGCGTTCTTTGCGACGCCGCTCGCCGTTCTCGTCGGTTTCAGCTTCACAGGCCCGGGCGGGGCGACGCTGGCCAACTACTTCAGGTTCTTCGGGGACGCGTTCAATTTTCGCGTCCTGCTCAACACGGCACGGCTCGGTCTATTAACCGTTGCCGCCACCACGCTGCTCGGCGTACCGATCGCGCTGCTCTACTGGCACAGCGGCAAGACCGCGCGCCAGGTCATCATTTTCCTGACGCTCATTCCAATGTTGACCAGCAACGTGGTGCGGACCTTTGCCTGGATCGTCATTCTCGGGCGGCAGGGGCCGATCAGCGAGGCGTTGCTCGGGCTTGGTTTGATCGGCCGGCCGATGACCCTGATGTTCACCGAACTCGGTCTCGTCATGGCCATGTGCCAGATCGACCTTCCGCTGATCATCCTGCCGCTGGTCGCGATCCTGTCGCGCACGCCGATTCAATATACTGAAGCGGCGCAGGTTTCCGGTGCCGGTCCCTGGCGGATCTTCGTGACCGTACTCATCCCACTGATGCTGCCGGGTTTGCTGGCCGGCTGGATCCTCGTGTTTGCTAGCACCAGTAGTTCCTTCGTCACGCAGGCCGTCATCGGCGGCGCGCGCAACGTCTATGTTCCGCAACTGATCTATCGCGAGGTCGGTACCTTGTTCGACTGGCCGCTGGCATCGGCGATCGCCGTCGTGTTGCTGCTCTCCACCGGTTGCCTGCTCGTTGCAATGACCATGATTTCCCGTCACAGGAGGCTTGTCGGCCATGGCTAATCCCAAGCTTAATCAAAGGCGCGAAAATCCCATCCCCGGCCTGCTCTACAAGCTCTTCGTCTTCGGTTTCGGCACCTTCGCCGTGATCTATCTCGTCGCGCCGATCGTCATCGCCCTGACAATGTCCTTCACCTCGGGCCAGACGCTCAAATACCCGCCCGAAGGCTTCTCGCTTCGCTGGTACGAGGCGCTCCTCGATCCCGTCCGCTCGGCGACGGAACATGCGGCTGCCTTCAATTCCTTGAAGATCGCAGGCCTTGCGGTTCTGGGTTCGCTTCTCTTTGCAGTGCCCGCCACGATCGGCATGAGCCGGATGCGCAAGGGCACGGTCGGTGCGATCGAACCGCTGCTGCTGTCGCCGCTCGTCCTGCCGAGCCTCGTGTACGGTCTGGCGGCCCTGATCGTCGCCAACTTCGTCGGGTTCCAGCCGTCGCTCTGGCTCACCGTGACCGGCCATGTCGTCGTCTTCGGGCCACTGATGTACCGCGCCGCCTCCGTCGTCGCGCAGGGCCTCAATCCCTCGCTCGCCGAGGCATCGACCGTGATGGGCGCATCCTGGTTCACCACGCTTCGCCGGGTGACGCTGCCGCTGCTGATGCCCGGCATTCTCGCCGGCGCGTTTCTGGTGTTCATCCAGTCGCTGGACAACGTCTCGATCTCGCTCTTCCTCGCCGATGCCGAAACGACAGTCCTGCCGCTCCGGATGTTCGCGTTGATCGAGGAATCGCTCGACGTCCGCGTCGCTGCGATATCAGGCATCCTCATCGGCTTGACCCTGATCGTCATGCTCGTCGCCCGGCGCGTTCTCGCGCCGCGCCAGGCCTGACCAAACTCAAGAATAATCTGGAAGGAAACACTCATGCCCACTCGTGCAATCCAGTCAGGCTCGTACCGTGTCGGCTCGCTGCTGGCCGATTTCCAGCCGGACTTCGATTTCGATGCGCCCCTGCCGCTGCCGGTCGAGGAGTTCGAGGACCGCCTGCGCCGCATCCGCCGTCAGGCCGTGGAGGCAGGGCATGATGCGCTGATCGTCCACACTGGCGGCGTCGGCTGGTTCCACACATCGAATCACTACCTGCGCTACATCTGCGACTGGATGCGCGAGGGCGTTCTGATCATCCCGTCTGACAGCGACAAGCCGCTGACGCTGCTTTCCTTCTTCACACAGTCTGTGCTCCTGCCGCCGGGCGGCGAGCCGGTGCTGGTCGAGGACATCTGGCAGATCGGCCCGATCGGCCGTGAATATGCCGACCGTCCTGGCGACAGCGTCGTCAAGACCGCCGAGAAATGCGCCCAACTCTTGGCCGCTATGGGGCTCGCGAAGACTCAGATCGGTCGCATCGGCGACCGGACGTCGCTGACCTTCTGGGCGGCGCTTGACGAATTCATGCCGAAGACCAAGTTCGTTGCCGACAATGCCATTCTCGACCGGATGCAGAAGGTCCGCTCGCCGCGCGAGATCACCATGTTCCGCGCTGCCGCCCAGCTCATCAGCATTGCCACCCAAGCGGCCTATCACGTCGCCAAGCCCGGCGTCACGGACCATGAAATCTACGCAGCCTTCACCCAGGCGCAGCTTTCCTATGGCGGCGAGACCGGAGATGGTTACCAGATCGGCATCAACGAGTTCGGCACCCACTGCGGCAAGCCCTACGGCCACGTCGTTCGGCCCGGCGACCTGATCAATCTCTATGTCTCCAACGTCACCTATCGCGGCTACACCGCCCAGACCGCGCGCATGATAGCGATCGGCGGAATCAACAAGCGGCAGGAGGAGGTGCTTGATGCCTGCACCGAGGGCGTCAAGCGCGCCGAGAAGCTGATCCGCCCCGGCGCCCTGATGCGCGACGTCAACAATGCGGCCTTCGTGCCGATGATCGAGCGCGGCATGCTGGCCTCGCCCGAAGCGCGCACCATGCCCTACAACTGGGCCCCGATGGAAGACGGCAGCGCCCGCCTCATTCCGCGCCAATACGTGAAGAACATCGACTGGGAGGCGCAGGGTCGCAAACTCATGCACCTTTACCCGGCGATCCACGGGCCGCATAACCCCAATCTCGGCCATTCGGTCGGCATGGCCGGCGGGCAGAACAGCTTCAACATCTCCTCCCACAATTACGACCGGATGGAAGAAGGAATGGTCTTCGTACTCCATACGCAATGGCTGGAGCCTCTGTCGGCCGGCTGTAATGTCGGCGACATGTATGTCGTCACCAAGGATGGGTTCGAGAACCTGTCCCGCCACACCCCGCTTGAAACCCACCGCATCGCTGCCGAGGCCTGATATGTACGATCACACCCATTTCGATTTCTCCCGCCTCAACGAACGCGAGCGCTACAAGATTCTGATCGGCACCGTGATCCCGCGCCCGATCGCGCTGGTAACGACCGTAAGCAAGGACGGCCAGCCGAACGCCGGGCCCTTCAGCTTCTTCAACGTCCTGACACATGATCCTGCCATCGTCGCTATCGGCGTGGAGAACTATGCCGACATGCGCTTCAAGGATACCGCCCGCAACATTCGCGAGACCGGTGAGTTCACCGTCCACATTTGCGACAATGCGCTCGTCGAGCAGATGGAAGTCTGCGCTATCAAGTTCGGTCCCGAGGTCGACGAGATGGAGGAGGCCGGCCTCGCAACCGTTCCTGGACAGATGGTCTGCAGTCCGCGAATCCTTGCAGCCCCTGCAGCCTTGGAATGCCGTCGCCACACGACGCTGCAGGTCGGACCGGCTCGCGAGATCATTCTCGGCGAGGTCGTGGGCGTCTTCGTTCGCAGCGACGCGGTCAATGCGTCGAACCTGCATATTGACCAGCAGATGATGGACGCCGTCGGTCGAATGGGTGGCCATACCTATAGCAGGACGCGCGACCAGTTCGATATCAAGACGCTGACGCCGCAGGAGTGGGAAGGCCGGAAGGCGGCGGCCGAGTGAACCACGGCCAAACAAGGACGCCTCCAGATAAGGAACTGGGTCCCCAGCCAGCTTTCGTGCGCCAATGGCTGGCGCTTTTGGATCCTGACAGATCACAGAGCAGCGCGCCTTTATTTGTCGGTAACTAACTGTAAAGTTATGACATTTTCATGTGTATTGCCGGCCATAAGGTTCTGCTTCGAGATCGAGTTCCATCTCGGCGACGTGCCCAGCGCGGCCGTCCCGCTTGGCAATCAAGCTGATGTCCTCGAGCTTCTCAAGCATCCCGTCAGGGAGATGCTCGAACAATTTTTGAAGCAATTCCCTGTCGCCCATCAGGTCCTTCGGTCTCAATTTCATTTCGGCGAGCCGCATGTTGAGCTGCCGGGCAATGATCCTCGCCTTCTTATGATCGGAACACTGAAGACTGAGTGAAAGGCGGCTTCCTGACTTGCAGTTCAGGAAGCACGTGGGGACGCGTGCTCGCCAATAGAAGATGTTTCCGCGGCGGATAAGATTCTCGACTTCGTGGCGGATCGCCATGATGCAGACGGCCTTCGCTGGCCCGAGATGATTCCGGTTTCAATACCGTGGGCATCACCTGTGGGCTACAGTTCCGGGCATCAGGTCGCCAATGATGCCAAAACGATATCCAGCACGACTGGAAAATCAAGGATTTAGAGGGTTTTAGGGAGAATTGGCTGGGGAACCTGGACTCGAACCAAGATTAACGGAGTCAGAGTCCGTCGTTCTACCATTGAACTATTCCCCAGCAGTTGCCGCCGAAGCATGGCTTGGCTGCTGTGCGGCGCTTATAACCAAAAGCCGGGGGATTGCAAATACCCGTTTTGAAAAAAATCGGTGTTCCCTGGGAAAGGCGAAACCGCTGCAAATCCCGGTTCAAAAAAGAATTTGGCGATTTCTGCGGGCGCTGATATTCTTGCCGCAACGCAAAAATCAAATGAGCGCCTGCTGCATATCTCCGAACTTGCGCGGCGCGATGGAAAAACAACGTGGAAGACCCCGAAGGCGGCGCAAAGCCGCAATTTGACGGGGCGTCGGCGGCAGGGCGCAAGGACGGCAAGAAGTCCAGGCGCCGCAAGGGCAAGCGTGGCGGGCAATCCCGCAGCGCGGCTCATCCCGCTTCGCATGAGCCTACCGGCGGTGCCGGACAGCCTGCGCGCCCGATGGAAGATGCAGCCGGCAATCCGGCCCGCAAGCGAAAGCGTCGCCGTCGTAGCGGCCAAGGCGCGCCGCAGGACGGTTCTCCTCATGTCCATCCGATGGAGCAGACCCAAGCGGTGGACAGTGCTGCTCGGCCGGATGGCGAGCAGACGCCGAGCCGGCGCAATCGCCGCAAACATCGCGGCAAGCGCGGTCTTCAGGGCCGGCCGCTGACGTCGGCAAAACCATCAAGTGCCCCGCAACAGGAAAGCCGTGCGGATGAGACGGTGCGCAGTGCAGTTCCGCGTGAAACGCAGAACAGCACAGCCGCCAACCGCAAGGGCCGCCAGGATAGTCACGGCCATCCGGGGTTTCAGGGCGATCGCCAGGCCGGCGAACATGCGTGGCCGGACGAACTCTACGCCGCTCTCGACCTCGGCACCAACAATTGCCGTCTGCTCATTGCCCAGCCGACCCGCCCGGGGCAATTCCGGGTGGTCGACGCCTTTTCCCGCATCGTGCGCCTTGGCGAGGGCCTTGCGGCCAGCGGTCGTCTGTCCGACGAGGCGATGGAAAGGGCAGTCGAAGCGCTGCGGATCTGCGCCTCCAAGCTCAGAAACCGCGAGATCCGCCGCATGCGGCTGATCGCCACCGAAGCCTGCCGCCAGGCCGTCAATGGTGAGGAATTCCTCAGCCGCGTCGTTGCCGAAACCGGTCTCGCGCTGGAGATTATCGATCGCGAGACCGAAGCGCGCCTCGCCGTCTCCGGCTGCTCTTCGCTGGTCGGGCGTGAGACACGCTCCGTCGTGCTCTTTGATATCGGCGGCGGCTCGTCGGAGATCGCCGTCATCCGCATCGGTGACAATCGTTTCAGCCGGTTGGCCAATCACATCACCCACTGGACCTCGCTGCCGGTCGGCGTCGTGACGCTGTCGGAGCGTCATGGCGGGCACGACGTCACGCCGGAGGCTTTCGAAGGCATGGTTCGCGAAGTCGGCGGCATGCTCGAAGGTTTCGATTGCCCGGAGATCGAAGTTGGCCAGGCCGGCGACTTCCATCTGATCGGCACATCAGGCACGGTGACGACGCTTGCCGGCGTGCATCTCGACCTGCCGCGTTATGACCGGCGCAAGGTCGATGGCATCTGGCTGTCTGACGACGAGGTCTCCGCCATGCAGGCAAAGCTGCTCTCCTGGAATTTCGAAAGCCGTGCCGCCAATCCCTGCATCGGGCCGGATCGGGCCGATCTGGTGCTCGCCGGCTGCGCAATCCTGGAGGCGATCCGCCGCCGCTGGCCGAGCCCGCGCATGCGGGTCGCCGATCGCGGCTTGAGGGAAGGCCTGCTCACCGACATGATGGCCGATGACGGCGTGTGGCGGCGCAATCGCAACCGCCGCGGCCAGCGTGCTAAATAAGGATAAGGCATGACCAAAGCACCGATCGCGGGAAACCGCACCGGCCGCAAGCTCGGCCAGCGCGTCAAGAACAAGAAGATGAAGGCCTCCTCGCGCCAATGGCTGCAGCGCCACATCAACGATCCCTATGTGCAGCGGGCTCAGCTGGAAGGCTATCGCGCCCGCGCCGCCTTCAAGCTTTTGGAGATCGACGAGAAGCACCATATCCTGCGCGGCGCCAAGCGCATCATCGATCTGGGTGCGGCACCCGGCAGCTGGTCGCAGATCGCTGCCAAGGTCACCGGCTCGACGGATGAGGATATCCGTGTGGCCGCGATCGATTTTCTCGAAATGGCCCAGCTGCCCGGCGTCAAGATCCTGCAACTCGATTTCCTCGATCCCAGTGCGCCGGAAAAGCTGCTGGAGGCGGTCGGCGGCACGCCAGATCTCGTCTTCTCTGATATGGCAGCACCGACCACCGGCCACCACCGCACCGACCATCTGCGCACCATGCATCTCTGCGAAGTCGCGGCCCAATTCGCCGTCGAGGTGCTGGGGGAGGGCGGGCATTTCCTGACCAAGACTTTCCAGGGCGGCACCGAGCGTGAGCTGCTCGCCATGCTGAAGCAGAATTTCCGCCAGGTCGTCCATGTCAAGCCGAACGCCTCGCGCGCCGAATCGGTCGAGATGTTCCTGCTCGCCAAGGGCTTCAAGGGACGCAAGGTCGAAGGTGACGCAGAGCAGGCTTGATCTTGGGCTGGTCTCGGCCGATGATGACGATCTCGAGAGCTGAGCGGCTGGTCCCATGCTTCTGTACGTCACGCTCGGAACCAACGATCTTTATCGCGCAGGACATTTTTATGATGCCGTGCTGCCTCTGCTTGGCTATCGCCGCCAGCATTATTCGGAAGAGGAAATCGGCTATTCCGCCGAGAGCGATACGCGCTGCCGCTTCTGGGTGGTAACGCCGTTCAATCGCCGCCGGGCGGCTGCCGGCAATGGCGCCATGGTCGCCTTTGCAGCCGAACGCCGAGCCGATGTCGACGCCTTCCATGCGGCGGCGATGGCGGCAGGCGGAGTGGACGAGGGCGGGCCCGGCCTGCGCCCCTACCATGCCCATTTCTATGCCGCTTATGTGAGAGATCTCGACGGCAACAAGCTCAGCGCCGTCTGCGAAAACCCCGAATAGCCGACAGCGGCGCGCGTCATTCCAGGCGCGCAAAGGACGCTGTAGCACTCGAAGCCTATTTCACCACCGGCTGCTCGGCGTCGATCGTCGACTGCACCGCCTTTGCGCGGTGGCCGGAAACGAGCGCGCCGGCATTGCGGTCCATCCGGATGAAGGGAATGGTGGCAATGACCGTCAGTCCGGCGATGATATAGAAGGCAAGGTGGAAATCGGCGACCTGCAAGGCTTCGCCCCTGATATAGATTGAGCTTTCCAGGATCGCGGCTGCGACCGCAACGCCGAGCGCCAGGCTCACCTGCTGCATCACCGAGCTCATCGATGTCGCCTGGCTCGCTTGCGCGTCGTCGATATCGGCAAAGGCAAGCGCGTTGACGCCGGTGAACATGAAGGAGCGGGAGAAGCCGCCGAGCAACAGCACGCCGATGATGGCCAGATGCGGCGTTGCCGGCGTGAACAGGCCAGTAACGATCGTCACGAGGGTCGTCACCATGGCGGCGCAAAGCAGCGTCGTGCGGAAACCGGCGGCCGCGAAAACGCGCTTTGCCATGAACTTGGTGGTGATCGCCCCGATCGCTCCGGCAAAGGTGATCAGGCCGGATTGGAACGGCGTCAGCCCGAAGCCGAGCTGCAGCATCAGCGGCGTCAGGAAGGGCATGGCGCCGACGCAGATCCGAAAGAGCGTGCCGCCCAAGGTCGAGGCCCGGAAGGTCGGGTTCTTGAACAGGTTGAGGTTGAGGATCGGCGCCGGGTGGCGTTTCGCATGGCTGATATAAAGGAAGCCGCAGATAAGGCCGATCAAGGTAGCGGTAATGCCGATGATCGGCGGCAGCGCCGGCAGGCTGACCACCGACAGGCCGAAGACGACGCCGGCGGCCGTAAGCGAGGTGAGCACGAAACCGGTGAAATCGAGCTTCGGCGGCGCCATCGCCTCGACCTCCGGCAGGAAGATCGTCGCCAGCCAGATGCCGATGACGCCGACCGGCACGTTGATCAGGAAGATCCAGTGCCAGCTGAAATAGGTGGTGATGAAGCCGCCGAGCGGCGGGCCGGTGAGCGGGCCGACCAGCGCCGGAATGGTCAGCAGCGCCATGGCCGAGACCAGATCGCTGCGCTTCGTCGTGCGCACCAGCACGAGACGGCCGACCGGCGTCATCATCGCGCCGCCCATGCCCTGCAGGAAGCGGGCGAAGACGAATTCGACGAGGTTGGACGAGATGGCGCAGAAGATCGAGCCGATGACGAAGACGGAGATGGCAAGGCGGAAGATTTTCTTGGCGCCGAACCTGTCGGCCATCCAGCCGCTGACCGGGATGAACACAGCCAGCGCCACCATATAGGAGGTCAGCGCCAGCTTCAGCGTGATCGGCCCGACATTGAGATCCGACGCGATCGCCGGCAGCGCCGTGGCAATGACGGTGGAGTCCATCTGTTCCATGAAAAGAGCGACGGCAAGGATCAGCGGGACGATGCGGTTCATAGGCGGGAGGCCTTGATGGGCTGCGGATGGGAGCTGGGAAGGCCCGTGCTGTTTAGACCCACTTCAGAGGCCTGCCAATGCTCAAATCCGGTTCGACGACATGTTTGCTTCACGTCTGCGTGAGACGGCTTGTCCGACAACATCGCGTGTCAACATTGACATATGCTTACCCTGCCGGGGCAAGAAATCCGGCGGGGAATGTCATCGGCCGGAAAGGTGATCGGCCGTGCGGCGAGACACCGCACGGCGTGGAAGGATGGACATATGGCAATTTCGTCGGGAATAAAGCGGCGCACCCTTTTTGCCGCAGGCCTCGGCCTGCTCGCGGCGCCGGTCATTTTTAGAGAAAAGGCCGAAGCGGCCGCTACTGGAGAAAGCAATACTATGAACATAACGCCTGCGCCGCAGATCAATCAATTCAAGCTCGGTGCCTATAAGTTCACCGTCGTGCGCGACGGCACCAATGTCTCCGAAAACCCGCACGAAACCTTCGGCACCAATCAGGCCCCTGAAACCGTCAAAGCATTGCTGACCGCAAACTTCCTTCCGGCCGACAAGTTCATGAACGGATATACGCCGGCTCTCATCGACACTGGTTCGGAGGTCATTCTCGTCGATACCGGCTTCGGCGCTGGCGGTCGCGCAAGGGGCGCCGGCCAGCTTACCGAAGGCCTGAAGGCCGCAGGCTATTCGGCCGACGACGTCACCCTGGTGGCGCTGACTCATCTGCATGGTGATCACATCGGCGGCCTGATGGAAAATGGTTCGCCAGCCTTCCTGAATGCCCGCTATGTCGTCGGCCAGGCCGAATATGATTTCTGGTCGAACACCGCGCGCGAGGGCACGCCGGCCGAAGGCGGCCACAAGGCGGTGCTCGCCAATGTCGCGCCGCTTGCCGAAAAGACCACGTTCATCAAGGACGGCGACAGTTTCGCGCCCGGCATAACGGCGATGCTGGCGGCCGGGCACTCGCCGGGGCATATGGTGTTCCATGTCGAATCCGAGGGCAAACGCCTGGTTCTCACCGGCGATACCGCCAACCATTATATACTGTCGCTGCTGCGGCCGGATTGGGAAGTGCGTTTCGACATGGACAAGACGCAGGCAGCCGCCACCCGCCGCAAGGTTTTCGAGATGATCGCGACCGAGAAGATCGCCTTCCTCGGCTACCACATGCCGTTCCCGGCGGTCGGCTTCGTCGAGCGGCAGGATGGCGGTTATCGCTTCGTGCCGAAGACCTATCAGTTCGACATCTGATCTGCAGAAATTCCAGCAAACTGCGCCGCAGTTTTGCTTTCGGAGTCTGTGAAAACAATGAGATAGAGCATCCCCATGAGCTGGGGAAATGAGGGGATGCTCCAGGCGCATGGCACCCATGCCGAGCCCGGCCGATAGGCCGGGCTTTTTGCTATTTCCTTCCTGTCATAGACGTGTTACCAGCCCTCGCCAACTTCCAAGCAATCCCATGCACACCGCCGGGGCGGACGATTCGTTTCCGGGCGGGCTCGCATTTTTATTAAATGAAGGAATTGGCCATGGCACGCATCATTGAAACGGCAACCGGCGCGGACGCGCTTACCTTCGACGACGTGCTGCTGCAGCCCGGCCACTCCGAGGTCATGCCCGGCCAGACGAACATCGCGACCCGCATCGCCCGGGATTTCGATCTCAACATCCCGATCCTGTCTTCGGCCATGGATACCGTCACCGAAAGCCGCCTGGCGATCGCCATGGCCCAGGCCGGCGGCCTGGGCGTCATCCACCGCAATCTGACGCCGATCGAGCAGGCCGAAGAGGTCCGCCAGGTCAAGAAGTTCGAAAGCGGCATGGTCGTCAATCCGGTCACCATCGGCCCGGATGCAAAGCTTGCCGAAGCACTCGGCCTGATGAAGTCGCACAGCATCTCCGGCATTCCCGTCGTCGAGAAGTCTGGCCGCCTCGTCGGCATCCTGACCAACCGCGACGTCCGCTTCGCCTCCGATCCTGAGCAGAAGATCCACGAGCTGATGACCAAGGACAATCTGGTCACCGTCAAGGAGAGCGTCGATCAGCAGGAGGCCAAACGCCTGCTGCATTCGCATCGCATCGAGAAGCTGCTGGTCGTCGATACCGAAGGCCGCTGCGTCGGCCTCATCACCGTCAAGGATATCGAAAAGTCGCAGCTGAACCCGAACGCCTCCAAGGATGCCCAGGGTAGGCTTCGTGCCGCTGCCGCCATCAGCGTCGGCGATGACGGTTTCGAGCGCGCCGAACGGCTGATCGAGGCCGGCGTCGACCTTCTGGTCGTCGATACCGCCCACGGCCATTCGCAGCGCGTCCTCGATGCCGTCACCCGCGTCAAGAAGCTGTCCAACTCGGTGCGCATCATGGCCGGCAACGTCGCCACCTATGACGGCACCAGAGCGCTGATCGATGCCGGCGCGGATGCCGTCAAGGTCGGTATCGGCCCGGGTTCGATCTGCACGACGCGCATCGTCGCCGGTGTCGGCGTTCCGCAGCTCGCCGCCATCATGTCGGCCGTTCAGGCAGCGCAGGCTCAGGACGTGCCCGTAATCGCCGATGGCGGCATCAAATTCTCCGGCGATCTTGCCAAGGCGATCGCCGCCGGCGCTTCCGCCGTCATGATCGGTTCGCTGCTGGCCGGCACCGACGAGAGCCCGGGCGAGGTCTATCTCTACCAGGGCCGTTCCTTCAAGGCCTATCGCGGCATGGGCTCCGTCGGCGCCATGGCCCGCGGCTCGGCTGACCGTTATTTCCAGGCGGAGGTGCGCGACACGCTGAAGCTCGTGCCCGAAGGTATCGAGGGCCAGGTGCCGTATAAGGGACCGGTCGCGGCCGTCGTCCACCAGCTCGCCGGCGGCCTCAAGGCGGCCATGGGTTATGTCGGCGGCAAGGACCTGAAGGATTTCCAGGAGCGGGCGACCTTCGTGCGCATCTCCGGCGCCGGTCTTCGCGAAAGCCACGCCCATGACGTGACCATCACCCGGGAGAGCCCGAACTATCCGGGCGCCGGCCTCTGATCATGAAAGCGGGCAGCGGGATTCCTCTCTGGATCGTCGCGCTGCTCGCAGCCCTCTGCCTTGCCGTGCTTGCCTGGACGACGTTCGGCTTCGTTGTGCCCTTCAAGCACGAAACCGGACAGGCGGTTCTCGATACCTATTTCGCCGGTTACGACGAGTCGGCGGTCTTTCATATGCAGAAGCTGCTCGATGAGAACGAGACGGCGACCAAGCTGCTCCGGGCCATGTATTTCGGGCCGGAGCTGATCTTTCCGGCATTGCTAACGGCGCTGCTGTTTCTCGCCTTTGTCAAGCTTGGCCCTCTCGACGCGTGGTTCGGACGATCGCATCCGCTCGTCGGCCAGGCGATCTATCTGCTGCCCTTCGTCTACGGAATCGCCGACTATGGCGAGAACATCTCGAGCCTGATTGCCTTCGGCGACAGTCCTTTCGCAGGACTTGCCGCGCAGCTGCTGCCATGGATGACAAGGCTGAAATTCGCGAGCCTCGCCATCTCGTCCATCGTCCTTGTCAGGCTTGCCATCGCCCGTTGGCTGTCGCCAGGCCGAGATTGAAGCGGCGTCAGTTCCTCCTCCGCCAAACCGGATTTGACAGTCTCGCCACCATGAAATCGGCAAGGACCTCGACCTTCGCTGGCCGGCTCCGAGCCGAAGGTGTGACGAAATACAGTGCGCCGGTCGGCAGCGTCCAGTCGGGAAGGATTGGCGTCAATTGGCCGTCGACGAGATAGTCATGCGCGAGAAATTCGGGGAGTTCGATGATCCCGAGGCCCCGTAGCGCCATTGGCACCAATGCTTGCGAATTGGTGGCCCTGAGAGAGCCGCTTGGCACGATGACCTCCTCCTTGCCTTCGCTATTGCGCAGGCGCCAGACATCCTGTCGCGCCCTGTAGGCGTATCCGAGGCAATGGTGAGCCGTTAGCTCGCGGGGATGTTCCGGCACGCCGTAGTGTTTGAGGTATGCGGGTGCCGCGAGAATGAAGCGATCCACCGGCACCAGCCTGCGCGCGACCAATGACGAATCCGGCAATACCGCGATTCTGAGTGCCGCATCGAAGCCGTCCCCCACGATATCGACGACAGCATCGCTCATGTGCAGGTCGATGGAAATCTCCGGAAAGAGCTCGAAAAAGTCAGGCAGGATCGGGGCCAGCCAGCGTGTCCCGAAGTCCATCGGCGCTGCAAGCCTGATCAGCCCCTTCGGTCGGGTGGCAAGCTCCTGGGCGGCGTCCTCTGCCATTTCGGCCTCGGCATAGATCCGCGCGGCGCTGTCGACCAGTCGCAGGCCGAAATCGGTCAAAGCGAGCTGTCGAGAGGTGCGGTTGAAGAGCCTTGCGCCCAGCCTCTGCTCAAGACGGCTTACGGCCCGTGAAACCGTCGGCACCGACACGCCGAGCGTCTGCGCAGCCCGAACGAAAGAACGCTCCTCGGCGACCTTTGCGAACATCGCCAGTCCCTCGAAATCGGGAAATTTGTTCATTTCATTCCTGAAACAATGGCTTTCAATTCTTTCTATTCCGAAAGGATACCTTCGTCCATATCTCAGCTTCAGTCGAGCCAAAGGAGACGACAATGACACAACGGTTGAATGCGAAGATTGCAGTTATCACTGGCGCCACGTCCGGGATCGGCCTTGCCGCAGCGAAGCGCTTCGTGGCTGAGGGCGCACGGGTCTTCATCACCGGCCGCCGCAAGGACGTTCTCGATGCGGCAATCGCTGAAATCGGCGGCGGGGTTGTGGGGATCCAGGCGGATTCAGCCAACCTCGCTGACCTCGATCGCCTCTATGAGGAGGTGAAGGCTGAGGCCGGGAGAGTTGACGTGCTCTTCGTCAACGCAGGTGGCGGCTCCATGTTGCCCCTCGGCGAAATCACGGAAGAGCAGTATGACGACACATTCGATCGAAACGTGAAGGGGGTTCTCTTTACGGTGCAGAAGGCCTTGCCGCTGCTCTCGCGAGGAGCATCGGTCATCTTGACGGGATCAACAGCAGGCTCGGGCGGCACACCCGCCTTCAGCGTATACGCCGCATCGAAAGCCGCCTTGCGCAGCTTTGCGCGCAACTGGATCCTCGACTTGAAGGATCGCGGCATTCGGATCAACACGCTCAGTCCTGGCCCGACGGAAACGACCGGACTGGTCGAATTGGCTGGTCAGGATCCAGCCCAGCAGCAGGGTTTGCTCGATGCCCTGGCGGCCCAGGTGCCAATGGGCAGGGTTGGCCGCGCAGAAGAGGTTGCTGCTGCCGCACTCTTCCTTGCCTCGGATGATTCCAGCTTCGTTACCGGTGCCGAACTCTTCGTCGATGGCGGCAGCGCCCAGGTGTAAAGACAATATCGGGTTTGCGGATGCCAGCGGCGAGCCGCCCCTGGCATCCGCTTAACCTTTCCGCTAATGCTCCTCGCGACATGTGAAAGCGGATGGGAAGTGCCGAAATGACCGACTATCAAATCTTCTGGCCACTCCTCGCCCATGCCGCCCTGGTCTACGGTCTTTATATGCTTCTTGGGCTGCGGCGCGCAAAACTCGTCCGCGCCGGCAATATCAACAAATCGGACTACCGCGAAAATCGAGACGAGCCGGCAGAAAGTCTCGTCGTCAAGAACTGCCTCGCCAACCAGTTCGAACTGCCGGTGCTGTTCTACGCCTGCTGTATTCTTCTCTACACCACTGACTCCGACAATATCGTCACCGTCGGCCTCGCCTGGATCTTCGTCGCCCTGCGCTACGCCCATGCCGCCATCCATGTCTCCAGCAACGATCTGCGCTACCGCAGCCCGATCTTTGCCGCCGGATACCTGGTGTTGGGAGCCATGTGGGTTTGGCTCGCCGTATGGATGGCCATGAGCTGAGGCCCGGCGCGGAGTGCCTCGTCAGGCGTCCGGTGGCCAGCATTGTCACTCGTCTCGGGCAGCGGCATGGCTCGAAGAATTTTACAACTATTTCAGGTCTTTCGGTTGCTGATCAATTAGCATGATATGATCTAGGGGCCTGATTTCACATGGCTTTGCCGGTCGTTAAAATGCGGGCGTTTTCATTTACTACTGATGAAGACCTGCAATGTCATACCCGCCCGACGCGCTGATTTTGGCATGATGCCTTCTCTCGCGAACGATAAGAACGGGAACGACATGGGCGC
Source organism: Rhizobium phaseoli (assembly GCF_010668805.1). GTDB lineage: Bacteria > Pseudomonadota > Alphaproteobacteria > Rhizobiales > Rhizobiaceae > Rhizobium > Rhizobium phaseoli_A. The sequence continues at coordinate 211,987 of NZ_WUFT01000007.1, read as the reverse complement.
GGAAAGCATGGATCGGATCGGCCTGCGCAGGCAGCCGAAGCAGGAGCGCAGCATCCAGAGGCTGGACCTCATTCTCGCCGCAGCCGCCAAGATCATCGCCGAAAAGGGCGTCAGCGCCATGCGGATGACGGAGCTTGCCGTCGCCGCCAAAGTGCCGATCGGTTCGGTTTACCAGTATTTTCCCGAGAAGGCGGCGATCGTCAAAGCCTTGTTCGACCAGCACGCCTCGGCGATACAGGCGAAGACGGAGGCAATGTTTGCCGACGTGCGGTCGCTCGACCAAGCGCTCGGCCTCGTCTGCGACATCATCGACTGGTATTACGATTCCTACCACAATGATCCCGTCTATCTCGGCGTCTGGATGGGAACGGAGACCGACCAGGATCTGCTGCAGCTGAATATCGAGCATAGCGGCCGCGTCGCCGGCATCTTTCACGAGACCGTGCGCCGACTGGCTCCCGACTTTTGCGACGAGCAGATATATGCGCGTACTTACCTGTTCAGCCACCTGATCGGCGCTGTCATCCGGCTTGCCGCCGTCAGCGATGAGGTCTTGGCGCGGCGCATGCTCGACGAATGGAAACGCGTCATCCGCGCCTCCCTTTTCGCCACGACCCTGCCGAACGCCGCCTGAGCCTTACCAGCTCGGCACCATATTGGCGGCCTTCAGCCGCGGATAAAGGCGTGCCTGGGCGGATTTGACATCCGCATCGAGGTTGTCGTCGACGACAGCAGGCGTGATGTTGTCGAGGCAGGCGGTGATATGGGCGGTGATCGCGTTCATCAGCGAGAGCGAAACGCCCGGCCGCTTCATGATGCCGATCTGCACCGGCGGCAGCGCCGGAAAACCGTCCGCCTGGCTCAGCACCTTCATGCCGGTTCGCAGCGCCGATTCCGGCATGACCGAGACCGCCATGCCGGCAAGCACGGCTGCGGCAACGACGGTGCAGGACCAGCTGGTGAACAAGATCTGGTGTTCGCGTCCGACAGCATCGAGCGCCGAACAGGCAAGCTGTCGCCACTGGCAATCCCGCCGGCCGACGGCAAGCGGCACCGGCGCGTCGTCGCGGATCGGATGGTTTGCCGAACCCACCCAGCAAAGCGGCTCGGTTCTCACCACATCGGACATGCGCTCGCGGGGATTGTGGGTGACGAGGGCAATGTCCAGCTCGCCCTTGTGCATGCGCTCGGCCAGATCCACAGAGGGCTCGCAGACGATGTAGAGCTCGACATTCGGATGCGTCTTGGCGAAGCGGCCGATGATCTCGGGCATGTAGCGGTCGGCATAATCGTCCGGCGTGCCGATGCGCAGTGTTCCCTCCAGCCTGTTATCGTCGAACGCCGCGATCGCCTCATTGTTGAGGCGGATGATGCGCCGGGCATAGTTGAGCAGTTTTTCACCTTCGACCGTCAGTCGGTTGCCGCGGCCGTCCTTGATGAACAGCTGCTTGCCGATGCGCTCTTCGAGACGGCGCATCTGCATGGAGACGGCCGATTGGGTCTTGTAGACCCTGTCGGCGGCCTTGGTGAAGCTGCCGGAATCGACGATGGCGATGAAAGTCTGCAACTGGTCGAGATCAAGAGGCGCGGCCATGGTGTCACCCATAAAGATAGCTGATGATAATCATTAGAAACATTCGTTGGACTGATCAATAGCTCTTTGGCATCTTCGGGATGCAAATCAAGCAAAGTGAAGGACAGACACCCTGCCTGTCCAAGCAGAATTCAGCCTTATCCCTTTCCGCACGACCTCGCGGAAGGGGTTGGGTTGTTGCGTGCCCGAGAAAGGAGAGTTCGATGCACACGACAGACCGAACACTAGAACTCGACTGCAGCAAGCTTACCCCGACGCTTTTCCAGCGTCTGGCGGCAGGCCTCGCTCCGCTGGTCTCCCTCTTTCGCGGGTTCCGCAATCGCATGGAGATCAACGCGCTGCATGATCTGAATGACACGCAGCTGAGGGATATTGGCCTTAGCAGGGCCGACCTGACCTCTGCGTTCCTGGCCTCGACGTTCTTCGAGGACCCGTCGGAACATCTGACGCGCTCAGCGCGCAATCGCTGGCGCCTGTCGCTCTTCCGCTCCTACGAAGAGTAGGAGCGTCGAGTTTCCCCGCAGGGTGATAGCCAATAGCCCTGCTGCTTGACCCGGTGATCGGCTTTCCCAAGCCATCGCCGGGTTTTTTTATGCCTTGGTTTCAGGCGCCTTCGGCCGATAGGTCTCGAAAATCGCTTCCAGGTTCCTCTGGTAGGTCTTCTGCACTTCCAATCCGCTGTCGAACATGGCGTTCAGCATCTCGGTATAGCTGTCGGCATTGACCTTCGCCTCTTCCTTCGGCGCTCCTGTGGGCTTCGCCGCCGGCTGTTTGGCCGCCGGCTGCTGGCCAAGCCCGCCCATCATCTCCTGAAAGGCCTTGGCAAAGGGATTGTCGAGGAAGGGGTTCGGCTGAGACGCCGGTTCCGCCCTCGGTACCGAAAACATCTGCTGCATCGCCTGGGTGAAGGGATTGTCGAAGATGCTGGCCTCCGGGGCTGTCTTCGGTTTCGGCGCAAAGCCGGTACTCTCAAGCCATTTCTGGATGGTCTCGCCCATCGCCGAGTTGGCGAAGGGGTTGACCGGTGAGGCCATCTGGCCGGTCGTCTGCTTGAAGAGCCCACCCATCAGCGTATCGGCGAGCACCGGCAGCATCCGCTGGTAGATGTCCTGGCCAATGCCGGTCATCTGTGCGGCCTGCGCCGCCACTGCGCGCGAAACCTCCTTCGAGCCGAAAAGCTGGGCAAGGATGTTGTTGCCGTCGGAAATGCCCTCCGGCGTGAAGGCCCGGCTCATATCCTCGAAATATCGTGCATAATTGCCGGAGGAGACAGCCTGCATCAACCCGACGAAATCATAAGGGTTGCTGGTGCTGCGTTTCAGGCCGGCTGAGAAGGCAGGCATCAGCGCCGCCATCGCCTTGGTCGCCTGTTCCTGCGCGAGGTTGAACTGCCGGGCGACCGCCTCCATCGCCGCGCCGTTCTGCGCCTGCATCATCATGTCGAAGAGTGGCAGCATGGAAGTCCCTTTCCCGGTTCGCGGCGTATTGTGGCGCCACTATAACCTGAAATGGCAGAGCGCAAACCGCTTTTTGCCATAAGAACTTAGGAGCATGTCCCGCAAAAGCGTGCAGCGGATTTGCCAGGCAAAGCGCCGAGCGCTTTTGCCGCTAACGCATGCGTAAAACAAAGGGCTAAAGCGCGAGGAACGGATCTGAAAGATCGCGACGCGCTTTAGAGAGAAATTTTGGCTGAGCTCAGTACTGATAGTCCTCGAAGACAGGTTCCACCGAGCCGTGCCAGCGGCCGTGGTAGAGCGACAGCAGATCCTCGGCGAGCGTCGCCTTCTTGGCGAGCACCTCGTCGAGCGGCGCCAGGAAGATCGTCTCGTCCTGGCCTTCGCCGTTGAGCTTGCCGCGGGCCTTGAGGCCAGCCTTCGATATGCCGACCACTTCGCGCGCCATGTCGAAGAGCGAATGTCCGCGGAATTGCGCCTTCAAGCCTTGCGCCGGAACAGCATTGCGCAGCGCGCCGACCTCGGCAAAGCTCCAATCCTTCGTCAACGCGTCGGCGGCCTCGAGTGCGGCATCGTCATAGAGCAGGCCGACCCAGAAGGCCGGCAGTGCGCAGATGCGCCGCCACGGGCCGCCGTCGGCGCCGCGCATTTCGAGGAAACGCTTCAGCCGCACGTCGGGGAAGAGCGTCGAGAGATGGTTCGTCCAGTCGCCCATCGTCGGCGCCGGATCGGCGATCTCACCCTTCAACGCGCCATTCATGAACTGGCGGAACGTCACATGGGTACAGTCGTGATAGCGGCCGTCGCGGACAATGAAATACATCGGCGCGTCGAGCGCCCATTCGGCATAGTCGCGGAAGCTGAAGTCGTCGCGGAAGGTGAAATCGAGCAGGCCGGCGCGCCGGTTGTCGACATCGCGCCAGATATCGCCGCGCCACGAGAGCAGCCCGTTTGGCTTGCCCTCGGTAAAGGGCGAGGATGCGAAGAGCGCGGTCGCCAGCGATTGCAGCTTCATCGAGACGCGCATCTTCTTGCGCATGTCGGCTTCCGAGGAGAAATCGAGATTCACCTGGATCGTGCAGGTGCGGTACATCATGTCGAGACCCATGGTGCCGACCTTCGGCATATAGCGGGTCATGATCTCGTAGCGTGATTTCGGCATCTGCGGGGTTTCCGCATAGGTCCATTTCGGACTGCCGCCAATGCCGAGGAAGCGGATGCCCATCGGTTCGGCGATTTCGCGTAGCGTCGCCAGGTGCTGGTTCGATTCCCTGCAGGTCTCGTGGATCGTCTCCAGCGGTGCTCCGGAGAGTTCGAACTGGCCGCCGGGCTCGATCGAGATGGCGCCCATGCCATTCTGTTCGGCAAGGCCGATGATGTTGCCGCCGTCCGTGATCGGCTCCCAGCCGTTCTTCGTCTGCAGGCCGGTCAGCAGGGCCGAAATGCTGGCATCGCCGAAATAGGGAACCGGGCTGTTGTCGGCGCGGAAGAAGGCGAATTTCTCGTGTTCGGTGCCGATCCGAAAGCGCTCCCGTGGCTTGTTGCCCGCGGCAATATAATCGGTCAGATCCTGGACCGAAGAGAGCGGTGTCTGGTCGGTGGTGTCGCGGGCCATGCGGGATACCTGTATTGAATAGGCGCCCAGGGGGCCGGGCAATTGGAAGGGTGATTTGGACCCAAGCCACCCATGTTGCAAGTGAAATTCTTTCAACGAGGCATCAAAAAAATAGCACCGATTTCAATGTCAACCCGTTTTCTACGTCAGGCCCAGTCGCCGATCGCCGCCTGGACCACCGCCAAGGCTGCAACCGCTGCCGTATCGGCCCGCAGGATGCGCGGTCCGAGCGGAATCGCGGTGACGAAATCGAGGCTTCGAAGCCGCGCCCGCTCTTCTTCCGAAAAGCCGCCCTCCGGCCCGACGAGCAGAGCAAGATGCCTTTCCTTGATCGCCGACAGCACCGGCAGTGGGTTTTGCCCGGCATCGCCCTCGTCGCAATAGATGATGCGGCGCTCCCTCGGCCAGCGGTCGAGCAGGTCGAGAAGCCTCACGGGCTCGGCGACATCGGGGATGCCGAGAACGCCGCATTGCTCCGCCGCTTCGACGACATTGGCGCGCAGTTTGTCGAGATTGGTGATCTTTCCCTGGACGTGCTGGGTCATGACCGGCTGCAGCAGGCCGGCGCCCATTTCCACCGCCTTCTGCACGAGATAGTCCAGGCGGCCGACCTTGAGCGGGGCAAAGAGATAATGCAGGTCGCATGGCGCGGGCTGCGGCCGCGTCTCTTCGATTGCGGTCATCAGGATGCGTTTGCGTGTGGGGAAGGAGAGGGTCGCCTTCCACTCGCCGTCGCGGCCGTTGAAAAGCAGGATCTCCCCGCCGTCCTCCATCCTCAGCACGTTGGCGAGATAATTGAACTGGTCGGCATTCGCCTCGAGGGCGGCGGCGCTGGAAAGCGGCGCGTCGACGAAAAGCCGTTGCATACGGAAATTGGCGCGCATTTAAAAACTCGTGGGTTTCAGAGCATGTCGAAAAGTGTGAGTGGTTTTCTCATGACATCATGCTCTAATGCAGATCAGGATTCAGATTTCAGGCCGAGCGCGCCTGAAATCATCCTGTTCTAGACGAAGAGCACGAACATAACCCAATAAATCATGGCCGCAAGCGCTGCCGAAACCGGCACGGTGACGATCCAGGCAGCGATGATCGTCATGAAATGCGAGCGTCGCACGAGATAGCGCCGGCGTGTCTCGTGGATGTTCGGCTCCTCCGGCTCGTCGATATCGAAGCTTTCGGCCTTGCGCCTGATATAGGCGATGCGGCGCTTCGAATGGCGCGTATACCATTCCCGGAAGAAGCCGACGCCGAAGACGGCGCCGACGGCGATATGCGTGGTGCTGACCGGCAGGCCGAGCCAGGAGGCGACGATGACGGTGAAGGCGGTCGACAGCGCGACGCAATAGGCCCGCATCGGATTGAGCTTGGTGATCTCCTCGCCGACCAAGCGGATGAGGCGCGGCCCGAAGAGCAGCAGGCCGACGGAGATGCCGAAGGCGCCGATCAGCATCACCCAGAGCGGCGGATGGCCGATGCCGCCGCTGCCGCCAATGCCGATCGAATGGACGATCGCCGAAAGCGGCCCGACCGCGTTCGAAACGTCGTTGGCGCCATGGGCGAACGAAAGCAGCGCCGCAGAGCCGATCAGCGGCAGCCTGAACAGCACCCGCAACGAGCTGTTGCGGTTTTCCAGGTTCCGCGCCTGGGCGAGCACGAGCGGCCGGGCGGCAAGCCAGCTGACCAGGCCGATGCCGATTCCGATGAGAGTGATGGTGGAAGACGGAAATTTGCCGGTGGGCGACAGCTGCAGCACCATATAGGCCATGAAGCCGCCGGCCATCACCGCCACCAGCACAGGCACCCAGCGCTGGGCGGCCGCGACCTTGTCGTCGCGATAGATGATCAGGGTCTTGACGAGGTATAGCAATCCGGCCGCGATCAGCCCGCCGATCAGCGGCGAAGTGATCCAGCTGGAGGTGATCTCCAACATTACCTGCCAGTTCACCGGTTCTGGCCCGACGGCTGCGATGCCGGCGCCGATCACTGCGCCGACGATCGCATGGGTGGTGGAAACCGGCGCGTTCATCCAGGTTGCGAGATTGATCCAGAGGGCTGCGGCCATCAGTGCCGCCATCATGATCCAGCCAAGCAGCGCCGGCGGCACCTGGACGGCGTCGACGATGTTGGAGGAGATCGTCTTGACGACCTCACCGCCGGCGATCGTCGCGCCGAGAACCTCAAAAATCGCAGCGATGACCAACGCCTGGCCCATCGTCATGGCGCGCGCCCCGACGGCAGCGCCGACATTGTTGGTCACGTCATTGGCGCCGATGTTCATCGCCATGTAGCCGGCAAGGGCTGCCGCCGCCACGACGAGCACCGCGCCCGGCCGGTCGAACACGTAGACGCCGGCAAACAGCATGGCCAGACCGACGAAGATCAGCCCGAGACCGGGCGCCACCAGCCGCCGCAAAACATGCTTCGCCGCGTCCTCGGCATGGGTGATCTTGGCGAGGTCTTTGTCGAGCGTGCGTTTCGTGAGGATTGTGGGACGTGGCGGCATTCTTTTTCCGAGGTATGAAATCTGCTTCTACGCTGCTCTTCTAGCAGCGCAAGATGGCAGGATTCATTCCGCCGAAATCTGTTTGCCCGCTGGTCCCTGCTTTACTGCGCTGGCCGAAAGCCTCTCGGTCATCTTTCGCTTGAAGGCCAGCAAAAGGCCGCGCAGCTCAGGCTCGCGCACGCGCCCGGCCGCTTCGTCGAACGAGACCCATTCGATGCGGCGTTCGCCCTTTTCCTTGAAATTCTTCGCCATATCGGTGACTTCAAGCGCATAGACCTGCACTTTGCAGGCCACCTGCACGCCGTCGCGCAGGACTTTCGGATAGCTGTAAGCGCCAAGGGTTTCCGTCTCGACCGCGCCGCGGACGCCGGCTTCCTCAAAGGCCTCCTGTGCGGCGACCTCGTGGGCACATTTACCCCCCATCGGCCAGCCCTTGGGAATAACCCAGCGACCGGTATCGCGGCTCGTCATCAAAAGCACCTCGACATCACCGCTCTTCTTCTTCACCCGATAGCAGATCGCACCATATTGCTGTCGCGGCGGACGCCGGAACATCAGCTGCACATCGGATGCCAATCGGGCGAGAAGAGTCAACTGTCGGGTCACCTTCGCAGTGGTTGTTAGGAATCACTCATATAAGTGTATCACGAAAAGCTTACGCAATCCAAAAGCTGCAGACGCTCCGAATGCGATTCGATCCCCATTCATAGAGGAAATCACGCTGCGCCAGACTTAAAAATCCGTCACGGCCTGTTTCGAATGCGTCACGTTGCACAGGTGTACAATATGACGTGGGCTTGCCTTTCGTTCAATGGCAAGATCAAGTGATCCACTATCATTTCTGATTGTTGTCATCATGCGCCTTCCACCGCTCAATGCCGTCCGCGCCTTCGAGGCAGTCTGCCGTCACGGCAGCATTCTGAGGGCTGCCGGAGAGCTGAACGTGGTGCGCGGCGCTGTGCGCCAGCAGATTGCCACACTGGAGGGCCACTTCGGCCGCAAGCTCTTTGCGCGCGACGGCCGCAGGCTGGTCCCGACCGCGGAGGCCAGCGCTTTCGCCGAGGCGTCGGGCGCGGCTTTCGACATTCTGCAGCGCGCTGCTTGCGAGCTTGAAGGCGTGGTGCCGAGCTGCATCCGCCTCGGCGTGCCCTCCGCCTTCGCGGTCTGGTGGCTGATGCCGCGTGTCGCGGACATGCAGACGAGTCTCGGCGATATAGTGGTCGACATCGTACCGATGACGGTGGTCGAACCGCTGCAGATGCATCCGGAATTGGACGCTGTGATCATGGGCGGTGAATACCGGCCGTCCGCGGGGATTAGCGCCGTGCGGTTCATGGAGGACGAGTTCGGCCCGGTCGCCACACCGGCGCTTGCCGCGACGCTATCTGACGACCCGGCGGCGATGGGCCGGCTCACCATGCTTGCCAGCCGCAGCGTTCCCAAGCTCTGGGATGAGTGGTTTGTCGAAAGCGGCACGCCGCCGGTTGCCTTTTCCCGCCGCCAGGAATTCGAAGATCTGCTGCTGGCGCTCGGTGCCGCCCGCTCGGGGCTCGGCATCGCCCTTGCGCCGCGCGCCTCGATCGAGGACGATCTTCTGCGGGGTCAGCTGGTCGCACCCTACGGCTTCATCTCCCGTCCGTCCGGCTACAGCCTCTGCTGCCGCACGCCGGATGCCAAGCGACCGGGTTTTGCGGCCCTGCACGGCTGGCTGCGCCGTTGTGGGAAAGCGAGCTGAAAGGGCAGATTTTCTGCTCCTTCGACAGAATAACCTCCATATTCGCCGCCCTGTCGCTTCGTTAAAAATGTTGGAGCATCGGCAACGGGGATGAAATGATGGAAAAGACTGCGACGCGCATCGACTGGATCGGCAGCAGCTGCCGGCTGCTAAAGGCGACGGCGGCCGAATTCGAGCGGACGCGTCCCTTCGCTGGTCTGTCGATCGGCACCGGCATTCATCTGGAACCGAAGACGGTGGCGCTGCTGATGACGCTTCGCGCCGGCGGCGCCCGTCTTGTCTGCACCGGCAATCTCAACAGCACCCAGCCTTCGACGGTCGAATTCCTGCGATCCCAGGGTATTGCGGTCTTCGCCACGCAGACGACCGATCCCGCTGCCCACCATCGGAGCCTCGAAGCGGTGATGGCCGAAAAGCCGGATCTGCTGCTCGACAATGGCGGCGATCTCTTCGCCATGGCGGCGGAAAAGCCCTATGCCAATCTCCGCGGCGGCACCGAGGAGACCACCTCCGGGCGGACGCGACTGCTGCCGCTGCGCGAACGCCTGAACATGCCGATCCTCGTCATCAACGACAGCCCGATCAAGCAGTTTGCCGAAAACCGGCATGCCGTCGGCCAGAGCCTGTTCGAAAGCTATTTGCGCTTCACCAACCGCTCCACCAACGGCAAACGCGTGACGGTGTTCGGCTACGGCGCTTGCGGCAAGGGCACGGCTGCCTATTTCCGCAACGCCTTTTCCACCGTCAGCGTCGTCGATATCGACGCCGTGACGACACTCGAAGCCCATCTCGATGGTTTCGCCACGCCGCTGCGCGAGGCGGCAATCCGCTCGGCCGATATAATCGTCACCGTCACCGGCTTTGCCGGCATCGTCACTGCGGTCGACCTGCCGCTCGTCAAGGACGGGGCGATCCTGATGAACGGCGGCCATTTCCCGCATGAGATCGATATCGAGGCCTTCCGTCGGCATCCGGATGTCGTCGGCATCGATCGCTACGAGGCCGATCATATCGAGACGTTCCATCTCGCCGGCGGCCGTTCCTTCCATGTGCTTGGGGGCGGCCATATGGCCAATCTCGCCGGTCCGCGGCCGCTCGGCAATTCCGCCGAATCGATGGATCTCGGCTTCACCCTTCAGGTCCGCTGCCTGGAACGCATCGCCAAGGGCGAGGCCGGTCCCCAAGCCTGCATCGTGCCGGTCCCCGGCGATATCGACGCGATGGTGGCCAACGCTTATCTCGATTTGGCGCGCTAGGTCATTCGGCGAGTTGAGATCAGTTGATCTCGATGACGAGCTTCCCGTCCGCCTGCCGGTTTTCGATCAGCCGATGTGCCTCGTCGGTATCGCCAAGCATGAAGCGGTGCGGGTCGAGCCTCGGCATCACCTTGCCGGCTTCGACCAGCTTCGTCACTTCTCGCATGATCTCGCCGTGATGGGGGCGTCCTTCGCCGGTCAAAAGCGGCAGCAGCGTGAAAACGCCGGAATAGGTCGCCGCCTTGAAGGAGAGCGGCGCCAGCGCGTGATTTCCCCAGCCAAGGCAGCTCACGACATGGCCGAACCGGCTGACGGCCTGGAACGCCGTATCGAGCCCCTGGCCGCCGACCGTATCGTAGACCAGATCGAACCCCTTGCCGCCGGTATGTCTTGCGACATAGGTTTCCACCGTTTCCGCGGCACGATCGATCGGCGTTGCACCGAGACCGGCGAGATAGTCCATTTTCGAAGCGCCGTCGACGACATAGACCTGCGCCCCGACGGCCTTGGCGATCTGCACGACGATATGGCCGACACCGCCGCCGCCCAACACGAGGACCTTGTGATCGGCTCTCACTCCGGCACGGTCGACGAGCCCTTCCCAGGCGGTAATCGCGATCAGCGGCAATGCGGCGGCCTCGCGCATCGAAACATTTTGCGGCTTTGGTGCCAACAGTCCGGCGTCGACGGCTGCGAATTCGGCAAGCGATCCCTGAACGCCGCCGACGCCGCCGGTCATGCCATAGACCGCGTCGCCGCTGCGGAAACCGTCGACGCCGGGTCCGATCTCTTCGACGATGCCGGCCATATCGATGCCAAGAATGGCGCGGAGCGGGTGGCGCGCATGGGCCGCACTGCCGGCTCGGATCTTGAGGTCGAGCGGATTGACGCCGCTCGCCATGATACGCACCAGGACCTGGCCTTCGCCGGGCACCGGCTTTGCAACATCGGCGATCCGCAATGGCGAATTCGGCGATTCCGCCAGCAGCGCTTTCATCGTTGATTGTATCGACATGCAACTCTCCTTCGTTCGCAGTGTGGCGTCTACGGTCGCAACCGGTATTTCTGGAAGAAAGATCGCTCATTGAAACGCGAATGAAAATGAAAGACAACGACTGAAGCCCATGCATTTTTGTTTGATGGATACCAGCGATGGAATGGAGCGACCTGAAGCTGTTTCTGGCGATTGCGCGGTTCGGCACGCTGGGGGCAGCAGCCCGCAGCCTCCGGCTGACGCAGCCGACGATGGGGAGGCGGTTGCGTGCCCTTGAAGCCTCTCTTGGCCAGACGCTGTTTCAGCGCACCAGCGAGGGCTTCGTGCTGACGGAGGAAGGCGCGGTCGTGCTCGCCGGTGCCGAACGCATCGAGGAGGAGGCGCTTGCTGTGGAGCGCGTCCTTGCCGGCGGCAGCCGCCAGCTCGGTGGTTTTCTCAGGCTGTCCTCATCCGACTGGTTCGGCGTGCATATGCTTTCGCCGGTGCTGGCGGAATTCTCCCAAGTCCACCCCAAGGTGGTGGTTGAATTATTGACCGACAGCCGGCTTCTCAGCTTGCCGCGGCGCGAAGCCGACCTCGTTTTCCGCATTCAGCCCTTTACGGAAGCGGAGATCATATCGCGCAAGCTCATCCATATTGAATACGGCCTTTACATCCGCCGCGGCGCGCCGCACCCGAGAGCATTCGACGGCGCCGGCGCCCGCCTCGTCACCATGGACGAGGCTTTCGGCGATATGCCGGATGTCGGCTGGCTGCAGCGCCTCTTGCCGCGGGCCGAAATCGTCTTGCGCAGCAACAGCCGCGATGTGCAGGCGGCTATGTGCCAATGGAACAGGGCTCGCGGTCCTGCCGCGGCCGCTCGGTGATTCCCTTGCTGCCATCGAACTGGTCGATCTCGGCGAGGCACCGCCCGGCCGCGACACCTGGGTCGGCTATCACCGCGACATGAAACGCCTGGAGCGGCTGCGCGCCCTCCTGGATCTCGTCATCGAAAGATTGGCGGGCTGAACGACGCTGGTGCGAAACGCGTGAGCGGTTTTCGGGACGACATCGCTCCAGTGTATTGGCTGGGCCTGCCGTCAGCGCTCCCAATAGGGGACGGGTCCGTAAAGCTCCGCCAGATAGTCGATGAACAGCCGCACCTTGGCCGGCAGGAACTGCCGGCTGGGATAAACGGCAGACAGCGCCACATTGTGCGAACCCTCATAGGCCGGCAGCACCTGCATCAGCCGGCCGGCTTTGAGCTCTTCGCCGATATCCCAGGTGGAGCGCAGGGCGATCCCGAGACCTGAGATGACCGCCTCGCGGATGACTTCGCTGGAATTGGTGATCAGCATACCCTCCGGCCGCAGGCTGAGTGGCCCTTCCGGCCCGTTCAGCCGCCATGTATCATTGTTGTGCGCCGGCAGGCAGCGGTGGTGTTTCAGCTCATCGATATGCCTGGGCTCGCCATGTGCCGCGAGGTAATCCGGTGAGGCGCAGAGCAGCCGGCGCACCGGCGCCAGTCGGCGGGCGACGAGGCTAGAATCGGTGAGTTCGGCGATGCGGATCGCCAGGTCGAAACCGCCGCCGACGATGTCGCTGAATTCGTCCGTCAGCACCAGGTTGATCGCAAGCTCCGGATGCGCCAGCATGAACATCTTCAGATGCGGTGCTATGTGCATGCGTCCGAAGGAGGTCGGTGCCGAGATCTTCAGCGTGCCGTGCATCTGCGCCGAGCGGCCGGAAATATAGAATTCCGCCTCTTCCAGACCGGCGAGAATGCCGAGAACGCGGTCGTAGAAACCCTGTCCGGCCTCCGTCAGCGAGATCTGCCGCGTCGTACGCTGCAAAAGCCGGGTGCCCAGCCGATCCTCCAGCCGCTTGATCCGTTTGGAGACGACGGCGGGAGAAAAGCCGAGCGCGCGCCCGGCAAGCGACATGCTGCCTGTCGAAACGACCTTGGCAAAGATTTCGAGATCACCCAGATTGGTCATAAGGTTTTGTGACTTTTTCCTATTTTGGCATAAGTGCTTAGCATTTGCGCCAGTTTCGGGAAAGTGTTAAGCCGGGTCTATCGGCGGCAGGGAGGTTCGCGGCCGGTTTCCGCTGCCATTTCCTGTTGTCATTTTCCCGATGAAAGAGGGTCAGGGAGAACGCCATGTCCGACGCCATATCGTTTCTCGAGCCGCGCGCCGATGTGCTGGCGCGCCGAGCCCAGATCGTCGCCGATCTGACCGATCTTCTGCCGCCGGAATGCTTGGTTCATGAGGCCCGCGAACTGGTGCCGTTCGAGACCGACGCCTTCGTGTCCTACCGGCGCCTGCCGCTCGCCGTCGCCCTGCCGCGCACCACCGCCGAGGTTTCGGCCGTCATGCGTTATTGCCATCGCTACGGCATTCCCGTTGTGCCGCGCGGCGCCGGCACCTCGCTTTGCGGCGGCGCCATTCCGCAGGAGGACGCCGTCGTGCTCGGCCTGTCGAAGATGAACCGCATCCTCGAAATCGATCTGCTGAACCGCGTCGCCGTGGTCCAGGCCGGCGTCACCAATCTCAACATCTCCGAATCCGTCTCCGCGGACGGGTTTTTCTATGCTCCCGATCCGAGCTCGCAGCTCGCCTGCACCATCGGCGGCAATATCGGCATGAATTCCGGCGGCGCCCACTGCCTGAAATACGGCGTCACCACCAACAATCTGCTCGGCGTCAGGATGGTGCTGGTCGACGGCACGGTGATCGAACTCGGCGGCAAGGCGTTGGACGCGGCGGGATACGACCTGCTCGGCCTCGTCTGCGGCCATGAAGGCCAGCTCGGCATCGTCACCGAGGCGACGGTGCGGCTGATCGCCAAGCCGGAAGGCGCACGCCCCGTGCTCTTCGGCTTTGAAGCGTCGGAAGAGGCCGGCGCCTGTGTTGCCGATGTCATCGCCGCCGGCATCGTCCCGGTCGCGATCGAATTCATGGACAAGCCGGCCATCGAGATCTGCGAGGCCTTTGCCCATGCCGGCTATCCTCTCGATGTCGGCGCGCTGCTGATCGTCGAGGTCGAAGGCTCGGAAGCGGAAATGGACGCCACGCTGAAGGACATAGTCGAGATCGCCCGCCGCCACGGCGTCAAGACCGTGCGCGAATGCCAGTCGGCCACCGAAGCGGCGCTGATCTGGAAGGGTCGCAAATCCGCCTTCGGCGCCACCGGCCGGATCGCCGACTATATCTGCATGGACGGTACCGTGCCGCTCAGCCAGCTGTCCCACGTGCTGAAGCGAACGGCGGAGATCATCGATCATTACGGCCTGCGGGTCGCCAACGTCTTCCATGCCGGCGACGGCAACATGCATCCGCTGATCCTCTTCAACGCCAACGATCCGGAGGATGCCGCCCGCGCCGAGGCGGCCGGCAACGATATCCTCAGGCTCTGCGTCGACGCCGGCGGCTGCCTGACCGGCGAACACGGCGTCGGCATCGAGAAGCGCGACCTGATGCGGCATCAATATTCCGACGCCGATCTCACCCAGCAGATGGCGGCGCGCGCTGCCTTCGATCCCGGCTGGCTCCTCAACCCGTCCAAGGTCTTCCCGCTCGAAGGGCGCCCCGCCGCATGATCGATCTGACGCCGACAAGCGAGGAAGAGGCGGCGGCGATCGTTCGCGCCCATGCGGAGGTGGGCCGGCCGCTTGCCATCTGCGGCGGCGATACCCGCTCGGGTTTCGGCAATGCCGTTGCCGCTGAAGACCGGCTGCGCTCGACCGGTCTTGCTGGGATCGTCGCCTACAACCCCGGCGAAATGGTCATGACGGTGCGATCGGGTACGCCGCTTGCCGAGGTCGAGGCAGCTCTTTCCGACAGCGGCCAGATGCTCGCCTTCGAGCCGATGGATCATCGCCCTGTCATGGGAACCTCGGGCGAGCCGACCATCGGCGGTGTCTTTGCCGCCAATGTCTCCGGCCCGCGTCGACTGATCGCCGGGGCTGCCCGCGACAGCCTGCTCGGTGTGCGCTTCGTCAACGGCAAGGGTGAGATCATCAAGGCCGGCGGCCGGGTGATGAAGAATGTCACCGGCCTCGACCTCGTCAAGCTGATCGCCGGCTCGCATGGCACGCTGGGCTTCCTCACCGAAGTCACTTTCCGGGTGCCGCCGCGCCCGAAGACCGAGCGCACGGTGGTTCTCTCCGGTCTCAACGACGCCGAGGCGGCAAACGCCATGGCGGCGGCGATGGCGCTGCCGGTCGAAGTCTCCGGCGCCGCCCACCTGCCGCTGACGGTGACGTGGAAATTTCTTGCCGGCAGATTGCCGGAGGGCGAGGCGACGGTTTTGCGCATCGAAGGCTTGGCCAGTTCGGTCGAGGTGCGCTCGGAAAAGCTTGCGGCGGCAATGTCCGCCTTTGCGACGGTGACGCGGCTGGATGAGCCTGAAAGCCGCAGCCTCTGGCAGGAAATCCGCGACGTACTGCCCTTTGCCGACGGCACGGCGCGTCCGGTCTGGCGCGTCTCGGTCGCTCCCGGCATCGGCCATCAGCTGGTCGCAGCGCTACGCCTCGAGGCTGGCGTCGACGCCTTCTACGATTGGCAGGGAGGTCTTGTCTGGCTGCGCATGGAAGCCGGCCCCGAAGGCCAGCTGGTTCGCCGCTACATCAAGGCGCTCGGCGGCGGTCATGCGACGCTGATCCGCGCGTCGGAGCAGGCGAGGGCGGTAACCGCGGCGTTTCATCCGGAGCCCGAGGCGGTGGCGATGCTGTCGAAGCGGGTGAAGGAGAAGTTCGATCCGGCCGGGATTTTTAATCCGGGGAAGATGGGGTGAGAAGATGAGTCTGCGTCTGGGTTACCCCGCTCTGTCCTGCCGGACATCTCCCCCACAAGGGGGGAGATCGGCAAGAGGTTGGAGCAGTGCTTCCTATCTGCCGTGGTGGAATCGCAGTGCCTTAGTTGTTTGGGGAAGCGGTCAACCCCAGCCAATCTCCCCCCTTGTGGGGGAGATGTCCGGCAGGACAGAGGGGGGTGTCCCAGGCACAACGCCCTCGAAGCGGAGGCCTCGCTAGATGCAAACCAACTTCACCCCCGCCCAGCTCCTCGACCCTGATGTCGCCGAATCCGAGCAGATTCTGCGCAAATGTGTCCATTGCGGTTTCTGCACGGCCACCTGTCCCACCTATGTGACGCTCGGCAACGAGCTCGACAGTCCGCGCGGCCGTATCTACCTGATCAAGGATATGCTGGAAAACGGCCGCCCCGCCGATGCCGAGGTCGTCACCCATATCGACCGTTGCCTCTCCTGCCTTGCCTGCGTCACCACCTGTCCCTCCGGTGTCGACTACATGCACTTGGTCGATCACGCCCGCGCCCATATTGAAAAGACCTACAAGCGTCCGTTGATGAACAGGCTGACACGGGCGATCCTTGCCGCCGTGCTGCCCTATCCCGGCCGTTTCCGCCTGGCGCTCAATCTTGCCCGCCTCGGCCGGCCCTTTGCCGGCCTGATGCGGGGAGGTGCGCTGAAACCCTTCGCCGCCATGCTGGCGCTTGCGCCGCGCCGCATCCCCGCAGCGTCGGCCTTCGCAAAACCCGGCAGCTACCCGCCCGAGACCGAACGGCGCGGCCGGGTGGCGATGCTTTCCGGCTGTGCCCAACCGGTGCTCGATCCCGGCATCAACGCGGCGGCGATCCGGCTTTTGACCCGCCTCGGCGTCGAGGTCGTGCTGCCGGAAGGCGAAGTCTGCTGCGGTTCGCTCGTCCATCACATGGGCCGCGCCGAACAGGCGCTCGCCAGCGCCCGAGCCAATGTCGATCTCTGGACGCGCGAAATCGACGGGCAGGGGCTCGATGCCATTATCATCACCGCGTCGGGCTGCGGCACGACGATCAAGGATTACGGCCATATGCTGCGCCTCGATCCCGCCTATGCCGCAAAGGCGGCGAGGGTCTCGGGCCTCGCCAAGGACGTCACCGAATATCTCGCAACCCTCGATCTGCCGGCGCATATGCCAAAGGGCATTACCGTCGCCTATCACTCCGCCTGTTCCATGCAGCACGGCCAGCGCATCACGCTGACGCCGAAGCAATTGCTGAAAGCCGCAGGTTTTATCGTGCGCGATCCGGCGGAAGGCCATCTCTGCTGCGGTTCCGCCGGCACCTACAACATCATGCAGCCGGAGATCTCGGCTGCCTTGAAGGCACGCAAGGTCAAGAATATCGAGGCGACCAAGGCCGACGTCATCGCCACCGGCAATATCGGCTGCATCACCCAGATCGCCACCGGCACCGGCATGCCGATCCTGCATACGGTCGAGCTGCTCGATTGGGCTTATGGTGGCGCTGTGCCGGAAAAATTAAGAGGTTTGCCGCTAGATTGACGAGAAAGGCCCGATCGGGCCGGTCTCGGGAGTTTAGACGATGTGGCGGGGAATGATTGTGCTTGCGGGATTACTCGTTGCGGCAGGAACTGCCCATGCGAATAGCCGTTTTTTCTGTTCCGCCGATGACACGGAAACGCGCTTCACGCTCGAAAGCGGTTTCGAAAGCGAAGCCGGCCACAAGCTCAACCATTTCCGCGGCGCGCTTGTTGTCAAGGATCCGGCGCAATCGACCGTGTTCGGCAAGCGTGTTTTCGAATCACAGCATTTGACCAACCATTGGTCGCGCGACGGCGATCTGCTGCTGGAAGTCTTTGATGGCGGCGAAGATGACACCGGCGGAGCAACGCTGGATCTGGTCGTGGTTGCCGGCGAACGCGGCAAGCCGGCTGCAACTTTCAGCGGCACCTATTCCCTGACGATCGAAGGCGGCAGCAAACCCTATGCCGTCGAGGGCAAGGTCAGCTGCGGCGCAAAATAGCACCGCAGCCGAAATTCAATTGTTCAATTACCAATGGAACGCGACGCCGACGTTGACGGCATTGGTGAAGATGTTGGTCTTCAGGTCCACGCCGCTGTCGATCGGAACGTCGATGCGCGAATAGGTGCCCTTGTATTCGACGAAGGTCGACCAGCGCTCGGTCACCTTGAAGTCGACGCCGGCCTGAGCCTGCAGCGTCACGCCGCCGAATTCATAAGCCCAGGTCTTGCCTTCGGGGCGAATCACTTCGACATGCGGAATGTTCACGCCGATACCGGCGCCGAGATAGGGCGTCCAGCGGCGGGCAGGATCCTGGAAGCGGTAGAGCCCGTTCACCGTCAAGAGGTTCAGGCCGTCGGTGAATTCGAAATGCGACCAGCCGGTCTTTTCAAGCGTATCGTCGTCGGCATAGACCTTGTCATGGGTATAATCGAGCGAAATACCCCAGTTCGGCTTGTTGAAGTTCTCAAGCCACCAGGTGACGCGGCCGCCATAGTAAGGCGGGCTGCCGAAGGACTTGCCTTCCCAGCCGGCGGTGAAATGCGTGCCGTCGGAAAGATCGACGCCGCTATGCGGTGCCGTCTGATAGCCGCCGTAGATAGAGAATTGCAGGTCTTCCGCCGAGGCGGAGGCTGCCGAACAGATCGTGAAGAACGCGATGCCCGCAAGCAGCGAAGCGGAAGAGCGCAGCGCATATGTCATTGAATAGCCCCGATATTGCAAATAAGTCGTCCTTGCCGCAGATGTGCCAGCTTTCCGCCGCAATGTCTAAGAAAAATAAAAGGCGCGTCAAAGAGCGCCTTTCGTTTTTTTCGCGAGTGTTGCTCAGCCGCCGAACATCGTCCGCAGCACGTCGATGCCCCGATCCTCGAAAGCGACCTTGCCCTGCCGGTTGCCCGGGCCGATGACGATCACCTTGGTGCCGACGGGCGCGCGATCGTAGAGATGCGTCACATCCTCGTTCATCATCCGGATGCAGCCGGAAGACATGTTGAGGCCGATCGTCCACGGCTGGTTGGTGCCGTGGATGCGGAAGATGGTATCGCGGCCGCCCTGGTAGAGATACATGGCCCGCGCCCCGAGCGGATTGTCCTCGCCACCTTCCTGGAAGGCAGGAATCATGTGACCCTTGGCGGCTTCGCGGCGGCGCATCTCGGCCGGCGGCGTCCAGCCCGGCCATTCGGCCTTGCGGCCGATCTTGACGACACCCGACCAGCCGAAGCCGTCACGGCCGACGCCGATTCCGTAGCGGGTGGCCCGGTTGTTGCCTTCGACGAGGTAGAGATACTTGTTGTTGGTATCGATGATCACGGTGCCCGCCGCTTCCGGCGTCACCAGCCGCACCTTCTTGCGCTTGAACTGCGGCTTCACATATTTCGGCATCTGCGCGACGCGCACAATCTGCGTCGGATGCCGTGTATTGTCGGGCGTGGAGCCGGCCGGCGCTGCAAAGGCGGATGTAGACATCAAGGACAGGACAAGTCCGGCGGCAGCCAGACCCGGCATTAATTTGATCATGATTGATTCCCCTCAAGCAAATCCGCCCGAGGCTACATGAACTTCTGCCCGATTCAAGATCGGCGTGGCCGGATAAGGCGTTTTTGGAGGAGGGAGCCGCCTGTTCTTGCGGCTTTCTACAGCATGATGCCGAAAAGTGTGTGCGGTTTTCGGACGACATCATGCTCTAACTATTTAATTTAGAGCAGGATTCAGATTTTAGGCCGATAGAGCCTAAAATCATCCTGTTCTAGAGCATTCCCGTTTTCTACGAAACGCGGAAATGCTCTATCCTTTTGTTTTTACGCAATTCCCCGCAAAAGCGCTTCCCGCTTTGCCTGGCAAAATCGCTGCACACTTCTGCTGGAATTGCTCTCGCTACTATGCGTGCCGTTACATGACGATGACGCGGGTTCCGACGTTGACGCGGTCATAGAGGTCGACGACGTCTTCGTTGCGCAGACGAATGCAGCCGGAGGAGACGGCGCTGCCGATCGACCAGGGCGCGTTGGTGCCGTGGATGCGGTAAAGCGTCGAGCCGAGATACATGGCGCGTGCGCCGAGCGGGTTTTCCGCGCCGCCGTCCATGCGCGCCGGCAGGTAGTGGCCCTTGGCGGCTTCGCGGCTGATCATCTCGGACGGCGGCGTCCAGTCTGGCCATTCCTGCTTACGGGTGATCTTATGGGCGCCTGCCCATTCGAAGCCGGGCTTGCCGACGCCGACGCCGTAACGCCGCGCCTTGCCACCCTGCATCACCAGATAGAGGAAGCGGTTGTTGGTATCGATGACGATCGTGCCGGGCCTTTCCTGCGTGTCGTAGTCGACCATCTGCGGCAGGTATTGCGGCTCGATCGGATGGCGGATCGCCGGTATGCCGGGATTGATCGCCGAAACGGTCTGCGGTGACACTTGCGGCGCCTGGCGCAGTGCGCGGCGCTGGAAAAGGCCACGCTGCTGCGGCTGGATGGCCGGCCGCTGGTAGACGACGGGACGAACCGTGCCGCCGCCCAACTGATTGATCCAGGGCGCCGTCAGGTCAGGGCTGAGCACGACCGGTGGGCGAGTGGCGTAGCGGTCGTCTGCAAGGGCGGACGTGGAGAAAATGCCGAAGATGGCTGCGGCAAAAACAAGCTGTTTCATCATCGGACGGACTCTCTACAAATGACCGAAAACGTTGGCGGGATACATCCGCCTGGGCGGATATGTTCCGCCCGGGAAAGACGCTGCCACCCAATCCGCCAGCGAATGGTAAAGATCGATTCATGAAAAGCCGACCGACCGGATAAACTTTTCGTCAGGGTTACCGTTCGGTTTGGAAAGACGGTTTGCAAATGGTAAAGCCGGAATCATAACCGGAAAACGAAGCGGACCCGGCGAACAGACGGACCCGGGAATGAAGCGGACATGAGCGAGACAGGCATCATCATCGGCGAGGACGGCAGGAGCCGATGCCACTGGCACGCCAATCTGCCCGATTATCTCAGATATCATGACGAGGAATGGGGCCGCCCAGTCACCGATGACATTCGCCTCTTCGAGAAGATCTGCCTCGAAGGCTTCCAGTCCGGTCTTTCCTGGCTGACCATCCTGCGCAAGCGGGAGAATTTTCGCGCCGCCTTTTCCGGCTTCGATTTCGAGAAGGTCGCTCTCTTCGGCGAGGAGGACGTTGCTCGCTGCCTGGCCGATGCCGGCATCATCCGCCATCGCGGCAAGATCGTGTCGACCATCAACAATGCCAGGCGCGCCATTGCGCTCAGGGAGGAATTCGGCTCGCTCGCCCATTATTTCTGGCGCTACGAACCCGGCCATAACGAGCGGCCCGTGGTGGTCGACCGCAATCATATCGTCGCAAATCCGACGACGCCGACCTCGACGGTGATTTCAAAGGATCTGAAGAAGCGCGGCTGGACCTTTGTCGGCCCGACCACAGTTTATGCTTTCATGCAGGCGATGGGTCTCGTCAACGATCATCTGGAGGGCTGCTTCTGCCGTCCCGAGGTCGAGGCGATGCGCGCCGCTTTGGTTCGTCCATGAAAGAAGATGCATCCGTGAGAACATTGATCGCCGCCGCTGCTCTGTTTTTCCTGCCGGTCTCAGCCATGGCGCAGACGCCGCAGCTCGATCCCGGCGAGAAGCTTGAGAAACTTCAGTTCCCGGCCGTCACCATGCAGCTGAAGGGCTGGACGAAGTTCGGCAACAGCCATGTCTATACGCTGCCGGTGCGCACCGGCCAGCACCTGAAGATCGACTTTGCCACCAAAAGCAAGTTCGCCTACTTGGCGATCTTCGACCTGTCGAAACCGGATGACGAGGCTTTCTTCGGCACCGACGAGGACGGCTTGAGCTTCGAGACGACGGTCAAGGAAAACACCACCTGGCTGCTGCGTCCCTACTATTCGAAGGTCTCGCCGCGCCGCGGCCTCGGCGCGCCCTTCAGCATTCTGATCGAGCCTTTGGCCACTGCGCCGAAGCAGCCGCAGCCACCTGCCGAGCCGGAGCGCCCGTCGCTGTTTCCGAAGGCGCCGGCTGCCAAGCCGCAATAAACGGAACGTTTTGCCCCCTATGCCAGCCGGTCGATCAGGTCGCGCAATTCGCCGAGATGGCCGATCTTGCGGAAGCGCGGCGCCTCCGTCGGCTCTTCCACATGTTCCAGCACCCAGGTGAGTTCGTGCGGCACGAAGACGCCGTAGCTGCCGGCGGCGATCGCCGGCACGATGTCGGATTTCAGCGAATTGCCGACCATCATCGCCCGCTCCGGCCCGTCGCCGACCTTGGCGAAGATGCGCCGATAGGTGACGGCGGTCTTGTCGGAGACGATCTCGACGGCATCGAACAAGTCGCCGAGCCCGGATTGGGCGAGCTTGCGCTCCTGATCGAAGAGATCGCCCTTGGTGATCATCACCAGCAGATATTTGCCGGCAAGCGCCTCCAGCGTGTCGCGCACATGCGGCATGGTCTCGACCGGATGGGAAAGAAGATCGCGGCCGGTATCGAGGATCTTGGCGATCACGCCGGCGGGAATCTTGCCCTCGGTGATCTCGATCGCCGTCTCGATCATCGACAGCGTAAAACCCTTGATGCCGAAGCCGTAATGGCGAAGGTTGCGCTTCTCGGCTTCCAGCAGCCGCTCGGAAATCTTCGGTCCTTCGGCGAAATCGGCAAGAAGCCCGGTGAAATGCGCTTCCGTCAGCCGGTAATATTGTTCGTTCTGCCAGAGCGTGTCGTCGGCATCGAAGCCGATCGTGGTCAGTGGTCGCGTCGTCATATGCGTACCTTTGAGCATGATGCCGAAAAGTGTCAGCGGTTTTCTTATGACATCATGCTCTAACTCTTTCATTGAGATATGGCCGGCAATTTACCGCTCGCCTGTGTCGAGACAAGGGCTGTGTCGAGACAAAGGCGTTCCGCTGCCGCTGCGACAAGGCGCGCGTTGAAAACCACCGCTGCCGCACTACATCGAGTTTGCCTCACCGTGCAGCCAGCCACGGCTGTGCCTGTCACGCGCAGGCCAATAATCAAAAAATGACGTTCAGCGGTTCGCAAGCCCCTCTTGCGGCAGACACAAAGGATTTTTCGACCATGCGTTACAATCAACTCGGAAATACGGGACTTTTTGTCTCGGAAATCTGCCTGGGCACCATGACCTTCGGCGAAGCCAAACAGGGCAGCATGTGGGGCGCCATCGCCGACGTCGACCAGAATGCCGCCGACCGGATCGTCGAGCGCTCGCTTGCATCAGGCGTCAATTTCATCGACACGGCCGATGTCTACTCTGCCGGCGAGTCCGAAAGGCTGCTCGGCCAGGCGCTGAAGAACCTCGACGTGCCCCGCAAGGATGTCGTCATCGCCACCAAGGTCTACGGCGTCATGGGCGACAAGCCGAACGACCGCGGCGCCTCGCGCGGCCACATCATGGATTCGGTGGAGGCGAGCCTCAAGCGCCTGCAGACCGATCATATCGACCTCTATCAGATCCACGCCACCGATACGGTGACGCCGATCGAGGAGACGCTGCGCGCCTTCGACGATCTCGTTTCCCGCGGCCCCGTGCGTTATATCGGTGTCTCCAACTGGCAGGCTTGGCGCATTTCCAAGGCGCTCGGCCTCTCCGAACGCCGCGGCTTTGCCCGTTTCGAAACGGTGCAGGCCTATTATTCGATCGCCGGCCGCGATCTGGAGCGCGACATCGTGCCGATGATGCAGGAGGAGAAGCTCGGCCTGATGGTCTGGTCGCCGCTCGCCGGCGGTCTGCTCTCCGGCAAATACGGTCCCGGCGCGCCCGGCAACGGCGAGGGCCGCCGCGCCAGTTTCGACTTCCCGCCCGTCGACAAGGACAAGGCCTGGGCCTGTGTCGCCGTCATGCGCGAGGTCGCCGAAAAACACGGCGTCAGCGTCGCCACCGTGGCGCTCGCCTATATCCTCGCCAAGCCTTTTGTCACCACCGTTATCATCGGCGCCAAGCATGTCGACCAGCTCGACCAGAACCTCGCCGCCGTCAAGCTGAAGCTCGATGGCGACGATATGAAAAGGCTCGACGAGGTCAGCGCCCTTGCTCCGGAATATCCGGGCTGGATGCTGGCGCGCCAGGGCGCCGGCCGCCGCCCGGCCGATTTCGAGCCGAAGGATTGAGATCGCCGAGAACTCGCGGAACGCCGGATATTCCGGCGTTCCCATTTCTTGCAAACCTCGCTCTTTACTCGGTCATCCTCGGCCTTGTGCCGAGGATCTGCTGCGCTCGTTGCAGATGCTCGGGACAAGCCCGAGCATGACGAAAGAGGAGTGGACGACTTTATCGGCAGCCAAGAACGGCTTGTTACTTGCCGTGAGCCTTGAGCCAGGCGTTCATCTCGGCGATCTCGGCCTCCTGCGCCTTGATCACCCCTCCGGCGAGTTTGCGGATTTCGGCATCCTTACCGTATTGGAGCTCGATCTTCGCCATGTCGATCGCGCCCTGATGGTGCGGGATCATGCCGCGGACGAAATCCACATCGGGATTGCCGCTATACTCGATCATCATATCCTTATGCATCTTGGCGTTGGCCTCGCTGAAGGCGTGGCTTGCCGCATCGTGGCTGCCCATTGGCTTGCTCATGTCCATCGACATGTCTTCGGCAAGGCTGGGGGCGGCAACGAAAGCAAGCATTGTAGCAAGCGTAATGATTTTCAGAGACATGAGAGATCCTTCCACTGTCTGACAATAGATCTTCCAGGCAGCAGGGCTACCTGATTGGCATGGAATGAAGTCAGGACAGTCGGGGAGGGGGCGCCTGCGGCGCGGGCCTTTTATCATCCAGAGCGCGGGCAAGTGCCGGGGCGGGATAGCCGAAAACGGATGTTCCGCCATCCATGACCGTCACCGTCGGCGGCAACAGAAGACAGGCGGCGCAAAGCGGCATATGCGCAGCGTCACCGCCGGCGCAGGGCTCTTTCAAGGGAGCAGCATGGCATGGTCCCTCGGGCATATTCTCTTTGGACACATCCATGCCGGCCATCTGATGGTGCATGCTGCCGGCCTCGACGGCGACCGGCATATTCATCGACGCGCATGCCCGGCAGCCCGCCCATGCAGACATGGCGCTGTAGACCAGCCAGCCGAGTAACATCGTAATGAGCGCGAGTGTCCGCATGATGTTTCATATAGGCGAATGCAGGCCGCGCGCCAAGCTGGCCGACGATGGCAGGTTGACGGATCACGGCAGTGTCATGCCTCTTACCAGGCAGCAATCACCTTGTGCTCGATCCGATAATCCCGGCTCTCCTCGCCGAGTGGCGCGACCGGCCATGTCCAAGCTGCCTTTGCCGGCGGCGGCGAGACACCATGCAGCAGGTCGGCCTCTTCATGCGTCCTGCCGTTGCGGTCGATAACGGCATAGGCGATGTCGGTCACCAGGCAATGGCGGCAAGAGAGCCCCGAAAGGCTGGCCAGATGCGCGGCGATCAGCCTTTCCACCGTATCTTCAGCCATGCGGCCGGCCTCGGCCTCGTGGCGCCGTTTGACGCCGCGGCCGATCTGCGACAGCAGGTTGGCCGAAACCACGAAATCGAGATAGGGCACCGTGCGCAGGAAGCCGAGCGGTTCGGGTTCCCTGCCGGCGGCGAGATCGTCATAGCCGGAGAGATCCCGCTCGATCAGCCGGACATTGCGATAGCCCTTGGCCGTCAGCCACAGGCGCACCGAGGCGAGATGGACGAGATCGACCAGCACCACGGTGTCGAAATCGCGCCAGTTCTTCGATCGGCACGTCGCGCAGCAGGCCCGAGCCGAGCACGACGGCCGTCCGCTTCTGCCTGAGATCGGCCGCAGCCGCGCGGATCGCATTGCGGCTCATCTCCTCATGTTCGGCCCAATCCTTGGAGCACCGTCCGGCTCGTGACCAGAGATTGACGGAATAGCGAATGAACTTTCGATAGGGCTTGCCGGTGAGCGGCCATGTTGCGGCATAGAGAAGCGTCTCGGTGATCATGAATGTATCCGCATTTCTGATGGACGCCTCTGCTTCAATCGATTCTGCCTGCGGCTTCAAGGCCCTTCGCCCTTGCCGCTGCTTGCCCAATCCGCTAGGAAACCGCCACTGTCACAGTCAGCGGAATTGCCGGAAATGAACGACAAGCAGAAGAAACCGCAAAAGCTCAAAGCCCGCCTGCCGCGCGGCTTCGTCGACCGCACGGCCGCCGATATCCGTGCCGTCAACGAGATGACGGCAAAGATCCGGGAAGTCTACGAGCATTATGGTTTCGATCCGCACGAAACGCCGCTGTTCGAATATACCGATGCGCTGGGCAAATTCCTGCCCGACAGCGACCGGCCGAACGAGGGCGTCTTCTCGCTGCAGGACGACGACGAGCAATGGATGTCGCTGCGTTACGACCTGACGGCGCCGCTCGCCCGTCATGTCGCCGAGAATTTCAACGAGATCCAGCTTCCCTACCGCACCTATCGCGCCGGTTACGTCTTCCGCAACGAGAAGCCCGGCCCCGGCCGCTTCCGCCAGTTCATGCAGTTCGATGCCGATACCGTCGGCGCGCCTGGTGTTCAGGCCGATGCCGAAATGTGCATGATGATGGCCGATACGCTTGAGGCCCTCGGCATCAGGCGCGGCGACTATGTCATCCGCGTCAACAACCGCAAGGTTCTGGATGGCGTGCTGGAGGCGATCGGCCTCGGCGGTGACGACAAGGCCGGCCAGCGGCTCAGCGTGCTGCGCGCCATCGACAAGCTCGACAAGTTCGGCTCGGAGGGCGTGGCCCTGCTGCTCGGTGCCGGCCGCAAGGATGAGTCCGGCGACTTCACCAAGGGCGCCGGTCTCGACCAGGCGCAGATCGACAAGGTGCTGTTCTTCGTCGGCATCAAGGATTATGCCGAAAGTGCAGAGCGCCTGGCCGAACTCGTTGCCGGAACCTCTAGGGGTGGCGAAGGCGTCGAGGAGCTGAATTTCATCGGTGCGCTGGTCACCAGCGCCGGCTATCAGTCCGACCGCATCAAGATCGACCCTTCCGTCGTGCGTGGCCTCGAATATTATACCGGCCCGGTCTACGAGGCCGAGCTCAGCTTCGACGTCACCAACGAAAAGGGTGAAAAGGTCGTCTTCGGTTCGGTCGGCGGCGGCGGCCGTTATGATGGCCTCGTCTCCCGCTTCATGGGTCAGCCGGTTCCGGCCACCGGCTTTTCGATCGGCGTCTCCAGGCTGATGACGGCGCTGAAGAACCTCGGCAAGCTCGGCGCCAGCGAAGTCATCGAGCCCGTGCTGGTGACCGTCATGGACGGTGATGTCGAGGCGATGGGCCGCTATCAGAAGATGACGCAGCAGCTGCGCGCTGCCGGCATCCGCGCCGAGATGTTCCAGGGCAACTGGAAGAAGTTCGGCAACCAGCTGAAATATGCCGACCGCCGCGGCTGCCCCATCGCCATCATCCAGGGCGGCGACGAGCGCGCAACCGGCGACGTGCAGATCAAGGATCTGATCGAGGGCAAACGGCTCTCCGGCGAGATCGAGGACAATGCCAGCTGGCGCGAGGCGCGCGTGGCCCAGGAGACGGTGCCGGAAGCCGACTTGGTCGCCAAGGTGAGGGAGATCCTTGCGGCGCAGGCGGAGGATCGGAAGAGGGCGGGCGATGCGCAGTAAACCCCTCCCCAACCCCTCCCCACAAGAGGGAGGGGCTTTCAGTGGCGCCGCTGTGCCCAACTCGACCTTTGTTTCATCGACGGTCCTCTCGATTTGTTTCGGCGATCGCCGCGGGTTAGTCCCTCCCCCTTGTGGGGAGGGCTTGGGGAGGGGACTTTTCCCAGGAGCCACACCATGCCCCTGATCAACCTCCCCGAATTCGCCAACGACCTGCTGGCCGAATTTACCGCCCGCAACACCGAGCGCATCGACACGCCGGTGATCCAGCCGGCCGAGCCCTTTCTCGATATCGCCGGCGAGGATCTGCGCCGCCGCATCTTCATGACGGAGAGCGAAACCGGCGCCAGCCTCTGCCTGCGTCCCGAATTCACCATCCCCGTCTGCCTGCGCCACATCGAGGCGGCAACCGGCACGCCGAGGCGTTACGCCTATCTCGGCGAGGTTTTCCGCCAGCGCCGCGACGGTGCCAATGAATTCTATCAGGCCGGCATCGAAGATCTCGGCGACATCAACCTGTCCGGCGCCGACGCCCGCGCCATCGGCGATGCCACCGGCATTCTCGCTCGCCTGCTGCCGGGCCGGCGCCTATCGGTGACCCTTGGCGATCAGGCGGTGTTCGAAGCCGTCGTCCAGGCGCTCGGCCTGCCGCTCGGCTGGCAGAAGCGCCTGATCCACGCTTTCGGCAACATGACTCAGTTGGAAGCCTTGCTTGCCGGCCTCGTCAGCCCGCAATTCGTCACTGGCCTGGACGACGATATTGCCAGGCTTGTCGCGTCAGGCGACGAGCAGGCGCTGGTCGGCCATATCGAGCAGGAGATGCAGGCGACGGGTTATTCGGCCAATGCCGGCCGCTCGCCGTTGGAAATCGCCCGGCGGCTCAAGGAAAAGCTCATCCTCTCCGAAACCCGTCTCGACGACGCGGCCTTCCATGTGCTGGAGGAGTTCCTGTCGCTCAATGTGCCGCTCGTCAATGCGTCCGCGGCGCTGGCCGGTTTCGCCGATGCGGCCGGCCTGAAACTCGGTAACGCGCTATCGCGCTTCAACGGCCGCGTCGCCGCCCTTGCCAATGCCGGTGTCGACCTCTCTTGCGTTGACTACCGCGCCGCCTTCGGGCGACCGCTCGATTATTATACCGGCCTCGTCTTCGAGGTGACGGTGGAGGGTTCGGCGGCGGTTCTGGCCGGCGGCGGTCGCTATGATAGGCTCTTGACCTTCCTCGGCGCGACGGACCGCATTCCGGCCGTCGGCTTCTCCTTCTGGCTCGACCGCATCGAAACCGAAAGGGCAGCCGCATGACCATCACCATCGCGCTTCCCTCCAAGGGCCGGATGAAGGACGATGCGTCGGCAATCTTCGAGCGGGCCGGCATGCCGATCACGGCTGTGGGCAACGACCGCTCCTATCGCGGCCGCGTCGAAGGCTGGGACAATGTCGAAATCGCCTTCCTCTCTGCTTCCGAAATCTCCCGCGAACTCGGCAACGGCACCGTCGATTTCGGTGTCACCGGCGAAGATCTGATGCGGGAAGGCTTTGCCGAAGTCGACAAGCGTGTCGAATTCTGCGCCCGCCTCGGCTTCGGCCATGCCGATGTCGTCGTCGCCGTGCCGGAGATCTGGCTTGATGTGGAGACCATGGCCGATCTCGTCGATGTCGCTGCCGATTTCCGTGCCCGTCATTCCAGGCGCCTTGCCATCGCCACCAAATACTGGCGGCTGACCCAGCAGTTCTTTTCGAGCCAGCACGGCATCCAGCTTTATCGGATCGTCGAAAGCCTCGGGGCCACCGAGGGTGCTCCGGCCTCCGGCTCGGCCGATATCATCGTCGACATCACCTCCACCGGCTCGACGCTGCGCGCCAACCGCCTGAAAGTGCTCCAGGACGGCGTCATCCTGCATTCACAGGCCTGCCTCGTGCGCGCCCGCAGGGAAAGCCATACGGGCGAACCGGTCGTGCAGGCGATTATCGAAGCGGTGCGCGCCGCCCTCTGATTTTAGCGATCATTGAATGCATAAGAGAACCCGCCGTCAATTCAATGACGGCGGGTTCTGCATGGCTGGGAGGATGTCTGCTGAATCAGGCAGCCGCATAGGCGCCGCGGCGGGCGTCAATCGAATAGGCACCGGCACCGACGGTGGCGAGCAGTATGTACGCGCCGGCAAGCGTGATGTTCTTCATGACCATGATCTGGTTGAGAATATTCACGAGTTCCGCGCCACTTGCGTAAGGCAGATGGAAGGCAACGGCCGTGAAGACACAGAACGCCGCGAGCAGCCAGCCGGCAATGCGGACCTGGAAGCCAGTGAGAACCGCAAGGCCGGCGAGCAGTTCGAAAAGGCCTGCGACATACGCCAACAGGGTTGCTGCCGGCAGGCCGGCACCGGCGATCATGCCCGCAGTACCGGCAGGATCGGTTAGCTTCATGAAGCCGGAAAGGACGAACATGAACGACAGAAGAATGCGGGCAATCAGGATAATGGCGTTCGACATGGATGCTGTCTCCGTTTGAATGGCTCTGGAGATCTTGGTGCCCCGGCACCGTGTGGACCTCGGATGCCTCCTATGTCGCTCATTTCTCCTGTTGTGGAAAGATAAACGAACGGGGACACTTTGTTCAATAATATGGAACGATACCCCGCAGGCGGCCGCTTGCCTTTGCCGCACCCGGTCTCTTATGGTCGGCGCCTAACAAGGAGAATCCGATGGCAGATCTGTCCGCATTTCCGATCACCGCACGCTGGCCGGCGAAAAATTCCGACATCATCCAGCTCTATTCCCTGCAGACCCCGAATGGGGTGAAGGTATCCGTCGCGCTCGAGGAACTCGGCCTTGCCTACGAGCCACATTATATTTCCTTCGCCGTCAACGAGCAGAAGTCGCCGGAATTCGAATCTCTCAACCCGAACGGCCGCATTCCGGCGATCATCGATCCGAACGGGCCTGCTGGTAAACCGATCGGCCTGTTCGAATCCGGCGCCATCCTGCTTTATCTCGCCGAAAAGACCGGCAGGCTCATCCCCGAAGATGCCGCCGGCCGCTACGAATGCATTCAGTGGGTATTCTTCCAGATGGCCGGAATCGGCCCGATGTTCGGCCAGTTCGGACATTTCCACAAATTCGCCGCCGACAAGGTCGCCAACAATTCCTATCCGGTGGAGCGCTACCGCGATGAATCCAAACGGCTGCTCGGCGTGCTCGAAGGCCGGCTGAAAGGTCGGCAGTGGATCATGGGCGATCAGTATACGATCGCCGACATCACCACCTTCACCTGGGTTCGCGGCGCCGATATCTTCTATGGCGGCCGCGAGGTTCTCGACTATGCGAAATTCCCGGCCGTCATGGACTGGCTGCAGCGCTGCATTGCCCGGCCTGCCAGCGAGAAGGGGCTCAACATTCCGGTCAAGCCGGAGTAACGGACGGATCGCCGGAAAACACAGAGGCTGCTTTCGAAGCGTGGCCTCAGCTATAGACCACCTCGCTTTTCCCCAGCGTCATCCTCGGCCTTGTGCGAGGATCTGCTGCACCGGCTCAGAGGCTTGGGGCACAAGCCCGAGCATGACGAAATATGAGTCAGTCGACTTTGTCAGCAGGTTGAGCCGGCGTCGCGCGCGTCCTTTGTTTTTATTTGCCAATCTTATCGCGGACTTATGATCTGCCTTGCGCCCTCAAGCTTGAAGCGCGGAAAGATGAAGACGCCGACCAGGCTGCCGCTGTATTTTTCCTCGAGCCCGTTTGACTCGCCCATGCAGAACACTGGCTGGCGCAAGCCGTTCGGCATGATGATCGTCGTCGAAAAACAGAAGGAGGAGCAACGTGTCGCCGCCTGCTCGAACAGCTCCAATATATGGCCGCGGTCCTTGGTGTCGTAGCAGCGGATCAGGCTTAACAGCCCGCATTCCTGTGCGGAGAGGCCATGCAGCATCGCGCTCCATTCGCCGAGACGCAGCATGCCGCTCGACAAATCTCCGGTCCAGGCTTCGGAGATCGAAAACTGAGCCACCATCTCGTCATTTTGATTGTGGTGCTCAAGCGAGCCGGGTGTCAAAGGTCCGGCTGCATTGGCTTTGGCGATCTTAAACAAGGCGTTCCCCCGTTCGGATGCAGCTCCTCCGCCGCACGCTCGGTAAACACAAAAACAGGATCACGCAGCAGCAGGCATGATGCCCGCGCTTCAATTGCAGCGCGGATTTATAAGAGCTTTTTATCAAACGGCAACGGCTTTTTAAGGGGTGTTAGGATCGGCATTTTTCCTGGGATGCCGGCATCCTCAGCCTATCCAACGGGAAGCGGCGTCGAAACATCAGTTTTGCGGGCTTTGGATACGGTTCCACTCGACATGACGTGAGAAATGGTGCCGCAACGCTGCAATCTCCCACCGAGACCGGCGGCCCGAAAAAGCGCGGCAACGCAAGCTTCGCGAAAGCTTCCCTGGCAGGAGCGGGCAACGCGTCATAAAATTGCGCACAACGGATCGAATCACTGGGCGTAAAAGAAAAAGGGCGACCCGAGGGCCGCCCTTCCTGTTCCGGAAACCGGAATGGTGTCAGTGCAGGCTTTGGCCTATCACATCATGTCCATTCCGCCCATGCCGCCCATGCCGCCCGGCATGCCGCCGCCAGCCGAATCCTTCTTCGGCAGTTCGGCGATCATGGCTTCGGTGGTGATCAGCAGCGATGCAACAGAAGCAGCGTTCTGCAGTGCCGTGCGAACAACCTTGAGCGGGTCGACGATACCCATGGCGATCATGTCGCCATATTCGGATGTCTGAGCGTTGTAGCCGAAGTTGTCTTCGTTCTTGTCGAGGACCTTGCCGACAACGATCGAGGCTTCGTCGCCTGCGTTTTCAGCGATCTGACGAACGAGCGACTGCAGGGCGCGGCGAACGATGTTGATGCCAGCTTCCTGGTCGTCGTTTGCACCCTTGACGGTGATCTTCGTGGAGGAGCGTAGCAGAGCGATACCGCCGCCGGGGACGATACCTTCCTGAACGGCAGCGCGCGTCGCGTTGAGTGCGTCGTCGATGCGGTCCTTCTTTTCCTTCACTTCAACTTCCGTCGAGCCGCCGACGCGGATGACGGCAACGCCGCCAGCGAGCTTGGCAAGACGTTCCTGCAGCTTCTCGCGGTCGTAGTCGGAGGTGGTTTCTTCGATCTGCGCCTTGATCTGGGCAACACGGCCTTCGATGTCGGACTTGGCGCCCGAACCGTCGACGATCGTGGTGTTTTCCTTGGAGATCGAAACCTTCTTCGCACGGCCGAGCATGTCGAGCGTGACGGATTCGAGCTTGATGCCGAGGTCTTCGGAGATCACGGTGCCGCCGGTCAGGATGGCGATGTCTTCGAGCATGGCCTTGCGGCGGTCGCCGAAGCCAGGCGCCTTGACAGCAGCGATCTTGAGGCCGCCGCGCAGCTTGTTGACGACGAGCGTAGCAAGAGCTTCGCCTTCGACGTCTTCAGCGATGATCAGGAGCGGCTTGCCGGTCTGAACGACAGCTTCGAGAACCGGGAGCATCGACTGCAGGTTCGAGAGCTTCTTCTCGTGGAGGAGAATGAAGACGTCTTCGAGGTCGGCGATCATCTTTTCCGGGTTGGTCACGAAGTAGGGGCTGAGGTAGCCGCGGTCGAACTGCATGCCTTCGACGACTTCGAGTTCGGTTTCGGCGGTCTTGGCTTCTTCAACCGTGATGACGCCTTCGTTGCCGACCTTCTGCATGGCTTCAGCAATGTCGAGACCGACCTGCTTGTCGCCGTTGGCCGAAATCGTGCCGACCTGTGCAACTTCTTCCGAGGTGGAGATCTTCTTGGCCTTGGCCTGGAGATCCTTCACGACGTCGGCAACAGCGAGGTCGATGCCGCGCTTCAGGTCCATCGGGTTCATGCCGGCTGCAACGGCCTTGTTGCCTTCGCGAACGATCGCCTGGGCAAGAACGGTTGCGGTCGTGGTGCCGTCGCCGGCGATGTCGTTGGTCTTCGAAGCAACTTCGCGGACCATCTGTGCGCCCATGTTTTCGAACTTGTCTTCGAGTTCGATTTCCTTGGCGACGGAAACGCCGTCCTTGGTGATGCGCGGAGCGCCGAAGGACTTGTCGATGATGACGTTACGGCCCTTCGGGCCGAGCGTTACCTTGACTGCATCGGCGAGAATGTCGACGCCACGCAGCATTTTTTCGCGCGCGGTGCGACCAAACTTGATTTCTTTAGATGCCATGATTGAAACTCCTCATTTCGAGTGTCCGGGTTCTGGACCCGTAGGCTAAGTCGGAAAGGCCAGCGGCTGATCAGCCGATGATGCCCATAATGTCGGCTTCCTTCATGATCAGAAGGTCTTCGCCGTCGATCTTGACTTCGGTGCCGGACCATTTGCCGAACAGGATGCGGTCGCCAGCCTTGACGTCGAGTGCGACGACCTTGCCGGACTCATCGCGCGCGCCGGAACCGACGGCGACGATTTCGCCTTCCTGCGGCTTTTCCTTGGCGGTATCGGGAATGATGATGCCACCCTTGGTCTTGGCTTCGGACTCAACGCGGCGAACAACGACGCGGTCGTGAAGGGGGCGGAAGTTGGTGCTTGCCATTGTCTAATCCCTCGATCGAATGACATTCGCGGGCCGGATCGGCCCACATGGATAGATGTTAGCACTCCCTTGCGGTGAGTGCTAGCGACGAGCATTTAGGGATGGCTCCGAAAGGAGTCAATGAGAGCCATCACGAATTTTTGTGCCGGAATTGTGAAGAGGCTAGAGAATAATCGGAGAATGCGGCCGAAACCGGCGCGGCGGGTCGACGGCGAAGAAAATGCCTTGCCATCGCCTTGCGCCTTTGCAATGTCACCGGTGACTGCAGCAAATCGGGAAATCGGAATGGCCAGGCGGATAGAAAACTTCTCGGAGATAACAGGTCATTATGACGTGGTGCTCTGCGATGTCTGGGGCGTCGTTCACAATGGCGTCGATCCGTTCCCGAAGGCAGCCTCTGCCCTTGAAGCGGCCCGCGCCAGCGGCGTCGCGGTCGTCCTCATCACCAATTCGCCGCGCCTTTCCTGGCAGGTGGTCGAGCAGTTGCGCCAGATCGGCGTTCCCGACAGCGCCTATGACCGGATCGTCACCTCCGGCGACGTCACGCGCCGGCTGATTGCCGAAGGGCCGAAGACGGTCTTTCTGCTCGGCCCCGAGCGCGACAAGGCGCTTCTCGAAGGCATCGGCGTCGAGCGCAAGCCGGCTGAAGAAGCGCAGTCGCTCGTCTGCACCGGCTTTTTCGACGATGAGACCGAGAAGCCGGAAGATTACACCGACATGCTTCTGGAATTCAAAGCGCGCCAGGTGCCGATGATCTGCGCCAATCCCGACCTCGTCGTCGAGCGCGGCCACCGCATCATTCCCTGCGCCGGCGCCATGGCCGCCTATTATGAGCAGCTTGGCGGCAGCACCCGCATCGCCGGAAAACCGCACCGGCCGATCTATGAGGCGACGCTGGCCGCTGCCCGCGAGCTTCGCGGCGATTTCCCGGTCGACCGCGTGCTGGCGATCGGCGACGGCATGCCCACCGATGTGCGCGGCGCCTTGAATTACGGCCTCGACCTTCTCTACATCAGCGGCGGTATCCACGCCAAGGAATACACCTTGAACGGCGAGACCGACGAGGCGATCCTCAACGCCTATCTCGATCGGGAAAAAGCCGCGCCGAAGTGGTGGATGCCACGCTTTGCATAAAGAGAAGCCAGCCGATGACCGTCTTCCACCGCAATGAAACCCGGGAACCCTTGCCTGCCCATCTCAAGGGCGGCGTCATTGCCATCGGCAATTTCGACGGCGTGCACCGTGGCCACCAGTCGGTGCTCAGCCGCGCGCTGGAAATCTCCAAGGCGCGCGGCATCCCCGCATTGGTGCTGACGTTCGAGCCGCATCCGCGCACGGTCTTCCGGCCTGAGACGCCGGTCTTCCGCCTGACGCCTGCGCCGCTCAAGGCCCGCATCCTGCAAACCCTCGGTTTCGGCGCGGTCATCGAATATCCTTTCGATCATGAGTTTTCGCAGCGCTCGGCCGATGATTTCATCCATTCGATCCTCAAGGATTGGCTCGGTGCCTCCGAGGTCGTCACCGGCTTCGATTTCCATTTCGGCCGCGGCCGCGAGGGCGGTCCCGCTTTTCTGATGAATGCCGGCCAGACCTATGGCTTTGGCGTCACCCTGATCGATGCTTTCCGCGACGAAAACGCCGACGTCGTCTCTTCGAGCCATATCCGCGCGCTTTTAAGCGATGGCAATGTCAGCGAAGTCGCCGGCATGCTGGGTTATCATTATACGGTTGAGGCCGAGGTGATCGACGGCGAAAAACTCGGCCGGCAGCTCGGTTTTCCCACCGCCAACATGCGTCTGCCGCCGGAGGTCGAACTCGCCGCCGGTATCTACGCCGTCCGCTTCCGCCGCCAAGACGGCACGCTGCACGACGCCGTCGCAAGCTACGGCCGCCGCCCGACGGTCACCGAAAACGGCGCGCCGTTGCTCGAAACCTATCTTTTCGACTTCAGCGGCGATCTCTACGGCCAGCGCTGCGCCGTCTCCTTTTTCGGCTATATCAGGCCCGAGCTGAAATTCGACGGCCTCGATCCGCTGGTCGCCCAGATCAAGCGCGACGAGGAGGAGGCGAGGGCGCTGCTATCAGGTGTAAAACCGCTGGGCGAACTCGACCGGAAGCTTTGTTTTTCCTGACGTCGCCGTGAGCGTGCCAACAGCGGGGAGACCAGCGATTCTTGCCACCGATGCCGATGGCGCAACTGCGAATTCTGCTCTTCCTTTTCCAGGCAAAAACGCCTATGAACCGCCGCTATGACGAAATTTCGGCTGGCGATGACGATGCGAATTATCGGCCCGGCCTTCCGCGCGCGCTAAGCGGCCGGAAGGTCCGGGTTTTTGGCGCTTGGATACGAGCGCTTCCGTCACCAGCTTTTTCACGCCCGTTGCGCCCCTTCCTGGGCCGCCAGAAACGATTGTCCGATATGACCGACACAGCCGAAAAGATCGACTATTCGAAGACCCTCTATTTGCCCGAAACCGATTTCCCCATGCGCGCCGGCCTGCCGCAGAAGGAGCCGGAGCTGGTCAAGCGCTGGCAGGAGATGGGTCTCTACAAGAAACTGCGCGCTTCGGCCGCCGGC
This sequence comes from Rhizobium phaseoli, assembly GCF_010668805.1. Classification (GTDB taxonomy): domain Bacteria; phylum Pseudomonadota; class Alphaproteobacteria; order Rhizobiales; family Rhizobiaceae; genus Rhizobium; species Rhizobium phaseoli_A. The sequence goes on along the minus strand of NZ_WUFT01000007.1, from coordinate 175,261 downwards.
CGCGAAAAGTTCGTGCTTCACGACGGCCCGCCCTATGCCAACGGCAACATCCATATCGGCCACGCGCTGAACAAGATCCTCAAGGACGTCATCAACCGTTCGTTCCAGATGCGCGGCTATGACGCCAATTATGTACCCGGCTGGGATTGCCACGGCCTGCCGATCGAATGGAAGATCGAAGAGAAGTACCGCGAGAAGGGCAAGAACAAGGACGAGGTCCCGGTCAACGAATTCCGCCGCGAATGCCGCGAATTCGCCACCGGCTGGATCAAGACCCAGGCCGAAGAGTTCAAGCGTCTCGGCATCGAAGGCGACTTCGACAATCCCTACACGACGATGAACTTCCACGCGGAATCGCGCATCGCCGGCGAACTCTTGAAGATCGCCGCCAGCGGCCAGCTTTATCGCGGCTCCAAGCCGATCATGTGGTCGGTCGTCGAGCGCACGGCACTGGCCGAGGCCGAGGTCGAATACCAGGATTACGAGAGCGATACGATCTGGGTGAAATTCCCTGTCGTCGAAGGCCCGGCCGCGCTCAAGGATGCCTTCGTGGTCATCTGGACCACCACGCCCTGGACGATCCCCGGCAACCGGGCAATCGCCTATTCGTCGCGTGGTGTCTACGGTCTTTACGAAGTGACGGCCGCCGAGAACGATTTTGGCCCGCGCCCGGGCGAGAAGCTGATCTTCGCCGACAAGCTGGCCGATGAGTCTTTTGCCAAGGCAAAACTGCAGTACAAGCGTGTCGCTGACGTGACCGCTGCTGATCTTGCTGGGATCAACTGCGCGCATCCGCTCAACGGCCTTGGAGGCGGATACAAATTTACTGTCCCGCTGCTCGATGGCGATCACGTCACCGACGATGCCGGCACCGGTTTCGTGCACACGGCACCCAGCCACGGCCGCGAAGACTTTGATGCCTGGACGTCGGCTGTCCGCACGCTTGAGGCCCGCGGCATCGACACCAAGATCCCGTTCCCGGTCGACGATGGCGGCTTCTATACATCGGACGCCCCCGGCTTCGACGGCGCCCGCGTCATCGACGATAACGGCAAGAAGGGCGATGCCAACGACCGCGTCATCAAGGAACTGATCGCCCGCGGCGCGCTCTTTGCCCGTGGCCGGCTGAAGCATCAGTATCCGCATTCCTGGCGCTCGAAGAAGCCGGTGATCTTCCGCAACACGCCGCAATGGTTCGTCCATATGGACAAGACCCTTGCCGACGGCACGACGCTGCGTTCGCGCGCGCTGGGTGCGATCGACGACACCCGCTTCGTGCCCGCCGCCGGCCAGAACCGCTTGCGCGCCATGATCGAGGGCCGCCCGGATTGGGTGCTTTCTCGTCAGAGAGCATGGGGCGTGCCGATCGCCGTCTTTGCCGACGAACAGGGCGAGGTCCTGGTCGATGAAGCCGTCAACGCCCGCATCCTCGACGCCTTCGAACAGGAGGGCGCCGACGCCTGGTTTGCCGATGGCGCCAAGGAGCGCTTCCTCGGCAACGACCATGACCATGCCCGCTGGAAGCAGGTCATGGATATCCTCGACGTCTGGTTTGATTCCGGCTCGACGCACACCTTCACGCTCGAAGACCGCCCCGACCTGAAGTGGCCGGCCGATCTCTACCTCGAAGGGTCCGACCAGCATCGCGGCTGGTTCCATTCGTCACTGCTGGAATCGGCGGCCACCCGCGGCCGCGCGCCTTATAACGCCGTCCTCACCCATGGTTTCACCATGGACGAGAAGGGCGAGAAGATGTCGAAGTCGAAGGGCAATGTCACCGCGCCGCAGGAAGTGATGAAGGATGCGGGCGCCGATATCCTGCGCCTCTGGGTCATGACCTCGGACTATGCCGACGACCTGCGCGTCGGCAAGACGATCATCCAGACCAATGTCGATGCCTATCGCAAGCTGCGCAACACCATCCGCTGGATGCTCGGCACGCTCGCCCATGACACGGGCGAGGAGATCGCCGTTGGCGATCTGCCGGAGCTGGAGCAGTTGATGCTGCACCGGCTTGCCGAACTCGACGAGCTGGTGCGCGAAAACTACGATGCCTTCGATTTCAAGAAGATCGCCCGCGCGCTGATCGATTTCGCCAATGTCGAGCTTTCGGCCTTCTATTTCGATATCCGCAAGGATGCGCTCTACTGCGACGCGCCGTCGAGCCTGCGCCGGCGCGCCAGCCTGCACGTCATCCGCCAGATCTTCGATTGCATGGTGACCTGGCTTGCCCCGATGCTGCCCTTCACCACCGAAGAGGCCTGGTTGTCGCGCAATCCGTCCGCCGTTTCCGTGCATCTGGAGCAGTTTGCCCCGGTTGCAAAGGAATGGCGCAACGATGCCCTGGCCGAGAAGTGGAAGAAGATCCGCACGGTCCGCTCGGTCGTCACAGGCGCGCTGGAAATCGAGCGCAAGGACAAGCGCATCGGCTCCTCGCTGGAAGCCGCTCCCGTCGTCTACATCGCTGATCCGGAATTGCTGAAGGCGCTGGAAGGCCAGGACTTCACCGAAGTCTGCATCACTTCGGCAATCGAGGTCAGGGCCGGCGAGGGCCCGGCAGACGCCTTCCGCCTGGCTGAAGTGCCTGAGGTCAGCGTCGTGCCGAAGCTTGCAGAGGGTGAGAAATGCGCCCGCTCCTGGCGCATCACCAGGGATGTCGGTTCCGATCCCGAATATCCCGATGTCTCGGCCCGTGACGCTGCCGCCCTTCGCGAACTTGCCGCAACGGCGTGAAGAATATTGCCGGGTGAATTGCGTTTTCGCGGTTCATCCGGTAAAAGCTGCCTGAAAATGGCCGGATTTTTGCGTCAGGGGGACGGTTGTCCGGTTGGGCAACGATTGCACCGGTGGCTGGAAGGGTTTTCATGTTCGCAACGCATTGGTTCCGTATGGGCGCCTGCCTGTCTGTCGTCGTGGCGGGATGCTCCCTGGTCTCCAGCTGCGCCAGCAGCCCGACCTACGGCACCGACAAGACTGCCATGGAGCAATTGACCGACGACCTCGGCCAGTCGGTGTCGCTGACCGGGCCCGACCCGAAGAACAAGGGCGTCAAGTACACGCCGCGCCCGACGCTGGTTCTGCCGGCCCAGGCGCAAAGGGAGACCCTCGTTGCGCCGCAGCCGACGGTCGCCAACAAGGACAATCCGCAATGGATTGAATCGCCGGAAGAAACCCGCGCTCGCCTGGTCGGCGAAGCCGACGCGAACTCAGACAATCCGAACTATCGCTCGCCGCTCGCCAGCTCGGCAATCGAAGGCGGCCGGCGCACGACGGAAGCCCAGACCAAAGCCTATCGTGAAGCCCGCGCTCTGCAAAAGGGCTCCTATATCGATCAGCGCCGCTTTATTTCCGATCCGCCGCCCGGCTACCGCACCGTCGACGATCCGGCAAAGCTCGACGATGTCGGCGAGCCCGAGCTGAAGAAGCAGAAGAAGCGCAAGAAGGATGCGGCGGTCGCCAACACCGGCAAGCAGTGGTGGAACCTCCTGCAATAGCGGGTTGAGCTCGGTGAGAGCAGCCCCTCATCCGGCTGCCGCCACCTTCTCCCCGTAAACGGGGCGAAGGGGATAGCCGCAACCTCTCCGTCCCTCGCCAACGTCTCGCCCCGTTTACGGGGGTCCGAAGGACGGGTCGAGACGAGTGGCTCGACCCCGGTCGGGTTAGGGTGAGGGGCAGCCATTGGCGCGACAGCCGAAGATGGCGACGCGCCTGAGGCTACGGCGCCTCTCTCTTTTGCGAAAAGAATGCGCGCAGAATCTCGGCCGATTGCACCTCGTTAAAGCCGGAATAAACCTCCGGAGCGTGGTGACAGGTCGGCTGCGCATAAAATCGCACGCCATTGTCGACCCCGCCGCCCTTCGGGTCTTCGGCGCCGTAATAGAGCCTGCGGATGCGCGCAAACGAGATGGCTGCCGCGCACATGGTGCAAGGCTCGAGCGTCACATAGAGATCGGCAGCGACGAGACGCTCCTGTCCGAGCGCTTCGCAGGCAAGCCGGATCGCAGCGATTTCGGCATGCGCGGTCACGTCTTTGAGCTCGCGCGTGCGGTTTCCTGCGCGGGAAATGGCGATATCGTCGACAACGACGACGGCGCCGATCGGCACCTCGCCGCGTTCTCCGGCGGCACGCGCTTCGTCAAGCGCCATCTCCATGAAACGATTTGTCTTCACGATCGCAAGAATTTCCACTTAACCGCAGATGCGTGACCTGATAGACAGGCCCAAAAGGCAGGCAAACAACAAATGACACCCAAAGACAAGCCAAAACGCCCGGGCGCGAAGCCCTTTTCACGGGACGACGGACCGAAGGCCGGCGCAAAGCCTAGCGGCGCGAAGCCGGCAAAGGCTGCGATCGCCGCCGACACCGATAGCGAGGCCAAGGCCGAACGCATTTCCAAGGTGATGGCACGCGCCGGCGTCGCGTCCCGCCGCGACATCGAACGCATGATCATGGAAGGTCGTGTGACGCTAAACGGCAGGGCTCTCGATACCCCGGTCGTCAACGTCACGCTCGCCGATCGCATCGAGGTCGACGGCGTGCCGATCCGCGGCATCGAGCGCACCAGGCTGTGGCTCTATCACAAGCCGGCCGGTCTGGTGACCACCAATGCTGATCCGGAAGGCCGGTCGACCGTCTTCGACAATCTGCCGGAAGAACTGCCGCGCGTCATGTCGATCGGCCGCCTCGATATCAATACCGAAGGCCTGCTGCTGCTCACCAATGACGGCGGTCTCGCCCGCGCGCTCGAGCTGCCGGCAACCGGATGGCTTCGGCGCTACCGCGTCCGCGCTCACGGCGAGATCGATCAGGACGCGCTCGACAAGCTGAAGGACGGCATCGCCGTCGACGGCGTGCTCTATGGCTCGATCGAGGCGACGCTCGACCGCACTCAAGCGTCGAACGTCTGGATCACCATGGGCCTTCGCGAAGGTAAGAACCGCGAAATCAAGAACGTGATGGGCGCGCTCGGCCTCGACGTCAACCGTCTGATCCGCATTTCCTATGGCCCGTTCCAGCTCGGCGACCTGCCGGAAGGTCATGTCATCGAAGTGCGCGGCCGCACACTTCGCGACCAGCTCGGCCCGCGCCTCATCGAGGAAGCCAAGGCGAATTTCGACGCGCCGCTCTACAATGCGCCGGCCGTTGCTGCCGAGGAAGAGGCTGAAGCCTCAGTACCGGAAAGGCGCGAGCAGCGTCCGCGCCGCGACGAGGACAAGCGCGAACGGGCGCTGAGCCGCCTCGACACCAAACGCGACGATCGCCACGGTGGCGGGCGTAGAGATGACGATCGCCGCGATGGCGGCCGCAGGGATGATGACAAGCCGAAGCGTCCTCAGCCGCTCGGCCAGCGTCGCAGCGCCAACGTCTGGATGGCGCCCGGCGCCCGGCCGCTCGGCGAAAAGGCTGCGGCGAAAGCCGCCAAGAATGAGCAGACCGCGCGCCGGCGCGGCGAGCAGACGCCGGCAAAGGGCACAGGTTCCCACCATATCGAGGATCGCCCGCGCACGCAGGTGAATCGCGTGCGCGAAGAGGACGGCGAATGGATCCGCTCGAGCGAGCAGCCCCACCGCAAGGATGAGGGCGAAGGTTCCGGCCGCAAGCGCTCGTTCGGGGATCGGCCTGCCCGCGAAGACCGCGGTTATGGCGACCGCCCGGCGCGCGGCGAACGCCGCCCCCGTGAAGGGGGCGACGAACGCCCGCGTGCCAGAAGCTCGGCCGGCGAAGGCCGTCCGGAGCGTCCGCGCGGCGACCGGCCTTTCGGTGATCGTCCCTCGCGCGGCGATCGGCCCTTCGGCGACAAGCCGCGCGGTGATCGCAAACCCCGTTCGGATGGTGACGAGCGTCCTCGTGCCGCCAGAGCCTCCGCGGGCGAAGCCCGTTCGGAGCGTCCGCGCGGCGACCGGCCTTTCGGTGATCGTCCCTCGCGTGGCGATCGGCCGTTCGGCGATAAGCCGCGGGGTGATCGCAAACCGCGGGATGGTGACGAGCGTCCTCGTGCCGCCAGAGCCTCCACCGGTGAGGCCCGTTCGGAGCGTCCGCGCGGCGACCGGCCTTTCGGTGATCGTCCTTCGCGTGGCGGTCGGCCGTTCGGTGACAAGCCGCGTGGTGATCGTAGGCCGCGCGAGGACGGTGATGAACGTCCGCGCGCAACAAGGGCCTCCGCCGGCGAAGGCCGCTCCGAGCGTCCGCGTGGCGAACGATCCTTCGGCGATAAATCTACGGGCGGCAGGCCTTCGGGCGACAAGCCTTCGAGTGATAAGCCGCGCGGCAAGGGCTTTGGTGCCAAGCCGGGTGGGGCCAAGAATTTTTCCGGTAAGCCGAAGGGTGCCAAGCCAGGCAGTGACAGGCCAGGCAGTGACCGGCCGGGCGGCGACAGGCCTGCGGGCGGGCCGTCCAGAGGTGGTGCGAAAGGAAAGGGAATGACACGCGGTGCGGATCGTCGGCGGTGAATTTCGCGGACGGCCTCTCGCCGTGCCAAAATCCAACGATATCCGGCCGACTGCCGACCGGACGCGCGAGAGCCTGTTCAATATATTGAGCCATGCCTATCCGGAATGTGTCGACGGCACCCGGATACTCGACCTTTTTGCCGGAACCGGCGCCGTCGGCCTCGAAGCCGTTTCACGCGGCTGTCGCCATGCGCTCTTCGTCGAAAACAGCGTCGAGGGCAGGGGGCTGCTTTGGGAAAACATCGATGCGCTCGGCCTGCACGGCCGCACGCGCATCCTGCGCCGGGATGCCACCGATCTCGGCAGCGTCGGCAATCTCGAAGCCTTCGACGTGCTGTTTGCCGACCCGCCCTATGGCAAGGGTCTCGGCGAGAAGGCGATGGCGGCGGCAGCCAGTGGCGGCTGGCTGCGGCCGGGCGCGATCGCGGTGCTGGAAGAACGCGCCGATATTGTCGTTTCCGTGCATCCTTCCTATGTCTTCCTCGAAAACCGCATCTTCGGCGATACGAGGGTGCATTTCTTCCGGTATCAGCCGCAATAAGCGGGGGCGGGCGTGCAGCAGGCAGAGATCATCAGCCCGAAACTGCCGGCGATCAGTGATCTCCCGACGGTCGCCGTCGCATTCGGCGGCGGCGGTGCGCGCGGGCTTGCCCATATCCATGTGATCGAGACGCTCGACGAACTCGGGATCCGGCCGGTGGCGGTATCAGGCTCGTCGATGGGTGCGATCATGGGGGCCGGCATGGCCGCCGGCATGTCCGGCGCCGAAATCCGCGAACATGCGCTGGCGACCGTCGGCAATAGGACGGCCGTCGTCAGTCGCATCTGGGGCCTGAGGCCGGCGACGGTGCGGGATGCGGTGGCAAAGGGCATCCGCATCGGCCAGTTCAATCTGGAGCGGATCCTCAAGGCCTTCCTACCGTCCGAGCTGCCGGCCCGCTTTGAAGATCTGCGGGTGCCGATGAAGGTCATCACCACCGATTATTACGGGCAGTGCGAAGTCATCATCGAGGAGGGCGAGTTGTTTCCGGCACTCGCCGCTTCGTCCGCCATCCCCGCCGTCTTCATGCCGGTGCGCCTGCGCGACCGCGTGATGATCGACGGCGGCATCAGCAATCCGGTGCCCTACGAATGCCTGATGGATCTTGCCGACATCGTCGTCGGCATCGATGTCGTCGGCGCGCCGGAAGGCGACGGCACCCATATCCCGAACCGCATGGAGAGCATCTTCGGTTCCGGCCAGCTGATGATGCAGACGGCGATCACGCTGAAGCTGAAGCTCCGCCCGCCGCATATCTTCCTGCGCCCGGCAGTCGGCCGCACCGGCGTCATGGATTTCCTCAAGGCCCGCGACGTGCTGGCCATGTCGGTCGGCGTCAAGGACGACCTGAAATTCGCCCTCGACCGCGAGATCGAAGCGCGGCTGAAGCGCTAACTATTTAATCTAATGCATGTCGCAGCGGATCGGGGATGCGACATGCATAAAGACAACGAGCTTAGCGGTCATTTCGCGTCATTGGGCATGGACCTCATGGCCGCCGCCGGCGCCATTTGATGCCTCGTTCATCATCATGACTGTGCCCTCGAAGCTTGAGAACAGCGCGAGCGCGGAAGGATCGAGGCCGGCCTCGGCATCCTTCAGTTTCGCAGCCAGCCCGGCGGCATCATTTGCCGAGATCCCGATCTTCTCGAGCGTCCCGGCGTCCTTCAGGCCGTCGCCGCTGCAAAGATAGATGCTCCAGCCATGATGCGTCTTTTTCAACAAGGCGCGTCCACCGCGTCCGTCCTGGCGCCAGCTGGCGATCGCCCAATCCGCCTGAACGACGACCGGGGCAATGTCCAACGGCTTGTCCGGCGTTTCGAACATCGCCTTCAATCTTGCCGGGATCACTTGCTGTGGATCGTCCTCTGCAGATGCCATGGCTGCGAGCAGCACGCAGGCAAGAACAGCAATGATTTTCTTCATCGAATGGTCTCCCTCACGCGAGAACGCGTTTCAACACGGGCACGAGCCGCACGACGATCTGGTCGAAGGCGATCATGGCAACAATGGCGACCCCGCTCATCGGGAAGGCGATGGCAAAGATCCCTGCGATCACCCACAGGCCGTAGTAGATCGAGCGCTTTGGCGGCATGGGTGGCACGCCAAGCCGGCCGGCCGGTCGCCGTTTCCACCACATGATGACACCAGTCACGCAGCTCAGAATGATTGCCAGACAGGTCGCGAGCATCAGCAACTGGTTGAACCGCCCCCATTCCTGCCCCTGGTGGACATTGATGCCCCACTCGATCACCTTGCCGAGGAATGGATACTGATTGAAGCCGATATCGATCAGCGGTTTGCCGGAATACTGGTCGATATGGAGGGTGCGTTCGTCGGCGAGATTGTCGGGAAAGAGCGAGGCGGTATAGACGCCCGTCTGGTCGGAGGGAATTGCCACGTCGAAGCCCGGCGCCATGCCCAGCCGCTTGGCAATCTCCACGGCTTTGTCGAGACCGATCGGCTTGGCCGACTGCGCTGCGGCGATATCGGAAAGCGGAACCGGCGCCTTTTCGACGATCCAGCCGCTCTTCGGCAGGATGTCCTCGGTGACCTTCTGCGACTTCGGCACGTCGTCCCAGAGCTGGACGGGATAACCGAGGCCGTGTTCGGTCAGCCAGGCATTGGCGTTCGCCCCCCAATAACCCGACCACGGCATGCCGGTGATCGCAAGGAAGAAGATCAGGACCCCGGCGAAGGCACCTGTCACCGCATGCAGGTCACGCCAGAAAACCCGACGGCCCGGCTTTCCCCGCACGCTGACGACACCACCCGGCCGGCGTCGCGGCCACCAGAGATAGATGCCGGTGACGACGAGCATCATGGCAAAGCCGCCGGTGATCTCAATCAGCCGGTTGGTTATGCCGCCGAAATAGGCCAGGCTGTGGATACGCTTGACGACGTAATTGAACTCGTCGGTCGATCCGACCACATCGAGCACCTTGCCGTCATAGGGGTTGACGAAGACCAGCATCGCGCCGGCATCGCTGGCGACGGTGACGATGGCCGATCGCTCGGGCAGGGCCGGGTCCTTGTAGGAGGTCGCGGTCGAGCCCGGCACAGCGGCGGCGGCGATCGCTGCGATCCGCTCGGCCGGCAGCGCTTCGCCGGTCGGCTGAACGATGTAACGGGTGCGGAAGACGGTGCCGTTGATCTCGTCCTTGAAGAGATAAAGCGATCCGGTAACGGCCAGATTGAGCATGAAAGGTATGACGAGAAGCCCGGCAAAGAAGTGCCAGCGCCAGATGGCACGGTAGAGCGAAACGCCGTTGGCGGCGTCCTCCGCCGGTCCGGCGGCAGTAAGAGTCGACATGATGATGGGTCCGTATCCACGGCCGACTGCGGGAGCGCAGTTCAGCCGGCGTTGAAGGCGCGTCACGGCGCCGCCGCGACACGAGGTTCAGGTCAGGATCGGATCGGAAGGGGGAGCGCGAGGACCGGTATTCGGCGGGAAAAGCTGGCGATGGAAGACCTTGGCCCGGATCGGCAATTCAACCGCGACCGCAAAGCCAATGGGAGCGCCGGCCACATCCATCGGCGCCGGCAGCAGGGTCGAGGCGCCGATCCGGCAGGCCTCGCAACCATGTGAATGGGTTTTGTCGTGCTGGCCTTGGTCGGATTGGTCGGTGGCGGTGACGCAAAGCGTCGGCAGCGTTCCATCAGGAAGCACATATTGGGCGAGTTCAGCCGGACCAGCATCGCTGGCGGCTGCGACCGGAGCCTGATGGGCGAATGCGACAAAAACGAGGGCGGCCGCGCACAGGATGCGCAATGCCCATTGTTCGATCTGTCTCGCCCGTCTGATCAAGATTCCCTCTTGGATCGCTCCGATTGCCCGGTGATAAACGCCGCGGAGCTCATATTCAATGCGTCAATTTCGCGAAGCCCGCCAGTGCTGATCAGGCTTCCGCCGTCGCATCCACGGTGCCTGCCAGCGGATCGTCGTCGAAAGCATCGGCGGCGCGTTTCGGCTTGACCAGCGGTTCGGGGCGGACGGGATGGGAAAACAGCATGTCGCGGCCGGCCTGCAATCCTTCGGAAACCTGCAGCACCAGGCGCGCCTCATCGCGCTTGCGGATATCCTCGCCGATCTCATAGGCATCGACCTCGGGCACACCAAGCGCCTCCAGCGTCCGCCGCCCGAACAGCAGGCCCGATTCCAGCGTTTCGCGCAGTTCGTAATCGACACCCTTGTTGCGCAGCTCGATCGAATGGATGCGGTCGTAGGAGCGCACGTAGAGCCTGGTGTGCGGATAGTCCGCCTGCACCAGTTCCACCACCCTGTCGGTGATTTCCTTCTTCTGCGTGCAGACGAGCACGATCTTTGCCCGGTCGATGCCGGCTGAGCGCAGCACGTCCTTGCGGGCGCCGTCGCCGAAATAGATGCGAAAGCCGAAGGCGGAGGCCTGGCGGATACGGTCCGCCGAAAAATCGATGACGGTGACGCTGCGCCCGCCGGCAAGCAGGATCTGGGCGGCGATCTGGCCGAAACGCGAGAAGCCGACCATCAGCACGTCGGCGCCGGCGCCCTCGAAATCCTCGTCCAATTCCTCATGTGCGTCGCCCCGCAACAGCCGCTTCGAAAGAGCCGCGCCGATCGGGGTCAGCGCCATGGACAGCGTGACGATCGCGACCAGCAGCGATGCCGTGCTCGCCGACATCAGCCCGACGGTAGCCGCCGCGGTAAACAGCACGAAGCCGAATTCGCCGCCCTGCGGCAGCAGGAAGGCGATGCGGATCGCATCGTCGTGCGGGGAGCCGGAGATCCGGCAAAGCCCGTAGATGACGATCGCCTTGACCGCCATGATGATCGGCACCGCGACGATGACGAAGAGCGCGTTGTCGGCAAGCACGTCGAGCTGCAGCGACAGGCCGACGGCGATGAAGAAGATGGCGAGCAGCACGCCGCGGAAGGGCTCGATATCGGCCTCCAGCTCGTGCCGGTAGGAGGATTCGGCGAGCATCACCCCGGACAGGAAGGCGCCCATCGCCATCGAAAGCCCGGCAAGCTGCATCAGGCTTGCCGATCCCATGACGACGAAGAGGGCGGCGGCAATCATCGCCTCGCGTGCGCCGGTCCGGGCGATGATCTGGAAGAGCGGCGTCAGCAGATAGCGCCCCATGACGACCATCGCCGCGACCGCGCCGATGGCGACGGCAAAATCGGCAAGCGGCGCATTGCTGCTGCCCTTGCCGCCACCGTCGAGAACGGTGATCAGCGCCAAGAGCGGCACGATCGCCAGGTCCTGGAACAGCAGCATCGAGAAGGAACGCTGCCCGTATTTCGTATTGACGTCGCCGTCGCCCTCGAGAATTTGCATGGCAAAGGCCGTTGAAGACAGCGCCAGGCCAAAGCCGGCGACGATGCTGCCGCGCCAATCGAGAACGTGGGAAAACCAGGCGAGCGCCGTCAACGCCAGCCCGGTCACCACCACCTGCGCCGTGCCGAGGCCGAAGATGTCGCGCCGCATCTGCCACAGGCGCGTGGGTTTCAATTCCAGTCCGATGATGAAGAGCAGGAAGACGACGCCGAGTTCGGCGACGGCGAGGATCTGTTCGCCGTCGGTAATGCCGTGGAAAACCGGGCCGATGACGATGCCGGCAGCGAGATAGCCGAGCACCGTGCCGAGCCCGAGCTTCTTGAAGATCGGCGCGGCGACCACGGCTCCGCCGAGCAGCAGGATCGTTTCGGAAAAAAAGGCATTGGGCGCGGACATCAGGGCAATTTCTTTCGACGGCGGAGAGCAGGCAGGCAACCCCGACAAAGAATCGGCGGCGGCGGCCTTGATGCTTGGGAGAGTGCACAATAAATGGAAGCCGAAGGAAAGGCCAAATCATGTCCTCAGAAATTGATTCCTCGACACTTCTTTCCCGCGCAAGTCAATTGATCGATCTGGCCAGGAAGGCGGGGGCCGACGCCGCCGACGCCGTCGTCGTCCGGTCGCGCTCGCAATCGGTCAGCGTCCGTCTCGGCAAGGTCGAGGGCACGGAATCTTCCGAAAGCGACGATTTTTCGCTCCGCGTCTTCATCGGCAAACGCGTCGCCAGCGTTTCGGCCAATCCGGGCTTCGATCTCCAGGCGCTTGCCGAACGCGCCGTCGCCATGGCCAAGGTCTCGCCGGAAGATCCGTTCGCCTGCCTGGCGGATGAGGCGAGCCTTTCGAAATCCTATCCCGACCTGCAATTGCTGGATACCACCGAGGTCTCCTCCGAGATGCTGCGCGAGGCGAGCCTTGCCGCTGAGGCAGCCGCCCTGGCGGTCAAGGGTGTGACCAACTCCTCCGGCGCCGGCGCTTCGGCCGGCATGGGCGGCCTCGTTCTTGCCACCTCGCACGGTTTCAAGGGCAGTTACATGGCCTCGCGGTTCGGCCATTCCGTCAGCGTTATTGCAGGCGAGGGCACCGGCATGGAGCGCGACTATGACTATGACAGCCGCCTCTACTATGCCGAGCTCGACGATCCCGCTGAAATCGGCCGTCGCGCCGGCGAACGGGTGGTAAAGCGCATCAATCCTCGCCAGGTGCCGACCGGCAAGGATGTTACCGTGATCTTCGACCCGCGCGTCGCCCGTGGTTTCGTCGGCCATATCGCCGGCGCGATCAACGGCGCTGCCGTCGCCCGCAAATCCAGCTTCCTGCGCGACAAGATGGGCCAGCAGGTGCTGAAGGCCGGCCTGTCGATCACCGACGATCCCTTGATCGTGCGCGGCCCCTCCTCACGGCCCTTCGACGGCGAGGGCGTGTCGGGCGAGCGGCTGGTGATGATCGAGGACGGCGTCTTGAACCACTGGTTCCTATCGACCTCGACCGCCCGTGAGTTGGGTCTGGAAACCAATGGCCGCGGCGTGCGCGGCGGCACCGCCGTCTCGCCGTCCTCCACCAATCTTGCCCTTGAACCCGGCGACATCTCGCCCGAGGAGCTGATCCGCAGCGTCGGCAACGGTTTTTATGTCACCGAATTGATCGGCCACGGCGTCAACATGATCACCGGCGAATACAGCCGCGGCGCCACCGGCTTCTGGATCGAGAACGGTGAACTCACCTTCCCGGTTTCCGAGGTGACGATTGCCTCGAACCTCAAGGACATGTTCATGCGCCTGACGCTGGCAAATGACATCGACCGCAAATTCGGCGTCGCGGCCCCAACCTTCGCCATCGAAGGCATGACGTTGGCAGGCCAGTAGGAAACGGCTAGCAAGAAACGGATTTGACGGGATGAGCGATAGGGAAAAGTCTCGCTGGCAGAGCGATCTCACGCTGATCGTCGATGCTGCGAAAGAGGCCGGCGCGGTTGCTTTCGGCTTCTTCAATCAGTCCCCTGAGGTCTGGTGGAAAAACGGCGACCGCTCCCCCGTCAGTGCCGCCGACTTCGCCGCCAACAAGACGCTCGAGACCATTCTGCGCAAGGCCCGGCCGGATTACGGCTGGCTGTCTGAGGAAACCGACGATGATGCCGACCGCCTCTTGCGTGAGACGCTGTTCATCGTCGATCCGATCGACGGCACGCGCGCCTTCCTCGGCGGGCAAAAGGTCTGGTGCATCAGCGTCGCGGTCGTTCATCGCGGCCGGCCGGTCGCCGGCGTGCTCTATGCCCCGGCGCTCGAGGAACTCTATGAGGCGGCCGAGGGTGGCGTGGCGATGAAGAATGGGGTGACGTTCACCGTCTCCGCCGCAGGACCGGAGCAGGTGAGTCGCCTGGCGATCGGCGAGGATCTGTTGAAGACCTTTGCGCCGGAGTTTCGTGAGCGGGTCACCCGCCAGAAGCACATCCCCTCGCTTGCCTATCGCATCGCCATGGTGGCGGACGGTCGTCTCGAAGGCACCTTCGTCAAGGGCAATTCGCATGATTGGGACCTTGCCGCCGCGGATCTGATTCTCAGCTGCGCCGGCGGTGGCCTCGTCGACCTTGAAGGTCGGCCGATCGTCTATAATCGGGCCGCCGTGACCCATAACGTCCTCTGCGCTGCACCGACGCCCCGTCTCGACGAATTCCTCGCGGCCTTTGCGGGACGACGAGACAGTTGACGTTTCCGTCAAAATCCCGCAGATGGGATGGCGGAGGAGAATAGCAGAAAGAGAACAAAAAATGACTGACTCCGGTGACAAGAAGCAGCTTCTGCATCTCGTTTTTGGCGGCGAACTGGAAAGCCTGGATGACGTCCAGTTCCGTGATCTGAACGGTCTCGATATCGTCGGCATTTTCCCGGATTATGCCACGGCGCTGACGGCCTGGAAGGCGAAAGCGCAACAGACGGTCGACAATGCGCATATGCGCTACTTCATCGTCCACATGCATCGTTTGCTCGATCCGCAGGAAAAGGCCAGGGGCAACTGACCTCGCCAGAAACAGGTTGATTTCAGGCCGGGTCGGCCCCAAGTCTGAATCCTGTTCTGGATTAAATGGTTAGAGCATGGTGTCATGAGAAAACCGCTCGCACTTTTCGGCATCATGCTGTTGTGCCGCCGGCGAGCGAGGTTTTCCTGCATCCGGCGCCTGTCGTTCCGGATTGTTTGACGCATTCTGAACAAATTGATCGGTCATTGCGGCCGCAACGATAATGAGGGAATGGGTTTGATGTCGATCTTGGATCGGAGGCTGGCACGATGAGTTCCCGGATGGCTCGGTTCGGTCTGAGCGCATACCGTCTGGCGGGAACCGTGGCCTCTCCTGTTGTCGGCCTCTATATCACCTACCGCACCGCCAAGGGCAAGGAAGACCGGGCGCGCCGCCTGGAACGTTTCGGCTATCCGAGCGCCAATCGGCCGCAAGGCCCGCTCGTCTGGTTCCATGCCGCAAGTGTGGGTGAAACCAATGCCGTCATCCCGCTGATCCGCGAAATCCGCCGCCGCGATATCCATGTCATCTTGACCACCGGCACCATCACCTCCGCCAAGCTCGCCGCCGAGCGGCTCGGTCAAGATGCGATCCACCAATATGTGCCGCTCGACCTGAAGCCGTCGGTCAGCCGCTTCCTCGATTACTGGCAGCCCGATTGCGCCATCATCGCCGAATCCGAGATCTGGCCGGCAACGGTGCTGGAGCTCGGCCGCCGCCGCATTCCGCAGATTCTGATCAATGCCCGCATGTCGGACCGCTCCTTTACCCGATGGCGGCGCCGCCCGGCAATCGCCGAAGCCCTGTTCGAGAATCTGGCCCTCGTCATCGCTCAGTCGGATATGGATGCCGAACGTTTCCGCGATCTCGGCGCCGTTCCCGTCATTACCTCCGGCAATCTGAAAGTCGACACCGACGCACCGCCCTATGACGGTGCTGTCCTTGCCCGCTACAAGAAGCAGATCGGCGACCGCAAGACCTGGGCGGCAATCTCGACCTTCGACGGCGAGGAGAATGCCGCTGCCATCGTCCATCGGGCGCTGAGGGAGCGCGATCGGCAATTGACGATTATCGTGCCACGCCATCCCGAACGCTGCGACGAGATCGAGGCGGCCCTGGTCAAGCTGGGGCTGAAGGTCGCCCGCCGCACCCGCGACGATGTCTTGTCGGCCGATGTCGATATTTTCCTCGGCGATACGATCGGCGAAATGGGCCTCTATTTGAGACTGACGGAAATCGCTTTCGTCGGCCGCTCGCTGTTTGCCGAAGGCGGCCAGAACCCGCTGGAGCCGGCCATGCTCGGCTGCGCCGTTCTCTCCGGCGGCCATGTGCAGAATTTCCGCGATGCCTATCAGAAGCTTGCCCGCAGCGGCAGCGCCCGCATGGTGCGCGATACCGAAATGCTGGCCAAGGGCGTGCATTACCTGCTCATCAATGATGAAGCCCGCCGCAATATGATCGAGGCCGGGATCACCGCCGTGCACGAAATGCGCGGTGCGCTGACCGCGACCGTCAAGGGGCTGGAACCCTATATCAATCCGCTGACGGTGAAGGCGCGGCTGCTGCCCAAGGCCGTGGCCCAGGTCTGAGGATATATCATGTCGGCAGCGTCTCCTATCAAAGGCATTCTCTTCGACAAGGACGGCACGCTGCTCGATTATGACGAGAGCTGGCTGCCGGTGAACCGGGAGCTTGCCCGCATCGCCGCCGAAGACGACCCGCTTCTCGCCGACCGGCTGCTGTTGGCCTGCGGCATGGATCCGGTGACCGGCCATATCGTTCCCGACAGCCTGCTTGCCGCCGGCAACACCCGCCAGATTGCCGAGGGCCTGGTTGCCGCGGGCTCGATGGTCGATGTCGGCGAACTGACGGTGCGCCTCGACGCTCTGTTTTCCAGCGCCGCCGAATTTTCCGTGCCGGTGACCGACCTCGCCGGCTTCTTCGCAAGGCTGCATCGGCGCGGTTTCAAGCTCGGTGTCGCCTCCAGCGACAATGAGCGGTCGATCCGCCAAACGGCCGAACGCTTCGGGTTCGCCCGCTACATCGATTATATCGCCGGCTATGACAGCGGTTTCGGCGTCAAGCCGGAGCCGGGCATGGTGCTCGGCTTCTGCGCCGCGACCGGACTTTCGCCTGAGGAAGTCGCGATGGTCGGCGACAACAATCACGATCTGCACATGGGGCTGAATGCCGGGACCGGGCTGAGGATCGCGGTGCTGACCGGCACCGGTTCGCGCGATTCGCTTGCCGCCGCGGCCGATCATGTGCTCGACGATATCACCGCTCTCGAGACGCTGCTGCCGGACCTGCAGCCGGCTTGACTGGTAAGGGCTTGCATTTTCATCGGTTTTGGCTTCTCAATCCGGCCTGTCGAGAAAAGCAGGGGTCTGGCCGCAATAAAGGCGGGCAGGGGAGCGGGACGGCAAGATGATATCTGAAGCGCCGCCGTTCTGGTGGCGGAAAGCCGATTGGCGGGCCTGGCTGCTGCTGCCGCTTTCCTTTGTCTACGGCCGCATCGCCGGCCACCGCATGGCTCATGCGCGCCGCGCCTCGGTTCCCATTCCCGTCATCTGCGTCGGCAATTTCACCGTCGGCGGCGCCGGCAAGACGCCGACGGCGCTGACGATTGCCCGTGCCGCCAAGGCGAAAGGGCTGAAACCCGGTTTTCTCAGCAGGGGGTACGGCGGCTCGCTCGATGTGACGACGGTGGTCGATCCCGCTCATCACCGTGCTGTCGCCGTCGGCGATGAGCCGCTGCTGCTTGCCCAAGAGGCATTGACGGTGATTTCCCGCCGGCGCGTCGACGGCGCTCAGCGTCTGGTGGCGGAGGGCGCCGATCTCATCATCATGGACGACGGTTTCCAGAGTGCGCGGTTGGCGATCGACTATGCCCTGCTGGTGATCGACGCGACCCGCGGCCTCGGCAACGGCCATCTCGTGCCCGCCGGCCCGGTGCGGGCGCCGATCGGCCAGCAGTTGCGTTCGGCCACGGCCCTGTTGAAGGTCGGTGGCGGCAATGCCGCCGACAGGATCGTTCGCATGACGGCGCGCGCCGCAAAGCCCTATTTCACCGCATCGCTGAAAGTGCGCGGCGACAACACGCTTGCCGGCATGAAGGTGCTCGCCTTCGCCGGCATCGCCGATCCCGCCAAATTCTTCCGCACCGTTGAATCGCGCGGTGCCGAAATCGCCGTCGCCAAGTCCTTCGGTGATCATGAGCACCTGACCGAGGACGAGATCGACGACATCCTGACGACCGCCGAGCGTCAGGACCTGCTGATCGTCACCACCTCCAAGGATTTCGTCCGCCTCTCCGGCCATCCCGGCAAGGCGGCGCAACTCACTGAAAAGTGCCGGGTGATCGAGGTCGACATGGTCTTCGAAGATCACCTCGCTCCCAGCCTGATCATCGACCGGGCGATCGCAGCCTGCCGCGAGCGGCGTTTGCGGGAGATCAAGGCCGGGGTTAAAGCGATTCCAGGAAAGGCTGAACCGCTCTAATCGGGCCGCTATGGGCCTTCTTCTCGATCCGCTCGGAGCGGATGCTGATGGAGCAACGGCTACCTCTCCTCCAAGATGCCGACCGTTCCTTGCATAGCACTGCTCACATCTGTACATGCACGATCGAGCGAAGCAAAGTTTCGCGCGCGGAGATCAGATGCGACCGACAAGCGTGATCGATCAAGGTGATATCGCGGCTTTCGAGAGCATCGATCAGCGCGATATGTTCGCCGATGGCGACCTCGTTCCGCGCGCGTTCATCACGCTTGTTCCACTGATAATGATAGTGGAAGACCATGGCGATCACGTCTTGGAAGCTTTCGATAAAGCGGTTTGGCGCGACAGCCGTAATCAGCCGATGGAATCGGCTGTCCAGCTCCGAGAAATCCTGAAACCGGGCGTCGATATCCGCGAGCAGTTCCAAATGCGCCGCCCGTACAGCACGAACCTGCTTCCAGATGGGCGAGCCGTGGGGCAGGGTAGCGAACAGTCGTGCGGAGCGCATTTCGAACATCTCTCTGATCTCGAACAGCTCGAGTGCAAAACTCGCTGTGAATCCTTTGAAAACCCAGCCTGCATTCGGACGCTTCTCGATCAGCCCATATTTCTGAAATCGATTGAGAAATTCACGAACTATCGTTGTCGCGACGCCGAATTTTCTCGCTAACTCCGCCTCATTGATTTCTGTGCCCGGAGAAGCATCGCCGCGCAGCATCCATTCCATGAAACTCGTCTCGACCTGTTCCGAGATTGCTAAGGTTTCTTCCTTCGGATAGCGCTCTGTCTGCCGCGGCTGCTGACGTATGATCCGCCCGTGCGCTTCAGATACAATGATTCCACGTGCGGACATCCCCGCCAGCACCTTCCTCACCGTCGTTCTGCTCACGCCAAGCTGGGCGCGCAGCGCGTTTTCGGACGGCAATTCCTCCCCGAGATCGAGCGTCTGAAGGATATCGATCATATCATTGAATGCCCGCTTAAATGTCGTGTCCGTTCGCATACGGCAACTCCAGGTATGATTAGATATCCATAAAAAACAAGTTGACGTACGTGTATCATATGTTTCTTATGTTTAAAAAACCAGGGAGGCTAGGGGAATTTGGAAGACTCCGGAATTCTGCCTCAGAATTCGTCCCGGCCTGGCGGTGCGCAGGATGCAACCTTCCAACCGAGGCAATCGGGCATCACACTAGCACTGAAGCTATTGAGCCTGGGCCCTCTGTTGATCCTCGTTATACTCATCGCCGTCGTCAGTTTGATCACGCCGGCATTTCTAAAGCCCATGAACCTGGGAAACATCCTGGCGCAGACAGCGGTGATTGCTGTTGTGGCAATGGGGCAGCAACTCGTTATCCTGACACGCGGGATCGACCTGTCTGTCGGCTCGAATCTCGCGCTGGCGACAGTCATCGGCGGACTCGTCTACCAGCAGGTTGATTCCTCAATCGTCGTCATTATGGCCATGCTGCTCGCGGGTGCTGCTATCGGTGCGGTAAACGGCATAGTCTTTGTCCATGGTCGGCTGCCACACCCCTTCATTATTACCCTTGCGACCTTGAGTATCTGCCGCGGCCTGGCGCTTGCATTGGCGCCCGGCCACACCACCATGCGCGGGATGCCCGATGCAATTACTGCGATCGGTGGCGGCACGACGTTTGGTGTGCCCAATTCCTTCTTTGTCGTCGGGATGTTCGGGTTTCTTTTTCTGATGCTGACGAAGTCGATGGTCTGTGGCCGATGGATCTATGCGGTCGGCGGCTCGCCGAGTGCCGCCAGAAGCATGGGTATACCGGTAAAGGGCGTTCTGCTCTCGACCTACATTATCTCCGGCTTTTGTGCCGGTACCGGCGCGGTACTGCTCGCAGGCAGGACCGCGGCCGCCTCGCCAATCTACGGCAATCTTTTGGAACTCGACACGATTGCTGCGGTGATTATCGGTGGCGCGAGTTTTCTTGGCGGACGAGGCCATCTCGGCCACGCCCTGATCGGCGCCGTGCTGATCGGCGTCATCCGCAATGCCCTTAACCTTCTCGGGGTCGACGTGTTTTTTCAAATGATCGCGATTGGGCTGGTCATCGTCATCGCCGTAGAGGCCGATGTGCTTCGTAACCATCTCGAGGCGCGCGCGCGTGTGCTTCAATCGGCGAGAGTCCAATGAACCCTGCATCCACCATACCGGCACTTTCGGTTCGAAACGCGCAGAAGCGCTTTGGCGCCATCCATGCCCTGAAAAACGTAAGCTTTGATGCCTATGCTGGCGAGGTAACCGCTCTCTTGGGTGACAACGGCGCTGGCAAGTCGACCCTCGTCAAATGCATCAGTGGGCTTCACAGTCTCGACGAGGGAGAGATCCTCGTGGATGGAGCTCCCGTATGGCTTCATTCAACGGCGGCGGCCCGCCGCGCCGGCATTGAAACCGTCTATCAGGATCTGGCGCTTTTCGACAACCTGACCCCCGTCCAGAATTTCTATTGCGGGCGAGAAATCTCTTTCCCTTCTTGGCTGCCGCGCCCGCTCCGCTTCCTCAACACCGGCGTGATGAAGCGGGAAGCAGCGCGTGTAATCGATCGCCTGAAGGTCAAGCTGCCGAAGTTCGACGCGCCGGTCGCGATGATGTCTGGTGGACAGCGACAGGCGATTGCGGTCGCGCGCGCCATTGTGTTTGCACGCAAGCTGGTGATCCTTGACGAACCGACGGCCGCCCTCGGTGTTCGCGAATCTCGCCAAGTTCTCGACCTTCTCAATCAGCTGAAAGCTGAAGGCAATGCCGTGATCATAATCACGCACAATATGGAACATGTCGTCGAAATCGCCGATCGGGCGGTGGTGCTGCGGCAGGGGCGCAAGGTGGGTGAACTGAAGCCAACGGAAGCGAACAAGCAGGACGTTGTCGCGATGATTGTCGGCGCCGAAACTTAAGGGAGATCGCTGCTTCGTTAGGGCAGCGGACAACGAGATCGCTCTAGAGGAGGGCGGTCGAAACATGGGAGGTGTATCATGAAACCGCAATCCCTGCTGGGAGCTCTTGCGTTCCTGGCTGTCGCTGCAGTCCCGTCCTTGGCGCAGGAGCCGGTCAAGCTCGGCTTTATAACCAAGTTCCCGGTACCGTTCTTCGCAACAATGGAGAACGCAGCCAAAGATTATGCAAAGAAAAATCCCGGCGTCGAGATCATCTACGGGCAGGGTACGTCCGCAACCGACATCGAGGGCCAGATTGCACAGATCGAGTCCATGGTGACACGAGGCGTGCAGGGCATTGCCCTCACGCCCGTCGATCCAACCGTGTCCGCAGCCCTGGATAAGGCGGTGGCTTCAGGTGTCAAGGTCGTCCTGATGGATAACAATATTCCGGATTGGAAAGGCAGGACGGCGCTTGCCACGACCGATAATTTCGCCGCGGGCAAAATCGCCGGCGAATATCTCAAAACTGTTCTTAAAGCCGGCGACACGCTCGGGATTCTCGAGGGCGTGCCCGGTGTGCCAGCGCTTGATGACCGCGTGAAGGGTATGCTTGAAGGGCTCCAGGGTCTTGACGTCAAGGTCGTCGGGAAAGGCGCGACAAACTGCACCGAGGAACTCGGGATCAGTGTCGCCGAAGATCTGCTCACGAAGAACCCGGACCTCAAGGCCATTTACGCCGCTTGCGGCCCGCCCGCTGCTGGCGCGGCGCGCGCAATCAAGAATGCCGGAACTGCCAATGACAAGATTGTGCTGGTCGGTTTCGACTTCTGCTGCGGCGAAGAGGAAGCGCTGAAGAGTGGAATCGAGGATGCTTCGGTGGCGCAGTTCCCCACCAAGATGGCTGAACTCGGTGTGGATGCGCTGGTAAAATCGATCCGTGGAGAGAAGGTTGAATCTTTGATAGATTCCGGCGCCGCGCTCGTGACGCCTGAGAATATGGCGCAATTCAAGTAAGCATTGCCGCTCTGTGCAAACGGCCCGTCCTGCAGGGGGCGGGCCGGACCTGTGGCCGCTCGCACGCGGCCGCGCTTTAACCTTTGGTTCTTACGCAATTCCGGACGGAAAAACCGCTTCGCACTTTTCCTGGAATTGCTCTAGAACAGGATGATTTTAGGCCCGGTTGGCCTAAAATCTGAATCCTGTTCTAAATTAAAGAGTTAGAGCATGATGTCGCCCGAAAACCGCGTACACTTTTCGGCATCATGCTCTAGCGCCGCTGGTTCGGCAGCACGCCGGCGCGTTTGTCGGCTTCGATGGCCGAGATCACATCGGCATAGGGTTCCTGCCGGGCGACGCTCCAGTAGCGCAGCTCGTCGAGCGGGACCTGCTTTCCCGTCATCGCGCAGACGACATAGGCGCCGGGCGAGAGAATCTGGAAATCGCCGTCGAGGTACCGGATCTTCGCCTCGCGGTTTCCGTGTCCTTCGAACAAATTCATGCGCTCCGTTCCCTGCAGCCTGTCATTAAAGCATGTCGCGCAAAACTGTGCCGCTGTTTTGCGATCACGACATGCGGAAAACCAAAGACCTAAAGCGTGGGCCAAGCGAATCTAAGAGATCGCGGCACGCTTTAGTCTGCCATACTCCCGCAACGGCTGCTTTTCCAGCTTTTTTAGCTTCTGCCGAAAAGCCGCTCGATATCGCTGAGCTTCAATTCGATGTAGGTCGGCCGGCCATGATTGCACTGGCCGGAGCCTGGCGTCACTTCCATTTCCCGCAGCAGTGCGTTCATTTCCTCCGGCCGCAGCCGCCGTCCGGAGCGCACCGATCCATGGCAGGCCATCGTCGCCGCCACATATTCGAGCTTGGCCGACAGGCCCGAGGCCGTATCCCATTCGGCAATCTCGTCGGCAAGCTGGCGGATCAGCCCATGCGCATCGACCTCGCCGAGCATGGCCGGCGTCTCACGCACGGCGATCGCCCCGGGACCGAAACGCTCGATCGCCAGGCCGAGTTCGGAAAGCTCGGCTGCATGCTGCATCAGCCGGTCGCAATCCTCTTCCGGAATGTCGACGATCTCCGGGATCAATAGCACCTGCGAGGCCAGTCGCTTCGAATGCAGCGCCTTGCGCATCGCCTCGAAGACCAGCCGCTCGTGTGCGGCATGCTGGTCGACGATGACAAGCCCGTCCTCGGTCTGGGCGACGATATAATTGGCGTGAATCTGCGCCCGCGCCGCGCCGAGCGGATAGCGCCCGGTTGTTTCGGGAGAGGCCGTCTCGGCTGCTGCCGGCTGCGGCGAAAACTGCGGCTCGGCCCGCGCCGTCGGCATCGACAGCCCGTCGAAGGAGGCCTGTGGCCGTTCGGAAAAACCCGTTGCCGGTTGGTAGGGCCGGAAGGGCGAGGTCTCGGCCGACCATGCCGTCTGCGGCCGCTGCGCCTGAAAGCCGGGGCGGAAGGAGCGCAGCATGTCGCTTGCCCCGGTCGTTGCCGCCCGGCTGCCGTCTCGCGCAAGCGCCTCGCGAATGGCGCCGACGATCAGGCCGCGCACCAGGCCGGGATCGCGGAACCGCACGTCGGATTTTGCCGGATGCACGTTGACGTCGACGAGCGCCGGATCGAGCGTGATCGACAGCACCGCAACCGGATGGCGCCCGGACGGGATGGTCTCGGCATAGGCGCCGCGGATCGCCGAGAGGATCAGCTTGTCCTGCACCGGCCGGCCGTTGACGAAGGCGTATTGATGGGCGGAGTTGCCGCGGTTGAAGGTCGGCACGCCGGCAAAACCGGTCAGTGAGATCTCCTCGCGCTCGGCGTCGAGCGCAATGGCGTTGTCGCGGAATTCCTTGCCGAGCACCTGCGCCATCCGCGCCAGATGGTCGTCGCCGGTTGCCGGAAATTCCAGCGTCGTGCGGTCCGAGCCCGACAGCACGAAGCGCACAGCTGGAAAGGCAATTGCCATGCGCTTGACGATCTCGGTGATGGCGCCGGCCTCGGCTTTCTCGGTCTTCAGGAATTTGAGCCGGGCGGGCGTCGCGAAGAACAGGTCGCGGACTTCGACGATCGTGCCGGGATTGGCGGCCGCCGGGCGCATATGCGCAATCTTGCCGCCGTTCACGGCAATCTCGTGGCCGCCGGCGCTGTCGCGTCTGCGGCTGGCAATGCTGAGCCTCGCGACCGAGCCGATCGAGGGCAGCGCCTCGCCGCGGAAGCCGAGCGTGCGGATATCCTCGAGCGTCTCCGATAGTTTCGAGGTGCAGTGCCGCCTGACCGCCAATTCGAGATCGGCCGCGTCCATGCCCGAGCCGTTGTCGCTGACGCGCAGCAGCGCCTTGCCGCCGCCTGATGTGGCGATCTCGATGCGCGTCGCGCCGGCATCGAGCGCGTTTTCGATCAGCTCCTTGGCAGCGCTTGCCGGCCGTTCGATGACTTCACCGGCGGCGATCTGGTTGATGAGCGTTTCGGAGAGCTGTCTGATGGCCATGGGCTATTTTCGAGGATTCGGGGGCCGGAGGGAAGGGGCTTCGATAGGCTTTCCGAAGCGTGATCCGGGGTTCCCTCAAACTTGGGGGCGCCGCTGCATAATTTCATCCTTAAATCGGAACCGATTTAAGGATAAAATTATGCAGCAGTTCAAAGTGTTACAGCGTCCTATGCGCGCCTGGAAAAGACGCTGGGCGCTGTAATGTTAAGCCGGTTTTAACATAAAACTGGCATTTCTATTCATATACCTCCGGAAGCTGTGAAATCGAACAGATGTGGGACGCAATGGAATGAGTGCCGGCTTCGAAAAGGCGGACACATCATCGGAAACCGACGGGATTTCCGCCGATGCCGATCTGCAGACGGCGCTTTTCGATGTGGTGTGCGACAGCCTTGCGGCAGCTTTCATCATCTATGACAAAAACGATCATCTGATCTTCGCCAGCCGCCAGACGCTGGAGTTTTTCCCGCTGCCGCCCGAAATGCTGAAGCCCGGCACACGGCTTCGCGATTTTCTCGGCGCGATGTACGACACCGGCATTCGCCAGCAATATGATGTGAAGCAGCGCGGCTCGCTGAGCCGCGAGGACTGGCTGTCGCAGAAAATTGCCTCGCATTGGCGCGAGCGTTTTGACACCGTCGAGCGCCACGGGACCGACAGCTGGGTCCGTTTCGTCAAACGCCGGCTGCCGGGCGGTTACGGCGTTACCATCATTTCCGACATTTCCGAAGACAAGAAACGCGAAGAGCAATGGCGCTCGGATCTGGAGCGCGTGCAGCTCACCGAGGACATTCTCGACAATCTGCCGTTCCCGCTCTTCGTCAAGGACCGCAACCTCACCTATGTCGCGGTCAACCTCGCCTTCTGCGAGAAGTACCAGACGACAGCCGACGAGGTGCTCGGGCGCAAGAGCGCCGATCTTTTTTCAGATGAGATTGCCAAACGCTTCGAAGAGAGCGACCGCCATGTGATGGAGACCGGCGAGATGTCGATCTCCCGCCAGCGGCAGATCTCCCGCGACGGTATCGAGCGCGACATCGTCAGCCGCAAGCACCGCATCGGCAAGTCGGGCCGCTATTTCCTGGTGTCGACCATGCAGGACCTGCCGCGCGACGGCGCCGATCTCGACGAGTTCGGCCATGCATCGGCGATCACCACCTCCAGCAATCAAAGCTATCGCCGGGCCTATGTGCCGGCGCCGAACGCCGTCGAGCGCCGCGAGCCGGCCGCAATGGAAGCGATCGTTCCGGAGAATTTCTCCGGCCGCAAGGTCCTTGTCGTCACTGCTGACCTCGCCGCCGAGACCGCCGCGCTACGGACGCTGTCGAAATACGGTTTCGAATCCTGCTCGGTCCGCGGCGAGGACGAGGAGGAGCGGTTCCTGGAAATTGCCACCTCCTCCGGCATTTCGCTCGATCTGCTGATCATCGATAATCAGATGGGCATGCGCTGCCTCGAACTGTCAGAGCAATACGGTATCCCGGCGCTTGTTATGGACGGCTTCCAGATCGCCAACGAGCTTACTTTCCAGATCGCCCGCCATTTCAACCGTAACAGCCGCAATAGCAGCGCTGGCGCGGATACGGATTGGGAGATCAGCATTTCCGATGACGTCGTCGGCCTGCAGGTTCTCGTGGCCGAAGACAATGATATCAATCAAATCGTCTTTTCGCAGATCCTCGAAGGCCTTGGTTATCGCCATATGATCGCGGCAACCGGCGACGAGGTCGTGCGCCTGTGGGCCGAGCACCGGCCGCAGATCGTGCTGATGGATATTTCGCTGCCCGGCTTCAACGGCTTCGAGGCCGCCCGCCTTATCCGGCAGATGGAGGAGACCGGTGGCGGAACCCGCACCCCGATCGTCGGCGTACTCACCCAGGCCTTCGAACGAGACCGCGCCGAATGCGTCAAATCGGGCATGGACGACGTCATCATGAAACCCGTCAGCCCTGATATGCTCGAGGCCGTATTTCAGAGGCACCTGATCGAAGAGGCCGTGCGAGCGCGAGGCTAGCCGGAAATCGCCGACTCCCTGGATTTCGGAGGGGCCGACGGCAAGGGCTGCTGATTTACTATCGAATTGTTAAGATATGCCGGTCATTCTCTGCGTGGCGCGGGAAAGCTCGGGTGGATAATGAAATCGGCGGAAATGGCCTTCTCGACCGTCGGTCAGAATGAGCTTCAGGCGATGGCCTATACCGATCCGCTGACCGGATTGGGAAACCGCAATCGCATGCGGGATAAGGTCTTGCAGATCTCTTCGGAGCGCGCCAGCGATCCGGCTCCCTTCACCATCGGCATCGCCAACCTCGACAGTTTCAAACCGATCAACGATCTCTTCGGCTCGACCGCCGGCGATGAAATCCTGTGCCAGGTCGCCCATCGCCTCAGGGCCTGTATTCCGGATGGCGCGCTGGTTACCCGCCATGAAGGCGATGAATTCGCCTTCGTGCTGCCGCTGATTTTCGAGCGGGCCAGTGCCGAGAAATTCGGCCAGATGATCCGCGAGGTGCTGTCGGCGCCCTATGACCTCGGCGGCCGCAACGTCCGCCTCTCCGCCTCCCTCGGCTTTGCAATCTACCCGTTCGCCGGAGAAGATTGCGAGGAACTGCTGAAGAGCGCCGAAACCGCACTCTACCGTTCCAAGCGCCGCGGCCGCGGCCAGGTCACCGTCTATTCGCGCGAAATCGCCCAGGAAATGAAGCGCGCGACGCAGCTGGAGCAGGCGCTTCGAAACGCCATCATCTCCGACGCGATCGACGTGCATTTCCAGCCGATCGTCTCGCTCTCCAACAATCAGGTCGTCGGCTTCGAGGCGCTCGCCCGCTGGAACGATCCCGATCTCGGTTTCGTTTCGCCCGGCG
The DNA here is from genome assembly GCF_010668805.1 of Rhizobium phaseoli. Taxonomy (GTDB): domain Bacteria; phylum Pseudomonadota; class Alphaproteobacteria; order Rhizobiales; family Rhizobiaceae; genus Rhizobium; species Rhizobium phaseoli_A. The sequence continues at coordinate 147,688 of NZ_WUFT01000007.1, read as the reverse complement.
TCTTCGTGCCGCTCGCCGAAGAGCGCGGCTTCATCGATGCGCTGTCGGAGGCGCTGCTGCGCAAAGCCGCCGAAGCGGCCCTTTCTTGGCCGCGCGAACTGTTTCTGTCGTTCAATCTCTCCTCGGCCCAGCTGATGGATCCGGGCACGAGCAGCAGCGTCCTGTCGATCCTCGGCCGTGTCGGTTTCGATCCGCATCGCCTGGAGCTGGAGATCACCGAGACCGCAGTCATGAGCTCGGCCGATACCGCCCACCGGATCATCGCCGATTTGCGCGCCGCCGGTGTGCGCATTTCGCTTGACGATTTCGGCACCGGCCAGTCGAGCCTCGGGCGCCTGCGCGACTTCATCTTCGACAAGATCAAGATCGACCGTGCCTTTGTCTCCCGCATCAATTCCGACCGTGCCTCCGAACACATCATCAAGGCGATCCTGACCATGTGCGACGGCCTGGACTTGGAAGTCGTAGCCGAAGGCATCGAGGATTACGCCGAGGCGGTCAAGCTGCGCACGCTCGGTTGCGGCATGGGGCAGGGTTACCATTTCGGCCGTCCGGCCGACGGTATCGCCACGCTGCGCTTCCTACACGAGAACTATTATGATCCGGCCATGGTGGAGCGTGTCAGCGCATAAAGCATGATGCCGAAAAGTGTGTGCGGTTTTCGGACAACATCTCTAGCTACCGACATAGCAAAAAGCGATGGCGCCCCTAGGAGCGCCATCGCCTACGCTATACTACCGCGCGGTTTTTGTGGCCCGGCTGTCCTAACGCCAATTACTTGGGCGTTGTCGAGCCGGTGGCCGTGGTGTCGGTGCCGGTCGCAGCCGGGGCCTTTTCGGCTGACTGCATGGCCAGCGTCTTGAACTCAGGTGCGGCCTTCAGCGATTCAGCCGTTTCGCTTGTCGTCAGCTTGACGCTGCCGTCCTGGGTGTTCTGAGCGACGGTGATCTTTTCCATCGGCACCGCGACATTCTTTTCGCCGATGCCGAGGAAGCCACCGACGCCGACGATCGCAGCAACGAAGCCGCCGTCCTTCTTGAGGATCAGGTCGTTGACGCTGCCGATGCTTTCATTATTGCCGTTATAGACCGACTGGCCAATATAGGTGTTGGCGCTGACCTGGTCCGGAGCCTGTTCCGTGATATAGCCGGCCTGCGCCGTGTCTGCCGTCGGTGCTGCAGCCGGAGCCTGTGCGGCATCGCCGGCGGGCTTGGTGACATCAGGGGTCATCGGCTTCGGGGCTGCCGGATCGGCAGGCGCTGCCTGGGTGGAAGCAGCTGGATCTGCCGGCTGCGGGGCCGCCTGCGAGAATGCCGCCGGTGCGAAAGCCGTGGCAAACAGGGCGCCAGCAGCAACGGTCGTCAAGAGTTTGCGTGTCATTTCGAACCTACCTTCATTTTTCCTGGAGTAGTCGCTGACCCGGCAATATCTGTGTCATTGCCGCGCCGGTTCGAAGAGAAAATGACTGGTGCGCCGATTGGTTCCGATTGAAAACACGGAAAATTTCTCGATTTTCACGGAACATTTTACAACAGGCGGCAGCCGAAATAAGAAAAGGCGCCCCGGTCGGGAGCGCCTCTGGCAAGCAAATCAGGTGATCCGATGTTCAGATCACATAGACCGGATCGAACACGCCTTTGACCTCGATGCCGAGTTCCAGCAGCGCACCGGCGCTGGGTTGCGCAGAGCGCGCATCCTCGTCCAACCCCTCCCAGGCGGTCGTCACTGCCAGCCGGTCGGCATTGACGCCGATAAAGGCGGGGCAGGAGGGCTGGACGGCGGGAACCTTGTAGCGCGAGATGCGCAGGCCGTCGGGATTGTAGCGATCGACGACGCCGGCGCCCCAGCGCGAATTCCAGATATAACCGTCGGCATCGACCACCGAGCCGTCGATGTCGCCGGGCTCGTTGGCGCTGTCGACCAGCACGATCGGCTCGCCTGTGGGCAGGCCGGTGTTCGGATCGACCATGACGCGCATCAGCCGGTTGAGGCGGGAATCCGTGTAATAGCCGATCGTGCCATCAGGCGAGAAGCAGATCGAATTCGGGATGCTGATGCCGTTGAAGATCTTCGTCACCTTGCCGCTGGCGACATGATAGATGGCGCCGGCCTGGTTTTCCGCCCGCTTGCTCATCGTGCCGATCCAGAGCGCACCGGAAGGATGGGTGCGGCCGTCGTTCGAACGGTTTTCCGGCCTGTCGTTTTCGAGCGCGGCGTAGAAGGTAAGGTTGCCGCTGGCCACATCGCGGACGAAAAGCCCTTCTTCGGTCGCGATCAGCTGCCGTCCGGCGTCGATACGGGCAAGCACGCTGGCCATGGCCGGCAGCGAGTGCACCTTTTTCGCGCTCGTCGAAAGATTGAGCTCGTGCAGTTCCTTGCCGAGGATGTTGAACCACCAGACGGTATTGCTGTCCGGATCATAGGTCGGGCCTTCGCCGAGAACGGAATTGGTGTTGCAAAGGGTCTTGCCCTCGAACTCATAGATATCGGTCATACGTTCACGCTCCCAATGGCTGCATCATAGGCGTAAATGGTCGCCTTGGCGCGCTCGGCAACCTCCGCCGCGGTCATTCCCGGCTTGTAGAGGCTGGTGCCGAGGCCGAAGGAGAAGATGCCGGCCTTGGTATAATCGCCGAAATTCTTGTCCGATACGCCGCCGACCGCGGCAATTTTCAGCTCCGGCGGCAGGATGGCCCGGATCGCCGTGATGCCGGATGGACCGAGCACGCTGGCCGGAAAGAATTTGAGACCGGTGGCGCCGGCGCGCGCGGCGGCCAGCGCCTCGGTCGGTGTAAACACACCCGGCATCGTCACCATGCCGTAGTCGCGGGCCCGGATGATCACCTCGGGCTCGACATTCGGCGTGACCAGCAGCTTGCCGCCGGCGGCATGCAGGCTGTCGACCGCCTCGACCGTCAGCACCGTGCCGGCACCGATCAGCACTTCGGCCGGCGCCATCTTGGCGGCGATCTCGATGGATTTGAACGGTTCCGGCGAGTTGAGCGGGATCTCGATCGCTGTCAGGCCATTGTCGATCAAGGCGCCGACGATGCTCTCGGTCTCGTCAGGCCGGATGCCACGAAGGATGGCGATCAGCGGGCGCTGCATGTCGGGGAAGGGGATACGGTTCATCGTGTCAGCTTTCTCAATTCGGCCAGATGGCTTCGGCAGCGGCCGAAAGCCCGCGGCGCACGGCGGCGTCCGCATCGATGGCGGTGAAGGGAAGGGCGAGTGTTCTGAACGCCTGTTCGTAGACCGCCTGCAGGCGTCCGGAAGCGATGAGGGTAATGTCTGAGTTGGCGGCATCCTGCAGCGCGCCGGCGATTTCGAGACCGATCAGCGTGCCGGAAAGCCGGGCTTGCGCGGCAGCGGCGGATATGCCGTGCAGAAGCTGGCCCGAGCGGGCGGTAAACAGCAGGTTGGAGGCAAGTGCTGGACGCTGGAAGGCCGCCGATACCGCCGCCTCGAAGGTTTCCGTGTCCGCCGGCTGCTCTCCCGCACCGGCAACGGCATGCGAAAGGATCGTGTGTTTGGTGATGACGTCGAACAGTTCGCCGGTCATGAAGGTCGAAAAGCCGGTGACCTTGCTATCCTTGACATGCACCCATTTCGAATGGGTGCCGGGCATGCAGACCGCCTGCGCGCCCGCGCTTGCGGTGCCGAGCGCGCCGAGAAGCTGGGTTTCCTCGCCGCGCATGACGTCTGGCGTCGCGCTATCCCGCTGGGCAAGGCCCGGCAGGATGCGGATGTCGCGGCTTTCGCCAGGCACGGAGACTGCCGCGGTCAGGATCGAGGTGAGCGGGGCCGGCACGTCGATATAACCGGCCTCGATCCAGCCCTGCCGGGCGCCGGCCATGCCGCAGACGATCACCGGCAGGTTTTCCGGTGCCTCGACGGCGGCGAGATGGGCCGCAAGCACTTGGGAAAAACCGGTCTTTGCTGCGCTGGTCATGCCTTCGCCGCTGCGGCGCTCGGCAAGCACGCTGCCGTCCCTGGCGATCAGCCAGAGCCGGAAACTGCTGGTGCCCCAGTCCACCGCGACATAAGCGGGATTTGTCATTACAGAACGCCTCCATCGACAATCAGTGACTGGGCGGTCATTCCAGCCGCGCAGTCGGATGCAAGAAACAGGCAGGGACCGACGATCGCGTCGGCCTGGAGCGGAACTTTCAGGCACTGCTGCTCGACCGAGCGCGCAATGCTCTCCTCCGTCAGCCAGAGCTGCACCTGCCGTTCGGTGACGACCATGCCGGGCAGGATGCAGTTGACCCGGATGTTCTCCGGCCCGAGCCTGCCCGCCATGCTCTTCGTCAGCCCGACGACCGCAGCCTTCGCCGCCGCATAGGAGGGAAAGCCGCCCATGTTCAGTTTGAAGGCGATCGACGACATATTGATGATCGCCCCGCCGCCGGCCGCCCGCATTGACGGCGCCACCGCCTGCGAGGCGAAGAATACATGCCGCAGATTGACCGCCTGGTTGTTGTCCCAATAGGCCTCGGTCACCGCGTCGAAATCATGGCGGTCGTCCCACGCGGCATTGTTGACCAGCACGCGGATCGGCCCTGAGTTCGCAACGACAGTATCGACCGTGCGCCGGATCGCCTCGATGTCGCGCAGGTCGGCATGGTAGAAAGAGACCGGATGGGTCGTCTCCCGCGATAGCCGTTCGGCGAGCTCGCGGCCTGCCGCCTCGGCGATATCGATGAACGAGACCTTGGCGCCTTGGTGGGCGAAACCTTCGACGATCGCAGCACCTATGCCCGATCCGCCGCCGGTGACCAGCACGGCTCGGTCTTTAAACTCGGGAAATTGTGCTGCTTGCATCATGGTCATCGTCTCCTCCCGACTTTGCCAGTGTTCCATTATTTGGAACTCAATTTGACTATATGGAATTATCGGTTTACGCTGGCCTTTCTGTCAAGGGGTGGATGAGGCGATGAATTCAAACGGCGAAGGCGCAGCACAGGCCCGCGAGACCGGCACGCTCGGCAAACTGATGGTTCTGCTCGATCTCGTCACCCATGCGCATGCGCCGCTACGCTTCACCGATATCCTGGCCCTTGCCGGCCAGCCGCGCGGCACATTGCATCGCCAGCTGAGCCATCTGCTGGAGGAGGGTCTGCTCGAACTCGATGGCGACGGCCGTTATGCGCCCGGCCTGCGCCTGCTCGACTTCGCCGCGCGCAGCTGGGCGCGCAACGAATTCCGGTTGATTGCCGAGCCGCACCTTTCCGATCTGCAGCAGGCGACCGGCGAGACGGTGCATCTCGGTGTTCTCCGGGGTCAGTCGATCATCTATCTCGATAAGGTCGACGGCCGTCAGCCGGTGCGCATGTATTCGCAAATCGGCAATGCCTCGCCCTGTTACTGCACCGGCGTCGGCAAGGCCGCGCTTTCGCTGCTTCCGGCCGAAAGCCTCGTCGATCTCCTCGCCGGGCTGAGCTTCACCAGCTTTACCGCCTCGACCCATCGTTCAGCCGAAACGCTGCTGGCCGAAATCCGCGAGATCGCCGACCAGGGTTATGCTTTCGACCGCGAGGAGCATGAGGCCGGCATCTGCTGCGTCGCCGCACCCGTCTGGTCGCAGGACCGGACCTTTATTGGTGGCATTTCGATCACTGGCCCGGCCTACCGCTTGTCGATGGAACTTCTGCGTCAATGGGCCGTTCCGGTTCAGCTGGCGGCTGGAAGGATCATGGAAGACATGCGCATCCGGCTCGGCCCCCGCCGCTAGGCCATGATGCCGAAAAGTGCGCACGGTTTACCGACGACATCATGTTTTGGAGAATAAATTACGCTCCGCCCCTTGCCGAATGCAATCTGAGAGCATGCTTATGATGAGGGCGATATTGAGATTTGCCGGCGAATCACGACAACTGCAAATAGTCTGCGAAATCGATTAACCACTTGCCGGCCGAACGCTGCATGCCGAGGCCAATTCCGTTTGATCCAAGCGATCGTCATTCCCCGATGCAATCGAACCGGCCGTAGCGCCGAAGATGAAGAAATGTGATGGCACCCTTGTCGCAAACATCCCCGGAACAAGACGACGACTACATCACGGAAATAGCCGGCCTAAAGACCCAGTTCGATATTTTCCGGTTCCTGAAACGCGTGACCGAAGCCTATCGCAGCCGCGCCTTCATGGTTCTCAACCTGCCTCCGATCACCTCCCTGGATATCCAGGGCAGCACGGTCATCACCAGCTGGCCGGCCGAGCTTCTGGCGCTCTACGACCAGGAGGGACTGCTGGTGAACAGCCCGGTTCTGAGACGCCTCAGAACATCGGCGCGGCCCTTCTCCTATGACATGTCGCGCCAGAACTGGTCGCGGGACGACGGCAAGTCCGCCCTCGTCGCCACGCTGTTCGAACGGTTCCGGATGATGCGCGGCGCCTATTTCCCGACGCATGAGCCATCCGGCCTGCGCGGCGCCATCTCTTTCACCGGCGACCGCGAGCCTTTCAGCCCGGCGGAGATGCGTGAACTCTGCTACATCTCTATCCATGTCTACGACAGGCTCGCCGAGATCCGTAACCTCGATACGCGCATGACGGACACGCTGACCGACCGGGAAATCGATTGCCTCAACTGGACGGCGGCCGGCAAGACCAGTGCGGAAATCGCCGAAATCCTCACCCTCTCCGAGCACACCGTCAATCACTACCTCAACCGAGCCACCAAGAAGCTCGACACGGTCAACCGGACCCAGGCGGTTGCCAAGGCGCTGCGCATCGGCCTGATCAAATAAGTTGCAAAAAGCACGGCATGGTTTCGCCGACGCCCAGCGCTTGGGCATTTTCTTGCCGTTGCCGCCGTCCTCAGGGCCGCTTTTGTGCCATTTCTGCCCGATTTCCGTCTGGCACGCTTTCTGCATCTCTTTTGCCAAAGGCCCAGAGGGGACTTGGACCAGCGCCAGCAAATGGCGCGGCCGACACGCCGCTGCCCGACGCCGAGGCCGCTTTTCGCAAGCCTTCGGTGTCGGCGGTGGTTGTTGCGTTTTGGCACCGCTTGCTTCGCAGCTGGTGGTGATCTGGCCTTTCCCCTTCGTTTTTCGCTGGCCTTTTTTTCGGCTTGCGCTAGTTCGCCCGGATTGCGCCGGTTCTCGGGGAGAGACCGTTGCGGCCATCAGGGCGAAAGCCCGGCGGACTTGATGGCCGCAACGGATTGCCGGTTGTCCCCCGCGCTTTTTTGCTGGCCGGCAAATCGATTTTCCCGGCGATGATTTTGTTTGGCGAAGGCGTCCGCCTCCACTATCTCTACTGCATGATGTCAGTCTTGATCGGAATCGATGAGGGCTGAAATCATGCAGCAATTCAAAATGCTACAGCGCTCCTTGCGCGTCTTGAAAGACGCGCGGCGCTCTAGTCTGCGAGAAGAGGCAGTGAGGGTGGAATGACCGACGTCACCAAGGAACAGGTTCTCGAAACGCTGAAGACCGTGCGTGGACCGGATCTCGAGCACGATATCGTCGAGCTCGGCATGGTTTCCGACGTCTTCATCTCCGACGGCAAGGTCTATTTCTCCATCACCGTTCCGGCTGATCGCGCTAAGGAGCTGGAGCCGATGCGGCTCGCCGCCGAGCGCGTCGTCAAGGCAATGCCGGGTGTCAAGGGCGCGCTCGTCACACTGACCGCCGACAAGAAGGCGGCGGCCGCCGCTCCGGCCGCCCGTCCAGCACCGAACCCGCCGCACGGCCATGCCGGCCATGATCACCAGCATGAACACCGGGGCCATACCCATGCCCCGCAACAGCCGCCGCGGGTCGGCAAGATCGGCGTTCCCGGCATTGCTGCCATCATCGCCGTCGCCTCGGGCAAGGGTGGGGTCGGCAAGTCGACCACCGCCGTCAACCTGGCGCTCGGGCTGCTTGCCAATGGCCTTCGCGTCGGCATTCTCGATGCCGATATCTACGGTCCCTCGATGCCGCGGCTCTTAAAAATATCCGGCCGTCCGACGCAGATCGACGGCCGCATCATCAATCCGATGGAGAATTACGGCCTCAAGGTCATGTCGATGGGTTTCCTCGTCGACGAGGAGACAGCGATGATCTGGCGCGGCCCGATGGTCCAGTCGGCACTGCTGCAGATGCTGCGCGAAGTCGCCTGGGGTGAACTTGACGTGCTCGTTGTCGACATGCCGCCCGGCACCGGCGATGCGCAGCTTACCATGGCCCAGCAGGTGCCGCTTGCCGGCGCAGTCATCGTCTCCACGCCGCAGGATCTGGCGCTGATCGATGCCCGCAAGGGCCTCAACATGTTCCGTAAGGTCGAGGTGCCGGTGCTCGGTATCGTCGAGAACATGAGCTATTTCATCGCGCCGGATACCGGCACCCGCTACGACATCTTCGGCCATGGCGGCGCCCGCAAGGAGGCCGAGCGCATCGGCGTGCCTTTCCTCGGCGAAGTGCCGCTGACGATGAACATCCGTGAAACCTCCGACGCCGGCACGCCGCTCGTCGCTTCCGAGCCGAATGGCGTCGTCGCCGGCATCTATCGCGGCATCGCCACCAAGGTCTGGGAACAGATCGGTGGCCAGCCGCAGCGTCCTGCTCCGGCGATCGTCTTCGAATAAGCCCTGTCGTCAAAAAGGTGTGCAGCGTCAGGCACGCGCAAAACAGAGCCTTTCGAACCTCGAATCACCGCGGCGGATACCCGAAATTGTCAGGGAAACGTGGTGAAAAGCCGCGGATCACGGAAGATGTCTTGATTATTGCATGGCTTTGCTTCATATGCCGCGGCGCCATGATGGCGTTTGCTGCAGATGCTCAATGACGGCCATCTTCGTTTTCGAAGGGTCGCCTCGCCTGCAAGTTCGGAGTTGTCTTGTCGATCGAAGGATTGGTAGCTGCGATGCGGTGGAGCACAATGCGCATGCTGGCCGTTGAGGTTGCATGCAGCCGGAGTTGTATGAACTTTCTTGGTCCGCTTTCGCTTCGAGCGATGCACACGAGCGACCGTCGCGTTGCCGCGCTGGCGGCCGCATGGAAAGGCTTTCGATGAAAAGCGCAATGGCCGCGAAGCGTCGTGAGCATCGGAGAGGCTGCCGGTGATCACCGCTTACTGTTCCAATTGCACGTCGGTCGAGATCCGCGATCTGTCGCATGCCGCATCCTTTCCCGGGGATGTCGTATGGATCGACATGATCGAGCCGACCCGCGACGAGGAACTCTATGTCGAGAAGGTTCTCGGCATCGAGGTTCCGACCCGTGACGACCTTAAGGATATCGAGCCTTCCGCCCGCCTCTATGTCGAAAACGATGCCGTCTTCATGACCGGCTCGCTTCTCTGGAAGGCTGATACCGAGGCGCCGACGCTGACCGATGTCGCCTTCATCCTGGCCGGTAACCGGCTGGTCACCATCCGCTATGCCCACCCCAAATCCTTTGCGCTGTTCATCGCCGCTCTGCACCGGCTGCCGGAAAACTGGCGCAGCGGTGCTGCGCTTCTGGCCAAGCTGTTGGAGACGATCGTCGACCGCACCGCCGAAATCCTTGAGGTTTCGATCTCGCGCCTCGATATCCTGTCGATGCATGTCTTCGGCGACCGGGCGAAGAAAACGCGCAAGCCCTCGAACTACCTCGAAGAGAAATTGCGGGATATCGCCGGCCATCACCGGATGATCAGCAAGGTGCGCGACAGCCTCGGTTCGCTTTCCCGTCTGCTGACCTTCTTTCACACGATCCCGGCGATCCAGCAGGACCGCGAGGCGAAGGAGCTCTGCCGCACCGTCTCGCGCGATATCCAGTCGCTGTCGGAGCATGCATCCTTCGTCGCAGGCAACATCACCTTCCTGCTCGACGCGTCGCTCGGTCTGATCAACATCGAGCAGAATTCGATCATCAAGATTTTCTCGATCGCCTCGGTAGTGTTCTTGCCGCCGACATTGGTCGCCTCCGTCTATGGTATGAATTTTCAGGTCATGCCGGAGCTGGCCTGGGCCGCGGGTTATCCCTATTCGCTGGCCCTGATGGTGGTCTCCGCCGTCATCCCCTTTTTCTTTTTTCGCTGGAAAGGCTGGCTCTGAGGAGCCTGTTGCAACTTCATGTCTGAAGAGAGCCATCCGAACGAATCCCAGATGACGCCGAAAAAGCTGTTCTATCTGACGCTGGGTTCCGTCGGCGTCGTCTACGGCGATATCGGCACCAGCCCGCTCTATGCCTTTCGCGAGGCGCTGAAGCCCGTGGCCCATGACGGCCTCACCCGCTTCGAGGTCATCAGCCTGATCTCGCTGATGATCTGGGCGCTGACGATCATCGTCACCATCAAATATGTGCTGTTCCTGCTGCGCGCCGACAACGAGGGGGAGGGCGGCACGCTGTCGCTGCTTGCTCTTCTGATGAAGACCGCCAATGGCCATACCGCCATACTGATGCTGCTCGGCCTGATGGGAGCTGCCCTCTTCCTCGGCGATGCGATGATCACGCCGGCGCTTTCGGTGCTCTCTGCCGTCGAAGGCCTGAAGCTCGTCACACCGAGGCTCTCGGAATATATCGTGCCGATCTCGGTGATGATCCTGGCGCTGCTCTTCGTCGTGCAATCGCGCGGCACCGGCGCCGTCGCCAGGTTCTTCGGCCCGATCACCGCCGTCTGGTTCATCGTCATCGCCGCCGCCGGCATATCGCATATCTCGGACGATTTCGGCATCCTCGCCGCCTTCAATCCCTATTATGCCGTCAGCTTCCTGCTGCATGAGGGCTTCTACGGTGTCGTCGTGCTTGGCGCCGTCTTCCTGACGGTGACAGGCGCCGAAGCGCTTTATGCCGATCTCGGCCATTTCGGCCGCCGGCCGATTCAATGGGCCTGGTTTGCGCTGGTGTTTCCGTCGCTGACGCTGAACTATCTCGGGCAGGGCGCCCTCGTGCTCGGCAAGCCGGAGACGATGTCCGATCCCTTCTATCTGATGTTTCCGCAATGGGCGCTGCTGCCGGTCGTCATCCTGGCGACCGCCGCGACGATCATCGCCAGCCAGGCTGTCATCACCGGCGCCTTCTCGCTGGTGCGCCAGGGCATCAACCTCGGCTTCCTGCCGCGCATGGAAATCCTCTTCACCTCGGAAACCAATACCGGCCAGATCTTCGTGCCTTCGGTCAATGCCGTGCTGTTCATCGGCGTCATCTTCCTGGTCCTGAGTTTCAAGACGTCGGACGCGCTGGCGACCGCCTATGGCATCTCCGTCACCGGTGCCATGGTCGTCACCTCGATCATGGCCTTCGAATTCGTTCGCGCCCGCTGGAACTGGTCGCTTCCGGTTGCGGTGATCGCACTCGCGCCGCTGGTCGTGCTCGAATTGATCTTCCTCGGCGCCAACCTTTTGAAGATCCATGACGGCGGCTATATCCCGATCCTGATCGCCACGGCCTTTACCGTCGTCATGTGGACTTGGCGCCGCGGCAGCGCGATCCTGATGGAAAAGACCCGCCACACCGATATTCCTCTCGCCTCTTTCGTCAGTTCGATCGAGCGCAAAAGCGACCATTCGCCGGCCCAGGTTCCGGGCACCGCGATCTTCCTGACCAGCGATCCGGAATCGGCCCCCGCCGCCTTGCTGCACAATCTCAAGCACAACCATGTGCTTCACGACCGCAACGTCATCCTGACGATCCGCACCGTCAACAAGCCGCGCGTCCCAAGCCAGGACCGCTACAAGGTCGAGCAGATTTCCGAGCGCTTCTCCCGCGTCGAATTGCTCTTCGGCTTCATGGAATCGCAAAACGTCTCGCAGGCCTTGGCGACGCTGCGCAAGACCGGGCTGAAGTTCGACATCATGTCGACCTCCTTCTATCTCGGCCGCCGCAAGTTGGTGCCGGACGCCAAGTCGGGCATGCCTTACTGGCAGGACCGGCTTTATATCGCGCTCGCCAACGCCGCCGCCAACCCCTCGGACTACTTCCGCCTTCCGGCCAACCGCGTGGTAGAACTGGGCTCGCACGTTATTATTTGATAGGCGTGTAGGCGACATTCCTGATGCGGCTGGCCCCTTCCGTCACCTCGTACTCCGTCCTCCCAGGCCTTGAGCCGAGCATCCTCGGCTCAAGGCCTGGGAGGACGGAGATTGGGATACGTCCCCCATCAAACCAGCGACATTAGAACATCAAAATATTCTCATGGTCAGGCACGGCCCGTTAACCGGACGTCAAGGTTAATGAGAGATTTTCGATGGAATGTTCCCGCGTTCCGTTGCCGGAGTTGGTTTTGCGTCGAAAGAGCTCTTCCCGTAGCAAGCTGCGCCTTCTTCCCGAGAACTGGGTATCGCCCGCTATCTTCGGGCTTGCCGGCTGGCTGATCTTCCCGAGTGTCACGTCCCATGCCGATCTCGCCGCCATGCTTGCCGGCCTCGATCATGAGGGTGAGAACTGGCGCATGGTGCTGACCAATTCGCCGGCCGGCTCGATTCATCAGGCCGAACTTGCTTTCGCCGACCCGACAATGACCGGCACGATCTCGTCGGGCGCCGGCATGGTGCTTCCTGATGGCCGCAAGGTTGCTTTCTCTGCCCTGGACAAGGGCGCTGCCATGGACAAGGGCACCGCCAACGACAAGAGCCACGAGGACACGCCGGACGAGGATCGCGTCAATCGCGCCGCCAAGAAGGGCCGCGTCGTCGCCGTCGAGAGGATGCAGCCGCCGAAGGACTTTTCCGCCGGCTCTATCCTCGAGCGCACCAAGATGCTGTTCACCCCGAGCTTCGATCTCAAGGACAGGTCGGCCTTCGTCAAGCCGAAGATCCTGGGCAAGGAAATCGAGATCGCCACATCTTTCTATAAGAAGCAGCCGGTGGTGCCCGATGACGGGGTGCCGGCAATGCTTGCAAGCCTCGTCACCAGCGACAAGGCCGATGTGCTTGCCACTGCCTATGGGCCGGCCGCACCCGACTATTCCCGCCAGTCGCCCTTCGATTCCATTCTGACCGAGCAGGGCAGCGGCCGCTTCGTTCCGGAGATCGGCCCGCGCGACCATGCCTGGGCCGCAAGCATATTGGCGCCGAGCGTCTTTTCCGCCCGCGAACAGCAGTGCCTTGCTTCCGGCATCTATTTCGAGGCGCGTGGAGAATCGGTAAAGGGCCAAGCGGCCGTCGCCCAGGTCATCCTCAACCGCGTCCGCAACCCTTCCTATCCGAAAACCATCTGCGGCGTCGTCTACCAGAACGAGGATTGGCGCAATCGCTGCCAGTTTTCCTTCGCCTGCGACAGCATCAAGGACCGGGTGAACTCGGGATACCACTGGCGGATGGCCCGCGATGTGGCGATGGCGGTCACATCAGGCAAGATCTGGCTGCCCCAGGTGGGTTCGGCTACGCATTACCATGCGGTCTATGTCAGGCCGAAATGGGCAAAGACCATGGAAAAGGTCGGCCGCATCGGTCTTCACGTCTTCTATCGCACCTATGGCGGCGGCTGGAGCTGAGATAATCGCCTGCCCAAGCCGATTTGTCGGGCTCAAAAGCGGATTCTTTCCATCGAATTTAAGCGATCGCCCAAAAATCGGTTTATCTCTTTGATTCGATGAAATTATTTTCTCGCTGGACAGAAGCTGTCTACGCCTTGACTATGCTAATCCCTAAAACTATGTTGCGCGCGACTTCAGAACGGGCCGGAAGGGTCTCAACCTTCGCGTCCGGGGTCCGAATGACCGGGGTAGCGGGAGTGCGGGCGACGGGCAGGCGAGGAGAGATCCATGGCGGACGACCGCGAAGAAAGTCTTGAGAAGCGCCGTGCGCAACTGGAAGCGAAACTCGCGACCAAGCGCGTCGAGGTGGGGAAGGACGAGGCCAGGGAAGCCCAAGCCGAGGTAAGCCGCAAAGGTTATGCCCAGGCGATGAAGCTTTCCAGCGAGTTCATTGCCGCAATCCTCGTCGGTGCTTTCCTTGGCTATGTCTTCGACCGTTTTGTTGGCACGGCGCCTTGGGGGATGATTGTTCTTCTGCTTCTCGGATTCTGTGCCGGCGTTCTGAACGTGCTGCGTTCTGCGGGGGTGATAGCCCATCCCCTGGACGACAAGGACGACAAGAAATAGGGACCGGTTCCGGTCTAGTGCAATGTCCCCGCGTCCTGCGGGCCAAAGTAGAGAGAACAAGCGGTGTCTAACGATCCGACTCATCAGTTCCTGATCCAGAAGATTGTGCCGATCGAAATCGGCGGAATTGATTTTTCGTTCACCAACGCATCGCTCTTCATGGCCGCTTCTGCTGCCGTTGCCGTCGGCTTCCTCTATTTCGCGACCTCAAACCGCGCCATCGTGCCGGGCCGTTCGCAGTCGGTTGCGGAAATGTCTTACGAATTCATCGCCAACATGCTGAAGGAAGGCGCCGGCAAGCAGGGAATGAAATTCTTCCCGCTGGTCTTCTCGCTGTTCATGTTCGTGCTGACGGCGAACCTGCTCGGCATGTTCCCGTATTTCTTCACGGTGACGAGCCAGATCATCGTAACCTTCGCCCTTGCCCTGCTCGTCATCGGCACCGTCATCGTCTACGGGTTCTACAAGCACGGTTTCCGCTTCCTCAATCTCTTCGTGCCGCACGGCGTGCCGGGCGCGCTGCTGCCGCTGGTGGTGACGATCGAAATCATCTCCTTCCTGTCGCGTCCGATTTCACTCTCGGTTCGTCTTTTCGCCAACATGCTCGCCGGTCACATCACGCTCAAAGTGTTCGCAGGCTTCGTCGCCTCGCTTGGAACCCTGGGTGCTCTCGGTGTCGGCGGCGCCGTTCTTCCCCTCATCATGACCGTCGCCCTGACCGGTCTCGAGTTCCTCGTCGCCTTCCTTCAGGCTTACGTCTTTGCGGTGCTGACTTGCATGTACCTCAACGACGCAATCCATCCGGGCGGGCACTAAGGATAACGACATCGACGTCTCGAGGGCGTCAGTCATTCGCCGCAACAACCATTTCAAAGGAGTTCAACATGGAAGCGGAAGCAGCAAAGTACATCGGTGCAGGCCTGGCTTGCTTTGGTATGGCCGGTACGGCTCTCGGCCTCGGCAATATTTTCGGCAGCTACCTCTCCGGCGCACTGCGCAATCCGTCTGCCGCTGACAGCCAGTTCGGCCGTCTGGTATTCGGTTTCGCCGTTACGGAAGCTCTGGGCATCTTCTCGCTGCTCATCGCTCTCCTCCTCCTCTTCGCCGTCTGATATCGGCGAATAGATGGATCACGGCCTGCGACCGCAAGCCGTGATCCTTTGCATTTGCAGTCCACCTGGAGGTGAGAATGTTTTTTGTGACCCCGGCTTACGCTGAAGAAGCACCGGCGGCAGCGACGGGTACGGATGCGCATGCCGCTCCGGCCGCAGGCGAGGTCCATACCGAGACCGGTGTTGCCGAAGGCGGACACGCCCGAGGCCCTTTCCCGCCTTTCGATTCGACGACCTTCGCGTCTCAGCTGCTCTGGCTGGTGATCACGTTCGGCGTCTTCTATTTGCTTATGCAAAAGGTCATCGCGCCGCGCATCGGGGCGATCCTCGATCAGCGTCACACGCGCATTTCCCAGGATCTGGAAGAAGCAGGCCGCCTAAAGGCGGAAGCCGACGCTGCCGTCCGGACCTATGAGGGTGAACTGGCCGCTGCCCGCGCCAAATCCAACGCGATCGGCGCTGCCGCGCGCGACGCCGCTAAGGCCAAGGCCGAAGAGGATCGCCGCGCTGTCGAGGCGAGCCTGTCGGAAAAGATCAAGGCTGCCGAGCTCCGCATCGGCGAGATCAAGGCCAAGGCCTTTGCCGACGTCGGCACCATTGCCGAGGAAACCGCGGCTGCCGTGGTCGATCAGCTGATCGGCGGCACCGTTGCCAAGGCCGATGTCGCCGCTGCCGTCGCGGCAGTCAAGAAGGAGGCTTGATCGATGGGATTTGCTTTTGACGCGACTTTCTTCGCCTTTGTCGGCCTCGTCCTCTTCCTGGCGCTGGTCGTCTACCTGAAGGTTCCGGGCATGATGGCACGGTCGCTCGACGACCGCGCCGACCAGATTCGCAACGAATTGGCCGAAGCCAAGCGTCTGCGCGAGGAAGCGCAGCACCTGCTCGCTGAATACCAGCGCAAGCGCAAGGAAGCGGAAGCCGAAGCGGCCCACATCGTTGCCGCCGCCGAGCGCGAAGCCGAAATGCTGACCACCGAGGCGAAGAAGAAGACGGAAGAATTCGTCGCCAACCGGACGGCGCTTTCCGAGCAGAAGATCAAGCAGGCCGAGGCCGAGGCGATGAAGGCGGTCCGTTCCGCTGCCGTCGATCTCGCAATCGCGGCTGCCGAAACGGTGCTCGCCAAGCAGGCTGATGCCAAGGTCCAGTCCGAGCTCTTCGGCAATGCCGTCGGCCAGGTCAAGACGCGGCTCAACTGAGCGTTTCGAATGGAATAAGGAAAAGGCCGGGCATGTCCCGGCCTTTTCTTCGTTGATAGATCTTTTTTGAAGTATGAGCCTGTCCGGTTGTGGTTGAGCCAAGACCCCTCCCCAACCCTCCCCACAAGGGGGAGGGGCTTACCTGCGGCCCCCGCTCATCCAATCTTGAATGCAGATCATGCGGCTGGCTCTAGCCCCTCCCCCTTGTGGGGAGGGGTTAGGAAGGGGGCCTTGAGCAGCTCTCCGCAGTCTGGAGTTCAGACCTATTCCGAGATCAGCTCGTCCATCTCGGGACCATCCTCAACCTTGCGTAGCGGCCTAAAACTCATCCGGTGCAGGGAGCAGGGGCCATGCTTTTCGATGCCGGCACGGTGCTGTGCCGTGCCGTATCCGACATGGGCGGCAAAGCCGTAATCCGGAAATACCCAATGGACCCGGGCCATCATCCGGTCGCGCGTTACCTTGGCGACGATCGAGGCGGCAGCGATCGAGACTGAACGGGCATCACCCTTGACCACAGCCTGCCCAGGGCAATCGAGGCCGGGCGGCACGTCGAGTCCGTCGGTCAGCACGTAGCTTGCCGGGATGGAAAGGCCGCAGATCGCGCGGCGCATGGCGTCGAGGCTCGCCTTGCGGATATCGGTCTCGTCGATGCGCGTCGAGCTGGAGGAGGCGATGGAAACGGTGGCAGTCGCCAGGATCTGCACGAACAGCTCCTCACGCCGTTGCGCCGAAAGCTGCTTGGAATCGTTCAGCCCCTCCGGGATGCGCTTCGGATCGAGGATGACGGCGGCTGCGACGACCGGTCCGGCCAGCGGTCCGCGGCCCGCCTCGTCGGCGCCGGCGACCGGCCAGTGGCCGGCCTTGCGGGCTTTGAGTTCCAGCCGGAAATCCGGCACCAGCGGAACCGCTTGGAAAAGCAGCGGAGAATCGGGTGGCGTGCGAGGTTTCATGCGGCTGAACCTCGCACGCCAACCCGATTGCCCGCAAGTCCCCGATCAGGGCGGCGGTCGGGGACCGGGTCCGGCGGATGGCGGCGGTCAGGCCCATCCGCGGGAATTGCGCTCGGCGCTCGAGAACAGGGCGGTTTCTCGATGGGCCGATGCGCAAGCTTCAAGCAATTCCAGGAAAAGTGCGAAGCTGCTGCCAGGAATTGCGTAAAACAAACGGTTAGAGCAGCGATAGTTGAACGCCGCTGCCATCCGGCGGCACGAACAGATCGTCGCGCAACGGCATGCCGCGTCGCGTCAGGCCAAAACGTCTTGCCGCCATTTCAAAGCGCCGGGCGATCTGCCAGGCATAGGGACCGGCACCCTTCATGCGCTTGCCGAATTCGGCATCATAATCCTTGCCGCCGCGCATCGAGCGCACCAGCGACATCACATGCCGGTAGCGATCGGGGTAGTGTTGCAGCAGCCAGTCGCGAAACAGCGGGCTGACCTCGAGCGGCAATCTCAGGATGACATAACTCGCTTCGGCTGCGCCGGCCGCCTTGGCCGATTCGAGGATGCGTTCCAGCTCGTGATCGTTCAGCGCCGGGATCAGCGGAGCGGCCATCACAGCCGTCTGGATGCCTGCTTCCGACAGCGTGTGAATGGTCTCCAGCCGGCGCGGCGGCGTGGCGGCGCGCGGCTCCATCGTCCGGGCAAGCTTGCGGTCGAGCGTGGTCACGGAGATGCCGACGCGCACCAGGTTCTTAGCCGCCATATCCCGCAAAATATCGAGATCTCGCAGGATCATCGCCGACTTGGTGACGATCGATACCGGATGGTTCGCCTTGTTCAAGACCTCGAGAATGCCGCGCATGACGCGCCATTCCTTCTCGATCGGCTGATAGGGGTCGGTATTGGTGCCGATCGCGATCGCCCGCACCTTGTAACCCGGCTTGGCGAGTTCCCGCTCCAGCAGTTTTGCCGCATCCGGCTTGGCAAACAGCTTCGTCTCGAAATCGAGCCCTGCCGAGAGCCCCATATAGGCATGTGTCGGCCGGGCGAAACAATAGATGCAGCCATGCTCGCAGCCGCGATAGGGATTGATCGATCGGTCGAAGGGAATATCCGGCGATTCGTTGCGGGTGATGGCTGTGCGGGGTTTCTCGATCTGCACATCGGTCTTGAACGGGGGAAGCTCTTCCAGCGTCTGCCAGCCGTCATCGAAGGTTTCCCGCTGCAGCGCCTCGAACCGCCCGGTCGGGTTCAGTCCCGCCCCACGCCCGCGCCGCCGATCGACCTCGATCCGCAGGCCGGAGGACGCGATCATCGCATCGGCAATATCTGCCGTGTTGGCAGGCGCGAATGCGGCCTGCCCTGCCAGGGACTGCTCTCTCATCGGATTCTCCCGTGACGGAAAGCCATCGCTCCCGCCCGTTTTGATGATTAAATTCCTATCCGTAAAACCAGAACATTGCAAGAACAAAATGCGGAAAACGCCGCTGGCAAAAATTTGTGCGGCGCATTATGAATAGGCGATGTTGACGGTTGTTCTCGAATGCCAGGATCAGGAATCCGAGCTGGCGCAGACTTTATCGGTATTGGTGGCAGGCGCGGTGGAGGGGCTCGTCAGCGATGTGGTCGTGCTCGATCACGGCTCGCGCGACGGCACCTCGCGGGTCGCCGACGCCGCCGGCTGCCGTTTCCATTCGCAGTGGGATATCAAGGACATCGTCCGCTCCGCTCGCGGCGAATGGCTGCTTTTCGTCGAGCCGGGCGCTAGACCCCAGGCCGGCTGGATCGACGAGATCGCCGAATATGTCGCGCTGAACAAGCTACCGGCGCGTTTCACCGCCTCGCGCGGCTACCGGCGCCCGTTCCTCCGCCGCCTCGGCCGCGCCGTGCCGCCGCTGGAACTCGGTCTGCTGATGCCGAAGAAACAGGCGCTCGCCGCTGCCCATAGCGGCATGCGCCTTGCTGAATTCACCAAGGGCCAGAAGCCGCGCAAGCTCGTCAGCGAACTGATTCCTGCCTGGGTGGCGCGCGCTGCTCGCTAAGCAATTTCGCTCGCCACCTTCCTCAAGGCTTGACCGTGCATGTCTGGTTGGCGCCGAAAACTGCCCCTCACCCTAACCCTCTCCCCCGTAAAAACGGGGCGAGGGG
The DNA here is from genome assembly GCF_010668805.1 of Rhizobium phaseoli. Taxonomy (GTDB): domain Bacteria; phylum Pseudomonadota; class Alphaproteobacteria; order Rhizobiales; family Rhizobiaceae; genus Rhizobium; species Rhizobium phaseoli_A. Next base: position 128,274 of record NZ_WUFT01000007.1, on the reverse strand, counting down.
ACGTGCTAGCTAGGCGCGACGCTGGCGAGGAAGGGAGAGATTGCGACTATCCCCCTTCGCCCCGCAAGCGGGGGTCCGAAGGACGGGTCGAGACCCGTGGCTCGCCCCCGGTGGTGGCGGCAGCCGGATGAGGGGCGGGTCTCGCAATAACGTCGGCGATCGTACCCGCCCACCGTCGCGTAAAGATGGCGCCCAATGGGATTTTGCGCTATAATTTGCCTATGGCGCCGTCGAAGCGCCTCGCTTCGCAACGGATGGCCATGGAATGCCGGTGGACGGCAGAGCAGGTCAGCGAAATCTCCTCTTCTGCCGGGGTTCCGGCGAAAGGAGGTGCGTCATGGCACACGGTATGGTCTACGGCCTGCTGGCCGTCATATTGCCGACATTGATGATCGCGCATCCGCATTCGGCAGCATCGCAGACGATGCTCAGTTGCGCAGGCCGATCCGACGTCATCAATTTCCTCGACACGAACTTCGCTGAAAAGCTGACGGCAGTCGGCCTGGTCAACGAGAACGCCGTTCTCGGGTCTATGCCGCCGAAAGCGGAACCTGGACACTCGTCGTCACGGATGTTCATGGCATCAGCTGCATCCTGCTGTCGGGTGACAGCTGGGAAACGATGCCCGCTTTGCCGGGCCTTGCTACATAGCGAATTCTAAAGCGCGACTCGCTTTGGTCGTTTGTTTTATGAATATCGGTATCCCGGAACCGCGGCACCCTCCCGGGCGACATGCATTATTTCGCCGCGCCGCGTTTCAAATGCTCGTCCAGACGCGGCATGATTTCGACGAAATTGCACGGCGCGCTGCGGTAGTCGAGCTGCCCTTTCAAAATGCCGTCCCAGGCATCCCGGCAGGCGCCGGGCGAGCCCGGCAGCGCGAAGATGAAGGTGGCGTTGGCAACGCCTGCCGTGGCGCGCGACTGGATCGTCGCCGTGCCGATCTTCTCATAGGAGATGCGGTGGAAGATGGCGGAAAAGCCGTCCATGCGCTTTTCGAACAACGGTTCCAGCGCCTCAGGCGTCACATCGCGGCCGGTAAAGCCGGTGCCGCCTGACGTTATGACGACGTCGATCTCATCTAGTTCGGTCCAGGCCTTCACCCGGGCTGCGATTTTCTCTCGATCGTCAGGCACGATCGCCCGGTCGACCAGCCTGTGGCCCGCCTCGGTGATTCGCTCCGCCAGCGTGTCGCCCGACTTGTCCGTCTCCGGCGTGCGCGTATCCGAAACTGTGAGAATCGCGATGCCGACGGCGATGAAGGGCCGCTTTTCGTCCAGACTTGCCATCACATGCCTCCCGAAATCGTTTCCGTTACCTGGAAATACCAGTCGGGCCGCTCGGCGTGAAGAGCGGTCGCCGCATCTTGCGCCGCCGCCATAGTCGAAAAGATCCCGAAACAGGTGGCGCCGGAACCGGACATGCGGGTCAAAAGCGCGCCGCGCGCCCGCAGCATCGCCGAGATCGCTGCGATCTCAGGCACGAGATCGCGCGCCGGCGGCTCCAAGTCGTTACGGGCAGCACCGATCGCTGCCAGCCAGTCGGCACGCCCAGCGAGATCCGCAGCCAGGTTCAGAGCCGGATTGTTCTTTGTCGTCAGTTGGCGGAAAACCTCGGGCGTCGAGACGCCCTTCAGCGGGTTGGCGAGCAGCATGGCAAAGGCAGGCAGGTCCGGCACGGCTTCGATCTGTTCGCCGATGCCGCGGGCAATCAGCGGCCGGCTCTCAAGGCACATCGGCACGTCGGCGCCGAGCTGCAGCGCGAGGGCTGCGCGCGTCTCCACGGGCAAGGTCGCGTCCCAGAGCCGCATCAGCCCGCGCAGCGCGGCGGCCGCATCGGCCGAGCCGCCGCCGATGCCGGAGGCGATCGGCAGGTTCTTTTCCAAGTGGATGTGAACGGGGAAGGCGAGGGGGCCGACCGCCATGCGCAACAGATCACGCGCCCGTAACACCAGATTGGTGTCGCCGTCGCCGGCAAGCGTCTCGCCGAACCGGCCCGACAGGGAGAAGGCGTCGGCCGGCGCGCGCGTGAAGCTCAGCCGGTCGCCGCAATCTGCGAAAGTGACCAGCATATCGAGCAGATGATAACCATCTGCCCGCTGGCCCGTCACATGCAAAGCGAGGTTGATCTTGGCGCGAGCCTCTTCGGTGACGCTGAAAGCGCCTGATAAGCCCTCGTCAGGCATGTCTCGCCCGTCAGGATTTCTTGTCGACCGGCGGCGGGGTGACCGGTGCCGGGTCCGGCTGCTTCTTATCGGCCGCTTTGGCATCGTCGCTGACGGCAGGCAGGCCATTGGCGACCTTGTCCTTGATCTTCGGGATCTCGGCGGCTTCGGGCTCGGAGGCCAGCGCCCGGTTCCACTGATAAACGGCTTCGAGCTTGCGGCCGACGCGCCAATAGGCATCGCCGAGATGGTCGTTGATCGTCGCGTCGCCGGCCTTGATCTGGGCTGCCCGTTCCAGTTCGTCGACGGCATCGTCGAAGCGGTTGAGGCGGAAATAGGCCCAGCCGAGCGAATCGATGATGTAGCCGTCGTCAGGACGAAGGTCGACGGCCTTCTTGATCATGCCGAGACCTTCGTCGAGGTTCCGGTTCATGTCGATCCAAGAGTAGCCGAGATAGTTCAGCACCTGCGGCTGGTCGGGATTAAGCTCCAGGGCCTTGCGGAAGTTCGGTTCCGCCTGGTCCCACTTCTTCAGCCGCTCATAGGCGATGCCGCGCTGGAAGAAGACGCTCCAGTTGGCGCGGCCGGGAATCGGACCGATCGCTTCGACGGCCTTGTCGTAATTGGCCGCCATCGCTTCGTAATCCTTGGCGTCGGAGAGCACGCTGCCATAGGCGAGGTAGCTGCGAATGTCCTTCGGGTCGGAGGTGATCAGCGCCTGCAGGTGCTTGCGCGCCTCGTCCACCTTGCCGCCCTGGGCAAGGGCGAGGCCGAGCTGCAGCTCGGAGATGCGCCGCATCGGCGAATTCTCCGGCACCTTCTTGTAGAGCGCAATGGCGCGGTCCATCTGGTTCTGCTTCTCGGCGATGCCGCCGAGCAGAACCAGCGTATCGGCGCTGTTGGGGTCGAGCGCATTGGCGGTCTGCAGGTAAAGCGAGACGATATCCTCGGCGCCGTCGCGGTTCAGCGCGCCGCCGACCGAAAACAGCACGCCGGCTGCCCCTTCTTCGGCCGTCTTGACCTGCTGCTCCTGCTTCTCATCTTTTTCGATACTGTCGCGCAGGGCGTTCAGCGGCGCATAGTTCGGCAGCAAATTGTCGCCGACGGAAACGGCGTCGAGCGCCTTCTGCTTATTGCCTTGTGTGGCTTCAAGGCGGGCAAGCGCCATCACGGCGCGCATGAAGGTGTCGGGGGCCGTGGCACCTCCCTCCTTGTCGAGCACGGCATCGTTCAGATGCTTTCGGGCGGATTTCACGTCGCCGGTGGCGATGGCGATCGCGCCTGCATTATAATTCTGGAAGATGCGGACCCAGTCCGGCCCCTTCATCTTCTCGACCATGGCGAGCGCTTCCTTGCCGCGGCCGGCGCCGACGCGGGCCCAGGCGAGCAGCAGGTCATTCATCATCCGGTCGAGATCGTTCGGCCCGTTATATTTAAGGATGGTCTCGGCGGTCTTGTAGTCATCCCGGCGCACGGCATCCATACCGCGCACGATCGTGGTAATGCGCTCGACGGACGGATCGCCCTTCAGGTCGTTGGCATATTTGACGCCGTCCTTGATGTCGCCATTGAGCAGCAGCGAGATCATCAGCCGCTGGCGGATCTCGGGATTGCCGGGCTCGATCTGCAGCGCCTTCTTGTAGAGTTCGATCGCCGTTTCATAGTCATGATCGACATCGGCCGTGCGCGCCGCGAGAAAGGCGCCGGAGAAAGTGGTAACGCTATCGGCATCGAAGCTGTCGGTCGTTGCGGCTTCACTCGCCTTGGCCGCATCCTCAGCGTTGACGCCGCCGACACCGCCCAGCGAAAGGACAACGGCAAGCGCTGCGCTCGTAAGAAGACGGATGGCAATTCTCTGCCGCATTAGGAAACCTTTCTTCGACAGCGTCCCGACGATGGTGCCGGTCGCAAACCAGTTGCGCTCACTGATTCATAACAGGATGGCTTTTTTGAAGCGGCGCTGCAACAAAATCAGCCCGCAATCGAGCATGTGTGATCAGTTGACACGCTCGATACAGAAATCGATCACTTCCATCAGGGCGGCTTTCCACACCGTATCGGGCAGCGGCGCAAGCGCGTCTCTTGCGATCGTGCCGTAATGGATCGCGCGGCCGATCGTGTCGGCAAGCGTGCCGTATTTGGTGATCAGCCCGAGCGCTTTTTCGAGGTTGGCGTCGGTGCTGTTGCCGGCTTCGATCGCATCGCGCCAGAAGGCGCGCTCGTCCTCGGTGCCGCGGCGATAGGCGAGAATGACCGGCAGGGTGATCTTGCCCTCGCGGAAATCGTCGCCGACATTCTTGCCGAGATCGGCGGCCTTGCCGCCATAGTCGAGCGCATCGTCGACGAGCTGGAAGGCAAGCCCCAGATTCATTCCATAGGATTTCAATGCATTGCGGCCGGAGCGACCGGCCTCGGCGACGATCGGCCCGACTTCGGCGGCAGCGGCAAAAAGGGCGGCCGTCTTGGCGCGGATGACGGAGAGATAATCGTCCTCCGTCGTCTCCATGTTCTTGGCGACGGAAAGCTGCAGCACTTCGCCTTCGGCGATCACGCAGGCAGCCGAAGACAAGACGTCGAGCGCATCGAGCGAGCCGACATCGACCATCATGCGGAAGGCCTGGCCGAGCAGGAAGTCGCCGACCAGCACGCTTGCCTGGTTGCCCCAGATCATCCGCGCTGTCGATTTGCCGCGGCGCAGATCGCTTTCGTCGACGACGTCGTCATGCAGCAGCGTCGCCGTGTGCATGAACTCGACTGAGGTGGCGAGCTTGACGTGGTTTTCGCCCCTATAGTCGAACAGCGAGGCCGACGCCAGCGTCAGCATCGGCCGCAGCCGCTTGCCGCCGGACGAGATCAGATGGTTCGCCACTTCGGGGATCATCTGCACATCGGAGCCGGCCTTGGACAGTATGAGCTGGTTCACCCGCTCCATATCCGCCCTGGTGAGATCGACCAATGGCTTGATGGATGCCAGTTTGTTTTTGCTTTCTTCAAGCGGTATGACCACGCCCAACGACCCGGACTCCTGTTCATTCTTTGCATCTGACAATAGAAAGGGGCGATGGACGCGGCAAGGGGTGAATTGTCGCGCAAGGCGAAATTGGAAGGAAAACGACGGCAAATGCATGAACTTATCCGCGCCAACGACCCCGTTCTGCTCTCCTTTGCCGAGAGTTTGATGAAGGATGCCGGAATTCACTGCTTCATCGCCGATCAGGGCATGAGCGTGCTGGAAGGCTCACTCGGCATGCTGCCGCGCCGCCTGCTGGTGGATGAAGAGATGGCCGACCGGGCGCGCCGCATTCTGACCGACGCCGGCCTCGGTGGCGAATTGCGCGACAGGAAGTGAGCGGGGGATGACCGGGGAGCCTGGCCAAACCATCGATGCCTTTCATCGCGGCGCCTTCCATGTGGTGCAGCCGAAGGGCAGGGGCCATCGCTCCGGCATGGATGCGATGCTGCTTGCCGCCCTCGTCGCCGATGATCGGCCGGTCAGGGTCGCCGACCTCGGCGCCGGCGCCGGTGCTGCCGGCCTTGCCGTCGCCTCGCGCCTAGCCGATGCGGACGTGGTGCTTTTCGAGCGTGCGGCTGAAATGGCCGATTATGCCCGCCGCAGCATCCTGCTGCCCGAAAATGCCCATTTCGCCGCCCGCGTCAGTGTCGTCGAAGCCGATGTGACGCTGACTGCCAAGGCGCGCAACGATGCCGGCCTCATCGATGAGAGTTTCCACCACGTCATCATGAACCCGCCCTTCAACCACGCCGGCGACCGGCGCACGCCGGATGCGCTGAAGGCCGAAGCCCATGCGATGACCGACGGTCTGTTTGAAAGCTGGATCCGCACCGCCGGCGCGATCATGATCCCGGGCGGGCAATTGTCGCTGATTGCAAGGCCCCAATCGATCGCCGAGATCGTTATCGCCTGCGGCCGGCGTTTCGGCGGCATCGAAATCACCGCCATTCATCCGCGCCAGGGCGAAAACGCCGTCCGTATCCTGATGACTGGTATCAAGGGATCGCGGGCGCGGCTGTCGCTACGCGCGCCGCTGATCATGCACGAAGAGGGCAGCCACAAGTTCTCCCCTCTCGTCGACGATTTCAACAACGGCCGGGCGGCCTATGCCAGGCTTTGAAGACGCCTTGCATCGAAGCTGTTCATTGGCGAGGGATCATCTGTGACAATATCCGACCCGCGAAAGCGTCTGCTCGATCTTCTGCGCATCGTTGCTGCCTATAATGACAAGGGATATCAGTGGATCCCGCATGACGCCGCGCAGGTGGCGCTTTACCGAGATCAGGCCCAAAGCGAGATCCTGCAACTGACGGCGGAGATCGGCGAGCAAGCCTTCAGCGGCGATCTGCTTGATATGTTGAAATCCGGCGCCGCCGCCCGAGACAATAGCGGCGATACCTATCTGCTGGCCAAATCGGAACTCGCTTGAAAAATTCGGAAATCCGCAGTCAGAGATCGAATGCATCCAAATCGATCGATGAATGGTGGACAAATCAAAACGCGGCGCATCAACCAAGGTCGATGCGCCGCGCTGTCGTTTCTTAATCGCGGACCGCCGCACGGGGCGATGCACGTTCGTCAGCCGGTCACGAAGTCGAAGAGCAGCTTGACGTTGAGGCCGGCGATGACGACCGCGATCAGATAGGCAAGGCCGCTCAGCCAGCGCGGGGCGACGAGCTCATCCATTTTGGCCTTGCTGGCGGTGAACATCACAAGCGGGAAGACCGCGAAGGAAAGCTGCAGGCTGAGCACCACTTGGGTGAGGATCAAGAGCTCCGCTGTGCCCTGGTCGCCATACCAGATGGTGACGATCGCCGCCGGGACGATGGCGATGGCGCGGGTGATCAGCCGGCGCACCCAAGGTTTCAGCCTGATCTTCAGGAAGCCTTCCATGACGATCTGGCCGGCAAGCGTTGCCGTCACCGTCGAATTGAGGCCGCAGCATAAGAGCGCGATGCCGAACAGCGTCGGGGCGATGGCGAGACCGAGCAGCGGCGACAGCAGCGAATAGGCGTCGCCGAGTTCGACGACATCGGTCTTGCCATGCGCATTGAAGGCGGCAGCCGCCAGGATCAGGATCGAAGCGTTGATTAGCAGCGCGAAGCACAGCGCCACCGTCGAGTCGATCGTCGCAAAGGTCAGTGCCTCCTTCTTCTCGGGAACCGTATGGCCATAGGCCCGCGTCTGGACGATGCCGGAGTGGAGGTAGAGATTGTGCGGCATGACGGTCGCGCCGAGAATGCCGAGCGCCAGATAGAGCATCTCCGGATTGGTGACGATCTCCGTCGTCGGGAAGAAGCCGGTGACGACGGCGCCCCATTGCGGGTCGGCAAGCAATATCTGCACGCCGAAGCAGACGGCGATGACGCCGAGCAGCGCGATGATGAAGGCTTCCACCCAGCGGAAACCAAGCTTCTGCAGGAAGAGGATGACGAAGACGTCGAGTGCGGTGATCAGCACGCCAAGTTCGAGCGGGATGCCCATCAGCAGATTGAGGCCGATCGCCGTTCCGATCACCTCGGCGATATCGGTGGCGATGATGGCGATTTCCGCAAAAGCCCAGAGTGGTATCGAGACATATTTCGGAAAGGCGTCGCGGCAGGCCTGCGCCAGGTCACGGCCGGAGGCGATCGCCAGACGCGCGCAGAGCGATTGCAGCACGATCGCCATCAGGTTGGAGAGCAGGGCGACGGTGAGCAGCGCATACCCGAATTTTGAGCCACCGGCGAGTGACGTCGCCCAGTTGCCCGGATCCATGTAACCGACGGCGACCATGTAGCCCGGCCCCGCGAAGGCGGCCGCCCTTCGCCACTTCGAGCTATGACGCCCGGTTCCGACGGTGCGGTAGACATCCGATAGCGACGCCTCGCCGCGTTCGTGCCGCCAGCCGCTTCGAGCATTCGGATTTAGGGCGTCCATGCAATTTCCACCTGTTTATCGTGTCTGCACTATGACGAATTAGAATGATAATGCAAGTCATTCGCAACAACAAAATCATCCGATGTTTTCGGGCCTAATGTTTTCAGGAACGCGGCCATTGCGTTTGTCGTTCCAGCGCATACATGGATGCCGATCGCGGATTGACGATCGTGCGACCCGAAGCGAAGGATGAGAGATGGCTGGATTGTTGCGAAAGCTGCTGCCGAAACGGTTCCGCAAGGACGGCATCACCATCCCGGTCGTCCGGCTGCAGGGTGCGATCGTCAGCGGCGGCGGCCAGTTCCGGCCGGCCCTCAATCTCGCCAATGTCGCTCCGGTTCTGGAGAAGGCCTTCGCCATGAAGGACGCGCCGGCGGTTGCCATCTCGATCAATTCGCCCGGCGGTTCGCCCGTCCAGTCCCGCCTGATCTTTACCCGCATTCGAGAACTCGCTCGCGAGAAGCAGAAAAAGGTGCTGGTCTTCGTCGAGGACGTCGCCGCCTCCGGCGGTTACATGATCGCCCTTGCCGGCGACGAGATCATTGCCGACGCCACCTCGATCGTCGGCTCGATCGGCGTCGTCTCCGGCGGGTTCGGCTTTCCCGAGCTGTTGAAGAAGATCGGCGTCGAGCGCCGCGTTTACACCGCCGGCGAAAACAAGGTGATCCTCGATCCTTTCCAGCCCGAAAAGGAAAAGGACATCGAATACCTGAAGAGTCTGCAGCTCGAAATCCACCAGGTTTTCATAGCAATGGTGCGCGAACGCCGCGCCGGGAAGCTGCGCGATGATGCGGCGGTGTTCTCAGGCCTGTTCTGGAGCGGCACCCGCGGCCTCGAACTCGGCCTCATCGATGGCCTCGGCGACATGCGCCAGGAATTGAAGCGGCGCTACGGCCAGAAGACCAAGCTGGAGCTTGTCACCGCCGGCCGAGGCCTGCTCGGCCGCCGTCTTCCCGGCGTCTCGCCGGTGTCGCTCGAAGGGGCCGCGTCCGGTCTTGCCACGGGGCTTGCCGAAGCGGCGGAAGAAAGAGCATTGTGGAGCCGTTTCGGGCTTTGACGGGAGCAGAAGAGGGTCATGCCGCAGCTTATCACCATCCTGATCCTGGTCTTCTCAGCCTGGTGGCTCTATCGCCGCTTCGTCTCCGATGCCCGCAAGCTCGCTGAAAAGTCGCGCCGGGCTGAGAAAGAGCGCCAGACCGGCGCGATCGGCACGCTGGTCAAGGACCCGGCGACGGGGGAATACCGGCTGAAGCGCGAGGGAGAATAGGCGTCACCGATTGCCTCTGCCCCTCATCCACCTGCCGGCATCGCGGCTGGGCAACCAGCCACCCGTGCAAAACTCTTGACCCCTGCCGCCCTGCATGGCACCTGTCGCGCCGATAATCCCTAATCAATCGGTGCCGTTTCATGTCAGCTATGCCAGACCATATGAACCCGAAGCGCTCCTTCCAGGCGCTGATCCTGACCCTGCATAACTATTGGGCGGACAAGGGTTGCGCGGTGCTGCAGCCCTACGACATGGAAGTCGGGGCCGGCACCTTCCACCCTGCCACAACGCTGCGCGCCCTCGGCCCTAAGCCATGGAAGGCCGCCTACGTCCAGCCGTCGCGGCGTCCATCCGACGGCCGATATGGCGAGAACCCCAACCGGCTGCAGCATTATTACCAGTATCAAGTCATCCTGAAGCCAAACCCGCCGAATCTGCAGGAACTCTATCTCGGCTCGCTCTCCGCGATCGGTCTCGATCCGCTGCTACACGATATCCGCTTCGTCGAGGACGACTGGGAGAGCCCGACGCTCGGCGCCTGGGGCCTCGGCTGGGAATGCTGGTGCGACGGCATGGAAGTGTCGCAGTTCACCTATTTCCAGCAGGTCTGCGGCATCGAATGCTCGCCGGTCGCTGGCGAACTGACCTATGGCCTCGAACGCCTCGCCATGTATGTTCAGGGTGTCGACAATGTCTACGATCTGAACTTCAACGGTCGCGAGGGCGACGAGAAGATCAGCTACGGCGACGTCTTCCTGCAGGCAGAGCAGGAATATTCACGCCACAATTTCGAATTCGCCAATACCGAGATGCTGCATCGCCACTTCGTCGATGCCGAGAAGGAATGCCGGGCGCTGCTCGATGCCGGCGCGCCTGCCGACAACGCCAACCAGCGCCTGCATAAATGCGTCTTCCCGGCCTATGACCAGTGTATCAAGGCCAGCCATGTCTTCAACCTGCTCGATGCCCGCGGCGTCATCTCGGTCACCGAGCGCCAAAGCTATATCCTGCGGGTGCGCACGCTCGCAAAAGCCTGCGGCGAAGCCTTCCTGCTGACCGATGCCGGCGGCGTCAACCTGTCGAAAGAGGCGGCGTAAAAGCCGCCGCTTGAGCATGTACATGCGCCCGTCATCCTGGCAAATCTCGGATGACAAGCAATAAGAAACCTGCATAGTCTCGCCAACACTTTGCTTCGTTTGGGGGATTCGCGATGTATATTGCACTTGGCGCCATCGTTTTGGTCGCACTCTATGTCGTCTTCATCTACAACGGCCTTGTTCGCTCCCGGCAGATGGCGGAGGAAGCATGGTCGGGCATCGACGTGCAGCTGAAGCGGCGCGCCGATCTGATCCCCAACCTGATCGAGACGGTCAAGGGTTATGCCGCCCATGAAAAGACCACGCTCGAAGAGGTGGTTTCGCTTCGCAACAAGGCGCAGGCCGTGCCATCGGGCGATGTCGCCGGCAGGGCGCAGGCGGAAGGGCTGCTCGGACAGGCGCTCGGCCGGGTCATCGCGCTCGCCGAAGCCTATCCCGATCTCAAGGCCAACCAGAATTTTGCCGAGCTGCAGGCCTCGCTGGAAACCATGGAAGGCGAGCTGCAGATGGCGCGGCGGTATTACAATGGTGCCGCCCGCGACCTGAACGTCAAGGTCGAAAGCTTCCCCTCCAATCTCGTCGCCGGCCAGTTCGGTTTTGCCAAGCGGGAATATTTCGAAATCACCAACGAGGCCGATCGCGCCGTCCCCAGCGTCAAATTCTGACGATCCGGCATTTTGCCTTTGCAAGAAAGCGATTAAGAGCAAAGGCAGATTGCGGCCGGCAAGAGTATGTCGCGCAAACTGTGTAGCGGCACGATGGACGGAAGAAACAGCATGACACCCACAGCCAAACTCACGATCATCCCGCCGGGCAAGCCGCTTTCGGGCCGCGCCATGCCGCCGGGCTCGAAGTCGATCACCAATCGCGCGCTGCTGCTCGCCGGCCTTGCCAAGGGCACGAGCCGGCTGACCGGCGCGCTGAAGAGCGACGATACGCGCTATATGGCCGACGCGTTGCGCGCCATGGGTGTTGCGATCGACGAGCCCGATGACACCAGTTTCGTCGTGACCGGCAGCGGCAGGCTGCTGCCGCCGAAAGCGCCACTCTTCCTCGGCAATGCCGGCACGGCGACACGCTTCCTGACGGCCGCCGCCGCCCTGGTCGACGGCACCGTCATCGTCGACGGCGACGAACATATGCGCAAGCGCCCGATCGGCCCGCTGGTCGAGGCGATGCGCACGCTGGGTATCGACGCGAGCGCCGAAACCGGCTGCCCGCCCGTCACCGTCAAAGGCACCGGCGGCTTCCAGGCCGACCGCATCCGCATCGATGGCGGCCTCTCCAGCCAGTATGTCTCGGCCTTGCTGATGATGGCGGCCGGCGGCGACCGGCCGGTCGATATCGAACTGGTCGGCGAGGATATCGGCGCGCTCGGTTATATCGATCTGACCACGGCGGCGATGAAGGCCTTCGGCGCCAAGGTCGAAAAGACCAGTCCCGTCACCTGGCGCGTCGAGCCGACCGGTTACCGCGCCGCCGACTTCATCGTCGAGCCCGATGCCTCGGCTGCGACCTACCTCTGGGCCGCCGAAGTCCTGACCGGCGGCGCGATCGATCTCGGCATTCCCTCCGACGCCTTTTCGCAGCCGGATGCGCGCGCCTACGACATGATCGCCCGTTTTCCGCAGCTGCCGGCCGAAATCGACGGCTCGCAGATGCAGGATGCCGTCCCGACGCTTGCGGTGCTCGCCGCCTTCAACGAGACGCCGGTTCGCTTCGTCGGCATCGCCAATTTGCGCGTCAAGGAATGCGACCGCATCCGGGCGCTCTCGACCGGCCTCAATCGTATCGTCCCGGGGCTTGCCCGCGAAGAGGGCGACGATCTGATCGTCAAGTCCGATCCGGCCCTTGCAGGACAGCGTCTTCCAGCCGAGATCGACAGTTTCGCCGATCACCGCATCGCCATGAGTTTCGCGCTCGCCGGGCTGAAGATCGACGGCATCACCATTCTCGATCCCGATTGCGTAGGCAAGACCTTCCCCGCCTATTGGCGGACGCTTGCCGCCCTCGGGGTGACATATCAGGACAAGGATTGAGGCAACGCGCAGCCGAGGCTGCCCGCGGGGAGACAGGGATGGGGCGTCGGTTTTTCGGCTTTTGTTTTGCACTGCTGTTGATATTTACCGCTCCGGCGGCCTTTGCCGCCGAGGTCATCGACAGTTTCGCCTCCGACATCGTACTCGAAAAGAGCGGCGCGATGACGGTGACGGAAACGATCACCGTCAATGCCGAGGGCAACCAGATCAATCACGGCATCTTCCGTGATTTCCCGCTCTATTTCACCGATGCCGCAGAGCGTCGCCGCAGCGTCGATTTCGATATGGTCTCGGTGCAGCGCGACGGCGCGGATGAGCCCTGGCACACTGAATCGATTTCGGGCGGCATCCGCATCTATGCCGGTTCTGCCGACGTGAGGGTGACGCCGGGCCGTCATCGTTATGTCTTCACCTACAAGACCAACCGCCAGATCCGCTATTTCGACGATCATGCCGAACTCTACTGGAACGTCACCGGCAATGGCTGGATCTTCCCGATCCGCTCGGCCACGGCGACGGTGACGCTGCCGCCGGGTGTTGCCGCCACCGACACGGTCTTTTTTACCGGCCCTCAGGGCGGGACGGGAAAGAACGCCCGCGTCGACGAGACCGGCGCCGGCCTGGTCTTTGCAACGACCGCGCCGCTTGACGCCAATGAGGGCCTGACCTTCGCCATCCGCATGCCGAAGGGGGCGATCGATCCGCCGAGCGCGGATATGGAAAGCACATGGTGGCTGAAGGACAACCGCAATTATTTCATCGGCTTCGGCGGTCTGATCCTGGTTTTCGCCTATTACACCTGGTCCTGGCTGAAGGTCGGCCGCGATCCCGCCCGCGGCGTCGTCGTGCCGCGCTGGGACGCACCTGATGGCATCTCGCCGGCGCTGGTCAACTACATCGACAATAAGGGCTTCTCCGGCGAGGGCTGGACGGCGCTGTCTGCCACGGCGCTCAATCTTGCCGTCCGCGGTTACGTCAAGCTCGAAGACCTGAAGAATTCGATCGTCATCCAAGGTACCGGCAAAGCGCTCGGCAAGGAGAAATTCCAGGCCGGCGAAATGGAACTGCTGAAGGTTGCCGGCGGTGCGGGTTCGACACTGACGATCGACAAGGCCAATGGCGAGCGGGTCAAATCCGTCGGCCAGGCTTTCCGTTCGGCGATCGAGAAGGAGCACCGCGGCAAATATTACAATTCCAACCTGGGTTATACCGCAGGCGGCATCGCGCTCAGCGCCGCCGCCCTGGTGGCGCTGTTCGTCTTTGGCTCGCTGGAACCGGAGACGATCGCGCTGATGCTGATCCCGACCGCCATCGCGGTTTTTGTTGCCGTGTTCGCTGCCGGCCTCGTCAGGTCGCTGCATCGCGGCACGTCGCTGTTCGGCAAGATCATCGCCATCATCACCACCGCGGTCGGCGTTTTCGTCGGCATCAGCATTCTTGCGGTCGTCGTTATGGCGCTTGCCTCGTCGCTGGTAGAACTGCATGAAACGCCGATGCTCTTTGCCGTCGGCGGCATCGTGCTTTTGAACATCCTCTATTTCTTCATCATGAGCGCGCCGACCCCGCTTGGCGCCAAGATGATGGACGGCATCGACGGCTTGCGCCAATATCTGACGCTGGCCGAGAAAGACCGGATGAACACGGCGGGCGCCCCGCAAATGTCGCCGCGCCATTTCGAGACGCTGCTGCCCTATGCCGTGGCGCTCGGCGTCGAAAAACCCTGGTCGCGCACCTTCGAGACCTGGCTTGCAGCCGCCGCGGCCGGTGCGGCCGCTGCTTACGCGCCCGCCTGGTATTCCGGCAATTTCAACAGCGGCAGCTTTTCCGACCGCATCGGCGGCTTTTCCTCGTCGATGGCCTCGACCATCGCGTCGACGATCCCTGCGCCGCCGCCCTCGAGTTCGTCCTCCGGTTTTTCCGGCGGCGGTTCGTCCGGCGGGGGTGGCGGCGGCGGCGGGGGAGGCGGCTGGTAAGCTTTCCCGCTTGACCTTTCAGCCCTTGGCCCTTAACCGCCAGAGGCAAAAGGAAAGGGTCGCGCATGAAGGTTCTGTTGATCGGATCGGGCGGACGCGAGCATGCGCTCGCCTGGAAGCTGGCGCAATCGCCGTTGATGACGGAATTTTACGCCGCACCCGGCAATCCCGGTATTGGCGAACACGCCATCCTCGTGCCCCTCAATACCGAGGATCATGAAGCGGTCGCCGCTTTCTGCAAGGACAAGGCGATCGATTTCGTCGTCGTCGGCCCGGAAGCGCCGCTCGTCGCCGGCCTTGCCGACCGGCTGCGCGCCGATGGCCTGACGGTCTTCGGCCCCTCCGCCGCCGCTGCCCAGCTTGAGGGCTCGAAGGGCTTCACCAAGGATATCTGCGCCCGCTACGGCATTCCGACGGGCGCCTACCAGCGCTTCAACAATGGGCCGAAGGCCAAAGCCTATATCCGCGCTGAAGGCGTGCCGATCGTCGTCAAGGCCGATGGGCTTGCCGCCGGCAAGGGCGTGACGGTGGCAATGACGCTGGATGAAGCCTTGGCCGCGGTCGACGACTGCTTCGAGGGTGCCTTTGGCGAGGCCGGCGCCGAAGTCGTCGTCGAAGCCTATCTCGACGGCGAGGAGGCAAGCTTCTTCTGCCTCTGCGACGGAAAGAACGCGCTGCCGCTCGCAACCGCCCAGGATCACAAGCGGGTGGGCGAGGGCGATACCGGCGTCAATACCGGCGGCATGGGCGCCTATTCGCCGGCGCCCGTGATGACCGCCGAAATGGTCGAGCGGACCATGAAGGAGATCATCGAGCCGACGATGCGTGGCATGGCCGAGAGCGGTCATCCTTTCTCCGGCGTGTTTTTTGCCGGGCTGATGATCACCAGCAAGGGGCCGGAGCTCATCGAATACAATGTCCGCTTCGGCGATCCGGAATGCCAAGTGATGATGATGCGGTTGAAAAGCGATCTGCTGCCGCTGTTGCTCGCCACCGCCAACGGCACGCTTGATCAGGTGAAGGCGGAATGGAATGACGATCCGGCGCTGACCGTGGTCATGGCCTCAAAGGGCTATCCCGGCGCCTACGCGAAGAACACCCCCATCCTCTCCGTGCCCGAGGCAGGCGAGGGCGAGAAGGTGTTTCATGCCGGCACGGGTCTGAAGGACGGCGCGCTGGTTGCCACCGGCGGCCGCGTGCTGAACGTCACCGCCTCGGGCGGCACGGTGGCCGAAGCCAAGGACCGCGCCTACGCGCTGCTCGATAGGGTCGGCTGGGAAAACGGCTTCTCCAGGCGCGACATCGGCTGGCGGGCGATCGAGCGCGAAACGGGCTCGGACAAAGTATAAACCGCGGCGTTCTTTAAATTTTTACCCTTTCCCCTGACGGGATGGAAACAAAGCTACGCTATACCGCTCTCATAGTGAGACGGAGGTGCGTTGATGCGTCAGATTTTCCTCGGTGCGGCAATCCTGCTGATGGCAGGCTCGGCGATGGCGTCCTCTATCGAGGTGATCGGCAAGGCGGCGCCACGGGCTGACGGCAGCATCGTCACCGAAACCTGTGCCGATTGCCCACCACTGCGGGCCGAACTGACCAAGAAGGACTATGCAGTGCCGGAACTCAAGCCCGGCGTTCTTCAGGCCAGTGAAGTCCGCGATGTCGGCGGCGAAAAGAAGATCTATCGCACCGAAGGCTGGATGGGCGGCTCACCCGTTGTCTTCGTCAGCAAGGCGACCCCGGAAGCGATCATTGCGGCCATGCCGCCGACCCCGCCTGCCGATGGCATCGATATGAGCGCGACGACCGCAGCCGTCATCGGCAGCGACGCCAAACCCGTTGTTGCCGGCATGGCGGAACAACCGGCGACGCTTAACGTTTCCGAATTCAATATACGCTTCTAAAGCAATTCGGTTTAGCGTCCGAAATTGCGCAAAACAAAAGTTCCCTGCCCCTGCCTGATCAAGGTTTCGATCGCTTGGGGTTCCACTCCGGTGGACCGGATGCACTCTCGAAGAGAAGCGAGGGTGCATTCCTGTTTTGGAACATGATGCCGAAAGTGGGTGAGGATTTGCTTTGCCGGCGACCCCCGGATTTTTAGGGAATTCGCGTCGCAAACTGTAAAATTAAAGCTTTCTTATCGGATAAGCCTCAATTGTGGCTCACCGGTCGCAGCATGTTGTTTTTAGCAGCGGTAGACGCGTCGTATTTTTCGGCGCGCTCGCACAAGCGGTAGAAGACCGCACCGGAATGCCCCACCATTCCCGTTGCGAGGATTCATGAAAAATCTCAAAATATCGAAGCAGCTTATATTGCTGGTTATCGGCCTGATGATAGCCTTTGCGATCGCCACGTCCCTGCAGATCCGCTCCTCGGTCGATGCGATCTACAAGGAGCGCTACGACATGCTCCGTTCTGAAGTTCAGTCGGCGGTCTCCGTTCTCAAGCTTTACCAGGCCAAGGTCACCGCGGGCGAAATGACGCTCGAGGATGCGCAGAAGCAGGCCTACGCCACCGTTAACGCGATGAAATACGATCCCGATGGCTATTTCTTCGGCTATAGCTACGACATCCAGATGATGTTCCACTTCGATGCCTCGAAGATCGGGCAGATCAACAAGGGCCAGCCGGACAGCAAAGGCAAGCTCTATCGCGAAGAGCTGGTCAAGCTCGGGCAGCAGGGCGGCGGTCTCGTCGAATATTATTCCACAGCCAAACCCGGCCAGCCGGCGGGCGATTTCCGCAAGACAGCCTATGCGCTGGCCTTCGACCCTTGGAAGGTCGTCGTCGTCACCGGCGTCTACATGGAGGATCTCGATGCCCAGATCAACAGCACGATCCTAACCGCCCTGTCCGGCAGCATCATACTGTTCTTCCTTGCTATTGCGGCCGCTTATCTCGTCATCCGCGGCATTTCAGGCCCTCTCAACAACGTCCATGCCGCCCTGAAGGCGGTGGCCGAAGAGGATGTTTCCATCGCAATCCCGCATACCGGCATGAACAATGAGGTCGGGATGATGGCCAAGGCGACGCTGTCGCTGCAGGAAAAGATCCGCGAACGCCACGCGATGTCGGATCGCGTGGCGGCCCAGCAGCTGGCGCTGGAAAACGAGCGCGAAAACAATCTGCGCCAGCAACAGGACGAAGCGACGCTCCAGACCCGGGTGGTGACGACCATTGGCCAGGCGCTGGAGATGATTGCCCGTGGCGATCTCACCGTCCGCTGCGCCGATCTCGGCCAAAAATATGCCGCCCTTCGCGACAACTTCAACGATGCATTGTCGCATCTCGAAGCCGCCATGGCCAAGGTCAGCGCCAAGGGCACCGATATCGGCACCAGCAAGGAAGAGATCCGCCGCGCCTCCAACGAACTGTCGCAGCGCACCGAGCGCCAGGCTGCCAGCCTTGAGGAAACCTCGGCGGCCCTCGACGAGCTCACCGTCGCCGTCCGCCAGACGGCCGATGGCGCCCACGAAGCCAGCAAGCGCGTCCACTCCGTCAGCACCGAAGCCACCCACAGCGATGCGATCGTCGGCCAGGCGATAGAGGCGATGAGCGGCATCGAGAAGTCGTCCTCGGAGATCACCAAGATCATCGGCGTCATCGACGAAATCGCCTTCCAGACCAACCTGCTGGCGCTGAATGCCGGTGTCGAGGCGGCCCGCGCCGGCGAATCCGGCAAGGGTTTTGCGGTCGTCGCCCAGGAAGTCCGCGAACTTGCCCAGCGTTCCGCCGCTGCGGCCAAGGAGATCAAGGACCAGATCGCCCGCTCTTCCACCCAGGTGGACCATGGCGTCCGTCTGGTCGGCGAGGCTGGCGAGGCGCTGAAGCGCATCTCCGACCAGATCAAGGCTGCCAACGAGATCGTCGCCAAGATCGCCCATAGCGCCTCCGAACAGGATACGACGCTGCGCTCGATCTCGTCGTCGATGAACCAGCTTGATGCCGCCACCCAGCAGAACGCCGCCATGGCCGAGGAGACCACGGCATCGGCCGAAACGCTGGCCACTGACACCGACGAACTGATCGACCTCATTCGCGGCTTCCGCGTCAGTGGCACCGGCGCGGCTCCGGCCATGCAGGGGCGCCGCGCCGCTTAAACGGCCCGCGAGTTCCGTCACCAGAGCCTGTGCGGCCGCCGGTTTCCGGCGGCCGTGCTGTCTTGGACGCAGATACTGTGTTGGTGTTCGAACTGACAAAGGCCACGGCAGCCGAACAAATTCAAGCGACGTGCTTGCGGCATGGATACTCGGGTCAAGCCCGAGTATGACGGAGGGTGGGGGCGAGATGGGCAAGAGGCGAGACGCCTGAGGAAATTCCAGCAAAATGCGCGCGCGATTTTGCATGGGAATCGTAGAAACAAAGACGGCAATTCCTACAAAATTACCACGCGCTTGCGGTACTTGCCGCATGCGTTACCACACCCTCCGTCGTCCTCGGGCTTCACCCGAGGACCCATGGCCGCAAGCACTGCGTCACGCTAAAGAACCCGGCCGAAGCCGAACATCACCCCGAAATCTTCGAGAAATCCGCAACCGTCCCCGTCGCCGCACGGATCAGCCGCAGCAAAGCGAGGCGGTTGGCGCGGATGGCGGCGTCTTCGTCGTTGACGAGCACTTCTTCGAAGAAGCGGTCGACCGGGCCGCGCAGCTTGGACAGCGCTGCCATCGCCGAGCGGAAATCTTCGCCGGCGACGGCATCAGCCGCTTCTTTCGATGCGCCTGAAATCGCCGTGAACAGCTCCTTTTCGGCGTCGAGTTTCAGCAGCGCCGGTGAAACCCCATCGGCGATCACTGTGCCCTTCTTTTCCTCGGCGGCGAGCAGCTGCGTGGCGCGCTTGGTGCCGGCAAGCAGGTTCTTGCCATCCTCGGAGGTGATGAAGGCGGTCAGCGCTTCGACGCGGCGCGCCACCATCAACAGGTCGTCGGCATCGGCTGTCAGCACGGCGTCGATCAGGTCGTGGCGGGCGCCCTGGTCGCGCAGATAGACCTTGAGACGGTCGTGGAAGAAGGAGAGCAGATCGGCGTCCTTGGTCGTCGCCAGCAGCGGCAGGCGGATTCGGCGCTCCAGCAGGATCCGGACGACGCCGAGTGCCGCACGCCGCAGCGCAAACGGATCCTTCGAGCCGGTCGGCTTTTCATCGATCGCCCAGAAGCCGGTCAGCGTGTCGAGCTTGTCGGCAAGCGCGATGGTGATCGCCACCTTGTCCTCCGGCACGCGGTCCGACGGACCCTGCGGCTTGTAATGGTCCTCGATGGCTGCGGCAACTGAGGCATCCTCACCCTGCAGCATCGCATATTTGCGGCCCATCAAGCCCTGCAGCTCGGGGAATTCGCCGACGGCTTCGGTGCGAAGATCGGCCTTGGCGAGCACGGCGGCGCGATCGGCGAGAGCCGCATCCGCACCGATGATCTTGGCCAATTCCTTGGCCAGCGCCCGGATGCGGGCGACGCGCGCCCCCTGCGTGCCGAGCTTGGCATGGAAGGTCACGTCGAGCGCATCGAGCTTGGCCATGCGCTGGTCGAGCGGCTTCTTCAGGTCGAGGCCGAATTTCTTTGCGGAAGCGTCAAGCGTCTCCAGATCCGGCAGGTCGCCCTGGTCGCGCTTCCAGAAATGCAGCGCATCCGAAAGCCGGGCCCGCACCACCTTGCCATTGCCATGGACGATTTCCTTGCCGCCGTCGTTCGCCTGGATATTGGCAACCAGAATGAACTTGTTCGACAGCGGTTCCTCGCCCTGCTTGCGGGTGACGAAACACTTCTGGTTGGTCTTGATGGTCAGCCGGATGATCTCGGAGGGGATCGAGAGATAATCTTCCTCGAAGCTGCCCATCAGCACCTGCGGCCATTCGACGAGGCCGGAGACTTCCTCCAGCAAGCTCTCGTCCTCCACGAGTTCAAGCCCATTGGCGAAGGAGATGTCGCGGGCGTCGTGCAGGATGATGTCCTTGCGCCGCTCGGCGTCGAGGATGACCTTCGCCTTTTCCAGGCTTGCCGCATAATCGTCGAAACGCCGGACGGTGATCGGCTCGGGCGCGTGGAAGCGATGGCCAAAGGTGATGTTGGAAGCGGTGATGCCGTCGATCTCGAAGGGGATGACGGTGGTCTCTTCATGCTCCGGGCCGAAGGTGCAGACGATCGACTGCAGCGGCCGCACCCAGCGCAGCGCGCCGGGTCTCGTGGAAGCCTTGCCCCAGCGCATCGACTTCGGCCAGGGAAAATCGCGGATGATGCCGGGCATCACTTCGGCGACGATCTCTTCCGTCCCGCGGCCGGGCTTGGAAATGACCGCGACATAGAAATCGCCCTTCTTCGGATCGCTGACCACCTGCGCTTCGGAGACCGACGAAAGGCCGGCGCCGCGCAGAAAGCCTTCGATCGCCTTCTCGTTGGCGTCGGTGCGCGGCCCCTTGCGCTCCTCGCGCACATCGGCCGAGCGCGCCGTCAGGCCGTGAATGTCGAGCGCAAGCCGCCGCGGCGTCCAGTATTCGCGCGCGCCCTCATAGGACAGACCCGCCTCGACAAGCGCATCGGTGACGAGCTTCTTGAGGTCGCCGGCAGCCTTGCGCTGCATGCGGGCCGGAATCTCTTCGGAGCGGAGTTCGAGAAGAAGGTTTGGCATGTCACACTTTTCCTTGCGCCCGCGGGCAGGGCGATCCAAAACGTTGCTTCTGCTATCAAAGAATGCCGCATCTGCACAACCGCAAAAACGGAAGAGGGCGATGGGCAGGGCGACCTAGCAAAGGTGTTGCCGCGCGGCCCCCTCATCTGCCTGCCGGCATCTTCTCCCCGAGGGGCGAAGGGATATGCCGCACTGTTTTCCTCCATCACAGACGGCGGCGGCAAGAATGGGCCGCTGCCGCACCTCCCCTTCTACCCATTGGGGAGAAGGTGCCCGGCAGGGCGGATGAGGGGGCCACGCGGCAACACGTCTGCCGATCCCCCAATCACTCAACTTCCGCTGTGAAAACCACAGTCGGGCATTGCCTTGCCGCTTTTCGCCGCTATGGTCCCGCAACTTTCGTCGAAACAGGAAACCTTCATGGCCGCTGACCTCCGTTTTCTCGCAGCCCGCATCTCGGCCGAAATCAGCGCCCGTCCCGAACAGGCCAAGGCCGCCATCGAGCTGCTCGACGAGGGCGCCACCGTGCCCTTCATCGCCCGCTATCGCAAGGAAGTGACCGGCGGGCTAGACGATACGCAGCTGCGCAATCTCGCCGAACGGCTGGTCTATCTGCGCGAACTCGAAGCCCGTCGCGACGCGATCGTCGAATCGATCACGGGCCAGGGCAAGATGACCGACGAGCTGAAGATGAAGGTTGCAGGCGCCGAGACCAAGGCCGAGCTCGAGGATCTCTATCTGCCCTACAAGCCGAAGCGCCGCACCCGCGCCGAAATCGCCCGCGAACGTGGCCTCGGCCCGCTTGCCGAGGCGATCCTTGCCGACCGCGGCCGGGAGCCGGCGGTGCTCGCCGAAGGCTTTATCACCGCTGACGTGCCCGATGTGAAGACGGCGCTCGAAGGCGCACGCGACATCGTCGCCGAAAGCATTGCCGAAAATGCCGCCCTGCTCGGCAGATTGCGCGCGCATCTGCGTCAGGCCTCGCTGCTGAAGGCCAGGGTCGTCGACGGCAAGCAGGCGACGGGCGAGAAGTTCTCCGATTATTTCGACCATTCCGAACGCTGGGCGACCGCCCCCGGCCACCGCGCGCTCGCCATGCTGCGCGGCTGGAACGAGGAGGTGCTGACGCTGACGATCGAAGCCGACGCCGAGACCGCCTCTCCGAACAAGCCGGTCGAACGCATGATCGCGTCAGCCTACGAGATCGGCGCGAGCCGCCCCGCCGATCGCTGGCTGATGGAGGTCGCAAGCTGGGCCTGGCGCGTCAAACTTTCCATGTCGCTCTCACTCGACCTGATGCGCGAACTGCGCGAAAGGGCCGAAGAGGAGGCGATCCATGTCTTCGCCCGTAATCTCAAGGATCTGCTGCTGGCAGCGCCCGCCGGCTCGCGCGCGACGATGGGTCTCGATCCCGGCATCCGCACCGGCGTCAAGGTCGCCGTCGTCGACGGCACCGGCAAGGTGATCGCGACTTCGACCGTCTATCCCTTCCAGCCGCGCAACGACGTGCGCGGCGCCCAGGTCGAGCTCGCCTCGCTGATCCGCAAGCACAATGTCGAGCTGATCTCAATCGGCAACGGCACCGGCAGCCGCGAAACGGAAAAGCTGGTGGCCGACATGCTGGCCGAGTTGCCGGCGCCGAAGCCGACCAAGGTCATCGTTTCCGAAGCGGGCGCCTCGGTCTATTCCGCCTCGGCGACTGCAGCGGCGGAGTTTCCCGATCTCGACGTGTCGCTGCGCGGCGCCGTCTCCATCGCCCGTCGCCTGCAGGATCCCCTGGCCGAGCTCGTCAAGATCGAGCCGAAGTCGATCGGCGTCGGCCAGTATCAGCACGACGTCGACCAGCAGAAGCTGTCGCGTTCGCTCGATGCAGTGGTCGAAGACGCGGTCAATGCCGTCGGCGTCGATCTCAACACCGCCTCTGCGCCGCTGCTTTCCCGCGTCTCCGGCCTCGGCCCGTCGATTGCCGATGCCATCGTTCGCCACCGCGATAGCGAGGGCCGTTTCGAGACACGGCGAGATCTCATGAAGGTTGCCCGGCTCGGCGGCCGCACCTTCGAGCAATGCGCCGGCTTCCTGCGCATCCCGAACGGCAAGGAGCCGCTCGATGCCTCGTCGGTGCATCCGGAGGCCTACGGTGTCGCCAAGAAGATCGTCGCCGCCTGCGGCCGTGATCTGCGCGCGCTGATGGGCGACAGCGCCATGCTGAAATCGGTCGATCCGCGCCAGTTCATCGACGAGAAATTCGGTCTGCCGACGGTCAGGGACATCATTTCGGAGCTGGAAAAGCCAGGTCGCGACCCGCGTCCGAGTTTCAAGACCGCGACCTTCGCCGAGGGCGTCAACGAAATTTCCGACCTCACGCCCGGCATGGTGCTTGAGGGAACGGTGACCAATGTCGCCGCCTTCGGCGCCTTCGTCGATATCGGGGTGCACCAGGATGGGCTGGTGCATGTGTCCCAGCTCGCCGATCGCTTCGTCAAGGATCCGCACGAGGTCGTCAAGGCGGGCGATGTCGTCAAGGTGCGGGTCGTCGAGGTCGATGCCAAGCGCAAGCGCATCGCTCTTTCGATGAAACGCGACGACGGTTCTTCGGCACCTGCGCCGCGGGGTGATTCTCGCGGAAACCAAAACTCCAAGCTGCAGAACGAGCGCCGGCCTGCCGCTCCGAAACCGGAGAGCCAGGGTGCTTTCGGCGCCGCACTTGCCGAAGCCATGAAGCGAAAATAAGGGTTTAGCTGGTGTTTCGGCAGAAATGCAACAGTTTGGCAACGTTCTGAGTGGAGTGCTAAATCCGGCGCTTGTAAGGCGAAAGAGAGTGATTAAGTTGATGTGACCATCCTGTCACATTTGCGAGGCGTCCATGGCGTCAGCTTTCCTTTCGATCGTCCAGCAAATCATCCGCAAGGGTTCGTTGATACTTACCCTTGCGGATGGCGAGACCCATATGATCGGCGACGGCAGCGGTGAAACCGTTGCCGCCCGCCTTGCCGATCAGGAGGCCGAGGACGCCATCCGGCGCGACCCGACGATGAAGCTCGGCGAAATGTACATGCAAGGCCGGTTCATTCTCGAACAGGGCGACATCTATGATTTCCTGTCGCTGGTGAAGCAGAACACCACCAACGAGATCTTCGATTTCAAGATGGCAACCTTGCTCGTCGGCCGCATTGCCTGGCAGCAGGTAAAGAGCCGCATGCCCGGCAATCGCAACAAGCACAACGTCGCCCATCACTACGACTTGTCGGCCAAACTTTTCGATCTGTTTCTCGACGAGGACTGGCAATATTCCTGCGCCTATTTCGAACCACCAGGCATCGGTCTCGACGAGGCGCAGCTTGCCAAGAAACGCCATATCGCCGCCAAGCTTCTGCTCGAGCCGAACCAGCGCATCCTGGAGATCGGCTCCGGCTGGGGCGGTATGGGCATGTACCTGACGGAGGCGACCGATGGAGCCGATTTCACCGGCATCACCCTGAGCGAGGAGCAGCTCAAGGTCTCGCGCAATCGGGCGGAAAAGCGCGGTCTGTCCGAGCGTGTGCGTTTCGAGCTGCAGGACTACCGCACCATGACCGGCAGGAAGTTCGACCGCATCGTCTCGGTCGGCATGTTCGAACATGTCGGCATCGGCAATTACCCCAATTTCTTCCGCAAGGTATCGGACCTGCTCGACGACAACGGCGTCATGGTGCTGCATTCGATCGGCCGTCCGAAGCCGAGCTTCGGCACCAATGCCTTCATCGAGCGGTACATCTTCCCGGGCGGCTATATTCCCTCCGTCGGCGAAGTCGTGCCGCCGCTCGAAAAGGCCGGGCTGCTGGTCAAGGATGTCGAAATCCTGCCGATGCATTATGCCTATACGCTGCGCCATTGGCGCGAGCGTTTCGTGGCGCGCAAGGCCGAAGCGGTGGCGCTTTACGACGAGCAGTTCTTCCGCATGTGGGAATTTTATCTGGCCGGTTCCGAAATCGGTTTCCGCTGGGACGAACTCTTCATCCTGCAGATCCAGATCGCCAAGAACCAGTTCGCCGTTCCCGACAACCGCAACTACATCGCGCGGAACGAGGCCAGGCTGAAGGAATTCGAGGCGAGGCGCGCGCCGCTGGAAAAGGTAACGTTCTGAGCGGCAGTACCTGTGCCCTCCACAATGAAAGGACTGCGGATGAGCAGTGCGTTCCCCGAAATCTATCTCGTCCGCCATGGCGAAACCGAATGGAGCCTGTCCGGGCGCCATACCGGACGCAGCGATATTCCGCTGACGGCGAACGGCGAGGACGCCGCCGGCAAGCTTGCCGAACGGCTGGCCGGTCACGCCTTCTCCGCCGTCTGGTCGAGCCCGTCGGCGCGAGCCCGCAAGACCTGCGTGCTTGCCGGTTTCGGATCGGGCGTAGTGATCAACGAGGATCTCGCCGAATGGGATTACGGCGCATATGAAGGCATCACCACCAAGGCGATCCTGACGGAGCGCCCCGGCTGGCAGCTCTTTCGCGACGGCTGCCCGAATGGAGAGTTCGCTGCCGATGTCGGCGCCCGCGCCGACGCCGTCATCCACGCGCTTCGCCAAGCGGCCGGCACCATCCTGATCTTCTCCAGCTCGCATTTCCTGCGTGTGCTCGCCGCCCGCTGGCTCGGCCTGCCGCCGGAAGGCGGTGCGCATTTCGTGCTCGATACGGCTTCTATCAGCGTGCTCGGTTACGAACACGATCTGACGGAGCCGGTCATTCGCCGGTGGAACCAGAGATAGGGAACCGCGGGGGGGGTGGTTAGCGGAATTCGATAGCAGATGCGACCACCGTGTGGCAGGCCGTTGATTAGCGCCCTTTGTTTCGCCGTGGTTAACACTGGGGTAACGACATCCGGATAAATGTAGCGACCGCCGCCCTCCGCGGCTTTGTTTTCGCGTTTTCTGGAGTGCGGACGTGTCTCATCGGTCAGTCGTATCGATCTCTTTGGCTATTGCCCTTTTATCCTTTGGTTCGGCGGCGGCGCAGGAAAGCGGCCAGCATTTCTGGTCCGGCGACTGGTATCTGAACGTCGGCCTCGCCGGCTTCTCCGCGCCCAAATTCGAGGGCTCGTCGCATAATGAATTCAAGTTCAGCCCGCTGATCTCGGTCGGCCGCCAAGGCGCCGGCCCGCGGTTTTCCTCGCGCAACGACAATCCGTCCTTCGCCCTCATCGACAAGGGCGCCTTCCGCGCTGGCATCGTCGGCCGGTTCGTGCCGTCGCGCGATGACGGCGATGGCCATGAGCTGAAAGGCTTGAAGAAGGTCAAGTGGGGTGCCGAAGCCGGCGGCTTCGTCGAAGTCTACCCCACGAATTTCCTGCGCGCCCGCGCCGAAGTCCGGCAGGGCATCCGCTCATACGACGGCGTCGTCGCCGATCTCGCGGTCGATGCCTTCACCGATATCGCGCCCGACCTGCAGCTGTCAGGCGGCCCGCGCGCGACATTTGCGACAAGCGGCTATTACGACGCCTATTACGGCGTAAGCGCCAAGCATGCCGCCGCAAGCGGCCTCGATCCCTACAAGCCATCGTCGGGCATCCAGTCCTATGGCGCGGGTGCCGCCCTGACCTGGAAGGCGACCGAAAACCTCTCGGCAAGCTCCTTCCTCGAATATAAGCGGCTGGCCGGTCCCGCCGCCGACAGCAGTCTAGTGCGCGACCGCGGTTCGAAGAACCAGGTCCTGATCGGCGTCTCGGCGACCTACAAGTTCAATTTCTCCCTGCAGTGATCCAATGCATGTCGCCCGGAAGTGCGTAGCGGTTCCGGGATAACGATATGCATCAAACATCCAACGCATGTCGTCCGGAAGTGCACAGCGGTTCCGGGATAACGACAGGCATAAGACAAAGAGATCGCTTCTTGACCGGATCGCCGGCCGGTCGCTAGATGGCGGCATGCAAGATACCGGCGACTTCAACGATCGCGTTTCCGACGCACCTTCCGACAACTGGGTCTATCGGATCCTGCCGCAGTGGCTCTGGCCTTATGCGCAGCTTGCGCGGTGGGATCGCCCGATCGGCTGGCAGCTGTTGATGTGGCCATGCTTCTGGTCGGCAACCCTTGCCGCCAATGCGGCGATCGGCGAGGGGCTCTACTCCGGCAGTCTGCTGGTGTCTCACCTTTTGCTCTATTTCATCGGCGCCGTCGCCATGCGCGGCGCCGGCTGCACCTATAACGATCTCGTCGACCACGAAATCGACATGGAAGTGGCGCGCACCCGTTCGCGTCCGCTCCCCTCGGGCCGCGTGACGCGCGCCCACGCGAAGATCTTCATCGGCCTGCAGGCGCTGGTCGGCCTCGTCGTGCTCTTGCAGTTCAACTGGCTGACGGTTTTCCTCGGCGTGCTTTCGCTGGGGATCGTGGCGTTTTATCCCTTCGCCAAGCGGTTCACCGACTGGCCGCAATTCTATCTGGGGCTTGCCTTCTCCTGGGGCGCGCTGATGGGCTGGGCCGGCATCTTGGGCGGCCTCTCCTTTGCCGCCATCCTGCTCTACGCCGCCTCCGTCGCCTGGACGATCGGTTACGACACGATTTACGCCCATCAGGACAAGGAGGACGACGAACTGATCGGCGTCCGCTCCACCGCGCGGCTGTTCGGCGACAGGACGAGGCAATGGCTGATCGGCCTTTATGGACTGACGCTGGTGCTGATGTTTATCGCTTTCGTTCTCGCCGGCGCCAATGTCATCGCGTTCCTGGCGCTGCTCGGGGCCGCCGGCATGTTCGCCTGGCAGATCGTCCGGCTGGATATCAATGATGCCTCCCAATGCCTGGCGCTCTTCAAGTCGAACAATCGCGTCGGCCTGATCATCTTTTTCGGCCTGTTCATCTCGCTGCTATTTGCCATTCCCTAAATGGGGCGATGACTTAAGCCATGCATGAAACGATAAACCCGGCGCGGGCGCCGGGTTTCAAAATGCTTGCGAAAACGTGGTGTCGTTATTTCGCTCAATTGCGGGCGATGATTTCCTTGCCCTCGATCTTCATGGCGACACCCAGCCGACCGGTGGTGCGGCGCACGAGGAAGCGCGGGCGCCGGTTGGCGAAGTAGGAATGACGGCGGCGCGGCTTGAGATCGCTGGTGCGCAAGCCGCCGATATGGTCTTCGAGCGGACGGGCGACGCCGTCGGCCTCGACCATCAGCATCGGAATGTGGAAGGCTTCCGACCAGCTGCGCCAGTCGGCGGCGATATCGCTGAGGTCATGGGCGACGAGCAGCGGAATGCAAAGCTCCGGATCGGCGTGGTGAAGCTCGAGAGTGACGGTGACTTCGCCGTCGCCATGGTCGATGGCGCGGGCGGCGACGCCCTTGAAGACGCGCTTCGGCAGGGCAATCGAGAGCGGCAGGCCGCTGGAAGGGAGGACCTTGCGCAATACTGCGCCGCGTTCGTCTATGGTGATGTTGACGTCATCCGAACAATCATGGATGGCGTAGCTGACCTGCTGGGGAAAGCGGGCCGGATCGAGGCGTAACGTCGTGCCAGCCCAGGCGGGCTTCATTGCGGGATTGTTCATGTCATTCTACCCTTGTCTTACCTGAGAGCCGATTTCCGGTCTTCTCCTTGGGACTTTTCGTCCTCTATGGCCGACAATAGGGGCCTGCCGTTCCGTACAGCTTAAAAATTGCGGTTAAGAAAACTTTGCCTCCTATGATGGTTATCAAAACCGAATCCGGCAGGGTTTCCGGAAGGTGAACGGTGTGGTGTGCTGAAATGATGCATCCTGAGGTAAGCCTCAGGTAAGCTTTCCGTGGCAAAATATGCTTACCAGCAGTTCGTTCTTTTAGAGAGTTTGCCGAAAAGGGCGCTTTTAATGATCACGGCTTCCCTCGCTTACACGATCCTGTCGAAGGATATGACGTCGAGCCTCAACAAGGTTGCGTCGCAGGCGACGGTCAAAAAGGACGCTCAGTACTACGCCGACCATATCAACAAGGTCAAAACGGTCGACGACTTTCTCGGCGATTACAAGCTCTACAGCTATGCGATGAAGGCCTATGGTCTGGAGGATATGACCTACGCCAAGGCCTTCATGAAGAAGGTGCTCGAAAGCGATCTCACCGACGCCAACAGCTACGCCAACAAGCTTTCCGATACGCGTTATCGCGAATTTGCCTCCGCCTTCAATTTCAATGCGCCTGCCAAGGATGTGCAGACGGACGCGCAGGAGGACGATCTGATCGGCCTCTACAAGCAGTCCTTCATCGATGCCGACAAGGCGGCGAGCACCGAGAGCACCTATTACAGCAACAATATTGACAGCGTGCAGACCGTCGACGATCTGGTCAACAACACAAGGCTGCGCACCTATGTCCTGACGACGTTCAAAATCGATCCCACCTATGCGTCGAAGGATTTTCTGCGCCAGGTGCTGACGAGCGATCTCAGCGACCCCACGAGCGTCGTCAACACGCAAGGTGGCGACAAGTACAAGGCGCTTGCCGCCCAGTTCGGCTTCAACGCCGACGGCACCGTCACCGGCACGGCGCAGACGGCGGCGCAGAAGGCGTCGGTCGTCGAGACCTACACGCTGAATTCCCAATCGGTGATCATCGACAATTCGGTCGGCTCCGACGTCTACTATGTCGGCAAGACGGCGGCTGACTACAATAAGGCCTATTATACCGCCAAGATCGGCACGATCACCAATGTCGACGATCTGGTCGCCGACAAGCGCCTGACCTCCTACATCACCACGGCCTACAGCATGGGCGCCGACTTTACCGCGGCAGCGCTGCGCACGGTGCTGACCGACCCCGGCTATGCCCAGCTGATGGGCTTTACCAACGTCTACAACGCCTTCAATTTCAAGGCTGACGGGTCGACCTCGAGCACGGCGCGCGTCCAGACGCTTGACCAGGCGAACAAGCTGTCATCGGCAGCGTCGAGCACCAGCAATTATTACACCGTGACCTCGCAATCGAGCGGCATCACCAATGTCGACGACCTGCTCGCCGACAATGTGCTGGCGCGTTCCATCAAGGATGCCTATGGGCTTGGCACCAATTTCAGCAATGCCGACCTGAAGAATATCCTGACGGATTCGGCCTATGCCGCGGCCCAGGGCTATGCCGATCTCAATGCCGACTTCAATTTCCAGGCGGATGGCTCGATCAATGGTTCGGTGATCCAGACCGCGGCGCAGCGGAAATCGACGACCGACAAGTTGGCGGCGAACGCAGCGCATTTCAACAGCATGATCGGCAATGTCACCAATGTCGACAACATCATGTCCGATCCGGTTGCAGTCAGCTATCTCAGAAACAGCATGCAGATCGCCGACAGCGTCTCCGATGCGACGTTGAAGACGTTCCTCGTCGACCCTGCGGCTGCCAGCGCCCAGGGCTACAGCGACGTTCACGACCTCTTCAATTTCAAGGCCGACGGTTCGGTCGCGACGCTTTACGCCTCGCAGAGCGCAACCCAAAGCGCCAGCACTGCCAACAAGGCCAATGATGCGGCCGTCTATTACCAGGCGACCATCGCCGGCATCTCAAACGTCGATCAGTTGCAGTCGGATCAGAAGCTGAACAATTTCGTGCGCAACGCTTTCGGCATCCCGTCCACCGTCACCGACGTCGCTCTTCGCACTATCCTGACCGATCAAAGCGGCACCGGCACCTATGCCGATGTTGCCGCCGCCTTCAACTTCAAGGCGGATGGCACGCTTGAGGACGGCATGCAGGCGCAGACGGCGGCACAGATCACCAACACGAAAATTGCCGCCGGAGCCCGCACCGACGATTATTCCGCCCGGATGGCGACAATCGGCAATGTCGACGATCTCATCGCCGATGACGCCATCACCAATTTCCTGAAGAGCACCTACAATCTGCCATCGGCTATCTCGAACGCTGATCTGAAGAGCATTTTGACCGATGCGACGGCGGCCGCCGCCGCCGGCCACGCCGATCTCAATGCCGACTTCAACTTCGCCGCCGACGGATCGCTCCCGGCCATCAGTTCGGTCCAGACGGCCGATCAGGCGCAGACCACCAATGACAATTACATGGCGCGCTATGACGACGAGCGCGACGAGGCGATCGACGAAGTCACCTCCAACTACACGAGCATGATGGCCGATAGCACCAGCCTGCTCGATTTCTCCGAGATCAAGAGCGTCAACGATTTCCTGCGCACCAATTCCTCGGCCGATTTCAAGAAGAGCAACGACAAGCTGCCGGATCCCTATCATGTGGCGCTGCAGGCCTTCGGACTGACCGACCAGGAGGTGCCGCGCTCGATGATGCGCAAGATCCTGACGAGCGATGCATACGACCCGAAAGGTTATATCGCCTCGCTGAAGGACGAACGCATCACCAACCTTGCCCGCGCCTTCAACTTCGGCCCCGACGGCAAGGCGGCATCACCCTTCCAGGCGCTTCCCGACGCGACCTTGGCCAAATACGCCACCGATTATAAAGCGCATGTCACCATGCTGTTGAAGGCCGGCCCGGTAAAGGACAAGGCATCGAAGGATGCGACGACCGAGGTTGATTATTTCGCCAAGGGCATGGCGAAGGTGAAGTCGCTCGACGATTTCCTCAACGACAGTCGCCTAACGGATCTGGTGCTGAAAGCCAACAACCTCGACCCGAAGGATTACGACAAGGCGACGCTGAAGAAGATCTTCACCTCCGATCCCGACGACAAGAAGAGCTATCTGAACACCAAGGCCGATGCGCGCTTCAAGGATATCGTCGCCGCCTTCAATTTCGACAAGGACGGCAATCTCACCCGTGCCAAGATAGGCACTATCCAGAACAAGGCTGCCGAGGACCACACCCAGAAGCTTTTCGTCCAGCAGACGATGGAAGCCCAGCAGGGCGAAAGCAATGACGGCGTCCGCCTGGCGCTCTATTTCAGCCGCAAGGCCCCGAGCATCACCTCGATCTATTCGATCCTCGGCGACAAGGCGCTCTATCAGGTGATCACCACCGCCTTCAGCCTGCCTTCGCAGATCTCGGGCATGGATGTCGCCAAGCAGGCCGACCTGATCAACCGCTTCGTCAAGCTCGAGGATCTCCAGGATCCGAAGAAGGTCGACAAGCTGCTGCGGCGCTTCACCGCCATGTACGACGTCCAGAACAGCACCCAGCAGTCGCCGGCGCTGCAGATCCTGACCGGCGGTGGCAAGCAGTCGTCTTAATTGCTCTTAAGTTTCAATGATTTGCCCCTCACCCTAAAAACGGGACGAGGGGACGTCCCCTGCGCTACGTGGTGAGGGACGGAGAGGTAGCGGCATATGCCCTTCTCCCCGCAGGCGGGGGTCCGAAGGACGGGTCGAGACACGTGGCTCGACCCCGGTCGGTGCCGGCAGGCGGATGAGGGGCTGCCCCCCCAACCGTCACCCTCAAACGTCCAGACTGACAACCTTTCCCGGGTTCATGATATCGGCCGGGTCGAAGGCGCGCTTGATGCGGCGCATCAACTCGATTTCGATTGCCGGGCGGATCGCCGCCAACTCGTCGCGCTTCAGCTGTCCGATGCCGTGCTCGGCCGAGATCGAGCCGCCGTGCGCAATGACCAGCCCATGAACGATGTGGTTCATCTCGTGCCAGCGGCCGATGAAGGCGTCCTTGTCGGCACCGACCGGCTGGGAAATATTGTAATGGATATTGCCGTCGCCCATATGCCCGAAAGCGCAGATGCGGGCTCCGGGCATTGCCGCCATCACCGCTTCTTCGGCCTCGGCCATGAAATGCGGAACCTTCGACACCGGCACGGAAACATCGTGCTTGATCGACCCGCCTTCCGGCTTCTGGGCATCCGACATGCTTTCGCGCATGTGCCAGATCGCCTTCTGCTGGGCGACCGATGAAGCGATCGCCGCATCGAGCACCAGCCCGGCCTCGAAGCCTTGTTCCAGTACGCCGTTGATCATCCGCTCCGCCGTCTCGGCCGAGTCCGACGTGGAGATATCGATCAGCACATACCAGGGATAGGCCGCTTCCAGCGGATCGCGCACGCCGTCGATGTGGCGCGTGGTGATTTCGACGCCGAAACGCGGCATCAGCTCGAAACCGGTCAGCGAAGCGCCGCAGAGGCTGGAGGCGAGATCGAACAGACCAAGCGCATCCTCCACCGAATTCAGGCCGGCGAATGCCACCTGATGGCCGAGCGGCTGGGGAAATAGCTTCAGCACCGCGCCGGTGATGATGCCGAGCGTGCCTTCGGCGCCGATGAAAAGGTCGCGCAGGTCGTAGCCGGTATTGTCCTTCTTCAGGCGGCGCAAGCCATCCCAGATCTCGCCGGTCGGCAGCACCACTTCGAGGCCGAGGCAGAGCTGGCGCATATTGCCGTAGGCAAGCACGGCCGTGCCGCCGGCATTGGTGGAAAGGTTGCCGCCGATGCGGCAGGAGCCCTCCGAGCCGAGCGACAGCGGAAACAGCCGCCCATGCGCCTCGGCTGCCTTCTGCACTTCGGCGAGGATCGCGCCGCCATCGGCCACCAGCACGTTGGCCACCGGATCGACATCGCGGATCTTGTTCATGCGCTCGAGCGACAGGATGATATCGGCCTTGCCCTCACGCGGCGTCTGGCCGCCGACGAGACCGGTATTGCCGGTCTGCGGCACGATCGCCGTCCCGGTCTCCGTCGCAAGTTTCATGATATCAGAGACTTCCGCGACCGAGCCGGGCTTCAACAGGAGAGGGGAGGAGCCGTGATAGAGCCCGCGGTTCTCGATCAGATGCGGCGCCAGATCGGCCTCGCTGGCGAGCGCGTATTTGGCGCCGACGATGGCTGTGAAGCGGTCGAGAAGTTCGGCGGAAATGCTGGGGCTGGTCATCGGGTTCGATCCTCCATCGTAATTTTTTAATCGCGGGGTGCAGCTGCCCGCTGCAGGCGATCGTTGATCGCTTCGCCCAACCCCTCCTCGGGGATGGTCGAAAAGGCAATGCTCGGTGCCCCGCTGGCATCGGCCCGCTTCATGTAGTCGAAAAGATTGGCCGCCGCCTCGGCAAGGTCGCCCTGCGGGCTGAGATCGAGGACGATCCGGGCGCTGTTTGCGCCGGAGACCGCCGCACCGCCGAAGGCGATCAGCGCTTCGCCAGGCTCGACCGTCGTCGCATTGAGGCGCACCGAGGCGCCTGGCGCGTAATGCGAGGCGAGCATGCCTGGTGCTTCGATCGCCGCCGATGCTGTCTTCGCTCTGAGCAGCGGCCGGCCCGCGACGCGCTCGATCTCGCGTGCTGTCAGACCACCGGGGCGAAGCAGCCTTACCCGCTCGCCCTCCACCTTGACGATCGTCGATTCGACGCCGACAGCGCTTGCGCCCGCGTCGAGGATCAACGGGATCTTCGCCCCGAGATCGGCCTCGACATGGGCGGCACTCGTTGCGCTGATTGCGCCCGAGGTGTTGGCGCTGGGGGCTGCGAGCGGTCGCCCGAAGGCGCCGATCAGCGCGCCTGCAAAACCCTTCGGCACGCGGATGCCGACGCTGTCGAGCCCGGCGGTCGCCAGCGGATGGATCGAGCTTTCAGGCTTCAGCGGCAGTACGAGGGTCAGC
This sequence comes from Rhizobium phaseoli, assembly GCF_010668805.1. Taxonomy (GTDB): domain Bacteria; phylum Pseudomonadota; class Alphaproteobacteria; order Rhizobiales; family Rhizobiaceae; genus Rhizobium; species Rhizobium phaseoli_A. Next base: position 93,668 of record NZ_WUFT01000007.1, on the reverse strand, counting down.
GGCCCGGGCCAGAAGGCGGCGGCGAGCGCGCGCGACATCGGATCGAATTCGGCGTGCTCTTCGGCCATGGCGAGGTCGGCCATATGGCAGATCAGCGGGTTGAAGCGCGGCCGTCCCTTTGTCTCGTAGATGCGGGTGATCGCCGCCGGATTGGTGGCGTCGGCGGCAAGGCCGTAGACGGTCTCGGTCGGAATGGCGATGGCAAAGCCGTCCGCAAGAGCGGCGCAGGCCGCCTCAAGCGCTGCCTGCCTGTCTGCCTTTATGTCGATCGTGCGTGCCATATGCTGCCTGATGCTCTCGTTCCGGCAGTCATTAGGCGTTCCGCCGCCCGCGATCAATCGCGTTGTTGGCCTCGCGCATGAGGGAGCATCACAGCTGGCGAATGATTTCGCGCAATTGTTCGTTGCGGGCGCCGAGCAGCAGGATATTGCGGATCGCCGCCTGCGGATCGTGGGTGCGGAAGAGCAGGCCGTTGCCGCGCACCGACCGGTCGACGCTCATCTTTTCCTGGGAGTCCGCGCCTGCTTTGATGGCGACGGCGAAATACATGCGGGAATAGCCGACATCGATGCGTTCGAAGAAGTTGTCGTTCTCGCCGATGTCGGAATAAAAATTGGCGATGTAGAAGGCCCAGCTCACATCTTCGTAATGGGCGAACTTCGTCCGTGCGGCGGTGACGTGGCAATAGCCGAGATGCGGGCTGTCCTGCAGCGTCCGGTGAAAGATCATCTTCGGAAACTGGATCGAGTGGTGAAAGCCGTTGATGTGCTGATGGGTCTTTTCGCCGGCCACCTGCAGCTTGCGGCCGGTCTTTTCGGCGACTTCATCGTGGGTGAAATAGCGCTTTTCCTCGGCCAGCCAGTGTCGCCGCTCGCGGGGGATCCGGCCGGTGCGCAGAAATTCGGAATGCGCGGCAATCGGCTGCCGCTCTTGCATTCTGTTTGCATCTCTCGCATCGAAATAACGGAGTCTGGCCATGGTTCGCGTTCTTCGCTCGGTCTGAATCAACGGCAGGATAGGGTGACATGCTTAAGGCGATGTTAAAATCATCCGGCAGCCGGCCGGTCAAAAGGCAAACGCCGACAGATGTCGCAAACGCGACGGACATCTATGCCGGCCGGCTTACCTCTTTACGCAACGGGTCTTTACGCCATGTCGCAATTGACGATAATTGCTGCAGCGTCGAGAGATGCGATCGACCTGGACCGGCCGCCTGCATCCTGTCGTCAATTTCGAAGCCGATGTCGCATTACAACCGAGCGGCAGCCAGCCCAGATGATTAAATGGCTGCCATGAACAATTCTCCCGAAGGAGAAGGAAGCGGGCGCGCTTCCGCCGGCCTTCTGCTCGAGGGTGGCAACCGGGTGCACGAGGACATGAAGATGGATATTCGCAGCAACGTTTTGCGTCAGCTCAAGGGTCGCCGTGAGGGCTTCAGCCTCGAGCAGCCGTTTTATATCGACGAGGATTATTTCCAGCTCGACATGGAGATGATCTATTATCGCGACTGGCTGTTCATCGGCCATGATTGCGAGCTGCCGAAGCCGGGCGCCTATTTCACCGTCCAGATCGGCAGCTATCCGGTCGTCGTCGTCCGTGGCCGCGATAATGTCATCCGCGCCTTCCACAACAGCTGTCGTCATCGCGGCTCGCGCGTCTGCACCAAGGAGCACGGCTCCTCCGTGCGTCTCGTCTGCCCCTATCATCAGTGGACCTATGATCTTGAAGGCAAGCTCGCCTTCGCCCGCCACATGGGCGATGATTTCGACAAGACCGGCTTCAACCTGAAACCCGTCCATTGCGAAGTCGTCGCAGGCTATGTCTTCATCTGCCTTGCCAACACCGCCCCCGACTTCCAGCCGGTGCGCGACAAGATCGAGCCCTATGTCGCGCCGCACCGGATCAGCGAAAGCAAGGTCGCCTTCCAGAGCACGATCATCGAGAAGGGCAACTGGAAGCTTGTCTGGGAAAATAACCGCGAGTGTTATCACTGCGCCGCCAATCACCCGGAGCTTTGCCGCACCTATCCCGAAGCCCCGAGTGTCACCGGCACGGATGGCGGCGCCGACGATCCGGAAATCGCCGGCCATTGGGCGCGCTGCGAGGCCGCCGGCCTGCCGAGCAAATTCCAGATGTCGCCGGACGGTCAGTTCCGCACCGCCCGCATGCCGCTGATCGAAGATGCCGAGAGCTACACCATGTCGGGCAAGCGCGCCGTCAACCGTCCGCTCGCCGACGATATCTCGATCAGCCATATCGGCACCATGCTGCTCTTCCACTACCCAACCACTTGGAACCACCTGCTCGGTGACCATGCCATCTCCTTCCGGGTGCTGCCGCTCAGCGCCAACGAGACGGCGGTGACGACCAAGTGGCTCGTCCACAAGGACGCGGTCGAAGGCGTGGATTACAATCTCGAGGAACTGACCCACGTCTGGACCGAGACCAACGACCAGGATCGCCGCATCGTCGAAGAGAACGCCTTCGGCATCCACTCGCCCGCCTACGAACCCGGCCCCTATTCCACCCTGCACGAGGGCGGCGTCATGCAGTTCCTCGAATGGTATTCGAACTTCATGGTGAACCGCCTGCAGGGCGACCAGGCGAAAATTTCTGCCGTGGCCTGATGCATGTCGCTCGGGGCGACATCATGGGGGGCCTCCCGGTTAATGCCCGGTTCAGATCGATTTCTTTAAAGATACGAAAGCAGCCAGCCCCGGCCGCTTTCGGAACCATTCGGGCACGAAAGCGTTGCTAAACAGGCGGTTATCGCTGTCGAATGGGAGAGAAGAATGTTTAGTTTGAGTAATAAGATCGCGACCGCAGTTCTGGCTGCGGCCGTCGTTCTGACAAGCTTCGTGCCGTCGCAGGCAGTCCAGATGCCGACCGCCCCGCAGGTGGACAAATCCTCCGCCGTCGAGAGCGTCCAATACCGCCGCTATTATCGCCCCGGTTATGGGTCGGGCGGCTACTATCGCCCCGGCTATCGGCCGGGTGCCTACTATCGGCCGGGCTATGGCGGCGGCTACCGCCCCGGCTATTACGGCGGCTATCGCGGATATAGCTATTACCGTCCGGGCTATCGCCACTATAACGGCTACTGGTATCCGCTCGCCGCCTTCGGCGCCGGCGCGGTCATCGGCGGCGCCATCGTTGCACAGCCGCGTTACGTCGAGCCTGCGCCTCGCATGGGTTCAGGCCATGTCGCCTGGTGCGCCAACCGCTATCGGTCCTATCGCGCCTACGACAACACGTTCCAACCCTATAACGGCCCGCGCCAGCAGTGCTATTCGCCGTAATGATCGGCCCCGAAAGCTGCCCCTCACCCTAACCTTCTCCCCGTAAAAAACGGGGAGAGGGGACGTGCCAAACGTTGCGTCGAGTCGCCGTCCATTCGGCTTTCTCGACAAGGTTGACCGAGCCGATGAACCCATTTCATCGGCTGCGAAACTCAGTGAACGACGGTGATCACCGAAATGCCAGCTTCGTCGGCGGCACGGATAAGCGCTGCTCGCGCGTCCTGAGCTGGAATCTCCCCGTGTATTGCATCCCGGCAAGCCATAATCGCCACGAGGTATTCTTCTCCATCGTCGATTGGCCAGCCAACGGTCAGCATCTCGGCGGCTTGCACAAGAGTTGCGACCAGCTTGTATTTTTCCGGCCCACTTACAACGAGCATCAGCGGGACGAACTCTCCGGATGTGCACCATTTCATGACATTAGGTCTCCCCACGGTAAATATATTAGTAACCGTGCAAGAACTGTTCCGAGCGAGAGGGCGGCATGAACCAGCTGGCCACCCGAGCGTCGATCGCCGAAATTGTCCGTTGCTGTGGAGGCAAACAGCAGATGCACGAAGCCGTCGCAACGCTGAAGGTGGCCGCGCCAGCAGTGCATTCGCGGTATTGAGGTGAGGTGAGGTGAGGTGAAAGAAGCGCAACGCTTGCTGCTTCGACGGAGGAGTTGGCCGGAGTATCACCCCACCCTCCGTCATCCTCGGCCTTGAGCCGAGGATCCATGCCTACTGCTGATGGAGACCGGCGTGGATCTTCGGGTCAAGCCCGAGGATGACGGAGGGTGGGGCAATCTTTGCGGCAAGAACCGTGACGTTTGCTGAAATAGCAGCCGGAATTGCCAGCGCCCACCCCACCGCTCCCATTCAGAGAATATCCACCCGCCGCAGCAGCCACCAGGCAAAGGCAATCGAGGCGACGATGAGGGCGACGGCGTATTCGGTGCCGTAGTCGCCAACGGCGAAGGGCAGGTTTGCGGTGTTCATGCCGAAGAAGCCCGTCACCAGGGTCGGCGGCAGCAGGAAGGCCGTCATGATCGACAGCAGATAGAGGTGGCGGTTGGTCTCGGAGGATTGCTTGGAATCGATCTCTTCGTGCAGCAGCCGCGCCCGGTCCTGCAGCGCGTAAATATCGTGGTCGACCGTTTCCAGCCGGCTGGTCAGCCGCCGCGCCACGTCGTCGAAGCCGAACGGCATCTCATCGTCGTCGGCCGCCGCCGCGCGCCGCATCAGCGCCAGCACCGTGCGCAGATGCCGATGCAGCCGGACGACGGTGCGCCGCACCGGCGCCAGCCGCCGGCGTTCGTCGCGCGGCGCATTGTCGTAGACGAAATCCTCGATCAGGTTCAGCTCTTCGGTGAGTTCCATGACGATCGCGATCAGCGTGCGCTGAAACTCGATCACCAGCAGTTCGAACAGATCGACCGGCCGCGAGAATTTGCCGGGGTTCTTCTCGATCAACGCCCGCGCCCGCTCGACGCTGCGCAGCGGCTGCAGCCTCGTGGTGATGATGAAGCGGTCGGACATGGCGAAATGCAGCCAGCCGAGATTGTTGGTATCCTGGTCGAAATCGCGCTGGCAGTCGACCAGCGTGCCGTAGAGCATCTGCTCGTCGACGGTGATGGTCGCATGCGTGTCACGCGTCGTCAGCGCCGATTTCGCGTCCTCCGTCAGTCCGGTGAGCGTTTCCAGCAATGCCGGCACGCGGGCGTCGACAAGGTTGAGGTGCAGCCAATAGAAACAATTTTCGGCAGTCAGGTCCGCCACCGTCGCACTGTTGTTCAGCCGCACCGCGGTCTTTTCATCCGGCGAGAAGCGATAGGCCCAGACGAAACCGGGTATGTTGACGGGCAATGTATCCATCGGTCGCCGATCCTTTGCGAAGGCGATGTCCTTATCGGCTCTTCATGACGTTCATGTGTGCAAGAGCGCAAGAGTCGAGCTGTGATGTCGGCAAACTATTGCACGGCAGTCCATGGAATCGAAATTGACGTTTACGTAAAAATCAATTAGCCCTTGCCTCGGAGGGCTTTGCCCAAATGCAGAGGTGCAGGTCGTCTGCGGAGGAAAACCATGTACAAGGCGCCCGTTGAGGAAATCGCGTTCACGTTGAAGCATGTCGCCGGCATGGGCGAGGCGATTTCAGCAGGCTTGCTCGGCGATCTCGGCGAAGATCTGGTCGACGCCATTCTGGCCGAGGCGGGACGTTTTGCCACAGAGGAAGTGGCGCCGCTCGCCGACATCGGCGACCGCCAGGGCGCCCGTCTGGAGGGTGGCGAGGTTCGGTTGCCTGATGGCTGGCGCGATCTCTATCGCAACTGGATCGCCGGCGGCTGGAACGGCCTGACGGCACCCGAAGCTTTCGGCGGCCAGGCCCTGCCGCATATGCTGAATGTCGCAGCGTTGGAAATGTGGAATTCCGGTTCCATGGCCTTCGCGCTCGCCCCGACGCTGACGATGGGCGCCATCGAGGCGGTCAGCACCCATGGCAGTGCCGCGCTGAAGGCGAAATACCTGGCAAAGATGGTCTCCGGCGAATGGACTGGCACCATGAACCTGACCGAGCCGCATGCCGGCTCCGATCTCGGCGTGCTCAAGGCCCGCGCCGAGCGCCGCGCCGACGGCAGCTACCGCATATCCGGCCAGAAGATTTTCATCACCTGGGGCGAGCATGACGCGGCCGACAATATCATTCATCTGGTGCTCGCCCGCCTGCCGGATGCGCCGGCCGGCACCCGCGGCATCTCGCTTTTCCTGGTGCCGAAATTCCTGGTGAACGACGACGGCTCGCTCGGCGCCCGAAACGATCTGTTCTGCCACTCGCTGGAGCACAAGCTCGGCATCCACGGCTCGCCGACCTGCACGATGATCTATGGCGACGGCCGGTTCGGCGACGAGAAGGGTGCTGTGGGCTGGCTGGTCGGCGAGGAGAATAAGGGGCTCGCCTGCATGTTCACGATGATGAACAATGCCCGCCTGGCCGTCGGCATGCAGGGCGTGGCGATCGCCGAGGCCGCTACACAGAAGGCCCTCGCCTATGCCAGGGAACGCACCCAGGGCAGGGCGCCGGGCTCCACCGCCGCCGGCATGAGCCCGATCGTCGACCATCCCGACGTTGCCCGCATGCTTCTGACCATGAAGGCGCTGACCCAGGGGGCGCGCGCCATCTCCTATGCCTGCGCCCATGCGATCGACATGTCCCACCGGGCCGGCGACACCGGCCGCCACTGGCAGGAGCGCGCCGCGCTTTTGACCCCGATCGCCAAATCCTTTTCGACCGATGCCGGCGTCGATGTCGCCTCGCTCGGCATTCAGGTGCATGGCGGCATGGGCTTCATCGAGGAGACGGGGGCGGCGCGTTACCTCAGGGATGCCCGCATCGCGCCGATCTACGAGGGCACCAACGGCATCCAGGCGATCGACCTTGTTACCCGCAAGCTGCCGCTTTCGGGCGGCAATCAGGTGAAGGGTTTCGTCGCGGAGCTCAGAGGGATCGCCGAGAACGTCCGCCGCTTCAATCTCGATGGTCTCGGCAAAACCGCCGTCAGGCTCGACGCAGCGATTTCAGATCTCGAAACGGCGACCACCTGGCTCACGAAGATGCTGGCCGACGGCAAGGTGGCCGAGGCGCTTTCGGGCGCGACACCCTATCAGCGCCTGTTCGGCCTCGTGCTCACCGGGTGCTATCTCGCCAAGGGCGCTCTTGCCGAAAGCGATGATGGCAAAGGCGAGGGTCGCATCGTGCTCTGCCGCTTTGCCGCCGAAAACCTGCTCGCCGAGACCGCAGCCCTTCGCGACCGCGTCGTCAATGGCGCGGCAAGCCTTGCCGCCGCCCGCATCCTGCTCGCCTGAGGCGACCCCATGACCTCTGAGGAGATCCAATGACCGATCACATCATCGTCGAGCGGCCTTCCGCCCACCCAGGCGTCCAGCTCATCCGCTTCAACCGGGCGGAGAAGAAGAACGCCATCACCCGCGCCATGTATCGTACCATGGCCGATGCGCTGAAGGCGGCCGATGCCGATACGTCCATCCGCGCCACCGCCTTTCTCGGCACCGAAGGCTGCTTTTCCGCCGGCAATGATCTGAATGACTTCCTTGCTGCCGCAATCGGCGGCGGCGGCTTGGGGCAGGAGACCCTCGATTTCCTCTATGCGCTGGTGAAGGCCGAAAAACCGGTGGTCTCCGGCGTCGACGGCCTGGCGATCGGCATCGGTACGACGATCCATCTCCATTGCGACCTGACAATCGCCTCGAGCCGCAGCCAGTTCCGCACCCCCTTCGTCGATCTGGCGCTGGTGCCGGAGGCCGGCTCCAGTCTGGTTGCGCCGCGGCTGATGGGCCACCAGCGCGCTTTCGCCCTGCTTGCGATGGGCGAGGCCTTTTCGGCCGCCGAGGCGAAGGAAGCCGGTCTCATCTGGAAGGTGGTCGAACCCGGCGAGGTCGATGCGGTAACGCTGGCGACGGCCGCGCGTCTCGCCGTCAAACCGCCGGAGGCGTTGCGCATCGCCCGCGATCTCATCCGCGGCGACAGTGGCGAGATCACCGCCCGCATCGACGAGGAGGCCCGCCATTTCTCCGCCCGTCTGAAAAGTGCCGAGGCCCGCGCCGCCTTCGAAGCCTTCATGCGTCGCTAAAGCGCGTCGCGATCTTTCAGATTCGCTCCTTGCGCTTGAGCTCCTTGTTTTTACGCATGTCGTTGCCGCAAAACCGCTGCACACTTTTGCGCGACATACTTTAGAGCATGGGCACATCGAAGACCTCGCCGGCCCTGAGCGGCCGGAACCGGTCCGCGGCAATATCGTGCTCGCGCATTGCCTCTTGCAATGCTTTTGTCGGCGCGTCGACCGCTTCGTCTGTCAGTTGGAACGTCGCGAAGTGATGCCCTGCCGCATAGGCCGCATTTGCCAATTTCATCCCGATCACCGCTTCCTGCGGATTCTGGTGCTGGCCTTTCATGAACCATCGCGGCTCATAGGCGCCGAAGGGTAGGATCGCCAAGCGAAAGCCGCCATGTTTCTGCTGTGCCGCCTTGTAATTGATGCCGTGGTGAAAGCCCGTATCGCCGACGTGATAGATCGTTCCGGCCGGAGTCGATAAAACGAACGAGGCCCAAAGGGCCATTCGTCGATCGGCGCCGCCGCGGGCGGACCAATGATGTGCTGGCTCAGCATCAATGCTGATGCCGGCGTGCGAGATGCGCTCGCCCCAGTCCATCGATGTCATCCCTATATCGGCCACGGCGCGGCGGATGATCGTGTCATTGCCGAGTGGCGTCACGACACGCGGCCGATGCTTCTCATGCAACCGCTTGAGCGTTGCGATATCGAGATGATCATAATGATTGTGCGATACCAGCACGAGATCGATTGGCGGCAGATCATCGAACGCGATGCCCGGTTGGACGACGCGTTTGGGACCGGCAAAAGTAAAAGGGCTGACGCGCTCCGACCACACCGGGTCGGTAAGGATATTGAGCCCGGCGACCTGCACCAGCATGGTTGCATGGCCAACCATGGTCACCCGCAGATCCTCCCCGCCGACACGTGCATCCGGCTTGGCCGGCGCATATGGACTTGGCACCGACTTCGGCCACCGCTCACGGCCACCGCCGAATTGCCACCGCAGCAAATCGCCGAAACCAAGCGGCTCGGTACCGTCGGGATTGAAGAAATGCGTGCCGTCGAAGTGATCGGACACCGGGCCGGTATAGTAGGGATTGCGTCTTTTGGTCTTGCGCATTCGGAATCGGTCTCGTTGCTGACAGCGCCGCGCGTCTTTTCAGACGCGCCAACGACGCTGTAACACTTTGAATCGCTGCATATGCAGTAGAACAGGACGACCTTAAGCGTGTCGGCTTAAAATCTGAATCCTGTTCTAAAATAGAGAGTTAGACCGAGGCGGGAAGCTCGTTGACCTTGCGCAGGATGCTGTCGACCAGCCGCTCCGGCAGGTAGCGGCGAAGCGAGCGGACCTGACGCGACTGCTTGCCGGCGGAATAGCGCAGCTTCGGCTTCTTGGCGGTTGCGGCTTTGACAACCATGTCGGCGACAACCTGCGGCGCGTCGCCCGCCTCTACCCACTTGCGCATCAGAGCCTCGCTCCTGGCCCGCTCCGAGTCGTAGACCGGAAGAGGCTGATCGACGCGTGTCAGATTCTCCTCGAAGGATGTTTTGGTGACGCCGGGTTGGACGAGAATGACACGAATGCCGAAGTTGCGCACTTCATGGTCGAGCGATTCCGAATAGCCCTCGATCGCATGTTTCGTTGAGGCATAGAAGGCGTTGTAGGGGGATGGGATCAGTCCGAGGATCGAGCTCATGTTGACGATCCGGCCGCTCTTCTGCTTGCGCATGATCGGCAGAACGGCATTGACGACGCGGGCGACGCCGAAAAGGTTGACGTCGAAAAGCCGCTGGGCCTGGTCGATCGATGATTCTTCCGCACCGCCGAGCAGGCCGATCCCCGCATTGTTGACGACGAGATCGATCCGGCCGGCTTGTTGCAGGATCTCGGCAATCACCGCCTCCACCGAGGTCTTATCCGTCACGTCGCAGATCAGCATGGTGATCCCCGGCTTGCTGGCAACCTGTTTGCGGCTTGTCCCATAGACGCGATAGCCGGCTTTCACCAGCGATTGGGCTGTGACAAGGCCAATGCCGGAGGAAGCGCCGGTAACCAGGGCAATGTTTTTGGTTCTGTCGATCATGCTGTCGGCTCTCATTTGAAGTGGATCATTAGCTGACACGGTGTTAGTATCTTTTCGATATCATGTCACTATCGAAAAGATACCGAATGAAAAATAATTCAATTCTCCAGTGCCCGGTGGCCCGCGGCCTTAACTCTGTGGGTGATGCGTGGAGCATTCTGGTCCTGCGGGATGCACATACCGGCCTTACCCGGTTCGACCAGTTCAGGAAGAGCCTCGGCATCGTGCCGACCATGCTCACCAAGCGCCTCAAAGCACTGACCGACGACGGTCTGCTGGAAAAGCGCCTCTATTCCGAGCGACCGCCGCGCGAGGAATACGTGCTGACCGAAGCAGGCCGGGATTTCCTGCCGGTGCTGATGATGATCGGGGCCTGGGCGCACCGCCACTGCGACGGCGAACTCGCCCGCTATGTCGATGTCGAAACCGGCTCAGAGATCGAGCCGATCGCCATCGATGCGGTTACGGGCGCCAAACTCGGAACGCGGGCAATGCGGCTGAGTGCTGGCCAGGACCGGGAATCCGGCAACCGATAAAGATGCATGAGGGCACCGCGCCCTCGGCACTGACGGAGGAGAGCCGATGGGGCGGCCCGCCTATTTCTCCAGCGTTGCCACCACCTCGACATGCGAGGTCCAGAGGAACTGGTCGATCGGCGTCACGCCGGTGATCCGGTAGCCGCCCTCGACGAGGATCGCCAGATCCCGCGCCAGCGTCAGCGGATTGCAGCTGACGGCGGCGATCCTCTTTACGCTTGAGCGAGCAAGCTCCTTGCACTGGAACTCGGCACCGGCGCGAGGCGGATCGAAGACGACGGCGTCATAGGGCTTGAACTCCTGCGTCATCAACGGGCGGCGAAAGAGATCGCGCTTTTCGATGGTCACCGGCTTCAATCCGGGAGTGTTGCGGGCGGCATGATCGAGGGCAGCGAGCGCCTTTGCTTCGGCTTCGACGGCATGCACGCGGCCGATCCGCGCCAGCCGCAGCGAGAATGTGCCGGCGCCGGCAAAAAGATCGGCGATCCGCTTGGCCTTGCCGGCATGGGCAAGCACCAGCTCGGCCATCGCTTCCTCAGCCGGCTTGGTCGCCTGGGTGAAGCCGCCCGGCGGCGGTGAAACCTGAATGCCGCCGAAATCGACGAGCGGCTTCGACGGCTCGACGAGGATTTCGCCGTTCAGCGAAACACGGGCGATGCCGCGCAGGCCGAGCACGGTCTCAACCGCTTTGCGCCGCTGCGGGTCGGACAGTTTCTTCACCTCGTCGACCGCGATATCGAGGCCGGAAAGCGTTTCGAGCACGGAGACGCGGAAGGGTTCGGCATTGGTCGCCAGTGCCGCGGCAATGGCCCGGATCGCCGGCAGCCGGGCGATGATCCCTGCCGACGAGATCGGACATTCCTCGATAGCGACGATATGGTGGCTTTCGGCCTGGTTGAAACCGATCAGCATATCCTTTTCGGTCTTGCGGGCCGCAAACACCACGCGCCGGCGTTCGCCCGGCCGGGCCGGAACGATCTCGCCGACCTCCGGCGTCAGCCCCTTGGATTTCAGCGCATCGATGACCAGCTGGCGCTTGAAGGCGCGGTAGGGGCCATCTGCCATATGCTGCAGCGTGCAGCCGCCACAGGTGCCGTTGAGACCATCCGGGCCGAAATGCCGGCAGGGCGGCTCCTGCCGGTCGGGCGAGGGCGTCGTGATCGACATGATCGTGCCCTGGCTTTTGACGCGGACGATCGCCACCGTCTCCCCCGGCAGGGAGAAGGGCACATAGACAGGCCCGCCGGCGCTGCTGGCGATGCCGTCGCCCTGGGCGCCGAGCTTCTCGATCGTGACGGTTTCGGTGCTCACGGTTTCAATCCTGCCAGAAGAAATTCCTGGTTGCCGTCGCCGCCGGAAATCGGGGAGGGGATGAGGCCGAGGCTGTTCCAGCCCATGTCCTCGGTGAACCAGCGCGCAAGCTCCGCAGCGACGGCGGGAGCAGACGCTGGATCCTTCAACAACCCGCCCTTGCCGATCGCTTCGCGCCCGGCCTCGAACTGCGGCTTGACCAGCAGCACGGCGACAGCACCCGGTTCGGCGATCTCGAGAGCCGGCGCCAGCGCCAGCTTCAGCGAGATGAAGGAGACGTCGGAAACGATGAACGTGGCGGGATCACCGATATCCTCTGCCGTCAGATTGCGGGCATTGAGGCCTTCTTTGTTGGTGACACGCGGATCGCCTGAAATGCGCGGGTGCATCTGCCCATGGCCGACATCGATCGCGGTGACATGCACGGCACCGCGTTGCAGCAGCACCTCGGTGAAGCCGCCTGTCGACGCGCCGATATCCAGACAGTGATGGCCGGCGGGATCGAGCCGGAAATGATCGAGGGCGCTAGCAAGCTTCAGCGCGGCGCGCGAGACATAGTCCTGCGCCGGGTCGTCGATCTCGATCTCAGCGTCGTCGCCGAAGACCGCCCCGGCTTTCGTTATGATCTGGCCGGCGATCCTGACGGTGCCGCGTTGCACGGCGTCGCGGGCCCGCGAGCGGCTGGCGAAAAGGCCGCGGGAGACGAGAAGTTGGTCGAGGCGTTGGCTGTTTTGATCTGACATCGGCTGTGAATGACCGGCAAAGCCGCCGGTTGCAAGCATTTTGTTCCAGACTGCGTCATTGACCCTTGAAAGCTTTCGGCGATAATCCTGCCGCGGCGATCACGGGGCGGCCGCAGACACGGGGGTGTTTTATGCTGAAGCTCTTCACTCTTCTTGTCGCGGCAGGGATCGCATCGCCGGCATTGGCGAACGATACCATGGCCGAGGTCAAGACCGGCGGGTTGATCTTTGCCCAGTCCGACGATGTCAGCATGGCGGAGGAGGATCTCTTCATCTCCGCTTCGCAAGTGCGTGTCGACTATGTGTTCGAGAATACATCCGATAAGGATGTCGAAAGCCTGGTTGCCTTCCCGATGCCTGACATATCAGGCCAGGTGGACAGCAACTCCGCCATTTCAGATTATGACAGTGACAACTTCCTGCATTTTTCCACCGTGCAGGATGGCAGGCCGATCACCGCCAAGCTGCAGCAGCGCGTCGTCTCGCTCGGCATCGATGTGACCGACGAGCTCGCCAAAAACGGCGTTCCCGTTCTGCCTTACAGCGATAAGACCCGCGACGCGCTCGCCAAGCTTCCCGAAACCGTCCGGAAGGATTGGATCGCCCGCGGCCTGATCTATATGATGACAGACTCCGATTTCGTGCCGCTCTGGACGCTGCGCTCGACCTATTGGTGGCGCACCACCTTTCCGGCCAAGAAGAAGGTCAGCGTCGAACATCGCTACCAGCCGGCCGTCGGCGGCACCGTCGCCATCAGCTTTCTCGAAAACGGCGAGCCGAAGGGCGAACGCTTCGAGGAATATTCCCGCAAATACTGCCTCGACGCGGATTTCGTCCGGGTCGCCCAGCAGCATGTCCGGGAAGCCGAGGCCGGAGGCGCCAACTTTACCGAAAGCTGGATCTCCTATGTGCTGTCGACCGGCGCCAACTGGGCCGGACCGATCCACCGCTTCCAGCTGACGATCGACAAGGGCAAGCCCGGCAGTCTCATCAGCTTCTGCGGCAGCAATGTCGAGAAGATCGGCCCGACCACCTTCCGCATGACATCAGAGGACTTCGATCCCGCCAAGGACTTCGACATCCTCATCCTCAATCCGCCGGAAGCGGAACCGAAGACGCCTTGATTTAAGCATTTTAATCATGGGTCCGGCTGGTGCTGCGACGCACAATTTAAGCAAATTTAAAGCCAGCCGGCATAGGTTCGATCCGATTGCGGCGGTTCATTTGAACCGCTTCGCGCCATGAAGGCAAAGGCGTCTGCACGCCGATCATGTTCCCAATTCAAAAAAGGCCTTGCGGTTGCGACCTCGCGCGCGACCCGCCTTTTTCCGCGTCGACTGTCGTCAGGAGAAATTCACCGATGTCCGCCAAAAACATATCCTTGAACGGCAAGCTTGCCGCCACCTTCGCAGTCCTCATTCTGATCTTCATCGCTGTCTCCGCCTTCGTTTATTCCAAGGCGACGGCGTCGGCGGCAGCGTCCGCCGAGCAGGAAAAGTCCGAGCTGCTGGTCAACCAGATCGACGATGCGCTGCAGGCGATGCTCGAGCAGGCCGTCAACCTGCGCGGCTTTATCCTTTTCCGCAGCGACAGCACCTATGGCGATGTCTTCGCCAACCGCGAGCGCATGCTGAAGGCGATTGCCGCCGCCAGGCAGACGGCGGCGGCCGAGCCGCAACTGGTCGAGATGATCGACGGCATGCAGAAGGCCGCCGACCTCTATTTCCATGAACTTGCCGAGCCGCAGACCAAGGCGCGCAAGGAAACCGACATGCCGATCGAAGAGGTGATCAAGATCGGCGTCAACGCCACCAAGGGCCAGCTCGACGGCTTCCGCCAGGCCTCGGCCAAGATCAAGGCCAGCGCCCGCGAAAAATCCGATGCGCTCGCTGAAATCCGCGCCGGTGCCAACAGCGATCTGAAGACGACGCTGCTTGCCGGCGGTATCGTCGCCTCGTTCGCCGCCGCCGTGCTTGCCTGGCTGATGTCGCGCACCATCGTCCGCCCGATCGTCGGCATGACCGGAGCCATGGATCGCCTCGCCGGCGGTGACAACGACATCACGGTCCCGGCGACCGACCGCGGCGACGAAGTCGGCCGCATGGCCCAATCGGTGCTGGTCTTCAAGCAGGCGGCGATCGAGAAGCTGCGCCTTGCCGGCGAGACCGACCGCATGCGCGATGACGCCGAACGCCAGCGCCGGGCCGGCGACGAGCAGAAGGCGCGCGAGGAAGGCGAAATCCGCCATGCCATCGATGCTCTGGCGGGCGGCCTTGCCGAGCTTGCCAACGGCGATATGGCCGGTCGTCTCCAGACGCCGTTTGCGCCGCAATATGACAGCCTGCGCAATGACTTCAACCATGCCGTCGAAAAGCTGCAGGCAGCCCTGCAATCGGTCGGCCGCAACGCCTCGGCGATCAACGCCGGCGCCGGCGAAATCCGCTCGGCTGCCGACGATCTCGCCCACCGCACCGAACAGCAGGCTGCCGCCGTCGAACAGACCGCCGCAGCGCTCGAGCAGGTGACGACCACTGTCCGCGACAGCGCCAAGCGCGCCGAGGATGCCGGCAATCTCGTCGAGCGCACCCGTCTCGGCGCCGAGAAATCCGGCGAAGTCGTCCGCAAGGCGGTCTCCGCCATGCAGCAGATCGAAAAGTCCTCGGGCGAAATCTCCAACATCATCGGCGTCATCGACGACATCGCCTTCCAGACCAACCTTTTGGCTCTGAATGCCGGCGTCGAAGCCGCCCGTGCCGGCGATGCCGGCAAAGGTTTTGCCGTCGTCGCCCAGGAAGTGCGCGAACTCGCCCAGCGCTCCGCCAAGGCGGCCAAGGAGATCAAGGCGCTGATCACCACATCAGGCGAACAGGTCGTTGCCGGTGTCTCCCTCGTCGGCGAGACCGGCAAGGCGCTGGAAGCGATCGTCACCGAAGTGCAGGAGATCAACCGTAACGTCAGCGCGATCGTCACCGCCACCCGCGAACAATCGATCGGCCTGCAGGAGATCAACACCGCCGTCAACAACATGGACCAGGGCACCCAGCAGAATGCCGCAATGGTCGAGGAACAGACCGCGGCAAGCCACGCGCTCGCCCAGGAAGCAAGTGCGCTGGACGAATTGCTTCGCCAGTTCAAACTCGGCCAGACGAGGCCGGATGCCGCACCGCGCGCGGCCGTTGCAAACGCCCGCCCGGTCGCCTCACCGGCCCGCGCGCTCGCCAGCAAGGTCACCAAGGCCTTTGGCGGCAGGCAGACAAGTGCCGCGGTTGCGGTTCAGGAAGACTGGACGGAGTTCTGAGGGCGTTTTCTCACGGACGTTAAATGAAGAGGGCGGCGCAACGAATGCGCTGCCCTTTTTTGATAGACGAACCGCTATGATAAACACGAAAAATGTAACGTTATCCGCTGTTTCGACGGCGAGTTTGGCTTGGGCATCTCTTCACTCTCCGTCATCCTCGGCCTTGAGCCGAGGATCCATGCCACCCGCACTGGTGGATGCGGTGTGGATGCTCGGCTCAAGGCCGAGCATGACGGAGGGTGGGGTGGCTGCTGGAGCAAGTATCGCGATCCGCGGCCCCCTCATCCGCCTGCCGGCACCAACCGGGGCGAGCCGCAGGTCTCGCCCGTCCTTCGGACCCCCGAGGGGAGAAGAGATATGCCGCAACGTCTCGATTCCCTCTTCTCCCCTCGGGGAGAAGGTGCCCGTAGGGCGGATGAGGGGGCCGCACGGCTCGCCCTCACACAATCACCTAGCCGGCAACCCCAACCGCAACACCGCGCCCCAGCGCCTTGAACACCGTCGAAACAATCCCCGCGCGGTCGAGCCCGGCATGGGCGATCATCGCTTCGGGTTTAGCCTGTTCCATCCACATGTCGGGCATGACGAGCGAGCGGATCTTCAGCCCGTTGTCGAGCAGGCCTTCGCTTGAGAGATACTGCATCACCTGGCTGCCGAAGCCGCCGACGGAGCCTTCCTCGACGGTGATCACCATTTCGTGGTGGCGTGCAAGCTGGCGGATCAGATCATGGTCGAGCGGCTTGGCGAAGCGTGCATCGGCGACCGTCGTCGAAAGCCCGGCGGCATCGAGATCTTCGGCGGCAAGCAGACAATCGGCAAGCCGTGAGCCGAAGGAGAGCAGCGCCACCTTGGTGCCTTCCTTGACGATGCGACCCTTGCCGATCTGCAGGATTTCGCCGCGCTCCGGCATGTCGACGCCGACACCTTCGCCGCGCGGATAACGGAACGAGATCGGCCCGGCATCATAGGCGACAGCCGTGCGCACCATATGCTTGAGTTCGGCCTCGTCGGCCGCCGCCATCACCACGAAGCCGGGCAGGGTGGTGAGGAAGGCAGTGTCGAAGGAACCGGCATGGGTCGGCCCGTCGGCGCCGACGAAGCCGGCGCGGTCGATCGGAAAACGCACCGGCAGTCCCTGGATCGCTACATCGTGCACGACCTGGTCGTAGGCGCGCTGCAGGAAGGTCGAATAGAGGGCCGCGAACGGTTTGTAGCCTTCCGCAGCAAGGCCGGCGGCAAAGGTCACAGCATGCTGTTCGGCGATGCCGACATCGAAACAGCGCGACGGAAAGGCGTCGGCAAGCTTATCGAGGCCGGTACCGTTCGGCATGGCGGCGGTGATGCCGACGATCTTGTCGTCGAGCGTTGCTTCCTGCACCAGCGCTTCGGCAAAGACGCTGGTATAGCTCGGCGCATTCGGCTTGACCCTGGCCTGGGCGCCGGTGATGACGTCGAACTTGTTGACGCCATGATATTTGTCGGCTGCGGCTTCCGCCGGCGGATAGCCCTTGCCCTTCTGGGTGACGACATGGATCAGCACCGGTCCGCGGCCATTGTCGCGCACGTTGCGCAGCACCGGCAGCAGGTGGTCGAAGGAATGCCCGTCGATCGGCCCGATATGATAAAAGCCCATCTCCTCGAACATCGTGCCGCCGGTGACGTAGCCGCGCGCATGCTCGACGGCGCGGGTGATCGCCCGGTCGATATTCTTGCCGAGATAGGCCGTCAGTTTCTTGCCGAGATCACGGAAGCCCATATAGGTGCGGCCCGAGGCGAGGCGGGCGAGATAGGCGCTCATTGCGCCGGTCGGCGGCGCGATCGACATGTCGTTGTCGTTGAGGATGACGATCAGGCGAGCATCGAGCGCACCGGCATTGTTCAGCGCCTCATAAGCCATGCCGGCCGACATCGCCCCGTCGCCGATGACGGCGATGACGCGCCGGTCGGTCTTGTCGAGATCGGCGGCGATCGCCATGCCGAGGCCGGCCGAGATCGAGGTCGAGGAATGCGCCGCCCCGAAGGGATCGTATTCGCTCTCCGCCCGGCGGGTGAAGCCGGAAAGCCCGTCTTCCTGGCGCAGGGTGCGGATGCGGTCGCGCCGGCCGGTGAGGATCTTGTGCGGATAGCATTGATGGCCGACATCGAAGATCAGCCGATCGTCAGGCGTGTTGAAGACGTTGTGGATGGCGATCGTCAATTCGACGACGCCGAGACCGGCGCCGAGATGGCCACCGGTGCGCGACACCGCATCGATCATCTCGTCCCGAACTTCGCGGGCAAGCTGCGGCAGCTCGCGATCCTCGAGCTTGCGCAGGTCGGCGGGGTAAATGACCTGGTCGAGCAGGGGGGTCTTCGGCAGTTGTGTCACGGGCGGGCGCTCTTTCTTGCTTTTCCTTGTTTCGCTTTATTCGATTAGATTGCGGCAAAACAAGTGCATTTCAGGAACCGAAGGTTTTCACCTTAGAGCATGGCGGAAAAAAGTGTGAGCGGTTTCGGGAGATATCACGTTCTATTTCCGTGAGTTGCACTTGCCTGATCTTGCCGGGTTCCACCCTTTTTCCAGCCCGGCCGATCGACCAGGCGAAGGCTCGGCGAGCCGCTTGAATATGACACGGAATGGTAGCAAGGTTGCCGCGCCGACTGGGGGAACGCGTCATGGGAACGATTGTTGCAGCGCATGCCTATGTGAACAACGAGGTCGCCTATCTGGCCTGGGACATCGACGCCAAAATCGACGGCTGCCTCGGGTTCGAAGTCGTCCGCGTCTATCTCGACGAGCAGGGCAACGTGTCGAAAGGGCCGGATGGCGGGGAGGACCGCGTAACCTGCGCGGCCTGGGTCGCCTTCAAGGGACAGCGCAATCCGCATTGGCTGCCACAGACGACATCGCTCTGGCCGGTACAGAAGCTATCCTGGCGCGACCTGACGCTGCGCAAGCGGCGCAACGAAATGAAAAGGCGGCCGGACGAGGTCCGCGTGCGTTACGAAATCCGTCCGCTCGGCGACCTGAAGCCGGGCATGCAGGCCGCACCCGATCCGACGCCCGAACTCGTCGAGATCAACAAGCGGGACCAAAACGGCAAGCCGATCAAGAAAGATGACGGCACCTACGAGAAGATCGCAGTCAAGGCCTATGACGGTCCTGCGCGGCCGCTCGGTTATCTCGGGCCTGCCGTCTCCACCAACCCGGTCCATGTGACGCGCAAGCGCGGCCAGTTCGAATCCACCTTCACCAATGGCATTCTCGCAGCCCAATGGTTGCGAAACGTCCTGCTGGAAGACGGCGTGAAGCAGCCGAACGAGCTGATCGAGATGATTTCCAATCCGGCGAATGGCATTCGCAAATATCTTGCCGGCGATGTCATTCCGATGCTCAAGGAATTCATGGATGCGCCGGGACGTTTCCTGGTCGCGCTTTACGAGCTGGAGGACGAGGAACTGCTGGAGCTGCTCCTTGCCAACAAGGACAGGCTGCGCGTGATCCTCGCCAATACCGGAAAGGTCGGTGACGCCTGGGATGTGCGCAATGCGCATGCACGCCAGGCGCTGATCGATGCAGGCGTCGAAATTCACCACCGGATGTTCAACAATTCGAGCCAGATCGGCCACAATAAATTCGTCGTGCACATGCCGCCGAATGGGGCTCCGCGCAGCGTCTTCACCGGCAGCACCAACTGGACGGCCACGGGGCTTGCCGGCCAATCCAACAATGCGCTGATCGTCAGAAACGATGCGGTGGCCGCGGCCTATGTCGCTTACTGGGGGCGGATGCTGGAGGACAATGCGACGCTGGAAGCGCCCATCGAATTCGATGACGGCATGCCCGACAACGAGCAGAGCAAGGAATTCCGCCGCTCCAACGAAACGCCTTCCGTCGTACCCACAGCCAACGGGGCTTCGCTTGAAACCTGGTTCTCACCGAACATGCAAAGCCGCCGAAAAGGCAAGGCAATTCCGCCCGACCTCCGCGAGGTCTATCGCCTGATGCGCCGTGCCGAGCATGCAGTGCTGTTTCTGGCCTTCTATCCCGGTCAGTCTGGCCGGGATTGTATCGTCGGCGAGGCGATCGATATCGCCCTCAAGGATCAGAAGCTGATTGTCACCGGCGCCGTTTCCAGCCCGCAGGCCATGCCCAATTACGTCCCCGGCAAGGAGAACGATCCCGATGATCCGGATGACGATGAAGAGGGCATTTCGCCCCACACCTTCGATGAGGCCAATGTCTCGATCGTCCGGGCGTCGCGCATCGATGACCGCCAGTTGCTGGCGGATTTCGGCGCCGAGGAACTGACGGCCAAGAAGGTCGGCGCCATCATTCACGATAAGGTGCTGGTGATCGATCCTCTGTCGGACGACTGCGTCGTCGTCCTCGGCAGCCACAATCTCGGCTTCAAGGCCTCCTACGCCAATGACGAGAACATGCTGATCGTCAAAGGCGACCGGGCGCTCGCCGAAGCCTATGCCGTCCACATCCTCGATGTCTATGATCACTATCGCTTCCGCGCCGTCGAGGCGGAATTGAAGCGCCAGGGCAAGAAGGGCTGGTCGGGTTTTCTCAATGTCGACGACAGCTGGCAGGATGGCTATGTCAACCGCACCAAGGGAGCGCTGACGCGCTATTTCGCGGCGGGTTGAAATTCAGGTGGCGTGTCGCGGCTGCCGTCAGCCTTCCGGCAAAGGCACGAATTCCTCTTCGTCGCCCGGAACGATGTCGAAGCGGCCGCTGCGCCATTCCTCCTTGGCCTTTTCGATCCGCTCCTTCGAGGAGGAGACGAAATTCCACCAGATATAGCGTTTCGAATTCAGCGCCGCGCCGCCGAACAGCATCAGGTGGCAGCCGTCGCTGCCGGCTTCGAGCGTGATCGGATCGCCCGGCCTGAAGACCAGCAGCTGGTCGGCGGCGAAACGGTCGCCCGAGATGACGACTTCGCCCGAGAGCACGTAGACGGCGCGCTCTTCATGCGCCGCGCCAAAGGGAAATTTGGCACCTGGCTGCAGGCTAAGATCGACATAGAGCGTGTCCGAGAAAACCCCGACCGGCGATGTCATGCCTTCGAACGAGCCGATGACCACGCGCCCGCGCACGCCTGGAATCTCGATCAGCGGCATCTCGGACCTTTCCGTATGGGCGAAGGAGGGATCGATCTCCTCCTTGTCGTCGGGCAGCGCCAGCCAGGTCTGCAGCCCCGACATCAGCAGCGGATGGCCGCGCAGATTGTCGGGCGTGCGCTCCGAATGCACGATGCCGCGGCCTGCCGTCATCAGGTTGATATCGCCGGGACGGATGACCTTTTCGGTGCCGAGGCTGTCGCGATGGCGGATCTCGCCATCGAAGAGATAGGTGACGGTCGACAGGCCGATATGCGGATGCGGCTTCACGTCGAGTGCCTCGTCGGGCTTCAGGATCGCCGGTCCCATGCGGTCGAAGAAGATGAACGGCCCGACGAGGCGCCGCTGTCGCGTCGGCAGCGCCCGCCGCACCTGGAGCCCGCCGATATCGCTGGTGCGCGGAATGATCAAATTCTCGATCTCATCACAAGCGAAGGCATCGCCGGGCAGCGGATCTTTACCGGGAAAGAAGGACATGACGGATCTCCGATCTCTAGTACCGGCTAGACATAGCGCCTGGAGCGCCGCGCGTCCAACATCGCTATCCCTCGGCGCGTCCAACCCGTTTCCACGCCTGCTGTGCGTATTTTATCTGTTGATTTGCGTGGGCCAGAATATTCCCGTTTAAATTACGCAAATTTGGAGACGTCGACTCTTCACGAGGCGGGAATGGAATTTGTTAGCGCATCGGCAGCCTTCGCACGCGTTTTCATCATGGGAAATGGCGGGAGCGGCAAGACCTGGCTCGCCCAACGCATTGGCGAGCGGCTCGGTCATCCCGTCATTCATCTTGATGATATCCATTGGGAGCCGGGTGGCTATGGCGTCGCTCGCGACAGGACGCTGAGAGACACGATGGTCAAAACGGCGGCCGAAACGGATCGCTGGGTTATGGAAGGGGTCTATGGTGAATTGGCGAACATGGCCCTCGACCGCGTGACCGCATTGATCTGGATCGATCTTCCCGAAGAGCTGTGCATCGCCAATAT
Source organism: Rhizobium phaseoli (assembly GCF_010668805.1). Lineage (GTDB taxonomy): Bacteria > Pseudomonadota > Alphaproteobacteria > Rhizobiales > Rhizobiaceae > Rhizobium > Rhizobium phaseoli_A. Next base: position 71,681 of record NZ_WUFT01000007.1, on the reverse strand, counting down.
CAAGGAAAGAGGTATTCAGGGCGGTGAGACCGAGACGCAGTTTGTCGGCCTTCTCAAGTGGGTGGCGGAGTACCGAATCCGAGCAAACAACTGGAATTCCTTCGATGCGCATGCGCGATTGTTTTCAGCATTCCCCGGTCCGAAGTGGTTGCCGTCGGATCGTGAAGCCGTGACGCATCTGGCCGGCAGTCTGCCTGTGGGCATCGAGCTTACTGATGAGTGAGGCAGACTTTCCGGACGGTGGGTGTCGCTGTGCCGGTTTCAGATCGCCGTAAAACCATTGTCGACGAACAGATGGGCGCCGTTGACGAAGTTCGATTCGTCGCTGGCGAGGTAGAGGGCGGCCCGCGCCACGTCTTCGGGCTCGCCGATCCGTCCCTGCTGCGCGGCGATGGCGGCATCGGAAACGTCGACGCCGAGCGCCTGCAGGTCGGCCACCTCGCGCAGGCCGTGCGGCGTGCGGATGAAGCCCGGGCAGACGGCATTGCAGCGGATATTGCGGTCGCGGAATTCCACGGCGATGGCGCGGGCAAACATATGCACGGCGCCCTTGGTGGTGTCGTAGAGCACTTCCATCGGCGTGGCGGCGACCGCCGAGATCGACGAGGTGCAGACGATCGATCCGCCGCCCGCCGCAATCATCTTCGGCAGCACCGCCTTGGTCATCAGGAACATCGAGCGCACATTGACGGCGTGCAGCCAGTCCCACTCCTGAAGCGTCGTTTCCAGGAAGGGCTTGATGACGATCGTGCCGGCGTGATTGAAAAGCACGGTCACCGCGCCGTAACGTTCTTCGACACCAGCGACGGCGGCATTGACGGCGGTTTCATCAGAGACATCGGCCGTCCAGCAGTCGGCCTCGCCGCCGGCCTCACGGATCTGCTTGACGGTCTCTGCTGCAGCCTGGCCGTTGCGGTCGATGATCGCGACGCGCGCCCCTTCCGCCGCAAACAGCTTCGAGGCGGCACCGCCCATGCCGGTCGCGCCGCCTGAGATGATGGCGACCTTGCCCTTCAATCTGTCCGTCATTTTCTGTCCCCTCATGATATTGGAAGGGGATCATAGATCGGTCGCAAGCCGATCGCCAAGCGCCAAAAGGCAGCTATAGCGACTTGTTTTCATGCACGTCGTTATCCCGGAACCGCGGCACACGTCCGGGCGATATGCATCAGGCCTCAGGCCCCGTCGAGCGGCTCGACGGCCTGAGGCTTGCCGGCGCGGTCGAGCCTGATCTTCTCGATGCGGTTCTCGGCGGCCGAAAGCAGCGTCTCGCAATGTTTCTTCAGCGCTTCGCCGCGCTCATAGATCTCGATGGATTCATCAAGCGCCACGTCGCCGCGTTCCAGCCGGGCGACGATGCTTTCGAGTTCGGCGACCGCCTTTTCGAAGGAAAGGCCTGATACCTCAGGCTTGGCGCTGTCAGTCATTCTCAACCCTTCATCATTCGCAGAATATGCATGCCCGCCGATTCGGCGAGCCCCTCCAGATCATAGCCACCTTCGAGCAGGCTGACGACCCGGTTCTTGGCGTGCCGGTCGGCGAGTTCGAGCACGCGCCCGGTCGCCCAGTCGAAATCCTCGCCGGTCAGATTGATCTGCGCCAGCGGATCGCGGTGATGGGCGTCGAAGCCGGCCGAAATGATGATGAGATCCGGCCGGAAATCGTCAAGCGCCGGCAGCACGCGCGATTTGAACGCCTCGCGAAAATGGTCGCTGCCGACATTCGGCGAAAGCGGCGCATTGACGATGGTGTTGTGCTTGCCCTTCTCGTCCTTGGCGCCGCTGCCGGGATAGAGCGGCATCTGATGCGTCGAGCAGAACAGCACCGAAGCATCGTCCCAGAAGATATCCTGGGTGCCATTGCCGTGGTGCACGTCCCAATCGACGATGGCGATACGCTCGGCGCCATGCCTCTTTTGCGCATGGCGGGCGGCGATCGCCGCATTGTTGAAGAAGCAGAAGCCCATCGCCGTCATCTTCTCGGCATGGTGCCCCGGCGGGCGGGCGGCGACGAAGACATTGTCGGCCCGGCCGGAAAAGACGTCGTCCACCGCCGCCATCGCCCCGCCGATGCCGGTCAGCGCCGCCTGCAGGCTTTTGGGACTGGCATAGGTATCGGCTTCGAGCTGGTTGATCTCGCCCTCTTCCTCGGGAATCTCCCGCATCACGGCTTTCAGATGTTCCTCCGGATGCGCCAGCAGCACCGCATCTTCGCTGGCCTGGGGCGCCTGCCGGCGCTCCAGCCGCTCGAAATTCGGATGTTCGAGCGCGACATTGATGGCGCGAATCCTGTCCGATCGCTCCGGATGGCCGGCGGGCGTCACATGTTCCAGGAAGATCGGATGTTCATAAAGACGGGTGCTCATGGAGACACTCTATCGGTCGCTTATGTCATGTTCCACAGCAGATGGGGCATCGACTGACGATTTCAACAAGCGCTCCTGCCGCGCCATCTCGCCACCGGCTGCATTATAAATTCCTGTCATCTCAGCCGTTTACTTCGAAGGCCTCCGTCGCTACTGTCAATGGCGGGGAATTTTGTAGCAGAGTTATTGATGAACCAGTCGAAACGCCCTGGTGTGGCGGAAATACACGTGCCGTTTCGCGATGTCGATATGACCGGCCAGATGTTTCTGGCCTCCTATATTTCTTACGCCGAGTCCGTCATTGCGAGCTTCTGGTCGGCACGGCCCGAGGTCGAGGATGAACCGGTCTATATCGCCAGCAAGATTACCTGCGTTCTCCACCGCCCGCTGCATTACGACGAGCCGGCAATCTTCACCGCCGCCGTCGATAAGATCGGCGTCCGCTCCATCGGCTTCATCGTCTCGATCGACACCGGCGAGGAGCGCGCCGCCGAGGTGGAGATCATCTGGCAGGCCCGCGCCCAGGAGGATCAGCAGCCGGTGTCTTTGCCGGAAGAGACGCGGGACTGGCTCTATCGTTTTCTGGATTAGAGCCTGCAACCAGGACATCTGAGGCAGTTTCATCGAAGATCAACATGCGAATTCCGTTGCATTTCCGAATTCAACGCTATTGATTATTCGAAGATGCTTTCATTCGCCGATGTTGAAAATCGATCATGGTTCAATCGACTGACGTTTCATCTCATTTGACGGATTTGATTTATGGAAGTCTCTTCGGCGAGTGCAGCTGGCAGGATTTCCTCGATTGTGTTGCGCAAACGTCGCCGGGCGGCAAGGCCGCGCTGCACTACCACGATCTGACCTCGTCCGTTGCCCATGTTCCCTTCATGTCGGGCTTCTCGCAGGCCGAGGTTGATGAGTTCAGCAGCCACTTCGCCGCAGTCAATCCTTGGATCCCGAGATTGGGTCTCGTGCCCGTCGGTCAGGGCCTGTGCGGCGACGAGATCTTTCCGCGCGAAGAGCTGATCAAATCGGAATTTTATAATGATTGGCTGAAGCGGCAGGCCGGATGCGAAACGAGTGTGGGTGTTTCCATCATTCGCGAGGAAACCCGTACCTTCATTCTGTCGACCTCGACATCTTCGGCCGACCCCGATCTTAACAGGGAGGCAGCCGAACGGTACACGATCCTCGCGCCGCATCTGAAGAGGGCGTTCGATTTCATTCGCAAACGGGATTTGTTCGCGCCGCACGAACACGCAAGCCAAACCCTGTTCGACAGCATCGGGGTCGGCTTGATCTATATTTCGGAGCAAGGGAAAGTCCGCTGCCGGAATAAGAGCGCGGAGGCCTTGGTGGAAGCCGGTCTGCCGGTGCGGATCACCGCGGATGACAAGCTCCAGCTTCATTGCCAGAAGTCGGCCGCCGTTCTCGACTTCCTGACCTCCAGGAACGGTATGCAGACAAAACCGCACACGGCAATCGTCAAGGGCAGGAACCAGGACAATTATCGCATCACCCTCGTCCGGCTTCAGTCCGATGCCTTCACCGAGTTTCTGGAGGGGCCGACCGTGGCTCTCATCGCCGAGCCGATGATGGCGACACCGCTGAGTGAACGGCGCGATTTGCTGATGCAGCTTTACAAACTGACGGCAACGGAAGTCCGGATCGCATCGAGCATCGCCTCGGGCCATTCGGCCAGGGAAGTGGCTGTAGCCGACGATATCAGCTACGAGACGGTCAGAACCCATCTGAGAAACATCTATTCCAAGCTCGGGGTCAACTCCCAGGCCGGCCTGGTGTCGCTGTTGATGCGTTGAATGGCACTGGCCAAAGCAGAGTCGCTCGACCGGCGCTACGGGTTTTTGCCCCGGAGGAGCGGTTCATTTCGCCTTAGTATTCGGAACCGCTTCCGTTGTTCAGATCGTGACGTTCCGTCCCTTTCAGGGGCGGGTTGAAGACGCTGACGAGAATGAGGTCCTTGTCCTTGCCGCCCCGCAAATAGTGACGGTCATGTTGATCGAGGACGTAGATGTCGCCGACGCGGATCGGAAAGACGTTTCCGTCCATATCCTCGACCTCGCCTTCGCCCTGGATGCAATAGCAGGCCTCCAGGTGGTTGCGGTACTGCAGCAGGGCTTGCGTGTTGGCGCGGACGACAGTGTGGCAGACCGTAAATCCCATCCCGTCATCGTTGGTCAGCAGGCGATGGCTTGTGCCATTGCCCCAATCGACGAAGCGCTCGGTCTGCTCCACTTGTTTCAGGCTTCTCACAAACATGTTCTTTCCTCTCGCGAATGACGGAGATGTTTCTGATCTCCATGATCCATTAGGCACTGGAATCCATGCTTGCTTCAAATGATCAAAATTGAGAAATATGTTAGAATAAATTACATGCCATGTTTGAATTCGACGCATCGCGAACAAGATATAGATAGGCTTTGACATTTCCAGCGGATGATGAACCCGGTCTGTCATATGAGGAATTTGAACATATGCAGCTGCCGCCCCTGAATGCCTTGAGAGCATTCGAAGCGACCGCCCGGCTCATGAGTCTGTCAAAGGCCGGAGACGAACTGCATGTGACCCATGCGGCGATCAGTCATCAGCTCAAACATCTGGAGGCGTGGCTCGGGCGCAAGCTGCTTCAAAAATCCGGGCGCGGCGTTGCGCTGACCCCGGCGGGCAGCGAATATTATCTGGCCGTCTCGGGTTCATTGGCAGCGATCGCTCACGCCACGGGCAACATGCGCAGAGACCACAATATGCGTTCGATCACCGTCGGATGCATTCCTTCGATCGCGTCGCGCTGGCTGGTTCCGGCGCTTCCGTCTTTCCGGGAGAGCGATCCCGACCTCGACGTCAGGATCGTCTATGCAAAAGCGGAAGAGCGCTTCGATGACGAAAGCCTGGATGTTCTGATTACCATGGGAGAAGACCTGTCGGGCGGGCGGGAGAGCCGCCTGCTTTTCTCCCGCCGCAACCAGCCGGTGGCGAGCGTTCATTATCTGGCCAAGCGGAATTGGGCTGTCGGCAGCGTACCCTTTGCAGCAGCCGACCTGCTGCACGACGAATCCGCCGATGGCTGGAGAGAATGGTTTCGAAAGACTGATATAAGGGCGCCCGTGCCGGTTCGGGGGCCGATATTTCAGGACTTCAACATTCTAGCGACGGCGGTGATCGCCGGGCATGGGGTGGCATTATGCCCGGTCGAAGTGTTTCGGCGAGAGATCGATCGCGGCGACCTCGTCGTGCTTTCTGATATCGCGACGGCAGAGACCCAAGGATATTACCTGATCACCAGTTCCTGGGCGAAAAAGCCGGTGCGCCGTTTCACCGAGTGGTTCATGCAGGAATGCCGATCCGCTGGTCCGCCGATCATTGAATAAGTGACGACAACAATCCGGGAATACTCTGCGCTGTAATTTGGCAACGCAGAGCGCGAGACTGTTTGAAGGGAGAGGGCTTCAGCCTGTCATGAAAGTTTCATATTGGAGCCATTGCCGCGATCGAAATAGTAATCTACTATTTTAATCAGGAAACGAGATTTCCTGAAACGAACGAAAGGAAACTGATTGGAAACACTGTTCTCGAATGGCCTGCTCATCATCTGCTTCATCCTGTTTTGTGTCGGGATCTCAGCCAATAGCCACAAGCCGGGTAGTTCTGGCGACGGCGGTGGAGATGGGGGCGACTTTTCACATGGCGGCGACTGCCACGGTGGCGCCTGTGACGGTGGTGACGGAGGAGGGGGAGATGGTGGAGGTGGAGACTAGATAAACAGAAATCGATAGAATGCCCGACCGCCTCAAGGCGGTTTTTTGTTGCCTTTTACCCAAGCCGTGAGAGACGGCAACAGACAGGAACGCCAGACGTTCCGATACTCCCCCGCAGCTTTCCCGTCGCTCCTCGGAGTTAATGCCGATGACGCAATCGATGTTGAACGCAGCCATCAACGGAAAATGGCCGCCTTCGAACCGAAGGCAGCCATTGTTACACTTGCGATAGAGTGGCCTACGCCTTACGCGCGCGCCGGCAGCAGGGGATAACCGACCATGACGGCGCGGCCGAGCAGGGCGGCGACGAAGGCCTTGATCACATCGCCGGGAACGAAGGCCATGGAGCCGACGAAGGCTTTCGGGAAGCCGAGACCGGCGACGGTGGCGAGATAGGTGATGCCGAAGGCGTAGAGCACGACGACGCCGCCGGCCATGGCGGTGAGGAAGAAGCTCACCGTCTGCACCAGGCCGGACTGCCGGTCATTGACCAGCCGCTCGCTGAGATAGCCGGTGACGAAGGCGGCAAAGATCCAGCCGATCAGGAAGCCGGCGGTCGGCGAGGCGAAGATCGCCAGGCCGCCGCGGCCGCCCGAAAGCACCGGCAGGCCGATGGCGACGAGCAGCAGCACGATCATCACGGCAATGGCGCCGCGCCGGGCGCCGAGCACGACGCCGGCCATCATGACGCCAAGCGATTGGGCGGTGATCGGTACCGGAATGAAGCCGAGCGGGATCGGCGGCAGCAGGCCGAGCGCCACGATGATCGCGGCAAAGAGGGCAGTGAGAACGAGGTCGCGGGTGCTCATCAAGAATTCCGTGGTTAAAATTGGTTAACTTCCATGCCGCCGAATGCCGCGCGCGTCAATCGCTGCGGCGATATTTTCCGCATCCTTGAGCGTCAGGATGATCAGCGGCGCAAGCAGGCTCGCCGGCCGGACCTTCAGCCCACGCGCCCTGTGCGCCTCGCGGATCGCCTGATAACGCGAGACGATCTCGGGCACGAAGCGCAGCACCAGCCCAAGCGCCAGGCCGATATCGTCGGCCTGCACCCAGCCGGTGCGCTCCAGCGGGCGGGCAAGCGCCGTCACCTCGTCGATGAACGCGGTGATCGACGTCGTCGCGGTCACGGTGGCGGCAAAAAGCATCAGCGCCGTCAGCCGCAGCAGCGGCACGAGCGCCTCGTGCCAGGGATTGAAGATCAGGTTGAAGAGCGCGACGACGGCGATCGTCAGGAAGATCGGCCGCAGCCGCCTGAGCGCATCCGCAAACGGCAGGCCGACCATGCCGTAGAGAACCGCCGTCATCAGCACGGCGATGGAAAGAGGAGCAAGATTGTCGCTGATGAACAGCACGACACTGAAGGCCGCAAGCGACAGCAGCTTTAGCCGCGGCGAAAGCCGGTGCATCATGCTGTTGCCTTCGACATAGAGCGATTGCATCAGGCGGCGATCTCCCTGTAGCGCGTGATCGCCTCGGTGGCCGGCGCATCCGCGGCAAGCCGCCCTTGATGAAACAGCAGCACCCGCTCGAAATCGGCGATCAATTCCAGATCATGGGTGATGACGATGGCGCTTTCCGGCAGCCCGGCGATGATCCCTTCGACCAGCGCCCGGTTTTTCAGGTCGAGCTGGTTTGTGGGTTCGTCGAGGATGAGAATGCCAGGCCCAGTCGCCAGCACCGAGCAGAGGGCGGCCACCTGCAGCTCGCCGCCGGAAAGCTCGTGCGCCCGGCGACCCCCGAGCGCTTGAGCGCCGAAGCGGGCAAGCACGGCTTCGACCTTCGTCTCGATCTCCGCCTTGGTGAAGCCGCGCCGCTTCAGCCCGAAGGCGATGTCGTCCCTGACGATCGGCAGGATGATCTGGTTTTGCGGCGACTGGAAGATGAAACCGACATCGGCCACAACAGTCTTCTCGTCGGCCGTATCGCGGCCGTTGACGGTGACGCGCCCGACCGTCGGCTTGCTCAGCCCGTTGATCAGCCGCGCGAAAGTGGTCTTGCCCGAACCGTTCAGCCCGATGACGCCGATGCGTTTGCCGCTGATGCCGAGCGTCAGCGGCTCCAGCGCCACGCGCGACCCGAAACTGACCCCGGCACCTTCGAAAACAATATCCAAACCAATCCCTCGCTCCCTGCGACGCTGGAAAACGTCGTCATGGGCAGATCCGCGTAGACCTGCCCCTCATCCGGCTGCCGCCACCCCACCTGGGTTGAGCCACTCGTCTCAACCCGTCCTTCGGACCCCCGTAAACGGGGCGAAGGGGTATGCCGCAACCTCTCCGCTCCCCGCCGACGTTTCGCAGGGCACGTCCCCTCTCCCCGTTTCTACGGGGAGAGGGTTAGGGTGAGGGGCAGCCACTGCGCTAACCTGACAGCAGTGCTTCTACAAAGAGCAAACCTCGCTGTCGACATCCGATAGCGATATCGGGTGGCTAGGAAGATTTTCCGCAGTATGATGTCGCCATGACGAATCTGCTTTCCAATTCCGACGCCCGCCGTGTCTTTCTTGCCAAGCAGGGCCTCAGCGCCCCACCGAACCGCGCCTTGACCAAGGAGGGCCTGTTGCAGCTCATCCGCGAGCTGGGTTTCGTTCAGGTGGACAGCATCCAGACGGTGGAGCGGGCGCATCATCAGATCCTGTTTTCCCGCAACCAGACCTATCGGCGCGAGCACCTGACTGCGCTGCTCGAAAAGGACGGCGCGCTGTTCGAGCACTGGACGCATGACGCCTCGATCCTGCCGAGCGCCTTCTTCGTCTATTGGAAACACAAGTTCCGCCATCAGGAAAAGGTCATCATCGAACGCTGGCGCAAATGGCGCGGCGAGGGTTTCGAGACGGCTTTCGAGGAGACCTATGAGCGCGTCGAGCGCGACGGCGCGATCCTCGCCCGCGACATCAAGGCCGACGGCCATGTCTCCGGCGGCTGGTGGAACTGGCATCCGAACAAGACGGCGCTCGAATATTTCTGGCACACCGGCAAGTTCGCCATCGCCGGCCGATCGAACTTCCAGAAGATCTATGATCTGACCGAACGCGTCATCCCGGCCGAATTCCGCGAGCCGGAGGTGAGCCGCGAGGAATTTGTCGACTGGGCCTGCCGCAGCGCGCTCGCCCGCCTCGGCTTCGCCACCCATGGCGAGATCTCAGCCTTCTGGAACCTCGTCTCGCCCGATGAAGCCAAAGCCTGGGTATCAGCCCATCGCGACGAGCTGATCGAAGTGCTGATCGAACCGGCGCTCGGCGCCAAGCCGCGCCCCTCCTGGGCTTTCGCCGATTTTCTGTCGACGCTCGACAATTACCCCGGGGCGCCGCCGCGCATCCGCGTGCTCAGCCCCTTCGACCCGATGATCCGCGACCGCAACCGCACCGAACGCCTGTTCGGCTTCTTCTACCGCATCGAGATTTTCGTGCCCGAGCCGAAGCGCGAATATGGCTATTACGTCTTCCCGCTGCTCGAAGGCGACCGGCTGATCGGCCGCATCGACATGAAGGCCGATCGGAAGAAATCGACGCTCGATGTGCGGCGGCTCTGGCTGGAACCGGGTGTCAAGGCTTCGGCGGGGCGGCTGGAGAGGCTGGAGGCGGAGTTGGAGCGGGTGGCCAGGTTTGCGGGAGTGGAGAAGGTTGTGTTGCTGGAGGGGTGGAGAGGGTAAGCGAAGTCGTCCGATATAATCTTGCTCAACGTGGGACCGAGGCGTTGCCACGACGCGGCTTCTCCCCAGCGGGGAGAAGATGCCGGCAGGCAGATGAGGGGGTGAGCGGCAAAGCCGCGAATGCGCTGAGCGTAAGCGAAGGGCAATAAATGTCGTGCCGTGCGGCCCCCTCATCCGACCCTTCGGGCCACCTTCTCCCCGCTGGGGAGAAGAGGGAAACCCTCAGCAGATCTGCGTCTTGCTGATCTTGATGCCGAAACCTTCGAGGCCGACATAGTGGCGTTCGCGGCTGGTCAGCAGCTTGATTGAGCTGACGCCGAGGTCCTTGAGGATCTGGGCGCCGAGGCCGATTTCCAGCCATTCGCTGTCGCGGGTCTGGGCTTCGGCATGGGCTTCGCGGCCCTGGTTGCGGGCCTTGCGGCCATTGTCGTGGTGGCCGACGCCGACCGAGCCCTCGCGCAGGTAGACGATGACGCCGCGGCCTTCCTCGGAAATCTTCTGCATGTAGAAATCGACCGGGCTGTTCTTGCCGAACAGATCCTCGGCGACGTTTTCCGGATGCAGGCGCACCGGGATGTCGACGCCGTCGCGGATATCGCCGAAGACGACGGCGAGATGCTGCATCGGGTCCCAGGGCAGGGAATAGGTATGGGCCTTGGCCTTGCCGAACGGCGTGTCGACATCGAAACTGGTGCCGAGTTCGATCAGCGTTTCCTTGCGCTGGCGATAGGCGATGAGATCGGCGACGGAGACGAGCTTCAGCCCGTGCTGCTCGGCGAAATCGACCACCTGCGGGCCGCGCGTGACGGTGCCGTCGTCATTGACGAGTTCCGAGATGACGCCGATCGGCGGCAGGCCGGCGAGCTTGCAGAGGTCGACGGCGGCTTCCGTATGGCCGGAGCGCATCAGCACGCCGCCTTCGCGCGAAACCAGCGGGAAGATGTGGCCGGGACGAACGAAATCGGCAGCGCCGACATTCGGATTGGCGAGGTTGCGCACCGTCAGCGTCCGGTCGTCGGCGGAAATGCCGGTCGTCGTGCCATGCTTGAAATCGACCGAGACGGTGAAGGCCGTCGTATGGGCCGAATCGTTTTCCGCCACCATGGCATTGAGGTTGAGGCGCCTGGCTTCCTCCTTCGGCATCGGCGCGCAGACGATGCCGGATGTGTGGCGCACGATGAAGGCCATCTTCTCCGGCGTGGTATGGACGGCGGCAACGATCAGGTCGCCCTCGTTCTCGCGGTCATTGTCGTCCATGACGACGACGATCTCGCCGGCCTCGAAGGCCCGGATAGCGTCGACGACGCGCTTCTGGTCATAAGACATGGACGAGCACTCCTATTTCAGGCGGCCGGTCTGGCCGCGGTCGCGAAGATAATGGTCGGCGATGGCGCAGGCGACCATCGCCTCGCCGATCGGCACGGCCCGGATGCCGACGCAGGGGTCGTGCCGGCCCTTGGTGCGGACGTCGACATTCTTGCCGCTGGCATCGATCGACTGGCGTTCGGTCAGGATCGACGAGGTCGGCTTGACGGCGAAACGCGCTACCACCGGCTGTCCGGTCGAGATGCCGCCAAGAATACCGCCGGCATTGTTGGAAAGGAAGATCGGCACGCCGTCATTGCCCATGCGCATCTCGTCGGCATTGTCTTCGCCTGAGGTTTCGGCGGCGGCAAAACCATTGCCGATCTCGACACCCTTGACGGCGTTGATCGACATCAGCAGTGAGGCGATATCCTGATCGAGCTTGGCATAGATCGGCGCGCCGAGGCCGGCCGGCACACCTTCGGCGATCACTTCGACGACCGCGCCGATCGACGAGCCGTTCTTGCGAATGCCGTCGAGATATTCCTCCCAGACCGGCACGATCGCCGCATCGGGGGAGAAAAACGGGTTCTGCCCGACCTGATCCCAATCCCAGTTGCGGCGGTTTATCTTGTGCTTGCCGATCTGCACCAGCGCGCCGCGCACGCTGACACCAGGCACGACGAGCCGGGCGATGCCACCGGCAGCAACACGTGCCGCGGTCTCGCGCGCCGAGGAACGGCCGCCGCCGCGATAATCGCGAATGCCGTATTTGAGGTCATAGGTATAATCGGCATGGCCAGGGCGATATTGCCGGGCGATCTCGCCGTAATCCTTGGAGCGCTGGTCGGTGTTTTCGATCAGCATCGAGATCGGCGTGCCGGTTGATGTCATCGTCTCGCCGTCGGCGTCGAGCATGACGCCGGATAGTACCTTGACCAGGTCGTCCTCGCGCCGCTGGGTGACGAAGCGGGATTGCCCGGGCTTGCGCTTGTCGAGCCAGACCTGCAGGTCCGCGAGCGTGAAGCGCAGCCCCGGAGGGCAGCCGTCGACGACGCAGCCGAGCGCCGGACCATGGCTTTCGCCCCAGGTGGTTACGCGGAAGAGGTGACCGAATGTATTGTGCGACATGTGTTCCCACGGTGGCGCGCTAAAGCCGGTCGCGCCATTGCTTGAAAAGGCGCGACACTCATAGGCCAAAAAAACCCCGAGGCAAAAGCCTTTCTTTGCGTCAAACCGGCGGTGGCGGAAATGCTGTTTCCGTCCATATCAAAGGAAGGCGCTCACGACGCCAGCCGCCATCCCGTTCCGGTCGCCTCGTTGGTGAAATCGTCGAACGAAAGCGGCCGGGAGAAGGCGTAGCCCTGCAGGATATCGCAGCCGAGATCGCGCAGCAGTTCGGCATGCGCCGCCGTTTCCACCCCTTCGGCCACCGTTTCGACGCCGAGCGAGCGGGCAATCTCGATGATCGAGCGGACCAGCGCCCGCTCCTGCGAGGCATTGACGATCGGCTGCACCAGCTGGCGGTCGATCTTCAGCCGCTTCGGCTTCAGCTTCAACAGGCTGACGATCGAGGTATGGCCGGTGCCGAAATCGTCGATCTCGATATCGATGCCGAGCGCCTTGATGCGCTCGAGATTGTGCGAAACTACATCCTCGCTCTCGTCGAGGAAGATCGATTCCACCAGTTCGAAGGAGATTTCGCCGGGGCGGATCTGCAGATCGGCAAGCGATTCCAGCAGGCTGCCGTCATGCAGCCGCCGCGCCGAGACATTGACCGAGACCTTGGGCACGGCAATACCCAGCGCCGTCCAGCGCATCTTGTCGCGCAGCGCCGTTTCCAGCACGATCCGGTCGAGCATCTGCACGACATTGATCTCATCGGCAATGCGCAGGAACTTGTCGGGCGCGAGCCAGCCCTTGGCCGGATGGTTCCAGCGCACCAGCGCCTCCACACCCGTCAGCTCCATCGTCCGGGCGCAGAATTGCGGCTGATACCAGGCGGTGAATTCGCCATTGTCGATGCCGGCGAGGATCTCGTCGGCGGTGCGCTTGGTGTTGATGATATCGGCCTGGAGATTGTGGTTGAAGAATTCGAAGCGGTTGCGGCCCATGCTCTTGGCGCGGTAGAGCGCGATATCGGCGTTGATCAGCACCTTGCGCGCATCGACATGAATGCCGTTGGCGAGCGCCACGCCGATCGACACGCCGCAGCGGCAGGAAAAACCCTGGAAATCGATCGGCTGGCGCATCTCCTCGATAATCCGGGTCGAAAGCTGCGCCATCTCCTTGTCGCCGACCTCAAGCGCAAGGATGACGAATTCGTCGCCACCGATGCGCGCGACGATGTCGCTGCCGCGGACATTTTTGGCGAGCACCTTCGAGGCATGCACCAGCATCGCATCGCCGGCGGCATGGCCGAGCGTGTCGTTGATGTCCTTGAAGCGGTCGAGGTCGATGTGCAGGATCGAGAATTTCTGCCGTTGCCGGCGGCCGTCATTGGTCAGTTCTTCCAGTGCGATGTCGAGCTTGCGGCGATTGGCGAGTGCGGTCAGCGGGTCGTGCAGCGAATTGTGCTCGATCCGGTTCTTGACAAGCTCGAGCTCGATATTCTTGGCGACCGCCTCGTCCTTGGCCGCCTTCAGCCGGATCGTCATCAGCACGTCTTCGGTGGCGTCGAAGGCGATGCCCATGATCTTCATCTCGCCGGTCCCCGTCTGGTGGACCTTGCCGACCGAGCGCACGTAGCGCACCGAGCCGTCGTCGACGATCACCCGGCAGACGAGGGTGTGCGTATCGCCGTTTTTCTTGAAGTGGCGTGCGCTTTCGAGCGCCAGAGCCCGATCCTCGGGATGGATGCGCGAAAGCCAGATCTCCTCGGTCATGAAGCCGTTGCGCGGCGCAAGCCCATAGAGTTCGTGCATCCGCTCGTTCCAGATCGAGCCGCCCCGGTGGGGCCGCGCTTCCCAAATGCCGCATTGGTAGGAATTGAGCGCCAGGTCGAGCCGGCTCGACAGCTCGGCGAGCTGCCCCTCGCGGCTGGAAAGCTCTTCAAGCGCCAGCTCCAGCTCGGCGTTCTTGACCTCGCTCGTGTCCTTGGCCTTGCGCAGCATGTCGGTGGTCACCGCATCGGCGGTCACGTCCCAGACGATGCCGATCGTCTTGCTGACGCCGCCGGCATCCGTATAAAAGGCCCCGACCGAGCGCAGGTGCCGGATGCCGCCATCGGCAAGCAGGATGCGGTACTGCGCCGTGCAGGCAGCGCCGGCGATGCTGCAGCTGAAGAAATGCACTTCGGCGGTGTCTCGGTCTTCGGGCAGGATCGCCGCCAGCCATTCGTCGAGCGCCCGGCTTCCTTCCTGCGCCGGCTTGCCGTGCAGTGCTGCGGCGCGCGCATCCCAGAGCAGGCTGCTCGTATGATCCTGCAGCTCCCAGATGCCAATATTCGAGGATTCCAGCGCCAGATTCAGCCGCTGCGACAGTTCCTTGAGTTTCGCCTCGCGCGTCTCCAGCTCGGTGATGTTGCGATTGCGCTCGCCGAGCAGGAGTGTGGCGAAGAAGATCGGGATGATGATGATGCAGCCGGCGGCAGCGACGATCAGGCGCAGCTCCGTTCGGTTTTCCGGTATCGCGTCCCAGCCGCTGTTCGGGACGACGGAGAGTTCCCACTTGCCGCCGGCAAAGCCGATCTTCTGGCGCATCGGATCCTTGTCGTCGATCTCGGACGACCCGAAAAAGGGCGCGGTTGTCGTGGCCCTCGCCGGCGAGCCGATATCCCGGATGGCGATCGAAAGATGGTTGAGATGCGGAAAGCGTTCCCGGTTCTCGCGGTCGCGCGCCGGCATCAGCCCGGTCGCCTCGTAGAACATCTGCTGGTCGATGACGAGTTCGACCGCCCCCCAGAGCCGCCGTTGGCCGTTTTCCTTGACAAAAACCGGGAAGAATATGGCAAAGCCGTCCCGGCCGTCGGTGCTGACAGGGCCATAGAAGCGCGCCGACTGATCGCCGGCCGCCGGCGTCATTGCCTGGCGTGAAAACAGCGTTGCGCGCACGTCGCGGCCGATCTCCCCATTGCCGGGTAGCCTAGGATAGAGGTTGTCGATGATGAAATCCGGTGCGACCGCAATGTGAATGAAGGACGGATTCTGGATCAGCAGCCAGTTGATCTGTCGCTCCATCTCCTCTCCGTTTGCGGCGCTGACGGAGATCAGATTGGTAAGGTCGCGGACCATGCTGAGGTCCATATTGATCTCAGCCATCACCCGGGCGCGGATGAGGTTTGCCTCGCTTTCGGTGCGGATATGAAGTTCGCGCGCATAAGATTGAGTATTGGCGCGGTCGAGGCCGAAGCCGACCATGATGACGACAAGTGCGACAAGCGATGAAACCAGGAACGAGACGCGGGTATTCCTCAACACGCGCCGCAACTGCTTGTTGTCGCTCAGCCTGGATAGCAAAATGAAACCCCCATCGTCCGGGCAACTGTAGGGGGCGGGGGTTAATTTACGATTGCTCGCAGGCGATGCCAAAAATCATGGGAAGGGAAAACCGCGGTTAACGCGGCATCTTGATTATATTTAAAATCCTATTCATCAATTAGGCGGGAAAAGCCATTCTTACGGGCAATTTTCGCCATATTCAGGAGGCTATCTGTGGCCAGTCATGTTCTCGTGCAGTGTTTGAAAAGGATTGTCGCCATGCGTTTCGTCGTCGCCACGCTTTTGGCAACAGCAAGTTTCCTGTCGCCGATGAGCGGTTTTGCCGAGAGCGCCGATGTCGAGGCGACGATCAAGAAGGTCGACACCGCCAATCTCGTGCTGACGCTCGATGACGGCAAAACCTATCAGGCGCCCGAGGAATTCAATTTCGATGGCCTGGAAGCCGGCGTGAAGGTGATCGTCTTCTACACCGAGGTCGACGGCAAGCGGGTTATCAACGATCTCGATATCGTCAAGTAGGCGGGCCAATGGAGCACGCCTCAATCATAGTGCGCGCGGTTGGGATGAAGAGGCTGGCGTTTGGGTTGCCAGCAGCAACGATATCGAAGGGCTGGCGATCGAGGCAGGCACCTTCAAAGCCCTCGAGCCTAAGGTCGTCGCAGCGATAACCGACCTTTTTGAGCTGAACGGTTTTACCTCGACCCTGCCGGAAATCCCCGTCCACATCATGGCCGAACGGCTCGTTCTTATTCGCAATCCAATTTACTGAGCGCAGGGCCGGCTACAGCCAGACGATCGTCCGCTCGGCGGTGTCGATCTTGGCGATCCGGTCCTGAGGGATTGCGCCTTCGGCAGCGCTGCTCTTCGGCAGGTCGGAAATCATCTGGAACAGCGTGCGGATGACGCCGCCATGGGTGACGCAGACGGTCGGGCGATCGACGGATTGCAGCCATGAGCCGGTCCGCCAGGAGAGGATCTCGTAGCTCTCCGCGTCATTGCCGGGCGGGATGAAATCCCATTTCGAGGCGTTGCGTTCGGCCACCCGCTCGCGCTGCGTCGCCTTCAGCTCCTTGAGCGTCGAGCCCTCCCAGTCGCCGAAGGAAATCTCCACCAGCCGCGGATCGGTGCGATAGGCTAGCGGCGACAGGCCCATGGCGGTGCGCATGATTTCCATCGTCGCGCGGGTGCGGCCGAGCGGGCTTGCGACGAAATCGAATTCATCGACGGTGTCGCCGACAATCCCGGCAAGCGCGATGCCGTTCTGCCGGGCCTGTTCCAGGCCCGTGGCATTCATCGGAACGTCCTTCTGACCCTGCAGGCGACGCTCGGCATTCCAGGCAGTCTGGCCGTGTCTGATCACGTAGATAAGCACGGGTCTCGGCTCCGGAAATGCTTTAGTCCTTGATGACGGAAATGTCGGGCGCGTCGACCGCCTTCATGCCGATGACATGATAACCGCTATCGGCATGGTGCACTTCGCCGGTGACGGAACGCGACAGGTCCGACAGGAGATAGAGGCCGACATCGCCGACTTCCTCGATGGTGACGGTCCGGCGCAGCGGCGCGTTGTATTCGTTCCACTTTAGAATATAGCGGAAATCGCCAATGCCGGAGGCGGCGAGCGTTTTGATCGGGCCGGCCGAGACGGCGTTGACGCGAATGTTCTGCGGCCCGAGGTCGACGGCCAGATATTTGACGCTCGCTTCGAGCGCGGCCTTGGCGACGCCCATGACGTTATAGTTCGGCATCACCTTTTCGGCGCCGTAATAGGTCAGCGTCAGCATGGCGCCGCCATCCGTCATCAGCTTCTCGGCGCGGCGTGCGACCGAGGTGAAGGAATAGACGGAGATCTGCATCGTCTTGGCGAAGTTGTCGGCCGAGGTGTCGACGTAACGGCCGGTCAGTTCGTCCTTGTCGGAGAAGCCGATCGCATGCACAAGGAAATCGATCTTGCCCCAGAGCTTTTCGACGTTTTCGAAAACGGCGTCGATCGTGGCTTCGTCGGCAACGTCACAGTGGCCGACGAGCGTCGCGCCGATTTCGGCGGCGAGCGGCTCGACGCGCTTCTTCAGCGCATCGCCCTGGTAGGTGAGCGCGACTTCTCCGCCGTGCGCATGAATGGCCTTGGCAATACCCCACGCAATCGAACGATTGTTGGCGACACCCATGATGACGCCGCGTTTGCCTGCCATGAGGCCGGATGCTTGAGCCATATTTCGCTCCCTAGGAATTCTGATTGATCCTGCCTATGGCATAGGCCGCTAATCGGTTCAAGCTTGGCCTGGATCATCAACTGTTAGGTATCGTAACAAAGGGTGCGAAAGTCATAAATATTTCACAGGAACAGGCCTTCGCGCATGCTCCGCATCAGATCGGTGACTTTGTCGTCGGGTTTTTCCCACAGGATAATGCGCAATTCGACGACGAGATCGCCTCTGCCGCCTTCCTCGCGGGGCAATCCCTGGCCGGGGATGCTGATCGTCTTGTCCGAGCCCGACCAGGCGGGAACCGTAATGTTGAGCGGCCCGTTCGGTCCCTCGATGCGCGCCTCGGTGCCGAGAACGGCATTTTCGATGCTGAGCGGCAGCACGGCGTGCAGGTCGAAGCCGTCGACCGTGAAGCGCGGATCGGGCGCGATGCGAATATTGATGACGGCGTCGCCGCGTTGCATGCCCGGCAGCTTGAAGCCCTGTCCCTTGAGCCGCAGCTCATGGCCATCTCTTGTGCCGGCCGGCAACGCGAAGCCGATTTCGCGACCCTCCGGCAGTGAGGCGGTGATCCAGCCGCTCTTCAGCACGTCGTCGATCGAAACCGTTGCCGTCGCCACCTCATCCGGTGCTTTTTCCAGGCCGGTATCCTTGGCGCCGGTGAAACGGCGCACCAGGGAGGTCAGGATGCTGAGCGGCAGCGGCAGGTTGGCGCCGGCATTTGGCCCAGCCTCGCCGGCCTCCTCGTCGCCCTTGGTGTCGGCCTCCGCGGCGTCGCCATCCACGCGCCTGCCGGCCTCGCCTGCCTGCTGGTTCGGGGCCTGCTGATTCTGTGTCTGCTGGCTCTGGGCCTGCTGGTATTGCGCCTGTTGTGCGCGAGCCTGTGCCTGGCCGCCGGCCGCAGCGCGGGCCTGAGCGCCGAAAATGCGATCGACCATTTCGTCGGCGGGCTCAGCTGATCCGACCTGTTGTCTGGGGCCTTCGGCAGCGGCCTTCTGGGCGGCGCGCGCAAGCTCTTCCATTACCCGCTCGGCATTGGCCTGCGCCGCCTTGGCGCGCAGGGCAGCCTCGCGCGCGGCGTGGCGCTGCTGCATGATCGTCTGTTCGTTTTTCTTGGCTTCCGCCATCCGCACGGCATTGTCGAACAGGCTGCGTTTGCGCGGGTCCTTCAGCGTTTCATAGGCACGGCCGATCTCGGCGAACCGGGCCGTCGCCGTCGGGTCGCTCTGATTGTGGTCTGGATGGGCAGATTTGGCCATATTGCGCCAAGCCGCCTTGATCTCGTCTGCTGCAGCGTCGCGCTTGACGCCCAGAATTTTATAAGGATCGCGCATGTCAAACCGCCGATGTTGCGATGCGGGAAGCCACGTCCTTGCCCGGCATCCCGAAATTCCAATCGTAAAAGCTC
The DNA here is from genome assembly GCF_010668805.1 of Rhizobium phaseoli. Taxonomy (GTDB): domain Bacteria; phylum Pseudomonadota; class Alphaproteobacteria; order Rhizobiales; family Rhizobiaceae; genus Rhizobium; species Rhizobium phaseoli_A. The sequence continues at coordinate 52,527 of NZ_WUFT01000007.1, read as the reverse complement.
AATATCAACTCGGAACGCGCCATCCCGCCGCAAAGGCAAGGACAACCCCTCTCAACGCTGATCGTGCGTCGGAGTTGCTAATCACTTCTTATTTCTGAGGAGAGATGTGCGATGTTTTGCGCCGAATGGTTAGCTCTTTGCTAAGCATGTGGCGGAAAGCCGTCAGGCGTTAACCTGCCGGCGAGCCGGATCAACTTTCTGGCTGAAAGCTCAAAAGCTGCCAGTTGCCGCCGCCGACCAGGCAGGTCTTGCCGTAGAATTTGGCGATGCCGACATAGGAGTGCCGCGTGGTGCGGAACTGGCGGCAGACCTGGCCTGATTCGTTGTTCTCGACGATCGTATCGATGACGCCGGCGCTGCCCGTCGATGCATTCGCCCAGGGAAGCGGCTGGCCCTCGAGCCTTTGCACATCGGCCGAGGTCACAGCGTTGCGCACGGTCATCTCGTCGGAAAGCGTATCGGTGCTCGGCGGCGTCTGCGGCACGGTGCCGGTTGCCACCGACCGATCGACCTTGGCTTCACTGAGAAAATCCATGCCGCCGGCAAGGCAGCCGGAAAGCGAAAGCATTGCAACGCCGATGACGAAGAACACGCTGCTGCGTCGCCGCAGGCCCTTTGTATGGCGATATGACTTTGCTATGACTTCCACCCTGCATCCTGTCCAGTTATCGAAAGCTGGGCGAGTTTTGAATAATCCGGGGCATTTGAACCAATATGTCGGCAAACGAGTTAACAAGCGGTGACTTTACCGAAAGTGGCGAACCCTTCAAGCTCTTTGCCGAATGGCTTGGAGAAGCGGAGGCTTCCGAACCCAACGATCCGAACGCCGTGGCGCTGGCAACGGTCGACGAGGATGGCCTTCCCAATGTCCGCATGGTTCTCCTGAAGGGATTCGACGACGACGGTTTCGTCTTCTACACCAATTTCGAGAGTCAGAAAGGCCTTGAAATTCTGGGCCAGAAAAAGGCCGCCATGTGTTTTCACTGGAAAAGCCTGCGCCGCCAGGTCAGGCTGCGCGGCCCGGTCGAGATCGTCAGCGACGCCGAAGCCGATGCTTATTTCAAGACGCGGGCGCGCGGCAGCCGCATCGGCGCCTGGGCCTCGAAACAATCCCGCCCGCTTGAAAGCCGTTTCGCGCTCGAAAAGGCCGTGGCCGAATATACTGCGCGTTATGCGATCGGCGAGATTCCACGCCCCGCCCACTGGTCGGGCTTCCGCATCCGGCCGACCTCGATCGAATTCTGGAAAGATCAGAAATTCCGCCTGCATGACCGGGTCGAATTCCGCCGGCCCTCGCCGGAAGGCGCATGGGACAAGGTCAGGATGTATCCGTAAGCGGCCCTATTTGCCCATCAGCTTCAGCGGAATGCCGGAGGCAAGCGCGGAGACGTAGCGTCGCTTCTGGTAGAAGCCGTTCAGCGAAATGCGCGAGAGATAGGCGGTTTGCCTTGCCGCCGGCAGGCCCGGCTGGGTGGTGACCGCAGCCTGGAAGCCGAGATTGCGGGCAATCGCCGCCTCGCGCGCGGTCGCAGCCTCCGGTGTGCCGTAGGGATAGGCGATCGTCACGGGGCGGATGCCGGTCACCGCCTCGACGTAATCGGCCGAAACCTGCATCTCGATCCGCGCTTCGGCTTCCGGCAGGCGGGCCAGCGCCCGATGACTGATAGTATGGGCGCCGATTGTTGCGAGCGGATGGGTCACCAGCCTTTGCAACTGGCGGGGCTGCATCACCAGTTCGCGGGTGATATCGGTCGGCTCGATGCCGTTTTCCCGCGCCAGCATGTCGATGGCGGCGACGGCGCGCGCCTCGTCGGAGCGGTGGATATAGGCGGCGAAGCGGTCGAAGGCATCCCATTGCTGCTGCGGATTGTCGAGCGCCAGGCGCTCGCTGCCGCCGCCGAAATCGAAGCGGAGTTCGCTTTGCCGGCGCAACAGGACGGCGAGCGTCTCCCACCAGATGCTGTGCGAGCCCTCGGCAAAACCCTTGGCGACAAACACCGTGAACGGCGCCCGATGCTGTTCGAACACCGGCAGCGCGTGCTCCAGATTGTTAATGTAGCCGTCGTCGAGCGTGAAGGCTGCAAACAGCTTTCCGCCCTCGGGTTCCGCTAGCAGCGCCGGCACCTGGTCGAGCGGTACGAAGCGATAGCCGTCCCGCCGCAGCCGCCGCAGCGCCGTGTCGAGAAAGCGCGGGGTGATTTCGAGATGCGCGTTCGGCTCGAAAGCCTCCGGCACGTGCGGGCGGACATGATGCAGCGTGAAGATGAGGCCGCGTCCACGTGCTTCGCGCATCAACCCGGCGGCGGCGAGAAGCCAGGAGAGCTCGAGCCCGGCGCCGATCGCTGCGCGTTTTGCCAGTCGCTTCAATTGTCCCGTCATCCGGCGTCCGTTCCCAATATTTGCGGGAAAATAGCAAGAGCGACTTAAGCCTTGCTGAATCCCGATTGTGCACAGGTCTCTCATTTCCTGTTAACCAAGACGATGAAAAGACTAGAAAAATGATAGGCGTTGCCTCAAAGTCGCGCCAAACTTACGGCTTCTGTCACATTACGGCACAAAGGCCGATCCATTCGAGAGCCGACGCATCAAGGGGAACTGCATGAGAACGCTTTTGGCGGCTGTTTTGACCGTAACGCTTGCCGTTTCGGCGCCTCTTGCAGCGCTTGCCGGCAGCGCCTCGCTGGTCCTCGATGCCCGCACAGGCAAGGTTCTCGCCGCCGAAAACGCCGATACGCTGAACCATCCGGCCTCGCTGACCAAGATGATGACGCTCTATCTCACCTTCGAAGCTCTGAAGCGCGGCAAGATCGCCTGGGATACGCCGATCAAGATGTCGAAATACGCCGCCTCCCGGCCGCCGACCAAGCTTGGCGTCAAGGCCGGCGGCACGATCACCGTGCGCGAGGCGGTCTATGGCATGATCATCAAATCCGCCAATGATGCCGCCTCCGCCATGGGCGAAAAGCTCGGCGGCTCGGAAAGCGGTTTTGCCGGGATGATGACCGCCAAAGCCCGCCAGCTCGGCATGAGCCGCACCGTCTTCGTCAACGCCTCAGGCCTGCCGGACGGTCGTCAGGTCACCACGGCGCGAGATATGTCGACGCTCGCCATCGCGCTGATGAAGAATTATCCGAACGAATACCGGCTGTTTTCGACGGCAAGTTTCAATTTCCGCGGCCGGACCGTGCGCGGCCACAACAATCTCATGTATCGCTACCAAGGCATGGACGGCATCAAGACCGGCTACACCAACGCCTCCGGCTTTAATCTCGTCAGCGCCGTCCGGGACGGCAACCGCCGCGTCGTCGGCGTCGTGCTCGGCGGCCGCACCGCTCGCAGCCGCGACGACAAGATGGCCGGTCTGCTCGATCGTTATCTCGGCCGTGCCTCGTCTTCCGGCGGTGCAAAGCTGGTGGCGAGCGTCGGCGCCAGGGAGCCTGTCGAAGTCGCGTCCGCCGCCGACGATTCCGATGTTCCGGTGCCGCTCAGCGCACCACGCCAGGCCGACGATCTGGCAGCAAAGAGCCTGGCCTATGCCGATGACACTGTCGTGCCGCTGGAGCGTCCGGTCGCGATGGACGAAATCCTGAACGCCGGCAAGGCGCCGAAAATGTCGGCGGAAAAGAGCGATGGCGACTGGCAGATCCAGATCTCGGCCGCTCCGAGCGCCGATGCCGCGCGCGCACTTCTCGCCCAGGCGAAGTCCGAAGGCGGCGCGCCGCTGGTTTCCGCCTCGCCCTATACCGAGCCGGTCGGGAAGGGCGCCAACAAGATCTACCGCGCCCGCTTCGTCGGCTTCGCAAGCAAGGATGCCGCCGTCTCCGCCTGCGCTGCGCTGAAGCAGCGCTCCTATGACTGCATGCTGCTGCCGGACCACGGCTGATCGTCACATTATCATTCCGGCAATCCCCTCTGGACACACATCGGGAATCAGCGTCTCTTCCATAAACAAAAGGAGAACACTGATGTTGCGTCGTCTTGCCGATCAGTTCGAAATCTCTTCCTCTGCCCATGTCGCCGCCAACGGTATCGAACGCGACGCCGATTGGTTTCTGCTGAAACTGCAGGAGGAAATGGGCGAACTGACCCAGGCATGGAATCGGCTGACCGGCCGCGGCCGTGCGAAAGGCCGCTCGCCTGAGGACATGCGGCGCGATCTGGCCGACGAGACCGCCGACCTTCTCGGTCACTTGCTGCTGTTTGCCCGCCGCAACGATATCGATCTTGCCGCGGCGATCGAACGGAAGTGGCTGTTCAAGCCGGCGGAGGTGCTGAAGGGCTGAGGCATGCCGGCTGCTGGAGTGAGTCGACCTTATGTCGATAAAACTTGCTGTCCACCGCCATCAACGGAAACGAGCGGGGCAGGGCGCTCTTGGCGATCTCGGTGAAGCCGTTCTTCTCGTAGAAGCGATGGGCGGCGACGAATTTGTCTGTCGTGCCGAGGAAGATTTCGATGAGGCCGGCATCCCTGGCGTGGGAAAACATCCGGTCAAGGAGCCGCGCTGCCACGCCGTGTTCACCACCGCGAACCGCGGCGGCGACGAACATCTTGCGCAGTGCCGCCTGATTGTTGCCGATATCCTTCAAGCCCAGCGTGCCGACGATCGCGCCATCCTCGACCGCGACCCAGAACTGCCCCTTGCCGGACTGATAAAAATCCGGGATCACCCGCAGATCCGGCTGCGCGTCGGCTGATATATCGATGCCGAACTCCTGACGCTGGATCGTCAGGATCACAGACAGCACGGCATCGGCGTCGTCTTCGCTGAAACGCCTGATCTCGACCTCCGCCATCACAGGCTCCTTTCGCCTCAGGTCTGGGTGCCGCCGACGGTCACCTGATCCATGCGCAGATGCGGCTGGCCGACGCCGACCGGAACCCATTGGCCGCCCTTGCCGCAATTGCCGATGCCGGTATCGAGCTTCATGTCGTTGCCGATCATCGACACCCGCTTCATCGCATCCGGGCCGTTGCCGATCAGCATAGCGCCCTTGATCGGCGCGCCGACCTTGCCGTTTTCGATCAGATAGGCCTCGGTGCAGCCGAAGACGAACTTGCCGGAGGTGATATCCACCTGGCCGCCGCCGAAGGAGACGGCATAGATGCCCTTCTTCACCGAGGCGATGATTTCTTCAGGCGACTTGTCGCCGCCGAGCATATAGGTGTTGGTCATGCGCGGCATCGGCACATGGGCATAACCCTGGCGGCGGCCGTTGCCGGTGGGCTGCATGCCCATCAGCCGGGCATTCTGCCGATCCTGCATATAGCCGACCAGTTTGCCGTTCTCGATCAGCACGTTGTACCCCGACGGCGTGCCCTCATCGTCGATGGTGATCGAGCCGCGGCGGTTGTCGATCGTGCCGTCGTCGACGACGGTGACGCCGGGGGCGGCGACCATCTGGCCGAGCAGGCCTGAAAAAGCGGACGTCTTCTTGCGGTTGAAATCGCCTTCCAGCCCGTGGCCAACGGCCTCGTGCAGCATCACGCCCGGCCAGCCGGAGCCGAGAACGACATCCATCGTGCCCGCCGGCGCATCGATTGCCTCGAGGTTGACGAGCGCCTGACGCAGCGCCTCGTCGGCGCCGTACTGCCAACTGCCCTCGGCGATGAAATCGCCGAAGCCGATGCGCCCGCCGCTGCCGTAGGAGCCGCTTTCCTGCCGATCGCCTTCGCCGACCATGACCGAGATGTTGATGCGGGTCATCGGCCTGATGTCGCGCACGCGGTGTCCGTCGGCGCGCAGAATGTCGACCACCTGCCAGCTCGCCGCGACCGAGGCCGTCACCTGCCGCACCTTGTCGTTCTTGCCCCGGAGATAGGCGTCGATATCCCGCAGGACCTTGACCTTCTCCTCGAAGCTCGGCTGACCGATCGGGTTCTGGTCGCCGTAGAATTTCTTGTTGGTGCGCTGGGGGGCTGCGGCGTAAGTGCCGGAATAGCCGCGTGTCACTGCGCCCACAGCATCCGCCGCCCGCTTCAGCGCCGCCACCGAGAGATCGCCGGCATGGGCGAAACCGACCGCTTCGCCGGCAACGGCGCGCAGGCCGAACCCCTGCTCGGTGTTGAAGCTGCCGCCCTTCAGCCGACCATTGTCGAAGGTCAGCGCTTCGGCCTGCGCATGCTCGATAAACAGCTCGCCATCATCGGCGCCGGCGAGCGCCTCGGCGACCAGACCACGCATGGTGGCTTCGTCGGCATCGAATAGCGTCAGGAGGTCGGTGGTCATGGTCTGGCTCCAATGGGAATGCGCTTACGCCTTAGATAGGGCTCCTTATGATAAGGAGTGAAGCCCTGCGGTGGAATATTCTTTGTGGGGCAAATTCATTTCAGGAGATGGGAGTGCGCGCGAAGGAGATATAAGCGTTTTGTCGCTTTGCGCTGCAGGGGCGCTCCTGCCGGATGGATTTCCCCGCGCCAGCGTCAAGTTTGGCTGGAAGGTCACCCCATCCTCCGTCCTCCTCGGCCTTGAGCCGAGGATCCATGCCGCCACCGAGGGTGTCGCGTGGATGCTCGGGTCAAGCCCGAGCATGACGGAGGGTGGGATGAGCCTATGGAGCGAGTACAGCAACGGGTGAGGGGGCGAGCGTAGGTGCGCGCGCCCGCAAACCCTCAAGGCAGCGCGTCAAAACCTTCGGCGAAGCCCTTGAGGTCGACGGGGATGCCGATGCCTTCTTCCGGGGTCTGGAAGACGATGAAGGTTGCCTGGGCGCCGCTACGGAAGGTTTTCAGCAGTTCGTCCTCGAGCACGACCTCGGCATAACAACCATCGGCGAAGCAGCGCACGAAATAGGCGCGGCCGATATCCTTGCCGTCGACATTGAGCCCGAGGCCGTTCGGCAAGAGCACGCCGAGCGGCGCCAGCACGCGAAGAATCTTCGACTTGCGGTCGGCCGTCTTCAACACGACGACGGAAAGCCCGACCTCCGGCCGGTCCTCGGCGATGACGTTTTGCATCAGCGCGCATTGTTCGGTCGAGGCGCCGGCCGGCTTGTCGCAGACGACGGACCATGCGCCGTGATTGGATTTCACCGTGCCCGGCGCCTGCGGCTGGGTCTGGCCGGGTGTCACCTGGATATTCGGTTTGGCCGCACTCGGCTGCTGCGGCGTCGTAGCGGGAGCCGGGGCAGGGGCCGGCGCGGCAGCCGGCGGCTTGGCCTGGGCCGGCGCGGGTTGCTGCTGTGCGAAAACGGACGTCGTCGCTGCGGCCGCGATGCTGGCAGTCACGAGAAGCGACTGCGCGAGGGAACGGAAACCCATGGAAACCTCTGGATATCGAATCATTTGCGGCTATTGTTGAAGCTGCCCACCAAAAATGAAAAGCCCCACCCCGTGAAAACCGGGGGACTGCGGCGGAAATTGGACCTTTCCTAAATAATGTGTGGCGCGCGGGTTGGCCGGAAAGCCGATTTTTCATATGCTGATGAAAAACTTGGGATGTTTTGCCGTTCTGGCCTGCCTATGCTTTCAGCAAAAATGCCGCATAGACAATTGCTCTGACCTGTTGCGGCAAATGCCAAACTGTGGTTTGAAGCGCTGAAGATGGCAAGGATTCTGCGTTCTATTTTGCAGGTCAAGCGCTCGAGGGAGATAATAAGGTGATGAAGAAGGCTTATGCAGCTCTGACCGCGCTGGTCTGTCTGCTTTTTGCTTCCGGCACATATGCCGACCAGCCAATGCCGTGGCAGGCGACGCTGCAGCCGGCGGCAACGCCGATCATGCGGGAGATCCACTGGTTCGAACAATATACTTTGTGGTTTATCGTTCCGATCACGCTCTTCGTTCTGGCCCTGCTCATCGTCGTCTGCGTCAAGTTCCGCGCGAGCGCGAACCCGGTTCCCTCGAGGACGAGCCACAACACGCTGATCGAGATTGCCTGGACCGTGGGGCCGGTCCTGGTGCTGCTTCTTCTCGCCATTCCCTCGTTCAACCTGCTGACGGCGCAGCTGACGCTGCCCGAAAACCCCGACGTGACGATCAAGGCGACCGCCACCCAGTGGCAGTGGAACTACGAATATGAAGGTTCGGGCGACAACCCGCTCGCTTTCGACAGCTATCTCCTGAAGGATCAGGACCGCGCTGCCGCCGGCAAGGAAGACAAGTCGGTTTATCCCAGGCTTCTCGCCGTCGATAACGAGCTGGTCCTGCCGGTTAACAAGACGGTCCGCGTTCTCGTGACCTCTGCCCCGACCGACGTCATCCATGCTTTCGCCATGCCGTCCTTCGGCGTCAAGATCGATGCCGTGCCGGGTCGCCTGAACGAGACCTGGTTCAAGGCCGAGCGCGAAGGCCTGTTCTATGGCCAGTGTTCCGAGCTCTGCGGTAAGGACCATGCGTTCATGCCGATCGCCATCCGCGTCGTCTCCGAGGACAAGTACAAGCAGTGGCTGACCGCAGCCGCCAGCGACCTGCCCGGCGCCTACAAGACACTCATGGCCGCAACCGATGGTCCCGCAAAGACCCTCGACGTCGCCGAAGCACAGTAATTAAGGGGATCGGGACAATGGCTGGACCTTCCGCTCACGACGATCATTCTCATGATCACGCCCATCACGACCACGCGCATGATGATCACGATCACCACGATCATGGGCACAAGCCGAGCTTTGCCAATCGCTGGCTGTTCTCGACGAACCACAAGGACATCGGCACGCTCTATCTGATCTTCGCGATCATTGCCGGCATTATCGGCGGCGCGCTTTCCGTCGCCATGCGCATGGAGCTGCAGGAGCCGGGCATCCAGATCTTCCACGGCCTGGCCTCGATGGTCTACGGCTATGAGGGCGATGCCGCCATCGACGGCGCCAAGCAGATGTTCAACATGTTCACCACGGCGCACGCGCTGATCATGATCTTCTTCATGGTCATGCCGGCGATGATCGGCGGTTTCGCCAACTGGATGGTGCCGATCATGATCGGCGCACCCGACATGGCCTTCCCGCGTCTGAACAACATCTCCTTCTGGCTGATCGTCCCGGCCTTCGCACTGCTCTTGCTGTCGATGTTCGTTGAAGGCCCGGCAGGCGCTTACGGCACGGGTGGCGGCTGGACGATGTATCCGCCGCTCGCAACAACCGGTACGCCCGGTCCGGCGGTCGACCTTGCGATCTTTGCGCTCCATATTGCCGGTGCCTCGTCGATCCTCGGTGCGATCAACTTCATCACCACGATCCTCAACATGCGCGCTCCCGGCATGACGCTGCACAAGATGCCGCTGTTTGCCTGGTCGGTGCTGATCACCGCCTTCCTGCTGCTGCTGTCGCTGCCGGTCCTGGCAGGCGGCATCACCATGCTGCTCACCGACCGTAACTTCGGCACCTCCTTCTTCTCTCCGGAAGGCGGCGGCGACCCGATCCTTTACCAGCACCTGTTCTGGTTCTTCGGTCACCCCGAGGTCTATATCCTCATCCTGCCCGGCTTCGGCATGGTCAGCCACATCATCTCGACCTTCTCGAAGAAGCCGATCTTCGGTTACCTCGGCATGGCTTACGCCATGGTCGCGATCGGCGCCGTCGGCTTCGTCGTCTGGGCCCACCACATGTACACGGTCGGCCTGTCGCTCGACGCGCAGCGCTACTTCGTCTTCGCCACGATGGTCATCGCCGTTCCGACGGGTGTGAAGATCTTCTCCTGGATCGCGACGATGTGGGGCGGCTCGATCTCGTTCCGCACGCCGATGCTCTGGGCGATCGGCTTCATCTTCCTGTTCACGGTCGGCGGCGTCACCGGCGTCCAGCTCGCCAATGCCGGTCTCGACCGCTCGCTGCATGACACCTATTACGTCGTGGCCCACTTCCACTACGTTCTGTCGCTCGGCGCCGTCTTCGCGATCTTCGCCGGCTGGTACTACTGGTTCCCGAAGATGACCGGCTACATGTACAACGAGTTGGTCGGCAAGCTGCATTTCTGGGTCATGTTCATCGGCGTCAACCTGGTGTTCTTCCCGCAGCATTTCCTCGGCCTTGCCGGCATGCCGCGCCGCTACATCGATTATCCGGATGCCTTTGCCGGCTGGAACTATGTGTCCTCCATCGGCTCTTACATCTCGGCCTTCGGTGTGCTGATCTTCCTCTTCGGTGTCTTCGAAGCCTTCGCCAAGAAGCGCGTCGCCGGCGACAATCCGTGGGGTGAGGGTGCGACGACGCTCGAATGGCAGCTGCCTTCGCCGCCGCCCTATCACCAGTGGGAACAGCTTCCGCGCATCAAGTAATTGCGCGGGTGTCAGGACGCCGCATGCGATACGGCGTCCTGATATTCTGACATTCAGGACGGAATGATGACGGTCATCGACAATCACGGGACGCTTGCAAAGGACGGCGAATTGTCGGAAGCGAGTGCGCGCGATTATTTCGAATTGCTGAAGCCGCGGGTGATGTCACTCGTGGTCTTCACCGCCCTTGCCGGCCTGGTGCTGGCGCCCGGCCACATCCATCCCGTCCTCGGCCTGATCGCCATTCTCTGTATCGCCGTCGGCGCCGGCGCCTCCGGCGCCCTCAACATGTGGTACGATGCCGATATCGACGCCATCATGAGCCGCACCGCCAACCGTCCGATCCCGGCCGGCCGCATCGCCCCCTCGGAGGCTCTGGCCTTCGGCCTGGTGCTTTCGGGCTTTTCGGTGGTGATCCTCGGCCTTGCCGTCAACTGGCTCTCGGCCGGCATCCTTGCCTTCACCATCTTCTTCTATGCCGTCGTCTACACCATGTGGCTGAAGCGCTCGACGCCGCAGAACATCGTCATCGGCGGCGCCGCCGGCGCCTTTCCGCCGATGATCGGCTGGGCCTGCGTAACCGACAGCGTGACGATCGAGAGCACCGTGCTTTTCCTGATCATCTTCCTGTGGACGCCGGCGCATTTCTGGGCGCTGGCGCTGTTCAAGATGCGCGATTACGAGGCCGTCGGCGTGCCGATGCTGCCGAACGTCGCCGGCGAGCGGGCGACCAAACATCAGATCGTCGCCTATGCGGTGCTGACCGCCGTCTGCGCGGTGTTGCCAACCTTCCTCGGCTTCGCCAGCCTCGGCTATGGCCTGGTGGCCGCCGCCCTCGGCGCGATATTCATCTACTGTTCCATCGCCGTCTGGCGTATGCCCGACGGCGATCTGAAGATGATCCCGGCAAAGAAGCTCTTCGGCTTCTCGATCTTTTATCTTTTCGCTGTGTTCTCCGCCTTGATGATCGACCGGCTGGCGTCGGTGCTGGTCTCGCATACGGGAGGTTGGTTCTGATGGAATTGGTCAAGCTCACGGAAAAGCAGCTCAAGTCGCGCCGCAACCGCAACATCGCGCTCGGGCTGGTGCTAGCCGGCCTCGTCGTTCTCTTCTACGTGATGGCAATCGTGAAGATCGGCGGGGGAACGGCCGGATGAGCGACAACGCCACCGCACCGAAAAAGCCGGCCCGCAACAACGGCGCCGTCGTGATGATGTGCCTGAGCTTCGTGTTCGGCATGGGCGCGATGAGCTACGCCGCCGTGCCGCTCTACCGCATCTTCTGCCAGGTAACCGGCTATAACGGCACGACGCAGCGCGTCGATCAGGTGTCGAGCGTCGTGCTCGACCGCACGATGCGCGTCACCTTCGACGCCAATGTCGCGCCCGGCCTGCAATGGGATTTCAAGCCGGTCGAGCGCGAGGTCAATCCGAAGATCGGCGAAACGATCCAGGTCAATTTCACCGCGGAGAATCGCTCCAACGAAACCCAGCGCGGCCAGGCGGTTTTCAACGTCACGCCGGGCGAGGCGGGCGTCTATTTCAACAAGGTGCAATGTTTCTGCTTTACGGAAACAGACCTGAAGCCGGGCGAGAAGCTCGACATGCCGGTGGCGTTCTACATCGATCCGGAAATCGTCAAGGCCGTGGAATCGAAGAATATCCATACGATCACGCTGTCATACACGTTCTACCCGAAAGAGGGTCCGAAGCCGCTGGCTTTGAATGAGGGTAGAGCGGAAAAGGTTGAAAAGAAACTTTGATCAAGGCTCGTTTCCGGCTATGTCGGGAGCGGAGTGAAGGAAGATATCCGGGGATAGCTACATGGCCGATGCTCATCAGAAGAATCACGACTATCACATCATCGATCCGAGCCCGTGGCCGATTCTCGCCTCGCTCGGCGCCTTCATCATGGCGATCGGCGGCGTCTGCTACATGCGCTACCTGAGCGGTGGCTCCTTCAAGGTCGCCGGTGCCGAACTCGCCAATCCCTGGCTGTTCTACATCGGCTTCGCGCTGGTTCTCTACGTCATGTACGGCTGGTGGGCCGATACGGTGAAGGAAGCCCATGAGGGCGCCCACACCCGCGTCGTCTCGTTGCACCTGCGCTACGGCATGATCATGTTCATCGCTTCCGAAGTGATGTTCTTCGTTGCCTGGTTCTGGGCCTATTTCGACGCCAGCCTCTATCCGCACGAGGCGATCCAGGCCTCGCGCCTGCTCTATACCGGCGGCACCTGGCCGCCGAAGGGCATCGAGGTCCTCGATCCCTGGCACCTGCCGATCTACAACACCGTCATCCTGCTGCTTTCCGGCACGACGGTCACCTGGGCGCACCATGCGCTGCTGCACAACGACCGCAAGGGCCTGATCCAGGGCCTGACGCTGACGGTGGTGCTCGGCGTGCTGTTCTCCTGCGTGCAGGCCTATGAATATGCCCACGCGCCCTTCGCCTTCAAGAATTCGATCTATGGCGCGACCTTCTTCATGGCGACCGGCTTCCACGGTTTCCACGTGCTGGTCGGCACCATCTTCCTGGCCGTCTGCCTGATCCGCGCCATGCGCGGCGACTTCACCCCGAAACAGCATTTCGGCTTCGAGGCCGCGGCCTGGTACTGGCACTTCGTCGACGTCGTCTGGCTGTTCCTGTTCTTCTGCATCTACGTCTGGGGCGGCTGGGGCGCCCCCGTCGCAGCCGGCTGATTGCAGCGATATTCGAATAGAAGGCGGGCCTGGTGCCGGCCTTTTTTGTATGTGGAATTTGGGTCGATTTTGATTCCGCGAAATGCGAGGATAGTTTTGTTTTCCGCAATTCCGGGCGCAAATGGCTACGCGTTTTCACTGGCGTTGCTCGTCGTTCCCCCACGCTCCGTCATCCTCGGGCTTGACCCGAGGATCCATGCGACGAGCACGGAGAAAGGCGAGGGCATTTCACCGATGCCATCCCTCTTCGCGAAGTCTGCCACCGTTCCCGCAGCCTCGCAGCGACGGTCTCCCAATGCTCTCGAGACAAGACGAGGCGTGGGCATGGATGCTCGGGTCAAGCCCGAGCATGACGGAGGGTGGGGGCACGATGGGCAAGAGGCGCACACCCGCCCTCGCTTCGTCATCGGCGACCCGTCCTTCGGACCCCCGTAAACGGGGCGAGGGGACGTGCCCCGCGAGAGCTCAGCGAGGGACGGAGAGGGTGTGCGGCATATTCCCTTCTCCCCTCGCGCGGGGAGAAGGTGGCGGCAGCCGGATGAGGGGCCGATCTCACCGCCCGCCAGCAATGCGCTCGAAAGCCGAGGGCTCGGATATGCCGAGGTCGAGGCGCAGGCGGATCGCCTCGGCGCATTCGAGCGCTGTCAGCACCGACGTGTCGAGTTCCATGTCATAGATACCAGGCCGGTGCACTTCATCCTGCCAGCGTTGCACCGGCTCGGGGATGGCCACCTCTTCGGTGGCTCTTACATACAGTGTCTCGCGGCCTTCCTGTTTGAATTCCCGCCGCTGCATGATCGTCTCGATCGGACAGTGCACGCCGACGAACAGCACGGAAAAGCCTTCCAGGCGCCGGGCGCTGTCGCCGAGAATGCCGAGCGGCTGCGAGTAGCTGTCATGATGGCCGAGATCGGCGACCACATTGAGCCCCAATCCGGCGTGGATGGCGATCGATTCATAAAGGGCCGCATAGAGGAACGGCACCAGTTCTTCGAGCTCCGGCCGCTCGCCGCCCGGCCTCAGGCCGATCCCGGGCAGGTAACGCTTCGGCGTCATGGCATTGTAGCCGTCGACGCCGAGGTTGATCCACGGCCCCTCGAATTCCTCCTGGATTGTGCGCGCAATGCTGGATTTGCCGCTTCTGGGCGCACCGTTCAGAATAATGATCTGGCCGGCATGGTTGTCATTGGTCATCAGTCTTCTTCTTCTGTTTGGCGCGAATCACTGAGGCGAAACCGCGCAGGCATTTCCATTCGGGATGCGAATACTTTATGGGAGAGTTAAGGCAGGATGGACTGCAGAGAAGGAATGGCCAGAAGGAATGGCATGAGCGAAGATAGCGCCCATTTTCCCCCCGTCGACCCGATCAAGACAGGCATCAAGGGCTGCTGCCCGCGCTGTGGCCAGGGCAAACTGTTCGATGGTCTGCTCGGGCTCAAGCCGCGTTGCGCTGCCTGCGGCCTCGATTATTCCTTCGCTGATTCCGGCGATGGCCCGGCCGTCTTCGTCATCCTCATCGTCGGCTTCATCGTCATCGGCATGGTGTTGTGGCTGCAGGTCAATTACGGGCCGCCGATCTGGGTGCACATCCTGCTGTTCGGCCCGCTGACGATCATCCTGTCGCTCACGACGCTGCGTTGGTTCAAGGGCATCCTGATTGCCATGCAGTACCGCCATAATGCCCGCGAAGGACGCCTGAGTGACTGAAATAGAGCATGTCATGCCGCGCCGCCGGCTGCCCGTCATCACCGGCATCCTGGTGCTGATCGCCCTTGCTATCCTGATTTCGCTCGGCACCTGGCAGGTGGAGCGCCTCCACTGGAAGGAAGGCCTGCTTGCCGATATCGCCGCGCGCCAGCTGGCCGCCCCCGTGCCGCTTGCCGATATCGAGGCGATGGCAGCAATTGGCGGCGACATCGAATACCGCAGGGTCACCGCCACCGGCCGTTATCTCAACGACAAGGAGCGGCACTTTTTCGCCACCTGGCGCGGCCAGACCGGCTTTTACGTCTATACGCCTCTGGAGCTTGCCGACGGGCGCACGCTCTTGGTCAATCGCGGCTTCGTTCCCTATGAGAACAAGGAGCCGGAAATGCGCATGCAGGGCCAGCTGACCGATCAGCAGACCGTCACGGGTCTCGCCCGCGAAAAACTTCCCGGCAAACCCTCCTGGGTGGTGCCGGACAACGACGTCGCCAAGAACATCTTCTATTGGAAGGATCTCGACGTCATGGCCGAAAGCGTCGGGCTGGACAAGGCGCGCGTCATTCCGTTTTTCGTCGACGCCGATTCCACCCCCAATCCGGCCGGCCTGCCGATCGGCGGCGTCACCCAGGTGGCTCTGCCGAACGACCACCTGCAATATGCCTTCACCTGGTATGGGCTTGCCGCGGTGCTCATTGCCGTGGTGGCGATCTCCTGGTTCCGCAAACCCGGCAAGCAGCCGGCGCAATAGTATCGCTTCAATTCTCGCTTATATTGGGCTAGAGGTCGATTGCCCCTCGCGGGACCTGTGGCAGGCACAGGGTTGAAGAATGCATGACGGAACAGACATGAATATTGCGGCGAAACCTCCTTTGACGATCAGGCTCTGTGGCCCGCGCGGCTTCTGCGCCGGCGTCGACCGCGCCATCCAGATTGTCGTGCTGGCGCTGAAATCCTATGGCGCGCCGGTCTATGTGCGTCACGAGATCGTCCACAATCGTTATGTCGTCGAGGGGCTGGAAGCCAAGGGCGCCGTCTTCGTCGAGGAGCTGGACGAGATCCCGGCCGAGCATCGCGCCCAGCCGGTGGTCTTTTCAGCACATGGCGTGCCGAAATCCGTGCCGGAGGATGCGGCGAGCCGCAACCTGTTCTATCTCGACGCCACCTGCCCGCTGGTTTCCAAGGTCCACAAACAGGCGATGCGTCACAATCGCCTCGGCCGCCATGTCGTCCTCATCGGCCATGCCGGCCACCCGGAGGTGATTGGCACGATGGGGCAGCTGCCGGAGGGATCGGTATCGCTGATCGAGACGATCGAGGATGCCGACGCCTATATTCCGATTGACGCCGACAATCTCGGTTACGTCACCCAGACGACGCTGTCGGTCGACGATACCGCCGGCGTCATCACCCGCCTGCACGAGCGCTTCCCGAATCTGACGGCGCCGGCAGCGGACTCGATCTGCTATGCGACGACCAACCGCCAGGAAGTGGTCAAGCAGGCCGCCCCCGGCTGCGATCTCTTCATCATCGTCGGCGCGCCGAATTCCTCCAATTCCAAACGTCTCGTCGAAGTGGCGCTGAGGGCAGGAGCGAAGAAATCGATCCTGGTGCAGCGCGCCGCCGAACTCGACTGGAACGCGATCGGCACGATTTCGACGCTCGGGCTTTCCGCCGGCGCCTCCGCCCCCGAGGTCATCGTCAACGAGATCATCGAGGCGTTCCGCGCCCGCTTCGACGCCCGCGTCGAGCTGGCCGAAACGGTGCAGGAAACCGAAAATTTCCTCGTCAACCGCGAATTGCGCAGCATCGAGCTGACGGCGGCCGACATGGCCTTCGTCAACGGCTGATCATATCAAAACCTTATCGCGACGCCGGGTCGTCAGTCCGGTGGATCCAACACCAGCAATGCATGAAGGCGAGACCTCACTTGGCAGTCTATACCGATATCGCCGAAGACGATCTGAAGTGGTTCCTGACGGAATATGACGCGGGCACGCTGCTTTCCTACAAGGGGATCGCCGAAGGCGTCGAAAACTCGAATTTCCTGCTGCATACCTCCGAGGACCCGCTGATCCTGACGCTCTATGAGAAGCGGGTGGAAAAGACCGATCTGCCGTTCTTCCTCGGCCTGATGCAGCATCTTGCCGCCCGCGGCCTGTCCTGCCCGCTGCCGCTGCCGCGCCGCGATGGCGCGCTGCTCGGATCGCTGTCGGGCCGCCCGGCGGCGCTGATCTCCTTCCTCGAAGGCATGTGGCTGAGAAAGCCGGAAGCCAAGCACTGCCGCGAAGTGGGCCGGGCGCTGGCCGAAATGCATGTCGCCGGTGATGGTTTCGAACTGACACGCCCGAACGCACTTTCCGTCAATGGCTGGCAAACGCTCTGGGAGAAATCCGAGGCGCGCGCCGGCGAGGTCGAGGCCGGCCTGCAGAACGAGATCCGCAGCGAACTCGCTTTCCTCTCCGCCGCCTGGCCGAAGGGCCTGCCGGCCGGCGTCATCCACGCCGACCTCTTCCCGGATAACGTCTTCTTCCTCGGCGATCAGCTCTCCGGCCTGATCGATTTCTATTTTGCCTGCAACGATCTGCTCGCCTATGACGTCTCGATCTGCCTGAATGCCTGGTGCTTCGAAAAGGACGGCGCCTACAACATCACCAAGGGCACGGCGATGCTCGAGGGTTATCAGAGTGTCAGGCCGCTAAGCGGCGAAGAGATTGCCGCCTTGCCGGTGCTGTCACGCGGTTCGGCGCTGCGGTTCTTCCTGACGCGGCTCTATGACTGGCTGACGACGCCCGAGGGCGCCATGGTCACCAAGAAGGACCCGCTCGAATATCTCCGCAAGCTGCGCTTCCACCGGCAGATCAAATCGCCGGCCGAATATGGATTGAGCCTATGAAACATGTCGATATCTTCACCGACGGCGCATG
Organism: Rhizobium phaseoli; assembly: GCF_010668805.1. Classification (GTDB taxonomy): domain Bacteria; phylum Pseudomonadota; class Alphaproteobacteria; order Rhizobiales; family Rhizobiaceae; genus Rhizobium; species Rhizobium phaseoli_A. The sequence goes on along the minus strand of NZ_WUFT01000007.1, from coordinate 34,986 downwards.
CTCCGGCAATCCCGGCCCCGGCGGCTGGGGCGCGGTGCTGCGTTATGGAGACACCGAAAAGGAGCTGTGCGGCGGCGAGGCGGATACGACCAACAACCGCATGGAACTGCTGGCGGCGATCTCGGCGCTACAGGCGCTGAAGAGCCCCTGCGAGGTCGATCTCTATACCGACAGCGCCTATGTCAAGGACGGCATCTCCAAGTGGATTTTCGGCTGGAAGAAAAACGGCTGGAAGACCGCCGACAAGAAGCCGGTGAAGAATGCCGAGCTCTGGCAGGCCCTGGAACAAGCCCGGGACCGCCATAAGGTGACGCTGCACTGGGTCAAGGGCCACGCCGGCCACCCGGAAAACGAACGCGCCGATGAACTTGCGCGCCGGGGCATGGAGCCGTTTAAGAAGGGTAAGGCGGTTTCGTTTTGAGGGCGCGCGGCGATTGTGGGGACTACGCCTGCGCCTGAATGCTGCCCCTCACCCTAATCTTCTCCCCGTAAACGGGGCGAGGGGACGGGCCCTGCAAGAGGTCAGTGGAAAACTGAGAGGTTGCCGCAAATCCCCTTCGCCCCGTTTACGGGGAGAAGGTGGCGGCAGCCGGATGAGGGGCAGGCGGCGATCTCCCACAGTCCCGTGACGAGCACAGGAATGAAGGTGAGGATAACTCACCCCACCCGCTACGACGCGGTCGCCGCCCCCTGGATCAGCCGGTGCAGATATTCGAGTTTTGCCACGACAGGTGAGGACAGCACGAAGGGGTAGGAGTCCGGTTGGCCCATGCTGCGCTGAATGGCGTTGATTGCCAGGCTGAGCGGCACCCAGGCGCTGACCAGTTGTTCGGCGCTCTTTGCCCGGTAGGGAAGGAAATCCACTTCGCCGGCGATTTCCTCATGGCCGCGCGGATCGATGGCGATGCCGAAGGCGCGGGCGGTTTCGAGCGTATCGACGATATGGAGGTAATGGGCGAAACATTCGGCAAAATCCTCCCAGGGGTGGGAGGCCGCATAGGCGCTGATGAAATTGTCCTGCCATCCCATGGGCGCGCCGCCGGCATAGTGGCTTTGCAGGGCGGCTGCATAATCCTGCCGCTCGTCGCCGAAGACGGCACGGAAATCCGCCTGGCCGCCGCGGTCGCGCACCAGCTTGTTCCAGATGAAATGGCCGGTCTCATGGCGGAAATGGCCGAGCAGCGTGCGATAGGGTTCGTTCATCGAACTGCGTGCCTGCTCGCGCGTCGCATCGTCGGCCTCTGCGGCGCGGATGGTGATCAGCCCTTCCTCGTGGCCGGTCATGGCCGGCACGACATAGCCGTTGCTCTCGATCGAATCCTCGAGGAAATCGAACACCAGGCCACCTTCAGGATCCTGCACCCGATCGGGATGCGGCAGCCTCCAGCGCAACAGCGAATAAAACAGATGACGCTGCGCCTGGCTGATGCGCCGCCAGCGATCGATGCCGTTCTGAGTATCGGTGTTCGGAACCAGCCGGTTATGGCGGCAGGCAACGCAGAATTCGCTCTCACCATCGCCATCCACCAGCCAGTTGCAGATGTCGAGGCCGGCATTGGCGCAGAAGCGGACTTCACGGTCGGGATCAGACACAAGCTGCCAGAGCGTCTCGTCGCGCGGCTCCAGCGCATGCATGGCGAGATCGCCGGGCAGGAAGCCGAGGCGATGGTTGCAGCGCACGCATTGGCGGTTGTCGAAGTGGACGACCTGATCGCAATTGTCGCAGGCGGAAAGCTTCATCGTATGTCCCTGCAAAGCATTGGTGTGGCGGATTAAAAATGCCTGCCGCGCGAGGGGCGCAGCAGGCATGGTTCTTAAACGGATGAGCTTGCGGCTCAGAGCCGGTCGACGGCGCCCTTGAGCTTGTCCTTGACCTTGCCGGCTGCGACCTGACCCTTGCCCTTGGCTTCCTGAACGGTGCCCTTGGCCTGCATTTCGTGGTCATCCGTGGCCTTGCCGACGGCCTGCTTGGTCTTGCCGGCAATTTCATTTGCCTTGCCGGAAATCTTGTCGCTGGTGCTACCCATATGTGATGTCTCCTTCGTCAGCCGGGCCTCTTGCCCGTGTTTGCCGAAATGAAACGTCACCCAGCGCAATTCGTTCCAGACCTATTCAGGCCAGTCAGCTCAGGTAAATAATCTCAGGCATGCCCGGCTTCCGCCGAAAGCATGGCAGCGGTAACGCCCATGCCGGCGAGCGCCCGCTCATATTTGTCGTCGAGGCTGCGGTCGAAGATCAGGGCCTCATTGGCCGCGCAGGTGAGCCAGCCATTGTTGACGACCTCGTTTTCGAGCTGGCCGGCGCCCCAAGAGGAATAGCCGAGCAGCATCGTCGCGCGTGTTGGCCCGTCGCCCTTGGAGATGGCGCGCACGATGTCGAGCGTCGCCGTCAGGCAGATGTCGTCGCTGACGGGGATCGAGGAGTCGCTGGAATAATCGTCCGAATGCAGTACGAAGCCGCGGCCGCTTTCCACCGGGCCGCCGGTCTGGATCGGGAATTCGCGCGCCCGCTTCGGCAGCACGATGGAATCTTCCTGCTTGATCATGTCGAGATGCAGCAGCACATCGGTGAAGGTCAGGTTTTGCGGGCGATTGATGACGAAGCCCATGGCGCCGGCATCCGAATGAGCGCAGATATAGATCACCGTGCGCGCAAAATTGCGGTCTTCGATCCCGGGCATGGCGATGAGGAACTGGCCATCGAAGAAGCCACGTTCCCGTCTGTTCTTCAGCGTCGATAAGGACATCGTTCCTCCTGCTGCCAACCGCACCGAGGCTTGACACCGGAAGCATGGGCCAATGTCACAGATCAATCAACCAAAAATGAAGATTTAAATTGCCGCGACTTCTGGCGGCCAAACACCACTTTCGGTAAACCGTTGTTCCATGATGATTATTTCCTCAGTCCCGCGCCGGCTTTTCCTTGCGGTCATCTCGATGGGCGCAACCTTCGCCATCCATTGTTCCGCCCACGCGGAAATGAGCCCCTGGGCGGAGAACGAAGGCGGCCGCATGCGCCTCGTCGCACTCGCGCCCGATGCCGGCGGCAAAATCCGCGCCGCTCTGCAGATCGAGCCGAAACCCGGCTGGATCACCTATTGGAAAGAGCCGGGAAACACCGGCATTCCACCGCAGTTGACCATCCCGGCGGGCAGCGGCGTCAGGCTCGATGCCATCGGCTATCCCGTTCCGAAACATTTCTTCAACGGCACGGTCGAGGATATCGGCTATGACGCGCCGGTAACGCTGCCGCTGTCGCTCAAAGCGGCAGGCAAAGGCGAAGTCGAGATCGACGCCTTGGCCTTCATCGGCATCTGCAAGGATATCTGCATTCCCTTCCAGGCGAATTTTCAGCTGAAGCTTGGTCCTGCCATCCAGTCGCACCCACAGGAAGAGGCGATCCTTGCGGCGGCCGATGTAAGCCTGCCGAAGCCGCCATCGGCCGATTTCGATGTGACGGCGCAGGCGATGGCGGCTGATCAAAAGACGCTGTCGCTGACGCTGGTCTTGCCGGCCGAGGGCAAGGGTGCGCCCGATATCATCGTCACCGGGCCGAGCGGCTATGCCTTCACCAAGCAGATCGGCGGCAAACGCGACGGCGCTGTCTTCAAGACCAATGTCGCCATCGGCAAGCTGCCGAAGGATTACGACATATCGGGCAAGCGCTGGGGCGTGCTGGTGATCGATGGCGAAAGGGCGATGGAGACGACCGTTCCTTTTGAGTGACGGGCTTGCCTTTGAATGCCCGGCCTTGCCTTTGAAGGAGCCGATCTTATAGTCGCCGCAGATCTCTCTGCGGTGCCCGCCGCCGCCAACGCCAGAACCTCAACAAGCCGGCCGCCAAAGCCGGAATTCAAGGAGAAAACCATGACCATCGCAATCGGCGACAAGCTTCCTGCTGCCACCTTCAAGGAAAAGACCGCTGACGGCCCGGTCGAAATCACCACCGACCAGCTCTTTTCCGGCAAGCGCGTCGTGCTGTTTGCCGTGCCGGGCGCCTTCACGCCCACCTGCTCGCTGAACCACCTGCCGGGTTATCTCGAAAACCGCGACACCATCCTCGGCAAGGGCGTCGACGACATCGCCGTCATATCAGTCAATGACTGGCACGTGATGGGCGCCTGGGCGCAATCCTCCGGCGGCATGGGCAAGATCCACTTCCTCGCCGATTGGGACGCCGGCTTCACCAAGGCCGTCGGCCTCGAAGCCGACCTCTCCGCCGGCGGCCTCGGCCTGCGCTCAAAGCGCTATTCGATGCTGGTGGAAGACGGCGTTGTGAAGGCGCTGAACATCGAGGAAAACCCCGGCCAGGCCACGGTTTCGGGTGCTGCCGCGATGCTGGAACTACTCTGAACGTTTGAACAATCTGGCCCTCACCCTAACCCTCTCCCCGTAAAAAACGGGGAGAGGGGACGTGCCCCGCGAGACGTCGGCGAGGGACGGAGAGGTTGCGGCACACCCCTTCGCCCCGTTTACGGGGGTCCGAAGGACGGGTCGAGACCCTTGGCTCGACCCCGGTTGGTGCCGGCAGGCGGATGAGGGGCACACGCCGACGGCGCGTTTGGCAGAAACGTTCCCCCCATCTCCGTCATCCCAGGCCTCCGAGCCTAGGATCCACGCCCGGTGCCGATCGAGGGCAGGGTGGATCCTCGGGTCAAGCCCGAGGAAGACGGAGGGTGGGTTGCTTTGGGAGCAAAGGCAGCGATGTTTGGCGGGATGCAAGCGCATTGCGCCTCCGTCGATCGCTTCCTCTTAGGCCGTGAACTCGTCAATTTGCGGCTCCGGAAAAATTGTCACGGGACCTGAAACCCAATGAAGTTGGCCTAAGAAGGTCGTAAGCCTGTGAAGGGCTCGTTCTGGCGTTTCCGTCCGCGTCCATTGCCTGCGTTCCACAGCCGTATCGATATAGCGGAATTCGATCAGACCCGATGGTTGCGCAGAGATCCGAAGATGGGCCACGGAGGGAGGGTTATGCCCGGTTTGCTGGATGCATAGATCAGCCATTGAGGTCCATCCAAACAGCGCGTGCCGAAGCGAACTATGAGCGATGAAATCGGCAAGCCGCTCAACGCCCCGCAAGGCAGAGGAAAACTTTTCGTCGGCCGAATTTTCTCCCACGCTGCGGATGTGATCAACAATAAGGTGCCAGGGTCTGATCATCCGTTAAGTCTGGCCCGGCAGCGCTTGGCTGTCAAATAGCCGCACCTCCCTATCCAGCAATAACAATTTCGCCAACAAACCTCGCCTCAATCTCGCCGCAATCGTTATAACATAACCGTAATGTTATTACATTGTAGGATCAACCATGCCCCCGAGCCCCGACCGCCCCTCCGTCAGCCTGCTGGGACAGTCGGCTTTTTCAAGGGTGGTCGGCATCTCGTTGGTCGTTGCCGCCCTTTGGCTGGCCATTCATTGGGCGGTTCTGCTGCCATGACGCCGGTGATCCGTATCGACAATCTGACCGTCGCCTATAACCGACATCCGGCCATCCACCATGTCTCCGGCGCCTTTGCGAAGGGCAGCCTGACGGCGATTGCCGGGCCGAACGGGGCGGGTAAGTCGACACTGTTGAAGGCGATCATGGGGGAGCTTCGTCCGGCCGAGGGCAGGGTCGAGCATCGGCTGGGGCGGGCGGAATTCGGTTATCTCCCGCAGGCGGCCGAGATCGACCGGCGTTTTCCGATCTCGGTCATCGATACCGTCATGCTCGGCGCCTGGAAGAAAACCGGAGCCTTCGGCCGCATTGCGCCAAGCGAGATGAAGCGGGCAGGCGAGGCGCTGTCCGCGGTCGGGCTCGAAGGTTTCGGAAAACGTCATGTCGGCTCGCTGTCGGCCGGCCAGTTCCAGCGAGTGCTGTTTGCCCGCCTGCTGCTGCAGGATGCCGGCATCATCCTGCTCGACGAGCCGTTTACGGCAATCGATGCCCGCACCACCAGGGACCTGATCGATATCGTCAGCCGCTGGCACGGCGAGGGCCGCACGGTGATTGCCGTGCTGCATGATTTCGAGCTCGTCCGGGCGCATTTCCCCGAGACCCTGCTGCTTGCCCGCGAATTGGTAGGATGGGGGCCGACCTCCGAGGTCATGTCGTCAGCCAATCTGCTGAAGGCACGCGCCATGGCCGAGCGATGGGATGAGGATGCCGAGGCTTGCGGCCCCGAACAGGTGCCGGCGGCATGACGGTCTACGATCTCTTCCTCGCGCCCTTTGCCGATTTCGGTTTCATGCGCCGGGCGCTGGTCGCCTGCCTTTGCCTCGGGCTCGGCTCCGGGCCGATCGGCGTCTTCCTAATGCTCAGGCGCATGAGCCTGATGGGCGATGCCATGAGCCATGCCGTGCTGCCGGGGGCGGCGATCGGTTATCTCGTCGCCGGCTCGCTGTCGCTGACGGCGATGGGGCTCGGCGGCCTCATTGCCGGCTTGTCGGTGGCGCTGCTTTCCGGCGCCGTCAGCCGGATGACCGTGCTGCAGGAGGATGCGAGCTTTGCCAGCTTCTATCTGGCTTCACTGGCGCTCGGCGTGCTGATCGTCTCGCTGCGCGGCTCGAATATCGATCTGCTGCATGTGCTCTTCGGCACCATCCTGGCGATCGATGCTTCTGCCCTTTATCTGATCGGCGCGATCACCTCGCTGACCCTCGTTACCCTTGCCGTCATCTACCGGCCGCTGGTGGCCGAATGTTTCGATCCCGGCTTCCTGCGCGCCGTCGGCGGGCGCGGGCCGGTCTATCACGTGCTGTTTCTGCTGCTGGTGGTGTTGAATCTCGTCGCCAGCTTCCAGGCGCTCGGCACACTGATGGCGGTCGGCCTGATGATGCTGCCGGCAGCCATCGCCCAGCTCTGGTCGCGCAGCTTAGCCGTGATGATGGCGATATCAGCCGTCAGTGCCGCCGCCTCCGGCTATCTCGGCCTGATCGCCTCTTACCATCTCGAACTTGCCTCCGGCCCGACGATCATCATGACGGCGGCGATCCTCTATGCCTTTTCGATCTTTTTCGCGCCCTCCGGCATCGCCCGGCGCTTCTTTCCCCGCCCGCATTTAAAGGGCTGATCCCAAGGAGACTTCGATGACACCGCACAGACTGCTTCTCTGCGCAGCAATCCCGGCTTTGATGGCGCTGTCGGCCATGCCTGCCTCCGCCGAAACATTGAAGGTTGTGGCGTCCTTCACCGTGCTTGCCGATGTCGTCAAGCAGGTCGGCGGCAACCACGTCGATGTGAAGAGCCTCGTCGGGCCGAACGGCGATCCCCACGAATTCGAGCCGTCCCCGGCCGACGCCAAGAATTTGAACGCAGCTCAAGTGACCTTTGTCAGCGGCGAAGGGCTGGAAGGCTGGATGGACCGGCTGATCACCGCCTCGGGCTACAAGGGCAAGCCGGTGACGGTCTCCGAAGGTATCGACACCCGCACCATGGATGAGGACGGCGAAAAAATCACCGATCCGCATGTCTGGAACAGCCCCGTGAACGTCAAGATCTGGGTCGCCAATATCGAAAAGGCGCTGTCATCGGCCGATCCCGCCGATGCCGCTGCCTTCAAGGCCAATGCCGAGAAATACACCAAGACGTTGGACGAATTGAATGCCTACGCCCATACGAAGTTCGACAAGGTCGCCGACGATCGCCGCAAGGTGCTGACCAGCCATGATGCCTTCGGTTATTTCGGCCGCGAATATAATGTCACCTTCCTCGCCCCCCTCGGCCTCTCCACCGAAAGCGAGGCCTCGGCCGCCGACGTCGCCAAGCTGATCGACCAGATCAAGGGCGAGCATGTGAAGGCCTATTTCTTCGAGAATTCCAACGACCCGCGCCTGGTCAAACAGGTCGCCAAGGCAACCGGCGCCGAGCCCGGCGGCGAGCTCTATGTCGAATCGCTCTCCGACGCCAAGGGGCCGGCGCCGACCTATGAGAAGATGTTCCGCTACAATGTCGACCAGCTCGCCGCCGCCATGGCGAAATCGAGCTGAGCGGGCGCCCAGTCAGGCTGCGGCCCGGTGCTCGTCACGGGCCGCAGTCCATACCTCGCGCGCCGCATCGACATTCATGATTGCGATCCCGATCCCGACGATCAGATCGGGCCACGCGGACGTCCAGAAAAACGCGGTAATCAATCCCGCACCGACGATTGCGATATTCGCGACCGCGTCGTTTCGGGCGGACAGGAAGGCCGCCTTCGTCAGGCTTCCACCGTGATCACGAAAGCGGGCGAGCAGCAAGGCGCAGCCCAGATTGACGACGAGGGCGCCGAGGCCGGTCAGGGATAACGCAAAGGCCTCGGGCGCAACAGGCACGGTGAACTTCTGCCAAGCGGTCCAGATCGTGGCAATCGCCGGTGCGAGCAGAATTGCGGCGAGTGCCATGCCGACACGGGCTCGCGACCGCACCGACCAGCCGAGCGCCATCAGGATCAACAGATTGACCGAGGCATCTTCAAGGAAATCGACCGAGTCTGCGAAAAGCGAGACTGACCCGATCGAAAGGGCGACCGTGAACTCGATTCCGAAATAGGCGAGGTTTGCGAGCGCGGCGATCGTGACGGCGCGGCGAAGGGCGGAGCTATGCATGTCCGTATCAGCCTTTTCCATAAACCAGCCAAGGAGGGGCCGTTTGCTCGCGGCTGCGAGACGCTGCTGCAAGCCGCTCGGGCCGCCAGCCACTAACCTAAATGTAGAATATCAAACTTTGCTTCAAAGCTTCGCTTTGCAAAAAGGACGTGGAGATTTTTCGGAGTCTCCACTCCTATTCACCCAGATGGTCGCTATGGAGCACAGCAGGATGCCTTTTGCTCGTGGCGGAGCACGGAGGTCCAATCCGTGCGGTCTGCGCAACAGAAGTTTGACTTCACCTCGACGCAGCGGAGCAGTATGCTGATAGCGCGGTTGTTCGACCCGCCTCCGTGTGCCTCCACGCATCACGGCGATGGCCCTAGAGGCGCAAGCGACCTACCTGACCGCAAGTGTCTGGTAGCAAAAACAACCAATCGACGTATCGGAAAAGATCGCGCGTTCTTGGCAATCAGTGCGCAACCTCCCGGCGTTTTTCGAGGGGCTGCCTCTAAGGAGGTATGCAATGACACTCGCCACATCAACAGTATCCCTGATCACACTTGGGGCGATCTCCGTCTGCACTATTGTTCGAACCGACGCCCATCAAGCGAAGAGCGGCTGGACCTATCCTCCGGCGTGCTGCAATGCTCACGGTTTGATTGGAGATTGTGAGGCCATTCCCACTCAGAACATCAGTCGTGGGCCTCGCGGTTTTTCCGTCTTCCTGCATGCGGGCGACCACCACCTTGCGACAAAACCACACCTGTTCTTCATTCCGTATGGGGACGAAATCCCCTCCGGCGACGGCCAGTATCACATCTGCCTCCATCCGACGGAAAACGACGTGAACTGTTTCTTCTCGCCGCCTGACAGTATCTAACCACCTTTGCAAGCGGGGCCGCCGCTAGCTTCCCTTCAAGGGCAAGCACGCAGTTTGTCTTTCCTGTATCGCTGGCGCTGATGGTATTCGAAGTCGTCTTTGGCCTTCCAAAGAAATCTCCGGCATGAGCGATACCCCCGATAACCAGCGTTATAAGGGGCATTGCTGAACATGGTTCGAACGATTCCACATTTAAGTTAGTGGCTGGGCTCGGGCCGATCCCGTTTTCTCGCAGACCGCCGGCGGCTCTTACAGATTGAGGTCGAAGACCAGGATGCCGGCGAGGCCTCCGTCCGTCGACGAGACGATGCGCTCGCCGACGGTCACATGTTCGGGATGGATGAGATAGGCGTCGCGCGCCTCGGCACTCTCAAAGGTCACGGCAAAACCGTCGACGAAGCCGCCGTGCAGCCCCTCGGGCGAAACATTCGGCCCGTATTTGATATCCAGGATGCCGGGAATGACCTGCTTGAGCGCGGCGATTGCCGCAAACAGCGACTGTTTGTCGTCTCCAGTCACCGCGGTCTTCAGCCGCAGGAATACGCAGTGCAGGATCATCAGTGCTCCTCCCGATTTTCTGTGTCGGCAGAATAGCCGCGAAAGCCGGGAGGGCAATGAGAATATTTCCACGCCGGCATTGCGGCGTGAAGCTGGCTTTTTTGTTATGCAGGTCGGTGTCTCAGAACCGCTGCACACGTCCTGATGACATGCATTGATCAGCTCGCCAGCTTCATCGCTGCCGGCGACTGGCCGCCGCGCGAAACTGCGCCGCCGAGGCCGAAGCGGCCGACCACCGCTGCGAGGTTCTCCGTTTCCTGCGCAAGCCCCTGTGCTGCCGCCGTCGTCTCTTCGACCATGGCGGCGTTCTGCTGGGTGACCTTGTCCATCAGATCGGCGGCGGCGGAAACTTCCCGCAGGCTGGTCGCCTGCGACTGCGCGCTGGTGGCAATTTCATTGACTGTATCGCTCATGCCGACGACGCGATCGACGATCTTGGAGAGCGCCACACCGGTTTCTTCCACCAGGTTGACGCCGGTCTGAACCTGCGACGACGACATCGAGATCAGCCCGCTGATTTCCTTTGCCGCCTGGGCGGAGCGTTGCGCCAGTTCCCTGACCTCCTGGGCGACGACGGCAAAGCCCTTGCCGGCTTCACCGGCCCGCGCCGCCTCGACGCCGGCATTCAGCGCCAGCAGGTTGGTCTGGAAGGCGATTTCGTCGATCACGCGGATGATATTGCCGATCTTGCCGGAGGAGCCCTGGATTTCGGTCATCGCCTCGATCGCACGGGCAACGACTTCGCCGCCCTTTTCGGCGTCGGCCCGGGCAAGCTTCATCGTTTGCTGGGCGCTGTTTGCCCCTTCGGACGTGTCGTTGACGCCGCGGGTGACGTCACCGAGCGCTGCGACCGTTTCCTCCAGTGAGGCGGCCTGCTGTTCCGTGCGCCGAGCCAGATCGTTCGAGGCCGTCGAAATCTCGCCGAGGCCGGAGCGGATGGTGTAAACGGCGTGGACGACGTTGCGGATGGTGTCTTCCAATGCGGAAACCGACGTATTGAAGTTCGCCCGGATCGTCTCGAATTCCGGCGCCACCTTGTCGTTCATCCTGACGGTCAGATCGCCCGAAGCCAGAAGGCCGAACCGGCTCTGCACGACTTCGACGAAATGGTGCAGATCCTCGGCCTTGGCCTGCTCGAGGTCGCCCTGGCGTTTGCGGTCGGTTTCGACCTGTGCCTGCAGCGTCTCTTGCTCGTCCTTGAGCGCCTCGCCGCGGGCGAGTTGATGGCGGAATTTTTCGAGCGCGCTCTTCAGGCTTCCAAGCTCGTCGGCGCTGCCATTATGAGCGATCTGCTCGCGATAGTTCCCGGCGGCCATCTTCTGGACGGCACTCAGAACGCCCTTCAGCGGCTTGCCGATCAGGGTGCGGCTCGCCGTCAGGATGACGCCGAGCATCACGGCCAGAATAAGAAGGCCGCCAATCACCGTGCTATAGATCTGCTGCCAGACCGGCGCCGAGAAGGTTGCGGCCGGCACGTCGAGGACCGCTGCCCAGGTGGTGTTCATTCCGCGTGCGGTAAACGGATAGACCAGGCGGACGGCGCCATCAGGCAATCCGGATATCACCCGCATCTTGCCGTCGGCCAGCGCTTGCTTGACGTCATCTGCGCCGGCATCGGCATAGTCCTTCATCAGATTGTTTTTGTCGGGATGGGCGAGCCACTTGCCGTCATTGGCAAGCAGCATGACCCGCCCGCCATCGAAGGGGTGCATCTGCGTCAAGGCGGCTGTGAGATCATCGAGCTTGATATCGACGCCGGCAAGGCCAACGACAGTCCCGTTCACCTGCATCGGCACCGAAACCGAGGTGACGAGCTTATTCATGTTGGTGAGATAGGGAGAGGTGATGATCGCCTTTCCGCTCTTCAGGGGCGCGCTGTAATATTCGTCCTCAGGCTTGATGCTCCACGTCGAGAATTCCATCTTGCCGTCATCGCCTTTGGTCCAATAGGGCGTGAAAATGCCTTCCTTGTTCAAGGCCTCCGGTCCGGTTGTCGGGTGAGGACCGTCGATCAGCTCGCACATCCAGGCGCCGAACACGCTCGGATATTGCGGAGCCACGGCCTTGATCATCGCGACGATGTCGGCCCGGCTTTTCGATCCGCCGTCGACGAAACCGGAGAGGCTTGCGGCCAGAGCCGTACCGGCCGAGGTGGCCTCGGTGATATCGGTTGCCACCTGTTGGCTGACCACGGCTGCCTGCTCGGTCGCCAGCGCCATCACCTCCCGCTCGGTATTGGTCTTGGCACTCACCGCATTGAAGGCGGTATAGGCGATCAAGACGCCGGCGATCGCAGTGCCGGTCGCAAGGATGAGTTTCGCTGAAACGGTTCTGACCATCTTGAAAGCCCTTTATTTCGGCTGATGAAATGCGCGGTCACGTGGGGAAGGCTGGCGGCTGAACGAAACGAACATGCGGGGCCAGGCATGCCCGCGATCGGGCACGCTTTTCCTGTCGTCGAAACCAGGCGGTTTGGAATTTCGGCGGGCTCATCCCGAAGGTGCAGACGGAAACATCACCGCGCGCCCTGCGGATCGTCATCGAAGGCGGCAATATCCCCGCTTCGCGATGACGATCATCATTGCATGCAACACAAAATCAGCAGTCGATGAATATAAGTTTAAGGGCTAAAGCAATTCCGGCAAAACCGCGCAGCTGTTTGCGTTCGGAATCCGAAAAGCCGAGTGGCTCACCCAAGCCGATCCCTCAAATTTGGCCAAACAGAACTACATCTGATCGGTCGTGACCATGGCGCGCTTGTAGATCTTCTGGACCAGGTCGCGGGACAAGACGCGGGCCTGGTCTTTCTCAGCCGGCGTCATCGGCCGGCAGGTGTTCTTGAGATTGGAACCATCGAGCACTGTCGCAGCACCCGAATTGGCGATGACGAGATGCCAGCCGCAGGACGCGACCTTGTCGATGGCGACGGCGCCATGGCATCCTGTGGACAGGCAGAAGGCGACGGTTACCTGTGCGCCGTGATCGCCTTTACCCGCCAGTTCCATGGCTGTCTTGAAATCCTTGACCCAGCGCTCGCAATGCCCCTGTTTTTCCCCCGGCAGGCAGCTCTTGGTGGCGGGAGTGAGTTCGCCGGCCTGAAGCGGCGCGACGAAAAAAACACCCAAGGACAGGGTGAGCAGAAATTTGAGCATGGGATTTTCCTTGTGCAAGCCATGAGAGGCGCACATCGCCGGCCGTTGGTCAATGGATTGTCGGAGCGGGTTGCAGACGCCTTCGTCCATTCGCGTAACGCGATGCGATGCGAAAACCGGGTCGAAGACGGCGCGCGCCCGACCGGATGTCAGTTTGCGTTCAGCCGCCGACGCACGACGCTCGCGTGGAAGTTGGCGCCGTGGATCAGTCCGTCGTCGTTGAAATCGTAATTCGGATTGTGAAGCGGCGCGGAATCTTCGCCATTGCCGAGGAACACGAAGCAGCCGGGGACATGGTCGAGGAAGCGCGCGAAGTCTTCCGATCCGGTCATCGGCTCGCGCCGGACCTTGATGTTTTTCGTGGGGAAGACACTGTCGGCTGCGGCAAATGCTTCCTCGACTAGGGCGGCATCATTGAGCAGGGGGATGAATTCTCTGGTGTAATTCACCTCGGCCGAAACATTGTGGGCAAGCGCCGTGCCCTCAGCGATGAGGCGCATCTGCTTTTCGATCGCCGCGCTGACCTCGGGGCGGAAGCTGCGGGCATCGCCGAGGATGCGCGCCAGCCCAGGCAGGGCGTTGCGGGTGCCGTCGGTCAGAAGCTCGGTCACCGAGACGACGCCGATATCGGTCGGATCGAGCCGGCGGGAAACGATGGTCTGGAGGGTCGTCACCAATGCGCAGGCGGCGACCAGGACCTCGTTGCCGGAGTGCGGACGCGCGGCATGTCCGCCGACGCCCTTCAGCACGATCTCGAAATTATCCTCCGCCGACATGATCGCGCCGGCGCGAGTCTCGAAAACCCCGACCGGGAGACCCGGCATGTTATGCAGGCCATAGATCTCGTCGAAGGGAAAACGTATCATCAGGCCATCGGCGAGCATCGCCAAGGCGCCTTTGCCCCATTCCTCGGCCGGCTGAAAGATGAACCGGACCGTGCCGTCGAAATTGCCGTCCTTCGCCAGCATCCTGGCGGCGCCAAGGAGCATTGCCGTATGGCCGTCATGGCCGCAGGCATGCATCACGCCGGCGGTCTGCGATCGATAGGGCCGCTCTCCCTGTTCGCTAATCCTGAGGGCATCCATGTCGGCGCGCAGCGCAATGGAACGGTTGCCGCCGCCACGCTTGAGCGTTCCGACAACGCCGGTGCCGCCAACGCCTTCGACCACCTCGTCGAGCCCGAACTCCCGCAATTTCCGCGCGACGAAAGCCGCCGTCCGCTTCTCGTTGAAGCCGAACTCGGGATGGCGGTGAAGGTCGCGCCTCCAGGTGGTCATGTCCTGTTCCAGCGTCTGGCTGTCCATGCTCATGTCGGCCGTTCCCCTGTTGCAAGCCCGCAAACGACGTCGAGGAGGATATTCGCCCCGGCGACAAGGTCCACGTCTGATGTGAACTCCTTCGGATTGTGACTGATGCCGCCGCGGCTCGGCACGAAGATCATCGCGCTTGGCGCAATGCGGGCAATCATCTGGGCGTCATGGCCGGCGCCCGATGTCATGCGCTTGCATGCCAGGCCGCGATCCTTGGCGGCAGCCTCGATCAGGCGAACGATCGCCTGATCGAACTTGACCGGCTCGAAGCGCGCCAGCCGTTCGACGGATATGCCAACCTTTTCGTCAGAGGCAAGCAGCTCGAGGAATGCGGCGAGCGCGGTTTCCTCTTGCTGCAGCCGGTCTTCGTCCGGATCGCGCAGATCGACCGTGAAGATCGCGCGCGAAGGGATGACATTGATGGCGTTCGGCTCAAAAGCGATGCAGCCGACGGTCGCGACGGTCGGCGTGTTCGATGCCTTCGCGCGGTCGCGCAGAAAGGTGATGACGCGGGCCGCTGCGTATCCGGCGTCCCGGCGCATCGAGATCGGCGTCGTGCCGGCATGGTTGGCATCCCCGTCGATGGTCACCTTCTGCCAGGAAATTCCCTGCAGATTCTCGACCGCGCCGACCGCTACGCCCTCCCTCTCGAGAACAGGGCCCTGCTCGATATGCAGTTCGACATAGGCGTGCGGCGTCATGAAACCGGGCGCATGGCTGCCGGCATAGCCGATCCGCGCCAGTTCATCGCCGAGCACCGTACCATCAGTCCCGACCGTCTTCAGCGCCGCGGTAACATCGAGGCCGCCGGAATAGACCAGCGAACCCATCATATCAGGCGCATAACGCACCCCTTCCTCATTGGTGAAGGCGGCAACGACAATGGGGTGCCGCGGTTCGAACCCTTCGCTTTTCAGCGTCTGGATCACCTCCAGGCCGGCCAGCACGCCGTAACATCCATCATAGATGCCGGCGTCGATCACGGTGTCGATGTGCGAGCCGATAATGATAGGCTTTTCACCACCACCGGCGCCATTCCAGATGCCGAAGATATTGCCGATCCGGTCGACCGCAACCTCCAGCCCGGCCTCCTCAAGCCAGGAGACGAACCGGTAGCGCCCAAGCTTTTCGCTATCGGACGCCGCCAAACGAACAAGCCTTCCCTCCGCATCGCGGCCGATCGCGCCGAGCGCGGCGATACGTCCGAGCAGCCGCACGGAATCGATCGAGCGATGGCTCATGCTGAAGCTCCAGTCCTGTCTCTGCGGGCGACCGCGGCCGCTGACAGCCCGACGATCTCCTCATACTTGCCGGGGTCGGTCGCGCCTTCGGTGTTGACCACGAAGATGCGGGAATGGTCGTGGAGAGACAATGCCTGCTTGATCTCGGGATTGCCGGCAGCGCGGATCAGCCCGGCAAGCCCGACCCCGCCGCTTTCGCCGGCGACAATTGCCGGGTCGTTTCCAGCCGGATCGGCAAGCCGCTTCATCACCGAGATCGCCTCGTCTTCTTCAACGGTCATGAATGCGTCCGCGACACGCGAGAGGATCCGCCAGGCGACGAGCGAAGGTTGGTAACATTCGAGCATCGCCATGACCGTCGGCTCGCCATGGGCAACGGTCACCAGATGTCCGGCCCGCGCCGTTTCGAACAGGCAGGCGGCGCGGGCGGGATCGACGACTGTGAAGGTCGGGCGTTGGTCGCCGAAGGCGATGGCCATGTGGCCGGCGATAGCGGCAGCGATCCCGCCGACGCCGGCCTGAATGAAGACATGGGTGGGCGGCTGCTTCATTGCCCTCAGCGCTTCTCGGACAAGGGCGGTGTAGCCCTGCATCACCAGCCCGGGAATACGCTCATAACCCGGCCATGAAGTGTCCGACACGATCGTCCACCCCTTCTCCTCGGCAATGCGCGCCGCCTCCCGAACGGAATCGTCATAGGTCCCGTCCACACGGATCATCTCGGCGCCGAAGCGGGCGATGGCGGCGACACGTTCGTCGCTGACCCCGGCATGCACGAAAATCGCCGCGCGGGCTCCCAAAAGCTGCGCACCCTGTGCAACCGACCGGCCGTGATTGCCGTCGGTGGCGCAGGCGACGGTCATCGTCTCGGCCACCTCTCGCACATCGGAAGAATGCAATTCGGAGACATCGACGGCGCGGCCGAGCCTATGTGCCGCTTCCTTGAGCACGAGCCGGATCACCGCATAGGCGCCGCCAAGCGCCTTGAAACTTCCGAGGCCGAGCCGGTGGCCTTCATCCTTCACGTGGATCGAACCGACACCGATCTCGGCTGCCAGCGCCGGCAGAGCAACGAGTGGCGTTTCCGCATGGTTTTCCCGGAATGTCAGGTGCCGCTCGACGGCGTCTGCGGCATCCATGTCGAGGGTTTCGGCGTCTCGCGGGTCGAGCGGCTGACGGTAGTCGGAATTGCTGTTCAGCAGAAACATGCGCGCCTCACTTCGGTTGTTCGGCTAAAACATATTGCAGGCTCGGCGAAAAAGGCGCTGTATTTCGAGGGCTGTTTTGCAAGTTTGTTTCGTTGGAGCCCCGTTTTGAGCCGACCGGCAAAATCCCCCTTGGATGCGTTTGACCACAAGATCCTGGCGATCCTGCAAAGGGACAATACCACGCCGCAACGGACGATCGGCGAGGCTGTCGGCCTGTCTGCGCCGGCGGTCCAACGCCGGATCAAACGGATGACCGAGGATGGGGTCATCCGGGCAAACGTCGCCGTTCTCGACTCCGCAGCCCTCGGGCAATCGATCACCATTTTCGTGGAGGTGGAGGTTATCAGCGAAACGGCAAAACAGATCGAACAGGCAAAAAGCCAGTTCGCGGCCGCGCCTGAAATCCAGCAGTGCTACTACGTCACCGGCGAGGCCGATTTCATCCTGGTCATCGTCGTCCCCTCAATGGCCGACTACGAGGCGCTGACGCGGCGGCTGTTTTTCAGCAATAACAACGTCAAGCGCTTTCGGACATTCGTCGCGATGGATCGGGTGAAGGTCGGCTTAAGCGTTCCCATCGAGCGCTGAACTCGCCCCCTCCGCTCACGCCCGCTTGGTCAGCGGAAACCGCTCCCGCAGCAGGCGTAGCACCGATTCCGAAGCGATCGGCGGGCCGAACAGATAGCTTTGCCCGTAGTCGCAGCCCATCTTGGCGAGCTCGATCGCATCCTCGTTGGATTCGATCCCCTCGGCCACCACCTTCATTTCGAGTTCGCGCGCCATTGCGATCACCGATCTGAGCACGGTCGCCTTCTTGTCGCTGCCGTCGCGCACCAGGGCCTTGTCGAGCTTGATCATGTCGAAGGGAAAACGGGTGAGATAGGCAAGCGAGGAATAGCCGGTGCCGAAATCGTCGAGCGCGAGGCCAATGCCGGCCTCCTTCAGCTTCTGCAGCACGAGGCGCGCCTGTTCCGGATTTTCCATCACCATGGACTCCGTCAGTTCGAGCTTGAGGCGCGAGGGCTGGCAATGCGTCTTGGCAAGAACCGAACGCACATCGTCATAGAGCTCGTTGTTGAGCAGTTGCACGCTCGACAGATTGATCGACACGAAGATCGGCAATTCGCCGGTCAGTTGCTGCCAGCTCATCAGATCGTTGGTCGCCTGTTCCAGCGCGAACATGCCGAGCGCGCCGATGAGATCGGAGGCCTCGGCGATCGGGATGAATTCGGAGGGCGGGACATTGCCGCGTTTGGGATGTTCCCAGCGCATCAATGCCTCGAAGCCGGCGACCTCGACATCTTCAAGCCGGGCGATCGGCTGGTAGACCATCGACAATTCCTTGCGCTCGATGGCGCGGCGTAGGTCCGTTTCGAGCTGCAGCCGGTCGGTGCCGAAGTCGCGGAAGGCCGGCTGGAACGGCTCGACGCGGTTGCCGCCCGCCCGTTTTGCCCGGTACATGGCAAGCTCGGCGTCGCTGAGCAGGCCGGTGGCGCTCTCCTGCCGGTCCACCCACGAGGTCAGGCCGATCGAGGCGGTCAGGATGATCTCGCGGTTGGCAAAGTTGATCGGCACCATGATCGCCTTGCTGATCGCATCGGCGAAATCGGCGACCTTGGCCGGATTGTGCTCGGAAACCAGGATCAGGCCGAACTGGTCGCCGGCCAGCCGCGCCAGAGTGTCCTGCGGCTTCAGCAGCCGGCGCAGACGCCGGGTCAGCGCGATAAGGATATTGTCGCCGGCCGCGACCCCGAGCGCATCATTGACCAGCTTGTAGCGGTCGATGTCGATCACCATCACCGTTGGCTTGAGCGTATCGCCGCCCGGCGCCAGCGCCAGCACCGATTGCAGCCGGTCGATGAACACCTGCCGGTTCGGCAGGCCCGTGAGATTGTCGTGCAGCGCATCGTGCAGCAGCCGTTCGACGGAGTTCTTCTGCTCGGTCACGTCGACGATCGTGCCGACGCAGCGGATGATTTCGCCGTTGGAGCCGAGCACCGGCCGGGCGCGGATCAGGAGCCAATGGAAATGCCCGTCCTCCGCGCGGATGCGGAACTCGTGGTTCAGCCGCCCGCGCCGGTGTTCGAGCAGCACGTCGAGCGTGGCGCGGAAGCGGTCGCGGTCATCGGGATGGAGCCGCGGCAGCCAGTTGCGTGCTGCGCCATGCATAGTGCCCGGCGATAGGCCGAGCTTGGTTGAGACATCGGGAATGGTGACGACGCGGTCGCGCGCCACGTCCCAATCCCACACCATGTCGCCGGATCCGGTCAGCGCCAGCGATTGCCGCTCGAGATCGGAAAACAGCCCCTGCTGGAAGGCGCCGCCGGCAAAGGCATGCTGCATGACGGTGAAGCCGATCAGCAGCACGATGAGCACCAGGCCGCCGCCGAGTGCGGGCTGGATGATGTCGTTGTCGAGCCGGCCGGTGACCGTCATCCATGCCCCGAACAGCCAGACGAGCGTCAGCGCCCAGGCCGGCACCAAGAGGATGGCGCGGTCGTAGCGGTTGAAGCCGAGATAGATGATCAGCAGCAGCCCGGTCGCCGCCGTCAGCGCGAAGGACAGCCTGGCAATGCCGGCGGCAATCGACGGATCGTAGATCGCCACGCCGAAGAGCAGCGCAAGGCCGAGCACCCAGGCAAGCGTGGCATAGCCGAGATGCGCATGCCAGCGGTTGAGGTTGAGATAGGTAAAGAGGAAGATGACGAAACTGGAGGCGAGCGCCACTTCCGCGCAGGCGCGCCATATTCGTTGGTCGGCCGAGGCGACGCTGATCAGCTTGCCGAGAAAACCGAAGTCGACGCAGATATAGCCGAGCACCGCCCAGGCAAGGGCGGCGGTTGCCGGCAGCATCGAGGTGCCCTTGACGACGAACAGGATGGTCAGGAACACCGCCAGCAGGCCGGCAATGCCGAGCACGATGCCGCGATACAGCGTGAAGGCGTTGATCGTGTCCTTGTAGGCGTTCGGTTCCCAGAGATAGATCTGCGGCAGCTCCGGCGTCGACAGTTCGGCGACGAAGGTGATGACGGCGCCGGGGTTCAGCGTGATGCGGAAGACGTCGGCCTCGTCGCTCGGCTGCCGATCGAGCGCGAAACCCTCGCTGGGCGTGATGGCGCTGATGCGCTGCGAGCCGAGATCCGGCCAGAACAGCTTGGAATTGACCAGACGGAAATGCGGCGCGACGATGACGCGTTCGAGCTGTTCTTCCGAAACATTGGCAAGCGCAAACACCGCCCAGTCACCCTGGTGGTTCTCCGAGCTTGCCCTGACCTCGATGCGGCGGCGGATGCCGTCGGCGCCGGCAGCCGTCGAAACCTGGAAAGCCTCGCCCTGGTTGACGTAGATTTCGGTCGTCGCGGTCAGGTCGAGCGCGGTGTCGTCACGGGAAATCTTCACCGGTTCGGCCGCCTGGGCAGCGCCCGCCGCCAGGGCGAAGACTGCCAGGAAAAGGGCTGCGATCACCGCGATCATTCGTCCGGACGGTGACGTGGGCAGCATGCGGTCTCTGGTCATCGGCTGTCGGTTTTCCTGCCTTTATCCGTATCGGTGGCGAGACGTGAAAACATCACATGATCATGCCACTGACCGTTGATCTTCAAATATCCGCGCAAATAACCTTCTTGCTGAAACCCGGCCTTTTCAAGCAGGCGGATGCTGCGCGCGTTATCTGGAATACAGGCTGCTTCGATACGGTGCAACTCAAGCCCGGCGAAGATGTAAGGAATAACCAATTGCAGAGCAGCGAACATGTGCCCCTGGCCGGCATGGCGTTCGCCCATCCAGTAGCCGATCATGCAGCTTTGTGCCGCACCCCGCCTGATATAGCCGATGGTGACGCCGCCGACGAGGGTGTGGTTTTCCTTGAGGAAAATGAACAGCGGCACCGCCTGGCCCGAGGCATATTCCTGCTTGCCGCGGATAACGCGGGCGCGGTAGGCGCCCTCCGTCAGTTCGTCGCGCCGCCAGGTCGGCTCCCAGGGTTCCAGGAACTTGCGGCTGTCGGCGCGCAGCCGGTGCCACTGGTTGAAATCCTGGTAACGCGGCAGTCGCAGGAGATATCTGTCGTTTTCCAGCTCGACCGCATCCGGCTGCCGCGACAGAAACCGAAACACCGATTTTGGCATCGATCACTCCCGGCAGGACGGACGCCGGCTCAGCGGCCGGCCTGCATCGACTTCGGTGCCGGGACCGAAAGCGATGCGGTGATGTCTTCCATCGGCGCGAGCTGATCCAGCGGCCCGATCGCCGAAAGCGTCGGCACCGTGTCGTAAAACAGCCGGCCGGCGAGATCCGTCAGCCGCTCGATGGTGATGCCCTCAAGCCGTTCCATCATCTCCGGATTGGAGATCGGCCGGCCATAAAGCATCATCTGCCTGGCGATCTGGCCGGCGCGCGACGCTGGGCTTTCCTGGCCCATCAGCAATTGGGCGCGGATCTGGGCGCGGGCGCGCTCGATTTCCTTCTGGTGGATCTGATCTGCCGATTTGTGCAGCTCGTCGATGATGACGGGCACCAGCTCCGGCAGGTTCTCGCCGCCCGTCGCGGCATGAATGCCGAAGATGCCGGTGTCGGAAAAGCCCCAGTGGAAGGCATAGACCGAATAACAGAGACCGCGGAACTCGCGCACTTCCTGGAACAGCCTGGAGGACATGCCGCCGCCGAGGATATTGGCGAGGATCTGCGAGCAGTAGAAATCGCGGGCGTGGTAGGGTTTGCCCTCGAAGCCAAGCAGGATCTGCGCGTCCATCAGGTCGCGCGGTTCGCGCACGCTGCCGCCGATATAACGCGCCGGTTCCATGACCGGCGGCGCCGAAGGCTCGCTCGGCAGGCTGGCGAAACGATCCTCGACCATGCGCAGGAATTCGTCGTGCTGGACGGCGCCGGTAGCGACGATGAACATGCGGTCGGTCGTGTAGTTGCGGCCGAGATAGCCGCGGATCTCCTGCGGCGTGAAGGAAACGACGGTCTCCGGCGTGCCGAGGATGGCCCGGCCGAGCGTCTGGTCGCGATAGGCGACCTCGGAGAACCGGTCGAACACCACGTCGTCTGGCGTGTCGTTGGCGGCGTTGATCTCCTGCAGGATCACCTGCTTCTCGCGCTCCAGCTCCTCCTCCTCGAAAGCCGATTCCGTCAGGATGTCGGCGAGGATGTCGACGGCGAGAGGCACGTGGTCCTTGAGGACGCGGGCGTAATAAGAGGTCGTCTCGGTCGATGTCGCGGCATTGACCTCGCCGCCGACATCCTCGATTTCCTCGGCGATCTGGCGGGCCGTGCGGCGCCCCGTGCCCTTGAAGGCCATGTGTTCGAGCAGGTGGGCGATGCCGTGTTCGTCTGCCGTCTCGTTACGCGATCCCGATTTGATCCAGACTCCGAGCGCAACGCTTTCAAGGTGCGGCATGGTTTCTGTCACTACGGTCAGCCCGGATTTCAGCCGGGTGCACTCAACTGTCATTGGCTATCTTTCTGCGCCTGCCGTCGTCTTGTCGCGGGCATGTTTGCCGATAAAGGTTTCTACGGCTTTGAGCTCCGGTTCGATGATCTGGAAGCGCTCCTCCCTGTCCATCAGATCAGCAAGCCACGTCGGAAGCGCCGGGTCAATACCGCAGGCCGATTTTACGGCAGCGGGGAATTTCGCCGGATGCGCGGTCGAAAGCGTCACCATCGGCGTATTCGGCTTTTCCTTCTTCTTGGCGACGAAGACGCCGATCGCCGAATGCGGATCAAGCAGATAGCCGGTCTCGGCATGGGTCGTGCGGATCGTCTCGGCCACCTGCTTCTCGCTGGCGCGGCCGGCGCGGAAGTCGCGTCGGATCGCCTTCAGCGCTTCAGCGCCGATCTCGAAACCGTTGGATTGCTTGAGGCTTTCCATTGCCGCGCGGACCTTCGAGGCGTCGCGCCCGTAGGCTTCGAACAGCAGCCGTTCGAAGTTCGACGAGATCTGGATGTCCATCGACGGCGAGCTCGTTGCCTTCACAGCCTTCATGTCGTAGCGGCCGGTTTTCAGCATGCGCTCCAGGATGTCGTTCTCGTTGGTGGCGATCACCAGCCGGTCGACCGGCAGGCCCATGCGTTTTGCGCAATAGCCGGCGAAAATATCGCCGAAATTGCCCGTCGGAACCGTGAACGAGATCTTCCGGTCCGGCCCGCCGAGTGCGACGGCCGCCGTGAAATAATAGACGATCTGGGCCATGATGCGCGCCCAGTTGATCGAGTTGACGCCGGAGAGGCCGACCTTGTCGCGGAACGCCGCGTCGTTGAACATCGCCTTCACCAGGTTCTGGCAATCGTCGAAATTGCCCTTGACGGCAAGCGCATGCACATTTGCCGAAGGCGAGGTCGTCATCTGCCGCTGCTGCACTGGCGAAACCTTGCCATGCGGGAAGAGGATGAAGATGTCGGTGCGCTCGCGCCCCGCAAAGGCGTCGATCGCCGCTCCGCCGGTATCGCCCGAAGTGGCGCCGACGATCGTCGCCCGCTCGCCGCGCTTCTCCAGCGCATAATCCATCAGCCGCGCCAGCAACTGCATCGCCACGTCCTTGAAGGCGAGCGTCGTGCCGTGAAACAGCTCCATGACGAAGCTGTTCGGCCCGGTCTGGACGAGCGGCGCGATCGCCGGATGGCGGAAGGTGCCATAGGCCTCGTCGATCATCGCCCGGAAGGTCGCTTCGGGGATCTCGCCATTGGTAAACGGCGACAGGATGGTGAAGGCGATCTCCTGATAGCTCTTGCCGCGCAGTGCCCGGATCTGTTTCTTGGAGAAGCTCGGAAATTCACGCGGAACATAGAGCCCGCCGTCGCGCGCCAGCCCGGTCAGCAGGGCGTCGCAAAAGCCGAGGGCAGGGGCCTCGCCGCGGGTCGAGATATAGTCCACCTTGGTCATCCTTGATCTATCGCTGGAGGAAATTCGATTGGGCCGAGCCGCGGCCCGCACTGCCGGATTCCGGGCCCGGAAATCGAGAAGGCGCTGCGTTCAGGCCACACCATCGCCGTTATCTTGTTGAAGTTGCCCGCATCCGGCGGCGAAAAGTGCATCAAAACGGCGCGTACCCAATCGATTTTTATTTGCGCCGCTGATATAGACCATCGCAAACCGTCGTGAAAGGCCTCACGGAAAAGACCTGGGGCCTCCAAGAAACGCTTGTGCAAAGGGTGGAACATAGTGCTCGGCAAGGTCTCGCGTCTCATTATCTCAGCTTCCCTTCTTGCCCTGCTCGCCGGCTGCGATACGCTCGGCACCGGTGGTGACAGCAAGTCGGCGGCCCCGACGCAGCCGAACGGCACCGCCCAGATCATGCCGCTGGCACCGGCCAACCCATCCTCGAACAATCCTTCGATCGGCACCGCGACGACCGCACAGGGCGCCGTCGCCCCCGTCGTCCAGGGCGCCTGCCCGCAGATCTTCATGCGCGACCAGGATGCGATCTTCCGCACCTATGCCAAGGGCAAGAAGGATGATCCGCAGCAGATCGTCTTCCAGGCCTCGTTCGGCGATTACACCCGCCAGTGCACGCTGAGCGACACCAATCTGACGATGACCGTCGTTGCCCAGTTGCGCCTGATCACCGGCCCGGCCGGCGCCCCCGGCCCGGTGACCCTGCCGATCCGCGTCACCATCGTCGACGGCGAGACCGTGCTCTATTCCGAGGTCACCAAATTCCCGACCGAGATCCCGGCGGGCGCGCCTGGCACCCAGGTGATCTTCCGCAAGGACGGCATCAAGATGCCGGTCGGTTCTGGCGCCCTGGTGCGCGTCAACGTCGGCTTCGACACCCAGCCGGCGAAGACCAAGAAGAACAGCTAAAGCCGCCCGGTGAAGTGGTCGGCCTAGTTCATCGGAACAGCTGCGGTCGCAGGTTCGCGAAGATGCGCCCTCATGAGGGCCACTTCCTGACTTTGACGTGAATGCGTCGATGGGATACAGTGCATCCCACCGTATTACGAGGATCGAAGTCATGTCGCCGAAGGGAAAATCGCAGATCTCTCTCAGGTTGCCGACGCCGACGGTCGAAGCATTCGATCGCATCGCGCAGGTTCTCGATCGAGATCGCACCTGGGTGATGTTGAAAGCCCTCGATCACTATCTTGCGAATGAGGGCGCCGAGATTCTGCGGGATGCCCATGGCCTCGATGAACTTGACCGCGGGGAAAGCGTCGATCTCGACGACGTGCTTAAAAAGGCTCGGATGATCGTTGACGCTTCGGAAGTTCGACATCGTCGGGTTGGCTGATGCCGGCTGTCCGTCTCTCCAAAAGTGCCGAACGCTGGTTCCTGACCAGAATTGCCGAACTGGCAGAAATCAATCCTGCGGCCGCCAGAAATCTTGTCGACCGGCTTGAAAGACAGAAGGCGCTATTGTCGTCCTTCCCCGCAATGACGGAAAAAGGCATTCTGGAAGGGACAAGGAAAGTCAGCATGCCGCCGCTGGTTCTCACAATCCGTAAACGGAACGGCATCATCGAAATTGCCGCGATCAGAGGCGCGCGGCAAAAACATGCATTTACGCCGACAGAGTTGCGCGATGCCGCTTATGACGAAGAGGCGGATGATCGCCAGCAAACTGACGATGAATCGGCCGGGTCCCGCTTCTGACGGAGCGCCGGCACTTGTCTCAGATCAGAGAACGTTGTCCCAGGCCGCCAGCGCGGCGACGACACCCGGCAGGTCGTTCATGCGTGAGATCGCCGTTTCGGCGCCGGCATCCGTCAGTTTGTCGGCATGGGCGGGATAGCTGTGCGAGGCGCCGGTAAAGCCGATGACCCGCATGCCGGCGGCGCGGGCCGCATGCACGCCGTGCACGGAATCCTCGACGACCACCACCTTATCAGGCGACACGCCCATCTGGCTTGCGCCGTGCAAGAAGATGTCGGGTTTCGGCTTGGCGCGGTCGGGGCCGAGATCCTTGGCGGAGAAGATATTGGGGGCAAACAGCGGCTTCAGCCCCACCTTGCCCAGCATCATGTCGAGCCGCTTGCTGCTCGAATTCGAGCAGATGCAGCGCTTCATCGCCAGCTTGGAGACGGCGAATTCGACGCCTGGAATGGCCTGGACGTCGGCGGCCAGCCTGAGGTCGAGCATCTGCTCGGATTTTTCGAGCAGCGAGGCCGAAAACGGAATGCTCGCTTCGCGCTCGATCTGCAGCAGGATGTTGCGCCATGTCATGCCGGCGAAGCGTTCGCCCATTTCTTCGACGCTGATCGGATATCCGGCCTCCGTCAGAAGCGCGGATTCGACTTCCGCGGCGATGATTTCGGAATCGACGAGAACGCCGTCGCAATCGAAGATAATGAGATCGAAGCCGTTCATATGTTCACGCCTTGCTGGAAATCTGGGTCTTGTCCGGGGATGCAGCGGCTTTACACGAAGCCCGCCCAAAGCTCAACCTGATCTCAAGCATGGCTGCGATGCGGCAAGCGACCGGCTCCGTGGTCGCTGCCGCATTGCCCCCGCCAAGCCGTCAGGCCGCCAGCTGCCCGCCGCGTCGTCCGGACTGCGCCGAAGCGGTCGCACGCAGCTTGAAGCGGGACACGAGTTCACGCAGCTTGGCTGCTTCCTCGGCAAGATGACCGGATGCGGCGGTCGATTCTTCCACCATCGCGGCGTTCTGCTGGGTCACCTGGTCCATCGAGTTGACGGCGGTATTGACCTCGGCAAGGCCGGTCGACTG
Source organism: Rhizobium phaseoli (assembly GCF_010668805.1). GTDB lineage: Bacteria > Pseudomonadota > Alphaproteobacteria > Rhizobiales > Rhizobiaceae > Rhizobium > Rhizobium phaseoli_A. The sequence goes on along the minus strand of NZ_WUFT01000007.1, from coordinate 8,426 downwards.
TTCTCTTGCCGATACGGCAATGGCATCCATGTGCTGGTTGATGCGGGCGATCTGCTCGCTGATGGCGCTCAGGACCTGGCTGGTGTCGAGAACCAGTTTGACGCCGCTTTCGACTTCCACCGACGATTTCTGGATGTGGCCTTTGATTTCCTTTGCCGCCTGAGCCGAGCGCTGGGCGAGTTCGCGGACTTCCTGGGCCACCACCGCGAAGCCCTTGCCCGCCTCTCCGGCGCGCGCCGCTTCGACGCCGGCGTTCAGCGCCAGCAGATTGGTCTGGAAGGCGATCTCGTCGATCACGCCGATAATGCTGGAGATCTGCTGCGACGACGCCTCGATGCGACGCATGGCTTCCTCGGCATGGGACACGACCTCGGAAGATTTGGCGGCATTGCGGTTTGCATCGGTCGCCTCGGTGCGTGCCTCGTCGGTGCGCTTGCTGGAGTTCGAGACATTGGCGGTGATCTGATCGAGGGCTGCCGCGGTTTCTTCGAGAGCGGCTGCCTGCTGTTCGGTGCGTTTCGACAGATCGCCGGCCCCCGATGCGATTTCCCTTGTGCCTTCATCGATCGCAGCAATGGCCGCGGCGATGGCGCCGAGGGTCTGGTCTAGCTGCCGGATCGACATGTTGAAATCATGCCGGAGGCCCTCGAAATCAGACGCGAACGGCTCTTCGATCTGGAAGGCGAGATCGCCGGAGGCAAGCCGTTTCAGACCTGCGGCAAGGCCCGATGTCGCCGCCCGCAGCCGCTCGGCCGCATCCTCCTCAGCCTGCTTGCGGGCCGTGACCCGTTCGGTTTCGCCCTGCAGCCGAGCCGCCGCGGCGTCCTGCTCCAATTGCTTGTTGGCAATGGCTGCCTGGCGGAAGACTTCGACAGCCGATGCCATCGTGCCGATTTCATCGGAGCGGCCAATGCCGGTGCAGGCAATGGCCGTGTCACCATCGGCGAGCCTCTGCATATCGCTGGAAAGCGAAAGGATCGGCTTGGTCACACTCTTGCGGGTGAGGAAATAGAGGCCAATGGCGAACAGCGCGGCAGAGGCCAGAAGCGCCTTGAGAACGATATCGACCGAAGCCTTGATCTCGGAGCTGCGCTTGGAAATATCCTCCGACGCATCGGTGATCTGGTCTCCGGCCTGTTCCATCGCCGTTTCCAATGTCGAAAACTGCTGCATGAATTCCGGCAGCGCCTTCAAGGCCGCTGACGGATCCTTGTCGGCTAGCTCGACCATCTTCGTGGCGCTGTCGACATAGACGAGAAGGGGACGTTCGATGCCGGCAAGGACGGTTTTCGTTTGTCCATCGGAGACCAGAGCCTTGTTGGCGTCGATCATCTCCCGGAACGATGCCTCGTGCTCCACCAGATCCGCCTTAACGGCGGCGGGGTCGATGCCTGCCGCCGGGTTGGATGCCAGCAGGGAGGCGAGCACGTCGGCGCGCAGCGCGTCATGCATCATATCGGCCTGCATGTGATTGCGCAGGATTTGCGCCGACTGGGCGACTTCGGCGCCGTTTGCCGAGAGGGTGGAGGCAGACCAGATGCCGACCTCCGTGGCGCCGCCCGCCAAGGCGAAAATCGCAACGCTTGCCATGATGATCTTGTTTTGGATCGACGCCATATCCGTGCTCTCACGTTAATGTAGAGCCTGAGAATATCGGAACTTGCTTAATGATTTCTCAGCGAGACGTCGCTAAGCCGCATAAAAACAATAGGTTGTGGCGGTTGCCTCATTCGATGAGCAGTTGAATGCTCTGTCGGATGGTGCAGAGGCGGACCGCTTCAAGTACCCGGCGCCATCCGTGCCAACGGGCGAGGGCTCGCCCTTGCTCGGGTGAGGCGAGCCCATCTAACCTACTGTTGCGGCAGGATGATCTTCTGATTGCTGGTGTTCTTGTCCCGCTTCTCGCCGGGCTGGTGCGACACCATCGTCATTGCGGGCTCACGGGCCTGGGCGTAGGATGCAGGGCAATAGGAGAGGGACCATGAAGCTGTCAGCTCTTGTTCGATCGGCGGCAGCTGTAGCGCTGCTCTTTGCCTTCACATCCACCGACGCCACCGCCAAGGGCGGCAAGCACCACAGAAGCTGTGCAGAGCTGCAGGCGATGATGGATAATGGGCTGACCGGCGGAAAACATGCCGGGGATGGCGCCGAAAGGAGGGCCAAGGTCGAAAAGAAGATGAGGAAGAAGGGCTGCATTTAGGCCCGGTCGGCCCGAAACTGAATGCTTCTCTCAATCCGAAAACCACGACGCCAAGACAATTCGACCAAGACAATTCGACCAGGACGTGCGCGACAGGCTGTTGCCTCAAGCGAGGCGGGTGCGAGAGCGATGAAATCCGCGTGATCACCAGCTCGACACAGCTCTGGGACTACCTTTGGCATTCTCATGCACTAGATGGCGCTCGGGGAAGAGGACGCCACCGCCGCTATGGGGAAGAGGAGAGGCGGCATGCCAAGGAACGGACCGAGAGGAAGACTGCATGACGATCGAGGATATCATCGAAACCCTGGAAAAGACGGATATGCCCGACGGCCGGATCGACGCCTTCATCACCTGTGCCTTTTTGTTGAAGCAGCTCCGGCCGGCCGAGCCGAACGATTTCGACAGTCCGCATGACTACATGCCGAGCAGCATCAGGTCGCAGCACGGCTTCCTGATGGCGCGGCCCTTCACCCACGACGTCAATCACGCCATCGATCTCTGCCGGGAAGTCCGGCCGGATGCGGTCTGGCATCTTGCCCGCGGCCAGACGTCCGACGATTGGCTCTACGGCGCGCAATTGCGCGAGATCGAGGAAGGCGAAAACGTGCTGGGTGAAGCCGAAAGCAATCACGCCGCACTGGCACTCACTCTCGCGGCGCTGCGGGCGCATCTGCGCCAGCAGGATGCGTGGAAGGCCGGTCTATAGGCAGCATTAGCCGGAACGGTGTGGGAGGTTTTGCAGATCCGCAGCAAACCTATGCATCGATCGGAAACAGCATCAGAAACTGCCGGTCGCCTTCCGGGGTAAAGAGGATCGATCGGCTTTCGGCCGTGCGCCGCGCCCAGCCCTTGTCGAGGAAGCTGGACAGCAGCGCCTTGCCGAGGCTTCCGGCAAGATGCGCGCGTCTTTCGCTCCAGTCGAGGCAGGAGCGGCAGAGCGGGCGGCGCGACGATCGGAGGTCGCCGACATCGATGCCGATGCATTTCAGATCGTTTTCGCCCTTTTCGGTCAGCGCCAAACCGTCTCCGACCGCGTCGATCGAGCCTGAACCAATCAGGCTGTCGAGCATGCGCACACCGTAATCGCCGGCCAGATGATCATAGCAGATGCGCGCCTTGCGCAGCGCCGGCTCTTTCGGCCCCGGCTGGTGGCGCAGATGCCCGCGCCCGGCGGCAAAGCCCATCATGCTTTCGATCAGCCGGGCGACGGCCTCGTCGGCCAATGTGAAATAACGATGGCGTCCCTGCTTTCGCTGGGCAAGCAGCCCGCCGGCTTCGAGCTTGGCAAGATGCGTGCTCGCCGTCTGCACCGTGATGCCGCCGACGCCGGCAAGCTCGGTCGCCGTCAGCGCCCGGCCGCCGGTGAGTGCCGCCAGCATGTTGGCGCGGGCGGGATCGCCGATGAGCGCGCCGATCTGCGCGATGTCAGGACCTTCCTTCATACTTCGATCGTAACCGAAGCATCGCCGTCAGGCAATGTGCGAAAAGGATGGAGAGCAAAAGGAGAAACCGATGATTACCTGCTTCATCCGCTACGAGATCGACCCGTTCAAGAAGGAGGCGTTTGCCGAATATGCCCGCAACTGGGGCCAGGCGATCCCAAAAAACGGCGCCGATCTGATCGGCTATTTCGGCCCGCACGAGGGATCGGCGACAACGGCTTATGGCGTCCACAACATCGAAAGCCTCGCCGCCTACGAAGCCTATCGCGCCAGGCTGGCCGCCGACCCGCTCGGCCGCGAAAATTACGAATTCGCCAGACACGAGGGTTTTATCCGCAGTGAGGATCGCATCTTCCTGAAAAACGTCTCCGCCCCTCACGCCAAGCTGGTGCTGCCATGATCGCCGTCATCTTCGAAGTCGTGCCCTATATGGGCGAGCGCCACAAATATCTCGATCTTGCCGGCGCGCTGCGCGCCGAACTCGAAAAGATCGACGGCTTCATCTCGATCGAGCGTTTCGAGAGCCTGACGACCCGCGGCAAACTGCTGTCGCTCTCCTTTTTCCGCGACGAGGAAGCGGTCAAGCAATGGCGCAACCTCGAAGCCCACCGGGCAGCCCAACAGGCCGGCCGCGGCGGCATCTTCGCCGATTACCGCCTGCGCATCGCCAGTGTCGTCCGCGACTACGGCATGTTCGAACGCGACGAGGCGCCGGCAGACAGCCGCAGCGTGCACGATGCTGCGTGAGGAGGGGAAGGGGCGATGTCATCAGCAATAAATTCCCGAAATCGGCCACCGCTTCAGGCTTTGGTAACGAAGTTCGGTAACCATAACGGAGAGTTAAGCGTCAAGCGTATGAGTGAGTATCAGAATGGCATCAGTTTTTCCGCTTGCCGACCTCAAGGCTTCCGTCAGGTCGGGTTCCCGGCCGGATTCCAGGTCGGGGTCTTGGGTCGACACGATCATCAAGGGGGATTGCGTCAGCGCCCTTGAGGCTTTGCCCAGCCACTCCGTCGATATCATCTTTGCCGACCCGCCATATAACCTCCAGCTCGGCGGAACGCTGCACCGTCCCGATCAGTCGCTGGTCGATGCCGTCGATGACGAATGGGATCAGTTCGCTTCGTTCGAGGCCTATGACGCCTTCACCCGCGCCTGGCTGCTCGCCTGCCGCCGTGTCTTGAAGCCGACGGGTTCGATCTGGGTGATCGGCTCTTACCACAATATCTTCCGTGTCGGCGCCACGCTGCAGGATCTGAATTTCTGGATCTTGAACGACATCATCTGGCGCAAGACCAATCCGATGCCGAATTTCAAGGGCCGCCGTTTTCAGAACGCCCATGAGACGATGATCTGGGCAAGCCCGAATGCCAAGGCCAAGGGCTACACCTTCAATTACGATGCGATGAAGGCCGCCAATGACGATGTGCAGATGCGCTCCGACTGGCTGTTCCCGATCTGCAACGGCGGCGAGCGGTTGAAGGGCGAGGACGGCAAGAAGGTGCATCCGACGCAGAAGCCGGAAGCGCTGCTTGCCCGCGTCATCATGGCCTCGACCAAACCCGGCGATATCGTCCTCGATCCCTTCTTCGGCTCGGGCACGACGGGCGCCGTCGCCAAGCGCCTCGGCCGTCACTTCGTCGGCATCGAGCGCGAACAGGATTATATCGATGCGGCCTCGGCCCGCATCGCCGCCGTCGAGCCGCTGGGGAAGGCGGAACTGACTGTCATGACCGGCAAGAAGGCCGAAGTTCGGGTCGCCTTCAACGTGCTTGTCGAAAGCGGCCTCATCAAACCCGGCCAGGTGCTGACCGATGCCAAACGCCGCTACAGCGCCATCGTGCGCGCCGACGGCACGGTGGCGTCAGGCGGCGACGCCGGCTCCATTCATCGTCTCGGCGCCAAGGTGCAGGGTCTCGATGCATGCAACGGATGGACCTTCTGGCATTTCGACGATGGGCAGTCCCTGCGCCCGATCGACGATCTCAGGTCCGTCATCCGCAGTGATTTGGCAAAGGTGGAGTGAGCAGCACTCAAATCAGAAAACTGCAGCATGATGTCGTCCCAAAACCGCTTACACTTTTCGGCATCATGCTCCGGCGGATCGAAATACCGTCTTCCGGTTTCCCTCCAGTTGCGGAAGAAGGCCAAGGCGCCCGGGGTTCGAACCCCGGGCGTCTTCTATTTGAGGTGCCGGTTCAGAAATCCTTGTAATCGGTGACGTCGACCCGGGTGATGCGGCCTTCCGAATTGAAGGTGATCGTCTCCTCGCCGTCGCGGATCAGCGGCTTGCCCGTCTGGCTATGGGTGGCGCGAAGCGACCAGACGGCCCGGCCGGACAGCGGTGTCAGTGTCTCCACCAACGAATTTTCCGCCGTCTGATCGGGATAATCGTCGAAATATTTCCGGAAGGCGGCCATGATCTCAGCCCGACCGGCGAGACTGCCGACGCCATTCGAGACATAGGTGGCGTCTTCGGCGAAATAGGCCTCGATCGCCGGGAAATCCAGCGCGTTGATGGCGGCGTGAAAGCGGTCGATTTCCTCTGCCGGGTTGAAAGCCATGGGTCTCAGACCTTCAATCCGTAAGCGGCGAGATCGCTGCGCAGTTTCTCGGCGCCTGAGAACAGCACCGCATTCCAGCCGAAAGCCCTGGCGCCGTCGACATTGACCGGCGCGTCGTCGATGAAGATCGTCGCCTTCGGGTCGAGGCCGAAGCTTTTCGTGTGGGTCTCGTAGATGGCGAGATCCGGCTTGATCAGGCCGACATCGCCGGAAACGGTGACGCCGCGCGGTTTGGTCAGGAAGGGGAAACGCGCCTGCGCCTCGCGAAACGTGTCGGAGGCGAAGTTGGTCAGCATCGTCACATCGCGCCCTTCGGCGATCAGCCCTTCCATGATCGCGACGCTGTCCTCGTACGCGTGCGGCACCATCTCGTGCCAATGTTTGCGGAAGGCGCGGATATGCTCTTCGCGGGCAGGGTGCTCGGCAATCAGCAGCGCTTCGGCCTCAGCCCATGTGCGGCCGCGATCCTGCTCGATGTTCCAGTCATGGGTGCAGATATTGGCGAAGAACCAGTTGCGCTCGGTCTCATCGGGAATGAGCCGGCTGAAGGCAAGATGCGGATCGTAATGAATAAGGACTTTGCCGATGTCGAAAACAATATGCTTTATCTCGGTGGTCATGGTCATCCCTTGGATGTTTTAAACGCGAGAGGAATAGCCGCTGCGATCGCTTTTTTCATGATTGTGGGTAAGGCCTGCGCTTCAAGATTTGTAACCGGCTCCCACCATTCGTCATTCGGGCTGACATTCGTTTTTGGCTTGCCGGCTATCGCCGCCCGCCAGATCGACAGTCTGAGCTCGAAATGAGTGAAGACATGGATGACGGTGCCGCAGGCCTGCCAGGCCGCATCGAAAGGCGCGGCTGAGGCTGAGGTCTCGCCGTCGAGACGGGCCGTCCAGGCCGTTGTCGGCACTTCGGTCATGCCGCCAAGCAGGCCACTGTCGATGCGCCGTCGCAGCAGGATCTCGCCATCGCCAGTCACTGCGACGAAGGCGGCACCCTGCCGCACCGGCTTTTCCTTCTTTGCTGCCTTAACCGGAAAGAGTTCGGGATCGGAAAGCTTCAGCGCCTCGCAGGCACCGCGGAACGGACAGAGTGAACAGGCCGGCCGCTTCGGCGTGCAGATCGTCGCCCCGAGATCCATCATCGCCTGGGCAAAATCGCCGGGCCGATCCGCCGGCGTCAGCAGCGCCACCTTTTGCTTCATCAGCGGCTTTCCCGCCGGAAGCGGCGTGTCGATCGCATAGAGCCTGGAGATCACCCGCTCGACATTGCCATCCATCACAGCCGCCTGCCGGTTAAAGGCGATGGCGGCGACGGCCGCTGCCGTATAGTCGCCGATCCCGGGCAGGGATTTGAGCCCTTCTTCGGTATCGGGAAAGACGCCGCCATGCTCTTTCGCCACCGCTTCGGCGCATTTCTTCAGATTGCGGGCCCGCGCGTAATAGCCGAGCCCCGCCCAGGCGGCCATCACCGCGTCGCTTTCGGCCGCGGCAAGATCGGTCACCGCAGGCCAGCGTTCGAGAAACCTGGAGAAATAGGGTTTGACCGCCTGCACCGTCGTCTGTTGCAGCATCACCTCGGAAAGCCAGACGCGATAGGGATCGGGTTTGACGCCGCGGGCCGCCATACCGGGCGAGATACGCCAGGGCAGGTCGCGGTGGTGGCGGTCGTACCAGTCGAGCAGGGGCTTTGCGGAGGGCGTGTCGGGTTTCGTGATCGTCATGATTTGCCGGGATCGGGGGAAGTGCCTATACTTGGCGAAGCAATGCCGAGCGATCAAGCCGGCAATGCGAATTGCCTGTGCGATTGGCAGGGGCGTCCAAGGGTTTCGATGAGTTATCCACGCAAAGGTGCAAAGCAGATCTCCGAGCTGGCGAACGGGCTGATCGATCCCGTCCTGGCGCGCCGCGCCGGCATCAACACGGCGCTGCTCGGCTCGTGGAGCGAAATCGCCGGCGAGGATTTCGCCGATTGCACCCGGCCGGAAAAGATCGCATGGGCCCGCGGCGGCAGTGAGGCCCGCGGCGGCAATGAGGCCGGCGGCTTCCGCCCCGGCGTGCTGACGATTGCCTGCGAAGGCGCGCGCGCACTTTTCCTCACCCATGCCCAGGGCGAACTCATCCAGCGCATCAACAGCTTCTTCGGCTTCGCCGCCGTCCACCAGATCCGCATCGTCCAGAAGCCGGTCTCAAACCCCGCCCGCCGCTCCCGCAC
>NZ_WUFT01000079.1 GCF_010668805.1 Rhizobium phaseoli | reverse complement strand
CTATGGGCTGCGCTTTCTGCTGGGCGCGTCGGAAGCGGGGCTTTATCCCGGCGTGATCTATTACCTGACGCTGTGGTTTCCGCAGCGGCATCGCGTACGGATGCTCGGTTATTTCACGGTGGGCAGCAGTCTGGGCAACATGGTCGGCGCGCCGATCTGCGGCTGGCTGCTCGACAAGGGCGGTGTGCTCGGACTGCAAGGCTGGCAGCTGGTGTTCGTCGTGACGGGCATTCCTTCCGTGCTGCTGACGCTCGTCGTGCTGTTCTGCTTGCCCGCATCGCCGCGCGAAGCGAAGTTCCTCGACGACGAAGAGAAGAACTGGCTCGCGCGCACACTGGAAAGCGAAAGCGCGCAGGCGCGCAAGAGCGCCGCGCGTCACGGCACGCTCCTGAGCGTGCTCACCGAGCCGCGCGTGATCGGCATGGCGCTCTACTACAT
>NZ_WUFT01000078.1 GCF_010668805.1 Rhizobium phaseoli | reverse complement strand
GCGCAATCGCGGCAGGATCGAACCCGCGCGCAGCAAGCCGGTGCTCGAACTGCTTGCGCTTGGTATGCGAGCCGATCATGCCGAAGAACGCGAAGTCGCCGCGCCGCAGGATGCGCTCGGCCAGATCGAGATCGAGCGCGTGGTTGTGCGTCATCACGATGAAGTACGTGTGCGGCGCAGCCTTGTCGATCGCTTCGTCGGGTGCGTCGTTCGCTTCGATCGTCACGTTCGTCGCGCCGAGCGTATCGGGCGCCGGGAACTGCGCATCGCGTTCGTCGACCCAGTGCACGTGGCAGGGCAGCGTTGCTAGCACGCGCACGAGCGCGGCGCCCACGTGCCCCGCGCCGAACAGCACGACGGGGAAGTCGCGCGGCGCGATGGTTTCGGTGAGCAGCGCGCTGCTGTCGTCGAAACCCGCGCCGTCCCACAGCAGACAGT
>NZ_WUFT01000077.1 GCF_010668805.1 Rhizobium phaseoli | reverse complement strand
AGAGACAGGATCAGAGCGCTTCGATAATGTGTTCCTGCGCGCGCGTCATCAGCCATTGCTCTCGCAACAGCCGCTTGATTTCCGACGCGACGTCCTCGTCGAGTTGAGCCGGATACTTCGCCGTCACCGCAAAGATCTCGAAGCACGAGCGGTCCAGCGAGGCAAACGGTCCAAGCAGATCGCCCACTGCTGCGTTGAAAATCTTCGCCTCGATATCGGGCTTCAGGGACCCGCGCAGTACTTTTCCGATCACGCCGCCCGAGTCTTTCGTATCGGCAATCGAATGCTCGCGCGCCATTTCCGCGAACGCGTCAGGATCGTCGCGCAGGTACGAGATCATTTCCTTCGCCTTGCCTTCGTCGTCGAGCAGAATGTGGCTGACCTCGATGGCATCGAACTTCGGCGAATTCATCGAAAAGTACTCTTCGATCTCGGCTTCGC
>NZ_WUFT01000076.1 GCF_010668805.1 Rhizobium phaseoli | reverse complement strand
AGTGAATTCTCCATGACCTTTGCCGACATCGTCGGCGAGATATATCGCGTTCCACTCAGGACCGTTTGGATTGCTTCGGCGAGGCCACGGGAACCGACACCCTTCAGAACATAGCCCATCGCGCCCCGTTGCAGAGCGCCAAGCAACATGTCCACATCCTCGGATACCGTCAACATCAGCACTCTCGTTGTCGGGCTTCGCGCCAGCACGTCGCTGATCGCAGTCAGCCCGCCGCCGGGCATCGAGACATCGAGGAGCATGATGTCGGGGCGGTTGTCCGAAGCGATTATGGCCGCGTCCTCGCTGCTGGCGCCTTCGCCAATGACGATAAAGCCGCTCATCTCCGACAGGCTGCGCGTGACGCCTTCGCGAAAAAGCGGGTGGTCGTCCACGACGCCGATGGTGATGGATGTCATCTCTAGTCTCCCACTTCCATAGGCTCGAAGAT
>NZ_WUFT01000075.1 GCF_010668805.1 Rhizobium phaseoli | reverse complement strand
GTTTCGTGCAGCGGTATCGCGCGAAGTACAACGCCGAACCGGATACGTTCGCGGCGCGGGCCTACGATGCAATGACCCTGGCTGCCGAAGTGATCCGCCGCTACGGCCCGACGCGCAGTGCCGTGCACGACGGCTTCGCGAAAATCGACAACGTGCCTAGCGTAATCTTCGGCAAGTTCCGTTTCGATACGCAGACGCGCCGCGTAGCGGGCGCAAAGAATCTCGATCTTGTCGTCAAGGACGGCAAGTTCGCGCTGTGGGACGGCAAGGGCGCGCCGCGTGCGCAGTAACCGCGATATCGCACAGGACTGAAGCTATGGCGGCGTGGTTCGATTACACGATCAACGGGCTGATCGTCGGAAACATCTATGCGTTGCTCGCAGTCGGGCTGGCGCTGATTTTCGGCGTGTCGCATCTGATCAATTTTGCGCACGGCTCGGTGTATATGG
>NZ_WUFT01000074.1 GCF_010668805.1 Rhizobium phaseoli | reverse complement strand
TCGTTGTCTTGATCTGATCGTCCCCTCGCGGGGGGACATCCAGAACTCTCCTATTCCTAGAATGCGTCGGTTCGAAACCCGATTATGCGCCCGTTTCAAGTTTTTTTTATGCATCTTGTTATGCCAAATCGCCGAGCGCCTTTGGGCCAGACTAGATCGAATCGAGAGCATGCCGCCCGCCGCCAGCAGCCGGACAACCCGCCACGGCGCGCCTTCTAGGCGATGAGCAGCAAAGGCCGAAGGGCTTCACAGGACGAAGCCAGCCTGCCGCGCCAGATCATCGTGTATAAGTTTAATCTAAAATATAAGCTTCGACATGTAGCTATTGGATTCCATTACAGAAGTTTAATTTCAATTTCAGTTTCGGTTCATCTTCCCGGCCCTAGTTTGCTCCCGTGTCCAACACGAGGAACCCCACATGAGAAAGATTTTTGCAGCCCTTCTTTCCGCCTCC
>NZ_WUFT01000073.1 GCF_010668805.1 Rhizobium phaseoli | reverse complement strand
ATGCCAGGAGGCGTGCCGATACTCACGCATTCACTCCAGTGTCATCGCGAAGAAGCATTGCGCGGCCGCTTTCAGCAGATAGCGCTTCACCGTCGCGAGGGAAATCCGCAGCGTGGCGGCGATTTCCGTCTGCGTCGCGCCGTCCAGTTGCGCCATCAGGAATGCGCGTTTGACGGCTACGGGCAGCCCGTCGAGCAACGCGTCGATCTCGCACAATGTTTCGAGCAGCACGGCACGTTCTTCAGGCGACGGCGCGAGCGGCTCCGGCACCCGTGCGAGCGCTTCGAGATAGGCGCGCTCGATCTGCTCACGTCGCCAGTGATTCGCGAGGACGCGTTGCGCGACCGTCGTGAGGAAGGCGCGCGGTTCAAGCAGTTCAAGCGGCTCGTCGCGCGCGAGCAGGCGCATGAAGGTGTCGTGCGCAAGGTCGGCCGCCCGATGCGCGCATCCCAGCT
>NZ_WUFT01000072.1 GCF_010668805.1 Rhizobium phaseoli | reverse complement strand
CCCGAATTCACCGTGAAGCCATCGATACTAGCCAGCCACGAGGCTTTGCGCCTCCTGTAATAACAGCTCGCGCATCCAGATGCTTGCAGGGTCACCGTTATGCAGCGCGGGCCATTGGATCGTTTCAGTGAACGAGGAAAGGGGCAGTGGTACCTGGACGATCCGCAGCGGAACCACTTCGGCGAAATGCCTTGCCAGCCTCATAGGGATCGTTGCTATACGGTTCGTACGCGATAGCATGGATGGAACCAGATCAAAGGTCGGCACGACAACCTCTTCGCGCCTCTTTAGACCGAGATCGAGTAAGAAAAACTCCTCGATCGAGGGCCTGCGCGCCCGTCCGAACCTCACTGTCACGTGTCCCATCGACATGTACTTCTCCAACGGGAGCCGCCGCGACAACTGTTTGTTTGTTGGACATCCGACACATACGAGCTTCTCCTCGAAGAGCGCCGCTTTGG
>NZ_WUFT01000071.1 GCF_010668805.1 Rhizobium phaseoli | reverse complement strand
GTTGGTTGTAAAGATAGTTGCCCTGGCTTGTTTCAGGAATTAACTCTGACATTAAAGAAAGAAAGATTGCTTCCTCGTCTTGTTTCGGGAGTAAATCTTCAATATGCTCATGTAGATAGTTATCCTGTCTTGTTTCAGGTATTAACCTAGAATCAGTTGTTCACAAATGGTTGTCCTATCGTGTTTTAGGTATTAAACAAAAAGTTGTTTTTTGTTGGTTGTAAAGATAGTTGCCCTGGCTTGTTTAAGGAATTAATCTTTGACCTTAGAGAAAGAAAGACAGTTTCCACATCCTATTTCCGGAGTTAATCCGTAATCTGCTCATGTAGAAAGTTGTCTTGTCTTGTTTTAGGTGTTCATCTACAATTAGTTACTCACAAATAGTTGTCATGTCTTGTTTCAGGTATTAATCCAGAAATTTATTTTTTTTGTCAGATAGATAGTTGCCCTGGCTTATTTCACGA
>NZ_WUFT01000070.1 GCF_010668805.1 Rhizobium phaseoli | reverse complement strand
CAACAAGGAGTGGGTCGAGTATCACGTGAAGAAATGCGACGTGATCCTGCCGCTGGTCGCGATCGCCACGCCCGCTACGTACGTGAAGCAGCCGCTGCGCGTGTTCGAGCTGGACTTCGAGGCGAACCTGCCTATCGTCCGTTCGGCCGTGAAGTACGGCAAGCATCTCGTCTTCCCGTCCACGTCGGAAGTCTATGGCATGTGCTCGGACGAGCAGTTCGACCCGGACGAGTCCGCCCTCACCTACGGCCCGATCAACAAGCCGCGCTGGATCTACGCGTGCTCGAAGCAGCTGATGGACCGCGTGATCTGGGGCTACGGCATGGAAGGCCTGAACTTCACGCTGTTCCGTCCGTTCAACTGGATCGGCCCCGGCCTCGACTCGATCTACACGCCGAAGGAAGGTTCGTCGCGCGTGGTCACGCAGTTCCTCGGCCATATCGTGCGCGGCGAAAACATCAGCCT
>NZ_WUFT01000006.1 GCF_010668805.1 Rhizobium phaseoli | reverse complement strand
CAGCGACGGCGGCGCTCAGGGCCGGACAGGACTTCTATCTTAGGACTGTGACTGGTCATAATGGGCACATTACCTCGCACACTTGTTAAGTGGGAGATCGTGTCCGGAGATTTACGGGGCTATTACACTTCCCTCGAGGTCGACGTGGCCTCGTTCAAACCGAAGGAGAACCGGATGGCAAACCAAGGTGGAACCCAAGAACAGCACGTCAAAGCTGGGCAGCAGAGTCACAAGAACGACTCCAACGCCCGCAGCTCCTCTTCAGGTGGCAGCGACGCGCAGTCCAACGGGACCCGCGGCGGCAGCCATGAACAGCCTGTAAAAGCTGGTCAACAGAGCCACAAGAACAGCCGATAAAGCTGTCTTGATTTGAAAATTCCCGGCTCGCGCTTCGGCCCGGGCCGTTTCTTTTGGACTTTTGCTAGCAGAGTGCTGAAAAGCCGCTGGCCTTGAACAGAACAATTCATCCGCTGGCTTATCGGGTTTGGCATCATTCATAAAATTGGATTGAACGACAGAAACTGACATTGTGAAATAGGCCGTCATTCGATTTTATTTCGTCTGCCATTCTTCCTCCGAGTATTTATTTATTCGGAAAGCGTCGCGTTAAAATGATAATGGAAACCACGCCTGAAATTAGCAAAACCGATCCTATGGTATTCAACCAATAAAACACCGTGAAAATCTCGTCCGATCCAAATATAAATTCGAAAGCGGCGCATTTTGCTCCGGTGCAGCGTGGGGATATATGCGCCATCACATAGTCACCGATCAACAAAGCTGGAGCTGGAAGCAAAACTATTGCGGCAAGCGTTGTGTGGCGCGCTCCGCCATCTAGCAAAACCGGTCCGGGATTGACCGCCGCATTGCTCATCGCCATCTGCACCAGAAGAAAGAAAAACACTGTGGCCATCACCTGCGACGCAACGAAGTGCTGCGTTGATACAGTTCCATTCAGGTAATATATAATGGACGCCAAAAATATACTCATTATCAGCGATGAGAATATAATTTCTTGTCGGTTGAATTTCTTTTCAAGAATGGATTTTAAATAAATATAACTCGCAACAATAGTTATTAAAATCGGATAGCAGCCAATTCCAAGGCGAATATCACTCACCAAAATCACATTTCTATTAGTATTGCTACTTAAAAGATCGGGCTTGCCACAGGTTTGCCGTCGAGAAAATTATCTACCAAATCAGAATTTATTAATCAAGTTTTAGTTGTAAAATCATGCGCTATCGTTTTGCTACTGGTGTGCAGAGAAATATCGCGATGACCTTAAATAAATTACGAGTCTTGGATTAAGTCTTCTGCCTTATCGTGTAGGTAATTCCCGCGTATCCATTTCTTGCATGAATCTCCAAGCTTAATCCTTCGATAGGCTGGCAACCGCTAAATGGCCAATCGATTGCGACATCCAAAGGATCGAAGTTCATTACCGAATACGATCCTTCTCCAAGCAGATACAGGCTGAGATAACTCATGCTTAGAGGATCATTCAATTCAACACCTGAGACCGGTTTCGAATTCCGTACTTCATAAGGTGGAACCCCACCCTCGCCGGATGCACAGACCTTGTCGAATTTGTATTCACTATTTTTTAAAATATCCCGAAACTGAAACTTTCCTTCACCGTTGCTCCAAAAATAAAAATTCAAATAATTCGGCTCAGCAAAAATGTAATTCGGCCGATATGGCGGAGAATACAGATACGCACCGACATAGAAAGAAAACGCTACAGACACAGCAACCAATAAATTTCGAAATACCGTCACCACGAACCCTCAACTCCTGCAATTTCGACAATAAAAACTCTTGCTGGAATTAATACTCTCTTTCGCAATTTTCTAGCGATTCGCGCCTCAGGACAAACGCCGGCCGTCCTCGCCGAAGAGGTGCAGCACGGCGGGGTCGAGATGCAGCGGCAAGCTGTCGCCTGATTTCATCCGTTGCTGGCCGGCAAAGACGGCAATCAACTTCTTTCCACCTGCGTCGGCGTGGACGACGGTCTCCGAACCCAGTTCCTCGACAAGGGTGATGCGGGTGTCCAGCTTTTGCGCGGCAGTTCCATCGGCAAGGGTGATGTGCTGCGGCCGGATGCCGATGCTGACCCTTTCGCCGGCTGGGCGCACCTCTTTGGCAACCACCGAGAGACGATGGCCGCCGACGGTTTCGACCTCGGCGAAACCGTTCTCATGGCCGATAATCGCACCTTCCAGAAAATTCATGTGCGGCGCGCCGATGAAGCCGGCGACGAAGCGGTTGGCCGGCGTGTTGTAAAGTTCCAGCGGCGTTCCCACCTGCTCGATCCTGCCGCCTCGAAGCACGACGATGCGGTCGGCAAGCGTCATCGCCTCGACTTGATCGTGGGTGACGTAGATCATCGTTGCCTTCAGGCGGGCGTGAAGGGCGGCAAGCTCGGCGCGCATGCTCACTCTCAGCTCGGCGTCGAGATTGGAAAGCGGCTCGTCAAGCAGGAAGGCGTCCGGGCGGCGGACGATGGCGCGGCCGATCGCGACGCGCTGACGCTGGCCGCCGGAGAGCTGGCCCGGACGGCGCTGCAAGAAAGGCTCGATCTCCAGCATGCGGGCGGCGTCAGTGATGCGCGCTTCGATCTCGGCCTTGGCCACCTTGGTATTCTCGAGACCGAAGGCGAGATTTTCGCGCACGCTCATATGCGGATAGAGCGCATAGGACTGGAAGACCATGGCAAGGCCGCGGTCGGCGGCGCCGATCTCGGTGACATCCGTGCCGTCGATGGCGATGGTGCCGGCAGTCGGCTTGTCGAGGCCGGCGATCAGGCGCAGCAGCGTCGACTTCCCGCAACCGGACGGGCCGACGAATGCGACGAACTCGCCGTCGTTGACGGCAAGCGAGACATCGCGGATGACCTCGACGGCGCCGAAATTCTTGACGATGTTCCTGAGCTCGAGCCCGCTCATGCACTCTCCTGTTTGACTATTTGAGTCCCGAGCCGGCAATGCCCGTGGTGATGAAGCGCTGCAGGAAGACGAAGATCAGCACCACCGGGATCATCGAGACGACCGTCATGGCGAGGATGTAGTGCCATTGCACATTGAGCTCGCCGGCATAGACGTTGAGGCCGACCTGCAGCGTATAGAGCTCCTTGCGCGACAGCACGATCAGCGGCCAGAGGAAGTCGTTCCAGCGCCAGACGACCGAGAAAATCGCCAGCACCGCCAGCGCCGGCGCCGACAGCGGCAGGATGATGCGCCAATAGATCTGCCATTCGCTGGCCTTGTCCATGCGCGCGGCGTCGATCAGCTCGTCGGGGATGGTCAGCATATATTGCCGCAGCAGGAAGACGCCGGTCGGGGTGGCGACCGTCGGCAGGATGACGCCCCAGAGGCTGTCGAACAGGTTCAGTGTGCCGATAACCGAATAGAGCGGCACGACGATCACTGAGAGCGGCACCATCAATGTTGCCAGGATCATCAGCATGACGGCGGTGCGCCCGGGGAACTGGTATTTCGACAGCGCGAAGGCGGCCATGGAATTAACCAGCAGCGTGATGGCCGTCGCGATGACCGTCACGAAGACGGAGTTGCGCAGAAAGAGGAAGAAATCGAAGCGCTGGAACGGCTCGGTGTAGTTGCCGGCGGCGAATTCGACTTTGCGCACCGGGGTGCGGTCCTTGATATTAGCCTTGACGATTTCACCCGGCTGTTTCGGATCGACCATCTGGCCGATGATGCCGATGCGGCGGACTTCGGCGAGCACCCGGCTGCTGCCATCTGGCATCGTCACGGTATAGAGCGGCAGCGGCTTGTCGTAGCCCGGCACGACGGCCTGTTCGGTGACATAGGGCAGGAAGGATGGCGGGAACTCCGCAAGGGCGGCCGGCGTCTTGAAGGAGGAAAAGACCAGCCAGACGGCCGGGCCGAACATCAGGAAGACGCCCGAGATCAGCCAGATCCAGGTGACGACATCCGTCCAGTGCCAGCCGCGGCCGCGGCGGCGCAGCAGGAACGAGCCGACGGCGCTCATTGGCGTGTTCCCTTCTTCTCGTTGCGGCTGCTGGCGCCAAGCTGGACCAGCGTCAGGATGACGAGCACGATGCCCATCAGGATCGAGGCGGCCGACGCAAGCCCCGGATTGCGCAACGAACTCGCAAAGCCGGTCTCGTAGATATATTGGGTGATGTACATGGTGCTGGTGCCCGGCCCACCGCCTGTGAGAACGAAGACCTCGTCGAAGATCTGCACGGCGCGGATCAGCGCCAGGACCAGGACGACGATGAGGTTCGGCATCAGCAGCGGCAGGGTGATGCGCCGGAAAATGCGGGTGGGGCTCGCCTTGTCCATGGCAGCAGCCTCATAGAGATCCCGCGGGATCGCCTGCAGGCCGGCGAGCAGGATCAGCGCGTAAAAGCCCATATGCGCCCAGACCGAGACGAAGACGGCAAAGAAGAAGGCCCAGAAACGATCGCTGAGCCAGGAGAAGGGTTCGAAGCCGAAGGGGCTCAGCGCGTAGTTCAGCAGGCCCTGGCGCTGCAGGATCCACTTCCAGATCAGGCCGACGACCACGGGCGACAGCAGCACCGGAAAGAAGAAGACGGCGCGCCAGAAGCCGCGATTGGAAAGCTCGCGGTTGAGGATCAACGCCGTTGCCAGTGCCGCGATCAGCATCGCCGTCACCTGGAAGACAACGAAGACGGCGGTGTTGCGCACGGCCGCCCAGAAGGTATCGGCGGCGCAGGTCGAAGGGTCGAGATAAGAGCCACAATCGAACAGGATGCGATATTGGTCGGCGCCGACATAGGTCCTGTTCTGCAGGAAGATGCCGCTGCCGCTTGTCGTCGAATAGAGGAAGTTGATGACCAGCGGCAGCAGCACGAAGACGGTGAAGATCAGCATGTTGGGCGCAAGGAAGACGCCCGCCATGCCGTTCAGCCCCGTCAGCTTCTGCCAGGCGCGCATGGGAACGTCAACCAGCCCCATGGCAAGCTGGACAGGCGCCGAGAGCGCCTGCCGCAGACCTGATTTCACCGGTGGTTCGGAAGAAACCGTCTTTCCCGCCATCTGTCCGCCCGTCAGTTGCCGGCAACCTTGGCCTTGATGTCCTCGTCGATGCGGGTATAGGCGTCGTCGAGCTTCATTTCGCCGGCGATCACTTGGCTGATGCGGGCGACGATGGCGCTGTAATAGGCGTCCGACCACTTCCAGCCCGGCAGCTTCATCGCCGGTGCAGCCGTCTGGCCGGCGGATTCGACGAAGGCCTTCAGAGCCGCCTGCACATGCGGATTGTCGGTCTTGAAGTCCATCTGGCCGGCAGCCACCGCCTTGTGCGCCGGAATGAACAGGCTGCGCTCGGCGAATTCCTTCTGCACGTCGGCGCCTGCCAGGTAATCCATTACCTTGGCGACGTCCTTCGGGTTCTTGGTGTATTTGACGGCGACCAGACCGGCGCCGCCCTGCATGCCGGTGCAGGCGGCTGTGCCGCACGGGCTTCCAGCCATCACCCAATCGAAACTGTCGCCAATCTTCTGGGCGAAGCCCGAGATCTGCCAACTGCCGGAGTAATAATAGGCAAGGCCGCCATTGATGAAGTCTTCGGCCGCGGCGCGATAAGTGGTGCCGGCAGCACTGACCCAGACATCCTTGTTGACGATGCCCTCCTCGTTCCACTTGACGAAGCGGCTGAGGAATTCCTTGGCGCCCTGATCGATCGGCGCCGGCTTACCGTCGGCGGCGATATAGTTGGCGCCATAGGAAATGTTCGGGCCGGAGACGCGGTGGCCGGAGCGGTCGATCGCCATGGCGAAGACCTTCTGGCTGTCGGCGACCTTTTTGGCGGCCGCCGCCCAATCATCCCAGGTGGCCTTCGGGCCGGGGATTTCGACGCCGGCCTGTTCGAACAGCGTCTTGTTGACGAAACCGCCGGTCAGCGTCAGCTGCGTCATAAAGCCGGTGATGGCGTTCGAGCCGTCGGGCCGCATCCAGTCGGCCTGGGCGCCGAAATTGTCGTCCCAATATTTCGCGTCGGCCAGCAGCGGGCGAAGATCGAGCCAGTGCTGCGCCTGCGCCTTCAGATTGGTGACGCGGGCGATGTCGGGCCCCTTCCCGGCTTCGAGCTGCACCGGCAGCTGTTCCTTGACGACGTCATAGGAGACCTCGTCGAGGATGACGTTGATGTCGGGGTTGGCCTTGGAGAAGCGCGCCAGCAGGTCCTTGACGACAGCGCCTTCGCCGCCGTCGGAATACCACATGATGCGCACGTCGCCGGCGTGCGCCGCAACGGAACTCATGAGAACAGCAGCCAAAGCCGCGCCGATCGATTTCATTCTGGTCATTTTCTCCTCCTCCTGACCGATGAATTGCTGTGTCCGGCCGGATCCTCCACCTGCCGGGCATGTCGTCTATGAGGCCGCGCGCCGAGGCTGCCTGCCTGGTATCTCAAGATGTACCGCGTCTCCCCGCACCGACCAGTCCGACGGGCGAAGAATGCGGCCTTCTGCGCGCACGGTGCCGTCCGCCTCGAAGACGACCTGGCCATAGTCCGGATCGACCAGGACCAATGCGCCCTCGTTGTCGCGGCGGGCCGAAAGCGTCGCGAAACGCGTCAGCATGCCATCAAGGTTGCCTTCGCGGCCGACATCGGAGAGACGAACGATCCAGCGGCCGTTGCGGCCTGAGAGGCGCAGCTCGACATCCGTCGTTGGGCCGTGTTTCACCGGTTCGAGCACACCGTTGCCGATCAGCATCGCAAGCCCGTTGCCGGCGCGGGCAAGCGCCAGATTGCCGTCGACCACCGTGTCGTCGAAGGCTTCGAGCGGGAACCAGGCATGGGTGAAATCCGGCTGGCCCTCGTGGATCTCGAAATCGAGGATCGCCAGATCGCGATATTGGTGCACACGCGGCAGCGTTCCGCAGCCGCCCCAGAAGCTCGGCCGGCCGTAACCGAACTGGCTGGTTTCGCCGGGATGGTTGATCCAGATCTGCGCTTCCGGCCGGTCACCTAAGCGCAGATGCAGCACCGTCTCCTGATAACCCCAGGCGCCGGGGCGATAATGGGCGATGGTGCCGAGTGCGGTGTCGCGCGTCTTGTAGTGATAGAGCGCGGCGAAACAGTTCTCGCCTTGCGAAAACGTCCATTCCTGGGCATCGTCGGACTGGTGCGCGGCGATTTCGGCAAGTGCTTCTGGAAAACGTAGGCCGTGATCGCGGATGCAGACGGCAAGCTGCGGCAGGGAGTGGACGCGCCGGCCATACCAGCCGCGGCCCCAGAGCAGCCTAGAAATGGCCGACAGTTCGACCGAGCGGCCGGGGCGCAGCGTGTGTTCATAGGAGCGGCCCTGGCTGCCGGTCAGCATGCCGTGATGGGCCGAACGGGCGACGATCGCCATCAGCCGGACAATGCTGGCATTCGCCCGGGCGCGGATCGTCTCGTCCGGCGCGCAGGCGGCAAGCGCCGTCAGCCCCTTGAGGTCGATCGGGAAATAAGGAACGGAATTCCACTCGGCCATCTCCCAGCGCTCGAAATGATCGAGCCAGGCGCGGACCCGCTCTTCGCCGACCTTCATCTGCGCGGCGCCGGTGCGGCCGGAGCGGACGAAGACGGCTTGGGGGAAAAGCCGGCCGCCGAGATAGGCGGCGGTGTGGAAGAGCAGCGCATGGTTTTCCGAAAAATACCATTGAACGTCGTTGCCCGGCTCGTCCATCCAATAGCGGTAATTGAGGACCGCTTGCTGGATCCTGTCGCGCAGACCTTGCGACAGCAGATCGCTCCAGCGGGTATAGGCAAAGAGCAGCGGCACCAGCACGAAGTCGGCGCAGTCGTGGCAATCCTCGATGACCGGAAGCATGGCCGAGATCATCGCCTCGGTTTCCTCGCCGCCCTGCCCCAACGCCAGACGCGCGAAAGCGCAGACCGTGTCGGGCTCGGAATGGGCGGCGACTTCTCCAAGCGCCTCGGCGACGCGGTCCTCCAGAGCGGCGGGCGCTTGCCCCTGGCGGTGAGGATGACAGATCTCGACGCCAAGGGTGCGGCCTAGGGAAAGTTCGCCTGTCTTGAAGGTGATGCGGAAATGGCGGAAATCGGCGGGCATATCAGCCGAGGTGCCAAGCGCCAGCTTGGTAGCGCCCGCTTCCAGCGAGAAATCATAATCGAAGCGCTCGCTCGACATGAAGTCGCCTTCGATCTCGACATGGCAGCTCAGCGCCACCGGCAGCGGCACGGGGAAAAGGATCGTCACATCCTCGCCGAGATAGGCGGTGCGGTCGAAGCGCATGCCTTCGAGGATCGCCTCCAGCGTGTCTGCAGCAACGGCGGCGATCGGAACGGGAATCGATGTTTCGACCTCCGGCCCGTCGAGATAATCCAGCTGGAAATAGAAGCGGGCGTCGCGCTCGGCGAGATCGTCGAAATAGACGCGGATCTCGTTGAGGCCCGCCGTCAGTTCGACCTCGAAAAGCTGCTGGGCTTCCAGATTACGCTGGTAGGGCCCCATGAAGCCCTGCTCGCGGCCATTGACGAAGAGGATGGCGCCGCCGCAGGTCGACAGGCGAAGCGTGGCTCGCCCGGCTGAACGGGCATCGAGGAAGGTGCGTGCCCAGCAGCCGATGCGGGACGGGCGAAACCAGAAGCCGGAGAGATCGACACGCGGCGAGGCAAAGGGCAACCACCAGCGGACAGGTTCGAATTCGGCGGTCGGTTGCGGTCTTCCGCCGGAGAAGGATTTTTTGAATTCGGTGCGACAGGGATATTCGTGCGGGATGAAGTTCTTCGTCTTGGTGACGAAGAAAAACGGATCCATCCTGCCTTCCATCGGCCGGTCGGCGACGTCGTAGCGCTGCTGCGAGAGATGGCCGAGCTGCCAATAGACGATCGGGCTCTGCTTGCCGGTGGCGCGGCGAAGATGGGATTTCTCAGCGGTCATGCTTCAGCTCGTTCGAGCCGTGGGACGTCGGAAACGCCGGCGCATGGACTGGCGGTAAGCCGCATCTTCAAAGCCTCCCTGCTCTGCCGCTTGCCGCGGCTCCTCTTGGGCAATTGTGCATAGGCATTGTGTTTGCGCAATCTGAAAGATTTTTGCATAAAGGAATGGGAGCGAGGAGAACGACATGGCAGCGGACGAGAAAAAAGGCCGGCGCACGCGTCTCGACGATATCGCCGCCCGGTGCGGCGTGTCGATCAGCACGGTCTCTCGCGCCTTGGCCGGCGAAAAAGGCGTCCGGCCTGATATCCGCAAGCTGGTGCTGGAAACGGCAAGTGCCGTCAGCTACGCCGTGCCGGGAAGCGTTGCCGGCAAAAAGGTCATGCTCGTCGCCTCCGGCGCGGCGATGATCGATTATGTCCGCAATCAGTTCACGCTCTATGTGCTCGAAGGCTTGAATGCGCGTGCGGCGGCCCTCGGCATCGAGCTGGCGATGCGTCCGGTCGCCGACAAGGGGGATGAAGCGCGCGTCGTCGCCGAGATGCGGGATGATCCGAGTTTCGGCGGCATGCTGATCCTGACCGTCGATGAGGAGGATATGCTGGCGGCAGCCGCCGGTCTCGGCAAACCCGTCGTGCTCGTCAATAGCGACGATCCCTATATGCGGCTTTCGAGTGTGACGCCCTGCAACCGCTCGGCCGCCTTCATTGCCGCCGAGCACCTGATCAAGGCGGGGCATGAATGCATCCTGTTCATGCTGCGGCCGGGACGGCGAACGATCGAGCGGCGCCTGGAAGGCTGGCGCGATGCCCTGCAGCATCATGGGCTGAAGGCCGATGCCGATCTGGTGCTCGAGGTCGACGACTGGCTGCCGGAACTCGGCGCCGAGGCTCTCACCCGACTTGTCCGCGACAAAGGCCTCTCCTTCACCGCCGTTCTGACGGCGGGCGATAGTCTTGCCAATGGCGCCGTGCGCGGGTTGCAGGCGATGGGTTATGCCGTACCGCAGGATATCTCCGTCATGGGCATCGACGACCTGCCGCAGTCGGCCTTTCTCGCTCCGCCGCTGTCGACGGTGCATATTCCGATGCGCGAACTCGGCGCCACCGCGCTCGATCTCTTGCGCGACATGATGCTCGGCCTTGCCGCCCCTCGGCGCCGCGTCGAGCTAGCCTGCCATCTCGTCGAAAGGGGTAGCGTCGCAGCCGTCAGCCGAAATATCAGGCTTCGATGAAGCTCGCTTCGAACAGTTCGCGCGCATAGGCATCATGCGTGACGCCGGCCTGCAGATCCTCTCTGGTCAGTTCGTCGACGAAAAGACCGTTCTTCATGATCAACACACGGTCGCACATATGGGCGATGACGGCGAGGTCGTGGCTGACGAGCAGATAGGTCAGTCCCTTTTCCTCACGCTGATCGGCAAGCAGGTTGAGAATTTCGGCCTGGACCGAGACATCGAGCGCCGATGTCGGCTCGTCGAGCAGCAGGATCGGCGGTGACAGGATCAGCGCCCGGGCAATCGCCACGCGCTGCCGCTGACCACCGGAAAGCTCGTGCGGAAAACGATTGGCGAAGCTCGCCGGCAGTCCCACCTGGATCAAGGCCTTTTCGACCTTCGACCAGATATCGGAATGGCCCATGGCGCGTAACGGTTCGGCCAAGGCGGTGCCGATGCGATGGCGCGGATGCAGGGATCCGTACGGGTCCTGAAACACCATCTGGGCAAATTTCAGCTCTTCGCGGGAGCGCTGCTTGCCAATCGGTCTGCCGCCGAGCTCGATCTGCCCGGTCCAGCCGGCCTCCATTCCGGCAAGGCAACGCAGCACCGTCGATTTGCCGCAGCCGGATTCGCCGACAATGCCCAGCGTCTCCCCCTGCTTGACCTGAAAACTGATGCCCCTGACGACGTGATTGCTCGATTTGCCGGAGGCAAAGACGACATCGAGGTCGCGGACATTGATCATTGCGCCGTCTCCAGATCGAGTTTGGCCCTGTCGAGAACCGCCAGCCGGCGAACCGGGTTCTTCGGGTCGGGCAGCGCGGCTATCAGCCCGCGGGTATAGGGATGGCGCGCATCGTCGAGACTGGTCAGGGTCTCGACGATGCGGCCGGCATACATGACGATGATGCGCTCGCAGAAGGCGGCCACCATGCGAATATCGTGGCTGATCAACAGCAGGCCGGAATTGTTCTCGCGCACCAATTCATCGAGCAACAGCAGCACGTCCTTGCGAACGCTGACATCGAGCGCCGAGGTCGGTTCGTCGGCAATGACCAGCTTCGGCCGCGCCAGCAGCATCATGGCGATCATCACGCGCTGACCCATGCCGCCGGATATCTGATGGGGATAAAGCGCCATGACCCGGTCCGCATCGCTGATGCGCACCCGCTCCAGCATGGCGCGGGCAGCGTCAAGCGCCTGGGCCTTGCCAAGACCGAGGTGAAGGCGTGCGGCCTCGGCGACCTGCTTGCCGATCGATAGCACCGGATTCAGCGAATAACGCGGATCCTGCATGATCAGCGCGATATCCTTGCCGCGAAGCGCGCCCATTTGCCGCTCGCTCTTGGAAAGCAACGGATCGCCGCCGAGATCCAGGCGCTCGGCGGTGACGACCGCTGCCGGCGGCAGCAGGCGCATGATGGCGCGGCCCGTCGTCGATTTGCCGGAACCGGATTCTCCGACGATGCCGACACGTTCGCGCCCGACGTCGAAACTGACATTGGAGACGGCGGGCACGGCGCCGCGCCCGAAGCGAACGCTCAATCCTTTGACGGACAGAACGGGTTGCAGATCATGGTCATTCATTTCACGATCTGGCATGGCGAGGATCCAAAAGGTCGCGCAGAGCATCTCCGGCGATGTTGAAGGCAAGGCTGGTGAGAAGGATGGCGACACCCGGCATCACGGCAACCCACCAGTAATCCAGCATGAACTTGCGGCCGCTGGAGATCATCGCGCCCCATTCCGGCGCCGGCGGCTGCGCACCGAGGCCGAGAAAGCCGAGTGAGGCTGCCGTCAGGATGATGCCGGCCATGTTAAGGGTCAGGCGAACGATGACTGAAGGAACGCACATCGGCGCGATATAGAGAAGAAGGATGCGCAACGGCGAGGCGCCATAAAGGCGGGCGGCGACCACATAGTCGGCGTTTCTGACGACCAGCGCCTCGGCGCGCGCCAGCCGGGCAATCGGCGGCCAGGCGGTCAGCGAGATCGCGATGATTGCCGTGGTCAGGCCGGCGCCGAGCGCTGCCGCAAAAGCCAGCGCCAGAATCAGCGACGGGAAGGACAGAACGATATCGGTGGCACGCATCAGCAGCGCGTCGGTGCGACCGCCGAAGAAGCCGGCGACGACGCCGATCAGCAGGCCGATCGGCCCGACGATCAGCGAGATCGAAAGCACGGTCTGGATGGTGATGCGCGTGCCGAAGATCAGGCGGCTTAGAATGTCGCGGCCGAATTCGTCGGTGCCGGCCCAATGCGCCAGACTCGGGGCATGTAAGGCATCGCCAAGCGACTGCACGACCGGATCATAAGGCGCCAGAAGCGGCGCGAAGATCGCGATCAGGCACAGCAAGCCGAGGATGACGAAACCGGCCAGGCCAAGCGGCTCGGCAGCCAATTTGCGGCCGGCGCGCGCAAACGACGCCGCGATGCGGTTCGACACGCTTGGCGGGCGGATCTGAATGTCGCTGCGGATGGCGTCACTCATCGGGCCGCCTCCCGCATGCGCGGATCGAAGACGGCGTAAGCGACGTCGGCGAGGAAGTTTAACAGCATGAAGATGAATCCCACGATGATAGTGCCGGCCACGATGGCGTTCATGTCGCCGATCATGAGGGCGTTCGTCATGTACTGGCCGATGCCCGGCCAGGAGAAGACGATCTCGGTGACGACAGCGCCTTCGAGCAGCCCGCCATAGGAAATGGCCAGGATGGTGATCAGCTGCACGGCAATGTTCGGCAGGACGTGGCGCCAGATCGTGCCGAAGGGGCTCACACCCTTGGCACGGGCTGCGATGACATAATCCTGGCTCAACTGCTCCAGGGTGAAGCTGCGTGTCATACGGGTGATGTAGGCCATCGCCGCATAGGCGAGGATGATGGCAGGCAGAATGATATGGCTGAGCGCATTCCAGAAGATTTCCGTCTCGCCCTGCAGCAGGCTGTCGATCAGCAACAGGCCGGTGCGCGGTGTGACGAGGCCTTCGTAGAAGACATCGATCCTGCCCGGCCCGCCGACCCAGTTGAGGCCGGCATAGAAGATGACGAGCCCGACGATGCCGAACCAGAAGACCGGGATCGAATGCCCGACGAGCGCGACCACCCGGGCCGTCTTGTCGATGAAGCTGTCGCGAAACAATGCCGCGACCAGGCCGAGCGGCACACCGACGAATGTCGAAATGATCACCGCCAGCGTCGCCAGTTCGAAGGTTGCCGGAAACGCCTGGGCGAGGTCTGAGGAGACCGGATTGCCAGTGAGCACGGCAGTGCCGAAATCACCATGCGCCAGCCCGTTCAGATAGAGGAAAAACTGCTGGTAAATCGGCAGATCGAGCCCCAGGCGGGCTCGCATCGCCGCATAGGCGGCGGGATCGGCGAGCTCGCCGACAATCGCGCCGACCGGATCGGTGGGCAGAACGCGGCCGATCACGAAGGTCACACAGAGGAGAATGAACAGGCTGACCAGCAAATGCGCCAGGCGTCGGCCAAATTCGGCTACGGAGAGTTCCTTCATGATCGGCTGCCTTAAGAGTCTTTACTGGGTTTCGACCTTGGTCACGTTCTCAAGACGCGTCATTTGAGACGGATGTCCGATATATCCCTGGACCTTGCCGGTCAGGACGATCGGCTCAAAGCGCTCGAACATCGGCAGCACGGCCGGCTTCTGTTCGACGAACATCTTCTGCATCTGAACGTAGAGTTCGCCGCGCTTCTTGGCGTCCGGCTCCATCGATGCTTTTGCGGTCAGCGCCGTCAGCTCGGGGATGTCCCAGGCCGAACGCCAGACGAAATTGCCGGCATTGTTGGCCTCTTTCGAGTTGTCGGGATTGGAGGAAAACTGCTCCATCGACCCCAGCACGTTCGGCATGTAGGCGCTGGTCTGCGGGATCAGCAGATCGAAATCCCTGGCGCGATGGGCGGCAATGATTTCCGAGCCGTTGCCCTGCTGGATGTCGATCTTGATGCCGACCTGGGCAAGCGATGCCTGGATGGCGGTGGCAAGATCGATGCGCGGCGTTTGCGCAATGGTCTTCAGCGTCAGCGAAAAGCCGTCCTTGTAGCCTGCCTCGCTCAGCAGCTGCTTGGACTTCTCAACGTTGAGCTGCCAATCCGGGCTCGGGATCGCATATTCGAAGTTCTCCGGAACGGGAACGGTTCGCGCCCGTCCGTAAGGCCCCATGATCGTCTTCTCGATGCCCTTGTAGTCGATGCCGTAGGCAATCGCCTCGCGGACCTTGGGATTGGCGAGGTACTGGTTGCCGGCATTCATCGACAGAACGTAGAAGCCGCCTGTCGGAATACGCTGGATGGCAAAGCCCTGCTTGGCTTGGAACGTCGCAAGATCGGAGGCCGTGAGCGCACTGGCAATATCGATATCGCCGCGCTCCAGCATCAGCCGCTCGACCTGGCTTTCCGGCACATGGCGGACGATGACGCGCTTCATCTTCGGAGCGCCGTCGACATAACCCTTGCTGGCGTCGAGAATGACAAGCTCGTTCGGAGACCAGCGATTGAGGGTGAACGGACCGGAGCCGGCCGAATGCGTCCGCATCCAGGCGTTGCCGTAGTCATTGTCGACGGCGTGGCTCTCGACCTCGACGCTGTCGACCACGCTGGTCGTCGTCGTCGTCAGCCGGTAGAGCAGAAGCTCCGCCGTCACTTGGTCGGAGAGATCGATCCGCACCGTCTGGTCGTCGACCGCCTTGACGAGCTTTTCGACATTGTTCTTGTCATAGCCGACGCGCTTGAGGTTGGCGGCAGCGGCCTGATCCATCTTCAAGAGCCGCGCCAGAGAATAGACCACGTCCTTCGATGTCACCGGGTTGCCGGAGGCGAAATTGGCCTTGCGCAACGTGAATGTGATGCCCTTGTCGTCAACCTTCCAGCTTTCCGCCAGCTGCGGAAGGATCTTACCATCAGCCGTGCTGGCGACCAGCCGGTCGTAAAGATTGGACATGATCTCGACGGCCTTGCCTTCGGTCGCCTGCTGCGGATCGAGGGACAGAACCTGAGCCAGCGATGTCCCGATCACCAATTGGTCCTGCGGGGTGGCGGCCTGCAGCTGCGGTGCGGCGATTGTCAAGGCGCCGAAAACGGCGCCGACGAACAAGCCTTTAGAAAAATGCTTCATTGTCACTCCTCCCTGGATTACTATAGGAGACATATTATGTCGCCCGTATGTCGTATTATGATCTATCGAAGTCTGATACGGTTGACAAGGCCCGAGCGGGAGACTTGAGTGCAAAGGGATTGGGGAACGGAAAAATGACGACACTCAGCCGTGGGCGAGAAAGACTGGCACAACAGGTCATCGACCAGCTGCGGGCGCAGATCGAGACGGGGAAGCTGCGGGTCGGCGACCAGCTGCCGACCGAGCCGCAGCTTGAAGCGACCTTCGGCGTCAGCCGCACCGTGGTGCGCGAGGCGATCGCCGATCTCAGGTCGGCGGGCTTCGTCAAGCCGATCCAGGGCAAAGGGGTGTTTGTCGCCGATCCGAAAGCGCATTCTCTCCTGTCATTGACGCCGGTGGAAATCAAAAGCATCCCTGAAACCCTTGAGTTGCTGGAGTTTCGCATGGCGGCCGAAGGTGAAGCGGCGGCAATTGCTGCTTATCGCCGCACCGCCGAGCAGGAGGCGGCCATTCGTGAAGCCAACCGCAGAATGGCAAATCTGATCGAGACCGGACAGCAGACGGTGGAGGCGGATTATGCGTTCCACATGGCGATTGCCGCCGCCACCAACAACCGATTCTATGTCGATGTCCTGCGCCAATTCGGCCCCAAGGCCATCCCCCGCGGCCAGTTTCCGACGCTGCCGGAGGCCAATGACCGCGACTATCTGCAAAAGGTTTATGCCGAACATGTTGAAATCCTGTCGGCCATCGCCGATCAGGATCCGGATCGCGCCCGCCAGGCGATGCGCGCCCATATGATGGCCAGCCAGCGTCGCTATCGGATGCTCTCCGAGCAGCAATAGGGCTCGACTCTCTCAGAAATTCATATTATGTCATATGACATTGTGTAATTTCGAAAGAGACTCAAATGTATCTGGGAACGCAGGTCGCAGCGCGGGATGACGACGATTATCGTATCTTCGCGCAACTGGGTGTGAAGCATATCAACGCCGACCCGCCGGGAAAACCGAGCAGGTGGACGCTCTCCGACCTCGAGCGCCATCGCGACAAGGTTGAAAGCTTCGGCCTGATCCTCGACATGATCCAACTGCCGTTGCCCTCGCAGCCGATCGAGAAGGCTTCCTATCCCGATATCCTGCTCGCCGGCCCCGATCGCGACAGGCAGATCGACGCCGTCTGCAAGCTGATCGAGAATACAGCGGCGGCCGGCATTCCTGCGGTGAAATACAATCTCAATCTGATCGGCATTCCGCGCACACCCGATGAACCGGGACGCGGCGGATCGATGAATGCCAGCTTCCGCTGGGACAAGACGGATCAGCAGGCCGAGCCCGGCCTTGCCGGCGTTCTATCGGAAGACGAAAACTGGGAACGGATCGATTATTTCCTCGAACGCGTCGTTCCTGTTGCCGAAAGCAATCGCGTCAGGCTCGCCTGCCATCCGCACGATCCCTATACGCCGCCCGGCTATCGCGGCGTCACGCGGGTGCTCGGCACTGTCGAAGGCCTGAAGAAATTCGTGCTGATGCGCGAAAACCCCTATCACGGCCTCAATTTCTGCCAGGGCTCGATCGGCGAGATGCTTGAAAATCCCGGCGAGGAGATCGACGACATCATTCGCTGGTTCGGTCAGCGCAACAAGATCTTCAACGTTCACTTCCGCAACATACGCGGCGGCAAGCTCTCGTTCATGGAAACCTTCCTCGACGAGGGCGACATGGACATGGTCCGCTCGGCCAGGATCTACAAAGAGGTCGGCTACAAATATATGCTGATGCCCGACCACGTGCCGACGGTCAGCGGCAAGGACCCTTCCGCCACCGCCTTTGCCTTTTGCTACGGCTATATCGCAGCCCTTCTGCAGACGCTCGAAAGCGCCTGAACGGTCAACATTCAACAAAGAACAGGACTTGATGATGAACCCGATTGAATTGAAGAAGGCCGTCGGTAGCGGTCTCCTCTCGTTTCCGGTGACGCATTTTGACGATCAGCTGAAATTCGACGAGCCGAAGTACCGCCGCCATGTCGAGTGGCTTGCGGGCTACGATGCGGCTGCGCTGTTTGCCGCCGGCGGCACCGGAGAGTTCTTCTCCCTCAATCCGGCCGAGATTCCGCAGGTTATCAGGGCCGCCAAGGCCTCGGCCGGCAAGACGCCGATCATCTCAGGCACCGGCTACGGCACGTCGCTCGCCATCGAGATCGCCCAGGCGGCCGAGAAGGCCGGCGCCGACGGATTGCTGCTGCTGCCGCCCTATCTGATGTTTGCGGAACAGGCCGGCCTCGTCGCCCACGTCAAGGCGGTCTGCCAATCGGTCGGCATCGGCGTCATCGTCTATAATCGCGACAATGCCGTCCTGACAGCCGAAAGCATTGCCCGGCTTGCCGACGAATGCCCGAACCTGATCGGTTTCAAGGATGGCGTCGGCGATGTCGACAAGGTCATCGAGATCACGACGCTGCTTGGCGACCGTCTGGTCTATGTCGGCGGCATGCCGACCCATGAGGTCTATGCCCAGGCCTATTTTGCCGCCGGCGTGACGACCTATTCCTCGGCGGTCTTCAACTTCGTGCCGGCGCTGGCCCAGCGCTTTTATGGCGCCTTGCGCACCGGCGATCAAGCGACCGTCGACGAGATCCTGAAGGGCTTCTTCTTCCCCTTCGTCGCCTTGCGCAACCGCAAGAAGGGCTATGCCGTCTCGATCATCAAGGCCGGCCTCCGCGTCCTTGGGCAGAACCCCGGCCCGGTGCGGCCGCCGCTGACGGATCTCACCCAGGAAGAACTGGCGCTCTTGGATAAGATCGTCCAGGCCAACGGCGTCTCGCGGATCGCGGCGGAATAGTCGCTGGCTGTCTTTATCAGCAGTTAGGACCGCCGGGCTTGCTCGGCGGTTTTGTCGTTGTCCGGCATCGTGAATTCGCGCCTACGGCATGTCGCGCAAAAAACGCGCAGCAGTTTTGCCATAACGACAAGCGATCCGCTTCAGAGCGCCACGCCGCTGCCGCGGTCGAAAACGTGCACCTGGTCGCTGGCAATGCTTGCTTCGAACACGGCGCCGTAACGGACGGGGTATTCGCCGTCGACGATGGCGGTCACCTGCTGTCCGGCAAGGTCGAAAACCACATGGGTCTGGGCGCCGGTGGGTTCGACCAGCATGGTGCGACCGGCAAGCGGCGTTCCGGCTGATATGCCGGGAACGAGGTGTTCGGGGCGCAGGCCGATGGTGACGGCCTGACCGCGCTTGACCTTGCGGTCGGGCGCGATGCGGATTGCCGTGCCGTCTTCGAGGCGGGCGGCGGGTTCGCCGTTTTCGCCCTCCACGGTGCCGTCGAGCATGTTCATCGCCGGTGATCCGATGAAGGCGGCGACGAAGAGATTGGCGGGCTTCCGGTAAAGTTCGAGCGGCGTGCCCTGCTGCTCCACCCTGCCCTGATTGAGCACGGCGATGCGGTCGGCGAGCGTCATCGCCTCGATCTGGTCGTGGGTGACGTAGATCGAGGTCGTCTTCACCTTCTGGTGCAGCGTCTTGATTTCCGAGCGCATCTGCACGCGGAGTTTCGCATCGAGGTTGGAGAGCGGCTCGTCGAACAGGAAGACGGCCGGATTGCGCACGACGGCGCGGCCCATGGCAACGCGCTGGCGCTGGCCGCCGGAAAGCTGGGCCGGCTTGCGGTCGAGCAGTTGGGCAAGGTCGAGCATGCGCGCGGCCTCGGCGACGCGGATCTCGATCTGCGGCTTGGCCACGCCGGCGAGCTTCAAGTTGAAGCCCATGTTCTCAGCCACGGTCATGTGCGGATAGAGCGCGTAGGACTGGAAGACCATGGCGATGTTGCGTTCACGTGGGGTCATGGCGTTGACCACCTTGCCGCCAATGGAGATCTCGCCATCGGTGATTTCCTCGAGGCCGGCGATCATCCGCAGCAGCGTCGATTTTCCGCAGCCGGAAGGCCCGACCAAGGCGACGAATTCCCCATCCTGAATATTGAGCGAGATGCCATGGATGACATCGACGGCGCCATAGGTCTTACGGATATCGTTCAGTTCAACGGATGCCATAAATGCACCTCCAAGGGTTCGGCTCAGGACTTGACAGCGCCGGCGGTCAGGCCGGCGATGATGTGTCGCTGGGCGACGAAAAAGACGATGATGGTGGGAAGGATGGTCAGTGTGATGAAGGCCAGCACCAGCTGCCATTCGGTACCGTACTCGCCGCGATAGACCATGATGCCGAGCGGCCAGGGATATTTGGATTCGGAGTTCAGCATGATCAGCGGCAGGATGTAGCTGTTCCAGCTGCCGACGAAGGAGATGATGCTGACGGTGGCGACGATCGGCCGGGAAAGCGGCAGCGAGATATGCCAGAAGAATCTGAGATAACCGCAGCCGTCGACGAAGGCTGCCTGAAACAATTCTTCCGGAAGGTTGCGAAAGTAGTTTCTAAACAAAAGGATGCTCATGCCGAGGCCGAAGGCCACCTGCGGCAGAACCACGCCCCAATAGGTATCGAGCAGGCCGAGATCGCGGATGCGGATGAAGAGCGGCAGGATTGCGGTTGCCGCCGGAAACATCAGGCCGAGCAGGAAATAGTTGAGCAGGAAGGACGAGCCGAAGAAGCGGACATGGGCAAAGGCGAAGGCCGCCATCGACGAGACGATCAGCGTCAAGAGCACGGTGAGCGCGGCAATAACCAGCGAATTGCCGATCTGCAGCCAGTAGCGTTCGCCGAACAGAATGTCGGTATAGTTTGCCCATTGCCATTCCGTCGGCATTCCGAAGGGGTTGGTGCGCAGGTCGCCCAGCGTCTTGAAGCCGCCGAGCGCCGTCGTCAGCAGCGGCACCAGCACGATCGCGGCAATCAGGCTCAGCGACACGTAGAGATAGACGCGGGTGGAGGTGCGCATGCGGATGGAAGAGCTCATATCAGTCATGGCGCATGAAGATCCTTTTGTAACCGAAGGCGAGCGTGACGCAGATGATGAACAGCACCACGCCGACGGCGCTGCCGAGGCCGACCTGCATGCGCATGACGCCGTAGGTGTAGAGGAAGGTGACCATCGTCTGCGTTGAGTTGGACGGCCCGCCGCCGGTGAGCGGCATGATCATGTCGAAGAGCTGCAGCGAGCCGACGACGGCAAAGAAGATCGACAGGCGCAAGGTCGAGCCGAGCAGCGGCAGCGTGACATAGCGGAACTTCTGCCAGCCGGTGGCGCCGTCGATTTCGGCTGCCTCCAGCACGCTCTTGTCGACCGATTGCAGGCCGGCGATGAACAGCATCATGTGAAAACCGAAATATTTCCAGACGATGACCCCGAGCACGGCATAGATCGCCACATCCTTGTCGGCGAGCACGTAGGGGTTGGCGAAACCGAAAAAGTTGGAAATAGCGGCAAACAGGCCGTAGTCGCCATCATAGACGAAGCGCCAGATCAGGCCGGCGGCAACGTCGGCCAGCACATAAGGCAGGAAGAAGATCAGGCGGTAGCCGACGACACCGGGAATGCGGTGGGCCAGCATTGTCGCAAGCCAGATGGCCAGCGGCACCTGGATGCAGATCGAGATGACGATGATCAGGCCGTTATTGAACAGCGCCTGGGTGAAAGCCGCATTTCGAAACAGAACCTGGAAATTGCGGAGCGCGATGAACTCGGTCGGCGTTCCGTAGCCGTTCCACTTGTAGAGGCTGTACCAGGCCGCCTCGCCCATCGGCAGGATGACGAAGAGCGTGAACAACAAGAGCGCCGGCGGCAGAAAGATCAACAGCACCGTCAGCCGGTCATGGGCGACCGAGCTCCTGCTGTTTGCGGCTTTTCGGGCCGGCCGTACGGCTGAGGTCATCGAGGGGACAGAAATATTGGCCATGGGTCCTGCTTTCGCATATCGTCGGCAGCAATGCCGGCGCTCCCGCTCTTAGCTGGGAGCGCCGGGAAGGGTCTGCGGGCGCTGGTTATTGTTCCAGTTCGAAAGCGTCCTGGATCATCTGGGCGCCGTCCTTGGAATTCATCTGGCCGGAGACGATTTCCACCGAGACGTCGTTGACGACACGGCCGACGGCAGCACCGAGATCCTGGTCGAAGAAGTTCTGATGCCAGGTCGAACCTGCAAGCTGTTTGGCCGATTCGGCCAGCAGCGGGTTGACGACGCCATCATCGGCGCCGACGGCAACGGGCAGAAGCATGCCGGCCTTGGCCATCGCCCGCTCATTCTCCGCACTCGTCAGGAAAGCGAGGAAATCGATCGCTTCCTTGGAGGCCTTTTTGGTGACGGCCCAGCCGTTCAGACCGCCGAGCGTATCCGTCGGTTTGCCGGCGCCGCCATCGACCGTCGGGAAGACGAAACGGCCGATATTGTCGGGTGCCAGACCCTTGCCGTCGCCGGCATTCTTGCGCTGATTGGCTTCGGTTGCTTCAAAGCCGAGGATGATCGCCGCCTTGCCGTCACCGAAGACGCCGAGCGTCTGCGGCCAGGTCGCGCCGAGATAGCCGGGCTGGAAAGGTTCGAGCTTGCCGAGTTCGGCGAGATCGTCGCCGGCCTTGATGATGGCGGGATCGAGGAAACCTTCGCCCTCGCCGTTCTTGGCCGCGTCGAAGACCTTCTGGCCGCCTTCGCGCATGACGAGATAGCTCCAGTAGAAATGGATCGGCCATTTCTCACCGCCGCCGCCGGCGATCGGCACGATGCCTGCCGCCTTGATCTTCTTCACCGTGGCGAGAAAATCGCTCCAGTTCTTGATGTCCTCGGCTTTGACGCCGGCCTTGGCAAACAGCGCCTTGTTGTAGAAGAAGCTGACCAGACCGACCTTATAGGGAATGGCCCAGGTCTTGCCGTCAAAAGTCAGGCCGTTGACCGAGGCCGGGGTATAGGCGTTGCGCAGCTTGCCGCCATCGGCATCGAGGGCTGCCGTCACATCCAGCAGCGCGCCGGTCTCGGACTGCTGCTTCAAGACGCCGCCGCCCCAGCTGAAGAAGAAATCCGGCACGTCGTCGGATTGCAGCAATGTCGGGAGCTTCGCCTTGAAGGCCTCGTTTTCGAGGAACTGCATCTGGATATCGACGTCCGGGTGCTGGGCTTCGTATTTCTTGACGATGTCTTCCCAGGCCGCGACGTTTTTCGGGTCGAGCTCGAGATGCAGCCATTTCACCACCGTCGTCGCCGAGGCGGCGCCCGCTCCCGCCAGCAACAGGCCGGCTGCCGCGGCCATGGATACAATGCGCCTGCCGCCGAAAGCGGCGTTCTTCAGCATAAAATTCATTGATTTTCCTCCCAGGGGTCTATCCTCACAATTTTTCCCCTATGCGGATTAATTCACCGGAGCTTTCATCCAATGTCAACCCAATGCCGCTATTTTTATCAAATGCGCTTGACATGACCGCGAAATTGCCCGCTATTTATTTCGTACCCCGTTATAAATATTTGGGTTCCGCCCAACGAAACGCTTGCCTGGCTAGTTCTCATGAAGACCGCAGATCCCGAATTAATGCGCGCGATCAATCGCTTGAACGTGCTCGATACCGTCCGGCGCCATGGTCCGATCTCGCGGATCGAGATCAGCGAGCGCACCGAACTCTCCACCACCACGGTTTCCGCCATCACCGCCTCGCTTCTCGACGACGGGCTGATCCTGCCGCGTCACGAGGGCGATATCCGCAATGAGGCGGTGCGCGGCAGGCCGCGCGTGGCGCTGGAGCTCAATCCGGATGCGGCGCGGGTGGTTGGCGGCAAGATCGCCGCCAACCGGATGGTCTTCGTCGTCACCAATTTCCGCGGCGACGTGCTGTCGAAGCTGGCTTTGCCGATCCGTCTCGACCGGCAGCCGATCGGTGTCATTGCCGATCTGGTCGAGGATGGCGTCAGGCGCTGTGTCGTCGATGCCGGGCTGTCGCTTGAAGACGTCGACAGCGTCTGCCTCGGTTTTCCCGGCGTCATCGAGCACCGCACCGGCTATATCCGCAGCAGCCCGATCTTTCGCGACACCAATGTCGATTTCGCCTCCGAGATGTCGACGCGGCTTTCGACGCCAACCATCGTCGAAAGCGACGCTCACGCGATCACGCTCGGCCATCACTGGTTCGGCAAAGCCCGCGATCTTGAGGATATGGTGCTGATTTCACTGGAGCAGACGCTGGGGCTCGGCGTCCTGCACGGCAACAGCCTGTTTCGCGGCGCCGGCGGCCTCAGCCACAATCTCGGCGACCTCGTGCTCGGCATGGGGCCAAATGGCGTCGTTCGGCTGTCCAGCCAGGCCGGCGAAAGCGCAATCCTCGGCGAACAGCAGGCCGATGGGCGTTTTGCCGAAGCAATCCGGCTCGGGCGCGGTATGAACCATGCCCAGGCGCTGATCAAGGCCGATGACGACCGGCTGATCGGTGCTGCCATCCGCGCCGGCGAAGCGGTGGGATTGACGATTGCCAACATCGTGACGTTGTTTGCGCCGCCGCGGGTCATTCTGGTGGGGTCGAGCCTGGCGCTCGGCGAACCGTTTTTGAACAGCCTGCGCGATGCCTATGCGCTCGCCATCCCGCCGTCGCTGCGCGGCGTCAGCGAACTCGTCTTCGACGATTCGACCGACGATTTCTGGGCCCAGGGTGCGGCGGCGGTGGCGCTCTACGAACTCTACGAATCGCCCTGGAACACGACAGGGCCGGCGCTCTGACGAGCAGCACAATCAAGATGAATGGAGGACTTCATGGAAAAAGTCGGTGTCGGCATCATCGGATGCGGCAATATTTCGGGCGCCTATCTCAAGGCGATGGCATCCTTTCCCATTCTCGACATCCGCGGCGTCGCCGATCTCAACCGGGAATTGGCCGAGGCGAAGGCTAAGGAGTTCAACGTTCCCGCCAGATCGGTCGAGGAGCTTTTCGCCGACCCCAAGGTTGAGATCATCGTCAATCTGACGATCCCGAAAGCCCATGTCGCGGTTGCGCTGCAGGCGCTCGAAGCCGGCAAACATACCTATTCGGAAAAGCCGCTCGGGATTAATTTCGCAGAAGGGAAAAAATTGGCCGACGCCGCCAAAGCGCGGAATCTTCGCATCGGCGCTGCCCCCGATACCTTTCTCGGCGGCGGCCACCAGACGGCCCGCGCGCTGATCGACCAGGGCGTCATCGGCCAGCCGGTCGGCGGCTCGGCAAGCTTCATGTGCCCGGGCCATGAGCGCTGGCATCCGAACCCGGCCTTCTATTACGAAGTCGGCGGCGGGCCGATGCTCGATATGGGCCCCTATTACATCACCGATCTCGTCAATCTGCTCGGGCCGGTGTCCGAGGTTGCCGGCTTTGCGACGACGCCGCGCACAGAGCGGCTGATCACCAGTGAGCCGCGCAACGGCGAACATATTCCCGTGCATGTACCGACGCATGTCGCCGGCATGATGCGTTTTGAGAACGGCGCCGTCGTGCAGATCGCCATGAGCTTCGATGTCGCCGGCCACAAGCATGTGCCGCTGGAAGTCTACGGAACCGAGGGCACGCTGATTGTGCCCGATCCGAACAAGTTTGAAGGCCCTGTCGAATATCTGAAGAAGGGCGGTTCATTCGAGGACCAGCCGGTCACTGCACCCTATGCCGACGGCAACTACCGCTCGCTCGGCGTCGCCGACATGGCGCATGCGATCCGCTCCAACCGGCCGCATCGGGCCAATGGCGATCTGGCGCTGCACGTGCTCGAGGTCATGGAAGCGTTCCACACCGCGGCTGCGACCGGCAGGACGGTGACGATATCAACGGCAACGGAGCGCCCTGCCCCCTTGTCCGATTCCATCGTCGGCGGACGGCTGGCGAAATAATTTCAGGAGGAAAGACTATGCGTGAAGCACTGATCGTCTGGGGCGGCTGGAGCGGCCATGAGCCGCAGGAATGCGCCGAAGTCATCAAGACCATGCTCGAGGAGGACGGCTTCAAGGTCTATCTCGAACACGGCACCGAGGCGCTTGCAGACCCTTCCGTCCACGATCTCAGCCTCGTCGTGCCGATCATGACGATGTCGAAGATCGAGAAGGAGGAGGTCAAGAACCTCGCCGCCGCCATCGAGAGCGGCGTCGGCATCGCCGGTTATCACGGCGGCGCGGGCGATGCCTTCCGCGATTCGGTCGACTACCAGTTCATCATCGGCGGCCAGTGGGTGGCTCACCCCGGCAACATCATCGACTATACCGTCAACATTACCCGGCCCGACGATCCGCTAATGCAGGGTATTGCCGATTTCCCCTATACATCGGAGCAATATTACATGCATGTCGACCCCTCGAACGAGGTTCTGGCGACGACGAAGTTCACCGGCGACCACGCCTACTGGATCGACGGCGTCGTCATGCCCGTCGTCTGGAAGCGGAAATACGGCAAGGGCCGGGTTTTCTATTCCTCGCTCGGCCACCAGGCCAAGGAATTCGACGTGCCCGAGATGAAGACCATCTTCCGCCGCGGCGCCAATTGGGCGGCGCGGTAGGGCGAGGTTCGGACCGCAAAGATGCCCCTCACCCTAGCCCTCTCCCCGTTCTGACGGGGAGAGGGGACGTGCCCTGCGAGAGGTAGCGGGGAACCGAGAGGTCGCCACATATCCCCTTCTCCCCGCAGGCGGGGAGAAGGTGCCGGCAGGCGAATGAGGGGCAGGCCGCGATCTCAGCGAATGATCAGCGCCGTACCGTAGAGCCCCAACGCAAACACCGTATGCGCCAGCAGATTGAAGCACCGCACCTTGTTCGGGGTCGGATGTTTGGAAGCGGCCCAGCCGATGCCGAGGCCGGGTTGCAGCAGGAACCATCCTGCCCCGACGGTGAGAATGCCAAAGATCCAGGCGGGGAGGAATGTCGGGGCGGCAAGCCAGCCCTGCCCCATGATCAGCGCAAAGATCACGCCATAGAGAATGCCGACGGCATAGTGGCTGATCCAGCCGAGCGCCAGCTCATGCGCATAGGGCTCGGCATCGGCGATGCTGTCGTGAAAGATCTTGCCGCGGCGAAGGTGCCAGAACCAGCGGCCGACCGGGGCCCAGTTGGGCGCCGTCTGGCCGAAAAACTTGGTGAGCACGATCGCCCAGAGGTCCATGAGGATGGTTGCGCCGGCGCCGATCGCCAGGCCGCGCCACAGAATATCGAACATTGGGAATCACCGGAGAGCGTTGAATTGCAGAGGCGCCAGCAAACCATTGCAGACGCGTCGGCGCAATGGCTTCAGTGAATTCCTAGCCGCATCCAGCTCATGCAATGCTGGCCCCCTGCCCTCTGCACGGCCGCCATCGCTGCATCATCCGCAAAAAGGCATCGGTGCGGGCGCAAATTGATGCTTTTCGCGTGCAGCGATATTTCCTACTCACTGTTGAAACGGCAATGAGAGGTGTGGCGATGGCAATGCCATTTTACTGGAACGAACTGAACAGCTCCGATTTCGCCGGACTTTCACCCGATACGACCATTGCCATCCTGCCGATCGCCTCGACCGAACAGCACGGCCCGCACCTGCCGATCGCGACCGATGTGGCGATCGCCAACGGCATGCTGGCCGAACTGCGACAGCAGAAGCCCGACGACCTCGATTTCCTGGTCCTGCCGACGCAGGAGATCGGCAAGGCGAACGAACATATCTACGGGCCGGGAACGCTGTCGCTCGGCGCGGAGCTGCTCATTCCTGTCTGGACGGCGATCGGCGCCAAGGTTGCCGAAGCCGGTATCCGCAAGATGGTCATCGTCAATTCGCATGGCGGCAATGTCGACATTATGAGCATCGTCGCGCGCGAGTTGCGCGTCCGCTATCAGATGGCTGTCGTCTCGACGCAATGGGGCCGCTTCGGGCATCCCGAAGGCATGATCAGCGAAGACGAGCTGAAATACGGCATCCATGGCGGCGAGGTCGAGACCTCGCTGATGCTGCATTTCCGCCCCGATCTGGTGCGGATGGACAAGGCGCAGAATTTCACCTCCAAGGCCGAATGGATGCGCGGACAATCGCGATATATCCAGCCGCTGCCGCCGCATTCGCTTGCCTGGATCGCCCACGACCTCAATCCGGCCGGCGTCGTTGGTGACGCCTCGCGCGGAACGGTGGAGAAAGGCAAAGCGATCTGCCGCCATCAGGTCAGCGGCTTCATCGAGTTGCTGTCCGACCTGAAGCGCTACCCGCTTTCCAACCTCTATTCACAATAGTGCGGATGAAAGCGACCTACGGGGCGACAGGCTTTTCCATCGCGATATGACCTTTGGCCTGCAGTTCCTGCACGAGGCCGGCAAGTTCGGCGAGCAGATATTCGACGAACAGGCTGGTGGCGGAATCGAGCGGCGCACGGGCACGGGCAAAAAGTTTCATCGGCTGGTGGCGCGCATGCGGCTCGGCGATCGGCCGGAAGACCAATTCGCCCTGCCGGCACTCAGTGATGACGTCGAGCGGGTTGAGGATCGTCAGCCCCGCCCCCGACTTGACCAGCTTCTTCAACATCTCCGAGGCATTGGTTTCAAGCACCGGCTCGACATGCACGTCGAGGCGCGCCAAGGCCAGATTGATCACCTCACGCAGGCTGGTGCCCTGCTGGGCCAGCACCAGGCGTTCCTGGACGATGTCGGCAAGGTTGATCGGACCCGGCCCGATCAGATGATGGCCGGGCGGCAGGACGACGCCGATCGGGATGTCGAAACTGCCGAGCGCGCGGATACCGGGTGTGGCCGGAATATTGAAGCCGAGGCCGATATCCACTTCTCCCGAAAGCACCGGATTGACGGTCATCGTGCCGGCATCGTTGCGCAGTTGCATGAAGACTCGCGGATGCTCCGACTGGAAGCGGGAAACGATGTCAGGCAACGGCCCGGCGGCAAGCCCAACCGTGGTGACGATACGGACCTTGCCGGCCTGCTGCATCTTCAGGCTGCGGATGCGGCCCTCCAGCCGCTCGTAATTCTTCAGCACCTCGCGAATATGTTCGATGCAGAGTTCACCGGCCGCCGTCAGGCGCAGGCCGCGCGGCAGGCGTTCGAAAAGCGGCGCCCCCATCTCCGCCTCCAGCGCCAATATCTGCCGGTTGATCGCCGACGAGGCGACGTTCAAGCGCGCTGCCGCCTTACGGATCGAACCCGAGCGGGCAATCTCGTTGATATAGAGAAGCTTTCTGGAGTGCAGCATCGCAACCTCGTTGCATAAAATTGAAGCAGACAGCGCAAATTTGGAACAGGCCGTTGCTGAGATGCCAAAAAGGCATCATTGCGCACGAAATTTGATGCTTTTCAAACAGCAAAGCAATCGCTCAAATGAAGAAAATCCGACGTCATCACCGGCGTTGCGAACTCAAAAGGGGAATGCTGATCATGCCCAATGCACTGAAGAATACGGTCTTTTCCGCGCTCATGGGCCTTGGCGGCGCGCTCGCCGCTGCCGTTACGGCGCATGCGGCCGACAAGGTGAGCTACGGAACGAACTGGCTGGCACAGGCCGAGCACGGCGGCTTTTACCAGGCGGTCGCCGACGGCACCTATGCGAAACACGGCCTCGACGTCACGATCGTGCAGGGCGGCCCGAACGCGGCCAACAGCGCGCTGCTGATCTCCGGCAAGATCGATTTCTACATGGGTGGGCCGCAGGGCGAGGTATCGGCTGTCGAACAGGGCATTCCGCTGGTCGATGTCGCGGCGATCTTCCAGAAGGATCCGCAAGTCCTGATCGCCCATCCGGATGCGGGTATCGACAAATTCGAGGATCTCGCCAAGCTCAAGACCTTGTTTCTCAGCAAGGACGGTTACCTCACCTATTTCGAATGGATGAAGGCGAACTTCAAGGGCTTCAAGGACGAGCAGTACAAGCCCTACAATTTCAGCGCCGCGCCGTTCCTTGCCGACAAGCAATCCGCCCAGCAGGGTTACCTCACCTCCGAGCCCTACGAGATCCAGAAGCAGGCCGGCTTCGAACCGAAGGTCTTCCTGCTCGCCGATAACGGCTATTCGCCCTATTCGACGATGATCACCACCACGCAGACGATGGTCGACAGGAAGCCGGATGTCGTCCAACGCTTCGTCGATGCCTCGATCGAAGGCTGGTACAACTATCTCTACGGCGACAACAGCAAGGCGAACGAGCTGATCAAGAAGGACAATCCTGAAATGACGGATGGGCAGATCGCCTACTCCATCGCCAAGATGAAGGAATACGGCATCATCGAATCCGGCGACAGCCTGGACAAGGGCATCGGCTGCATCACCGACGCGCATTATAAGGCGTTTTTCGACGAGATGGTAGCGATCAAGGTGTTCAAGCCGGAGACCGACTACACCAAGGCCTTCACGACGAAATTCGTCTGCAAGAACATCGGAATGGCGATGAAGAAGTAGGTCCTGCGACGTCGGCCGATGGTCCGCCTGAAGTGGCGGACCACATCCTCCTCGCATGTATGAGACAGGCAATGCCCTTAGCAGAAGCCCAGGCCTTATCCCCACAAGAGAAGCGCAAGCGGCCGCTGGTCGTGATGCAGTCGGTCTCGAAGGTCTTTTCCAGCGGCACCATCGCGCTTTCCGACATGTCGCTCACCGTCGAAAGCGGCGAGTTCGTCAGCCTGCTCGGCCCTTCCGGCTGCGGCAAGTCGACGGCGCTGCGCATCATCGCCGGCCTTGGCGACGTGACGTCGGGAACGATCGACTGGCCGAGTTCGCGCATCAATTCCAGGGGCCTGCCGGAGGGCGATATCGGCTTCGTCTTCCAGGAGCCGACGCTGATGCCGTGGAAGAACGTGTTCGACAATGTCCATCTGCCGCTGAGGTTGAAGCGCGTTTCGAAGGCGGCAGCACATGCAGAGATCATGCAGGCGCTGACGACCGTCGGCCTGCAGGATTTCGCCAAAGCCTATCCACGCGAACTTTCCGGCGGCATGAAGATGCGCGTCTCGATCGCCCGCGCGCTGGTGACCAAACCGAAGCTGCTTTTGATGGACGAGCCCTTCGCCGCACTTGACGAAATCACCCGGCAGCGGCTGAACGACGACGTGCTGCGGCTCTGGAAGACGACCGGCATCACCGTCATCTTCGTCACCCATTCGGTCTATGAGTCCGCCTATCTTTCGAACCGCATCGTGGTGATGAAGGCAAGGCCCGGCCGTGTGCATGCCGATGTTCCGCTGACCACCAGCCTGGAACGCGACGAGCATTACCGCACCTCGGAGGAATACCGGAGGGCGTGTGAGGCGGTCTCCCATTCGCTGATCGGGGCAATCAACGCGGCGGGAGAGCATTGATGCGTGACCAAACGGATACGTCGCTGCAGCCCCTTCAGCTTTCGGCAAATGCCAGTCCCAACGCCGCAGGCGCAAGGCGCCGCGATCTTGCGCTGCGCATCGCCATCCCCTTCCTCGTTATCGGCCTGCTGATCCTGATCTGGTACGCCTATGTGAAGCTCTCAGGCGTGCCGCCTTATATCCTGCCGGGTCCGGCCGCCGTCGCAAACGCTTTCGTGACGGACTGGGGCACGCTTGCCCCAGCGCTTTGGGTCACCACCAAGATCACCTTGCTGTCGCTGATGCTGGCCCTTGTCGGCGGCGTCGGCTTTGCGATCTTCCTGGTGCAGTCGCGCTGGATCGAGCTTGCCTTCTATCCGCTTGCCGTCATCCTACAGGTGACGCCTGTGGTGGCGATCTCGCCGCTGATCCTGATCTATGCGCCGTCGACCCAGGTGGCGCTGCTGATCTGCGCCTTCCTCGTCGCCTTCTTCCCGATCCTTTCGAATATGGTCCAGGGGCTGAAGAGCGTCGACCACAATCTGATCAACCTCTTCGAGCTTTACGGCGCCTCGCGCTGGCAGACACTGCTCTTTCTCAAGCTGCCCGCCGCCCAACCCTATTTCATGACGGGCCTCAGGATCGGCGGTGGGCTGGCGCTGATTGCCGCCGTCGTCGCAGAATTTGCGGCCGGCTCGGCGGGCGCCGGCTCCGGCCTCGCCTTCCGGCTGCTCGAAGCACAGTACCGGCTCAATATTCCGCGCCTCTTCGCCGCGCTGCTGATGCTCTCCCTGCTTGGCGTCGCGATCTTCGCCGTCACCTCGTTCATTTCCTGGCTCGCCCTGCACCGTTGGCATGAGAGCAGCCTGAAACGGGAAAACTGATGACCCATTCCTTCCTTTCGCCACCCAATGCCGGCCGCTTCGTGCTGAGCAATGCGACCCTGCCCGCCGTTACCGTCGAGGGATTTGACGCGCCTGCGATCGAGGGGCTGGTCAAGGCGGATATCGTCATCGCCGATGGCGTGATCTCCGCACTGCTGCCGGCGGGTGCCGCGCCGGTGGAATTGCCAAGGTCCGATCTGAAGGACGGCATGGTCTGGCCCTGCTTCACCGACATGCACACCCATCTCGACAAGGGCCATATCTGGCCGCGCAACGCCAATCCCGACGGCACCTTCATCGGCGCCTTGGACGCGGTGCGGACGGACCGGGAGGCGTACTGGTCGGCGGCGGATGTCAGCAAGCGCATGGAATTCTCGCTGCGCTCGGCCTATGCGCACGGGACCAGCCTGATCCGCACGCATCTCGATTCGCTGGCGCCGCAGCACCGCA
Source organism: Rhizobium phaseoli (assembly GCF_010668805.1). Taxonomy (GTDB): domain Bacteria; phylum Pseudomonadota; class Alphaproteobacteria; order Rhizobiales; family Rhizobiaceae; genus Rhizobium; species Rhizobium phaseoli_A. The sequence continues at coordinate 291,558 of NZ_WUFT01000006.1, read as the reverse complement.
TTTCCTTCGAGGTTTTTGCCGAGATGCGCGAGGCCTGGAAAGACCGGATCGCGCTGCAGGCGGTGGCGCTCTTCCCGCTGGAAAATATGGTGGACGCGGCCTATTTCACCGACCTGGTCGCCGTCCTCAGCGAAAAAGGCGGGCTTTTCGGCGGCGTCACCCGGATGACCGCCGATCTCGACAGCCAGCTCGATGTACTTTTCAGGGCCGCCGCCGATAACGGCCTCGACGTCGATCTTCATGTCGACGAGAGCGACGATCCCGCCGCCGAGACGCTGAAGGCGATCGCGCAAGCCGTGCTGCGCAACCGGTTCGACGGCAAGGTGACGGCAGGCCATTGCTGCTCGCTCGCAAGGCAGGACGAGGAAACGGCAAAACGCACGGTCGAGCTCGTCGCGAAAGCTGGCATCTCCATCGTCTCGCTGCCGATGTGTAACCTCTATCTACAAGACCGCTATCCCGGCCGAACGCCTCGCTGGCGCGGCGTCACCCTGTTCAAGGAACTGGCGGCGGCCGGCGTTGCGACGGCAGTTTCCTCCGACAACACGCGTGATCCCTTTTATGCCTATGGCGATCTCGACCCGGTCGAGGTGTTGCGCGAGGCGGTGCGCATCCTGCATCTCGATCACCCGCTGGATACGGCCGCGCGCGTCGTCACCACCTCGCCTGCGGATATTCTCGGCCGGCCCGACAAGGGGCGCATCGCCGTCGGCGCCCTGGCCGACCTCGTGCTCTTCAGCGCCCGGCGCTGGAGCGAATTTCTTTCCCGTCCGCAGTCTGACCGCGTCGTGCTTCGCCGCGGCAAGGTGATCGACCGCAGCCTGCCGGACTATCGTGAACTCGACAGCGTCGTTGGAGCATGACATGCCGGATTATCAGACGATCAAAACGCAACTCGAAGGCATTGCCGTCGAGGACAATCCGGCGCTGGTGCGCCAGAAGAGCCGCGATTTTTACTGGTATTCGCCGATCCTGAAGGCGCAGCTCGACAATGTCACGGCCGATCTCGTCGTCACCCCGAAAAACGAAGACGAGGTCATCCGGACCCTGAAGGTCGCCTTCGCGCACGGCGTGCCGGTGACGCCGCGCGGCGCCGGCACCGGCAATTACGGCCAAGCCATGCCGCTTTCCGGCGGCATCGTGCTCAACCTTGCCGCCATGGACAAGATCAAGGAAATCCATCCCGGCCGGGTGATCTGCGAACCGGGCATCGTCATTGCCCAGCTCGACAAGCAGACCAAGGCGCATTCCGGCCAGGAACTACGCTTCCACCCGTCGACGGCGCAGACGGCAACGGTCGGCGGCTTTATCGCCGGCGGCTCCGGCGGCGTCGGCTCGATCACCTGGGGCGGTCTGCGCGATCTCGGCAATATTCTGCGTCTGCGCGTCGTCACCATGGAGGCCGAGCCGCGCGTGCTCGACCTGACCGGCTGGGACCTGCAGAAGGTCAGCCATGCCTACGGCACCAACGGCATCATCACCGAAATCGAAATGCCGCTCGCCCCTGCCTATGATTGGGTCGACGTGCTTGTCGGCTATGACGACTTCATGGCATCGGTGCGCTTCTCGGATGCGCTGGCCAAATGCAACGGCATCCTCGTCAAGGAAATCGCGCCGATCGCGGCACCGATCCCGCACGACTATTTCACCCGCCATAGGCCGTATATCCGCGAGGGCCAGTCGGTGGTCGTGCTGATGATCGCGCCGCATTCGATGGATGCATTCCTCGCCTTTTCAGCCGCTCACAAGGGCGAGATCATCTTCCGCTCCGACACGGTCGAAAGTATGAAAGGTATTCCGCATGCCTACGAGCTTGCCTGGAACCACACGACGCTGCGTGCGCTGAAGGTCGATCCCGGCTTCACCTATCTGCAGGTTCAGTATCCGGGCCCGGATCACGTCGCCAAGGTCGCCAAGATGGTCGAGATCTTCGGCGACGAAGTGCCTGGACATCTCGAATTCATCAGGTTCGACGGGCAGATCCAATGCTCCGGCCTGCCGCTGGTGCGCTACACCACGGAGGAGCGCCTGGAGGAGATCATCAAGATCCACCAGGATCACGGCTGCCCGATCTTCAATCCGCATCGCTATACGCTTGAAGAAGGTGGCATGAAGCGCACCGACAAGGTACAGCTCGCCTTCAAGCAGGAAACCGACCCGAGGGGGCTGTTGAACCCCGGCAAGATGATCGCCTGGGAGAATCCCGATTTCGATTTCAATGCCGGCAAGAATTATCTCTTCCCGGGGCTCGCGAGCGTCATGGAGGCCTGATGAGAGTTCTCGTCCTTCATTCGCATCCGGTCGAGGAAAGCTACGGCAAAGCGCTCTACAAACAGACGCTGGAAAGCCTGCGAGAGGCCGGTCACGCGGTGGATGCGTGCGATCTCTATGCCGAGAATTTCGATCCGGTGCTCTCCCGACACGACCGGCTCGCCTATCACGACTATCCCGGCAATACCGCGCTGGTGAAACCCTATGTCGAGCGGCTGAAGCAGGCCGAAGCGCTGGTGCTGGTGACGCCGATCTGGAATTTCGGTTTCCCGGCGATCCTGAAGGGCTATTTTGACCGCGTCTGGCTTCCCGGCGTCTCCTTCGAACTGGTCGACGGCAAGGTGGAATCGCGGCTGCGCCACATCCGGAAACTCGCGGCCGTGCTGACATACGGCGCGACGCCATTTCGCGCCTTCGCCGCCGGCAACCCGCCGAAGAAAATCGTCAAGCGTGTGCTGAGGGCGCAGATCAATCCGCTGCGGCCGGTTACCTTTCTTGCCCATTACGATATGAACAACTGCACGCCGGAAAGCCGGGCCAGGTTTTTGGAGAAGGTGAAGACGGCGATGGAGCGGTTTTAAGAGCCCGCAGCATCCTCGTTGCACCAAGGAAATGCCTATGAAGAAGATTTTCAATCCGTCGTCTGTCCGGCGTCCGTTCGGAAATTACAATCACGGTCTGCTGGTGCCGCCGGGCGCCTCGCTGCTCGTAACCTCGGGGCAGCTCGGAATCGGTCTCGACGAGACGGTGCCGGAGGATATCGGCGCGCAGGCAGAGCTTTGCTTCGAGGCGATCAAAGCAATTCTCACTGATGCGGACATGAGTTTTGCCGACGTCATCCGCATCTCAGGCTTCGTGACGAAGCGCGAGGATTTTCCCGCCTATATGGCCGTGCGGGATCGCTATACACTCGATCCGAAGCCGGCCTCGACGCTGATCATCGTCAGCGGCTTCGCACGCCCCGAATTCCTCGTGGAAGTCGAGGTCACGGCCGCCAAAGTCCTTTGACATAGTCTCTCGGGCCGTCAGCCGCCCTCTGTCGGCGGCCCCCCGGCGCCATTGCCGATATCGCCACTGATATCATGGGCGAACCTCCGCATCAGCCGCACCAGCTCATTGAAGTCGTGCTCGGCCCAGCTTTCGAAGATGGCGCGGCCCATGCGCTCACGCGCCGCGTCGATGCGATCGGTCATCGCCTTGCCCTTCTGGCTTATCACCGCCTCGCGCACGCGACGATCCGCAGTACTGCCGCGCCGCTCCACCAGATCGAGACTCTCAAGCTTGGCGACCTGGCGGCTGACGGTGGTGTAGTCGCGCCCGGCGCGATCGGCGAGTTCGACCACCCCGATCGGACCAAGCCGCTCCACCGTGACCAGCAGCGGAAACAGGGCGCGATCGAGCGAAATGCCGGCCTCGCGGACCATCTGCTCATCACGCTGGGGCCGGTTCATGACGCTGACGATCTCGATCAACGCCCCATGCAACTCGCGCAGCTTTTCGGACATATGTGTATTTTGCACGTTTATTGTTGACGCCATATCGATTCTCCTATTATGTGCATAATACACATATGGAGATGGCGATGACACAGAATTTTACAGTCGACGTGCTGATATCAGGCGCCGGTGCGGCCGGCCTGACGCTGGCGATCGAGCTGGCACGGCGCGGCGTATCCTTCCGCCTGATCGAGAAATCGAACGACCCGTTCCGCGGCTCCCGCGGCAAGGGAATTCAGCCAAGAACGCAGGAGGTGTTCGAGGATCTCGGCATTCTCGACCGGATCGTTGCGCTCGGCGGCGCCTATCCCCTCCAGCGGGAATATCGCGACGACGGAAGCTTCAGCGAATCCGAAGCCGTGCTGGGTGGGGAGCCGACGCCGGCCGAGCCCTACCACCTTCCGCTGATGGTGCCGCAGTTCCTGACTGAAGGCGTGATGCGCGAGCGCCTGCTCGAACTGGGGCACCGGCCGGAATTTGGCTGCGAACTCATCGGCTTCGAACAGGACGAGGCAAGCGTCACGGCGCGGCTCACGGGACCATCCGGCGAAAAGACCATTCAGGCGCGATGGCTCATCGGCGCGGATGGCGGGCGCAGCTTCGTGCGCCACGCGCTTGATATCGGTTTTCCCGGCAAGACGCTCGGCGTGCGTGCCATCGTCACCGATGTAATGCTGACGGGCTTGGAGCGCGACGCCTGGCATCGCTTCGGCGAAGGCGACATGCAGCGCCAGATCGCGCTTTGCCCGCTGGCGGGAACCGAGCTGTTCCAGATCCAGGGACCCATCCCGCTCGAAGGCGAGATCGATCTTTCTGCGGCGGGATTGACCACCTTGGTCGCGGAGCGCACCGGCCGCGACGATATTCACGTCCACTCGGTCTCCTGGGCATCGGCCTTCACCATGAACGCCCGGCTTGCCGATCACTACCGGCTCGGCCGCGTGTTCCTGGTCGGCGATGCCGCCCATACGCATCCGCCGACCGGTGGACAGGGTCTCAATACCAGCGTGCAGGACGCCTATAATCTCGGATGGAAGCTGGCAGCGGTCGCTGCAGGCGCCCCTGATGCACTGCTCGACAGCTATGAAGAAGAGCGTCGCCCGGTCGCCGCGGCGATGCTCGGTCTTGCCACAAGTCTTCTCGACCAACTCAAGCGGGGCGAGATGCGGCGCGGCCGCGAGGTCCATCAGCTGGATATCGGCTATCCCGAATCCTCCATCGCGCTGGAAAAGCCGGAGCGGCGCGGCGGCCTGCTGGCGGGCGACCGCGCGCCGGATGCGCCGCTCACGGGTGCGGCCGGCCAGCCGAGACGTCTGTTCGAGCTGTTCAGCGGCGCCCAATGGACCCTGCTGGGTTATGAGGTCGAGCAAGTCAGCGTGCTGCCGCGCGACGGATTGCACATCCACAGGATCGGCCGGCGCGGCGATGTCGTTGATAAAGCCGGGCACTTCCGTGACGCCTACGCTCTGACCCCAGGCGACTGGGTGCTCGTGCGTCCGGACGGATATGTCGGCGCCATCGTCGGATTGTCTGATGCCCTGGCCCTCGAGGCCTATCTGGCAAATGTCGGCCTTGGAGCATGATGCGTGAGCGGCCTGGAGCAGACGCCAAATTTTGGGCGGACCCGGCCTGAAACCATTCTGTTCCGGGCTGCCGATCGCCCGCTTTCGGGTCGATCGCCGAACTCCAAAGATGCGCGGCGCTGTCATGTTTCAGAGGGCATCGCGCTCGTATCGCGGCGTCCAACCGCGGGTCATCCCCCGGCTGATCGCCCTCTCCGCCAGCGCCAGTTGCTGGCGCAGATGTTTGCAGTCGTCGAGCAGCGAGCGGATCGCCGCCTTGGCATTGTCGTCATGCCAGGCAAGCACGGCTTCGACTTCCCACGCTGCATCGGGCCACGCCGGATCGGGCCAAGCTGCATCGGGCCGGGCTGGATCGAGCCAAGCCGGCTCGGGTTGCAAGATCATTGCCGGCTGCATCAGTTCAGCGCCAATGGCAACTGAACCGGACGCGGCAAGGGCGGCAGCGGCCGGCTGAGTTCGACCTTTCTCTGCCAGGCGGCGCGCCGCAGCTGATCCCGCTCGCGGGCCGCGCGGGACGCTTCGACAAGAGCTAGGGCGTTGGTGATCACCTGTTCCGTATGCGTCATGACCATCTCCGATGTTCCTGATTTGTTCTAAAATAGAACTTCAGCCGCAAAAGTCAAGTCGAGAGGAAATTGGATGTTCAACGGGGAGCAAGCCGGGGCCAGGTGGCGAAACACGGCGGGCATTCAATCCGCAGCTTCGATGACGGAAATGCCGGCTTCCTGCGCTGCCCTGATGAAGGATGCCCGCACCTCATCCGGCGGAAGGTCGCCGATGATCGCATCCAGGCAGGATTTCACGGCTTCGAAATAGTCTTCGCCGTCATCCACCGGCCATTCGTGCAGCAGCGTGCGCGCGGCATCCCACACAGAGTTAATAACGGCATAATGGCCGAGCCCCAATGAGGCCAAGCCGACCGGTCGAAAATTTGCCGTCTGTCTCACTTTGCTACAGCTTTTCCCAATTTCGGTGAGCGTACCAGTAACAATGCAATTTGCGTGCCGTTGGTGGGCCGCCTCCCCTGCAGGAACAGACATGTCTTTTCATCCCTGCAGCTAGGCGCTTTGAGAACATGCAACGTTTGAAGCGTCCCGATCGGCTCTGAGACCCGACAATCCGTTATCAAACGATAGATTATGGTAAATATCAGGCTTTTCCCTTCCAACCTACTCATTAAAATCAATCTTTTCGCTAGTATTCTATAGAAATGACAGCAATTCATCGGCATTGCTGGAAGCAACAGACCGAAATGATCGGATATTGATTGTCCCAAAGGTGGACGCAACCGCATCCAGATCGTACAATGCCACGCCTTGCACGCGGCGGATCTGGGAGGACGCGTGATGCCTATCTTCATGGACCGGCATTTTCTTGAGGGAACGTCAGCGGCAGACGTTTCCCGGGCGCATCGCATGGATCTCGACATTCAGGATCGCTACGGCGTCAAATTTCTCACCTATTGGTTCGACCAGCAGCGCGGGACCCCCTTTTGTCTCGTCGACGCGCCTGACATGGAAACCGCTCAATGTGTGCATCGCGAGGCGCACGGCTTCGTTGCCAACGAGGTCGTCGAGGTCGCATTATCAGCGGTCGAGGCTTTTCTCGGCCGAATTCATGACCCCGAGCCGACGCTTGGCCAATCCTCGGCTGATGTGGATCCCGGCCACCGGGCAATCCTCTTTACCGACATCGTCGGATCGACCGAGATGACGGCGCGGCTCGGCGACCGCATCGGCACCGAAATGGTGAGGGCCCATGACGCGATCGTGCGCCGATGCCTCGGCCACAGCTCAGGCCGGGAAGTGAAACACACCGGCGATGGCATCATGGCCGCCTTTTCCACCACCGCGGCCGCCGTCGAATGCGCCATGACGATCCAGCAGGAATTCAAGCGTCACAACGGCGGAAATACCGAGCCGATCCACATCCGCATCGGGCTGGATTGCGGCGAACCGGTCGAGGACAGCAATGACCTCTTCGGCTCGACCGTGCAGCTTGCTGCGCGCCTCTGCGCGGCTGCCGCCAGCGACCAGATCCTCGTCTCGGAGAATATCTTTCGGGAGTATGGTGCTGCCGATCTGTTCGGCCACGCCACGCGCCGTCGGCTCAAGGGGTTTTCCAAGCCTGTGATGGTCTTCCGATGCGACTGGGCGAATGGCGGCCTTGTTTGATATCCCGTCGCCCCCTCACCGGAAGCCATCCGCCTCTCGCGTGTCGTGACGCTTTGTGGCGAAGGCTCCGCCGGGCAGCCGACATAGAACGCAAGACGCGCCGCACATGATGTGACGGCGCGCCCCTGCCTACTCAGTATCATCAGGCATTTCCGATATTTCGATCGCCCATCAGTTGCTCGAATTTGGGTGCAGCTTCGACCTTGGCCAGCACACCCGACATCTTCAGAAACCGCCGAAAATTCTCGCGCGCAGCACTCAGCGGGAAACGGCCGCTGGCGGTGTCTCTGCAGGCCTTTAACAGCGTGTCATATGCCAGACCTCGTTTGTCCTCCGGCCATTCACCGAGAATATCGAAGATTTCATCGAGACACGTGATCTCAGCGATGAAATGCTGGCGATGAAGCAAAACCGGATCGAACCGAGCTTCAGACATAGTATCCTCCCATTTATAGTACTTTTTTATGGGATAATATTACTGAAAAACCATGATTCATTCAAGACAAAAACGGCTTCATTTCGCTAAAACCATCGGCAACTACTTCCATAACGACAGAATAGCTCGATAAGATTATCTTGAGTGAATTGATCAGCGATCTAGCTTCAAGGCTCCACAAACCAACGTAAGGGCATGGTAGATTGTGATCAGGATCAACCTCGCAAGGAGACGTTCAATGAAGCGATTTCTCACTTTGGTGGCCGCCGGAACGCTGATCGGTGTGTCCGCGATCACGTCTTCCTGCACCTTGACTGGCAAGCACGAGCGCGAAGATTTTCAGTATCAACGGGATACATCGGTAAACCCGGCCTGCACGGGTGGTTTCAGGCCCGGCAATGCGCGTTCCTGCAGTTATTGAAGGTGAGGACGAACGTTTCACTTGCGCGACAAGGTGCCAGGTCGGGGTGGCCAGACAAGCAATCTCGCACGCCCTTCGAAAGGCCTTGGTGAAAGCATCGGGGTCGCGCCGGGATCCATCGCGGTTTTGTCAACAATCCACCGAATGATGTGTGGATCACCCCCCTCGGCTTCCTTTGCAGTCAAGCGTTTCGGCCTCCCCGAGCCGATCGCGAGGGAAATCGATGGATCGTCCTACTGCCGCAGATGAAGCCACTCAATCCAAGAAGCGGGCTGCAAAAGCGGATCGGCCGGATGGGCTTGCGCGGGATGTTTCAGCCATCAAGGTTGGCGACTGCCTGCTGGGTTACAAGGCCGTGCAGCGCCGCGCGCGGGGCGGTCGTTGGAACCATTTCCGCGGCCGGATGCGCGAGATCGAGAAATTGATAAGGTATCGGCACGGCGACATCGTGCCCGAGGCGGATGACGCATTGATCTATGTCGAGGTGATCGCCAGCCTCGCCCTCGTGGAATTCAAGGACGCCTTTGTCGACGTCGTGCTCGGCTGGGCGGCACGCTGGCTGCCATGGGCTGGGAAAGCCGACATCGAGGAGGTGATCTACGAGCGAACGAAGGTGCGGTATTCCTCGCTGTCGGCCGACGCGCTCGGCCACGCTCTGCATTTGAGCTACTCGGAGCGCTGCGCCCTCGACACCCGCACCATCGGCGCCTTCGATGTGGCGAAAGGGAAAAGAGCAAGACTTCAAAAGCAAAAGCGGCGGCAGCGCGACCGAAGCCGGAAAGAGCAGCAACGCCGCGCCGCAGGGGCGCTGACCAGATCCGATTATCTCGCCAATTCTCTCAGCCAGGCGCGCCCCTGGGAGGCTTTCGGCATCAGCCGCCGGACATGGGAGCGTCGCGGCAAACCGATGCCGGAAGCCGAGACGCTATCGGATTGCGGTTCGATGTCGCTTGCCGCCTAGCCGGGTTTGCGGCTTTTACTAAAGCATGTCGCGCAAAAGTGTGCAGCGGTTTTGCGCTAACGACATGCGTAGAAACAAAGACCTAAAGCGCGAGGAGCGAATCTGAAAGATCGCGACGCGCTTTAGTCGTGCTGCCCGAACCAGGTGTTCATCGCCTCGCGAAGGCCGTCCGGCGTTCCCTCGCCCACCCAGGCCACATAGCCATCGGGCCGGATCAGCACTGCGGTTGGGGCTGAGACCACCCCCAGCGCCGGCAGTTCCCACGCGCCTTCGTAGGTGGCGTCAACCCATTGGACGCGGCCAGACCCCAGCGCGATATCGAGGCTGCCGGGTTCGCCGAGATTCAAGAGCAGTGGCCGCGCATTGTGGAGTAGCGCATAGACGCGCAGGGGGCCATCGGGCGTCGTGAGGTCGAGGTCGGGCATACGGCGGCCGAGCAGCGGATGCCCGTCGCCGAGGTCGTAACGGATCGCCAGGCCTGACATTTCGGCGGCAATCTCCTTGCGCGGCTCGTCCATGGCAAGGAGTTCCAAGACAATGTCTCGCAAGGCTTCGGTGCGATCATCGGTCCGTTGCAAGGCGACCTGCGCCATTGTCGTGCGCAACACGCGGGCGGCCACCGGATGCCGCTCGGCGTGATAGGTGTCGAGCAAGCTTTCAAGCGATACTCCCCTCACCACCTGGGCCAGCTTCCAGCCCAGATTGACGGCATCCTGCACGCCGGTGTTGAGGCCTTGCCCGCCCACCGGAGAATGCACATGCGCGGCATCGCCGGCCAGGAGAACGCGGCCGTTGCGGTAGGCCGAAGCCTGCCGCGACATGTCGGTGAACCTGGAAATCCAGGTCAGACTATGGATACCGTAATCCGTTCCGCAGGCGGCGATCAAGGCTTGCCTGAGATCGCCGAGCGTCGGTTCGCTCGTGGCGCCGGCATTGTTTTCCGTCACCATGACATTGATCGGACCTTCGCTGGCAAAGACGACCTTGCCATCGCGAATTTCATATTGCTCCCGGCCGAAGGCATGCATGCCGAGCGCCGTGCGATGGACGCCGAGTGGCGGCTCCTCCTCCATCTCGGCCTCGGCGAGAATATTGCTGGTCGTTGCATCCCATCCCGGAAATTCAATGCCGGCCATCTTGCGAACCAGACTGCGGCCGCCATCGCAGCCGACCAGATAGCCTGCCCTCAACGAAGAACCATCGGAGAGTTCGATGGTGACGCCGGTGTCGTCTTGCAGAGAAGACGTCAGTTCGCGGCCGCGATAGATCAGCACCGGCAACTCACCGACCCAGCCGGCCAGAATGCGCTCGATATGCTTCTGCCGTAGCGCCAGACCATAATTATGCCGGGTGGGAAAATCGCTTATATCCAGCCGCGTCACCGCAAATCCGGTGACCTGGGCGATCTGCCCTTCCACCAGGAACCGCTCGACGATGCCGCGCTGATCGAGAACTTCGAGCGTGCGGGCACTCAGACCGCCGGCGCGCGAACCGACGATCTCCTGGTTCGGCCGGCGTTCGATGACCGCAACATCGACGCCCGCCAAGGCCAATTCGCCCGCCAGCATCAGGCCCGTCGGCCCTCCTCCAGCGATCACCACTGCATGCTCCATCATCCGCAAACTCCCGCTGTCCGACTGTCCGAGGGCGATATAGGGGCTCAAGTGCTTCCGGGAAGCCAATTGATCGGGCGTGCATGCTGTCGATTTGGCCTGTCGCAGGTTGTTCTCCCTATAAATAGAGATCTCTACTGGTTGGAACGACTTGCGACAGGAATCTCTGCCTTGCTTTCCAAAGCCATGTTGTTTGCCTCTTGCTGTTTTCTTGTCGTGGAGCCCGGCCGTTTCAACACGACCTGACCGGGTGGGAAGCCGATGTGGCAAGTGCTTTGCCGGGTCACGGTTCGTTCTCGAAAGGCAATCAATCAAATATTTGGTGTGATCTGCCTCACTGCGGAGCCGTGGCTTTTTGCGGAATCGTCTCAGCCGCCGGTCGCTCGGATGGATCGGCCGGATGGCCATAGATTGTGTAGGCGGCGCCGGCCAAAACGCCCAGGACAAGAAGAGCCAGTATGTACAACATCATTCCGCGGATTGCCGTTTTCGGGGTCTTGTCCATCGGCGCACTTCTACTGGTTTTGAGGGATATTCATGAACATCCGGCCGACTTGATCGCTCTAAAGGACCTGACGGAGCTGGTTCCTTCGGCAGCAAAAACCCGGCTTTCGCCGGGCTTTTGTTCAGCTACTCACCAAGTTTGGCGGCCATACCAGGCATCGACATCGTTTCTGATACGGTCCTTTTCGATGCCATACCGCTCCTGGATCTTGCCTTCCAGCTGATCCCGCTTGCCCGCAATCTGGTCGAGATCGTCGTCCGTGAGTTTGCCCCACTGCTCCTTGATTTTGCCCTTCGCCTGCTTCCAATTTCCTTCAACACGATTCCAATCCATGATCGATTTCTCCTGCTTGTTGATGAGAAGAAAACGGACCGCAGTGGAAGTTGGTTCCTGTGACGAAGCTGATTTTTGAACCGTCGGAGGATTCTGCGCTCGGCTATGATTGCGTTCCAGACCATACGCGCAAGTGCGCAACAGCAGCGACGCCTTTAATTGCCGATCTCAGCTAGCGGCCGTCATCTTGAAGATTAGAAATGGTGAGAGCGTCGGGGTTCGAACCCGAGACCTACTGATTAAAAGTCAGTTGCTCTACCAGCTGAGCTACGCTCTCCCGCTCCGCGGGTGAAGCACCCCGGCTGGAAGTGGGCGGAACATAGGCAGGCGACCCATTGCGGTCAACCGAAAAATTCGGCTTTTTCCGGCAGTCGGCACATTTCTTGCGGACGCAAGGCGCATACCTTGCAGACGCAGCGCACTACCCTGCGGACGTAACGCACATATCCACGGCGTAGCTTGCGCGCGGCCACTTTCGCAAGGAGGCGAGCCAGATCACCACGAGAAATCGGCGGCGAGTTTGTCATCGAATCCTTGGCAAGGTTCTGCGCCCTATGAGAAAACCGCAAGATCGGTCGAGCGCGTCGTGTCGGCATGCGCTTATCTCATGCTGCCACGGAGGACCGAACGATGAAGGCGGCGCTTCAAAACTACCATGACCGGATGCAGCGGGTGCTGGATCACATAGATCGGCATCTGGACGACGATCTGGACCTGGAAACGGTGAGCGGTGTTGCGGCGTTCTCGAAGTTTCATTTTCACCGGCAGTTCACGGCGACCTTCGGTCTATCCGTGCATCGTTATATCCAGCTTGCCCGGATGAAGCGCGCTTCGCACCGGCTGGCCTACAGGGATGCGCAAAGCGTCACCGAGATAGCGATGGATGCCGGTTACGATGCACCGGATGCCTTCGCCCGCGCCTTTCGACAACGGTTCGGGCAATCGCCTTCGTCGTTCCGGAAATCTCCCGACTGGGAGCCGTGGCTTGCGGCCTTCGGGCCTCTCGACAACGCAAGGAGCAAGCGAATGCTGAAGAGTTTTACCACTGACGACGTGACGATTCGCGATGTGCCCACCACGCCGGTGGCGATTATCGAGCACAGGGGCGACCCGGCGACGCTCGGCACCACCATCCAGCGGTTCATCGCCTGGCGCCAGGCCGCCGGCCTGCACCCCAAGACAAATCCGACCTTCAATGTCTGGCGGTCCGAGCGTTGTCCTGCCTCGCCTGCCGATTACAGCGTGGACCTCTGTGTCGGGACCGACCAACAGATCGAGCCGAACGGCGCGCAGATCAAAGCCGGCGAAATCCCTGGCGGGCGTTGCGCGGTGCTGCGCGTCGTCGGCAACACCGACAATCTGGAGCCCGCCGCGCTCTATCTCTATCGTGACTGGCTTCCGCTGAGCGGTGAAGAAACACGCGATTTCCCGATCTATTGCCAGCGGCTCAGCCTCTTTCCGGAGGCGCCGGAGCATGAGGCGGTTGTGGAATTGTTTCTGCCGCTGAAATAGCGCTCTCCGGCGGCGGCCTGTCGCTTCTGATCGCAAGATCCGGACAGGCCGCTATTCTCCCATTTGTGGTTCGGGGCTGGCCAAGCGCAAAAAGGTGATTGGCAATCCCGGCCTCGCAAAGCTAGGAACATCATGCAGATTGCAGCCGGAGAGAATGCGTGTCGATTGCCGATATTTCCCTGTGGAGCGCGCTGATTGCCGGAGCGCTTTCCTTTCTTTCGCCCTGCGTGCTTCCCCTCGTCCCACCCTATCTCTGCTATATGGCCGGCATTTCAGTCGAGCAGTTCCGCGGCGGCGGTGCGGTTGCCGTCGCACCCGATGTCCGGCGCGGTGTCTTGTTCTCTGCCCTGCTCTTCACGCTCGGCTTTGCCACGGTCTTCGTGGCGCTCGGCGCCGGTGCCTCCAGCATCGGCATGGCGCTTCGCCAGCATCTCGACCTGTTGTCGAAGCTCGGCGGGCTGATCATCATAGTCATGGGGCTGAATTTCCTTGGGCTTTTCCGAATCGGAGTTCTTGCCCGCGAGGCGCGTTTCCAGGGCGGCGGCAAGCCGGCGACGCTGACGGGCGCCTATGTCATGGGCCTTGCCTTCGCCTTCGGCTGGACACCCTGCATCGGCCCGGTGCTCGGCGCGATCCTCGGTGTCGCCGCCTCGCGCGAGACGGTCGGCTCCGGTGCCGGGCTGCTCGCCGTCTATTCGCTCGGGCTGGCGATCCCCTTCTGGATTGCCGCCGGCTTTTCCGGCGCCTTCATGCGCTTCCTGTCGCGTTTCCGCCGCCATCTCGGCACGGTGGAAAAGGTGATGGGTGTCTTCCTTGTACTGACCGGCCTCGCCTTCCTGTTCGGATGGGTCAGTGATGTGGCCATCTGGTTTCAGCAGACCTTCCCGATCCTGATGCAGATCGGCTAGTTCAAGCGCGACCGGTCGATCGATCCGCTCCGGTTGTTCGACGCCCCGCAACCTGAATGACAGACCTATGCGGTGGTATAGCTCGCCCTGTCCTTGGCCCTACCAGGCCTATCCCTCGACCCAATCGACCGAAAACAGGCCTCCCTGTAGCGTCGTCGGTGCCGTGTTTAAGGCGGCGGTCAGAAGGAGACGAACATGAACCTTGAGACAAAGATAGGCCCTCGGCTCGACGAGTTGGTTCCGTCGCGCTACGCGCTTAATATCGGCGAGATTGAGGTGCTGGTGGTCAGTGATGGTGTGCTACCGCTCCCAACCGCGATGCTGGGCCACAACGCCGATCCGGCCGCCCGGGCGGCCTGGCTGAAAGACATGTACCTGCCGCTGGACGCTTTGGATTGGGCGCTCAACGTCGTAGTGGTGCGCAGCGGCGGCCAGACTATACTCCTCGACGCCGGGCTGGGGGTCGATCCTGACTTGCACTTGCCGCGAGCCGGACAGTTGATCAGGCGACTGGAGGCCGCCGGCATCGATCTTGCGGCCGTGACCGACGTGGTGCTGACCCACATGCACATGGACCACATTGGCGGTCTGCTCGTCGACGGGGTTAAGGACCAGCTGCGTCCGGACCTGCGGATCCACGTGGCCGCCGCCGAAGTCAAGTTCTGGGAGGCGCCCGATTTCTCCCACGTTTCCATGCCGCCGGGGTTCCCGGACGCGCTTCGGGCGGCTGCCAAGCGGTTCGCGAAAGAATACAGCGGTCATCTGCGGCTGTTCGACGAGGAGTACCAGGTGGCGCCGGGCGTGGTCGTCCATCGCACCGGCGGCCACACCCCCGGGCACAGCGTAATCCGCATCGCGTCCGGTGGGGACCGGCTGATGTTTGCCGGCGACGCCGTGTTCGCAGTCGGGTTTGAACACCCCGACTGGTATAACGGCTTCGAACACGACCCCGAGGAGGCGGCTCGCGTTCGGGTCCGTCTTTTACGGGAACTGGCGGAGACCGGCGAGCAACTGGTGGCCACTCACCTGCCGTTCCCGTCCGTCGGCCGGGTGGCGGTCGACGGCGACGCCTTTCGCTGGGTACCGGCCTTCTGGGACTACTGACCGCTTGTTGGGTTAGGCCTCAATAGAATTAGAGCGTTTCCGTCTTTCTTCGAACGACGAAAACGCTCTATCTCTTTGTTTTCACGCAACTCCAGCAAAACCGCTGTGCACTTTGGCTGAAATTGCTTAAAATCGGATCCCTACCCGCCTGTAATCCCCGCGCACTGGAAAGCCTCTTGGCCGATATCGTCAGCCTGCTCCTGCCGTTCTTCGGCCTGATCCTGATCGGCTATGCCGCCGCCAAGGCAACGAAGCAGCCGGCCGAAGCACTTGGATGGCTGAACACCTTCATCATCTATGCCGCCCTGCCCGCCCTGTTCTTCAAGCTCGTTTCGCGCACGCCGATCGAAGAGCTGACGCGGGTCGATTTCATCGTCACCGATATCGCCGCGACCTACGCGGTGTTCATCCTGCTGTTTGCCATCGGCCGCGTGCTGCGCGGCAATTCGCTTGCCGATTGCACCATCCAGTCCTTTGCCGGGGCCTATGGCAATATCGGCTATATGGGGCCGGGCCTGGCGCTGCTTGCGCTCGGCGACGGCGCTGCTGTGCCGGTGGCGCTGATCATCTGTTTCGAGAATGCGCTGCATTTCATCGTGGCGCCAGCGCTGATGGCGGCGGCCGGCGACGACAAACGTTCGTCCGGGCGGCTTGCCGCCGATATCACCCGAAAAGTGGCGCTGCACCCCTTCATCCTGTCGACGGCAGCAGGTTTTGCCGTGGCTGCCCTGCATCTCGACCAGCCGCTGGCGTTTCAGCGCCTCGTCGATTACCTCGCCCAGGCGGCGGCGCCCTGCGCGCTGTTTGCGATGGGCGTGACGCTGGCGCTGCGGCCGCTGAAGCGGGTTCCCGTGGAAATCGGTTACATCGTCCCGGCGAAGCTGATCCTGCACCCGATCGCGGTTTTGCTGGCACTGACAGCGGTCGGCGGATTCGAGCCGGTGTGGATCCACGCCGCCGTGCTGCTTGCCTGCCTGCCGACGGCGACCAACGTCTTCGTCATCGGCCAGCAATATGGCGTGTGGCAGGAGCGCGCATCGGCAACGATCCTGATCACCACGATGCTTTCGGTGGCCAGCGTTTCGCTCTGGCTGGTGGTGATCCGCTCAGGCCTTCTTCCGTTTCAGCTTCTCCCGTAGCGCACCCGGAATATCGCGCAAGCCGCGGCCGGGCTCGATGCCTTCGCGCATGATGATGTTGCGCAGCGGCGGAAAAGCCGAGAGGATATGCAGGCCGGCAGCCCGCAGCATCTGCACCGGCAGGAAATCCGACAGGAGCGAGCGGTTGAGAAGATCGACGCTGGCAGTGCGCGTCATGATGTCGGCGCGGCGCTTGCGGTCGAAGCTTTCGCCGGCATCGGCCGGCACCGGCAATTCGATCCTGTCGCAGAGGATCTCGGTCAACGCCATGATATCGCGCAGGCTGAGGTTCAGCCCCTGCGCCCCGATCGGCGGGAAGACATGGGCGGCCTCGCCGATCAGCGCGATGCGCCCCTTGCCGAAGCGATGGGCGATCATGCCGGAAAGAGGCCAGACCTGGACGCCCTCCTCCACATCGACCTTGCCGAGCATGGACTGCATGCGCGCCTCGACAAGGAGACCGAGTTCGGCCAGAGGCAATTCCATGCGGCTTGCGGCCTCGGCGGGCTCCTGCACCCAGACGAGGCTGGAGCGGTTCCCCGGCAGCGGCACCTGTGTGAAGGGGCCGTGTTTGGTGTGGAATTCGGTCGAGGTATTCTGGTGCGGCAGCGAATGGGCGAAATTCAGCACCATGGCCGATTGCGGATAGGACCAGTTGCGCACGCCGATCTCTGCCGTCTCGCGCAGCTTCGAGCCGCGGCCGTCAGCACCAACGGCAAAATCGGCTGACAGCGTCTCGCCGCCGGCAAGCGTGATCGACACGGCCTCGGCTGAGAGCGCAATCGATTCGGCCATATCGGTGAAGCGGGTGATATTGCCCTCGGCGGCGACGGCTTTTTCGAGGACGTCGATCAGCGCCTTGTTGGGGAAATTGTAGCCGAAGGCATCGAGGCCAACCTCAGCGGCGCGAAAGGTGGTCGTCGGCGCGCGCAGCAGCCGGTCGGTGCCGTCGACGATGCGCATGCTGGTGAGAGGCGTGGCTGCCGGGCGCAGCTTTTCCCAGACTGTCAGCCGGTCGAGGAAGCGGATCGACTGATCCATCAGCGCCGTGGTGCGCCGGTCTTCCTTGGCGGCGACGGGCGCCACCAGCGCCACGCTGCGGCCGCCGCGGGCGAGCGCGACTGCCGCGACCATGCCGGCGAGACCGCCACCGATCACCCCCACTTCGAATGTCTTCATGCTACCGTTCCGCTCATTATAAAGCGCGTCGCTATCTTTCAGATCGCTATGCGCTTTAAGCCTTTCATTTGCGCATGTCGTTACCGCAAAACCGCTTCACACTTTTGCGCGACATGCTTTAGAACGGCGGATCGGTCGCTTATGCGGCCGGCTTCGCCTGACGGCGCCAACTATAGCCCTTGCCGGCTTCGGCGTCACGCACCGCCGGCTGATAATGATGTGGAATGGCGGGGAGACGGTTTTCCGCCAGCCGCTTCAGCGCGGTGGCGTTGCTGACGGAAAAGCTGTCGATACCGACGCGCAGCATCAGCGGCACCTGGTCAATCAGCACGTCGCCGACGGCGCGCAGTTCGTTGGTATAACCGAGGCGCTGGCGCAGCAGTGAGGCATGGCTGAAGGCCCGTCCGTCGTTGAAGGCCGGAAAGGCGACGGCAACGATTTCGAGGCGATAGAGGTAAGGCTCCAGCCGGCGCACGTCGTCGGCCGGCTTGATCAGCACGCCGAGGCCGACATCGTTGCTTTCGTCGGCCTTGGCGATCAGCTCGTCGAGGCTGAGCAGCGGCTTCTGCTCGCCTGAAGCCTTCACCTCGTCGGCCTCGATCACCCAGGGATCGTTTTCGACAAAACCGGTTTCTCTCCAGATCTTCGTCATCATCGCCTCCTTATGCCGCTTCGGCGGTTGCGCCGTAGAGCGCAGCCTTGAAAGGCTGCGGCCCGACGCGGCGGTAGGTGGCAAGGAAGATCTCCGACGGATCGAGGCGCAGGCCGAGATAGGTGTCGACGATCGTCTCGATCGCGTCCGTCACCCGGTCCGGCTCGAAGCCGCGGCCGATGATTTCGCCGATCGAGGTATGTTCGTCGCCGGAACCGCCGAGCGTGATCTGATAGAGTTCGGCACCCTTCTTCTCGACACCGAGCAGGCCGATATGGCCGACATGATGGTGGCCGCAGGCATTGATGCAGCCGGAGATCTTGATCTTCAGCTCACCGATCTCGGCCTGGCGTTCGGCATTGCCGAAGCGGCGGGAGATTTCCTGGGCCAGCGGAATGGAGCGCGCATTGGCGAGCGCGCAGTAATCCAGCCCGGGACAGGCAATGATATCGGTGATCAGGCCGGCATTGGCTTCGGCCAGATTGATGGCGACGAGGCCGCGATAGACGGCTTCGAGATCGGCAAGTGCGACATGCGGCAGGATCAGGTTCTGCTCATGGCTGACGCGGATTTCGTCGAAGGCATATTCCTCGGCGAGATCGGCGATCGCATCCATCTGCGCGTCGGTGGCGTCGCCCGGAATACCGCCGATCGGCTTCAGCGAGATCGTCACCATGCCGTAATCGGGGTTCTTGTGCGGCTGCACGTTCTGCTGGACCCAGCGGGCGAAATCCGGATCGGCCTTCTTCCAGCGGGCGAGGTTTTCCCAGCCTTCGGCGCGCTCGGTGAGATCCGGCAGCGCGAAATAGCTGGCGATCGCCTCGACATCCTGTTCCGGCAGCTTGAGCTCGCTATCCTTCAGTGCGGCGAATTCGACTTCCACCTGGCGCGCCAGTTCCTCGGCACCGGTTTCGTGCACGAGGATCTTGATGCGGGCCTTGTATTTGTTGTCGCGGCGGCCGTGCAAATTGTACACACGCACGATCGCCGTGGTGTAGGAGAGCAGGTCTTCCTCGGGCAGGAAGTCGCGGATCAGCTTGGCGATCATCGGCGTGCGGCCCTGGCCACCGCCGACATAGACGGCAAAACCGATCTCGCCCTTGTCATTCTTCTTCAGGTGCAGGCCGATATCGTGGACCTGGATGGCGGCGCGGTCGCGCTCGGCGCCGGTGACGGCGATCTTGAACTTGCGCGGCAGAAAGGAGAATTCCGGGTGGACCGACGACCACTGGCGCAGGATTTCGGCATAGGGACGCGGATCGGCGATCTCATCGGCGGCGGCACCGGCAAAATGATCGGCGGTGACGTTTCTGATGCAGTTGCCCGAGGTCTGCAACGCATGCATCTCGACGCTTGCGAGATCGGCGAGCGCATCGGGGATGTCCGACAGCTTCGGCCAATTGAACTGCAGGTTCTGGCGCGTGGTGAAATGGCCGTAGCCGCGGTCATAGGTGCGGGCGATATGGGCGAGCATGCGCAGCTGGCGGGCGCTCAGCGTGCCGTAGGGAATGGCGATGCGCAGCATATAGGCGTGGAGCTGCAGGTAGACGCCGTTCATCAGGCGCAGCGGCTTGAACGCATCCTCGGCAAGTTCGCCGGAAAGGCGGCGCTGAACCTGGTCGCGAAACTGCTCGACGCGCTCGCTGACAAAGGCATGGTCAAATTCGTCGTAACGGTACATCGTCTTCCTCAGACTGCAATGAATTCGGGATCGGCCGGAGCGTAGCCCGGTGCATATTCCATGGTCGGGCCCTGGGCGCGGATGCGCTCGCGAAGGCGAAGCGGCCAGAGACTGCCGTTGGTGTCCTGGACTTCGACGACGGCGACGTCAACGACTTCGTTGTCGGCATAGGATTTCTTGCCGATCACCTCAAGCGCTTCAACAGCTTCGTTAGTGCGGGCGACAAGCGCCTCCTGCAGCGAGGTGGACCACGTGCCCTTCGCATCCAGCCAGACGGCAATGCCGTCCGTCAGCCGGTTGGCCGTCAGAACCTTGTCTACCATGTTCAGCTCCTTGCAAGTTCCTCGAGCCGGGCGTTCGCACGCACCAGCGGCTCGGACAGTTCGAAATTGGCACCGGCGACAGCATCGCCGATGATGACCATGACAGGACCGGTCAGCTCGTCGCGGTGCTGCAGATCGGGCAGATCGGCGAGCGTGCCATGCAGCAGGCGGCGGTCAGTGCGGCTGGCATTTTCGATGACGGCGACGGTGGTCTCGGCGGGAATGCCGGCCTGCATCAGCCGCTCGGCAACAGAGGCGGCAACCGTACGGCCCATATAGACGGCGATCGTCGCGCCGGAGACGGCAAGGCTTGCCCAATCGGGCAGCACGTCGCCGGTCAAATCATGGCCGGTGGTGAAGACCAGCGAAGAGGCAACGCCGCGCAGCGTCAGCGGCAGTTCGAAATCGGCAGCGGCGGCGAAAGCCGAGGTAATACCGGGCACGACCTCATAGGTGATGCCGGCGGCGCGCATTGCCGCCATCTCTTCCCCTGCCCGGCCATAGACCAGCGGATCGCCGGCTTTCAGGCGGACGACGCGCTTGCCCTGGCGGCCGAGGTCGACCAGCAGGTCGTTGATCTCTTCCTGCGATTTCGAATGGCAGCCCTTGCGCTTGCCGACGGAAAGACGCTCGGCATCGCGGCGGCCCATATCGACAATCGCCTGCGGCACCAGCGCGTCATAGACGATGACGTCGGCTTCCATCATCACGCGCTGGGCGCGCAGCGTCAGCAGATCCTCGGCACCGGGACCGGCACCAACCAGCCAGACATGGCCGGCGACCTTGTCCATCGAACCCAGCAGCCGATCGGCAGAGTGGCGGGCCTGCGGCAGGTTGCCATTGGCGACCGCATCGGCAACGGCGCCGGAGAAGAAACGGCGCCAGAAGACGCGGCGGGAAACGCCACGCGGAATCAATTGCTCGACGACCTTGCGGTAGCTTGTCGCCAGGCCTGCAAGCCGGCCGAGCGAGGGGGAAAGAAGCTGGTCGATCTGCGCGCGTATCATCTGCGCCAGAACCGGCCCTGCCCCTTCGGTGCCGATCGCAACGGCGACGGGGGCGCGATTGACCAGCGCCGGCGTGAAGAAATCGCAGTAATCGGGCTGATCGACGGCATTGGCCGGAATTCTGGCAGTGCGGGCGGCATCGACGATCTCGCGGTCGTCAGCCTCATTGCCGGTGGCGGCAAAGACCAGCGCCGATCCCTCGACCTGTTCGGCGGAAAAGCCGGCGCGCACGGTCTCGATGCGGTTGGCGATCAGGAAGGCATGATAATCGGCTTCCGGCCTCCCGGCATAGGCAACGATCCGCGCCCGTGTATTCAAGAGCAGCCGCACCTTGGCGAACGCTTCGTCGCCATTGCCGAAGACAGCCGTCTTCTGGCCTTCCACGCGAAAGAAGGCTGGAAATACCGAAAGCTGCTCAGTCTTGGGAGACATCATCAATCCACTTCGAAGTTGCCAGAATATGCCCTTGATCGACAAGGGATTGAAGGAACAGAAATTCGAAAGCCCCAGCCAGCGCGTATTCTTTTGCTCGTCTCATCCGCGATTTGAGAAAAGTCACCCATGCTGACCAAAACAGCACATGTGAGCGCATTTGCTGCATTGCACTGTAAAGCCTGTGACAAACGACGTCCACCGGCGTTTGGCGCATTTCACTTGCGCCGCCGAGGCGATAGACTGAGGGAAAACCGGAGAGATCAATGCCTGACAAAACCATCGCCGCTCGCCTGCTTTCCGTTGTCGAAGACGATATCCTGCCGCTGACCGAGCGCGGCGTTTCACTCGGCAATAAGGTGTTCGGCGCGGCGATCCTGCGCAAATCCGATCTGTCGCTCGTCGTCGCCGAGACCAACAACGAGCTCGACAATCCGCTCTGGCACGGCGAAGTGCATACGCTGAAACGCTTCTACGAGCTTGGCGACAAGCCGGCGACCAAGGATTTGATCTTTCTGTCGACGCACGAACCCTGCACCATGTGCATGTCGGCGATCACCTGGGCGGGCTTCGACAATTTCTATTATTTTTTCAGCCACGAAGATTCCCGCGATGCCTTCGCCATTCCGCACGACCTGAAGATCCTGAAGGAGGTGTTCGGGCTTGAACCCGGCGGCTATCGCAGGCAGAACGCCTTCTGGAACAGCTTTGCCATCGCCGATCTCGTCGAGACCGAAGAGGCACCGCTCAAGACCGCGCTCGCTGCGCAGACCGCCCGCATCAAGGCGCGCTATGACGCGCTTTCCACCACCTACCAGTCGTCGAAGAGCGCCAACGACATCCCTTTAAACTGAGGCCGCTTAACCGAGGCACCATGGAACCTTCCAAAGACATTTCGCGGCTGATCGAGATCATGGCGGCACTGCGCCATCCCGAAACCGGCTGTCCCTGGGACATTGAGCAGAATTTTGAGACGATCAAGCCCTATACGATCGAGGAGGCCTATGAGGTCTCCGACGCGATCGAGCGTGGCGATATGGACGATCTCTGCGACGAATTGGGCGACCTGCTGCTGCAGGTGGTCTTCCATGCCCGCATGGCCGAGGAGGCTGGCGAATTCTCCTTCGGCGACGTCGTTAACGCCATCACCACCAAGATGATCCGCCGCCACCCGCATGTCTTCGCCCGCTCGGCGGCCGATACGCCCGATGCGGTGAAGATCCAGTGGGACGAGATCAAGCAGGCGGAAAAACGCGAGCGTGCCGAGCGGCGGTCCAGGCGCGGGATTACCGAGGATTTCAAGGGCGGGTTCCTGGGGTCTGTACAACGCAGCTTCCCGGCTTTGACAGAAGCGCTGAAACTGCAGGAACGTGCCGCCAAGGTCGGCTTCGACTGGTCGGCGCCGGAACCGATCCTCGACAAAATCGAGGAGGAAATCGCCGAATTGCGGGTGGCATTAAGCGAGGGCGATCGAGCGAAGGTCAGCGACGAGTTGGGAGATCTGATCTTCGCGGTTGTCAATATCGGCCGGCATGTGAAGACCGATCCGGAACAGGCGTTGCGCGGGACGAATACAAAATTTCGGCGTCGGTTCAGTCACATCGAGCATGTTCTTGATAAAGAAGGCGAGACACTGGAGGCGGCCAGTCTTGAGCGGATGGAGGAGATCTGGCAGGCGGCGAAGGCGATTGAGCGAGCGCTCGTGGCTGAATAGGTCGGGCCGAGTTTGGCAAGAAGCCAACCCCACTCTCCGTCATCCTCGGCCTTGAGCCGAGGATCCATGCCACCGCTGCTGGTGGATGCGGCGTCGTCGCGTGGTCATAGAGCCGCAGCAGCACCAGTTTGTCAACGGGAACGCGATTGAGCCGGCTGTGACGGTCAGGGCTGAGGGGGCACAGCGTTGCCACATCTCCCTTCTCCCCAGCGGGGAGAAGATGCCGGCAGGCAGATGAGGGGGTGAGCGACGACAGGAGCGAATGCGCTGAGCGCAAGCGAAGGGCAGCATGAAGTGTGTGCCGTGCGGCCCCCTCATCCGACCCTTCGGGCCACCTTCTCCCCGCTGGGGAGAAGGGAGTACCTCACCGCTCCCAATCTTCCTTCGAAGATTTCGGGCCGTTGCCGATGCGGCGTTCGAGTTCGGTGGCTTCGGTTTCGGAGAGACGCAGGTCGAGCGTGATTGAGCCGTCCTCATTGTCCTCGCGGGCGTCGACGATCGCGTGGTCGTAAAGCCAGGGGAGCAGCGCCAGTTTGTCCACAGGAAGCCGGATGGTCGCTTCGGTCATCACGCCGGAGAGCCTGCGGCTGATTTTGTCCATCAGCGTGTCGACGCCCTCGCCGCTGACGGCTGAGACCGCGACGACGTTGCTGGCGCCTGATGATTTCTGCACCATGGTGTCGTGCACCTCGGGCTCCAGCCGGTCGATCTTGTTCCAGACCTCGATCAGCCGCTTGTCCGCTTCCGCCTCGTCGATGCCGAGATCACCAAGGATGCGCATCACGTCGGAGCTCTGAGCCTGGTTGTCGGCGTCGGACATGTCGCGGACATGCAGGATGAGATCGGCTTCCAGCACCTCTTCCAGCGTCGCCCGGAAGGCGGCGACCAGATGGGTCGGCAGGTCGGAAATGAAGCCGACGGTGTCGGACAGGATGACGGTGCGGCCGTGCGGCAGCTTCATCCGCCGAAGCGTCGGGTCGAGCGTGGCAAAAAGCATGTCTTCGGCCAGCACGCCGGCGCCGGTGATGCGGTTGAACAGCGTCGACTTGCCGGCATTGGTATAGCCGACCAGCGCCACGATCGGGTGGGGCACCTTGCGGCGCTTGGCGCGGTGGAGCTGGCGGGTGCGCACAACCTGCTCCAGCTCGCGTTCGAGCTTGATGATGCGGTCCTGCAGCATCCGCCGGTCGGCTTCGATCTGGGTTTCGCCCGGGCCGCCCATGAAGCCGCCGCCGCCGCGCTGGCGTTCAAGGTGGGTCCAGCTTCTGACCAGCCGACCTTTTTGATAATTCAGGTGGGCGAGATCGACCTGCAGCGTGCCTTCCTTGGTGGAGGCGCGGCGGCCGAAGATTTCAAGGATGAGGCCCGTGCGGTCGATGACCTTGGCGTTCCATTCCTTTTCGAGATTGCGCTGCTGCACCGGCGTCAGCGGATGATCGACGATGACGAGACCGGAATCGCGCTCGTTGAGCAGCGCCTTGATCTCCTCGATCTTGCCGGTGCCGAGCAATGTCGCCGGTCGCGGATCATTGACCGGCACGATCGAGCCGGTGACGACATCGAGGTCGATCGCCTGGGCAAGCCCTGTCGCCTCTTCGAGGCGGCTTTCCGGCGTGCGGGTCGAAGCCGATTCGCTCTGGCCGCCGCGGCTGCGCGATTTCAGGACCGGCACGACGACGGTCGCGCGCATGTCGTCCCTGTGCTTGGCGGCCTCAGGGATGATCGAATCGTTCTTGGTATCGCGTGTCGAAATGACGGCTGATCCTGTTAGGACGCTGCTTCTTCGCTCTCGAACATCTGCATCGGCTGGCCCGGCATGATCGTCGAGATCGCATGCTTATACACGAGCTGCGAATGGCCGTCACGGCGAAGAAGAACACAGAAATTGTCGAAAGACGTAACAACGCCCGTGAGTTTCACGCCGTTGATCAAAAAGATTGTCAGGGAAATCTTTTGTTTGCGAACAGTATTGAGAAATAAATCCTGGAGATTCTGAGAACGTTCCGCCATCGCGCCGCTTCTTTCTTTATTGCCGACCTGATCCGGCCGGTAGAATATCAATCAACCTCACCCGCAAGACCGGCGCCTCATTTCACCCGTCCAGCAAATCTTGGTATCAAATCGCAATCTTTTCCGCAACGTCGAAAAAGGCCTCGCGGACTTTCTGCGAAACGCTGCCCGGATGACCGTTGGCGATCGTCTGGCCATCGACGGAAACGACCGGAAAACAAATACTTGTGGCTGCGGTGAGGAAGACCTCGCGGGCTGCGAGCATCTCGGAAACCGAGAAGTTTCGCTCGGTGATCTGCAACCCGAGCCTGGCTGCGACATCCATCAAGGTGGTGCGGGTAATGCCGCGCAGGATGCCGTGTTCGGCCGGCCGCGTCACCAGCATTCCATCCCGATCGACGATCCAGACATTGGTCGCCGCCCCTTCCTTCACCATGCCGTCGCCGTCGACATAGATCGCTTCCTGGGCACCGGCCTCCTTGGCCTGCTGGCGGGCCATGGCATTCGGCAGCAGGCCGACGGATTTGATGTCGACGCGGTCCCAGCGATTGTCGACAAGGGTGATCGCCCTGATGCCATTGGCATTCTTGGCGGCAATGATCTTAGGGTCGGTGCTCTTGGCAGTGATGACAAGCGAGGGCGGCGTTCCCTCGGTCGGAAAGACATGATCACGGCGCGCCACACCGCGCGTCACCTGCATGTAGAAAAGCCCGTTGCGGACATGGTTGCGGCGCAGCGTCTCGCGAATGACCTGCGTCAGCGCCGCCCGGCCCATCGGCCAGGCGATGCGCAGCTCACCGAGTGAACGGTCGAGACGGTTCAGATGGCGGGCGAGATCGACGATATAGCCGTGGCGCACCTCGCAGACTTCATAGACGCCGTCAGCGAACTGATAACCGCGATCCTCAATATGCACGCTGGCATCGGAATGCTTGACGTAACGGCCATTCACATAGGCAATTCTCGGCATGGGAAACCTGGTCTTGCGGAAAGCTATAAGGGAATGCGGCGCGGCCTCGGCCGCGCCGGAAAGATCAGACGCCGAGCGACTTCAGCTTGCGGTGCAGCGCCGAACGTTCCATGCCGACGAATTCCGCAGTGCGCGAGATATTGCCACCGAAGCGGTTGATCTGGGCGATCAGATAATCCTTCTCGAACATCTCGCGGGCTTCGCGCAGCGGCAGCGTCATGATGTGATAGTCGTTCTTGGCCGAAACCTTCGGCAGCATGTCGCCGAGATCGGTCGGCAGCATGTCGGCGGTGATCGG
Source organism: Rhizobium phaseoli (assembly GCF_010668805.1). Lineage (GTDB taxonomy): Bacteria > Pseudomonadota > Alphaproteobacteria > Rhizobiales > Rhizobiaceae > Rhizobium > Rhizobium phaseoli_A. Next base: position 264,836 of record NZ_WUFT01000006.1, on the reverse strand, counting down.
CGCATCCGGCCCATCGGTGCGGGCAAGGATCATCAGCCGCTCGATATTGTTGCGCAGTTGGCGGATATTACCAGGCCAATCATGCGCCTGCAGCACGGCCATGGCATCGTCGCCGATGCGGCGCGGACGGATGCCGGCCTGCTCGGAAATCTGCCGCATCAGCTGATCGACGAGGAAGGGAATGTCCTCGCGCCGCTCGGCCAGGGCCGGCACGCGGACCGGCACGACGGCGAGGCGATGATAGAGATCCTCACGGAACCATCCCTCAGCGATACGGCTCTCGAGATTATAGGCGGTCGAGGAGATGATACGGACATCGACCTTGACGCGTTTGGAGCCGCCGACCCGCTCGAACTGCTGATCGACCAGCACGCGCAGGATCTTGTTCTGCGTCTCGCGCGGCATCTCGCCGACTTCGTCGAGATAGAGGATGCCGCGATGGGCTTCCTCGAGCGCGCCGATCTTGCGGGCCTGGCCGGGTGTTCCCTCGGTGCCGAACAGCGCCACTTCCATGCGGTCGGGCGTGATGTTGGCAGCGTTGATTGCCACGAAAGGACCGCTGGCGCGGGTCGACTTCTTGTGGATCATCCGCGCCACCAGCTCCTTGCCGGAGCCGGATGCGCCGAGGATCATGATGCGGCTGTTGGTCGGCGAGACCTTCTCGATGGTCTGGCGCAGCTGCGAAACGGCAACCGAGGTACCGATCAGCTCCAGCGCGTCGCCGGTGCGGCGCTTCAGCTCGGAGACCTCGCGCTTAAGCTTGGAATTCTCCAGCGCCCGTTCGGCGATCAGAATCAGCCGGTCGGCCTTGAAAGGCTTCTCGATGAAATCGAAGGCGCCGCGCTTGATCGCCGAGACGGCGGTCTCGATGTTGCCATGGCCGGAGATCATCACCACCGGCAATTCCGGATGGCGGGTCCTGATCTCGTCGAGCAGCGACAGGCCGTCGAGCTTGCTGCCCTGCATCCAGATATCGAGGAAGATCAGCCGCGGCACCCGGTCGGAAATCGCCGCCAGCGCGCTGTCGCTGTCATGGGCCGTGCGCGTTTCGTGTCCCTCGTCGGAGAGAATGCCGGAAACGATCTCGCGAATATCGTGCTCGTCGTCGACGACAAGAATATCAGAGGCCATAAACGCTTTCCTTGTCATTGGCTGCGGGAGAGGCAGGCGTCGGATCCCGGCGTGGCAGATGCACGCGGATCATGGCCCCTCTTCCCCGGTCAAAATCGGCGGGCGCATCGTGCAGCTCAAGCTGCCCGCCATGTTCCTCGATGATCTTCTTGACGATGGCGAGACCGAGGCCGGTGCCCTTCTCACGCATCGTCATATAGGGTTCCAGAATGCTGTGGCGGTTCTCCACCGGCAGGCCGCGGCCATTGTCGATGACATCGACGGTGAAGCGGTCGCGGCCGGTGTCGAAAGTGGCTCGGACGAGTATCTTGCGTTCGTCGCGTTCGTCCATCGGAACGGCCTCGATCGCTTCGACGGCATTCTTGATCAGATTGCCGAAAGCCTGGCCGAGCATGCGGCTGTCGAACAGGCCCTCCAGCGGCTGCTCGCCGAAATCCTGCCCGAAGGTGACGTGGTTGTTGCCCATCTCGCGCAGGAAGATCGCGTCGCGCAAGATATCGCGCAGGTCGCTCGGCTCCTTGGTCGGCTTCGGCATGCGGGCGAAGGCGGAGAATTCGTCGACCATGCGGCCGATATCGCCGACCTGGCGGATGATCGTATCGGTGCACTGATCAAACACGGTTCGGTCGTCCGGGTCGATCTGCTTGCCGTAGCGGCGCTGGATGCGCTCGGCGGAAAGCTGGATCGGCGTCAGCGGGTTCTTGATCTCATGGGCGATGCGTCTTGCGACGTCCCCCCAGGCGGTCGAGCGCTGGGCGATGACCAGGTCGGTGATGTCGTCGAGCGTGATCACATAGGATTCGCTCTGATCGCGCACTTCCTCGCGGGTGACCTGCACGCTCAGCGTCCGCACAGTCCCGCCGCGCACCAGCGCGATCTGCTTGCGGAAATCGCCGCGATGACGCGACGCCGCCTCGGTCAGCACGTGGTCGACCTCCGGCGCGATGTCGACCAGCTGCTTGCCGAGCATCTCATCGGCCGACAGCGACATCAGCGTTTCGGCCGAACTGTTGACGATGGCGATGCGGCGATCCTGTTCGACGCCGATGACGGCGGCAGTGACGCCAGACAGCACCGCTTCGATGAAGCGGCGGCGGTCGTCGACCTCGTCCTTGGCTTCGAGGATCTCGTCGCGCTGGGTGCGGATTTCCGAGATCATCTTGTTGAAGGTGCGCGACAGATTGGCGACGTCGCCATCGACGGCATGCACCGGCACGACGATATCCATATTGCCCGATGCCACGCTGTCGGCCGCGGTGATCAAGAGCCGGATCGGCCGAACGATCCGGTCGGCAACGGCGATCGCGGTCCAGATCGCCGCGAGCAGCACGATCAGCGCGAAGCCGATATAGAGCACGGCGAAGGCGATCTGCAGCGAGAAGCGGTTGGCTTCCATCGACCGATATTCGGTGGCGTTCTCCTCCATCATGCGCATGGCGCCCATGACCTTGGGATCGACGGCGCGCACCGTATAGAGGAAGGTGCCCTGGATGGCATCGAGCTTGATGATGGCACCGACAAGGTTGGTGACGCCGGGCGGAATCAGTGTCGGCTGGCCGGCCGCGGCCTTCTCAAGCGCGTCCTGCGGGATCGCCGGCAACGGCTTTTCGGTGGCGATGTCGGCCTGAACGATCACCGAACCGTCGCGCTCGACGAGGAAGGAGCCGAGCAGGCCGCGGCCCCTCGCCTGGCGCGTCATCAGGTCGGCAAAACCCGTCCGGTCGAGAGTGTAGAGCGCACGGTTGCGCTCCAGGTCGTTGGCCATGGAAACCGTCTGCCCCTGCAGGTAGCTGGCGTTTTCCATCATGTAGGCCTGGCCGATATTGCGCGACGAGCTGACGATCGATTGGGTTCGCAGCGCAAACCAGCGGTCGAGACCGGCATTCAGGGTGATGCTGGCGAAGATGGCGACGAGGATCGCCGGGGTGATCGCGACGATCGAGAAAAGCACGACGATGCGGATGTGGAGGCGCGCCGCCGCCCTGCCCCGCGTACGCGCCTTGAGCAGCCTTGCCACCTCACGGGCGATCAGCGCCAGCAGCGTCAGGACGAAGAAGGAATTGACGATCACCGAGGTGATGACGACGTGCGAACTCGGGGCGATCGGGGTGAGGCCGAGCAGCACGAAAAGTGTCGCCGTGGCGCAGAGAAGCGCGCCGCCGGCAAGCACCAGGCCTGGCACGGCAAAAAGGGCGCGGCGATCGGTCACCGTGGTCACCGCCTCGCCCGCCGCCGCCGGCGATACCCCATCCTGCGTCATTCGGCCTCTCTTCAGACGGCACCTGCCGCCCTCGCCAACCGATCGAAACCAAAGAACGCCGGCTCAAGAAAGCCAGCGCTGCAACGACTCGATCGGGAGCGAATGTCCAAAACCCTTGCGTGACCTTTAAGCAACGCAATGTGGCGAAAATGCAACGCGGCCCGTCACATTGTCAAGCCGCGGATAGGCGTGGGCCGTCGCATGTCGTGGGAAAAGCCGAGCTCAGGCATCCGGTTCCTGCACGCTCCATCATTACCAGACGCTACACCGTGAGCGGCCCCTTTGGCGCCTTGGTGACGAAGGCGAGGATGGCGAGGCCACCGACGGCGCACAAGAACGTCAGCCAGAAGGCGTCGATGAAGGACAATACGTTTGCCTGCTTCTGCACATGCTGCCCCAGCACCGTCAGGCCGCGGCTCGGCGCGATGGCCTGTCCAGCACTCGCCATCTTCTGGGAGAGCGCCGACAGCGCGGATATCGACGCTTCCGAACCGCGTTCGACGTTGAGCCCGGTCAAATAGGAGTGAATCTGCTCGCTCTTGCGCAGATAGGTCGTCATCAGGGCCTGCGCCGTTTGCGTGCCGAGCAGCCTGATCACCTGGATATATGCCGCAACGGCGATCGCTTTCTTGGGATCGCCGTTCGCGACCGTGAGGACGATGATCGGAAGGAACGTCAGTATATGTCCGACGCCTTGAAGCACGCACATCGTCCGGAAATTGTCGCCGCTCCAGTCGCCCGTCAGACCGGTGCCGATGAACGCCGCCGCCGCGAAGCAGCACAGGCCGATCAGCAGCAAGAACCGTCCGTCGGTGCGATGCAGCGCCCACACCGCAATCGGCGTCATGACGAGCAGCGGAATGCACGTCCAATGGAGCAACGTCTGGCCGATTTGTTCCGGACGAAGCCCTGCGACGGTCGCGAGATAGTTCGGGATCAGGCTCGTGTTCGACAGACCGCTCATCAGGTAAAGCAGTGCGATCGAGAGGAGCAGCACGACGTTCCGCGCCCCGATCGCCCCGATACTCGCCCACGGATGCGTGACGAAAAGCTCGTTGACGAAGAAGGCGACGACGAGCAGAAATCCGCCTGCGAGAGACGCGATGACGAAGCCGTTGGCGAACCAGTCTAGTCGATTGCCTTGGTCCACCGCCACGAATATCAGCGCCATCCCAGAGCCGAGGAACAGCATCCCGCTCCAGTCCGCCCGGCGGACGAGATCGCGGTTCACGGGCTCGTGGGGAGCCCCACCGAAGACAAGCAGTGCCAGGATCGGTGCGAGGACGACGTCCTGCCAGTATATGAACTGCCATCCGAGATGCTGCACGTAGAAGTCCACCAGGGCTGTCCCCGAATTTGCCGTGAACGCACCACGGAACGCGTAGATCGCAATCGCCGATATCCACCATTTCATCGGCAGGTTTTTGAAGATGATCATCAGCGTCGCGGGAACGAAGACGCCGAGCAGCGTGCCGTGGACGATATGAAGGAACGCCAAGGACTCGAAGCCCCGTGCGATGGGGATCACCAGCGAAACCGCCGCGTACAGGAGCGCCGGGCCAGCCATGACGCGGCGGATGCCATATGCTGCCGCAAGCCAGGCCACGGCGGGGGCGAGCACGATCTGGGGCGCCGTCGCGAGCGTGCTCAGCCACGCGCCTTCGTCGACGCTGAGACCGAACTCTCCGCGCAGATCGACGAGGCCGGTTCCGAACAGGCGGCTGTGGAATCCTACCACGAAGGGACCGAGGAGGACGGCGCACACAGCAAGGATCGGAGGGTGCGTCGTCCTCTCCGTTCCGCGAAACGAAAGTCGAAAGATGTAGCCCATGACGTCAGGAGCCCTGCTCGCCGACAGATACGGAAACCACCGCCGACATCCCGGACCGCAAGCGCTCGAGCACCGGCGAGGCGTCGAAGTCGATGCGGACCGGAACCCGCTGGACGACCTTGGTGAAATTGCCGGTGGCGTTGTCTGCGGGCAGCAGCGCGAACTGCGATCCGGACGCCGGCGAAAGTCGGGTGAGCTTGCCGGTGAAGGATTCGCCGGGAAGCGCATCGACGGTCACGGTGACGGGCTGCCCTTCCTTCATTCGGGAGAGCTGGGTCTCCTTGAAGTTGGCGATCAGATAGACGGCGGGCAGCAGGACGATAGCGATGGAATTCGTTCCGACCGTTACGTAGTCGCCGACATGGACCTGTCGCTCGCTGACGACGCCGTCGAACGGCGCCGTGATCTTGGTGTACGACAAAGCAAGGTCGGCCGTCTTCAAGGCGGCCCTTGCCGCCTCCACGTTGGCGGCGAGCTGGAGCGTCTGCCCCTCGATATACTGGAGCTGGGCCTTTGCCGACACGACGGCGGCATCGGTCGCGAGAGCCGTCGCTGCGGTCGACTGCAGCGCGGCCTGCGCCTGTTCGTTCTTCTGCTGCGTTCCCGCTCCCTTTTGCATGAGAGCGACCTGTCGGTCCGCCTCCATCTTCGCCAGAGCCGCGTTCGCGTTTGCGACCGTTGACTGTGCTTCGGCCTGCCGTATCGCCGCCCTCTGCAGATTTTTCTGATTGTCCAAGTTGCCGAGCTGTGCGATCGCCGCGTCGAGCGCCGCCTTGGCCTGTTCACGCTTGGCCTCGTAGTCGGAGGGATCGATCTGAAGCAGGAGTTCGCCAGCCTTCACGTGGTCGAAGTCGCTTACATTGATCGAGCTGACATTGCCGGCGACGCGCGCGCTGAGGCGGCTCAATTCTGTGCGGACGTAGGCGTTGTCGGTCGACTGGGTGTCCGCTCCAGCCGTCCATTTGTCCCAACGCTGCGAACTCACCCCCACAAGAACGAGGACGGCCGCGACGACCAGGAGCGGGACGAGAACTTTCGTATAAGCCCGTTCGGTGCCGTTTGCGGCTCCGGGGACGACGGCTGTTCCTTCGGACATGGTCACATACTCCACTTCCACATCTGCGTTCGAGCGGTTCCTCGGCAGAGACATCGCCGTGTCTCAGCAGTGGAAGCTCCCTTTTGGATCACAATGAAGATTGACTGGCGCCGGTGCGGTAAATCCCAGCAAGGGAATGACTGCTCCAATGTCGGAGAAGTCATTTGCGGGCGGCGCAGTCTTATCCGCTGATGGTGCCCTCACGCGAGAATTTCGCGTTTCGGTCGACGAGAAAGACCACCAGGTCCGAATCCACGCTGGCCGTCACGTTGAAATGCGGGTCGTCCGGCCCAACGATCAGCGCGGTCTGCGCCCCGACCTTCTGCGACGCCGCAGTGACCTCTCCACGGAAGACGTAGAACCAGCGATCGAAGCCTTCCAATGAAGGCAGTTCGATGGTGCCGTCCGCTGCCAGATGGGTATCGTAGAGGTAGATGGCCTGACGAACGACGGTTGGCGCTGTCGAACCGACCGGCCCCGTGAGGAGGCGCCACCAACCGTCACGGCCGGACTCGTCAAGATCGACGAACTGAACGTCAGGTGTGAGGTCCGACGCCTCGGGCCTGACGAAAATCTGCAGCATCTCGATTTGATCGGCGCCCACGACTTCCTCTTCGTGGGAGAAGCCCCGGCCTGCGTTCATCACCATCAGACGATCCGAAGACAGGACCTCGCTCCGTCCGGCAGAGTCGGTGTGCTTCATGCGACCGGCGCGCATGTAGCTGATGATCTCGTCGTTGCGATGCTCGTGCATCCCGACGACAAGGCCGGGTTGCAGCTTTGCGTGGTCGATTACTCCAAGTCCGCCGAAGCCCGCGTCGCCAGCTTGTCCGAACGAGATGCCGGGACGGATGCGGCGGAGCTGAAATGGACCGTGTGCTCGTACCAGATGCGTTTCGGGCGATACGATGCCGGTCCCTGAGATGGGTATTGCATGTATGGTCATGTTCTTTTTCCTTGCTTCAGCGGCGGCTTCGGCGGCTCGGTTTGGATTACTGGATGGGCGGCAGGACCTCGGTAAACAACAACTGGATCAGCTTCTGCCCTTCCGGAGTGCTCCAGTTCTGGGCGAGTTCCGCGATCATCGTGTTGGTTGCCGTCAAGACGACGCCTGCGTCCTGCATACGGCGGCGCGACATGTCTTCGGACAGTTCGTACGGCGAACCGGAAGCGTCCATGACTGCCTGCACGTTGTAGCCATCGCTGACGGCGTCGATCGCCGGGAAGACGAGGCAGACGTCGGTCGTGACGCCGGCCATGATCAGGTTCTTGCGGCCGGTCGCTTCTACCGCGGCCTTGAAGTTTGCGTCGGTCCAGGCATTGACGACGCCTTCGCGCTTGACGCGCTTGTCGAAGGCTTCCGGAAGGATTTCCTGCAGCTCCGGCAGCAGCGGTCCCTGAAGACGATCTTCCTGGCTCGACGTCAGAACGACGGGGATGCCGAGAATCTTGGCGGCTTTCGCCAGGGCCAGCGACATGCGCTTGGCCTGCTCGACGTCAATGTTGTTGATCAGTTTCATCGGGCCGACCTGATGATCGATCAGCAGCAACGCGGAATTCTCAGGGGTGAAAAGCTGGGACATGATGTGATCTCCTTGGGCATTGAAGAGCGTCATCGCTCGGTTATGAATTTACGAATGAAACGATAATTGCGGGAGACTTGAAAAATGCCGATGTTATGTTTCATAATTGAAACATGAAAACGTTCGGAGATTTCGACGGCCTCGCGCTGTTCATTCGTATTGTTCAAGCTGGCGGCTTCGGAGCCGCGGAGCGAGCGACGGGCATTTCCAAGGCCACGCTGTCTCGGCGCCTTTCCGCATTGGAGGATGCGTTAAACGTCCGCCTCGTACGCCGGACCAAAAAGGGCGTCGTTCTGACCGACAGTGGTCAGCAGCTCTACGACCGAAGCCGCGACGCCTTCTTGCTGGCCGAGGAGGCAGTCGCTGGGGTCCAGGATGAGAAGGTCGCCTTGTCGGGGGCGGTCCGGCTTTCCCTGCCACCCGACATGGCGACGGAAGTTCTCGCGCCGGCCTTGATCCGCTTCAAGGCTCGGTATCCCGACGTCGTCATCGAGATGACACTTGCCGACCGCAGGGTGTCCTTGATCGAGGAAGGTTACGACCTTGTTGTCCGAATGGGAGCGGTTGCCGACTCCGGACTTGCGTTCAAAAAGATCGCGACCGTGCCGCGGACTCTGGTAGCCAGCCCCGGATATCTGGCGGCGCATTGCGAAATCAAGGAGCCGGACCATCTGAAGGATGTCCCTGCTCTGGCGATCCGTCGCGACCTGGTGGAATGGGATTTGCGCCGTCGTGACGGCCTGACAGCGACCGTCACTCCCAGGATCGGCTTCGCAGCGAACCGACAGACAATCCTCATCGAAGCGGCGATTGCAGGTCTTGGCGTGGTCAACCTGCCCAACTTCATGATCGAGAGCGCACTGACATCGGGCGCACTTGTTCGCGTCCTGCCTGATTGGGAGCCATCGCCCGTGGAGATGACCGCTCTTTGGCAGAAGGATCGAATCACCGGGCGGCTGATCAAGGCGATCGTGGCGGAATTCGCTGAGGCCTTCCGGGACGGACAATCACCGAAATAACCTCTGGTCGATTCCGGATTTCCGCCCTCGACCAGACGCTGAGGCTACTTATGACGATGAAGGGAGCCGAAGGAAACGCTGCAAGGCATCCAGCAGCGCAGCCGGCTGCTCTTCTGCCGGATAGTGACCGCAGTCGGGAATGACCGCCGACTCGACGTTCAGTGCCACGGAACGCAATTCGTTCGCGACCATATCCCCGCAGGCCAAGGCGCCGGCGAACGCAAGGACGGGAACCTCAATCTTGGTTGTTTTGCGCCGACGATACTGCGGGATCGATTCATCGATCGCCCGATAGTAGTCGAAGCTGGCCTTCAGTGCGCCGGGCACCCGACGAAGGGTTTCAATGTAGAACTCCTTGCCATAGGCGGGAAACGCGGCGACGGAGCCGGCCTTGGTGTCGAACTGATAGCCGAAATACAGGTCTTCCCGTCCCTCGACCAGTCGCTCGTTGACGCCCAGCGCCCGATTGAAATTGAAGTGCCACAGAAAGTCGCTCGTCCAACGATCGTCGCTGAGCAGCGGTGGCGATGGCGACAAGCCCGGAACGATGGCCTCGCCAAGCGCGATGCGTTCGATGCGCTCGGAGCGGTCGGGGCGGTCGGTCGCCATCGCATAGCCGACCCACAGTCCGACGTCGTGCCCGACCATCGAGAACCTGGTATGACCAAGCGTGTCCATCAGTGCGAACATATCGGCGGCCAGCGTGTCGACGTCATATCCGTCGGCAGGTTTTTCGGATAGACCGACACCGCGCGGATCGACCGCGATCACGGTGAAATCACGGCTGAGCGGCAACATCAGATACCGCCAGGCGAACCAGTTCTGCGGCCAGCCGCCGAGCAGAAGAAGAGGCGGTCCCTCCCCGCCGATCACGGCATGCAGGTCGATGCCGTTCGCCTCCACCCGGTAGCTCCGAAAGACGTCGCGGAAGCCCTGCGGCAATTTTGGCACTCCCGTCACGGAGCCGAATCCGTCCAAGTTTGTGATCGCGTTTGTCATAGTTCACTCTTTCTTGCTCACACGCGTACCCTTCGCGACCATGCAGTGACGCAAGGGATTTCGATGCTGTTTTGGAAGATAGGCCTGCGGGTCGTCCGCTGCCCATCACCGGGACTACCCCGTTTATTTTTCTACAGAAACTCGGTTCTGTACCTGGGGGCCAGCTCCTGCATGAGGCGCTTCTTCTCCGCCTGCCTGGCGGCGTCGGGCGTCGGTGCCGACGACTGCCGATCGGAAATCCGATCCGCTACCGCCAGGAAAAAGTCCTCCTGCCCGGCGGGTGTGCACATGCACAGCATATGCGCCATCCTGCCCGACCGGTTTGCAAACCGATGTGGGGCGTTGGCAGGTATATTGATCGATGCAGGTGCTCGGATGGTTTGCGTCTCGCCGCGAAACGTGAACTCCAACTCGCCTTCCAGGAGGCTGAACATTTCCTCGAACTGATGGCGGTGAGGCGGTGGGCCACCGCCGTCGGGAATCAGCATGTCGATCAGACAATACCGTCCCTCGGTCTGCGCGCCGGAGATCAGGACGGTATAAATGTTTCCCGCTTGCGAAATATGTGGCACCGCCGGATCGTCCGGAAGCGCCACTGTTAGGGTGCGATTGGGATCGTCGGCCGGCAACGGCTGGTCTGATGGGATTGCCGCAATCGAATGGTCGGTCATGAGTTTGAAGACCCTGTGTTTCAGCTCCGGATTTTAGGGCTGTGAGTTTCGATCTCAAGACTCGAAAGGTACTTACCTCGTGTTGCAATATTGGAACGTGGGTAGGAGTCCGGCCTGCCCGGACCATCAGAGATCGGGCGGTGCACCAGAACCGCCATGTTCATCGAACTCAAAGCTTGGCTGCTATACAGCAATCAGCCCATGCGTTCCGACGCGTAGGATCCGGGTGACGCGGGGAATACGACGGTCTTGTTGCCGTTGATGAACACCCGGCCGTGGATGTGGGCGTGGATGGCCCGGGCGAGCACCTGGCTTTCGACGTCGCGGCCGAGGCTGACATAGTCTTCGCCGCTCTGCGCATGGGTGACGCGGACGATGTCCTGCTCGATGATCGGACCTTCGTCGAGGTCCGCCGTCACGTAGTGCGACGTCGCGCCGATGAGCTTCACGCCCCGTTCGAACGCCTGCTTGTAGGGATTGGCGCCCTTGAAGCTCGGCAGGAAGGAGTGGTGAATATTGATGATCCTGCCGGACATCGTGCGGCACATTTCGTCGGACAGGACCTGCATGTAGCGGGCTAGGACGATGAGTTCGGCCCCTGAAGCCTCGACGATCTGCATCTGCTTGCCCTCGGCCTCCTGCTTGTTTTCCTTTGTCACCTTGATGCAGTGGAACGGGATGTCGTGGTTCACGACGATCCGCTGGTAGTCCATGTGGTTCGAGATCACGCCGACGATGTCGATCGGAAGCGCCCCGATCCGCCAGCGGTAGAGGAGATCGTTCAGGCAATGTCCGAAGCGGCTCACCATGAGGATCACCTTTTTCTTTTCGCCCTCGTCGAAGAATTCGGCTTTCGCCTCGAACTTGTCGGCGATCGGCTCGAAACCTTCACGAAGCTGGTCAAGCGTATGTCCGTCGTGCGGCTGGAAGCCGATACGCATGAAATAGCGTCCGGTGTCCGCGTCGTCGAACTGTGCGCTGTCGGAAATGTTGCAACCGTTCTGCGAGAGATAGGTGGCAATGGCGGCCGTCACGCCGCGGATCGACGGGCATGCGACACGAAGAGCGTAGCGAGGAACCGTGGTGGTCATGTCGATTATCCTTGTTCGTCTTCTCAGGCCGCGGCGAGCATGGCGTGGTGGCGGCGGAATGCCGTCAGCGTGTTGGACAGCAGGCATGCGATCGTCATCGGACCCACGCCGCCAGGCACGGGCGTGATGGCGCGCGCATGGCCGGCTTCGCCATAGGCCACGTCGCCGACGATCCGCGATTTTTCGCCGTCCTGGATGCGGTTGATGCCGACGTCGATCACGACGGCGCCAGGCTTGATCCAATCGCCACGAACGAGGCCCGCTCTACCGGCGGCGGCGACAAGAATGTCGGCGGCCCGGCAGAGTTCTGCCGCGTTCCTGGTCTGTGAGTGAACGACCGTGACGGTGCAGTGTGCATTCATCAGCATCTGCGCCATGGGCTTTCCGACGATATTGGACTTGCCGATGATGACGGCATGAAGGCCGGAGAGGTAGTCGCCGAGCGTATCCTTGATGAGCATCATGCAGCCCAGAGGGGTGCAAGGAACGAGCGCCGGGTTGCCCGTGGCAAGGCGGCCCGCATTCGACACATGGAAGCCATCGACATCCTTGTCGGGGTTGATGGCCTGGATTACGGCATCGGGATCGAGATGTGCCGGCAGCGGTAACTGTACAAGAATTCCATGCACTTCCGCCTCAACGTTGAGGTGATGCACGAGGTCCAGCAATTCGACCTGCGAGGTTTCAGCAGCAAGCCGATACTCGAAGGACTTCATACCTGCTGCGACCGTCTGGCGCTGCTTTGAAGCCACATAAATTGCGCTTGCCGGATCGTCCCCCACCAGAACGACGGCGAGACCGGGAACGGCGCCTGTCGTTGCCTTCAGCGCCTCGACGTCGGCCTTGATGCGCTCGAGCAGCCCTGCGGCGTACTCTTTGCCGTCGATGTTCGCCGCGCGTGTGAATCTATCCATTCCCATGGGGTGCTCCATTGCATCCAGGCTCGACCAGCAAGCTGTCTACGAAAAAATGCAGGGACTTCGAGATGCCGGCACGGCATTTCCGTATTCTTAGTGACCGTAAACCGGGAACTTCTCTGTCAGTTCGGCGATCTTCGCCTTGGCCGCGCCGACGATCTCGTCCGCCTCACCCTTCGTTTCGGCGTCGATGAGGTCCGCGATGACGTGGCCGAGAACCCGAAACTCTTCTTCCTTCAGGCCGCGCGTCGTCGCTGCGGACGAGCCGAGCCGCATGCCGACCCACTCCGGAGGACGGGGACTGTCGCCGGGGATCGGGTTCTTGTTGGAGGTGATGTTCGCCTTGGCAAGCAGTGTCTCCGCCTGCTTTCCGATCAGTCCCTTGCTCGACAGATCGAGCAGAACGATGTGGGTGTCGGTGCCGCCGGAAACGATGCGAACGCCGCGATCCGAAAGCGTTTCGGCAAGGACCTTCGCATTGGCCACGACCTGGCCAGCATAGACCTTGAAGTCGTCGCGGAGGGCTTCGCCGAGGCAGATCGCCTTCGCGGCCAGAACGTTGCTGTGCAGCGATCCCTGGACGCCGGGAAATACCGCGGCTTGCAGCTTCTTGTACCATTCCTCGTTGTTGGTGAGGATCAGGCCGCCACGCGGACCGCGCAGCGTCTTCGTGGTGGTGCACGTCACGATGTCGGCATGCGGGAACGGCGAAGGATGGACGCCGCCTGCAACGAGGCCGGCTATGTGGGCCATATCCACCAGGAAGTGGGCGCCGACCTTCTTGGCGATCTTCGACATGCGCTCGAAGTCGAGTTCGCGCGGATATGCCGAACCACCGGTGATCAGCAGCTTCGGGCGGATTTCTTCGGCGATGCGTTCCATCTCATCAAGGTCGATGACCTCGTTCTGCGGGTTGACGCTGTAATTGTTGGCGTCGAACCAGCGGCCCGACAGGTTCGCCTTCATGCCGTGCGACAGGTGGCCGCCGGCCGCAAGGTCGAGCGAAAGCACCTTTTCGCCCGGCTTCAGAAGCAGGAAGAAGACGGCCAGATTGGCCTGCGTCCCCGAGTGCGGCTGGACGTTGGCGTAGCCGCAATTGAACAGCTGCTTGGCGCGGTCGATCGCGGCCTGCTCGGCAATGTCGACGAACTGCCCGCCACCGTGAAAACGATTGCCCGGATAGCCCTCGAGTGTCTTATTGGTGATCTCGTGTCCCAAGGCGTCGAGAACCGCGCGGCTGACGATATTCTCCGAAGCGATGAGCTCAATCTGGTTCTGCTGGCGAGCCCGCTCGGACGCGAGGGCATCGGCGACGAGTGGATCAGCCTCCTCTACGGTGGTGTTGAAATGCACCCTTGCAGCGTTGGTCATCTAGTTCTCCAATTCCTCGAATTCGTGAGGCGGACCCTAGATCGATCGAAACACCAGAAAAAGTTAATAATATTTGCTTATACGTTCAGACATGCTAATGATTTCGGAGCTGCGAGGAGGTCGTTATGGATGTCGGACGTCTGCGGGCACTACGCGAACTATCGATCCGCAAGACCATGGCCGCGGTGGCAGAAGCCTTACACATCTCGCCGTCGGCCGTGTCGCAGCAAATCGCTCTGCTTGAAGAAGAGGTTGGCATACGGCTCGTCGAGCGACGCGGCCGGGGCGTTGTCATGACACCCGCCGGCCAGCAGCTCGTGCTGCGCGCGGAGAAGATTCTCATCGAAATCGAATCCGCAAAAGCAGACATCGCCGAACTGAAAAGCGTCGTTTCCGGCGAGCTTCGGGTGGCTGCGTTTCCCTCCGTAGCGGCCGCCGTCATTCCGAAAGTCGTCTACGATTTAGCCGAACGGCACCCTCACCTCACCGTCCAGTTCGAAGAAATGGAGCCCGGCGAAAGCGTTGCCGCGCTGCGGAGCTGGCAGACGGACGTGGCGATAATCGATGACCTGAACATGCCGACCGGCGCACTCGACCCTAACATCGAGACGATCTTCCTCATGGAGGACGTCTTCAACGTCATGGTCTCCAAGGATCACAGGCTATCGGAGCGGCCGACGGTTGGCCTGCACGAGCTTCGGGAGGAACGGTGGGCGATCGACACCGCTTCCGACACCTATACGAGGATGCTGGTGGATGCCTGCCAGGAAGGCGGTTTCAAGCCCAACATCGTAGCGAGGTGCAAAGGGTTTGAGGTGACCATCGCCCTGATCCGGCAGAACTACGGCATCTCGATCCTGCCCGGCCTGCGCGCCAGCTACGATCTCGAAGACGTCTGGGTATGCAGGCTCGTTCCGGAGATCCGCCGGAGGATATTTCTCGCCTTCCGGAAAGAGGAAAAGCGCAGCCCGGCTCTCCAAGCATTCCTGGACCGGATGGCGGAGAAGCCGCCGCTCTCCTGATCGAGGCGCTGTCAGCGCTCCGCGAGCGCCTCGTCGATAAATGCCGCTTCACCGATACCGCATCGTTTCGCGCGTCGACCGCGCGCGTGGTTCCAACCGTATTGGAAAACCGCGATATCGACGTTCCCGCTTCCAATTGCCTGCGTGGCTAACGACGGCATCAGAGACCCGCGTAGCATGGAGGCACAACAATCAACAGATCTGCTAATGCATCACCTCATGAGAATTAAGTAGATTTGAAGAGACCCCACCCCTACTTTCGGTCTGCCAATTGATGGGACTGGGAGCGGGGATCGCGCCAGACCTTGGCCAATATGGGAACGACGCGTTCAGAATGGCGACAACGCCACTAGCGTCTTACCGAACCTTCGATCGAGCCATCGCTCATTGATTTGGCGTCACCGTCACTCTGCGATCCAAAGGGGAACTTCGATGAAACTACTCAAAATCCTGACTGCCGGCGTTTTCGCAGGCGTTGCGTTCACGGCGGCCAATGCTTCCGCTTCCGTTCTCGACACGGTCAAGCAGCGCGGTGTGCTCAACTGCGGCACCGACAATACTGCTCCGGGCTTCGGGTATCTCAACACCACGACTGGACAGATGGAAGGGCTCGACGTCGACTTCTGCAAGGCGGTCGCAGCCGGCGTTCTTGGCGACGCCTCGAAGGTCAAGTTCATTACGGTGACCGACAAGAGCCGCTTTGACGCAGTGCTTACCGGTCAGGTCGACGTGGTCTTTGCCCACACCACGATCAAACCAGCGCGTGAATCGTCAATCGCGATCGATTTTCTGCCGATCAACTTCTACGACGGTACCGGCCTTATGGTGAAAACTGAGGCCGGGATCAAGGAATTCGCAGACCTTGATGGCGCAACGATCTGCACCACCCAGGGATCGGCGACCGAGACCGTTCTGGCTTCTGCCTTCAAGGCACGTGGCTGGAAGGACTCCAAGGTCCTGACCTACGAAAACCTCGAAAAGCTCTTCTCCGCTCTCAACTCGGGTCGCTGCAACGCGATGAGCACCGACCGGTCCGCACTTGCCGCCTGGGCGGGGAACGCACCGAAGCCAGCCGACTATCTGATCCTCCCGGATACGCTGGACAAGTCCCCGTTCGGCGGCTTCGTCGCTGCCAACGACTCCAAGTGGCGCAACGCGCTCCGCTGGATCGAATACGGCCTCTTCCAGGCCGAGGAGTCCGGGATTACCCAGGCTAATCTGGCGGAAAAGCTGAAGAGCGAAGACCCCTTCGTTCAGAAGTTCCTCGGCAGCAATGGCGGCGGCTACGGCAAGGACTTCGGCCTCTCCGACGACTTCATTGCTCAGGCGATCAAGGCCGTCGGCAACTACGGCGAGGCCTACGATCGTAACCTCGGTCCGAAGACCAAGATGTATCTCGACCGCAAGGGCACGCCGAACGCCTTGTGGACGCAGGGTGGCGCCATCTACTCGCCGCTCTGGAACTGATGCCGGCCGGGGGTCGGAACCACAACGTTTCGCCCCCCAAGCTCTTGGAGCCTGAACATGACAATCGACGAAACGAGTGCGATGCACGGCATGGCAGAGAGTGATAGGCTGACGTCGCGGCGCCTGCGCAATCGCATCCGGCACGAGGCGATCCAGCTGGGAATCGTCGCCCTGGTCGTTATGCTGCTCGGCATCTTGGCATACGCGGTCAAGGCCGGCCTTTCCGAGAAGGGCATGCGGTTCAGCTTCTCGTTCCTGGCAAACATTGCCGGCTTCGACATCAGCGAAGGATGGACGCTGACCTCCGATCAAGGCGCCGTCCCCAGCCTCGCCCAGTTCTCTTCGGACATGTCGGTCGCGTCGGCTTTCGTCACAGGTATCTTCAACACCGTGAAGGTCGCACTGCTTGCGATCGTTTTCAGCACGATCCTCGGAACGATGCTCGGCGTCGGCCGTCTCTCGACCAACTGGGTGGTGAGAAATCTCTGTTTCTGGATCGTGGAGTTCGTACGCAACACACCACTGCTCATACAGCTTGTCTTCTGGTACTTCGCAGTCGTGCTGCGCTTTCCTCCGATGGCGTCCGCAGCGAAGATTTACGGCGGCCTTATCGTCAGCCAGCAAGGCATATACGTTCCTACCCTCTCCTGGAGCGGCGGCTCATCCACCCTTTCGCTCATCCTCGCCATCGCCTCATGGGTGTCGGTCCTGGGGGCGGTGTTCGACCCCATCCGTGGAATGCGGCGGATATGCATCGCCGCAGCGGTCGTCTGCTTCGGGCTGCTGATCGCGACCGGCGGAATGGCCGTCGATTTTCCTGTCGCCAACAAGTTCAAGGCCAGCGGGGGAACCAGCATAAGCCCTGAGATGGCGGCCCTCCTGCTTGCCGTCGTCGTCAACAGCGCTTCCTTCATCGCCGAGATCGTCCGCGGCGCGATCGACGCTCTTCCAAAGGCTCAGTGGGAAGCAGCGGGATCGCTCAGCCTCAGCCGGCGCGACACCGTCAACGACATCGTCCTTCCTCAGGTATTCCGTGTCGTTCTCCCCTCCTTCGGCAACCAGTATATCAGCCTGACCAAGAATACCGCGCTCGGGATCGCGGTCGGATATCCCGACCTGTTCAACATCTACGGAACGATCGCCAATCAGACCGGTCACAGCCTTGAAGGCATCATCATCGTCATGGCGTCCTACCTGATCCTCAGCTGGATCATCAGTTCAGCCGTGTACTGGACGAACCGCCGTCTCAACCGAATGGGAGTGTCGCGATGATCACCACCTCCATAAAGTGGACCCGTCACAACCTCTTTGGAAAACCTTTCGACGTCGCCCTCTCGCTGCTGGTCATTCCAAGCGTTCTCTGGCTCGCCTATTCCATCTTTGACTGGGCGCTCACCACGGCAAGGTGGGACATTATCGCAGCGAGCCTGCGGGTGTTGATGATCGGCGTATTCCCCGCCGATCAGGCGTGGCGTGCATGGACGGCTTCGGCGATCATCGGAGCGATACTCGGCGCCGGCCTCGGCTGCGTGTTTTCGTTCAAGCCTCACCACGGTCTCGTACTGGTTCTCGTGCCGTTGCTGCTTTTGATCGTCGATCATGGCGATCTGGGCAATGCACTGCCTGCCGCAGGCGTCGTCGCCGCGACCGTGCTGGGCTGGGTGCTGACGTCCTACCTGCCACTATCCAGGAAGGTGATGCCTGCCGCGGCGTTCACTGGCTTCATCGTCGTTGTGGCAGTGATGGCCCCTCCGGGCGTGGGGCTCTGGGGCGGACTTCTTCTCAGTGTCCTTCTGACGTTGGTGACTTCGGTCCTGTCCCTTCCGATCGGCATCCTGCTTGCGTTCGGACGGCAGAGCCGGCTCTCCAGCCTGCGGATCGTTTGCACCTGGTATATCGAGGTCATGCGCTCGGTCCCGCTTATCCTCGTCGTCTACTGGATCTGGATCCTCATGCCGGTCCTTGCACCGCAGTGGGGACTGGCCGACGTCGCGCGCGGCATGATCGGCTTCACGATCTTCTACTCCGCCTACGTCGCCGAATACGTGCGAAGCGGCCTTCAGGCGGTTCCCCGCGCTCAGACCGAGGCGGCTAGGTCTCTCGGCATGAGCGAATTCGACATCAACCGCTCGATCGTTCTGCCACAGGCGCTCCGGGTCGTGGTCGCTCCGCTGGTTGGCAACGTGCTCGACATCTTCAACTCTGCGCCGCTCGTCTTCATCATCGGGCTCACGGATTTTCTCCGCGCAGGACAGATGATCCTGGCGAACCCGCAATATGGCGACCGGACCTTCGAAGTCCTCTCGTTCCTGCTCATCACCTATTTCCTGGTCGGCTCGATGATCACCTATGCCGCAAGAAAGCTCGAAGACCACATGGCAACGAGCACCCGGTGAGCCGATCCAACACGGAGACATCACGATGAACGCCATCGTCGAAATGAAAAGCATGAACAAGTTCTACGGCGCTCACCATGTGCTGAAGGACATCGATCTCGCCGTCACACGCGGTGAAGTCATGGTCATCCTGGGGGCCAGCGGCTCAGGAAAGTCTACCCTGATCCGGTGCGTCAACGGCCTCGAAATGTACCAGAACGGCAGCCTTGTCGTGGACGGCTACGAAATGCCCGTCGAGGCGGATCGAAAGCTTGGCGGGGAACGCGAGCTTGCGGCGATCCGCAAGGGCGTCGGCATGGTATTTCAACAGTTCGGCCTGTTCCCGCACAAGAGCGTGCTGGACAATATCACCATCGCGCCGATGCGGGTTCGCAAGAAGTCGCGGGAAGAAGCCGAAGCGACCGCGATGAAGCTTCTCGACCGCGTCGGCCTCAGGGCGCACGCCGACAAATATCCGGGTCAGTTGTCAGGCGGCCAGCAGCAACGCGTGGCCATAGCACGCTCGCTTGCCATGGAGCCGCATCTGATGCTCTTCGACGAGCCCACCAGCGCCCTGGATCCGGAAATGGTCGGCGAAGTCCTTGACGTCAT
Source organism: Rhizobium phaseoli (assembly GCF_010668805.1). Classification (GTDB taxonomy): domain Bacteria; phylum Pseudomonadota; class Alphaproteobacteria; order Rhizobiales; family Rhizobiaceae; genus Rhizobium; species Rhizobium phaseoli_A. The sequence continues at coordinate 245,391 of NZ_WUFT01000006.1, read as the reverse complement.
GCGGGAACTGGCCGCCGAAGGCATGACGATGATGGTCGTGACGCATGAAATGGGGTTCGCAAGAGAGGTCGCCGATCGCGTCGTCTACATCGACCAAGGTTCGATCATCGAGGTCGGAAAGCCGGACGAGTTCTTCGACAATCCGAAAAACGACCGTGCTCGCGCCTTCCTCGCACGCGTCCTGAAACACTGACCGCGCAGAGCAGCGGCGCACGAAGCAATGGAAATCCATATGAAGACGATACTGCCCGCCGACCCCGCTCGGGAAGATGTTCTTGCAGGCCGACCCACCCTCTGGCTCAATCCTGCCTATCGGAAACAGGCGATCGACACTTCAGATCTGCCGGTTTCGCCGGCCGACGTGCACAGAGCGCGCCTGAACTGGCAGCGCTTGGCGCCGCTCATTGCCGCGTGCTTTCCGGAACTTAAGGATTCGGACGGCGAGATCCGCTCCGAACTGGTGGAACTCAAGGAGCTGCGCGAGGCGCTCGGCTATCGAAAGAGAGAGTTTGGCAAGGTCTTCATCAAGGCCGACAGCCACCTGCCGGTCGCGGGCTCCATCAAGGCTCGGGGCGGCGTCTATGAGGTTTTCCTGTTTGCCGAGGGTCTCGCCCGTCAGGCCGGACTGCTCGGCGACGCTGAAGACATCCGCAAGCTCGCAGCGGAACAGGCCCGTTCGTTATTCTCCGGATATACGGTGGCGGTGGGCAGCACCGGCAATCTGGGCTTGAGCGTCGGCATCGCCGCACGCGCCCTCGGCTTCAAAGCCACGGTTCACATGTCTTCCGACGCCAAGGCCTGGAAGGTGGAGCGCCTCCGGCGGCTGGGGGTAGACGTCATCCAGCACGAGGCGGACTACACGACCGCGGTCGAAAACGCCCGCGAAATCGCCGACGCCGACCCGACGATCTATTTCGTCGACGATGAGCAGTCTCGGCACCTGTTCCTCGGTTACAGCGCGGCGGCGTCGGAGCTGGCAGCGCAACTCGACGAGCGTGGCATAACCATCGACGAGGAGAACCCACTTTTCCTCTACCTGCCCTGCGGTATCGGTGGGGCGCCGGGCGGCGTTACCTTCGGTGCCAAGGCGATCTTCGGCGACAACGTGCACGCGTTCTTCGTCGAGCCGGTTCAGTCGCCCTGTGCCCTCGTCCATATGATGTCGGGTTCGCAGGAGCTGGTATCGGTTTACGACGTCGGCCTGACGAACAAGACCGAAGCCGATGGCATGGCCGTCGCCCGCATGTCTGCCTTCGTCGCCACGGTGATGCGCGAGATGCTCGCCGGCATCTACACCGCCGCCGACGACGATCTGTTCAAGCTGCTTCGAATGGCGTGGACCACCCAAAGGCAAAAGCTGGAGCCCTCGGCCGCCGCCGCCTTGCTAGGCCCGGACTTCCTCTTGCGCAGCAAGGAAGGCCGGCGGTTCCAAGCGGCACACGGCATCGAGGAGAAGATGTCGCGGGCGACGCACATCCTCTGGACGACAGGCGGTTCGTTCGTTCCAGAAGACCAGCTCCAGAACTTCCTTCGTCAGGCGGAAGCGGTCGCTTAATCCGACAAGCCGAACGGTGGCACAGGCGCGAATCGGGAACGATCCGCGCCCATCGACCTGATGCCGCTCTGCCTTTGATGCATGTTGTTAGCTCGCCTTTCCGGTCTGTTTCCGACGATCCCCTCGATCCGGTCCAGCACGTCAGGCGTTGGAGCTTGCACGCGAGCCCTACCAATCACGACGATCTCCGCATGCCTAATCCAATTGATTTCCGCAAGCATCTAGTTTCACGTAATAGGACGCCGTCCTTCCAAAATACACTCCATTGGATCGATCCTCTTTCATGAATTTAATTTTCACAATCTTAGCCACGGTTCTCGTCATATACTCCTCAAATCCTTCAGGAGAGAAGTAATCGTTGGGATCTCCGTGGTAGATACTGCAACATCCGGGATTATCTAATATGAATTTCTCCGCAAATATTAAATTCGATCTCAAGCCTGAGGACTGTCGATAAAATGGCGACGCTTTCGAGGCCTGGATGCTCTGCGATACGGCTGCTCGTATAAATTCACCGTCATTCAGTGGCCCTCGATCACTGCAGTCATATACGCCCTCCCATGTTTGTCCTGCCGTTTTGAACCGGATAAAGGTCCAGGCACCCATAAGGAACAGGGTAGCCGCCAGCAAAATCAGGAAAACTCTCAATACATTTCTCTCTAAAATGCCTTAGCTTGCATAGGCTTTCGTCACTGCGTAAATAACAAAAGGAATTATCAGGATCGTTATAACGACCACCCAAGCTTGCCTATAAAGCAGGAATCTAGTCTTCAACGCCGATGGAATAAACGGGCTGTTCGGGTCAATTTTGGGGAGCGCCTTCGACCTTTTAATGACCAGGTTCGGCCCGTATTTGTTGATCTTGCTTGTCAAATGCTCGAAAGCGATGAGCATGCAGACGTGAAAAATCCCGGCCGCTATGAGTCCTCCGATCGCGAAAACTTCTAGAAAACGCATCATCATCCCTGCCTCTGCACGCCCCGTCGCCGTTCGCGCTACGATGCTCGATCTAGCTCGTCGAAGGAAGATTATTCCACCTAAAGCGCGTCGCGACCTTTTCAGGTCTTCTCGCGCTCCAGGTCTCTGCTTTCATGCATGTCGTTCGCGCAAAACCGCTGCACCGTTCTGTGCCACAGGCTTTAGAAACGACGGGGTTCTTCCGGCTTGTTTCCAACAATCGTGTCGATCCGGTTCAGCACGTCGGGCGTCATCTTGTGCCTGTGCGAAACCGCCGCGAGATTGTCCTGCAACTGGCTGGCGCGCGAGGCGCCGAGAATGACGGTGGAGACGTTGCGATTGGCGAGGCACCACAACAAAGCCAGATGGGTGATCGATATGCCGATCTCGTCGGCGAGCTTTGCGAGTTCACCAACTTGTTTCAGCTGCTCGCGGCCGGCATCACTCGACCACTTCTCCTTCAGCCATTCGTATCCCGGCAGGTTCATACGGCTGTCAGCCGGTACACCATTATTGTATTTGCCGGTCAGGACGCCTGAGGCGAGCGGCGACCAGATCGTGGTGCCGAGACCGATCAGGTCATAGAGCGGCAGATAGTCGGACTCGACCTTCTGACGTTCGAAGATGTTGTACTGCGGCTGCTCCATGGTCGGCGGCGTGATGCGCAAGTCGCGCGCCACGGCGTAGGCTTCCGTCAACTGCTGCGCCGACCACTCCGAGGTCCCCCAGTAGAGAACCTTGCCCTGGACGACGAGATCATGCATCGCCCGCACCGTTTCCTCAACCGGCGTGTCGATATCCGGGCGATGGCAGAAATAGAGGTCGAGGTAGTCGACCTGAAGCCTCTTCAATGCAGCATGGCAGGCATCGGTCACATGCTTGCGCGACAGTCCGCGCTGCGTCGGCTTCTGGCCGCCCCAGAAGACCTTGCTCGAAACGACGAAGCTGTCGCGGCTCCAGCCAAGCGATTTCAGCGCCTCGCCCATGACGATTTCCGACTTGCCGCTTTCGTAACCTTCGGCATTGTCGAAGAAGTTCACCCCGTTGTCATAGGCAAGCTTCATCAGTTCGACGGCGTCGCCTCCATGGACCTGCTTGCCGAATGTGACCCATGAGCCGAAAGAGAACTCGCTCACTTGCAGACCCGACTTTCCCAAACGACGATATTCCATCATGCAGCTCCCGAAAAAATGTGCCGGCCCGTCGCCGGCGTCGCGCGATCGATCGATGACCGACTCGCGTAATCTATGGCATGGGCGACGATATGCGAGGAGTTTCCGAAAAGAAAAAGGGCGCTCGACGACATGAGTCGGAGCGCCCGTAGCATGCAGTCGACGACGTTTGCGGCGGAGGTCGACAGCAGCAGAGGGAGATGACGAGATTCGGAACGGATTGGCAACATGCAAGTGGATCAGCGACGTTATCACCCGCTGATCATCCACCTATTATCCACAGCTTATCCACAGGCGCGGCGACTACGAGCGCAGCAACTTCAATGACATTCGCCTGGCGGCAAACCGCATGTCACAAATGCTCTGTGACCATTGAATGACACTGCGCTTTTGTTTGTCCGCCTGGATATAAACCGCGACCCGGCTCAGCTAGATTCAATTCTCTCCCGACCGTGGCGGCGGACGCCGGGAGGAAGTGGGCGGTGGGCAACATGAGGGCCCGCCGCCCTCTTTTCATTCAGCCAGTTTTCATTCAGCCAGTTTTCATTCAGGCAGTGCGGGAGCTTCTGTAGACCGAGACGCCCAGTTCCCTGATCTTCTTGCGCAAGGTGTTGCGGTTGAGGCCGAGAAGATCGGCTGCCTTGATCTGGTTGCCGCGCGTTGCCGTGAGCGCAGCGAGGATCAGCGGATATTCCATTTCCGTCAGCACACGGTCATAGAGGCCGGGCGGCGGCAGATTTTCCCCGAAGCCGGAGAAATAGGTGCGCATGTTCTCCTCGACGGCCTGGGCGATCGTCATCGAGCCGTTGCGGATCGGCCCCTTGTCGATCGGGCTGTCGGGCACATCGGAGCGAAGTTCCGCGTCGATGATCTCGCGGGTGATGACATCCTGCGGATAGAGCGCCATCAGACGGCGGATGAGGTTTTCCAGCTCGCGGACGTTGCCCGGCCAGGCATAGGCCTTCATCAGTTCCAGCGCTTCCTGATCGAAGCGCTTGGAGCCAAGACCTTCCTTTTCGGCCTGCTGGATGAAATGGCGCACGAGATCGGGAATATCCTCGGCGCGGTCGCGCAGCGGCGGCAGGCGCAGCGGCACGACATTGAGGCGGTAATAGAGGTCCTCGCGGAACAGGCCTTGATTGATCGCCTGCTTCAGGTCCTTATTGGTGGCGGCAACGATGCGCACGTCGGTGCGGATCGGCGTGCGGCCGCCGACAGTGGTGTATTCACCCTGCTGCAGCACGCGCAGCAGCCGGGTCTGGGCATCCATCGGCATGTCGCCGATCTCGTCGAGGAAGAGCGTGCCGCCTTCGGCCTGCTCGAAGCGGCCGGTCGAGCGGGTCTGCGCACCGGTGAAGGCGCCCTTCTCATGGCCGAACAGTTCCGATTCGATCAGGTCGCGTGGGATCGCCGCCATATTGATCGCAACGAACGGGCCGTTGCGGCGCTTGCCATAATCGTGCAGAGCGCGGGCGACAAGCTCCTTGCCGGTGCCGGATTCGCCGGTGATCATCAGTGTCAGGTCCGTCTGCATAAGGCGGGCGAGGACGCGATAGATTTCCTGCATCGCCGCCGACCGGCCGACGAGCGGCATGCCGTCCTGCATATCGTCTTCGAGCTTGGCCGGCTTGCGCTTCGGCTCGGAGAGCGCACGGCCGATGATGCCGATCAGCTCGGTCAGATCGAAGGGCTTCGGCAGATAGTCGTAGGCGCCTTTTTCCGAGGCCTTGATGGCGGTCATGAAGGTGTTCTGTGCGCTCATGACAAGAACGGGCAGATCGGGACGCGCCTTCTTGATGCGCGGCAGCAGGTCGAAGGCGTTTTCGTCGGGCATCACCACATCGGTGACGACCAGATCGCCCTCACCCGCCGAAATCCAGCGCCAGAGGGTAGCGGCGTTGGAGGTGATGCGGACGTCATAGCCGGCGCGGCTCAAAGCCTGGTTGAGCACGGTCCGGATGGCCGCATCATCATCTGCAACGAGGATCGTAGCTGTCATCGAGAAGGTCCTGTCGAGCTTGCTATAGAGGCGTCCTCGAGCGAGGCGTCCTTGGACGCCGGCATGAGAACGCGGAATGTCGTGCGGCTGTTCTGGCTGTCGCATTCGATGATGCCGCCATGATTGCCGATGATCTTGGCGACCAGCGCCAGGCCGAGGCCGCTGCCGTTCGGCTTGGTGGTGATGAAGGGATCGAAGAGATGCGGCAACAGATCGGCGGGAACGCCGGGGCCATTGTCGTGAACGCAGAATTCCAGCGGCAGCGAAATCTTTTCGCGGGTGCCGGCAACAGAGAGACGGATGCCGGGGCGATAGGCCGTCGTCAACATGATCTCGCCCTCCGGCCGGTCGCCGACCGCTTCGGCGGCGTTCTTCACCAGATTGAGGAAGACCTGAACGAGCTGGTCGCGATTGGCATAGACCGCCGGCAGCGATGGGTCGTAGCTCTCTGTGACGCGGATGTTGCGGGCAAAACCTGCCTTGGCAACGGCCTTTACATGATCGAGCACGGAATGGATGTTGACCGGCATGCGGTCGACGGGGCGTTCGTCGGAAAACACTTCCATGCGATCGACCAGCGAGACGATGCGATCGGTCTCGTCGCAGATCAGCCGGGTCAGCGCCCGGTCGTCGTCGACCGCCGACTGCTCGAGCAGCTGGGCAGCACCGCGAATGCCGGAGAGCGGGTTCTTGATTTCATGCGCCAGCATCGAGGCAAGACCGGTGACCGAGCGGGCAGCGGCGCGATGCGTCAGCTGCCGGTCGATCTTGTCGGCCATCGAGCGTTCCTGAAAGACGATGACGACGGCGCCGGGTTCGCTGAGCACCGGGGCGACATAGAGGTCGACGAGCTTGTCCTGGCCGAGGCGCGGCGAGCTCAGGTCGACGCGATATTCGTTGACCGGGGCCTTGCGCTCGCGCACCTGGTCAATCAGGGCAAGCAGCGGGCTGCCGAAGGGAATGAAGGTCGAGATGCGGTAACGCGCCAGATGCGGGGCGCTGGCGCCGAAGAAGGCCTCCGCCTCCCAATTGGCGAAAACCACGAAGCCGGATTCGTCGACCATGACGACAGGGTTCTGGATGGCGTTGAGCACGGCCATGGCGACGGTTCCGCCGGCGTGATCGGGCGGAGAAGTCATATCCTTGGTCATGCCGCCTCCCGGCTGTCGACAACAGTTGATGCCAGCGCATCGTAAAGGCGCGCGGCCACCTCGCGCGGATCTCGTGAGGTCATGATCGCTGCCTTTTCGCCACCGGCGAGATCAGCGGCGAAACGCTGGAGATACCAGCCGAGATGCTTGCGGGCATGGCGAACCGCCACCGCCTCGCCGTAGAAATGGAGCATCATCGCGTAATGTTCGACGGCGACATCGGCGATCTCCTGCCGGTGCGGCTCGGCGCCACCGGCGATAACGCCGGCATGCCACGGCCTGCCCTGACAGCCCCTGCCGATCATGACGGCATCGGCGCCGGAGCGGCGCAATATTTCCTGCGCGTCCTCTGCAGTTTCGACATCGCCATTGGCGATCAGCGGAATGGAGATCACCTCGCGGACGGCGCGGATCGCATCCCAATCGGCGCGGCCTTCATAGAATTGCATGCGGGTGCGCCCATGAATGGTCACCAGCTGGATACCGGCCGCCTCGGCGCGGCACGCGATGTCGGGCGCGTTGATGGAATTTTCGTCCCAACCGAGGCGCATCTTCAGCGTCACGGGAATGTCGACGGCCTTGACCGTCGCCTCGATCAGGCCGAGCGCATGATCGGGATCGCGCATCAGCGCCGAGCCGGAATAACCTCCGATCACCTTCTTTGCCGGGCAGCCCATGTTGATGTCGATGATATCGGCGCCGTGATCGGCAGCGATCTTCGCCGCCTCAGCCATCCAGTGCGCCTCGCGGCCGGCGAGCTGCACCATATGCGGCCGGAAGCCGGCGGCCTTGAGCCGCGACCAGGATTCGGCGGTATCATTGACCAGTTCACGGCTCGCCACCATTTCGGTGACGACGAGGCCGGCGCCGAAGCGCCAAGCGAGCTCGCGGAAGGGCATGTCCGTGACGCCGGACATCGGCGCCAGCACGACGTGGTTCCGCACGGAGACGTCTCCTACTCGGAAAGGCGCTGCGAGGTCCTTGGAAATCAAATGATTATCTTTCGGGCACACTGTGGAACTGCATGATTTTTAGCCATTGTTCCCCGGCTTGCCAAGGGGGCTGAGATCGAAATCGATATTTTTCGGGCAGATGCTGGAAAAGGCCAAAGCAAGACGTTAGAGCACTCGGGTCAATTCCGCATATTTTAGGGGATTTATGCTGCAAATGCCTTCTAAGCAACCGATATCGGCTGGAATTGTCATCGTTGCCGCCGGCCGCGGCGAGCGCGCAGGCTCCTCTCAGGAAGGCCCCAAGCAGTATCGCATGATCGGCGGCAAGCCGGTTATCGTGCATACGCTTGAAAACTTCATGACATGGGAAGCGGCGACCGAGATCGTCGTCGTCATTCATCCCGATGACGAGGCGCTGTTTGCGAGAGCTTTCCGCCACATCATCTCGGCAACGCCGATCGAAACGGTGCATGGCGGCGCGACCAGGCAGCAATCCGTACTGGCAGGTCTCAGATATCTCAAGGAGAAGCAAATCAGCCATGTGCTGATCCACGATGCCGTGCGGCCGTTCTTCGACCACGTGCTTCTCGACCGCATTGCCGAGAGCCTCGGCGACGGCGCGCAGGCGGTGCTGCCGGCTATCCCGGTCACCGACACGCTGAAACGCGCCGACAATACCGGCACCGTGCTGACGACGGTTTCGCGCGAGCACCTCTATGCCGCACAGACGCCGCAATCCTTCGCCTTCGAAACGATCCTCGATGCGCATGAGAAAGCGGCAGCGAGCGGGCGAAGCGATTTCACCGATGATGCCTCGATCGCGGAATGGCTGGGCATTCCGGTGACGATCGTCGAGGGCACGCCCGACAACGTCAAGCTGACGGTCAAGAAGGATATCGCCATGGCCGACGACAAACTGTCAACGTCACTGCTTCCCGATGTGCGAACCGGCAATGGCTACGACGTGCACCAGCTCGAAGCGGGCGACGGCGTCACGCTCTGCGGCGTGTTCATTCCGCATGACCAGAAGCTCAAGGGACATTCCGATGCCGACGTCGCGCTGCATGCGCTGACGGACGCGCTGCTTGCCACCTGCGGTGCGGGCGATATCGGCGATCATTTCCCGCCGTCCGACCCGCAATGGAAGGGCGCAGCGTCGCGGATCTTCATCGAGCATGCCGCCCGGATCGTCCGCGAGCACGGCGGCACGATCATGAATGCCGATGTCTCGCTGATCGCCGAAGCGCCGAAGGTCGGCCCGCATCGCCAAGCCATGCGGGCGAAACTGTCGGATTATCTCGGCATCGATATCGAGCGCTGCTCGGTCAAGGCGACCACCAACGAGACGATCGGCTTCGTCGGTCGGCGCGAAGGCATCGCGGCGATTGCCACGGCGACTGTCGTCTATCGCGGAGGGAAATGATGGGGCTTTTTCCCGAGGATATTCTGTCAGCGGCGGAGACGATCATCCGTGACTTCACGGCTGCCGGGCTGATGGTCTCAACCGCCGAATCCTGCACCGGCGGGCTGATCGCCGGGGCGCTGACCGAGATATCGGGATCGTCGGCCGTCGTCGACCGCGGCTTCGTCACCTATACCAATACCGCCAAGATCGAGCTGCTTGGGGTGCAGGCGGAAACGCTGCTGCGCTTCGGGGCGGTGTCGGAGGAAACTGCCCGGCAGATGGTGCATGGCGCCCTCTGCCGCTCGCGCGCCGATATCGCCGTCGCCGTCACCGGCATTGCCGGCCCCGGCGGCGGATCGGCGGAAAAATCCGTCGGCCTCGTGCATCTCGCCGCCAAGTCACGCGCCGGCGCGCTCATCCATCGAAAGATGCTCTATGGCGATATTGGCCGCAGCGAAGTTCGGCTGGCAACGGTCCGCACGGCGCTGGAAATGGTGCACTCGCTCCTCGCCGGCTGAATCGCCTACAGCCCCTCAGGCCGTCGTGTAGATCCGGTTTGCCCTAGTCTCGAAGGCTTCGGTGAACATGCGGAAGGCGCGGTCGAACATCGAGCCCATCAACGCCCCGAGAATGCGGCTCTTGAACTCGTAGTCGATAAAAAAATCGACGGTGCAGCCGCCGGTCGGCGTCTCGGCGAAATGCCAGCGATTGTCGAGATATCTGAACGGGCCATCGATATATTTGACCTCGATGACGTGCTCGGCCCGGTTCAGCAGCACCTGCGTCGTGAAGGTCTCGCGGATCGCCTTGTATCCCACCGTCATATCGGCGACGAGCAGGGTCTTGCCGTCGCGCTCCTTGCGGCTCCTGATGGCGAGCGCCTCGCAGAGCGGCAGAAATTCCGGATAGCGCTCGACATCGGCAACGAGGTCGAACATCTGATCGGGCGAGTGCGGGACGGGACGATGGGTTTCAAATTGCGGCATAGGCGGCAATTAAGCGGGCCGGCCGAGAAGATCAAGAAGCTCGCGCATCTGACGACGGGATTTTAGCTGAAGAACCGGCTTACCGGCGACATCCCGAAGTGCCGCCTCGATCAGAGGGACGGCATCCCGCTCGAAATTCCAGATATAGGCAAGTATGCCCAAAGAGAGGCGCTCGAGACAGCCGGCAGGGAGTTCGGGACGGTTGCGGCCGAAATAGCGAAACGCTCTTGAGACGACGCCGTGGAGGCATGCAGATCTGGGCAGCCGAAGCCAAATAACAGCATTGGCGCGCGGCAGGCGGAGATGGAAGGAGCTGAGGCCGGTGCCATCCATGATCCAGCGTTTCTCCGCCACGGCCGTGGCGATCAGGCGATCGATCTCGTCGCGCTGCCGCTTTCTCCAGCCGGGCAGCCAATAGAAGTCGCGGTCCATGGAGATGTAATCAAGCTCGAGCGCTCGTGAAAGCTGCTTTGCGAGCGTGCTCTTGCCGCTGCCGGGGCAGCCGATCACCAGGATACGGTCGGCTCCGGTCAGTGTCGCTTTCAAATCGGATGTGTCTTTCATCGGCGGCAACCCAGGGAAAAAACGCGATGAAAACCGTTGCGGTCAGTTTGCTAACTAACCTTGCTCTCTTACTCGGCGTCATCCTCGGTCTTGTGCCGAGGATCTGCTGCCTTATCGACTGAAGGCAGATGCTCGGGACAAGCCCGAGCATGACGAAAGAGAGGGTTGGCAGGCATTGTCTACCAGCGGTCTGACCGCAGCGAAAGATCGCCGGAGCCGCTTCCATGAGCAAGCGCGAAATCTTACTCCGCCGCCATCAGCAGCTTCTTTTCGCGCGCCGCCCTCAGCCGCGCGAAATCGTCGCCGGCATGGTGGGAGGAGCGGGTCAGCGGGCTGGAGGCGACCATTAGGAAGCCCTTGCTGTAGGCGACCGTCTCGTAGGATTTGAACTCGTCCGGAGTGACGAAGCTTTCGACCTTGTGGTGCTTGCGGGTCGGCTGCAGATATTGGCCGATCGTCAGGAAATCGACGTCGGCGGTGCGCAGATCGTCCATCAGCTGCAGCACTTCATTGCGCTCCTCGCCGAGGCCGACCATGATGCCCGACTTGGTGAACATGGTCGGATCGAGTTCTTTCACCCGCTGCAGCAGACGGACGGAATGGAAATAGCGGGCGCCGGGGCGAACCGTCAGATAGTTGCCGGGGACCGTTTCCATATTGTGGTTGAAAACGTCCGGCTTGGCGGCGACGACGCGTTCCAGCGCACCCGGCTTCTTCAGGAAATCCGGCGTCAGGATCTCGATCGTCGTCATCGGCGAGGCCGCGCGGATCGCCCAGATCACCTTTTCGAAGTGTTCGGCGCCGCCGTCCTCCAGGTCGTCGCGGTCGACCGAGGTGATGACGACGTGGGATAGGCCCATCTCCTTGACCGCCTTGGCGACGTTCTCCGGCTCGGCCATATCGAGCGCGTTCGGCTTGCCGGTGGCGACGTTGCAGAAGGCGCAGGCGCGGGTACAGATCTCGCCCATGATCATGAAGGTGGCGTGCTTCTTGTCCCAGCACTCGCCGATATTCGGGCAGCCGGCCTCCTCGCAGACGGTGACGAGCTTATGCTCCTTCACGATTGCGCGCGTCTCGGCATAGCCCTTGGAGGTCGGCGCCTTGACGCGGATCCAGTCCGGCTTGCGCATGACTTCCGTATCCGGCCGATGCGCCTTCTCGGGATGGCGCACGCGCTTGGCGTCGGGATTGATCGTGTCGAGAATGGTCACCATTGCAGTATCAGCTTTCTACCGCTCCTTGCGGCAAATCATCCGGATCTAATGCATGTCGCCGGGAAGTGTGCGGCGGTTCCCGGATAACGACATGCACAAAAACAAAGAGCTAAAGCGCATCGCATGAATCAAGTTAAGTGCGACGCGCTTTAGCGCCGCACCAGCCGCGCCAGGAATATCAGCAGGCAGGCGCCGAGGAAACCCGTCACGAAATAACCGAGCCGTCCGCCGACCACTTCGACATGAAACTGGGCAAGGACGGCGCTGGCGACGACCGAACCGACGATGCCGAGCACGATGTTCAGGAAAATCCCGTATCGCGCCTCCATCAGCTTGCCGGCGAGCCAGCCCGCAAGTCCGCCGATGATGATTGCCGAAATCCAGCCGACACTTTCCATTCTGCCCTGCCCTTCAGTTGCGCCTCAAGCGACCGCTCTGGCGATCAGCACCACGACGATGGCGCCGACGGTGGCGTGGATGATCTGCACCACCAGCGCGTTTTCAATGCCCAGCGAAATGCCGAGTGCGCTGAACAGATAACCACCGACAAAGGCGCCGATGATGCCGCTCAGCAGGCACCTAATCAAGCCGCCGCCACCGACGACCAGACTGGCGAGGAAGCCTGCGACCAGGCCAATCAGCAAAAACACCAGCAAGGCCTGCGTCTCCATAGACATGATGATTTCCTTTCGTTTTCTCCACCCCGGGGGGCGAGCCCGCCCTTACGCCACCCGGGATAAAGGGCGGCCTTGGAAATTATCAAGCGTTCAGCACACGGCCATAGGCATCGAGCACCGCTTCCTTCATCGTTTCGGAAACGGTCGGGTGCGGGAAGATGGTGTGCATCAGTTCTTCCTCGGTCGTCTCCAGGTTCATCGCGACGACAAAGCCCTGGATGAGTTCGGTGACTTCGGCGCCGACCATATGGGCGCCGAGCAGTTCGCCGGTCTTCTTGTCGAAGATCACCTTCACCATGCCCTGGTCCTCGCCGAGCGCGATCGCCTTGCCGTTTGCCGCGAAGGAGAAGCGGCCGACGCGGATGTCGCGGCCCTGCTCCTTGGCCTTGGCTTCGGTGATGCCGACGGAGGCGACCTGCGGATTGCAATAGGTGCAGCCCGGGACCTTGCCCTTGTCGGTCGGGTGGACATTCGGCAGGCCGGCGATTTTTTCGACACAGACGACACCCTCATGCTCGGCCTTGTGGGCCAGCATAGGCGGTCCGGCGACATCGCCGATCGCATAAATGCCGGCGACATTGGTCTTGCCGTAACCGTCGATGACGACGCAGCCGCGGTCGGTCTTGACACCGAGCGCCTCGAGGCCGAGGTTTTCGATGTTGCCCTGAACGCCGACGGCGGAAATCAGCCGGTCGGCGGTGATCTGCTGGACCTTTCCGTCTGCCGTCTCGACATGCGCGGTGATGCTGCCCGCACCCTTCTCGACCTTGGTGACCTTGGCGCTGGTGAAGATCTTCAGGCCGCGCTTTTCAAGCTGCTTGCGGGCGATGGCGGTGATCTCGGCATCCTCGACCGGCATGATGGTCGGCATGACTTCGACAACCGTCACGTCGACGCCCATCGAGCGGTAGAAGCTTGCGAATTCGATGCCGATCGCGCCAGAACCCATGACGATCAGCGACTTCGGCAGCGCATCCGGCTTCAGCGCCTCGAAATAGGTCCAGATCAGCTTCCCATCAGGCTCGATGCCGGGCAGCGCCCGCGGGCGGGCGCCGGTGGCGATGATGATGTGTTTGGCGGCGTAAATGCCCTCTCCCTTGACGTTCTTCGGCAGCGGGTGCTGCGGTTCGACGGCGGGCTTCGACGACTTGCCGACGACGATTTCGCCCGGCTTGGTAATCTTGCCCTCGCCCCAGATGATGTCGATCTTGTTCTTCTTCATCAGAAAGCCGACGCCGGCATTCAGGCGGGCGGAAACAGCGCGCGAGCGGCCGACGACGGCCTTGGCATCCGGCTTGACCGTGCCTTCGAGAACGAGACCGAAATCCTTGAAGTGGTTGGCGTGATCGAGCACCTCAGCCGAGCGCAACAGCGCCTTTGTGGGTATGCAGCCCCAGTTCAGGCAGATGCCGCCCATATGCTCGCGCTCGACGATCGCGGTCTTGAGGCCGAGCTGGCTGGCACGAATGGCGGCAACATAGCCGCCGGGGCCGGAGCCGATGATGATGATGTCGTAGGATTCAGCCATGTGTTTCCTGCCTTTGTTACGCTGCGCTGCGGGTCATGAGCACCCACGCGTGTCTTTTGCTGTTTTCGAAGAGCGGCACGGCATCGGCGCGCGCAGCCTCCAGGAATCCGTTTCTTCCATAAAGCGACAAAGCCGCTTCGTTATCACTTGCGGTAATGAGACTGACGGGGCGGCGATCGGCCCTGTCGATCTGATCCTCCAGCAGCCTGCGTCCGATGCCGATGCCGCGCAGATGGCGATAGACGCCGAGACTGCCGACGAACCAGTTTCCGACCACCGTTTTCTGCAAGGCGAGCATCGGCTTGGTCGCCGGAATCGTCGCCTCGATATCGCCTATGCCTTCCTGCAGCGCATGACCGATCGCCACACCCGCGACCTCGCCATAGGCCTCGGCGATGACGGCATCCTGCCAGCCGCCGACAACTTCCTCTTCGCTCATCTTCAGCCGGCCCCGCTCCAAGGGCGTGTCGCTGATGCCTTTCGCCACATCGGCGAACCAGAGCCGGGAAGCAAAACCGTGCGAGGCAATATCCGCCAAGATCGCCAGCTCCGAGGCATCCCGCCGTGAGGCCTGCCGCAGGGCGATGAAGGCGGTCATGGTCAGATCCCCAGCATCATCCGCACGATCGATTCCAGCCCGCGTCCGAGCGCACGCGTATTTTCCGCATCGAGGTGAATGCCATCGATCGGTGTGGTCCTGGCGACGGAATTGCCGTCGAAAAAGCCGCAGCCGAGTTCGTCGGCAAGATCGCGATAAAGCGTTGCAAGCTTTGCCGATTCCTCGATGCCGCCGGGAAAGGATGCGGCGAAAGGCACATTGCCGGTCGCGCAGATCGCCGGCGGCGCCACGATCAGGATCTCCGGCCCGTCGAACTCGAAGGGCCAGGCATGATTGCGGATCAACCGCACGAGCCGGCTGATGCCCTGGCAGGCGGCAAAAGCCGAGCCGGCCACGACCGGTTTCATGTCATTGGTGCCGAGCAGAAGGATGACGAGGTCGAGCGGCGCGTGCGTCTGCAGGATCGTCGGCAGAATGCGCGCACCGTTGCGGTCGCAATCGGCGAGGTGGTCGTCAAAGGCGGTCGTGCGACCATTCAGGCCTTCGGCAATGACACGCGCCTCACTGCCGAGCGCTGCCTGAAGCACGCTCGTCCAGCGATTCTTGTAGTCATGGCGGCCGATCGTCTCGGCGTCATAACCCCAGGTCAGCGAGTCGCCATAACAAAGAACGGTCTTGGTCATTTCCGCCTCCGCCCAGCTGTCAGACCAGCATACCCATCGGGTTTTCGATATAGCCCTTGAAGGCCTGGAGCAGCTCGGCGCCGAGCGCGCCATCGACGCAGCGATGGTCGGTCGACAGCGTGACTGACATCACGGTGGCGATGGCCATTTCACCCTTCTTGACGACGACCCGCTGTTCGCCGGCGCCGACCGCAAGGATGGTCGCATGCGGCGGGTTGACGACGGCGGCGAAGTTCTTCACGCCCATCATGCCCATGTTCGAGACCGAGCTGGTGCCGCCCTGATATTCCTCGGGCTTCAGCTTGCGGTCCTTGGCCCGCTTGCCGAGATCGCGCATCTCGTTGGAGATCGCCGACAGCGTCTTCTGCTCGGCCTTGCGGATGATCGGGGTGATCAGGCCGCCGGGGATCGAGACCGCGACGCCGACGTCGGCGTACTTGTGCTTGACCATGTTGTTGTCGGTCCAGGAGACGTTGGCATCCGGAACGTCGCGCAGCGACAGCGCCATGGCCTTGATGACCATGTCGTTGACCGAGAGCTTGTAGGCCGGAGCGTTGTCCTTGCGCGGCGCCGCATCGTTCAGCTGAGCGCGCAGCGCCATCAGGGCATCGAGCTCGCAATCGACGCTGACGTAGAAATGCGGGATCGTCTGCTTGGATTCGACCAGGCGCCGGGCGATCGTCTTGCGCATGCCGTCATGCGGCACGAGCTCGTAGGAACCCGGTTCGAACAGCTTGAGCACGGCCTCCTCGGAAGCGCTCTTCGACGCTGCAGCGGCCGGAGCCGGAGCTGCAGTAGCTTGCGGAGCGGACGCTGCGGGTGCGGCGGCCTTGGCGCCACCGCCGGCAACGGCGGCTTCAACGTCGCTCTTAACGACGCGGCCATGCGGGCCGGAGCCTGCGACAGCCGAAAGGTCGATACCGGCCTCCTTGGCGAGCCTGCGGGCAAGCGGCGAAGAGAAGGTGCGATTGCCGTCTGGTGAAACCGATGCGGGTGCCGTGGCGGGTACAGGTGCTGCAGCCGGAGCGGATGGGGCCGGGGCAGCCTCGGCCTTCGCGGCCGGTGCGGCGTCGGCCTTCTGCGCAGGAGCGGGCGAGCCCGCGCCGCTTGCGGCGGCGGCGACATCCTCGCCATCGGCGGCGAGAACGGCGATCAGCGCATTGACCTTGACACCTTCGGTGCCGGCGGCAACGACGAGCTTGGCGACCGTGCCTTCATCGACGGCTTCGACTTCCATCGTCGCCTTGTCGGTCTCGATCTCGGCGATCACATCGCCAGACTTGACCGTATCGCCTTCCTTGACCAGCCATTTGGAAAGATTGCCTTCCTCCATGGTCGGAGAGAGGGCGGGCATCGTGATATTGATCGGCATCGAGATACCCTCCCCTTATTTGTAACAAACAGCCTTCACCGCATCGACGACTTCGCCGACGTTCGGAAGCGCCAGCTTTTCGAGATTGGCGGCGTAGGGCATCGGCACGTCCTTGCCCGCAATCGTCAGGATCGGCGCATCGAGATAATCGAAGGCCTGCTGCATGACGCGGGTGGCGATTTCGGTGCCGACGGATGATTGCGGATAGCCTTCCTCGACGGTGACCAGACGACCGGTCTTCTTCACCGATTCGATCACGGTCGGCAGATCCATCGGGCGGATGGTGCGAAGGTCGATCAGTTCGACGTCGATGCCGATCTTTTCGAGTTCGGCGACGGCCTTCGTCGCATAGCTCATGCCGATGCCGAAGGAGACCACCGTTACGTCCTTGCCCGGACGATGGATGCGAGCCTTGCCGATCGGCAGGACGAAATTGTCGAGCTTCGGCACATCGAAATGCTGACCGTAGAGAATTTCGTTCTCGAGGAAGATCACCGGGTTCGGATCGCGGATCGCAGCCTTCAGCAGGCCCTTGGCGTCGGATGCCGTGTAGGGCATGACGACCTTCAGGCCGGGGATTGCGCTGTACCAGGCAGCATAGTCCTGGCTGTGCTGGGCGCCGACCCGGGCCGCGGCACCATTCGGGCCGCGGAAGACGATCGGAGCGCCCATCTGGCCGCCGGACATATAGAGCGTCTTGGCGGCGGAGTTGATGATGTGGTCGATCGCCTGCATGGCGAAGTTGAAGGTCATGAATTCGACGATCGGGCGAAGGCCGGCCATTGCGGCGCCGACGCCGACGCCGGCAAAACCGTGCTCGGTGATCGGCGTGTCGATGACGCGGCGCGGGCCGAATTCCTGCAGCAGGCCCTGGGTGACCTTGTAGGCGCCCTGATATTCGGCAACTTCCTCGCCCATGACGAAGACGTCTTCGCTGGCGCGCATTTCCTCGGCCATGGCGTCGCGGAGCGCTTCGCGCACGGTGGTCGACACCATTTCGGTGCCGGCCGGAATTTCCGGGTCATTCGGCACGACGGCCTTCGGCTCGGCCGGAAGCGGTGCGGAAGCGGAACCGGCATTGGTCGGCTTTTCTTCCTGGGCAACCGCCGGGGCGGCAGCGGCGGCCGGTTTGGCGGCGGAGATATCGGCGGCGGATTCGCCGTCCTGCAGCAGCACGGCGATCTTGGTGTTGACCTTGACGCCTTCGGTGCCGGCATCGACGAGCAGCTTGCCGATGACGCCTTCGTCGATGGCTTCGACTTCCATCGTCGCCTTGTCGGTTTCGATTTCGGCAATCACGTCGCCGGAGGTGACCTTGTCACCTTCCTGTTTCAGCCATTTGGACAGCGTGCCTTCTTCCATCGTCGGAGAGAGGGCGGGCATGAGGATATCGATAGGCATGGGTTCCCTCCCCGATTAGAGCAGAATGTCGGTATAGAGCTCGGATGCATCCGGCTCCGGATCGGCCTGGGCGAAATCGGCGCTGTCTGCGACGATGTCGCGGACATCCTTGTCGATCGCCTTCAGATCGTCTTCGGAAGCCCAGCCCTTTTCGACGAGGCGTGCTTTCACCTGTTCGATCGGGTCATGTTCGGAGCGCATCTTCTGCACTTCGTCCTTGGAGCGATACTTCGCCGGGTCGGACATGGAGTGACCGCGATAACGATAGGTCAGCATTTCGAGAATGATCGGGCCCTTGCCGGAACGGCAATGTTCGAGCGCCTCGTCGGCCGCCGCCTTGACGGCGCGAACGTCCATGCCATCGACCTGAATGCCGGGGATACCGAAGCCGGAGCCGCGTAGCGAGTAGTTCGACTGGGCGGTGGCGCGGGCAGTCGACGTGCCCATGGCGTAGCGGTTGTTCTCGACGATATAGACAATCGGCAGCTTCCAGAGGGCTGCCATGTTGAAGCTCTCGTAGACTTGGCCCTGGTTGGCGGCGCCGTCGCCGAAATAGGCGATCGAGACATTGCCGTTGCCGCGGTAATGGTTGGCAAAGGCAAGACCGGTTCCGAGCGAAACCTGGGCGCCGACGATGCCGTGACCGCCGTAGAAATGCTTCTCTTTCGAGAACATGTGCATCGAGCCGCCCTTCCCGTGGGAATAGCCGCTGCGGCGCCCGGTCAGTTCCGCCATGACGCCGCGGGCTTCCATGCCGGTAGCCAGCATGTGGCCGTGGTCGCGATAGGCGGTGATGACCTGGTCGCCTTCCTTCTGCGCCATCTGCATGCCGACAACGACAGCTTCCTGACCGATGTAGAGGTGGCAAAAGCCGCCGATGAAGCCCATGCCGTAAAGCTGGCCGGCCTTCTCCTCGAAGCGGCGGATCAGCAGCATCTCGCGATAGGCCTTGAGCTCCTCATCGCGATCGAAGTCGGCTACCGGGCCTCCATTCGATGCTTTGGCTGCCGGTTTTGCTGCAGTTTTGCGGCTGGAAACGGTCGCGGTCTTTCGCGGCGCCATTCAACCCTCCCTATGGGTTTGTCGGTTCTTGGTGGCGCGTACCATAGGGAAGAAATTTGACCACAGCAATGCCATAATTGCATGGCTCGTATTCATGTCTAAACTACTGATATAACTAATGAAATACCAATTAACCTGATTTCGGTTAATTGGAATAATGATTGAATATGACTATCTCGTCCGCGCGCGACATGTTGAGCTGATAGCGCGCTTTTTCGTCCAGCATATCCTTGTCGAGCGAGCCGTCACTCAGCAGCGCGACCTGGTTTTCCAGATGTTCGCGCTTCGCCTTCAAGATCGCAAGCTCTTTTTCACGCGCGACACGCTGATGCTCGAACGTCTCCGTTGCGCGCAGGCCGTAATCGCCGTGAATGCAATGATAACCGAAATAGGAAAGGAAGGCGACCGTCATGGCCGGAATGACGAAGCGGCCGAACTTTCTCTTCTTATGATGCTTTGTCCACATACACGCATGCTCTTGAACGCATTACCAATTCGTTCAGCATAACGCGCATTGATTAACCGTTCATTGACCGTAAAGACGGGCAATAAAAAACCCGCGCCGGAGAGGCGCGGGCTCAAGCCGTTTGAAAATCAGATTCGATCAGGCGCGGATGATCAAGCGGCCGGCATACTGAGCCTGGGGCCCAAGGCCTTCCTCGATGCGGATCAGCTGGTTGTACTTGGCGAGACGGTCGGAACGCGACAGCGAGCCGGTCTTGATCTGGCCGCAGTTGGTAGCGACCGCGAGGTCGGCGATGGTCGAATCTTCGGTTTCGCCGGAGCGGTGGGACATGACGGCGGTATAGGCTGCCTTGTGCGCCGTGTTGACGGCGTCGAGCGTTTCCGTCAGCGAGCCGATCTGGTTGACCTTGACGAGGATCGAGTTGGCGACGCCCATGCGAATGCCGTCGCGAAGACGGGCGGAGTTGGTGACGAAGAGATCGTCGCCGACGAGCTGGGTCTTCTTGCCGGCCAGGTCGGTCAGCGTCTTCCAGCCGTCCCAGTCATCTTCGGCCATGCCGTCCTCGATCGAGATAATCGGGTACTTGGCGGCGAGTTCCGCCAGATATTCGGCCATGGCGCCCGATTCGAGCGTCCGGCCTTCGCCTTCGAGAACGTACCTGCCGTCCTTGAAGAATTCCGTCGAGGCGCAGTCAAGGCCGAGGCACATGTCATCGCCCGGTGTATAGCCGGCTTTCTCGATCGACTTCATGATGAAGTCGAGGGCCTCGGGTGCGCTCTTCAGGCCGGGGGCAAAACCGCCTTCGTCGCCGACATTGGTGTTGTGGCCCTGGGCGGCCAGTTCCTTGCGGAGCGTATGGAAGACTTCCGAACCCATGCGCACGGCTTCAGCGATCGTATCAGCGCCGACCGGCAGGATCATGAACTCCTGGAAATCGATCGGATTGTCTGCATGGGCGCCGCCGTTGATGATGTTCATCATCGGCACCGGAAGCAGGCACGCGGACGCGCCGCCGACATAACGGTAGAGCGGCAGGCCGGAGGCCTGGGCAGCAGCCTTGGCGACGGCCAGCGACACGCCGAGAATGGCGTTGGCGCCAAGACGCGACTTGTTCGGCGTGCCGTCGAGCTCGATCATGATGTTGTCGATCTGGATCTGGTTTTCGGCATCGATGCCGCCGATCGCGTCGAAGATCTCGGTGTTGGCGGCATCGACCGCCTTCTGGACGCCCTTGCCGAGGTAGCGCTTGCCGCCGTCGCGCAGCTCGACCGCCTCATGCGCGCCGGTCGAAGCGCCCGAGGGAACGGCCGCACGGCCCATGCTGCCGTCTTCGAGATAGACATCGACTTCGACGGTGGGGTTGCCACGGCTATCGAGAATCTCGCGGGCGATGATATCGGTGATTGCAGTCATGGGTTCTTCCTGCTCGGTGGGTGATCAATCGTTCGAAGCCTGTCATAATCGAAGGCGTGCAAATTACAATGGCGCTTACGACACCCTCGACCTGCATGTTCGAACGTCGCTATAGCACGAACATGTCAGGCTTTTGACTATCAACCCTTGGCGACAGCGTCGAAGGCCAGCAGTTTTTCCAGAAGCCGCGGCATGTCCTTGAGGTAGACCATGTTCGGGCCGTCGGACGGTGCGTTGTCGGGGTCCTGGTGGGTTTCGACGAAAACGCCGGCGATACCGGTCGCCACCGCTGCGCGCGCCAGCGTTTCCACAAATTCCCGCTGGCCGCCGGAGCTTTCGCCCTGGCCGCCCGGCTGCGCCACGGAATGCGTCGCATCGAAAACGACCGGCGCGCCCATCGACGCCATGATCGGCAGCGAGCGCATGTCGGAGACCAAAGTGTTATAACCGAAGGAGGCGCCGCGTTCGCAGAGCAGCACGTTCGGATTGCCGCTGGCATTAAGCTTATTCAGGACGTTTTTCATATCCCAGGGAGCCAGGAACTGGCCCTTCTTGACATTGACGGCGCGGCCGGTCTCGGCGGCGGCGATCAGAAGGTCGGTCTGGCGGCAGAGGAAGGCCGGAATCTGCAGGACATCGACCACCTTCGCCACTTCGGCGCATTGCTCGGCGGTGTGGACGTCGGTCAGGACGGGAAAACCGAATTCCTTCTTCAGATCGGCAAAGATCTGCATGCCCTTTTCAAGCCCGATGCCGCGTTCGGCAGAGAGCGAGGTGCGGTTCGCCTTGTCGAAGGAGCTCTTGTAGACGAGGCCGATGCCGAGCTTGGCGCAGAGTTCTTTGAGCGTCCCGGCAACCATGAAGGCGTGGTCGCGGCTCTCCATCTGGCAAGGGCCGGCAATCAGCGACAGGCGGCCGGTATTGGAAAAGGTGACCTGGCCAGCGCCCTCGCCGATCCTGACTTCGGAATTCGTATCAGTGCTCATCGTGTTTCCTCGAAGGCGAAGAGCGTGCCCTGCCCGGGCGCCGGCTTCACCAGAATGCGATTGTTCTTGCGCGTGTAGGTCACTCCGTTAGCAGCCAAATGCGCTTCTGTCACGGCAAGATCGGTGACGGCAAAGAGGATAGCCCGGCCGCGCAGGCCGCGGTCGGCGGATGAAACGGCGATCTCGAAATAGGCCTCCAGCCCTTCCGGGGTCATCAGGCTGATTTTCGCATTCGGGGCCTGGATATTAACGCCGAAACCGGTTTTCTCGATGGCCCATTGCGCCGTGGCAAGGCTGACGAAGGCGGCGAACGCAGCCGGGTCCGGCGCGCTCAGCGCGATCTCGGCAATACCGCTCACGCCATTGGCATGCGTCTCCAGCGCGCCGCGATCGGCCGGCAGAGGATTGATGCGCTCAACGCAGAAGAGGAAGAAATCCGGCGCGCGCAACTCAGCGGCAAAGGCCAGCTTGAAGCCGGCCGTGGTCTCCGAACCGTCCGGCATTTTCATCGGCCGGTTGAACTGCAGCATGTCGCCGGCGCTCGATCCGTTGCCGAGGAAGCTCCGATGATCGCGGCCGGCATCCCCAGTGCTGAACGCCACCGCCGAAAGCCCCTCCTCGCCGCAGCGGAAGCGGAAGGCCCGGTTGCGGGCGGTGAAGACATTGCCTTGCCGTGCCGATGCCTCGCTCTCCTCACGGCTCGCGATGCCGAGTGGCTCCAGATAGGTCTTATCGGCAAAGAAGACGCAGGCATTCTCCGTTCCGAAGGGATGGCGGGCGTCGGCGGCAACCGTGAAGCCAAGCTTGCCGAGCCTTTCGCGCGCCAGATCGATATTGACGACGGGCAGCACGACATGATCCAGGGGGTGCGGTTTGGCGGAGTACTCGTTCATGATATGCCTCCCTGAAACGGCAAGAGGGTGCGACAGCGCCACCTTCAATGCAAGACATGTGCACCAATCCGGCGAATGAAAATAAAAATCTCAACGAGTTGGCGCCAAGTTTTACGGAAATTTAGCACCTTGCGGAACACATATGGAACATATAGTGTCTGTTCTGGATTTGTTTCAATCAAGGGGTCACACGTCGATGCTCACGCGCAAACAACAGGAGCTCCTGCTTTTCATTCATGAGCGCATGAAAGAATCCGGCATTCCGCCCTCTTTCGACGAAATGAAGGATGCCCTGGATCTGGCCTCGAAATCCGGCATTCATCGCCTGATCACAGCGCTTGAGGAACGAGGCTTCATTCGCCGCCTACCGAACCGCGCCCGGGCGCTCGAGGTGATCAAGCTTCCGGAAGCCTACAGCCCCAGCATCCAGCCCCGGCGCGGCTTTTCGCCAAGCGTCATCGAGGGCAGCCTCGGCAAACCCCAGCCGGTCGCCCCGCCTGCGCCTGCAAAACCGGTCGCCGATAACGGCAACTCCGTCTCCGTGCCGGTCATGGGTCGAATCGCTGCCGGCGTTCCGATCTCGGCGATCCAGAACAACACCCACGACATCGTCGTTCCCTCAGACATGCTCGGCTCCGGCGAACATTATGCGCTTGAGGTCAAGGGCGATTCGATGATCGACGCCGGCATTTTCGACGGCGACACCGTGATCATCCGCAATGGCAGCACCGCAAGTCCCGGCGACATCGTCGTTGCCCTGGTTGATGACGAGGAAGCGACGCTGAAACGCTTTCGCCGCAAGGGCGCCTCGATCGCGCTGGAGGCTGCCAATCCGGCTTACGAGACCCGGATTTTCGGGCCGGACCGCGTCAAGGTGCAGGGCAAGCTCGTCGGCCTCATTCGCCGCTATCACTGACATTGGAGAGGCCGGATTCGGCAAAACTGTTGCTGCGCCAGTCATAGGCGCGATGTCGCATCCATGGCCGCGACAGGGTCTCGAATGCGGTCGCAACCTCCAGGCCGGCATCCGCCAAGCGCAGCTCGACGGAGCCCGTCCTGCGCAGCGTCTCACCGGTGAAAAGCGTCGCTCCCGAACGGCAACTGTTGAACCGCAAGCGGACCGACGTCACGACGATATCCGCGGCGTCGCAAGCCGGACCGAGATAGGCGGCGTTATCGATGACGGCAACGACATGACCGTTGCCAAGCCTTGATGTGCACCAGGCCTTCTTGACGCAGGAAAAGCGGTTTGCTTCACTACCGGCGACAGCCGCGCGCATCGCCGCCCTCGCTTCATTCTGCTGATCGCGGGAAAGCCTGACGCGGCGGTCGTCTCCCTCCGGCGGGACGGCGGGACCATCCAGCATTTTCGGCGGGAAATGCGTCGGCAGGACCAGCGCTCTCTGCCACTGGTCGAAGATGAAATCCGGCGGGTTTTCGCGGTTGGAAGCGATTACCGCAGTCGCGACGACCGCGACGAGACTGCCATCCTCCGAAATCACCAGATCCGGCGGCCGGGGAACGGGCAGAACCAGCACGATAAACGTCGAGGCAGCGATGATCGATGTGCCGATATGGCGCAGCCGGGTGCGGAGCAGCGTCAGCAGCAGGAACCCGGCCACGGCGACTGCGAAATACCAAGCGGGCATGCGGCCGATGCCGATATCACCGCCCCAGCCGGAGACCGTCTTGGCGACCGCAATCACCAGATCAAGGCCGACGCCCACCACCTTCCAGAGCGGAGCGTCCAGACCGAACGGCATGAGCAACATCGCCAGCAGCCCGGCCGGCATGACGATGAAGGAGATGATCGGCATTGTCGCGAGATTTGCCGGCAGGCCGTAAGCGGTCAGGCGATGAAAATGCTCGATCGAAAACAGCGCCGTGGAAAAACCGCCGATCAGCGAGGTCAGGAAGACGCCGCCGAAGAAGCCGGCGACGGCAAGGATCGGTCGGAAGACCGGCAGTTTCAGCAAGGCGTTTTCGCGGACGCGCCGGTCCTTCCACAGTTGATAACCCGATACCAGTGCCAATGTCGCGGCAAAGGACATCTGGAAGCTCGGGCCCAAGACTTCGGACGGCGAAATGGCGATGATGACGAGCGCTGAGAGAACGACATTGCGCAGGCTGATCGACGGCCGGTCGAAGAAGACGGCAACCAGCATGATCGCCATCATGATGAAGGCACGTTCGGCCGAGACCCCGAAGCCGGAAATCAGGTAGTAGGCGGTGACGGCGATGAGCGCGCCTGATGCGGCGATCTTCTTTGTCGAATAGGCCTGAGCGACGCCCGGAAAAAGGCTGAGCAGCATCCGGAAGCCGACGAAGAAGATGCCGGCTGATAGCGCCATGTTGAGGCCGGAGATCGCGACAATATGAGCAAGGCCGGACTGGCGCAGCGCCTCCGTCGTCGCATTCGAGATGGCGCGTCGCTCGTCGGTCACTAGAGCGGCGGCAAAAGCGCCGGTGTCGCCGGGCAGGATCGATCGTATGCGGTCGCCAATGCTGCTGCGCAGCCGGTAAAGCCATTCCAGCAAAGCTTCCGATGTCGATCTGGCAGCCTGCGGACCCGCCTCCAGATCCTTCTCTGGCGCGCCGTAGAAGAAGCCGTTGGCGCCGATGCCATCGAAATAGGCACCGAAGGAGAAGTCGTTGAGTTCAGGAAGCGCGGGGCCTGCCGGCGGCGTCAGTCGTGCCCTGCCGGTGATGAGGTCGCCGATCTCAAAGGGCGTGTCGGCGCCGCGCACGATCGCGGTTATGCGTCCCGGCGGCCGCTTCAACTCCGGCGCCTCGGTGCCGGTGACGGCAAGAATGTAGCGCCAGCGCCCGTGGCCGTTGCCTTCCCG
The DNA here is from genome assembly GCF_010668805.1 of Rhizobium phaseoli. GTDB lineage: Bacteria > Pseudomonadota > Alphaproteobacteria > Rhizobiales > Rhizobiaceae > Rhizobium > Rhizobium phaseoli_A. Next base: position 219,549 of record NZ_WUFT01000006.1, on the reverse strand, counting down.
GCGCTCGACGCGACCGGTCACTGTCGTCGTCACCGAGGAATCGAGGATCACCGTCGAAGCCCGCCAACTCTCGAAATGTGCGCAGAGCATGCCACAGGCAAAAAGTGCAGGCGCCAGCAGCATTGCCCGCATGGCCGCCCGGCTGCGGCCTGCGATGAGAACCGCGATCGTCAGCACCAACAGGCAGAGCAGCGATGCAACGAGCGGAAAATCGGATGCCGCAACAAACCAGAATGCCGCCCCGGCGCCGAGGAACACCGGCGAAAACAGCAGCAAGCGGCCATGATCCGCCTCCTCGCCCAGCATGCGCATGCCGGCGCCAATCGATTGCCGGGCTGCGGCCGGCAGCCGATGGCGCAAAGGCGTCGTCGATTGCGTCCTGGTCGGCCGTATAACCACGACGGGCGGCAAAATATCGGAGGAACCGGTTGAGCCGGCGCCTGCTTCCGGCCGCAATTCGACTGTCGTCACGTCCTGCATGTGCCGCCCAAGGTCACTCGCGAAGGCAGCCAGAATGCAACCTCCCATCAAATCCGGCAAGGATAATCGATTGAAATATGAGGGAAAATCGCCAGGGCCAAAAAACCAGTCGAATCATCGGCTTCCGATATGCGCGCGGCTCATCGCTGCAGTGCCTAAAAGGTGATACCGCAATGCACAAAATGCCGTCACGGTAACTTGGCATTAGCTTCGCGATCATATAGCTATCGGTGAGGACGCTTAACCCCTATGGCGCTTTTATGGCGCCACCGCCATTTCGGAGGATCAGCATGACGGATCAAAGCGCTACAATAAAAATCGGTGACAAATCTGTCGACCTTGCCGTCAAGAGCGGCACGATTGGCCCGAGCGTCATCGATATCGGTGCCCTCTACAAGAACACGGCTTCCTTCACCTACGATCCGGGTTTCACCTCGACCGCATCCTGTGAATCGAAAATCACCTACATCGACGGCGACGAAGGTGTGCTGCTGCATCGCGGCTATCCGATCGAGCAGCTGGCCGAGCATGGCGACTTCCTCGAGGTCTGCTATCTGCTTCTCTACGGCGAACTGCCGACCACCGCACAGAAGAAAGATTTCGATTATCGCGTCACGCACCACACCATGGTGCACGAGCAGATGAGCCGCTTCTTCACCGGCTTCCGCCGCGACGCACACCCGATGGCCGTCATGTGCGGCTGCGTCGGCGCACTGTCGGCCTTCTATCATGACTCAACCGACATCACCGATCCGCACCAGCGCATGGTCGCCAGCCTGCGCATGATCGCCAAGATGCCGACGCTTGCCGCCATGGCTTACAAATACCATATCGGCCAGCCCTTCGTTTATCCGAAGAACGATCTCGACTATGCTTCGAACTTCCTGCGCATGTGTTTTGCCGTGCCTTGCGAAGAATATGTGGTCAATCCGGTGCTTGCCCGCGCCATGGATCGGATCTTCATCCTGCATGCCGATCACGAGCAGAACGCCTCGACTTCGACCGTGCGTCTCGCCGGCTCGTCGGGCGCCAACCCGTTCGCCTGCATCGCGGCCGGCATCGCCTGCCTCTGGGGCCCCGCGCATGGCGGCGCCAACGAAGCAGCCCTCAATATGCTGCATGAGATCGGCTCGGTCGACCACATTCCGGAATATATCGCCCGCGCCAAGGACAAGAACGATCCGTTCCGCCTGATGGGCTTCGGCCACCGCGTCTACAAGAACTATGATCCGCGCGCCAAGATCATGCAGAAGACGACGCATGAGGTGCTCGGCGAGCTCGGCATCAAGGACGACCCGTTGCTCGAAGTGGCGATGGAGCTGGAGCGCATCGCGCTCACCGACGAATATTTCATCGAAAAGAAGCTCTATCCGAACATCGACTTCTATTCCGGCATCACGCTGAAGGCGCTGGGCTTCCCCACGACCATGTTCACCGTGCTCTTCGCGCTTGCCCGCACCGTCGGCTGGATCGCGCAGTGGAACGAGATGATCGAGGATCCGGAGCAGCGCATCGGCCGTCCGCGCCAGCTCTATGTCGGTGAACCGAAGCGTGACTATATCCCGGTTTCGAAGCGCTGATCGCTTCGGCCAATATATCACCCGAAAAGAAGAAAACCCGGTCAGAGACGACCGGGTTTTTTCTTGTTCAGCACGTCGAGAAGGATTTCGGCGGCATGTTCGCCTGGTGGTTTTTCGGTCTGCATGCGCTGCCAGATGAGATCATAGCCTTCCTTCATCGCCTTCAGCTGGTAAGTGTCGGCCGACAGCCTCTCCATCCAGCGGGCGAGGCTTGCGCCCCGAACGACGTCGTTCAGATATTCCGGCACGACGGCGTAATCGGCAATCAGGTTTGGCAGCGCGCCTGTCCAGGTCTTGATGCTTGACGTCAGCAGACGCATGATCCAGTCGACCTTGTAGGCGGAGACGACAGGAACATCGGCAAGCGCCAGTTCAAGAATGACAGTTCCAGATGCCGCCATGGCTGCATCGGCTTCAGCGAAGGCCTGCCATTTTGCTTCCGGGCCGACCACGATCTCCGGCTTGACCGCCCAGGCCGCCGTCAGTTGGCGGACAAGCGCATGCCTGTGTGTCACCGTCGGCAGAATAAAGCGCATCGGCCCATTGCGGGCGACAAGTTCGCTTGCCGCCACCTCGAAATGCGGCAGGAGCTTCTGAATTTCGGAGGAGCGTGAGCCGGGCAGAAGAAGGATCGGGCCGTTGCCGGGCTGCCTGCCGGCCCGCAGGCGCCGGGTTTCCAACAGCGCAGGGTCGGCGGTCAGGCGATGACCGACATAGGTGGTTGCCGGGCCATTGAGGCGCTGCATCGTTGCCGGCTCGAAGGGCAGGACGGCGAGCACATGATCGACATAGGCAAGCATGCGCGTGGCGCGATATTCTTTCCAGGCCCAGACGCTCGGACAGACATAATTGACGACAGGCAGATCCGGCAGCGCGGTGCGGACCCGCTTGGCGATGCGATGGGTGAAATCCGGGCTGTCGATAATGAGGAGAATGTCAGGCTTTGCAGCGATGATGGCGGCGGTCGTCTGGCGGATCAGGGTATAGAGCTTTGGCAGCCGGCTCAGCACCTGGGTGATGCCCATGATCGACAGCTCGGAGAAATCGAATAGGGATTTCAGGCCCTCTGCCTGCAACCCCTCGCCGCCGACGCCGACAAGTTCTACCGGGCCGGCATGAATCCGCTTCAGGGCGGCGATGAGATCGGCACCGAGCAGATCACCCGAGACCTCACCGGCAATGACGGCGATCTTCAGCGGCGCCCCGTTCATTCGAGCCCCCATGCCGGCAGGCCGCGATCGATGCCGCAGACAAAAAGTCCGGCCTCGTCGGCGGCTTCGATCACGGCGGCACGGTCGAGCACCAGCGAGCGGCCGGCCTCCACCGCGACCCCCGCAAGACCGGCTTTCCTAGCGTTCAGGACAGTGGAAACGCCGATCGCCGGCAGGTCGGCACGGATATCCTGTTGCGGCTTGCAGAGCTTGACGAGCACGCCGCGGCGCCGCGGGGAGATGCGCCCGGCGGCTCTGAGACCTGCGACGCGGTCCAGCATCTCATCGGTGCCCTCTAGACCCTCCAGCGCGACGACACGCCCGCCGATGCTGATGGCGCCCTGCCCGACATCGAGCCGGCCGAGCATGTCTGCGGCTTCGGCTGCGCGGCTGATGTCGCGCCGGTCTTGCTCGCCCGGCACGACGGCGCCAAGCGGACCGACAGAGGCAAGAAGGTCGGGGGCAATTTCATGGGCGCCGACGACGCGGCGGCCGTTTCCTTCAATCAGGCGGATGACCATCTGCAGAACCGTGTCGTCGCCGCCGGACAGCAGGGTGCGGATGGCGGCCGGCACTTTCATCAGGATGCGCAGCGTCGGGCGCACCTCGCGCCATTCCGGCCGGCGGGCAACGCTGCCCGACATCACGACCCGGCTGACGCCATACCGGTTGAGCAAGCCATCAAGAGCTTTGAAATCGCCGATGCCGATAACTGCATGGTCATAACCTTCCCAGCGCCGGTCGCTTTCGTCTTTCAGCGCAACGATGACGGGATTTTCACCTGCCGCACGCGCAGCTGCGGCGACATAGGAAGGCAGAAGACCGCCGCCGGCGATGATCGCCAGCCGGCCCGCAGCGGTTTCGCCTGATAAAGCCACGGACTAGCCCTTCTGCCCTCGGGTCGGCGAGGAGAGAGCGCGGTCGCTATCGGCAGCGATGAAATCGAGGATGTGGACCGCCTGTTCGCAATCGGCATAATCGTCACGAATAGCGGCGGCGTTTTCGCGGACGGAACCCGCTCCTTCGAAGATCGACTTATAGGCGCGACGCACCCTGTGGATGACCGCGCGGTCGACGCCGGCGCGCGTCATGCCGACGACATTGAGGCCGCTCAGCAGCCCGGGATTACCGTTCAGCATGCCGTAGGGAATGACGTCGTAGCTCACGGCCGAAAGCCCGCCGACGAAGGCATGGCGGCCGACGCGCGTGAACTGGTGAACGGCCGAGCCGCCGCCCAGGATGACGCGATCCTCGATGACGACGTGGCCGGCGAGCATGACATTGTTCGACATGATCACGTGATTGCCGACCCTGCAGTCATGCGCGACATGGGAATTGGCAAGGAAGAGGTTGTTATCGCCGACGATCGTCCGGCCGCCGAAATCGGCCGTGCCGGTATTCATTGTCACGCCTTCGCGGATCGTGCAGTTGGCGCCGACCGAAAGCGTCGTCTCCTCGCCGCCGTGATGCACGCTCTGCGGATCCCCGCCGACGACGGCCATGGGAAAGATCCGCGTGCCCTTGCCGATCACGGTGCGGCCGGTGACGATCGCATGCGACAAGAGCTCGACATTTTCACGCAGGACGACGTGCGGGCCGACATGGCAGAACGGACCGATCTTGACGCCCTCACCGATAACAGCCCCGTCTTCGACGACAGCCATCGGATGAATACGGGCGCTTTCGGCGATAGTGCTCATGCCTGTTCCTTACGAACGATCATCGCGCCGATATCGGCTTCGGCGACAAGCCCGCCGTCGACCTTGGCGTCGCAATGGAATTTCCAGATATTGCCGCGCTGCTTGTGCTTCCTGACATGGAATTCGACGCGGTCGCCAGGGACAACGGGCTTGCGGAAGCGCGCGTTCTCGATGGTCATGAAGTAGACGAGATTACCCGGCTGGCCTTCCTTCTTGGCACAGATCGCGCCCGCGGTCTGCGCCATGCCTTCGATCAGGAGAACGCCCGGCATGATCGGAGCCTCCGGAAAATGGCCGGTGAAATGCGGTTCGTTCACCGTGACATTCTTGATGCCGATCGCGCTGTTGTCGCCGTCGATCTCGATGATCTTGTCGACCATGAGGAAGGGGTAGCGATGCGGCAGCAGCTTCATGATCTCGATGATGTCCGCCGAAGAAAGCGTTGTCGTGGCTTCTTCAGTCATTTTCCTTGCCTCCAGGGTTCCGACCGCGCAACTTGGACTTCGACACTTGTTGTGCGGCCTCTCTCAGATAGTCTTTTAGCGGACGGGCCGGTACACCGCCATATTGCCCGCCGGCGGCAAGATCGGTCATGATACCGCTTTTGGCGGCAATCTGCACGCCGTCGCCGATCGTCACATGTCCCTTGATGCCGACCTGGCCGCCGATCTGCACGCCGTTGCCGATCTTCGTGCTGCCGGCGATTCCGACCTGCGCGACGATAGCGCAATGGCGTCCGATCTGAACGTTGTGGCCGATCTGTACCTGGTTGTCGATCTTCGTGCCTTCACCGATGACCGTATCGTCCATGGCACCACGGTCGATCGTGGTGTTGGCGCCAATTTCGACCTTATCCTGGATGATCACCCGGCCGATTTGGACGATCTTGATCATACCGCGCGGACCCGGCGCATAACCGAAACCATCCTGGCCAATGCGAACGCCGTTGTGGATGATGACGCCATTGCCGATCAGCGCGCAGAGCACGCTCGCGCCGGCCGCGATGGAACAATCCCGGCCGATCTTGACGTTCGGTCCAATGATACTGTGCGCGCCGATGCGCGTCCCTTCGCCGATCTCGGCATGCGCACCGATAACCGCCAGCGGCTCGACGATCACGCCCTTTTCAAGCCTGGCGCTCGGATCGATCACCGCGCTCGGCGCGATCTCGCCTTCACCCGAAAAGACGACCGGGCGCAACGCAGCGGGATAAAACAGGCCGCCCGCCATCGCGAAGGCCGCGTGCGGATTGGACGACAGGATGACCGGGATATGCGGGGGGACGAGATCGACGAGCGCCTTGTCGCAGATCACCGCCGAGGCTTCGCATGTCCCGAATTCATCGCGGTTGCGGCGCGACAGGATATAACAAACATCACCCGCCCGCGCCCTGTGGATCGGGGCAACGGACCTGACGATAACATCGGCGTGGTCGGAATTGGCAAGTTCCGCCCCAAGAAACTCTGCCAGCTCAGCGAGCTTCAGACCTTCATGGGGCAGAAAAAAAACGTTTTGCTCCATCGGCAATGCTCCAGAACGGAATTGAGTCTTACAGTTCCGGACTGCCGATATCAGAATTGGTTGTTGATGCCAAACTTGAAGTTCTGCGTCTTGTCGAAGTCTTCCTTGAGAACCGGGATCGCGTAATCCAGGCGCAATGAACCGAAGGGAGACTGCCAGACGACACCGACACCGACGGAAGCGCGCAGAGAGGCGTCTTCGCCGTCAATGCCGTCGCCCCTCAGGTCAACGTCGTTGCCGAACAGCGTGCCGGCGTCGGCAAAGACCGCTCCGCGCAGGTTGAAGTCACGCGGGAAACCCGGCATCGGGAAGGTCGCTTCGGCCGATGCGGTGAAATACGTCGTACCACCAAGCGGATCGTCGTTGGTGCCAGAAACGCGCGGGCCGATGCCCTTGTTTTCAAAGCCGCGAATATCGCCGTTGCTCAGGGTGAACTGATCAAAGACATTCAGGTGGTCCCCAAGGCCGACGACATACCCCGCCGAAGCAGAAACCGAGCCGATGATATCGGCATCGTCAGCGAGCAGACGGTAATAGCGGGCCTTGCCGTAGAGTTTGTAGAATTGCGAGTCGCCGCCGAGGCCGGCAAGTTCCTGCGTCGCCGTCGCATAGATGCCTTCGCGCGGCAGGACGGTATCGTCAAGCGTGTTGTAAGTCAGCGTCTGCGAGACGGAAGAACGTGTCCACGGGCTGTCCTCAACGAGGTGCTGATACGGAGCGGACAGGTCGGCAAGATCGCTATTACTCGCGTCATACTTCATCTGTTTGTAATTATAGCGGAAAGTCGTCGCCAAGTCTTCGGTGATCGGCGCGGTGACGCGCAGGACGACGCTGGTTTCCTCGTAGTCGTAGTTATCGTTGCTCGACGTTTCACTGTGGTTGACGTCGAAACCGGCCGCCAGTCGATAGCCGAGGAAATAGGGTTCGGTGAAGCTGACGCCGTAGGCGCGCGAGCCTTCCTGACCGCCGCCGGCCGAAATGCGGATGTACTGACCGCGGCCGAGGAAGTTCTTTTCCTCGATGGATGCTTCAAGCAGCAGACCATCGCCGCCTGCGGCATAGCCCGCGCCGACACCGAACGAACCGGTGGACTGATCCTGCACGTCGACGACCACCACGACGCGATCCGGCGAGCTGCCCGGCTGGGTGGAAATATTGACGGAGGAGAAGTAACCGAGGGCTTCGAGGCGGCGCTTGGCCTTGGTGATCATCTGCTGGTTGAAGGCGTCGCCTTCGCTCATATCGAATTCGCGGCGGATCACGTAATCGCGCGTGCGGCTGTTGCCACGGATCTCGATGCGCTCGACATAGGCGCGCTCGCCTTGGTCGACCAGATATTCGACACCGATCGTATTGTTGTTGAGGTCCCGGTTACCGCGCGGCGTGACGCGCGCAAAGGGATAACCGGCAGAGGCGACCTGATCGGAGATCGCTTCGATCGACTTCTGCACTTCCTTGGCGTTGTAGACATGGCCTTCGTGGGTGCGCACGAGCGGCTGCAATTGCTCGGAACCGACGCCTTCGACGGTCGACTGGACGGTCACCGGTCCGAAGTCGTAACGCTGGCCTTCCTCGATGTTGAAGGTGAGCGTGTACTTGTTGGTCGCGTCGTCAAAGGTCGCATCGGAAGAGACGATGCGCATGTCGGCGTAGCCGCGATTGTAATAGAACTGGCGCAGCGCTTCCTCGTCGGCATGGAGCTTGTCTTCGTTATAGACATCCTTGCGGGTCAGGAACGACAGGAAGTTCGAACGCTTGGTAGCGATGACGGCAGCCAGGCGGCCGGCGCTGTAGGCATTGTTGCCGACGAAGTTGATCGAATCGATCTTGGTGCGATCGCCTTCGTTGATGACGAAGGCAAGATTGACGCGGCCTTCGCCGAGCGGCACCACCTGCGTCGTGACTTCAACTTCGCTGCGGCCGGTGGCGGCGTACGCTTCCTTGATCGACTGGATGTCGGACTGAATCTGGGTGTCGCTGTAGGGGCCGGCAGCATGCGTCTGGACGATGGTCGCGAGCTTGTCGTCCTTGATCTTGCGATTGCCGTTGAACACGACCTGATTGACGAGCTGGGCTTCCTGGACGTTGACGACAAGTGTGCTTCCGGAGACCGAAATCTTGACGTCGGAGAAATAGCCGGTCCCATAGAGCTGCTTGACCGAGTCATCGATATCGGTGTTCGAAAAACTCTTTCCGGGAGCGATGGTGAGGTTTGACCGGACGGCTTCCGCGCCAACGCGGCTTGCGCCGCGCACATCGATGCGCTGGATGACCGCGGCCTCAGCGGCCGTAGCAGAAACGAACGTCAAAGCACCTGCGCCCGAAGCAACAACACTAGCAGACAGCGCAACCGCCGATACTGCGTTCAAAAACTTTGAACCAGCCTTCATTTCACCTATTACCTTTTTTTCCCTCGTCCCCGACCCCGGGAGAACCCGATTCCGGTCACGTGTGTCGTTTTACCCGCTTTTGACATACAAGCAAGGGAGGTCGTTAATTTCTGTTTACTTCATTTCGAAGCGTGACCCATTCGCCACTACAGCCTTGAAACATCGTAAATAAATAGTAATTCCCCTGCCTTGCGCGTTTACCCTTAGCTCAGGCTAATGTCGTTCCAGGTCGTGAAAACCATCAATGTTAGTATCATGGCCAAACCAATGCGAAATGCGATTTCCTGAGCCTTGGCGCCCAGCGGTTTTCCTCTCACCGCTTCCACCGCATAGAACATCAGGTGGCCGCCATCAAGTACCGGAACCGGCATCAGGTTAAGCAATCCTATCGAAACTGAAAGCATGGCGGCGAGCTGCAACACTGCCCCTATACCAAGCTTCGCCATCTGGCCCGAAGCTTGCGCCACGCGGATCGGCCCGCCCAGTTGATCGGCCCGCATCGTTCCGCGGAAAATATTGCCGATATATTTGAAGGTGCCGGTGACGATGTCCCGGGTCTCGATCACGCCCTCACGCAGCGCCTGGAGCGGCGTATAGGTCTGCAGGCGGAAATTGCCGACCTCCTTGTTGGTGACGATGCCGATCTGGCCGAGCTCGATCTTGTTGCCGAACTGGTCGGTCTGGTCTACGCGTTGCGGCACCATCGGCAAGTCGAGCTTCTGACCGCCGCGCTCAACAGTGACGACGATCGTCTGGCTCGGGCGGATGGCGACATAGCGGCGCACGTCGTCGAAAGTCTCGACCTTGCCGCCGTCGATGGCGACCAGGAGATCGCCGGGAAGGATGCCGGCGGCAGCCGCCACACCATCCGGCCTGACTTCGGCGACGATGGGATCGGCGACCGAACGGCCGTAGACCGAGAAAAGAACGGTGAAGATAGCGATCGCCAGCAGGAAATTGGCGATCGGGCCGGCAGCAACCGTCGCTGCACGTTTCCACAACTTTGCTCCGGCAAAGGAGCGCGCCCTATCCTCCTCGGACATGGCGGCGATCTTGTCGCTGTCGGGCTTGCTCGAGGCGTCCTCGTCGCCGAAGAAACGGACGTAACCGCCAAGCGGGATCACCGAGATCTTCCAGCGCGTTCCATGACGGTCGGTGAAGCCGAATATCTCCGGACCGAAACCGACGGAGAAGGCCAGGATGCGGATACCGCTCCAGCGCCCGACGAGGTAATGGCCCATCTCGTGCACGAAGACGAGCAACGAAAGCACGAGGATGAAGGTGACGATATTCCCCATCAGGAATGCGTATATATCGGCCATCACTTCTATCGGTTCCTTCCGTCAGGCTGCGGCGTCATCAAAGGCCGAACAATGCCGCGCCGAGCGACGTCATCGCAGTCCCCTTTATCAGGGAAAATAATCCAGCAAGCAACAACGCCGAAAAACAGGCAAAAATCAGTCCGTCTACCCGATCCATGACGCCGCCATGACCCGGAATGAGACGGCTTGAATCCTTGACGCCGAATTTTCGCTTGATGAAAGATTCGAACAGATCTCCCGACTGGCTGCAAACCGAGAGAACGAGTGCTGCGACGGCGGCGATGACTTCAGCGCCCGGAAGGAGAAAATGGACGAGAACCACACCGGCTGCGACCGCCGAAACGGCGCCGCCGACTGCGCCCGACCATGTTTTTCCCGGCGAAATCGAAGGGGCAAGCTTCGGTCCCCCGAGCGCCCTACCGATGAAATAAGCGAGGATGTCGGTTGCCCAGACGACGGCAAAGACGAAGAGCATGGCGTAAAGGCCAGGCCGGTCGTCGCTTCTGATCGCAGCGAGCACCAGGCCGGTGGCACCTGCATAAAACAGGCCCACGGGCAGCCAGCGGCTGGTGCCATGCAGGATGATCAGCGCTATGCCGACGGCGGTGACGCCGACCAGCATGCCGGCGGCGAATTCGAAATTGCCGATAAGCACGAGGAAGGCGATCGCCGCCTGGCCGATCCAGCCGACCGTATTGGCGACCCAATCACGCGCGATGCCTGATATTGTCGACCATTCATAATAGATCAGCAGGCCGATCACCGCCGCCAGAATGCGGAAGGCAAACCCGCCATACCAGGTGGCTGCAAGAACGATGGCCGCAAGAATCAGTCCTGAAACGATGCGGAGCTTCAATTCCTGCTGCATCAGGTGCCAACCGCGGCGGCCTGCGACGACAGGCCGCCGAAGCGCCGATCGCGAGAGGCGAACTTCTCGAGCGCCGAGCGGAAGATCTCAGGGCTGAAATCCGGCCAGTATTCCGGAACGAAGATGAATTCCGAATAAGCGACCTGCCAGAGCAGAAAGTTGGACAGCCGCTCCTCGCCGCTGGTGCGGATAATGAGATCCGGATCGGGAATGCCCGCCGTGTCGAGACGGGCGTTGATCAGTGCCGGGGTGATATCCTGCGCCCTCAGGCGGCCGGCCTCGACATCCCTCGCCAGGCTCACCACAGCCCGGGAGATCTCGTCGCGCGAACCGTAATTGAAGGCGATGACCAGTGTCAGCGCCGTATTGTCCTTGGTCGTTTCCTCCGCCTCAAGCAGCAGGCCGAGAATGTCGTTGCGCAGGCTGTGGCGGTCGCCGATCACCTTGATCCGGACGTTCTGGCGATGGAGCTCGGCGAGGTCGCGCCGGATGAAGGCCTTCAACAGTCCGAGCAGATCGGAGACTTCGGCCTCCGGCCGGCGCCAGTTCTCCGAGGAGAAGGCAAAGAGGGTCAGATATTTTATGCCGGCCGCACCGGCTGCGCGTACTGTCTCGCGCACCGCCTCGACGCCCTTGCGATGGCCCATTGTCCGCGGCAGGCCGCGCTGCTTGGCCCAACGGCCATTGCCGTCCATGATGATGGCAACATGCTCTGGCACGGTCACAAATACAGATTCCGACATTTCCCGTCCGGTCTTTCCAGGCAAAGGCACAGATCCACTAGACCTGCATGATTTCCTTTTCCTTCTCGCCAAGCAAGCGGTCGATTTCGGAAATCGTCTCGTCCGTCATCTTCTGTACACGTTCCGACTGCGCCCTGCCCTCGTCCTGGCCAATTACGCTATCCTTTTCGGCCTTCTTAAGGCCGTCCATGCCATCGCGGCGAACGTGGCGAATCGCGACCTTGCTCTTTTCGGCATAGTCATGAGCCACCTTGACGAGCGACTTGCGGCGCTCCTCGTTCAGCTCAGGCAACGGAATACGCAGGCTCTGGCCGTCGACGATCGGGTTGAGCCCGAGATTGGATTCGCGGATGCCACGCTCGACGGCGCTGACCATCGACTTGTCCCAGACGGAAACCGACAGCATGCGCGACTCGGGCACAGTGATGTTGGCGACCTGGTTCAGCGGCATACGCGAACCATAAGCCTCGATCGTCACCGGATCGAGGATGTTGGCCGAAGCACGGCCGGTGCGCAGCGATGCGATGTCGCTCTTGAATGCCGAAACCGCGCCATCCATGCGGCGCTTCAGTTCCTTGATGTCGATACCTTCACTCATGTCGATGCTCCCGTATAAAGCGCGTCGCTATCTTTCATATTCGCTTGCCGCAACGTGATTCAGATTTCAGACCAACCGGGCCTAAATCACCATGTTTCAGCAAGGGGCTGCGCCTGATCAAGCGGCGCAGCTTATATCAGTTGTCGGAGACGATGGTCTTGAGGCCACCCCCCGTCAAGATTTCAGCAAAACCGCCTTTCTCATGGATCGAGAAGACGATGATCGGAATGGAATTCTCCCTGGCGAGCGCGACGGCGGCAACGTCCATCACCGCAAGCCCCCTATCCAGCACTTCCTGGTGCGTCAGCCGGTCGAGGCGAGTCGCATCGGGGTATTTCTTCGGATCGGCGGTATAGATCCCGTCCACCTGCGTACCCTTGAAGATCGCTTCCGCACCCATTTCAGCTGCGCGCAGTGCTGCGGCCGAATCGGTGGTGAAGAAGGGGTTGCCGGTACCGCCGGCAAAGATCACCACGCGTCCCATCGACAGATGATAGAGGGTTGCGCGCTGCGAAAAGCTCTCGCAGATCTCGGGCATGGAGATGGCCGAAAGCACCACCGTATCGATGTTCAGCTTGCGCAGCGAGGTCGCCAGCGCCAGCGCGTTGATGATGGTGCCGAGCATACCCATGTGGTCGCCGGTGACCCGGTCGCCGCCCTTGGACGCTACTGCGACGCCGCGGAAGATATTGCCGCCACCGACGACGACGCCGACTTCCACGCCCATATGCCTTGCCTCGGCGATGTCGGATGCAACGCGGTCCGCTACCGCAACATCGATCCCGAAGCCCTGGCTACCCATGAGCGCTTCGCCGGAAGCCTTGAGTAGAACGCGTTTATAGACAGGCTCTATAGACATCTTGGCTCCTCGTAAATTGCCGTGAGTGCCCGATACACGAAGGGCACCGCGTTGTCACGCGATGCCCTGGTGTTTTCCCAATTATGGCAGGAAGATCAACCCTTGACGGCAGCCGCAACTTCGGCTGCGAAATCGGTCTCTTCCTTCTCGACGCCTTCGCCGAGCAGAAGGCGGGCCATGCCGGCGACTTCGATCGGCGCGCCGACGGCCTTTTCAGCTTCCTTGACGGCGGCTGCGACGGTCAGATCCGGATTGATGACGAAAGCCTGCGAGAGAAGGGCGACTTCCTCGAAGAACTTGCGCATGCGGCCGTCGACCATCTTCTCGATGATGTTGTCAGGCTTGCCGGAAGCGCGCGACTGCTCGATGAAGACGTTGCGCTCGCGCTCGGCGACGGCGGCATCGACTTCCTCCGGGCGGATCGCCAGCGGCGCGGTCGCCGCGATGTGCATGGCGACCTGACGGCCGATTGCGTTCAGGGCTTCCTTGTCGCCGGTCGACTTCAGGGCAACGAGAACGCCAAGCTTGCCGAGGCCGTCGGAAACGGCATTGTGGATATAGGTGGCGACGACGCCGTCCTCAACGGAGAGCGCGACCGAGCGGCGCAGGTTCATGTTCTCGCCGATCGTTGCGATCGCATCCTTGATCGTGTCCGAAACGGACTTGCCGGATGCAGGGTAGGTCGCAGCCGCAACGGCGTCGACGGTGCCGTCGGTGGAGACGGCGACCTTGGCAATGCCGCGGACGAGATCCTGGAAGGCATCGTTACGGGCGACGAAGTCGGTTTCGGAGTTGACTTCGACGACGACTGCCTTGGTGCCCTGGCTGGAAACGGCGATGAGGCCCTCAGCGGCGGTGCGGCCCGACTTCTTGTCAGCCTTGGCGATGCCCTTGGCGCGCAGCCAGTCGATCGCCGCTTCCATGTCGCCGCCGGTCTCAGCAAGAGCCTTCTTGCAGTCCATCATGCCTGCGCCGGTCTTTTCGCGCAGTTCCTTCACCATTACAGCCGTAATCTCGCTCATTAGCTTCCTCTTGTCGGTTCATACGGTGGGCCGCAAAGCGCGGCGCGGCACCGGATTAAGGCACGAAATGTACCTGTATGTATGACAGCGTGATGAAGACGCGTCATACCGAAACTTATCTGGCAAAGAGCCTGATGCCCTCGCCCTGAAACAGGCAAGGCCGCCGAACTTCGATGAGTCGCGAGCGGCCTTTCCAGTCATGCAAGCCCAGTCCCTGCAAGCATAGGCGGACCTTCCGATCCGCCCGCTTTCATCAGCCTTCGGCTGCTTCCTCGAGAGCCGGCTCGACCGGAACTTCTGAGGACGCGCCGAGATCACGGCCGGAAGAGCCCTGCTGACGGGCAATGCCGTCGATGGCAGCGCGGGAGATCAGCTCGCAATAGAGGGCGATAGCGCGCGATGCGTCGTCGTTACCCGGGATCGGATAGTCGATCAGGTCCGGGTCGCAGTTCGAGTCGATGATGGCGACGACCGGGATGCCGAGGCGCTTGGCTTCGTCGATCGCGATCTTTTCCTTGTTGGTGTCGATGATGAACATCAGGTCCGGCGTGCCGCCCATATCGCGGATACCGCCGAGAGCCTTGTCGAGCTTTTCACGCTCGCGCTCGAGGTTCAGGCGTTCCTTCTTGGTGAAGCCCTGGGCTTCGCCGTTCAGGATCTCATCGAGCTTGCGCAGGCGCTGGATCGAATTGGAGATCGTCTTCCAGTTCGTCATCATGCCGCCGAGCCAACGTGAATTGACGTAGTACTGGGCCGAACGCTTGGCGCTGTCGGCGATGATCTCGGACGCCTGGCGCTTGGTGCCGACGAAGAGAACGCGGCCGCCGCGGGCAACGGTGTCGCTGACGACCTGCAGGGCGCGCGACAGCATCGGAACGGTCTGAGCCAGGTCGATGATGTGGATGTTGTTACGATCGCCGAAGATGTACGGCTTCATCTTCGGGTTCCAGCGGTGCGTCTGGTGGCCGAAGTGGACGCCTGCTTCGAGAAGCTGGCGCATAGAGAAATCGGGCAATGCCATGCCTTTGTTATCCTTTTCCGGTTGAACCTCCGCAAGGCGAACAGCATCCTCTTCGAAGATGCCACCGGGCGGAACGATCCGGATTTCTCCCGGACTATCCCATGCCTTACGTGTGGAATGCGGTGCCCATACATTCCGTTTGGAATAAAAGCAAGGAAAACATTCCAAACGGCATATCAACAAGGTTTATGCCGAGAAATTCAGCCGCTGTCCCGCCCTTCGCATGCGGTCGCTCAGCTTGCCAGCATCGTCAGTAACGACAGCATGGCGCCGGCGTCAGGCATCGGCAGGATGGCATCGACCTCAGCCGGCAACAGGCTGCCGATTGCGCTGTTTGCGGTGCCGGTGGCGGTTCCGAGCGGACCGCGGAAGCCGTGTCTCGTCCAGGCCAGCTCCTGCAGCTTCGGGCTGGATAACGCTTCGATCAGCCGGTTGGCGTTCTCGTCGACGACGATTAGCGGATGCGCGGAATAAACGGTCGGTCGCGGATAGAGCACCACCGGCTTTGCGCCTGCGCTTCCCTTGATGCGCTCCCAGCGCGCGGGATCGGCAAGTATCCATTCGACCAGTTGGTTCTCATAACCGACGATCATCGGCTCGCCGCCGAGGCCGCCTGCCAGATACTGGTCGAAAAGTTTGCCTGAGGAGGGTGACTTGAAGCCCATGTTGCGGAAGATCGCCAGCGCCTTGCGGCCGAACGTCGCAAGATCGCCTGATGTCGCGACATTGCCGCTGAAAAGGCTGAGCACGAGGCCGGCGAACATGAAGCCGGAATTGGAGCGGTTAGGATCGGTCGAAACGATCCGAGCGCGGCCGTAAAGCGAGGTGACGCCGAGTTTCGACCAGTCGGCACCGGCAAGGATCGCGTCAAGCAGCGCCTTGAGGTCGAGCTGATGATGGCCTTCATTGGTCACCGTGACCAATCCCGCTTTGATCAGCCCATCGACCACGGGCTGCCAGGAATAGACGACGATCGGTGTGTTCAGCACAACGCGGTCGTTGCGGATACCGATGCCGTTCTGCCTGGCGATATCGACCATGATCGAGGAGGACGGCCAGAGGAATTGCGGATGCTGCGACAGCAGCGCCTGTTCTCGAACCATCTCGACGGAGCCGGCAACGCGGCTGTCCACCGTCAATCCGTATCCGCCAAGCGCCCTGATGACGTCGGGGTCGGAGAGGAACGCCTCCTTCTCGCCGCCGACGAAGCCGAACAGCATCGTGCGGGCGCCGAGCAGTCTCTGCAGTTCGGGCCGGTCCTTGACGGCGAAATAACCGCCAGTGCCGACGATGCCGGCTCCGAGCAGTCCCACTCCAAAAGCGCGGCGAGAAAGAGCCATCAGCGTCCGATATCCTCTTTGAGCGATGCCTGGATGAGGCGCAGATCGGTGTCGAGCGTGCCGAGCGCCTCGTCGATCAGGCTGTCGGCATAATGGACGAAGGCCTCTTCAAGCTTGACCAACACGGCGCGGATTTCCTCCAGCTGCTTTAGGTCAGGAACGCGTTTGGCCTCGATGACGGCAAAACCTTCCGCCACCTCGGCGGCACGCGGTAAATAATAGGAGAGGAATCGCCGTACGGCATTGGCGCTTTCGGGCTTGGCCTCGACCTTGCGAAACACATCGGCGGCGATTTCGGCAAGATGGCGGACTGTGTCTGCCGTCTTTCGATCGTTGATCGTATCGGCTGTGGCCTCCAGCTTCTGCGCGAAGGGAATCGCGGCCTCCAGCAGGTCGCGAGCAAAGGCGATGCGGCCGCTGCCGATGCTCTTGATATCGAGGCCTTCGAACAGCCGGCGCGGTGCGAGCAGAATGACAAGTCCGGCAAAGACCAGAAGGGCGATGATGACGGCGATCCAGAAGGGCATGCCGGCGACAAGACTGAGCAGGGGCACGGTGATTGCCGCCGCCAGTCCCGCCACGATCCAGTTGCCGTCATTGCCGAGCCAGTTGCGCATGCCCGTCCTAATTATAGCCACGTGCGGTGCGGAAGGCGGTGGCGAGGTCCGAACCGCCGTCGAACACGCGCGCCGATGTCTGTTTGGCAAGGCTGTCGAGCTGGGTTTTGTCGGCGTCGCCGAAGGTGATGCCGAAGATCGGCACATGCGGCTCCATCGCGTTCCATTCGCTCATGAAGGCCCGGCTTCGATCGTCGGACCTGCCGTCGGTCATAATGACGATCGCCGGCAGATACGTCGAGAGCCTGTTGGTTCCGGCTATCTGCTGGAGGGCCCGTTCGGCGCAGGCATACATATCAGTGCCGCCATCGGCCTTCTGCCGGGAAATCTCGTTCAGCAGCCCTTGCTGCTCCAGCGGATTTCCGCTTGCCATCAAAGTGTTGCGCACGCTGCCGTCAAAGGGAATGACGATGATCCGGTCGGCAGGCGACCATTGCACCAGCACCTTGCTCGCTTCGTCAGGCGTCAGCAGGAAACGCATCGCCTTCTGCAGCTGGTCCTCGCCGTCACCCTGCATCGAGCCGGAAAAATCGAGGCAGAGCGCGGTCAGGGACGGCTTGCGCAGTGCTGCCTGATAAAGGGTGAGCGCCTGGCGGATGACACCAGGCTCCGGCATGCGGATCGCGGTCACCAGCTGGGTCGGATCGAAATTCCAGCCTGGTTCCGGCTTTGCGGCAACGCCGGTCAGCGGAATGCGCCGGCCGGTATCGGCAATGCGCTGCTGTACGGGGGCGGAGCCGAGATAGACGAGCAGATCGTTGAAGAAGGTCTGAACTTCCGGCCCGCGGCCATGATCGACGAAACCGATCGGCGAATCCGCCATGGCGACGCCATCGGCCGGATAGATCGCGTAAAGCGGCTCTTGAGACAAAGTGGCAAGCTTGTCGTTGGTTTCCTTCAGCACCGCTTCGTAATTCCACATGGCGTCATAGACCGTGCCCTTGCCAGCGGATTGGACGTAAAGATCGGCAAGCCAGCCGGAAGAGCCGGACGAGCGCACGACACCTGAAAGCAGCGAGCGGACGCTCTCCTGGACACCTCTGTCGTCGAGATCGCCGGGTTCGATCACCGGCTTGTTGCCGAGTGCGCTCGACAGCATGGCAAGATAGGCGCTGGCGCCCGAGTTGGATTGCGTCGCCGAGGTCATCAGGAATTTCAGCGATCCGTTTTCGACGGCCGCCAGAATATCATTCATGAACACATCCCTGCCGATCCAACCGAGCTGCTCGGCCTTCGACTTGCGCACGCCCAATACCACCGGCGTCTGGGCGACCGAAGTCAGGCTCTTGACGCGGCGCTTGGTGTCGAACATGTCGACCCAGACGCTGGAGGCCGGCCAGACCGCATCCTCTTCGACGCCCTTGTCGCTCTGCAGCGCCAGGCCGATATCGAGCGTGCCTTCATATTTGAAGGTGCAGGTCGCATTCTTCTGTTTGCAGAACTCCTCGACGATCGGCTGCAGAACGGTATTCTCCGATCCGGAGACGATCGAGAACTCCGGCCCCTTGCCGAAGGGATTGCAGCCGGCAAGGGCCAGAGCGGCAAAAAGCGCCAGGCCTGAAAGCAGTGCTCGCATCGTCGTCCTGCCGATCACGCCTGGGTCATCGCCGTCTTGAGTTCGATCGTCATCTGCTCCATCTGCTGCTCGGCCTGCGCCCGCTTGCGGCGCCCCTCCTCCTGAACCTGCAGCACACCTGATATGGTGTCGATCAGATCCCTGTTGGCCTTGGCGAGCGTGTCGATATCCACGATGCCGCGCTGCGACTGCTGCTCGATGGCGATCGCCTGATCCTTCATCATCTCGGATGCCTGGCGGATCATGTCGTTGGTGGCGTCGGTCACCGCCTTCTGCAGCTCAAGCGCCGATTTCTGCCGCGTCAGCCCGAGCAGGATCACCATCTTCTGTTTCCAGGCCGGCACCGTTAGCGCCGAGGTCGCCTGCAGGTTCTCGATCAGCGTCTCGTCGCCCGCCTGGACGATGCGGATCTGCGGTAGTTGCTGAATGCCGAGCTGACGAGCCTGCTGCAGGTAGAAAACCCGCTTCTCCAGCCGGTCGAGCGCCTGCAAGCTGTCCTGATAGGTCTGCGCTTCCAGCATGCCGCCGCCGGGGCCAGTCGCGGCTGCCTCGGCTTCAGCCTTCAGCCTCGGCAGCTCGACACTGCGAAAGCGCTCTGCAAAAGCCTTGCCGGCCTGGACATAGGCCTCAAGCCGCATGATCGACTGCCTGGTTTCCTCATGCAGGTCATCGAGCAGCGCGATGTCGCGCCGCAGCGTATCCTTGTGACGATCAAGCTCCAGGCCGATTCGATCGATCTGGCCGGCCACGTCCTCGAATTCCGCCTTGAACCGTTCGAGCCGTGCCTTGGCGGAGAGGAAGATACGGCTGAGAAAACCCTTATCCTTCAGCGATGCCGGGTCGAGGCCCTTGGACTTGAGGATGATGTCGCTCAGCAGGCGACCGATCTCACCCAGATCCTTGTTGCGGACCTCACGCAGGATCCGGTCGGCATAGTCGCTGACCGCCTGCTGGGCACGGTCGCCATAGACCGAGATGCCGGCGCGATCGGTAATATTGATGCTATCGGAAATGCGGGCAATTTCCGCCGGATCGGCGGCGGCAACCGGCAGGGCGGCGTTCTGAACAGTCGCTAGATCGGTATCGGCCATCGGTCGAGCTTTCCAGGCTTGCGGCAGGTAATCGTCTGGAGGCCCATTTTCGCAATGAACAGGCCTTGTCACGATGGACTGGCCGCTAGGATCACACCGACCCGAAAAGCAGGACGACGGAAGACGACTCAATCATCGCTGGTCGCCGCACAATAATGAACTTTATGATACAGTTTTATGACAGCCGGAAACGCTGTGCAAGCTTACTTGCAAACCTCGGCCTTGCGGTCTAGCAGCTCCAGCTTGGCGAGCTTGCCGGTCAGGACGAAATCGCCGTAATCCATCGTCAGGTCGCGGGTGATACCGTTCTCGTAGAGCTTGAAGGACATGCGATAGACCGGCAAAGCATCGGATTTCGCATTCTCGTTGAAATAGGCAATGGTCACTGGCCAGAAGGCGGTCTTGGAGAAGGCGCCGGCATTGCCGGCGTCGGCCTCCTCGGCAACAGGGGTCTCCTGCTTGCCGACGATCGTCGTCGTCACCAGCGACTTGTCGCCGTCATCCGAGCCGTCGAAGACGCGGGCCTCGAAGAAGCGCTTGCCGTCCTTGGCGTTCTGAATCACATCGAGCATATGTTCGGTGGGAAAGCGGCTTTCGGCGAGCTGCAGCTCGCGGCTCGACGGCTGCTTGAGATCGACCTTGACGCCATCCGACTGATCCTGAGCCGCACCGTTGACCTCCTTGTCGAGCTGTTCGTCGGTGAAGGATTTGGTGTCGAAGGTAAACTGGCCGTCCTTGAGATTCTCGAAGGTCTTGGTCTGCTGGTCGCTGACGCGGACACTGTCGCCGGTGTCGATCTGCGTCACGAAGCGGAAGTTGGTGGTGAAGCCCTGGCAATAGCTGCCGTCGAACTCATAAACCATGCGACCATACATGCCGGCGATGCCGGAGCGGTCCGAGGCGTCCTTCAGTTCCAGATCGTAGACGGCGCGATGTGCGACGAGGCCGGTCGCGATCGCAGCGCTTACCGCAGGCGCAGCCGCCCATGCATTGGCGGAAACGCTGGCGAGAAGCAGAGCGACAAGACTCGATCGGAACATTCATTAACTCCTGTTGGACTCGGTCGCGATGTTATAAGAACGCATTCGTTCAAATCGAGGCTCGAACCTGTCATATTAAAGATTCTAGTCTTGATGCATAATTTTTGAAGAATTGACAACAAAAGCGGAGACGAAAATGTCCGATGAAATTGCAAAGCGCCTGACTGAGATGGGGATAACCCTGCCCGAAGCCGCAGCACCTGCTGCAAATTACGTTCCCTATGTCATCAGCGGCAATCTTCTCTACATCTCCGGTCAGCTGCCGCTCGAAGGCGGCAAGATCGCCGTTTCGGGCCATCTCGGCAAGACCGTCGACGTTGCCGCGGGCCAGCGTGGCGCCGAACTCTGTGCCATCAACATCCTTGCCCAGGCGACGGCGGCACTTGGCGGTGATCTCAGCCGCATCCGGCGGGTCATCAAGCTGAACGGCTTCGTCGCCTCGGCGCCCGACTTCGTCGAGCAGCATCTCGTCATCAATGGTGCTTCTAACCTGATTGCCGGCGTGCTCGGCGAGGCCGGCAAACATGCGCGTGCCGCCGTCGGCATGGCCGCCCTGCCGCTCAATGCCGCTGTCGAGATCGATGCTATCATGGAAATCGCAGAATGACCAATGCTGCCTGGATCAGGGACCTGCCGGTCGCTCATCGCGGCTATCACGATCTCAACAAACTCGTTTGGGAAAATACGCTTTCGGCCTTCTTGCGCGCCGTCGAAGCGGGCTTTGCGATCGAATGTGATCTGCATTACGCCTCCGATGGTGTGCCGGTCGTCTTTCATGACGAGGACCTGCAGCGGCTCTGCAATCTCAGCGGCGACATCCGCGAGCGCACCTCCAGGGAACTCGGACTGATCGCCGTCGGCGGCACAGCCGATAAGGTGCCGACGCTGCGCCAGTTGCTCGATCTCGTCCAAGGCAAGGTGCCGCTGGTGCTGGAGCTTAAGGGCCGCGAGGCCGACGATGAGGGTTTCGCCGAAGCCGTCCTCGAAGTGCTTCAGGACTATGAGGGCAAGGTGGCGCTGATGAGCTTCGACCACTGGCTGCTGCGCGATCTGAAGACGCTTGACGCAGCCTACCCGCTTGGGCTGACGGCCAATGGCAACACGCCGGAGGAATTCGAGGCGCATGCGAAGGCGATGGAGATCGGTCTCGACTTCATCTCATACCATTATGACGATCTGCCGAATGCGTTCATTACCGGCGAACGGAAAAAGGGGATTCCTGTCATCACCTGGACGGTGCGTGACGACGAGGCGCGCCGGCGTACATCCGCAAACGCTGATCAGATGACCTTCGAAGGCTTCGACCCGCGTGTGGCGGTTTGACGCTCGCTTTTTGGCCAAGATCATGCGCAGATTGAGACAGAGCCGAGACTATTTTCCCACAGGCTTCGTATCTGCCCATGACCGATGAACTATCCATTCGCGTAGAACACTCCTTCACCGCGATTTCCCCGGAAAGCTGGTCCAGGCTTTCCGGGGCGTCGAAGACTTGCCCGACGCTTGCCTATAACCCCTTCGTCTCGCACGCCTTTTTGTCCTCGCTGGAAGAGTCCGGTTCGGCCAGCGCCGAGACCGGTTGGCTCGGCCATCACCTGCTGCTCGAGACTGATGGCGGCGAACTGATCGGCGCCCTGCCCGGCTACCTGAAGAACCACAGCCAGGGGGAATATGTCTTCGATCATGGCTGGGCCGATGCCTTCGAGCGGGCCGGCGGACGGTATTATCCCAAACTTCAATGCTCGATCCCGTTCACCCCGGCGACGGGGCCGCGTCTGCTTGTCGCCGAGGGACTGCAGCGGCTGCCGATCCAGAGCGCGATCGCCGAAAGCCTGAAGGAGGTCGTGCGCCGGCTCGGTGTCTCCTCGGCCCATATCACCTTCGTACCGGATGAGGAGATCGGCGTCTTCGAGATGGACGGCTATCTGCACCGCACCGACCAGCAGTTCCATTTCATCAATGAGGGCTACGCCAATCACGAGGAGTTTCTCGAAACGCTGGCGTCGCGCAAACGCAAGGCGTTGCGCAAGGAGCGCCGCGCTGCCCTCGAAAACGGCATCAGCATCGACTGGCTGACCGGCGGCGATCTGACGGAAGGCATCTGGGACCAGTTCTTCAAATTCTATATGGATACCGGTGGCCGCAAATGGGGCCGGCCCTACCTCACCCGCCAATTCTATTCGCTGATCGGCGAGCGCATGGCCGACGACATCCTGCTGGTCATGGCCAGACGCAACGGGCGCTATATCGCCGGCGCGATCAACTTCATCGGCGGCGATACGCTCTACGGCCGTCACTGGGGCTGCATCGAGGAGCATCCCTTCCTGCATTTCGAGGTCTGCTATCACCAGGCGATCGACTTCGCGCTTTCGAAAGGGCTGAAACGGGTCGAGGCCGGAGCGCAGGGCGAACACAAGCTCGCCCGCGGTTACCTGCCGGTGACGACGCATTCGGCCCACTATGTCGCCCATGCCGGGCTTCGCCGGGCGATCGGCGATTATCTCGCCCGCGAGCGCGCCGATGTCGAACAGATGAGCGAATTGCTGAGTGAGCACAGCCCATTCCGCAAGGGCGAGCGCCAGCAGGAGGATTGACGTCGCCCTGCCGGCCGCGTTACCCGATCACGGCATGTCGCCCGGAAGTATGCAGCGGTTCCGGGATAACGACATGCAAAACAAAAAGCTTGAGGACATGAGGAGATTTCGCGATGACCAATCCGGCCGCTTATGACGACAACAATATATTCGCCAAGATCCTGCGCGGCGAAATCCCCTCGCACCGTGTCTACGAGGACCAGTATACGATCGCTTTCATGGATGTGATGCCGCAGGCGCCGGGCCATGTGCTTGTCGTGCCGAAGGCGGCGTCGCGCAATCTTCTCGATGCCGATCCCGCCACCCTCACCCATGCGATTACCGTCGTCCAGAAGGTCGCCAAAGCGGTCAATGAGGTCTTCGATGCCGACGGCGTGTTCATCGCCCAGTTCAATGAACCGGCGGCCGGGCAAACGGTGTTTCATCTGCATTTCCACATCATCCCGCGCCACGAGGGCGCCGCACTCAAGCCGCATTCCGGCAAGATGGAGAATGGCGCCGTGCTGGCCGCCCATGCCGAAAAGATCAGGGCGGCACTGGCCTGACATCGCCCCTGCCGACGCGAGGCAGAGGCAATGGAAAGAGCATAAACCGAAAAAGGCCGCGGATGACGCGGCCTTTTCCAATTCAATGACGAAAGCTCACTTCTTGCGTGGGACCTTCGGAACCGCACTGCCCTTCTTGGGCGCGTCGCGGACCTCAGGCTCGGCCTGCGGGACCGCCTTGGCGCGGGTCTTGGGGGCGGCCTTCGTCTTCAGCTCGCCATCACCGTGGTCGTCGGCTTCGGGATGGGTGACTTCAGCCTCCGGCTTCGGCTTGATCGGCGCCGTCTCCGGTATGGCTTCCAGCACGATGCCCGGCTTGCCGTCCTCCTTCGGGCCGACGGTGACGTTGACGACGCCGCCCTTCTTCAGCTTGCCGAAGAGGATCTCATTGGCCAGCGGCTTCTTGATGGTGTCCTGGATGACGCGGGCAAGCGGGCGGGCGCCCATCTTCTCGTCGTAACCCTTTTCCGAAAGCCAGGCGATCGCATCCTCATGCAGGTCGAAGGTGACGTTCCTTTCGGAAAGCTGGGCCTCCAGCTGCATGATGAACTTCTGTACGACCTTGTGGATCACAGCCGTCGGCAGCGCCGCGAAAGGAATGATCGCGTCGAGACGGTTGCGGAACTCCGGCGTGAACAGGCGGGTCAGCGCCTCCTCGTCTTCGCCGGTGCGCTTGGACGAGCCGAATCCGATCGCGGCCTTGGCCATTTCCGAGGCGCCCGCATTCGTCGTCATGATCAGGATGACGTTGCGGAAGTCGATCTTCTTGCCGTTATGGTCGGTCAGCGTGCCGTGGTCCATGACCTGCAGCAGGATATTGTAGATGTCGGGATGCGCTTTCTCGATTTCGTCGAGCAGAACCACGCAATGCGGGTGCTGGTCGACGCCATCGGTCAAGAGACCGCCCTGGTCGAAGCCGACATAGCCGGGAGGCGCTCCAAGCAGGCGCGACACCGTGTGCCGCTCCATATATTCCGACATGTCGAAGCGCAGAAGCTCGACTCCGAGCGACGATGCCAGCTGCTTTGCCACCTCGGTCTTGCCGACGCCGGTCGGACCGGAGAAGACATAAGCACCGATCGGCTTGTTCGGCTCACGAAGGCCAGCGCGGGCGAGCTTGATCGAGGTCGAAAGGGCTTCGATCGCGATATCCTGGCCGTAGACGACCGAGCGCAGTTCCTTTTCGAGATTGGCAAGCACCGCCTCGTCGTCCTTGGAGACGGTCTTCGGCGGAATGCGCGCCATCGTCGCGACCGTCACCTCGATCTCCTTTTCGGTGATCAGCTTGCGGCGCTTCGACGGCGGCAGCAGCATTTGGGCCGCACCGGTTTCGTCGATGACGTCGATTGCCTTGTCCGGCAGTTTGCGGTCGGAGATATAGCGGGCCGACAGTTCGACGGCCGACTTGATGGCATCGTTCGAATAGCGCAGGTGGTGATATTCTTCGAAATAGGGCTTCAGGCCCTTCATGATCTCGATCGCATCCTCGATCGACGGCTCACTGACGTCGATTTTCTGGAATCTGCGAACCAGCGCCCGGTCCTTCTCGAAGAACTGGCGATATTCCTTGTAGGTGGTCGAGCCAATGCAACGGATCGCGCCCGACGATAGAGCCGGCTTCAGAAGGTTCGATGCATCCATGGCGCCGCCCGAGGTGGCGCCGGCGCCGATCACCGTGTGAATCTCATCGATGAAGAGCACGGCACCCGGATATTCTTCCAGTTCCTTGACGACCTGCTTCAGGCGCTCCTCGAAATCGCCGCGGTAACGGGTGCCTGCAAGCAGCGTGCCCATGTCGAGCGAAAAGATCGTCGCATCGGCCAGCGCTTCGGGAACCTTGCCTTCGACGATGCGCTTGGCAAGGCCTTCGGCGATCGCCGTCTTGCCGACGCCGGGATCACCGACGTAAAGCGGATTGTTTTTCGAACGGCGGCACAGGATCTGGATGGTGCGGCTGACCTCGGCGTGACGGCCGATCAGCGGGTCGATCTTGCCGCCCTTGGCCTTCTCGTTGAGATTGACGCAATAGGCCTTGAGCGCATCCTGCTGCTTCTTTGGGCCGCCCTCTTCCTCGCCGCCGCGGGCCGTCGGCTTGCTGCTTTCGGCTTCGTCCTCGGCGCCGCGCGGGGGGCGAGCTTCCGAAGCACCCGGGCGCTTGCCGATGCCGTGCGAGATATAGTTGACGGCATCGTAACGGGTCATCTCCTGCTCCTGCAGGAAATAGGCGGCATGGCTTTCGCGCTCGGCGAAGATCGCAACGAGCACATTGGCGCCGGTCACCTCTTCGCGGCCGGACGATTGCACATGGATGACGGCACGCTGGATGACCCGCTGGAAGCCGGAGGTCGGCTTCGAATCCTCGTCATAACCAGTGATCAGATTGGAAAGTTCATTATCGACATATTCGACGAGCGTCTTGCGCAGCGCGTCGAGATCGACATTGCAGGCTCCCATGACCGCGGCAGCATCGGCATCGTCGATCAGGGCGAGCAGCAGATGCTCGAGCGTCGCATATTCGTGGTGCCGCTCATTGGCAAAGGTCAGTGCCTGATGGAGCGCCTTCTCTAAGCTAGGCGAAAATGTTGGCACGTTCAGATCCTCACTTCTTTTCCATGACGCATTGCAGCGGATGCTGGTGCTGCCGGGCGAAGTCCATCACCTGGCTGACCTTCGTTTCCGCTACCTCGTATGTGAATATTCCGCATTCGCCGACGCCGTGGTTATGGACATGGAGCATAATGCGGGTGGCACTTTCACGATCCTTTTGAAAAAAACGCTCCAGAATGTGGATGACGAATTCCATGGGAGTGTAGTCATCATTCAAAAGCAGTACGCGGTAGAGATTGGGCTTCTTGGTCTTCGGCTTGGTGCGTGTGATGACCGAGGTTCGATTTCCGTTCTCCCCGTTCCTTTCGCCGTCATTCTGCATCCGGATCGGCTTTGCGATCATTGTCATTCATTCCTCAAGCAATCCGGCCTCAAGCAATCCGGCGGAGCATGGGAGGGTGCTTTTCCCGCCGAATATCTGAAACACTAACTTAGTTCATAATAGGCCGATTTTAAGCCCCCTGTCAGTCACTGCAATCAAGAAATGGCCGGCATGCACGGGAAAGACCAAAAAAGTCCCCGGCCGATCCCATGGAGGCGTTGCGGCGAAAGTGGAAACAAAAAGACCGGCTACAGATGCGTAGCCGGTCCCCATTTTTCAATATGTAGCGCAGGTTGCGCCTGCAGAATCAGTTCATGCGGCTGCAGGCGTCGAAATCGGCGCCGGCTTGGTGGCCTTGGCGACGGCAGCGGCGATCGGCGCTTCATAAGGCTTGTAGGCGGATTTGGCCAGATCGGCATACATCTCGCTGAGCTTCGTGGTCTCGGAGACGAAGCCTTCGAAATATGCCTTGACGTAGTTGCTCTGCAGTTCGAAAGCGGCCTCGAAGCTCTTGACGCCAGCCAGGGTTTCGAAATGCGTCACCGCGTCCTGAAAGGATTTCTTCGAATAGTCCGTGGCCTCGGCGGCAATCGCCTGGAAGCCCCTGGTCGTGTCGGAATAGGTTTTCAGCGCCGTATCGACGGCTTCCTTGCTCTTCCTGTTTGCATCGTCAAAGTTGAACATGACCGTCCTCCGTTGGGCTGTGGGATTGCGGCAGGGTAGCTGCGACGCACAAATAGTCAAGTAGTCTTGTGCGCTGCAGCACTCCTATGGGTTGTATGGCAATAATAAAACAAAGGATGCGCGCCGGGGCACGTACGTCTTTAACGGATTTTGCTAATATATATCAGATCACCGCAACCGGAAGCTTTAAAATTAATTTTGGCTCTGCAGCCAAAAGACAAAAAGGACCGAACGGATCGCGCCGTTCGGTCCTTTGAAAGCATTCGAACGCGATCAGAGATCGACGTCGAGGATCGCCATCGAAAAGTTGTAGGAGCGATCGCCGTCCTCGTCATCGATATAGACGAGGCCCAGAAATTCTTCGCCGAGATAGACCTCCGCAGAATCATCCTTGCGCGGACGCGCCTTGACGACGACCTGCGGGTTGAGCGTGCGTTTGAAATAGGCGTCGAGCTTCTTGATTTCTTCAGGCTTCACTCTGTCATCTCCGTAAACGGTCTTGATTGGCCGCTTCTTGCACAGGAAAAGCAGCGGTGTAAAGGCAAGGTTGCCACATGGCAATTTCTGTCCCCGCCCGGTTTCCGCCGATTTTTCCCGATCCTTTTCTCCGGCAGCCGCTCAGATATCGGCGCCGATCACCTGGTCCATATTGCGCGACGGCTCGGAACAACCGGCTTCGCCGACGACCTTGGCCGGCACGCCGGCGACCGTCTTTTTGGGCGGAACTGCCTTCAACACGACGGAGCCGGCGGCAACGCGCGAGCAGAAGCCGATCTCGATATTGCCGAGGATCTTTGCGCCAGCGCCGATCATCACGCCGCTGCCGATCTTCGGATGGCGGTCGGCGCCTTCTTTGCCGGTGCCGCCGAGCGTGACGCCATGCAGGATCGAGACGTTGTCGCCGATAACCGCAGTCTCGCCGACGACGAGGCCGGTGGCGTGATCGAGGAAAATCCCCTTGCCGATACGAGCGGCCGGATTGATGTCGGTCTGGAAGACGCTGGAGGAGCGGCTCTGCAGATAGAGCGCGAAATCACGACGGCCGCGGTTCAGCAGCCAATGCGCGAGACGGTGTGTCTGCAGCGCGTGGAAGCCCTTGAAATAGAGCACTGCTTCCATGAAGCGGAGGCAAGCGGGATCGCGGTCGTAGATGGCCTGGATATCGACACGCAGAATGGTGCTCCACTCCGGCCAGTCGAGGAGCATTTCCTCGAAGGTCTGGCGAAGCAGGGTCGCCTGTATGTCGGGATGATCGAGACGTTCGCAGATGCGGTGGATGACACATTCCTCGAGCGAACGATGGTTGATCACCGTCGCGTAGAGGAAGGCGGCAAGAACCGGGTCCCGTTCGGCGGCGAGCCGGGCTTCCTCGCGCAGGCTATCCCAGATGGGATCCATCACCTTCAACGGTTGGCCTGTCTCAAAAGCACGAATGTCTGTCTTTGCGACCATCGCCGCTCTCCTCGTTGCCAGCCGGAATGCCGTTTTCGGAATGCCAATATATAGGGGAAAACGCCAATAACATAAATGGGTGCCGTCGCTATGGTTTTTTAGCATGGTTTTTCGGCATCACGATGATGTCAGCGCCGATGTCACCCTCTGGCGACCCTCGCGTAGAAAGCCAGCACCGCCTGCTTGAAAACCCTGTCGCCGACGGCGAGCATATGATCGCGGCCCGGAATGTCGAGCGCCTCGGCATTCGGCACCAGCGCCGCCAATTCCTGCGGCGAGCCGGCGATATCATCCTTTGTTCCGACGCCGATCAGCGTCGGCATGTCGAGCTTCGCCATATCCGAGCGGGCGACGAGATCGCGCGAGCCGCGGATGCAATCGGCGAGAGCGACGCGGTCACTTTTCGTCTGGTCGGCGAAGGCGCGGAACATGCGGCCGCGGGCATGCGTCACGTCTTCCAGCGAGGGCGCCAGCAGTGCGTCGGCGATCGGGTCCCAGTCGCCGACGCCGTCGGTCATGCCGATGCCGAGGCCACCGAGCACCAGCGAACGGACGCGATGCGGATTGGCAAGGGCGGCAAAGACGGAAATGCGCGCGCCCATCGAATAGCCCATGACATTGGTTTGCGGAATGCCGAGATGGTCCAGCAGCGCCATCGCATCGCCGGCCATCACCCAAGGGCGATAGGCTTCGGAATCATGCGGTTTGTCGCTTGCGCCGTGGCCGCGATTGTCGATGGCGATCACCCGGTAGCCGGCATCGCCAAGCGTCTTCAGCCAGCCCGGATGCACCCAGTTGACGTTTGCCGTCGAAGCAAAACCGTGGATCAACAGAACGGGCACGCCGGCCGGATCGCCCTCATCAAAGTAGGCGAGTTGCAATCCGTCATGAGTGAAGCTTGAAAATACGGGCGTATTCAGGTTCATCAGGTCTTCCTTTTGACGCGACCATAGTCGAGCGATCTTTCATCGTGAAGCCAAAAACTGTGGCCAAAAAACTGCGCCTAAAAACGGTACCCACCGCGGCGCTTTGGCTCTACACATTTGCGGCGAAGGCTTATAAGGTCCGCGCACATTTCAAAGCATTCGGAGAGCGACATGGCCGGCCACAACATTCCCCACTTCCAGAACGACGGCGGTCACCGGGTTATCGAAGTCGGCGTCAAGGAATTCATGTGCACCGGCGCTTCGGCCCCATTCGACCATCCGCATATCTTCATCGACATGGGTGACGACAACGAGAAGGTCTGTTCCTACTGCTCGACCCTCTATCGCTTCAATTCGGCGCTGAAGCCCAGCCAGACCAATCCGGCCGGCTGCGTTTTCCACGTGAAGGCGGCCTAACCGCCGAGACGGATCGGACGGATAATGCCGGTCGAACATGCCGCCATCATCGGCGCCGGGATATCAGGGTTGACCACTGCGCTTTCGCTTTCGCGCCGGGGCATCAGCTCCGACATCTTCGAGCAGGCAGGCGAACTTGCCGACATCGGCGCCGGATTGCAGGTTTCGCCGAACGCCTCCTGCATCCTTGCCGAACTCGGTATCCTTGAAGGGCTGTCAAAGGCCTGGCTCGAGCCTGAGGCAATCCGGCTGATATCCGGCAGTTCGCTGCGCCAGCTCGCAGCGGTGCCAGCAGGCAAATTCGCACGGCAACGCTGGGGCGCTCCCTATGGTGTCCTGCATCGCAGCACATTGCAGAAAGCGCTTCTGGCCGCGGTCGAGGCCGATCCGCTCTGCCGGCTTCACCTCGGTGTCCGGATGGAGGCGACGCTGCCGCCTTTCGAGCGCGACGCCGATGTCGTCATCGGCGCTGACGGCGTCTGGTCGAAGCTCCGGCAATCCGTTCCGGGCAGCCCCTCGCCGCGCTTTTCCGGCAATATCGCCTACCGCTTTACCATTGCCGAGGCTGCGGCGCCCGGTTTCCTCGACCGGACAAGCGTTTCGGCGGTTCTTGGCGGTTCGGCGCATCTCGTCTGTTACCCCTTGAGGGAGACCGGCAGCTTCAACATGGTGGCGATCACCGCCGGCAATAGCGCACCGCAGGCCTGGCAAAACGAACCGACGGCCGAGCAGCGCGCAGAACTCAGGAAACGCTTTTCCGGCTGGAACCCAGCGATCGTCTCACTCTTCGAAGGACACCGGAAGCTGACTTTCTGGCCGCTGTTCGAAACCATATCAGGCGCGTGGCAGGACGGCCGCAAGACGGTTCTGATCGGCGACGCCGCGCATGCGATGATGCCCTTTGCCGCACAGGGAGCGGCGATGGCGATCGAAGACGCCTACGAACTTGCCGCATTTCTCTCCAACCGTCCGGTGGCAGAGGCCCTATTGCTCTTCGAAAGACATCGAGCGCCACGCATTGCGAAGCTTCGCCAGCGCGGCGCCTTCAATCGGTTCGCCTATCATGCGAAAGGGCCGATCCGGATCGGCCGCGATCTCGTGCTCGGCCTCAAGCCGCCGCAAAGCCTGGCAGCGGATCTCGACTGGATCTACGGCTATCGCGCTCTGCGCCTACCATAAAGCGCAGCAAGCCGGGGTATAGCGCGGGGGCGCCCCGTATCGCTCAGACGGCACTTGCCGCCGCAAAGCCCCGTTCGATATCGGCCTTGAGGTCAACCACATCCTCGATGCCGATCTGCAGCCGGATGACCGCACCGTCGGTCGGAGCCTTGGCGACCGTGCGGTCGTTGAGATAGGCGTGCAAAGCGAGGCTCTCATAGCCGCCCCAGGAATAGCCGAGACCGAAAATCCTCAGCGCATCGAGGAAGGCATGCGCTTTTGCTCTAGATTTCTCGGGACCATCAGCGGCAAGCACGAAGGAAAAGATGCCGCTGGCGCCCTTGAAATCGCGCTTCCAGAGATGGTGAGAGGGAAAACTCGGCAGGGCCGGATGCAGCACGCGGGCGACATCCTCCCTACCCTCCAGCCATTCTGCAATATCAAGCGCGCTTTCATAGTGCCGCTCGAGGCGCAGGCCCATGGTACGTAATCCACGCAGAATCTGGTAGGCGTCATCGGGTGCGCCGCAGATGCCGAGCACACCGTTTGCTTCCTTCAGCCGCTCCCAGTGTTCTGCATTGGCCGACACCGTTCCGAGCAGGATATCGGAATGGCCGGACGGATATTTCGTCGATGCATGGATCGAGATGTCGACGCCATGATCGAGCGGCCGGAAATAGAGCGGCGTCGCCCAGGTATTGTCCATCATGACGACGGCGCCGTGGCGGTGCGCAACCGCCGAGATCGCCGGAATATCCTGCATCTCAAAGGTGTTGGAGCCGGGAGCTTCGGTGTGAACGAGCTTGGTGTTCGGCCGGAACAGGCCCTCGATGCCGGCGCCGATCGCCGGATCGTAATATTCGACCTCGACGCCAAGACGCTTCAACATCGTGTCGCAGAAATGGCGCGTCGGGCCATAGACCGAATCGACGACGAGCGCATGATCGCCGGCAGCGACGAAACCCAGGAACGGAATGGTGACGGCCGCAAGACCCGAGGGGACGAGGATCGTGCCGGCCGAGCCTTCGAGTGCGTCGATCGCTTCGCAGAGCGCGTCCGTCGTCGGGGTGCCGCGCGTTCCGTAGGTATATTTCTGCGCGCGCGCCTCCATCGTCCGCGCATTCGGGAACAACACTGTCGAGGCATGTACGACCGGCGGATTGACGAAGCCGTGATAGTCGAAGGGGTCGTTGCCGATATGGGTCAGGCGGGTGTTGATGCCGGCATTCTGCAGCAAGCTGTCTTTGTCTTTCATTTCGGAAATAGCCTTTGGCGAGGGGCACGAAACCAGACTTTTGGACGCCCCGCCGTGTCCGGTCAACCCCTTGTCGACCGGTTGCGGGCGCCCTCGGGAATGATGGATTTTCCGAATTTCGCGTTATTTTTCCGCAATCGGACGCCTATTTCATAGTCAACCGCCCTCGAATGCGGCGCAATCCGCCAAAATTCCGAATTTTGCCGCAATTATTGATGGCGACACTTGACCGTGGTGACATTTGCGACTGTGATAGGGCACTCGCGCCGGGAGGGTGTCGAGACAATGGGGGCGGCAGGTTTTTCCGCCGGAACTCCCCCACAAGAAAATATAAGACAACGGAAAAGGTTGGGAAAAATGAAGAACAAGCTTCTGTCCGCCGCTCTCGGCGCAGCAGTTTTCGCTCTTGGCGCCTCGGCTGCCTCGGCCACGACACTCACCGATGTAAAGGCTAAGGGTTTCGTTCAGTGTGGTGTCAATACCGGCCTTACCGGCTTTGCCGCACCTGACGCTTCCGGCAATTGGGCTGGCTTCGACGTCGACTTCTGCAAGGCCGTCGCTTCGGCCGTCTTCGGCGATCCCACCAAGGTCAAGTACACGCCGACAAATGCGAAGGAGCGCTTCACGGCTCTGCAGTCCGGCGAAATCGACGTTCTCTCGCGCAATACGACCTGGACGATCAATCGCGACACAGCGCTCGGCTTCAATTTCCGTCCTGTCACCTATTATGACGGTCAGGGCTTCATGGTACGTAAGAGCCTGAACGTGAAGTCGGCGCTGGAACTTTCCGGCGCCGCAATCTGCGTGCAGTCTGGCACGACCACAGAACTGAACCTCGCAGATTACTTCAAGACGAACAATCTGCAGTACAATCCGGTCGTCTTCGAAAATCTGCCTGAGGTCAACGCGGCTTACGACTCCGGTCGTTGCGACGTTTACACGACCGACCAATCCGGTCTCTATTCATTGCGTCTGACGCTGAAGAATCCCGACGAACATGTCATTCTTCCTGAGATCATCTCGAAGGAGCCGCTTGGCCCGGCCGTCCGTCAAGGTGACGATCAGTGGTTCGATATCGTTTCCTGGACGGCTTATGCGCTGATCAATGCCGAAGAGTTCGGCATCACCCAGGCAAATGTCGACGAGATGAAGAACTCGCCGAACCCTGACATCAAGCGCTTCCTTGGCAGCGAGGCCGATACCAAGATCGGCACCGATCTCGGCCTGACCAATGAATGGGCCTACAACGTCATCAAGGGCGTCGGCAACTATAGCGAAATCTTCGAGCGCAACATCGGCCAGGGTAGCCCGCTCAAGATCGCACGCGGTTTGAATGCTCTCTGGAACAAGGGCGGCATCCAGTACGCACCGCCGGTTCGTTAATCGAACTCTGGCATAAAATCCGGGATGGCGGCCAAGCCGCCCTCCCATCTTCCAAAAAGCAAAAAGAAAGCCCGAAAACGGGCACAAGGGGATTGGCGCGGCATGACGCATGGGGCTGTGGATACGACACCTTTGCATGGCACCGGCTGGACTTTCCGGTCGGCAATGTACGACCCGAAATACCGGAGCATATTTTTCCAGGTTCTAACAATCGTTGTCCTCGTGGCGTTTGTGTGGTGGGTGGCCCACAACACGGCGGTGAACCTTGCCCGCAGCAATACGGCATCGGGCTTCGGCTTTCTTCGCGGTCGCGCCGGTTTCGAAATCGGCCAGTCACTGATCGGCTTTTCGAGCGACTCGACCTATGCGCGCGCACTTGTCGTCGGCATTCTGAATACTTTGCTGGTGGCGGTGACCGGCATATTCACCGCGACGATCATAGGCTTCCTGATCGGGATCGGCCGGCTGTCGCACAACTGGCTGATTGCCAAGCTCTGCACGGTCTATGTCGAAATCTTCCGCAACATTCCGCCGCTGCTCGTCATCTTTTTTTGGTATCTCGGCGTTCTCTCCGTCTTGCCACAACCGCGCGAGTCGGTGGGTCTGCCGTTCAGCATGTTCCTCAACAACAGAGGACTAGCCTTCCCGAAGCCGATCTTCGAGACTGGCATGATTGCGGTCGGGATCGCCCTGGTGATCGGGATTGTTGTCGCCATCGTAATGGCGCGCTGGGCTCATAAGCGGCAGGCGGCAACCGGCCAGCCGTTCCACACGGTATGGGTGTCGATCGCGCTGATCGTCGGCTTGCCATTGCTGGTCTTCGTTGTCTCAGGTTTTCCGCTAAGCTTCGACTTTCCCGTCGCTGGAAAGTTCAACTTGACGGGCGGCTCCGTCGTCGGCCCCGAATTCATGTCGCTGTTTCTCGCTCTGTCCTTTTATACCGCCTCGTTCATTGCCGAGATCGTTCGCGGCGGCATTCGCGGCGTTCCAAAGGGGCAATCCGAGGCAGCCGGCGCGCTGGGGCTGCATCCATCGAGCGTGACGAGGCTTGTCGTGGTGCCGCAGGCGCTGCGCATCATCATCCCGCCGCTGACCAGCCAGTATTTGAACCTGACCAAAAACTCCTCACTCGCCATCGCGATCGGCTTTTCGGATCTCGTTGCCGTCGGCGGCACGATCCTCAACCAGAGCGGTCAAGCGATCGAGATCGTTTGCATATGGGGTATCGTCTATCTCAGTTTGAGCATTCTCACGTCGCTGTTCATGAATTGGTTCAATGCCAAGATGGCACTGGTGGAGAGATAAAATGTCGATCACCGATAAACCCTTCGTCAGAACGTCAATCCTGGCCGCCGAGCCGCCTCCGCGCGGAGAAAGGGGGGCCGGCGCCTGGATACGCCGTAATCTCCTTGCTACCCCGAAGGATGTAATCCTGACGATCCTGGCTCTTGCTTTGATCGCATGGGCCGTACCGCATCTCGTCAACTGGCTGTTTATCCAGGCCGTATGGTTCGGGCCGGACCGCACATTCTGCGCGACGACGGTCCAGGGCGGGATCCAGCCTGATGGCTGGAGTGGCGCGTGCTGGGCCTTCGTCAGCGCCAAATACGATCAGTTCATCTTCGGCCGCTATCCGCTCAGTGAGCGTTGGAGGCCGGCGATCGTCGGGATCCTCTTCATTCTGCTGCTGGTTCCGATGCTTATCCCGTCGGCACCGCGCAAGGGGTTGAACGCCATTCTTCTGTTCGCCGCCCTGCCGATCATCGCCTTCTGGCTTCTTCACGGCGGATACGGCCTCGAAGTGGTGGAGACACCGCTCTGGGGCGGGTTGATGGTGACGCTCGTCCTGTCCTTTGTCGGCATTGCCGTTTCCTTCCCCTGCGGCATTCTGCTGGCGCTGGGACGCCGCTCGAAGATGCCCGTCATCCGCATGCTCTGCGTGACCTTC
Source organism: Rhizobium phaseoli (assembly GCF_010668805.1). Taxonomy (GTDB): domain Bacteria; phylum Pseudomonadota; class Alphaproteobacteria; order Rhizobiales; family Rhizobiaceae; genus Rhizobium; species Rhizobium phaseoli_A. The sequence goes on along the minus strand of NZ_WUFT01000006.1, from coordinate 183,282 downwards.
ATCGAGGTCATTCGAGGCGTTCCGCTGATCACCGTTCTGTTCATGGCAAGCGTGATGCTGCCGCTTTTCCTTCCCACAGGGTGGAACGTGGACAAACTCCTGCGGGCGCTGATCGGTGTTTCAATTTTCACGTCGGCCTATATGGCGGAAGTCATCCGCGGCGGCCTTCAGGCGATCCCCAAGGGACAGTTCGAGGGCGCAGATTCGCTTGGCCTCGGCTATTGGCAGAAGACCCGGCTGATCATCATGCCGCAGGCCATCAAGCTGGTGATCCCGAGCATCGTGAACACCTTCATCGGAACGTTCAAAGACACATCGCTGGTCACCATTATCGGCATGTTCGATCTGCTCGGTATCGTCAAGCAGAACTTCTCCGATGCCAACTGGGCAAGCGCCGTCACGCCGATCACGGGTCTGATCTTCGCGGGCTTCATCTTCTGGCTGTTCTGCTTCGGCATGTCGCGCTATTCAGGCTTCATGGAACGCCATCTCGATACCGGCCACAAACGATAAGAATGAGGGAAAATAGTCATGGCTGAAGCTCCAGCGAAAAAGCTCACCGTTTCCGCAACGGAAGTGGCGGTCGATATCGTCAATATGAACAAGTGGTACGGCGATTTCCACGTGCTGCGCGACATCAACCTCAAGGTCATGCGAGGCGAGCGCATCGTCATCGCCGGCCCGTCAGGTTCCGGCAAGTCGACGATGATCCGCTGCATCAACCGCCTGGAAGAGCATCAGAAGGGCCGCATTGTCGTCGACGGCACGGAACTCACCAACGACCTGAAAAAGATCGATGAGGTCCGGCGCGAAGTCGGTATGGTGTTCCAGCACTTCAACCTCTTCCCGCACCTGACGATCCTCGAAAACTGCACTTTGGCGCCGATCTGGGTGCGCAAAATGCCGAAGAAGCAGGCGGAAGAGGTCGCCATGCACTTCCTGAAGCGGGTCAAGATCCCCGAGCAGGCCAACAAGTATCCGGGACAGCTTTCCGGCGGCCAGCAGCAGCGCGTGGCGATCGCCAGGTCGCTATGCATGAACCCGAAGATCATGCTGTTCGACGAGCCGACCTCGGCGCTCGATCCCGAGATGATCAAGGAAGTGCTCGACACCATGGTGGGGCTTGCCGAGGAAGGCATGACCATGCTCTGCGTCACCCATGAAATGGGCTTTGCCCGCCAGGTCGCCAACCGCGTCATCTTCATGGACCAGGGCCAGATCGTCGAACAGAATTCGCCAGCCGAGTTCTTCGACAATCCGCAGCACGAACGCACCAAACTGTTCCTCAGCCAGATCCTGCATTAGGCCTGGGAGCTGAAACCTTTCAAAGACCCGCCTCGCCTTTCGGTTCGGCGGGTCTTTGGCGTTCAGCGCGAGGCTGTCGCCTGCAGCAGGCTGCAGAGACCGGCAAGACCGGAATCAGCGACGCCTGAAGCCGAAATATCCGCGCACCGGACCAGCATCTTGCGCTGTTCATTGACCGGCCGCGCCCGGAAGGCCTCCAGAGTGCGGGCCTGCGATGCACTGAGGGTCTCCCCAGTTGCGGACCTGTTGCTGCCGCCTGCCCTGCCGATGGCTAGATCGGCATCGACGCCGCTGCCGCGTCTGACCGAGGCGGTGGCGTCGGTATCAAGCCCGTCGGAACCGCCGATGCGTGCATTGAGACCGGCATTGACGCCGCGCCCGCCGCCGAACCTGGCATTGGCGGTCGCGTCGAGGCCATTGCCGCCGCCGACCCCGGCATTGACATCAGCATCAACACCCCGGCCGCCGCCGACACTGGCGGCCGCATCGGCATTGACGCCGCTCGAACCGCCGACGGAAGCATCGGCATCGGCGCTGATGCCGCCTCCGCCAAGTGATGCCCCGACATCGGCGCTGGCGGCCCTGCCTGCATTCACCGATACGCCGACATCGATAGCATGTGCATCGCTTGCCGGCATGGCAAGCAGGGCGCAGGTGGATGCAAGCACTGCCAAGGATAGTCTATTGTGGTTATGGGTCATGTCTTCCTCCGTTTCCATTCGCCGAGCGATCTGCCCGGCAGCCGAAAATCGAGGAACGCGCGTGCCTTCGATCGTCTGGACGCCTGCAACCTGCAAGACGTCCATGGCAAGGCAACGTGAAGGGGTGACGAATGTTTCACTCCGCCGCACGGCAAGTCGGCTCAGTGGCAGAGAATGATCTTTCACGGTTATCGAAATGCGAATCAGCAAACTGACTGTGCCAAAAGCGAACAGGTCATGCAGCGACGGGAGCGCCGCCTGCGTCTATGCTTGACGCTTGCATCAGGAACCTTCCGTGCCGCCAAGCAACGCTCGATACTCGATGCGATCACGATGCATTTGAGCCATTTGCAACATTTTCGAAAAGATCGCTGCGCCTTGCCTTGGAATTTGACTTTCCACCACCGATTGAGACGACCAAAAATAACTTCCCCTCCGTCTGGATATATCAGGCAGGAATTCCATGTTCCAACATGGTCTCATCCAATGAAACTCGAGGTTCAAGAATGGGTGTCTTCGACAAGATCAAACATGCAATCTTCGGAGAAGCGAAAGCAGCCGAACCCGTTGCAGCCGGGGCGCCAAAGACGCAGCCAGCCCAGGCTCCTGTCTCGCCGTCGGCAGCGCCCAGTCCCGCACCTGCCGCCTCTCCCGCTCAGAGCAAGCCGGCTTCAACCACAGCCTCCGCCACAGCCACAGTCGATATCGTCCCTATCCTCGACGCGGCCGTGAAGAAGAGCGGCCAGAAACTCGATTGGCGCCACTCGATCGTCGACTTGATGAAAGCCGTCGGGATGGATGCGAGCATGGCCGAGCGCAAGGAACTTGCCACCGAGCTCGGTTATACCGGCGACGGCGGTGATTCCGCAAAAATGAATATGTGGCTGCACAAGGCGCTGATGAAGCGGCTATCGGAAAATGGCGGCAAAGTACCGGCCGATCTCCTGGATTGATCCCCGCTCGATCAACGACCGATAGCTGCCGCCGGTTTGCGGTGGCGGCTATCCGTCCGCCGACGCTCCCCGACTGATGCTCACCTGTTCTTGGAGCATTGGCAAACCAGGTCAATCGCCGATGAGTCCCGAGGCCATGCGTCCTCTTGCCCGCAGGCATTGGAACCAATAACGTTCCTCTCGATTACTTCGATAATCAATCAGGGGAGAATGAAATCCAATGAGATTGATGGCAGTCGTTGGCGTTGCGCTTAGCTTGGGCTTTATTTCTGCCGCGGAGTCTCCTTCAAACTATCAATCCTACAGCGGCATTCGCGTCGATACCGACCCGGTCCTCCTGGCTCGCTACGACAAAGCGCTTCGGTGGTGCGCGCCGGAGGCAGGCTCGTGGCGGCGCGGCTCGCCGGATCCGCAAAGCCTGCTTTACAACGCGGCGCTCAGAAACTGCCTCTCCAGACGCGGATTCGTCGACCGAGGCGTCTACGCCTACCCCATTCCCCATGTATACTTCGAGCATTTCTTGGATCGTTAAGAAGAGCCAATCCGCGATAGAAATTCGAAGGTATATACCCTACCGTATTGCGGGGGCTTATCAACTACGCCTGCCCGCAAGTCCGATGAGTTTCCAGATCGAGCCGCGGTCGCGAGAGGCAACTCATAGGTCTGCTGCGACCGTCGATATGCTTCTTTACAATGCGGCGAGCAAACCCGGGACCCTGCGGGGCGGCCCGTATATAAATGAATATGCTGCATGGATCTTGTACAGCGGATTGATCCACGCCGGGTCGGCCGACGGAGCAAGCTCGATTACAATAGAGAGGGACTTCGACGCCACCGGTCTAAGCGCCACCGTTCCAAGGTCTCGCACCAGGATGCCTCTCGTGCCAGCGCTTCGGCAATGGGTTGAGTGGCGGGCAATTGACCGGGTGATGAGAGAGCCGCGATTCTTCCTGCAATGCTGACGGTCAATGCAAAGAGATCACCTGCTCTGCGGATGACTGGGCCGTGGTTTAGCCCCGCTCAAGTGAGTGGTAGGCGGTTCTTTGCGGCATGCCTGCAGCAGCGTTCCGAGTACCTGGGGATCGCTGTATCGGGCTCAGGAAACGACGGCATTGCCTTATCGCCGATCCGTTTGATCGGGGGGTGATTGTGACGTTCGAGGCGCAGCCGATTCGACGGTCGTGCCCCACTTACCATCTCGCTCAGTACCAATTATCAGGGCGAAACCGCCCAAAATTGCCAAATTCACAAAAAAAATGACTATTCCGCCTTTGGCGAGAGGAATCCAGTTGCGCCATCAGGTTTTCCTAAAGTTTTCAATGGATGCATGTCGCTGTAGTTGCAGAAAGAATAATTCTCGGAATACGAGACATTTATATTGCCCCAATTTGGGCGACTCAAAATTCCGCAAATATTTCAAAACGTAACATCGGAGTGATTAAGATAATGTGGCAGCAATAAGGCTATGCTTGTCAAGCACTTACTGTCGCGTTGCTGTTGCGCGCTCCAAAATGTCGCCCTATAACCTGCCGCCGTAACGCTGGATTAACCTAAAATATTAACGGGCAGGGGTTGAGGAACAAGACCATGACAACATACTACGTAGCGACGACCGGCAGCAGCAGCGGTAACGGCAGTACCTCCTCTCCTTTCCGTACGATCAGCGACGCGATGGCGTCGAACCTTAAGCCAGGCGACGAGGTCGTGGTGAAGCCGGGGACCTACAACGAGAGCATTAACATCGACAAGGACGGCTCGGCGGCAGGCAACATCACGCTGCGCTCGGAAGTGCCCGGCGCAGCACTCATTCGGCCACCAGCGGGCTCGTACACCGGGATCAGTGTCAACGGCAATTACGTGGTCATCAACGGCTTCGACATCAAGGGCGGCACCGGCGACGGCATCGAAGCGAACAACGTCCACCACATCCAAATCCTCAACAATACTGTCCACGACAGCGGGGAGTCGGGCATTCAGTTCAACCAGTCGGACTTCATCCGCGTCGAAGGGAACGAGACCTACAATAACGCGTCGTCGGGCTGGTACTCGGGCATCTCGATCTACGAGAACCGGAACATTACAGGTGATACCTCGACGGACGGCTACCGGACGATCGTGCGGAACAATATCTCGCACGACAACGTCACGAAGGCGGGTGCGCACACCGATGGCAACGGCATCATCATTGACGATTTCCAGAGCACGCAGTCGAGCGGTCATCCCAACTACACATTCAAGACCCTGGTCGACAACAACCTCGTCTACGACAACGGCGGCAAAGGCATCCAGGTGACCTGGAGCGACTCCGTCACGGTGCAGAACAACACCGCCTACCACAACAATCAGGACAATGCGAACACCGGCACCTGGCGCGGCGAACTCAGCAACTCGGCGTCGAACAACAACACCTGGGTCAACAACATCGCCGTTGCGGACCCATCGGTGAACAAGAACAACACTGCGATCGATAACACGTCCACCAGCGGCGCCAACAGCAACGTCGTCTGGGCCAACAACATCACCTACAACGGCACGGCCGGCCAGGCATCGGTCAAGACCGACGGCGGCAACGCGATGCCGAGCACGGCGAACGGCAACAAGCTCGGCGTCGACCCGAAATTCGCTGGGGCAGCGAGCGACAACTTCCACCTCGGCTCCGGCTCGTCGGCGATCGACGGCGGAACCAACAAGTATGGCGTCGGCTCGGTCGATCTGGACGGCCACGCTCGCATCGTTGGAACTGTCGATATCGGTGCCTACGAATCGGGCTCCAGCTCGGCACCTGGAACGCCAACCACGCCGACGCAACCGGGAACGCCGACCACGCCAACGCAACCAGGAACGCCGACCACGCCGACGCAACCGACAACGCCAACCGCGCCGACGAAGGAATTCATCGGCACCAGTGGCAACGACATCCTGCCGCACACCGGTCAGTCGAACGGTGGCAACGAAACCTTCAAGGGTCTCGGTGGTAGTGACGTGTTGAACGGCGGGGCCGGCGCGGACGTGCTTGACGGCGGTAATGGCAACGACACGGCCAGCTATGCGGGCTCCGGCGCGGTCAACGTCAACTTGGCAACTAAGGCAGCATCGGGCGGCCAGGCCGCCGGTGACAAGATCGTTGGCATCGAAAACCTGACTGGCTCCAGCTACAACGACGTGCTGACCGGTGGCAATAACGGCAGCAACGTTCTCCATGGCGGGGCTGGCGCGGATAAGCTGGACGGCGGCGCCGGCGCGGACGTGCTCGACGGCGGTAGTGACAACGACACGGCCAGCTATGCCGCCTCCGGCGGGGTCAACGTCAACTTGGCGACTGGGGCAGCATCGGGCGGGTATGCCACCGGTGACAAGTTCATCAGCATCGAAAACTTGACTGGCTCAAGCTATAACGACGTACTGACCGGCAATAGCGGCAGCAACGTTCTCCAAGGCGGGGCCGGAAAGGACATCATGACCGGTGGCGCCAGCTCGGATACATTTGCCTTCAAGGCATTGACGGAAATGGGGTCCGGCGCGAACCGCGACGTCATCACCGACTTCCAGAAAGGCGTCGATAAGATCGACTTCTCGGCGATAGATGCGAATGGCTCTGCGCAGGGCGATGGAAGCTTCCATTTCCTGGCGCAGGAGAACGCCTCCTTCGACCACAAGGCTGGCGCGCTCACTTTTCACTATGAAGACAAGGCTGGATCCGCGAGCGATGCTACCATTATCCAGGGCGACCTGAACGGCGATGGTGTTCAAGACTTCCAGGTTCAGCTGAAGGGCCTCGTCCACCTCGGGGCAGGCGATTTTCTCCTGTAACTATACCTGTTGTGGCGGTCACCCGATCGCCACAACATTCACGCAAAAGTTGGCTCGGCGCGTGGATGAGCCATCCGCGCGCCGCGATTTTTCGACGGGTGAGCCGGGCTTTCGGGCGCGGCTTTGCGCGAGGCAATAGCTGCCGCCCTTCGTCTCGAGGATGGTGACGTGGGGGTGATGCGGTCCAGCAGAGCGCCGGTCAGGCGCTCGGATCCCAAGGTCTCCGTTCATTCGTCGAACGGAAGGTTGCTGGCGATCAACGTGGCACCTCGTTCGAAGTGTTGCGAGATCAGTCCGAACAGTAATTCCGCTCGATGGCGAGCTTCTCTTCACACCCGATGCATGAGACGATCGAGACGGGGCCATAGACGGCCTCGCAGATTGCGGCCGCAGCGACATCGCTTCAGATGCGGCAAGGGTCATCGATCATATCGAGCCCGCGTCACCTGCTCATGAAACAATCAAAGATTCGTACGGGAATATTCCGGGACTTTCGGCACCTATTCCGGCAATCCGTCGCCATTTTGCTCTCTTCGACGACCCTGTTGCCGTTTGGCGTGTTCAAAAAAATCGATGCAGTTTTAGCTCATTGGCTGGCGACCCCTGCAGGAATCGAACCTGCGACAACCTGCTTAGAAGGCAGGTGCTCTATCCAGCTGAGCTAAGGGGCCGTCCGGCGGTCGCGTTTACGGAGCGCGACCGATGCGGCAGTTCTGGACGAGAAATCTCAATGCGTCCAGGGCTGCGTGCGGGTATAGCGGAAATTATCCGGATAGGCGACAACCTGGCGGGCCGGGTCCTTCGGCGCGATGACCCGGTATTCGATGCCGTTGCGCTGCGCATAGGCTTCGGCCAGTTCCTGCGTTTCGAAGGTGAGTTTCACCTGCTGGCGCGTGTCGCCGGAGGATGTGTACCCCATCATCGGATCGATCTTGCGCGGCGACTCCTGATCGAATTCAAGCACCCAGAGATGGGTCTTGGCCTTGCCGGACTGCATGGCGGTCTTGGCTGGACGATAGATCTTGGCAGACATGACTGCGCGTCTCCGACTATGCGGGCAGCGCCCGCCTTTGATGGTCTCAATCCCGTTGCCGGGGCTCTTGCTTCATCTCTAGAGATAGCGCGAAGAGATGAATTTTGCTTATCCGCGAATCCCCGGCTTTTCAAGAAAAAAGGCGGTCCACAATGCGCTCCGATCCCTTCCCCGTGATCAGGCGATGCTGCGGATATTCTCCCCCGTGCCCCCGCCGGTTGCGCAATATTACCGATCGTCTCATGTTGTGATCACGATCTGATTGCCGCGGCCAGCCCTCGGGACTATTTACGGCTCAGTCAATTTCAGTGGATTTGCACACATGATGAGACGTTCGGCGGAGTTCAATGCCATTGTGATCGGGGCTGGCATTACGGCTTTCTTCTACGTTGCCATCAGCTACGCCCAGTATATCGGCCTGCTCGAACGCGGCTGAAGCAGCCCCCTGCCGTCCATTTGCGTCAAACGACCAATCCCAGATTTTCCTGTACGCATCCACATATCACATTGAAAACTTCGGCCGGAGCTGGATTTATGGGTTGCGACGGTGAAGTGAACCGTGTATCTCCCCGCCACGGCACGGAGTGTAGCGCAGTCTGGTAGCGCATCTGGTTTGGGACCAGAGGGTCGGGAGTTCGAATCTCTCCACTCCGACCATTCAATTTCCCGATATTTTGGATTTTGACGGCGGCATCGCAACTCGCATGCGCGCGCCGTCACTTCGCCTTCTGCGTCGTCGTGGCGCTGACGATCCTGTCACCCGGCTTGATTCCCAGTTTGGCAACGATGCCGGCATTGAGTTCGACGACGTATTTCACCTTGCCCATCGAATCGATGATATCGCGCGAATAAGGCACCGCCCTTTCCTTGATGTGGCGGATCGTGCCGGTGTCGTCGGCAAAAAGCATGTCGAGCGGCAGAATTGTGTTTTCCATCCACATGGTGACGCGCCGCGGTTCGTCGAAATCGAAGATCATGCCGGCATCATCGGCCATCGTCTTGCGAAACATCAGGCCGTAGGCGCGCTGATCTGGAGTCGAGGCGATCTCGACGGTGAAATGCAGCAGCTTGCCCGCGGCGGTCTGAATGAGCAGCGGCTCCTTGTCGAACCGCATCTGCTCCTCGGCCAAGGCCGGCAGGGCGACCATGAAAAAAAGCGCCAGGATGGCGCTTCTGATCGCATGAAGAAGAATGAGACCGCGCATATCAATGCGACCGGCTGGCCGGGCTCGGAACGTCGGGATGGATTTCTGCGGCCATCAGGCCCTTTTCGCCGTCGCCGAAGCGGACGAGCACCACCTGGCCGGGACGAAGCTCCGTCAGGCCGAAGCGGCGGAGTGTCTCCATGTGCACGAAGATGTCTTCCGTGCCCTCGCCGCGCGTCAGGAAGCCGAAGCCCTTGGTGCGGTTGAACCATTTGACGAGCGCACGCTCCAGCCCGCTCGTCGCGGTGACCTGCACATGTGTGCGCACCGGCGGCAGCTGCGAAGGGTGGACCGCGGTCGACTGGTCCATAGAAAGGATCTTGAACGCCTGGTAGCCGCGCTCGCGGCGCTGGATAAGGGCGACGATGCGTGTTCCCTCGAGGATCGTCTGGTAACCATCGCGGCGCAGGCAGGTCACGTGCAGGAGGACATCCTGCATGCCGTTGTCGGGCACGATGAAGCCGAAACCCTTGGCGACGTCAAACCACTTGACGACGCCGGTGATTTCAACAAGATCGACCGGCTCTCCCGATAGCTCGTCGAGGTCGGAGTATTCGTTCGATGAAATCCTATCAGCCATTGTCGCCAGCCCCTCGAATACGCGTCACACTGTTACGGTTAACTGATTCTTGAAATCAAGATTAACATCTTGGTAACGGATAAGCGCAAGTCCTAGTTTTCGGTTATTCCCAACTGCACATTTTCCAAACATGACTTGCCCGAAGCTGACCTCAGCTCGCCGAAAAAGGCCAGCCCCAATAAAGGAGTAGATAGAATGCGTTATCTCCATACAATGGTACGCGTCAAAGACCTGGACGCCTCGCTCGCTTTTTATACCACGCTGTTCGGGCTGGAGGAGATTCGTCGCCACGAAAACGACAAAGGCCGTTTCACCCTGGTTTTCCTGGCCGCTCGCGACGATCTCGACCGTGCACGCAGCGAAAAGGCCCCCTGCCTGGAGCTGACCTACAACTGGGACACGGAGGATTATAGCGGAGGACGCAATTTCGGCCACCTCGCCTATGAGGTCGACGATATTTATGCAACCTGCCAGACGCTGATGGACAACGGCATCACCATCAACCGGCCGCCGCGCGACGGCAACATGGCTTTCGTGCGCTCGCCCGACGGCATCTCGATCGAAATCCTGCAGAAGGGCAGCCCGCTTGCCGCCGCCGAACCCTGGGCCTCGATGGGCAATACCGGCGCCTGGTAAGGCTTTTTGCCGCAAGGCTTTTGCGAGGCTTGCGGCTTTTGCGATTTCGGGTCCGGCTGGCGCCTTGACGCTTGCCGCGATCCGGCGCCGCAGGCAATCTCCTGATGACTCGAAGCGGAGGATGGCGGTTTTCGCCCGTTTTCCGCATCAACTGGAGACTGTCGCTTGCATAACATTGAGATGCGGATGCCCCTGACGGGCGCTTTGCTGATCGCCACTTCGGTGCTGGCGCTGTCCGGCTGTGCGTCGGACAAGAAGGCGCTCGACTCCGCGGCAGCGGTTCCGGCGGCGCAAGCCGCAGCACCGCAGCTTGCTCAGGCAGCGCCGCCTGCAAAAACCGCCCCGCGATCAATGTACTCGGACCCCCGGCTCGTCAACGTCTCCGGCGCCCAAGCCGCGCCCCAGCTCGTCGCTCAAGATCCGAATGCCGCCGTCCCGCCGGCCGATCCGGCGACGGCAGCACCTGCCAATATCGGCGGGCTCGTGCTGCAATCGACCGGGATCAACGCGCAGGCGATGAGCATTTTCTCGGATCATCAGCCGGCGCCGCAGAACAACGGCACGTCCACCGTCATTCAGCCGCAGGCCTATGCGCCGGTTCAAGGCGCGGTACCCGCAAGAAGCAGCGTCTACAGCCAGCCGCCTGCATCGGCACAGCCGGCGGAGCCGGTGCTGCCGCAGCAATCCTCGCAGAATGGCAGCACTCAGCCTGCGCCCGTTCAAACGGCGTCGTTGGCGACAGACGGCAGTCCAGCCCCGACGATGAACGCGCTCTACAGCGCGCCGAAGCAGAACCTGCTTGGCAGCCTCTCCGGCCTGCTGCACAAGGCTGCCCTGCCCGGCATGACGCGTATCGCGCCGAACGGGCTGCATCTCCAGAACGATCATGTCGAGGTCAGCTGCTTCAAGCCCGAGCTGCTGAATGTGATCAAGACGGTCGAAAGCCATTTCGGCCGGCCTGTTATCGTCACGTCAGGTTATCGCGACGAAGAGCATAACCGCCTGGTCGGCGGCGCCGACGAATCCATGCACAAGAGCTGCGAGGCGGCCGACATCCAGATCGACGGCGTGACGAAATCGGATATCGCCGCCTATATCCGCTCGCTGCCGAACCGCGGCGGTGTCGGCACCTATTGCCACACGGATTCGGTCCATCTCGATACCGGCAAAACCCGCGACTGGAACTGGGGCTGCGGCGGCAAACGCGCGCCGATGGCGACCGCAAGAGCGATCTGACGACCGCGCAATTTTCGCATGACGTTACGGAAGCGCCGCCTCGTCTTGTTAAAGAAACAACCGGCAGCCTATTGATTCAGCTTTAATAATCAGCTCTTCGAACGCATTCGGATTTCCTGTCATTTTTTTGAAAGAAAACCGAATTGCCGCTTGCGGGATTCAAAACGCCTGACTATAAGGGCGCCACCACGAAGGAAGCGCCCTTCGTCTATCGGTTAGGACACCAGATTTTCATTCTGGGAAGAGGGGTTCGACTCCCCTAGGGCGTACCACTTTCTCTCCATATAGAAGCCATCGCATCCGCTTGCAGAATTCTGCGCGCGCTCCTATTTTAGCGGGGCCGGCCTGCGCCCTTCGTCTATCGGTTAGGACGACAGATTCTCATTCTGTAAAGAGGGGTTCGAATCCGTCCTCCCTATTCAAAACGCGTACGGACCCTCGCCGGGCCTGGTATGCAAACTGTTCGCAAGGATTGAGGGGTTGGTACGCGATATCCGCGACTTTTCGGTAGCGTGCTGAAGGTTCTGCAAATTCACTAAACGGGGTGGCCATACTGCCTGCAGGAGCTGCGATGGATATACGACCGGCGCGACCTCGACGAGGCGAAGGCCGATCTTTCCGCCTGGCTTGGCAAATGGTCCGGCAAATATCCGCGCCTCACCGGTTGGGTCGAGGAAGCCATCGAGCAGACACTCACCTTCCTCCGGCTGCCACGCACGCCAGCATCACAAGCACTTTAAATCGACCAACATGCTCGAACGCCTCAACGAGGAAATTCGACGTAGGACCTGATCTTTCCCAACACCGAGAGCTGTCTACGCCTTGTGCGAGCGCTCGCCGTGGAAACCCACGAAAACTGGATGGAGGCCAACCGTTACATCAATATGGACGACCTGCGCGAGCACAAGAAACTCGCACTCCGTCAAGCCGCATGACCAGTCTCATGACCGCCCAATTTTGCAGAACTTGACGCACATAACCGACTTTTCCGGCAAGCTTCAAGGAAGCACCATCTTTTCAAAAAATAGAAGTGGCGACGCAAGGGTTCCCGAAGACAGACAGGGTTCTTGCGACACCTCGACGACTGGCTGATCCGCAACGGCGAAGCATACCCGATCACTGCACCTCGCAACGAGGCGCCGAGATCCATATGTATATTTTCCAGTCGATAGACTTGCTTAATAGAGCAAACGTCACTAGCATGACCGCGAAATTTCTATGGTCGAGAATATCAAGCAACCTCGAAAATAGTTTCTGATTTCCATTGTCAACAATTGGGGTTTTACACATGAATCCTTCCTGAAGCAATAGAAAACTTATTATCGAATCCTTCGATTGGCTTCGCGAATTCTTTTCACGGGGACGATCTTGCTTGAATTATCAGCAATCGAGAATGTCTATGGCCAGAAGATTGCAGGGGGAAGACCTGGACGAAGTTCGGGCTCTGCCTCCAGAATGCAAAGCCCTGATACCGGGTCACCGACGATCATACTCCTTCACTGAATTTGTTTTCGCGTACGGCTACAAATGCTGTGCTCGGCTCGCGGGTTATTGGGAAGACATTTATCGATATGCAAACCCTGACACCACCCATAACGAATTCCGGCTGTTCAGGAGACTGCTTCGCGACCTCTCAACTTGTCGGGATCACCACGCGATAGCCGTGTTCAAGGCATTATCAACCTCGAAGCCAGTGCCGGCTAACTCGTTCGCCCACTACATCGAGCACTTGCGCGCACGGATGATCAACCCTGAAGATACCAGCTTTACCGACGCGCGCGGAAAGTCTGTCGTTGCGTACCTGGAAGCTCTGAGAAACTGCCTGAACAAACTCGCAGACGCAAAGGCTCTTCCGAGAGTAGAACTGAGCCTTCATGGGATGTACTCGGAAGGGGGCGAGGTAACGACGCCGTGCTTCGCGACGCTCGCAATAGACGCCGGCCGCCTCAGACTCGACGCGGATGACGATCACAAAAATGCGTTAAAATTTCACACGACGAACAAACAACTGTTGGCAGCCCTCCGAGCTTCTTTGGTTGAGGTGTTCGGCGTTGCTGAAGAGCGCTTTCGGGAAAGTTCGCGAATGTTGAGCGATCCCACCATCCCCACCCTAAACCAAATCATACGGGCGTTAAGAGCGCGTGCGAAGCTTCGAGGGGCGCAAGCTCGGGCGAAGAGAGGTCTTGCGGACCTCCTGCGGGGCACTGAAGAGTACATCCGAGCTGTCGCGCTCCGGGCTTACATCGGCCTTTTCCACCGCCCCAGCCTTCCCGTCGCCCGGTTCTCGCTGATGAGGCTCCTTCAGGAGGCGGGTGGCCATGATCAGATCGCGAAGCTCGCGGAACCGTGCAGCGACACACTCATGGCTTGCGCCACCATCGTCCAAATCGACACCGGGTGGGAACCTTCCACGGTCCTCAATATGGATCTCAACCCTTTCGTTGGTGAAATCAAGAAGAACAGCATAATCGTCCGTGCGCTGGTCTCTAAAAAAGGAAGGGCACAAGGCAAGGTCCGAAACGCCGCGGTTGCCGAGGTTGAACCAGTTTACGAAGAACCGGACAAAGATGCCACCTTGGTCGTAAAACAGCGCAGATCCGTTACCTCATACCACGTCATCGAAACTTACAAGGCAATGACGGCTGAAATGCGCAAGGGATTTCCCCCGCGAAAGGCCGCGAAACTCTGGCTGACGCGAGGTGTGCGTAGTCTCAACGAGGCTGTCTACGGTTCTTTCGTGCGATTTCTACAGCGTAACCAAGACCACCCGGATTTCGGCGGGCTTCCCCTCACCCGCCGGAGCATCAAGCGGACAAAGTACAACGTCGACGCCGAAAGCACATTGGGAAACATCGGGCTCGCGCGGGCACGAGGTGATCAAAGCGATCCGAGATTGGCTTTCCTCTACCTAAGCGCACCGGCTGTGCGCGCGTTTTTCAAGAGCAAGATACGAGAGTATCTCCAGCAGATGGACGCCGTGCTGTATTCGACGGTGGACGACCTTGCGCGAAAGCTCAATATCCCGAAGGAAGAACTGCACAAGCGAAAAGCCCTTGGGATCGAAAATGGTTTAGCAGAGCTACTCGTTGAGCCACCGATCGACCAGACACAGTCGCAAAGTATTGTCGAGCGCGCCAAGAGACTCAGACCCGATGATTTGGGACTACGATCACTCGTAATTGCGGGTTTTGCGATCGAGGCCCGTTGGGAGGAAATGGCCGCCAAGAATCCGCAGCGCTTCCTTAGATCGTGGGTTCCCTGGATGGCCCTGATCCAAGCCATGGTTCAGAGACTGCTGAAAACGCGACACCGAGTGAAATTTCGAAAAACGTTCAGCCTTGTTCAAAAGGAACTGGCGCTCGGCCAGTTAGCATTGCCAATAATTTGGTGAGACGATGACTTCAAGCACACGCCGGTTGAAAATGCCTTCGGGCGAGGACATTTTGGCCAATGTCCTCATGCCGCCACAGTATGAAAACTGCCTGCCTGAGGACGACGTATGGTTCGCCGTCATCGGGAACAAATCTCGAACTGACAAGAAGCCTCTAGCCATCAATTTCTGCGTCCCGATCACTCCGTATCCAAATCAACGGTTCCTGACCGACCCCGAATTCGAAAAAGACCTTGCAACCGTCAAATACCTCTTGATGGAGTGTGTCCGCCCTGCGCCACGTGGCTGGGTGACTTCACGTAAAACTTTGATGCGAGTGTATGACGCGCTGCTCATTTTTGTACGGACACGGGTCTCGATGGGCATCAACTCGAACCGCGACCTCACCCCTGAAGCGAAGCGGCTTTATATCAGCCGCCTGAGAAAAGGAGGATATTTTGCGCTCATAGACTATAGCGAACGGACGGACACAATAATCGCTGCGTTCGACTCTAATCGCATCCGCATTCCCCTCAACGATCGAAAGGAGGTCGCCTTCGATATCATTGCGCCCCTGTTTGGTGTCGGGAATATCGCGGCCCTGCCAGGTGAAGAGGTGCGTCGACTGAAAAGATACTTCACCGATCGTGGGGTCAAATTTCGAGATGTATCAAGAAAAAGCGGGGCGCCGAAGATATCCAAGAACAAGCTTTCTATACAGCGTGCCATTGAAATCATTCTGCCATGGTTATGGTTAGGAAAATTTCGTGACAACTTGATCCATGATCCCATACCGTTCCGGCCCTATGTGAAGCAGGCAGACATCGAAAGGGAGGTAAAGCTTTGGGTGAACGAAAAAGGGGCAACCAAGGAATTGCGACCTAACCAGGTCGTCTATCTCCTTAGTAAGTCTCTCCAACTGCTTACCGATCCCCTTACGCCGTTCCTCATCAATGTTGTCGCGACCCTGGAGCCGACATTCGAACTCGCCGCAGCGGACCGGGATTTCATTAACAGCCGTCTGTCAGCGTTGGGGCTGGGTGTCCTTTCGCAAGAGTACAAACAACGAGATCAATCATTTGCTACGGTCTCTTTGCGAACACTCGCACTTGTTTTTCTACCAATCGCGTTTGCCTGTGTTTACTCGATGGGAACGGCTCGACGGAAAGATGAGACCGATTCGCAGGAACTCGGCAAAGTCTATACTGATGAACAAGGGCAGCTTTGGCTCCTTACGCCGATAAGGAAGCTCAAGAACCATTCGGTGGGGAAGGACGCACACACCGCGACTATTCCAATCTCTGAGACCGTTAAGCTCGCCGTTGACATTATGGAGAAGCTGAAGCGGGCCACCGGACATCCCAGCAATTATCTGTTCGATCTCCTCGACCCAGTAACCGGTACGGCTGTGGACATCGACTTCAGTAAGCGAGTGAAGTCGTATGCGAAATGGCTAAATCTCCCCCCGTCCGACGATGGATCCGAAACCGAGTTGGCTGCCCACCAGTTCCGAAAATTTTTCGCAATCACCTATTTCTATCGCTACCGCTTCCCCAGTCTCCCTGCGTTGTCGCTGCACATGCTGCACCTCAACCTAGATGTCACACGCGCGTATCTTGCTAGTGCAGCCAGAAACTCACTTCAGATACGGGATGAGGCAAAATCCACCGCGAAGAAACACGAGAAGGATCATAACGACATAAACCGGCTTGAAGACTTCGAAGAAATCGGACGCGGTTTTGTGTTCGACATTCTGCTTTCGGCCACGCGGGGCGAAATCAAGCTTGCGGGCACCGCCGGGCTACATCTCATGCGGGACCTGGCAAAGCTGACAGAGAGGTTGGGAGACGTTGTGGACGTTCATGACTCCGTTGAAGCGGACGACGCTTTGAACTCACTCCTACAACAATTCGCTTCAGGGAAGACCTTCCGCCCTCACCCCGAAGGTCATGGCTTCTGCGCCTGCGATCAGACTCAGAGTTGTCTGATGGCGGCTAATTGCCTGAGAGCCAAGTCGATAGAGCTGGGCGTGGATATCACGACCTTCAACGACGTTGATCACGGCTATGCCGAAGATCTGACATGTGGAACCTGCGTTCACCATTTCATCCTACCTGACCTCTGGCCATATTGGGACAACGAGATCACAAGGTGTGAGGCGGCATTGGAAAATGCACGTGGTGAACAATATGAGGTGCTTGCAGAAAGGCTGGCAGGACTTCGAGATTATGAAGCTAGCGTTGTCTGGCAGTGGGCAGCGTAGCGATGGGGAGAAAGAAAAAGGGCGAAGATCGACGCACCACAACAATCGACGCCTCGACCCTTCGCTTTCCGGCACTACCTCACGGACTGGAGAAGAACAGGCTCAGCGACAGTGAGCGAGAGGCCCTGACGATCGATGCCTTCACGAGAAAACTTCAATTCTGTGACTATCTTGTCAACCGCCGCCGTCGCGGCGAGCTTCCCGACGATGAATTTTGGCCCAGAAACATCTCAGAGTTTCACGGCTGGGAAAATCTCGAACTCGGAATCTACAAATTGGGAACAAAATCGAACGTTTCGCCGAGCGGAAGATACGCCACGTATGTTGACATCTACAAAAACGATAAGAGGGGAAAGCTTGAAAGGGCCTTCCGGGACGAAAGGGCAGTCTCTAGGGAGGAAAATGGAGCTTTGAAGAAAGCCAACGTCGCGCTAGCTCAGCAGAACGCCTTGCTGGTTCATAGAATCCAGATGCTTTGCGACGATCTCTTCCTCGCCACAGGCAGAAGAGTAAACCTTGTTGAACTACTGGATGTGGGCCGACGATGACAGTCATCCACCGATTCTACGAGACAAAGGTGAGGATAGCAGACGACCATCATTTCCTTGGTGATGTCGATGCGCGGGGCCATCCGCTGGTCATCAGTCACGCTGAAGGACTGGTCATTCCGATCTGCGCTCATCTCAATTTCATGGCCTCTCGATATCCGGCTTCCACATGCCTCAAACATGCACGGGTACTCTCAGTTTTCTGGGATCATCTGGAGAAACGGAAAATCGACTATCGTGACGTCAACGAGCGTGTTCTCAAACGCTTCCTCGTAAATAATGCCACGAGAGAAACCAAAATCCTTGCGCTCAAGGACGATGTCGAGTTGGGGATTACCCTTGAGCGAGCTGAGTTCGTTTGCGACGTTATCGAAAAGTTCTATCGCACACTTGAGGACGAGCTCCTCTGCATCCCAAAGCCGAACAGTCCGCGATTCAACCAGAGGCGAACGCTTACTGGCGCCCAGCGCACCGCGGCTCGTGCAAATCCGGCGACACCAACACCCGAAAACGTAGAGGCTCTGAAGGAACAGTTCCTCGTCAAGCCAAACGAGTTTTCTGGTCAAAATATGTACGCGATCGCGGCCTTGTTTCGAAGTGCGGGTTTGCGGGAGTGCGGCGCCGTCGGATTGACGACCGCAGCCTTGCGACAGTCATTCGTTGGCGAATCCGAGTTCTTGCCTTTCATCAAGCGGGTCCCGCGGGAGCTGTCAAAACTGGCGACCCACATCGCAGGCAGCAAGGAAATCCGAAATCTCGTGCTGATGGCACTTGGTTCAATGCGGGAGCGAGGACGCACGATCCTCAGTGTCCCGGTTTTCGAGAAGCGGCAAAGCACCTTTGCCACAGTCCCAATTGATGTGTTTTCGGAGATTTTGGATCTCATATTCACCTCCAGGCACGACTTCATCTTACGCTATGGGCGTTCTCGGCCTCACTATCGAGCACCCGACAACGTATTTCTCTCTACCAAGACCGGACAAGCACTGAACGAAAAGTCCGTGAGCAATTTGTTCAGCGCCGAGATGAAGCGGTTGGGTATCCCAGGTACGGCGCACCGCATTCGAGCTACCTCCATCGAAGATTACCTGAAAGGGCTCTATTATCTTCATAGGGGGATGCATGGTATCGCATGGCAACCAGACAACATTCTTGAATGGTGTCGAATGTACGCTCGGCACAAGAGCACCGGACCCCTCGTGCATTATATAAACCGCATTATCAACATTGAGGAAGTGCTGGGCTATCTGCCCGTGCTGTTCGACGACACCGACCTGGCAGCTTGCGCGCGAGCCTTGGCCACCATCCCCGCTGAACGAAAGCAGGATGCAGTCGTAGGAATGTTAGCGTTAATGGGGGAACTCGATCTGGTACCGCTTGAAGAGCCTCATGCATGCTGAGCCTCATCAGAAATTCTGCTGAGGCCGAGCTGACGTGCACGCGAATGCGAGTGCCGGCTGTAGCACTCGACATGCCTGTCTGCATCGCGATCCGGGACCTCCCGCCTTTCCGTCGATCTCCCTGGCGCGGGCGTCTACTCCGGAACGGCGACGAGCCGCCCATCCGTTAACGAGGTCGCCAACATGAATTGGCTCCTTGAACAACGCTTGGTCGACCGAGGGCGTGAGCGCATACTGCTTGGAAAATCTCGACGCGCAGAAGAAAGCCACACGGTCGATGAGGATTCAACAGCGCGTCTCCATGTACCTTTCCGCTAAAGTTCGCCATGTCGGGCGTTAGTGGTACTGTTATTTCAAGGATTCGATCTTGCTGGGCTGTCGTCGGAAATCCCCTCAGCCATGTGATCCAGAAGCACCCCCAAGTAGCCTCTGCCGAGAGCGCATGCTTTACTGGAATTTCACGCAGCCTCGGCGGAAAGCAGACAAACACAATCGACCGCAAAGCGCAGGATCAGGGAGAATGGGCCAATTTTCGCGACAGGTTTCAGGAAATATCTGCGCCGCGAGAGAGAATCGAGTAGTTCGCATAGCCCCGATCCTATGCTGCAATAGCGCGATCCGTCTCGTAATGCTTGGCATCCCAACGAAACGTTGTCTGGCCGGTCGAATTCCTGCCTAGTTCGATCACGTTCAACCTGTCGCCCGGGAACGCGGGACTCAATTCTAGGCTTAGGTAGTCGAACAACGACCGTTCGTGCACAGCCAGGACGATCTGCCGATTCATCTGTTTCGAAAGCATCCGGATGAGCGCCGCGAACTGGGCAATGTGAACTTCGTCCATACTTTGAACCGGATCGTCGATGACAAGCCAGGGAAGCTGCGCCTCCACCGAGAGATGTAGGGCGAGAAAAAGTGTCAAGGCGGCAGTATTGAGATTGCCGGCACTGAGCATGGCGCGCGGGTTGCCTCCCTTGCCTCCGTGGCGGTGGTGTGTTTCAAGAATGGCTTCAATGTCACCAGCGGCGGCTTCGGGAATTGCGAAGGCCGGGATAAAGGGCTCGTCGGGCGCGAGACGGACGAAAAGATCTCGCCATAGAGCGTTCAGCTCGTCGTTGAACACTTTGCGAACCACTCTCCCTCGCGCTTCTCGTGTTTTACGAACGAGATCCTTTGCCGCCTCGATAATTCCGTCGGCTTCCGCCCGTTTTCGTCGAAGCTTGTCGACGTCAATCATCAACTGCTTCCGCTCGTTGCCCACGGCAGAAAGAGCTTCGATCGATGTTGATAGGAGAACAGCCTTCTTGAGAATGGTTCGGCGTTCATCGAGTCTCTGGTTTAAGGCTCTCTCCCTGCTGTCGATGGATAAACGCATGCGCTGAAGAAGCTCGCCGGCTGACTCGAGAGGTTCCGATGGGACCTCAAGACGATCCGCAAGTGCGACTGCTTCCCTCCGTAGCACTTCCCTCGATTGATCGGCGTTTTGAAGGGCGGCCGCGTTTTGAGCGCTAGCCGCTGCGGCTTTTCTAAGCTCATCCCCTTTCTGCATATCGAACGCCCCGGCTTCCAACTGCTGCCCAATGTCGGTGAGGTCGGCCAGCCGCATTTTAAGACCCGTGAGCTCCTCGTCCGGCAGTATGTTGGCTTCTACCTCCAGAAGCCTACGCTCCAATTGCGCCACGGCGGAATTCGTATTGGTTCTGTCCCGCGAGATAGACTGAAGCCGCCCAGCATGCTCGAACATGTCGCTGACTTTTGACGCGACATATGCGCTGAGAGGCGTGGGACTCACCTCGTTGAAGTTCCGATCGCATACCGGACAATGATCATCATGAATGTGCGTACTTAGTTCGAAAAGCGTCCTTGCGAGCGCTTCATTGGCATCGGCTGCCTCTCCCATCTGCTCCTCGAGCCGCGCCACGCGTGTTCGAGCCTCCTCGATCTCCCGGCTCGTCTCGACCCGTATTCGAATCGCATCTTCGTGGAAGTTAAGGATACCTTCGATCCGTTGGACATCGGCGCCGACGCGCGAATTTATGGAATTTCCACGCCAGACGAACCCGCTTTCACCGGAGACGGCGAGGTCCGCAAACAGGCCTCCCGCCTGTTGTAGCAGCGCCTCGACGTCCTGGCCGCGCGTGCGAATCCACTCGTCGAGGGCCTTCCTGGCTTCCACCGCAACGGCCTCCAGCAGAACCCGCTCGCCGGCACCGCTGGGGTTGCTCGCCTTGTTCCAAGCCTCCTCGAGGACAGCAACCTCCCGCCTTGAACGCGCGAGTTCCATGAGATCGTCTTCCTCGCGAGAGCTCTGAAAGCGTGCGGGCAACTCCGAGATCTCGCTGAGAGAGACCAACATTGCGGGATCAACACGCGCCAGGATTTCACGGACCTCCGCCTCAAGCGTTTCGACGGACGTCTTCAGAAACACTTCTCGTTTGTCGAGTTCGATGAGCGCCTTCTCCTTCTCGGCGATCGCGACCCGTGTCTCATCGTACGATGGGACCGGATTCCTGAGGCGCGAGATGTTGCCGGCCGAGTGAAGACCGGCAATGATCGCTTCCATGCGGTCAAGGCCGAGCAACTCTTTCACGAAGCGCGTCAGCGGCGAGTCTGTCTTCTTGTCTGAATGTTGGTAAATCTCCAGAAGGCGCCCCAAGGTCGATTGAGCAAGATAGCTCCGCTCGCTAAAGAAACTCGCTTGGCGAGGACCGAGGACAGGAGTTCCAACCACCCCTTCCGCCGTCACTCTCATATCCCCGACAAGGCGGTCGCCATTCGCCGTCTCGACATCCACTCTGACCTGCCCAAAGGGTCTATCCTTGTGCGGCAGGTAAGCAAGGTAGTCGGGTTCCGCGCGCGACAGCGAAGGCACGGCACCTGTGAGTCCCATTTCGATCGCCGACAACAGGCTCGTCTTGCCGGCCCCATTAGGGCCATGAACGAGCACAATCGGTGCGTCGAGCGAAACTAGGACTTCCCCATCAACGCTCCGAAAATCCTTCATATAGAGTGACTTCAATCGCATCGCTCAGGCCTCCGTTTCGCCGGCTTCAACTTGCTCTTCTTCAGCCACTAGCGCTTCCTCGGGCCACGATTCTTCCGACCCGGGCTCGTAATCTTCCCCACCCAGGGCGCGCCTGAGGGCCTCATGAAAACGCATCTGGACAGCCTCCTTGCCGAAACTGGAAGCCTCGAGAAATTGGACAGCCCGATCGGTGCTAAGAACAATATCCTCGTCCCCGGTGCCGATGTCGTGTTCGCTAAGTTCTCCCGCTGGGAGCTTTAGAGGAAGGAGGATCGAAAGCTTGTCCAGCAGGTCTTTTGGATCAGCCGCCTCTTCCACCGCTAGAATTCGACCGACCTGCGAAAGTGCCTGTAGATTCCTTCCCACCGGACGCGGACCCACTATAATCGAGGTTAATGGGCGCTGGGAGCGCATCACGTCGAGAGCGCGGGCTATGCCCTCGATCTGCAGGACCACCTTCTTTTCGCCATTGGCCGCCATGTCGCCGACGATCACGAGATCGGCGGAATGTCCAACTCCCACAAAAGCGCCGGCCACGTCGAAGGCCAGCCCTGCGATCTCCAAGGGCATTTCGAGTCGACGGTATCCCGCCTCCTCCAAGACCGCCGCAACTCTCTCCGCAGGGATTGCCGCCGTCATAGGGCCACCTTGTTTCGAAAACGTTCCAGGAGGTCCTCTACCTCGGTGCCCTCCGCAAGCAGTTCCTCGACGCTGACCTCCCGAACCAGGGCCAGACCGGTTCGGCCCGGCGGCCGTCGAGGCGATCGATGCATCGGAACAGGATTGGACTGGCTGTGTACGACGACGGCGTCGTCATTGTCCGCCAGCAGTCCGTTAGTGGTCAAGCGAATGGCTGCACGATGATCGCCTGCGAAAAAAATCTTCGCGGCGCCACTGCGTCCCACCAAGCCAAAGGCACCAGGATCCGGCGCAGAGGTATTCGGTCCGACGGCCCAGAGTCCTCTGTCTAAGCCGAGACCCACGAGGCTCAACGCGACGGCGAACTCAGCAATCCCTCCCGCCGCGAGGTTGGGATTCGCGGTCATGAGCTCCAATGGCTCAGCGGACACCGGACTATACAAACCGCTTGCGGCGTTTGGAAGCGCTCCCTCTCTAAGCATTGTCATGGTCCGACCTATTTTAGTGATCAGGCTCATTACGTCGTCCGCACTCGAAGTTACGTTAGCAGCCACAAGGTTGCGGCCGTTCCCAAGCCCTTCTGCCAGCTTCGCCCTATCGACCTCCTGAATCGCCGGAAATCCTTCACGCACGAGGTGTCTCAGCTTTTCCGTCAAGACGAATAGGAGTAGTGCCAGTAATAGCGGCTTGGCGAAGGCTTGGACGAGCGCATCGGTCCTGATCGATGCACGAGTCCCGGCATTGAATTCCTGGTGATAGACATTCTGCAAAAGGCTTTCCTGATCGCCCCCAACAGCGTTTTCAGCAAAGGCATACGCTGGCGGATGTGTTGGGTAGTGCCAGGGCATCTGAACCTGAGCACTCGCGAAGAGGCTCTGGATGTTCGAGTCCTGCGCGGAAAGACCGAGCATCAGGGTCGGCTTCGTGACGATCAAGTTGATTAGAACGCTTGCCATCACAGGGTTGCTTGCAACCCAACCATTGATCTGGTTCTGCCTCGCGACAAGCAGCGGTCGAAACTGTGCCGGATCCTCCAATGCGGATCTGGCGCATCCGTGAAACTTGTAAAGATTGGTGCGCCTGCGTCCCGCCCTTGTATCGCCGGGGGCGATCGCTACGCGCTGAATTGGCCTTCCGCCCGCTAGGATTTCGATAGCTTTTTCGACAAGCGAATCCCAATTCGCCGAAGGCATCTCTGAGGCGGCTCCCTCCATCGCTAGGGCAGCCAGGCAAAGGTGCTCCGCGTCGGGCAAGATTGCCGGATCGGAGTAGACGGCGGCAGCATTCAGGACGTCCCAGAGAAGGTAGTCTGCCTCCTCGCCATCGACGGTGACACCGAGCATGCGCGCGTAGTTGTTGACCAGGCGGCCAGCAAGCGCTTCGAAGACGGCCCAGCTTTCCGGACTGGTCGAGTAGTCGATCGAGTTGCATTCGTCGGCGCTCGGGCCTGCGTGACCGATTACCGAGTCGAGCGCTGCGCGAAACCGACAGTGCGGATTGCTCTGCTCGATCTGCCCCTGAAGCGAAATAAGGATTCGCTTCGCCAGGCTCTTGAGATCCGGCATTCGTTCTCGCGAGATGCCAGATCCCAACCAGAAGACGTAGCGATCGTTGGCGACGCCCTCGGCCAATTCCCTCTTCGGTCCGTCGAGCATAGCGAGGGTCTGGGAAATCGTTATTGTCGCCGCAGGAGGGAGTGCCATTCAGCCTCAAAACAATCGGAAGGTGCAGTAGACGAATTCTTTTACTCGGCAAAATCAGTCTGGTCCATGGTCGTCTGAGACTATTTGCGCCACTGCTTTGCTGAACTATGTTACGATCGATCTCCTTGTGGAGGAGCGGCGCGACCCCATCGCTTGCAGAACGACGTGTGCCATGATTATCTTCAACTCTGTCCCCGTTTCATGCCGTCACGATGCAAACGAATTTCCTCCGAGAAGCACTCTACGAAATCGTCTGGACAACGCCGGTCAAAACCGTGGCGGCCGAACATAATATCTCTGACGTGGCCTTCGCTAAGACCTGCAAGCAACACCAAATCCCGCTCCCGCCACGCGGCCACTGGGCAAAGCTAGAAGCGGGGAAAAAGGTGCGTCGTCAGCCGCTTCCGGAAAGAGCACTCGGAATGCCCCGCGAGGTCTCGTTTGGCGCTAGCAGGTGGGACTATTATGGTTCGGCTCCCAAAAATCTCATGGAATTGGAATTGATACCACCGCGCCCCTTCGATGAGGCGCTGTCGGCCGTCCGGGATAAGGTTACCAAGCGGGTGAAGAGGATCTCTGTGCCGCGAGACCTCTCGAGAGCGCACCCTGTCGTTAGAAAGCTCCTTGAGGCAGATGCTCCGCGGCGGGCGAAATACTGGGCGGCAACGTACAAGTCGCTTTACGACGCTCCCTACTTCGATTCTCCCTTCGAGCAACGCCGCCTTCGCGCGCTAAATTCGCTGTTCCTTTGCCTCGAGCAAAATGATGCTCGCGTCACATCATCGGGTAAAAATCCTCATGAGTTCTATGCAAGGGTTGGATTGACCGATGTCGTGATTTCAATTGACGATCCGAAGGTCGAACGCACCAGTTGGCATGCGACCTCAGACATCGCAAAGTCTGCGTCGGGCATGCTCGCCGTAATGATCAACAGGGGTTCCCTAACCGAAGAATTTCAAAGTACCTGGCAGGACAAGCCAAACGACAAAATCGAGTCCCACTTGACCAAGATTGCGGTCAATGTCCTGGTCGCCGGAGAGAGTGCATGCCGGGGTAAGGAACTTGCCCACTATGAATGGCTCGTGCGCCGCAAGGCGGACCTTATTGAGCGAAGCAGGATAGAGCGGGAGAAAGCAGAGCAAGCCGAACGCGCACGCCGCGTGAAAGAAGAACAGAGTCGCGTTGACCGGTTGCTATCAGAGGCAAAGGCGCTTCGCGAAGCACAGGAAATCCGCGCGTATGTCGCCTCGGTAAAGGCACTAAACGAAACCTCTCACGAGCCTATTCTGGAAACAGATATCGCGAGTTGGGCTTCTTGGGCTCTGGAACAGGCGGACCGGATTGATCCCATACGCTCCCGTCGCTTCCTTTCTGATCAAGCTTGATGTACGCGTATTCGAGCCAGGACCGATGAAGGTCCGGGGGCCGATAACGCCGGCCGACCTCCCGCAGCTACGCAACGGTCGGGGCAAATGGTTGGCGCCGAAGCGTCCTGCACGCTTCCGCGCGGGGTTCGATTTCCCATTGACCATTGCAAGGCATGCACGCGACGATGCAATCCGGGGCCGTAGCCATTCGCTGTTCACGTCGCGGCTTCGCTCCTGTCGCCGGTCTGGATTCAGAATAGCCTCCCTTGCGACTACATCACCTTACGGGACTCAGGGGACTTCGCGGGACGTCCACCGTGTGTTATGTTCCATTTCGAATGGAGGGACGGCCCATGCGGACGACGAGCCCACCGCTGAGTCGTAGGCTCGGAATTGCCGCTGCCGCCATTTACCTGTCTGTTTTCGCGGTCGGCAGTTCGCCCGCCATGTCCGAGCCGAAACTCGTCGCAACTCTTCCCAAGACCGACCCTGTTCGGCAGGTCGTGAGATCGATGGGCTTTGTGCTAGAGATCAATCAGCGCGTTCACTGCCCCGCCTTGCTTTTGTCCCAGTCGGTCGCGCTTCAAGGCCAATGTCGTCACCTCAATGGCTTTCCTGACGAATATGTCCTTCAAATGTCCGGTATCGAGCACGTGTCGCACAGGGGGTCAAAATACTCCATGGGACAAAGGCCCGCAGAACGCCCTACCGAGTGGATGCAGAAATGGACCGTTTACAACGTCAAGGACGACCCTTCCCGTTACTTTGGTACGGCAAGACTCTCTATAGCCCGGCCTAAAATAGGCGACGAACTGGTCGCCATCGGATGGCGCGCGCGCACCACGGACAAAGATTCCGTGGTGGACATTACCTATCGCTCCGATTGCAAGGTTACAGACCATAAAACTGAAGATCCCGGGCACTTTGCTTACGTCTGCGGGGAACCTGGCCAAATTGGAGGGGAATTCCTGCTCCTTAAATCGGATGCTTCCCTTGTCGGCATCGGCCAGATCAACAATGTATATGCGCCGAACTTGGTTGCACTCCCAATTTCCGAGTTACGAAAACGTAGCAAGTTGGTGGCGTCCATACCGGTCAAGCGCACCACGGCCGAGGCGGACGCCGCCGCCATTAGAGGTCTAACGTGCGCATCGGCTTCTGCCTTCGCCTCTGATCCTGGTCGTATGTCGGAGTTGTCATGGGATGTCCACGACAAGATCACTGTCTTCGTTCATGCCTGTGCTGCGCAAGTCTCCATGAACAAGTGGAGGGCCCCTGTTGACCGCGAGATCGTAGTGATCCGACCTGATGGGGTAGGAGTTGACGGCGCGACGACATATGCCCTGCAGCGAGTTAAAAGGGATGATCGCCCCAAGATAATCAACGCGTGTTGGACGGCCGGCTCTCAGTCGAAGAAGGACCTCTTATCGACCATCAGGCCGATGAAGGGGCAGGACGCTGGTGGGGTCGACTGGAGTGAAATGATCGGTTGCGCAGGAATCTCGAGCGGATTTGCGACCAACACACCATTCATGCTTACAGATTCGCTGACCTCCGATGAGATCGCCGACGTCAGGAAATTTTTCGACGGTCTTTCTCAACCGGACCTAGGAAGATCTGTCGTTGCGGCATGGGAGGATGTCCAGGAGGTCGTGGATCTAAACCCCGAGGGGCCAAAGGGACCTGCGCCCGACGAGACCGTTCAGGTCGGGACAATCCAGGAGAGATGCCTATTCTCATGGGACGACTCGATCCAACCTCACTCAACCGAAGTTATAATCAGGTGGGACTATCAGCGCGTGACGCAGCGGATGAAGAAGCTGCGGCACTGCGTGAAACTCACGGTAGTTGGTCCCCTTAATGTGGAAGGTATAGCCAAGGAGTTCGTGTCGGAATGTATCAACAGGGCCCTCAATGACGACAAGGCGCTTCACATTCTTAAGGGACTTATCGCGATTGTGATCGACATCGGGAGCGCCGGGGCAACAGGGGGAAGCGCCACAGCCGCTGCGGCTACGGACTATGCCCTCGCCGTACAGGACCGCGCGCTCCGCTGCCTCATGAATGAAAAGCAAATCGGGGAGTTTCTTGCCAGCCGCGCCGGAGCCAAGATTAGCGCTTCCGTTAAAAACGACAGCCATTGGATCTTCTGGGACATGTAGTCGCTTAGATCGGGCGGTTAACGGTTAAGAATCGCCCCCAACTTTGCTCCCACTTGAGCCCGGTTTCGCTGAGAATTGTGGTGACAACCGCAGCGCCTTTTTGGGAGGTGAGCGATGGAGATGGGTTCAGCGACCTATTGAAACAGCCCCCGAATGATCGTGATCTCGCACGCCACTCTCCAAATCTGGGCTCCCGCAGTCCGGCAGGTGCGGCTGCCCCGAGCGTCAATCGTGCAGTGCCTTCCTCAGCGCGTCCGGCGCATCCGCGTAGAAGAGAACCTGGATTTTCGTCGCAACCTCATCTGACAGGTCAATGAGCGGCCGTCGACAAGATACAGGCATCATGACCGTTGTCGCACCCTTTTCGAGCGCAAGTTCCACGACATCGATCGGATTGTGAATTGGATCAACAGAGCCCCCTAGATTGATTCCCCCAACAATGATCAGTCCCCCTTTCAGCGGTTTTCCGAGCAGTGCCGAACACAATGAAATCAGTACTCCAACGCCCGTTTGGGAACCGTTCTTGGCCGCATCGAAGGAGCGAATCTGGACTGCAAATTCGTGTGCGCGGGGATTTCTATCGCCGACCAACTCCATCGCCCGTGAATAAAGGTTCTGCTCAGCGATTTTCACGCTCTCTCGGAAGGGAGCAGGCGGTGATTGATTGAGGATACGCACCCCGCCGCCTGAGCTTTCGGTCACCTCGATGCGGAATAATCCAATACCTTCATCCTGACCACCTGGACTGATCGCCCAGACCTGCCCCGCAGGGAGAGGATCGGACCCAATGCTGTCCTCGCTTCGAAGTTCGGGCGTAGCGACGAACTTCTCTACGCCATCCATACCGATCATGTAGCTGAACTGCGTGTTGCGGAACTCCGCAGAACCGATCCGCTTCTGCTGCTCCTTTACCCTGCGTCGCACCTCCAGCGCCAAGCGAACTGCCCATTCAAGGTCCTCATCCGAAACCTTCATTGATGGATCTGGATAGAGCAGCTTCAGCAGACCGGACACCGTCTTGTTAACAGCATTCTGGTCTCGTCCGGAAAGTGCCCCACCGAAATGCACGCGTCCGGGAAGAACGTTTACGCGTGTCTGCGCTCGGAGCCTTGAGAAGCATTCCGCCAACACGTCGCTGACCATGCCGAACCTGCTGGTGAACAAGTCCTTGTTAATCTTCGGAATGTCCCATCCTGGTAGGTAGCAGTGGATGCGATCCATGAACGCGGTATCATTGCGCATCTCGGGCGGCATCGGCCCGAATAGGTGCCCGACGCGCTGTTGATGCTGCACATCGATGTCGAAATTGCCCACCATGACGATGCTGCCCTCTGCGCGAATGCTTTCGCGGCCACGCGAGAACTCGCCGGACTCCATGTAGCCCTTCATGATATTTACGCCGTCCTTCTGGTCGAAGGAGATGCCGGACACCTCATCGAAACAGACAACGTCGTATTGGCACACCAAGCCGCGTTGCCCGTTTGACATGTTCACAAACATCCGCGCGACAGTTGCCTTGCCACCCGAAACAAGGTGCGCGTAGGGCGAAACCTGCTGGAATAGGTGACTCTTTCCCGTACCTCGAGGCCCCAGCTCGACCATGTTGTAGTTGCTCTCCACGAAGGGCACCATGCGCAACAGCATACCGTCTTGCGCCCTCGGCGAGAGCGTGTCCGGCTCGAGGCCAACGCTCCGGAGAAGGAAATCTCTCCACTCCTTCGTGGAGAGCTGCGCGCGCCCTTGTGCGATCTTTTCAAGGATGTCACGGCTGGAGAGCTGGATTTCACGCAGGCTCATGACCTGGAAAGGGCGGCCGCCCTTCTCCTGCGCGATGCTCGCATCATAGCCCAGTTCGACCTCGGCGTAGAACCCACCCGTCAACATGCGCTCGTGGGCCTGCACCAGCTTGTCGTCGATACGAACATCGGTCAGCCGCAGGCTGGGCAAAGTGGCGAGATAGCTGTCCGTCTTTGCGTCGAGGCGGGCGGTAACGATGTCGATGATGCGGACAGAACCACGCTCTCGTGCCCGGGCCTTGAACAGCTCCTCCTCGCCCGCACGGACGGTGCGGTCGGAGAGCTGCGATTGCACCATCTCCAGCCCTTCCTCGATCTCCTGCGGGTCGGTGCTGGCCGCGTAACGTCCCAGCATGAATTCCACGACGTAGGTCGGGACCGGGAACTGGCCGCGAAAACGCCGCACCAGGTCCTTTCGCACGATGTGGCCCGGGAAGGCTTCAGCGGCCTTTCGGTCGAGTGCGTCTAGCTCCAGCATCATTCTCCCCCGACCTTCAAGACACGATGCGCCAGGATGCGACCATCATCATCCACCAACACCAGGCAGGCCGTCTGACCCTCATTGTCGTCACCGACTAGGAAAGATGTCTTGCCCTTGTCGTCCAGCACGCGGCCACCCTTGATCAGGCTCGGGCCGCTCGTCTCCGATCCCAAGCGAAGATCAACGTGGAGATCAGTTGCACCAGGCACCTCGACCCGAAGCCTCAACCCCTCCCAGCGCGCCTTCACGTCGGCAACATCTCTTTTCTGAACCCCACTCGCCGTGACGTCCAGAACGGGCAGTATGCATTCCTGTGGGCTCACGCCGCCATGAGCATATTCCTGTCCGGCAAAGAATGAGTGCGCTCCTGTCGCGGTGGCCACGAACACCTCGTGGTTCCATGTCCACGGAATCTGAAGATAGCTGGTTTGGGCGTTCGCCTTCACCATCGCACACCGGGTTCGCTTGCCCTGCGGCTCAGCGAGACCGGTCTCAAGGGCGGCTTTCGGAAGTCCGCCCGGCATCAAAAGCCATCCGTGGTCCGTGACGATCCGGACACTCCTTTCGGATCGCACCAACTGCAGCACGCAATCAGACACATCGCGAATCCCTGCCGCAAGCTGACCAGCCAGCCTCGCACCGAGCGCATGGCCGTCTTCATCGAACCGTCCGGCTTCTGTCCAAAGCCTTGAATCGGCGAGGAGGGAATTCCCCGTCTCCCAACCTTGTTCCTCCAGGAGCTTATATAGCACTGGCTTGGTGGCCAGCTTGCCGTCCGAGTTGACGGGCAGCACGTCGGATGTTGTCGAGGGTCCATAGAGCAGGGAAGCAACTGGTGAAACGAGAGCCTTGCAGGTCGCGGTCACCGTCGGGAAACCCGACCACTGCCAGGACAATGCGACGTTCAATCCTTCGGAACCGAGCAGGCGAGCCAACTCCTGCGCCAGATCCATGCGCAAGCCATCGACGAACAGGATCGTCGTCGTCGTTGACTTCGTTGCTTCTGGCTTTGCCAGCTTCACGCCGCCCTTCCGGATCAGTTCCTGAAGCGCGTTGGCGCCTTCCTCGAGCCAAGGCAGATAGATCGCTCGCAGGGCCACGGACACGACGTTGCGATCGACGTCACGGGGTGCCGCGGCCAACGCCTGCATGGCGGCTGAATCCACGCCCGCGCCACTATCGACATAGGATTCCGCCAAGGCGTCCCCGTCATGTGCCGGGAGCGCCTTCGCCTTCGCCACCTCGGCCAGGAAGGACAGAGCCTGAGCCAAGGGCGCTTCCCCGCGCTTCGCCCAGACCGTCTCCCTGCGCCAAGCATGCTGGCCCTCCAGTTCCAGGATTCGCAACCGGGCATCCGGTGCCGACAGGCTCTCCAGCTTCGACAGGCTGTCCCTAAGTTCGTTTTCACCCTTCAGGTTCTGTTTAGGATAAGCCTCATGGTTCTCGAAAAGCGTCGCAGGCTCCTCCGCCCCGAGCAGTCCGACGACACGGCCGTAACCTGTTACGGCAGCGAAACGTGACCAGACCTCCGCCCACTTCCCCTCGCGCTGCGCCA
This sequence comes from Rhizobium phaseoli, assembly GCF_010668805.1. Taxonomy (GTDB): domain Bacteria; phylum Pseudomonadota; class Alphaproteobacteria; order Rhizobiales; family Rhizobiaceae; genus Rhizobium; species Rhizobium phaseoli_A. The sequence goes on along the minus strand of NZ_WUFT01000006.1, from coordinate 151,517 downwards.
GGCGCTTGGCCGCATCCTGGGTCGAGAGCTTTCGAGGATCGAATTTGAGCTGCTTCTCGGCGATGCTAGCGAAGGCAGTGAAGCGGGCTGGGTCTGCGGTCGCGTCGAACGCCCCGTCCATCCAGTCCAGCATATCGGCTGCGAGATCCGGAGCCAGCAAAGCGTTCAGCGCATCGGCATCCCACCGCTTTCCCTTCAGTTCCTCAATCGGCTTCGTGCAGAAGCGCAGAGCGGCATGGGAAAGCGCCATCCGGGTGGAGGCATCGTCAGCAATGTTGAGCCTTAGTGGCCCTCGGTCCGAGGTTAGGAAAGCCTTCAGTGTCCAGTCCTTACCGTTGACATGCCCAAACAGATTTCCTGCCACGGTGAACCAGACCAGGGGCTGCAACAACGTCGGGCAATCCTCGGCGCCTTTCAAGACCTCCCGCCCTACGCCGGGGAGATAGAGAATTGGGGTTGCATCGTCAGGGAATGGAACCGACGGAAGAGCCCTTGCGGTCACAGCCCGCAGCCAGACTGCAGGTCCGGTACTCGTGGCCGGGTCGTGATCGCCATAGGTCAGGAGTTCCGGCAGGCGCTCGCGCAAGGTGGGGATGAGCGTCGAGAACTCCCCGTTCGGATCGCACCAAACGATCGCCTCCGGCGCCGCTTCCGCGCCTGGGTTATAGCTCACCGCGTCGTGCAGCGCAGCGACCAATGCGTCGAGAGGTGTTGTCACTTTGCCGCCACCATCTCCGGATTACCCTCCCGTGCGACGCGCTTCTCCTCCAGCGTCGTATGATGGTCGTTGATACGCTCGCCCTTGAAGACCGGATACCAAGGAGCCGACGGTACATCGTTGCCCCGGTCCTTGGTCCATTTGATACCCTTTGGTTGCTCGCGCAGGATTCCCACCTCCATGAAAGGCCGGATGTTCATGCGAACTCCATCATTGAGGTCTGGGCTCCATCCGAGCGGCTGCTCGGCCAACGGCTTCCAGCGCACGAAGATGTCGTAAGGCGCTTCGCCCTCCAACACCTTCTCCAGCATTTGTTGAAGCTCGCGACCTTTTTCGTAACGCAGGTCGTTGTTCTCATCCTTGGCGCGACGCAGCCAATCGCCGAGCATGGTGTAGGTCAGCTTACGCAGGTTGGCTTGAGTAAAGCGGTGATAGTGCACGAATACCGAGAACCCCTCTTTCAAGCCATCCCAGATATGCCAGAGGAAGGGACGTTGGTTAAAAAGCACGCAATGCTGACGGAAGGCGCGGTCGCGCAACCAAGCCTCGAGTGATCCATCCTTTGCCTGCTTCTTGTCCAAAGCCTCGTCAGCTTCCGCGACCAGTCGCCTCTCTAACGCATCGGACCATTCCGCGCCGAAGGCTGTAGAAAGAAAGGCGCGAAGGCGATCGGCAAGCGGCTTTTCGCCTGCCACACTCTCGACTGCCAATAGGCCGTCTTGGTCCCCGTCAGGAAGTGCCGCCACCTTAGATATCCGATCGCGAGCTTCCGCTGAGAGAGGCATTTCATTGTCAGTTTCAGCGGGCCAGCGATAGCCGCATAGTCTAGCCAGGGCGACATGCAGCGCCTTTCCTTCACTTGCTTTCGCTGGATGACCATGGAAAAGCCACTGGTTTGGATCGTCGGAATATGGTTCGACAAGCCTGTCGTGGTATTCCTCTGTGGCAATTTGACCCCACCGGGCTAAGTCGAAAGGAACTTTGCCGAAGGTTGCATTGGTAACATTCAATTTCTTGTCAATCTTGCGCACTTCCGCTGCAAATTCAGGCGACCGACAAAAGGCAACAATGGCCGACAGATTTTTCTGCTCATAGGGGACAATCACAGCAACATTCGAATCGTACTTATTTCCGTGGTATGCATTTACGGCCAGTCCAGCCATCTGATCGACAGCAATACCCTTTTTGCCCCAGACCTGATTTCCGCGCTCGTCAGAGTTATGCAGGCGCTCGCGGCGTATTTCGCGCGATTCACGCAAGTGTCCACGTTCACTGTCGTAAAAAATCGCTGTCGAGTATCCGCCGGAAAATGCACTCCCGTCAGTGGTTGATTGCAAATAGGTCCAATCTCTCCCTGGCAGCACCTCCCACACGTTTCGGACAAACCGAGGAGTGTCGCCGTTCATGATGCCTGCAAGACACCAAGCTGCCGAGGAGAGACGAGTTTTAGCCTCTAGGGATGAGAACGAAACCACGTGGTCCGGCGCTTTCAGATGCTGAGCCTGGTGGGTAAGAAGCATGGTTGAGCTATTAAGCGCCTCTTCCTTGAACGAAGGGGTCGTAGGCGCGCTAGCGTCCAGCAACAGCGTCTGAGTGGCCTTGTCCGGTGCATACCTATTCGAAATGGTCAGCGTAACATTGACCTTTTGGCCTGTAATCTCCTGAAAGGCCCCAGAACCCAGGTGGGCCACAAGTGCCAATGTCTCTTCGCTAAGCAGCTCAGCACGGAAACGTTTATAGGACGTAAGAGATAACCAGTGCTGGAGCGACACGGCACCAACCGTACCACCCACATCCAACAAACGAAGTGCCCGCCTCCAGACGGTATAACCGAGATCGCCTCGAGTAGTTTCGTGATGTCGCGCCACCCAACTAGCCAACTCTGCTGACATCTCTCTCCAACCGAGAAATGGCACGTTTGTCGCCACAAGCGCATAGCGTCTGGTTAGAATCTCCGCCGCATCTGCCATGCCTCGAGCTGCAACTGCTCCTTCAGCAAGTTGAGGTTCTGCGGCACGCGTCTTCTCGACCAAGCGGTCGAGCAACGGCGCAATGCGACCCAGGCGCTGTGGACTCATTAGGTCGCCGCCGGTGGGATCAATTAGGCTGCCGAGGAGAGGAGCTTGGATGAACACGTCGTACAGTTTTTCCAAACCATCCTGAAGCTCGGTGTCCCCGTTAGCGAGAGAGAGGAATTCCGCCTTTGGCAGTGGAGGCGGCGCGCCAACCCAGGCGATGTGCGGAAGCGGTAGCGTCTGCCAGCCACCTATCCGCCAAGCGGTCAGCGCCACAGCAAAGGCGGCGATCTGCACGCATCTCCCGTCCAGCTCCAGTCCAAACAGATTATCACGAAGGACTTGTGCGATCGCTTCCGCGTCAGCAAGATCTTCCTCTTCTGCCCGAAATGCAGTGAGAATTGTTAGCATTTCAGTAAGAAAATGCCCTGACCCGCAACATGGATCTAATACCCGTAGGCTTGCTGCGGCTTCTGGCCACTTCAGAAATGCTCCCGCCGCGGGTCGCCAACGCACCTCGTTGCTTTCGCCTTCTTTGACGAAGCGAAGCATATCGAGGGAATAATCCGACGGGCTGCAGGCAACGCGGAGCGCGTCTTCGTCCGCTGCGCTCGTCGCCAGTTCGGGATTTGCTGCTAGAACCTTGGCTGCCCACCAAGCACCTAGCGTGTTGTGCAACAGGAAGCGGACCATATAGGGCTCCGTGAAGAGCTGGGTGACGGCAGAGATCTCGTCCGCGCCAATCTTCACGCCCGCCTTGTTAACCGCTTCCTTCTCTGCTGCACGCCAGAATTGGTAGGTCCAGCCGAGGCTATCCTCTGCCTGGAAAACATCATCATCAAGATTTGTAACTAGCCGATGTAGCGATTGGATCTGAGCTGCGTCCAGCGACACCGAAAGGACGGGATCATCAATCCGGAAAACCGCCGGAAGCATAGACGCGGCATAACGTTCAGCAACTGCCCAGGCGTCAGACGCGCCTTCCTCCTGCGCGATCTCACGGCAATCCTCCAGCGTTACCGGCACGTTGTGCTCGGGATGTCGCAGCAGGCCGCGCTCGGCAAGGAAGCGGGCAAACAGCATGCGATGCCAATGTGCGTAGGCGACGGCTTCCACCAACCGCTTTACCTGCTGCTCGTCGGAATTATGATCAAGCCTGTCACCAAGAGCGCGCGCATGCGCCCGCAGACGACGCCGCAGCTCCTTCTCTTCGTCCGACAGATAGGTTGGTGCCTTGGCCTCCACTATGCCGAGACGGCGGACGGCATCGGAGGCGCCGGCTTCCGCAACGACCCGGGCTTCCTTGATGGTCTTTTCGAGCGCACGCCGTAGCGATGTGGCGAGGTAATGTTGCGTCATATCGTCAAACCTTCGGGATCACGGGGCCTGTGGCGAGGGCATTCTTCAGCGCTTGACGCGCGGATTGAAGCCATGCCTCTAGGTCTTGCTCGCTCTTCAGCAGGCTGCCTGGCAGACTGATGGTCTGCGCTTTTGGTTCGAGGAGGATGGCAGCACTGGCGAGGGCTTCGTCTATCCGCGTCGGAAGCGCCTTTGTTGCGTTTTCCCAGCCGACGAAATTACGCTGGCTGAGGGAGTCCGAAATCGAAGCAGGCGTATCCACTTCGGGTTTCGTCAACGGCAAGATTTTCTCGGCTTCCCGGATCGAGTGCTTCTGTTCCGGAGAGAGCTTGTTCCAGGTCTCGTTGCTCGCCAGCCGGGCTTCGCCAGTGTCCCATGCCTTCTTCCAGGACTCGTATGCTGCGTTGAGACGTTCGCGCAAAGCATCAGCAGCGGCCGAAATGACGGGGGGAATAGGATCTGGATCCGAGAGGAGTTGACGGTTGGCCTTGATCGTATCCAGTTCTTTTTTTTGGGCCTCAGCCCCGAGTTGCACCATGCGCTCCGCGGTGCGGTAGGCGGGCAGGCGCTGACTGATCTTTGCAGTTGCGGCTTTCCACGCTTTCATCTTGTCCCGGAGCATCGCAGCGTCGTTTGAGACCGCGGCCAGGAGATCGTTACCCGAAAGGGATTTGAAGGTGGCCGCGTTCGGCAGGGTATCGGCCGCCGGCGCGGGAGCATCGCCACCAGAAATTTTTGCGGCATTCTCCAGCTTTTCGAGGAGAGCCGAAAGCGCGTAGGCTTCCTGCCCGTTCTCGAAATGCACGCCCGCTTCGGTGAGCAGTCCACGCGCCGCCATCCTATGACCGACAGTTATGACGGTTGTTTCGGCGCGATAGGTGCAGACACCGATCTTCGAGCGCGGCAGGTCCGGCAGTGAAACCTGCTTTCCGTCCTCTCCCGTGACTTTGATCACGCCTGCATTGGCGAGAACCACCAATGCTCCGTCGACGGCATCCTGGGGCCAGCCATATTCTGGCTCGGTGAACTTGGTCCGTAGGTACGATCCCTTCCGCCCAGGGCCAAGCTCGGCAAGAACCGCCTTGCAGACTGGATGCGTTTCGGGCGCGCCCGAATGGTCCACCGACTTCATGGCATCGGGGTCCTTTTTCATTCCCCGATCAAAGACCTTGCTCCAGCCGGCGTGGTCGCCCTCCGCAAATCTCGGATACAGGCGCGCCAGTGCGTTTGAAGCTGCCTCTTTCGCGGCCTCAGCGAGAGCACCGTTGACGACCTTGCCACCCGCCTGCACGACCTTTGCCTGGCGGACCGCCTCGCGGATCAGTTCATTGGCTTGGGACAGCGCCTTGGACGAGCGGGATTGCATCGCCTTCTGCGCTTCCACACCAGCATCTGTGCCGGGCACACCCTTCAATTGCAGAACGCTGTCGGCTGCTCGCCAGGCGGCGATCTCTCGCGTCAGATCCTCTGGCCGATGCCGCGGCAACAGGAGATGGATCGTCGGATCGATGGGAGACGCGCCGGCGATCTCATTTTCGACCGACGACAAATCCTCGTCCCAGCCGATCCGGAGCCTCAGCGGCACGCCGTCCGTTGGAGCTTTATCGCCCATCTCCAGACGATGGATCCTCCGCTGCTGCTTGCTCACGCCATGGGCGACACTGCCCGCGCCAGCGAGCGCGGTGTCGATGGCTCCGCTCAGGAGCTGACGGCGTTTCCCGGAAAGGCCCGCCTGGTCTGCTATGACCGACTTCACCTCGGTCCGGTAGGCGTTCTCCCAATCCGCACTTTCCTTGGTCTGGAGTCGCCACTCCCCTTGCACCTCGATCGCGGCGCCGTCTTCGAACAGTTCCTGAAGGAGTTGGGGAACCTGCTTCCGGAGCTCGGCATCCCCTCCGAGATCGACGATCATCAAGTCGGCTATCGTTTCCGGAGTCGAACGGACACCATGGCGGTCGGCTTCACCAGAGATGCGGCCGAGCATGTAAACCAACATAAGGATCCGCGCCTTGTTCTGGTCCTTCGCGTCACCACCCCTGAGAGTTTCGATCCTATTTCGGGTTTCCCCTGGTAGTAAGCCAGCATTGTATGCCTCGGTCGAGAATCGGCCGTAGAGAAAATCGACCGGAACTGCGTGTCCCAGTGGCTTGCCACCGTAGGACTTTGCCGCATCGAGCGTTGTCCTCAACTGTCCGCGTAGGGTGCCGCCCAATCCTGTACGGTCGAGTTCGCGTAAGATATGCTCCCAGACGCGACGCCGCGAGGGAAGTAGCGGCCAATCGAGGACCGCTTCGTCGTTGTCATTAACCGTGTGCGCGAGCTTGCTGCCGTGTAACTGGCGGCTGATTTCGCCAGCGTGTTTGCCCAGCATGCCCTTAATGTCGGCTTCCGCGCCCGGCTTCTTGCGAAGCACCGTCTTGCGGATGACTGTGTCAATGTCGGCCTCACCAAGGGCGATCTGGACCGGGAAACGGTCGAGGAGCTTCTGCAGGTTCGGCACGTCGCTCAGAGCCTGTTGCCCGGTTCCGACTATGAGCATCCGACCATTGAACCGACTGGACAGCCGCTCGACCAGAGTTTGGATCTTCAGAGTCAGGCTGGGGTCTTGACGGATGAACTGCTGCACCTCGTCGAGAACGATCAAGGTTAGCGGCAATTCATTGCGGCCGAGAAGCAGCGCCTTGCGGGCCATGTTTTCTAGGAGATCGACCGTTACGGGCGGGGGCTCGGGAAATAGCGCCTGGAGTTTTGATCCCAGCTCCCGTGGGGTCTCAGCCAGCTCCGGTTTCGCTTTCAGAACAGCGGTCCCGAATTTCGGCGACAGGATGAAGTTGCGGATATGGGTGTCGAATCCATCGCCGAGTTCGGCGCGAACGTCATCCAGAATGCCGGTGTCGTCCAGCCAGAATGCCACCTGAGCGGCACGCAGATCGCTGGGCAGGCCGACGGCGCGCAGGATGATGCCGAGGGTTGCTTCGGCCGGATCGTCGGCTCCCGTGCCGAGCGTATCTCCCGCCGCGACGACGCCGCCTGCACGTTGTGCAGCGATGCGTAACTCCTTTAACGGAGCCGCGACTTGGGGCGGTAAGTTGGTTAACCCCTCGGCCGTGGCTCCGTCCGCAAACTTTGGATTTGTCCAGAGAGCAGCGAGCATGCTTGCTAGGTGCGATTTTCCAGACCCATAAAAGCCAGAAATCCAGACCGCGGGAGCGGAGCCCCCTTTGCTGACAGAGCCCAGAAACGCTTCGAGAATCCGAGCCAGCCCTTCCGCATAAGCCCCATCACAGACGAAGGTTTCCAGTTCCCCACGCAACGTGTCCAAGCCCTCGGGCGCTGGTGGAAACTGAATCTTTGCGACACCCTGGTTGGCAAGACGATAGTCGGCCGGATCCTTGTGGAACGTGTCCTTATTAAGCATTAAAATTTCCCCTCATAATGCATGGTCCGGTGGTATCGGAATCGCGTGATAATTCCAGCCGTCCCGTGCATCCAGTAACCGATAGACCCCGGCGGTCTGTTTGCCCGGAAACGCCACCATCATTCGCCCTGGTATTGCATCTGCGATCTTGCCAATCAGTGTTGAGACGCGAACGATTCCGAACAAAGACCCACAACCGTCCAACGCTAAAACATCATTAGACGTGCACCTCCCAAGGGCGCACCTCAATTCGCCAATCAGCGCCCGCTCGGCGTCCGCCAGTAACCCTCGTATTTCCTGCGGATGATCTACAAGCGCCTCGAAGAATTCATGCTTGGCAATCCATCGTCCAAACCATGGAGCTAGATCGACATGATACCACCCTCGACCCGCCTTCATCGTGGTGTGCTCGAACTCGCCGATCCTGCCCGTGAATTTCCGTTGCATCGACTTATCGAACCACAATAGCCAGACGCGTCCTGCGGGGGGGACGTCATCTAGCCAAGGCAATTGAACCTGCCGATCGTAGGCGGCGAGGAGGTCGTCAAACGTGTTCAAGCTCAGGAATCCCTAATGTCGTTGCCAATTGCTGCTTGACTGAAATCTCTATCACGTCACCTGCCGCTCGTACCCGCGCAAACCCATGCGCTTCCGCCGATCGCAACGCATCCATTGCCGTGTCGGGATTCAGGTCAAGGATGCGGAACCATCCAGATGAAAGAATCGCTGGCCCGCTAAAGCCGCTTACGGTTGCGATCAACGCTGCCAGTGCGGCGGCCGCGGCTGAAGGATGAACCTTTCTCCGCTGCTTCTTTTTCCCCTCAAGATGGCCGGTCTGAGTCCAAGTGGACGCGCAATTCTGCGACAGGGATCGAACCATCTTTTCGCTGAAACGCCCTGGATGAAGAGCGTCGAACCTGGCAGCAAAGCTCGGCCACTGAACGGGCATACCCACCGCGGTATCGGCAACGGTTTGCGCAGAATCGCGAAGCAAGGGATCGCGCGACAAGGCAATCAACAACGCCAGCAATTGCCGGCCTTCGCTGTCGTTCTTCGCAAATCTTAGGAAAACTCTCGTCAGAAGAGGAACGGTGGATAGGCCGTATAGAGAGGAAAGATTCCTCAACACCGATTCGCGGCCACTCAACGTCGCCTTTCCTAGAATGTTCTCGTCCAAGACTCTCGAGCGAAAATCAGTCTCTTCCGTCACGCCTGCGCGGAGAAGCTCGCCTATCTCCGCATGCATAAGGGTTTTGGACTGATGAGCCCCACCCCCGATAAGGCGGAAACCAAACGCTGTCAGACGGTCTTCTTTTTTTGTTGGGCCATACCAGGACAGGTCCCTTTTACGCGCTAACAATTCTCTCGTTGGCTCCATTTCGAATTTGTCTTCCGCATTTTGATTTTTGGGAGTCTGCTCCGGGGACTTCCCTCATTTACTTTCCTATAATCAGAGGGCGGCTCGTCAACCAGAATTTCAACTTATCGGCTTGAGAACTCACCTCAGATCCAAATCGGTTGCGCTTGCTTCGCTCTAGGGGCAGCAGCAATCGGCACCGGGTTGCTTGATACCATAACCCTATTGACGCTGAGACATTGTAGAGGCACTTTGCGCTTGGCCTTGACGCACAGGCCGGTGTGCCCACCATGCGAAGCTCATGCAGTGCGCTATCTGTCATCATGACTGACACCGTTCCTCGAACGGGTCCGGTCGGCTGTGGGCACCCGGTTGGATTCGTTTCAACAAGGAATGGATCATAATGACCGCGAACACTCTCACCACGCTAAAGTTCATTGCCAAGCGCCTCGCTCGCGCTCAGCGTCTTCAGCATATTGCCGCCCTGGAAATCGTCGCCCGCCAACTTGGCAAAGCCAACTGGCGTGGTCTCGCTGAGGCATACAAACAGGGGTGGCGTCCTGCGAGCGATCAGGTGGAAAGTCTCGAAAGCTCGTTCCGGGACCACGAAGAAGCTTTCCCGGCTGCCGATGCCGGTCAAAATTCCGACCTCAGCGCGTTCGGCGATCGCCTCGTCTTTACTCGCTGGGAGCCTGACCACGTCAAGCCCATGGAGGCCGACGAAATCCATGGCGAGCTTGATGGCTATGCGTTCTACCTGGTCGGCGACGAATTCAGCGTCTCCATCGGGTCACAGGGTTGGGAGATCGAACTTGACCAAGCGCCGTCTGCAAAACCGAAGGTCAGACGTCTGGGTGGACGCGTCAAATCAGTAAAGCCCTCGACCCTGAATTTTTCGAGCACGCCACGCGACTGCTGACAATTCGTGCGCGTCGCATGCATGCCCAAGTCGCATCCGACTGGCCCCGTCGCTCGACCATGCCGGATAAGCAGGGTCGAGCCCAGCATCCGCTGGGTAATGGCTTGTCCGCTCAATGGCACTGCCTGCACTGTGACGGCGCGCATGACGGCCGGACGATGGCAAAAAACCTCTGGCATTGCCCAGACTGCGGAGCGACGCCAATCGACATCTTTCCAGAACCATTCTGGAACGCCCCAAAGAAGTCCGCCTGACGGGTTCCTGATCCCGAAAGCGCCCGGCGGATATCGCCGGCCAACCATTCGCATTGTGAACCCTGCCTGAAACGGCATAGATTCGCATTCGGATCCTTGAGATCGCAAACCGTCCTAAGCTACGGTCGCGATGCCGTCCCTCTCAATCCTTACGGTTCCATAGGTCACGACATCGACTGCGAGGGCAATATTAAAGTTGGTGCGCCCTGCGGTAGTCGAAACCGCCTTTACAGAATGAGAATCTGTTGTCCTAACCGATAGACGAAGGGCGCATCAACGAAAGAGATAGGAACGGAAGCGCCTTTGGACAAGACGCGAGACCCGAGTGCACAATGCTGCGGCGGGTTCTTGGCCTGCTCGCCCGTCACACCGCTCGACGGGTAGTCTGACCTAGCTGCTCGGACGGTATCGGCCTCTGGGTGATTTTTTCGAGCCTATGTTTAACGATGGTCGCGCCGTATTCTCTCAAGTTCTTCATTCGGCGCAGAGTATGAGCTCGACTGAACTGACCCGCGACCTTGCTATCAATGGGGTTAGGACGGCCAAAGCTTCGCTCACCGTCCGCAGCATCGCTGTTTCCATACGGCACTCAGGCCGCTGCACTGGCCTTCGCGGCTTCGATCTCACTCAACTGCCATTTCCAAAGGCAAAAAAGCTTGTACTTCGGTTGGCGAGACACCAGCGGCGTCCAGAGCCTATTTCCGCTCCATCGCCTTGAACAAAATTCATCCTCGCGACGTTGCAGCTCCTTGGATTGAGACCTTCGAACATTTGAAATCCTTTCATTTTGCCCATGGGTGTCGAGGCACACGACACCAGTAATCAATCGTGGTTCGCAATCGCGACGGACGTCAACAGAGAAATGTCCGACAGGAGGCGCCAGGGTTCATGCCTCCCCGGCTTCGGCCTCACGCAGTGCGAGGTCGACGAGCAGTTCTGCTCGTGTTCCCCTTGGCTACTGTCCAGCTCCCACCGCGTTTCTGCGCTCCGCACCTAGGTCCCGGAATGTCGGCCAAGATGAGCAGCCACTATCTCCCGGGACCAGGAACGGGCCAAGGCGGGTCCGCTTGACAGATCGCTGCACGAACGCCTGGCGGACATCACCGGGCTAACCTTCGCCTTGAAGGTCCTCCCCGGACGCGGCAATGACTCGCATTCGAATCCTTGAGATCGCAATCTGGACTACCCCGAAGCAGCGATGCCGTCCTTCTCGACCCTTAAGGTGCCATGGATCACGACATCGACTGCGAGCGCAAAGACACGATCTTGCTCCTTTTTAAGCATCGCAACCACGCGCTCCCACTGTCCCGCCACGATATCCGATACTTCCGCTTCCACCCTTTCGGGCAGCGGGCCGTCCCCGAGCTCTCTCGGAGTACCAAGGAATGTCGGCGTCTTTCCAAGCCCATAGGTACCGATCATCCGCCGCGCGACGGTCGTAGCGCGCTCGATGTCGCTACCAACATTACCACCCGACCCGATGCTTCGGTCTCCGAATATCGCGGCCTCAGCAGCCATGCCAGCCAAACTGACCGCGATGCGATTGAGCAAACTGGTTTCCGTGGGGAAATAATCGTCAATGAGTGAGTAGCTTGTCATCCCGCCAAGGAACTCGGTCGCGTTCGGATCAAAGCTATCCTTGATCTCGATAGTCGCACTCGTGGAATGTTGAAGCGACAGGGACACCAGCGCATGACCGGCTTCATGTACGGCCAGCCTAAGCTGTTGCTCTCCCGTGTATCGCATTTTTTCAGGAAGGCGGTCCCGGATATCCCGGAGTTCCAACTCCCGATCCTCGTTTCGCGCAGCCTCGCGCGCGTCGCGCACAAGCCGCTCGAGGACAGCACCCGACTTGCCTTTCAAGTCGTCGGCGATGTCGAACAAGGATTCGAAGGACATGCTCTCACCGGCATGATGCTTTAGAATTTCAGTCCGCAGCTTTTGATCTGGTAGAGTGAGCTCGAAGTGGTTCTCGAGGCGACCGTCACGCAAAATCGCAGGATCGATCCATTCGGGAAAATTGGTTGCACCGATCACCACGACGCCGTCTCCCAACTTGCTCAGCAAGGAGAGAAACTCATTGATGACATTCCGCCAGTAGATTTCATTTTGACCGACACGCGCGGACCTGCTTCCAATGCTGTCGAGTTCGTCAATGAAAAGGACTGAGCCCTCTCCATCGTCAGCATCGCTGAAAGAATTCCTCATGGCCGCGAGCATGTCGTCGAGATGTCCTTCTGCTTGCCAACTTCCTACTGTGGTTGAAACCAGCTTCACACCCAGAGCATTAGCGAGTCCTTCGGCAAACAGGGTCTTTCCTGTCCCTGGCGGGCCTGATATGAGCGCTCCCCGTGTCACCAACCCCCAAGCCAGCGTCCCGGCCCGCCAACGTTCGACATCTGCGAAGAGTCTTTTTGCCCAAGGCTTCAGTTCGTCGTACCCGGGAAGTTCGAACAGGCTAGCTCCGCCAGTTTCACGACGACTTAAATCATTGATTTCATCAATCCTGTCTTCGATTAGGTTCGGCTTGAGAACGGCGGCCATGAGTAAATTCTGCGGCTTCGCGGCGATTAAGGCAGCCACCTCGTGAGATAATGGCCTTCTTCCGGACAACCGGCGCACAGCGTTGATATGCTCCGGCGTCGGTCGATCCACAAACATCACGGCAGTTGCAGCGAAGCGGACATCCTTCGGCACCTCATCGATGTTCTTGGCGATCAGCACGTCCAGACCTTTGACGTCGAAAATTGATATGCGCTTGTGCGGACTTTGCTTTTTTCTGGGAGGATTCGCGGGGCGAACCTTAACATTCTGTTCCATCCAGTCACCGCGGGTGGCCCCCAGGATGGCGAATGCCGCTGTTTCGTATTCTTCGATGCGGAAGCCTTTCGGAACCACAAAGATCACAAATCCAAGGGTGTCACGTTTCAACAAGTCCGCCGCTCTTAAAGCTCGCAGCAGACCGAAGGCAGCGAGGAGTGTACCCAGATCCTGGGAATACTTCTGGATTCGTGAGGCGCTGTTGTCGAACCTCATCTCAGTGCCCCTGGTTCCGAACACTGCTACACAGGCGGTACCAGCGGTTCATTGTTCGTGCGATGCCGATCTCGGAGTTGAGGTAAAAGAGCTGACTCGTGACGATCTCCTTGCCGTCACTGAGACGCGGATGACCGCTCACAATCCCCTTCAGTGCAAACGCCTGCCCGATCACTGGCCTATAGTTCCCGAGCATAGGCGCCTCATCGGTCTGGAAATCTTCCAACTCGCCCGACTCAACGCGTCGGAGATCGTGCAAAAGACGGACTACAGTCGCGCCGTCGAGCCATCGGTAAGTCACGTGTTGTCCTCATTCGATTCGCGCGAGAGTGCCTCGGCGCGGTTCTGATCATATAGCGTATCTTTTTACGCTTTTTGACTCTTTATTTGCGCCAAATGAGCGCTTGTCAACTATTATTTGCCCTGCAAAGGAATTGATGACACTCAGTCCTTGATGAGACCGCCACCTCGCATGCTCATTGCCGCACGCAATCTTCTTGGTTTGTCGCAGACCGAGGTGTCGCTGGATTCTGGCGTGAGCAGGAAAACGATTCAAATGGCCGAGGCAGGTACGGCTGGGATCGCCAGCGTGGAAAAGCTCATGCGCCACTACAAGGGCCGCGGCATTTCATTCATTCAACGCGACGGCGCGGCGGGCTGGGGAATCCGGACAACTTTTATGAACTATGACTACGGCGACGAGCCGTCTCTTCCTGAGAGCTGACCACACGCCAGCACTTCATCTCAACGCGTTCGGGAAACCTGTGTTTCCTACCCCATCGTGCGAAGCAAAACTATCGCAAGGCGGAATTCCAAAGCACCGTCGAGATTCGTTACCTATGAGTAAGCTAAAGCCGAAGACCGACCTTCGGTCGGAAAAATGACGGGCTGCGCCCGACACTGTTTTGTAATTCGAATGAAAGCAAGTCGGTCCTCGACCTGCTATTTGGATAAGCGCTCGTCCCTCCTTGCATTCGAATGACTTGAACGGAATCCGCCTAGTCGGCAGATAAGTTTCTAGCTTTTCCTTAGGGGTGCGTACAGAATACGGAATAGGGAAGAAGACTCCCCTAGGGCGTACCACATAGAAGCATCAGGCCTGGGCGTTGGGTTTGACCAGGCACTTGTATGTCTAACCCGGTGACTCACTGTAGAGTTCATTGCTTTTCCAGGGAGACTTTCTCGGTGGCTAAGTAATCATCGAGCTGGCCTGCCACATCCGCGAGCGCGCTGTTTTGGCTGCATCGCCTCATCCCGCCGCGTTTTTCCACAGACGCAAAAAAATCGGCGAAAACGAAGATTTTTTCGCGTCTTGGCGCTTGCGGCTTTTGAAGGTGCTGACTATAAGGGCGCCACCACGAAGGAAGCGCCCTTCGTCTATCGGTTAGGACACCAGATTTTCATTCTGGGAAGAGGGGTTCGACTCCCCTAGGGCGTACCACTTTCTTCCCTCTCATCCTCATCATCAGACTTTTTGCGCGGCTGTTTTTATTTTGCCGGCGCAGCATCGCAGACGCGCAACTGGATGCGGCGGGCGCCTTGGTAATGCTCGGCGCCCAGCGAACCCACCACGTGCAGGCTGGCGCCGCGTGAGTTGAGGAGAAGATTGCCAAGTGGCGTATCGGCGGCGCGAAAGGCGATGCCGTCGAGCCGCGATCCGTCCATTGCTTCCATCGTCACCTTCACATGTTTCTCGCCGACCAGGCGCGCGTCGCGCAGACGATGCGCCGGCACGGCAAAGAGCGGCTGTGCATGGCCGGAGCCGTAGGGGCCTGCGGCCTCCAGGCGGTCGATGAGTTCGAGCGTGGCGCCGCTTGCGCCGATCGCACCGTCGATCTTCAGCGTCTCGTTGGCGACGAGGTTCGCCACCGTTCTTGCCGACTTCTCGGTGAAGAAGGTCCTCAGCCTGCCGAGATCGGCGCGCTCGACGGTGAGCCCGGCGGCCATGGCGTGGCCGCCGCCCTTGACAAGTATCCCCTCGTCGACGGCAGCGCGCACCATCCTGCCCATGTCGAAGCCGTTGATGGAGCGGCCCGAGCCGGTGCCGCGGCCGGAAGGATCGAAGGCGATTGCAAAGGCGGGGCGTTTGAACTTTTCCTTCAGCCGCGCAGCAATCAGCCCGACGATGCCCGGATGCCATTTCTCATGGGCGGTGACAATAACGGAGGCGCCCTCGCCGTCGCCGTATTCGGCGAGCGCCTCGGCTTCCGCCTCCTGCAGCATGATGGTCTCCATCGCCTGGCGCTCGCGGTTGAGCTCGTCGAGGCGCTGGGCGATCACATCAGCCTCCCCGGCGTCGTCAAGCGTCAGCAGCCGGCTTCCAAGTGCCGCGTCGCCGATCCGACCGCCGGCATTGATGCGCGGGCCGATCAGGAAGCCGAAATGATAGGGTGTCACCGGGCCTGCAAGCCCCGCCTTGCGGAAGAGGGCTGCAAGCCCGGCATTGCTCTGGTGGCGGGCGGCGACCAGCCCCTTCACCACATAGGCGCGGTTGAGGCCTTTCAGCGGCACGACATCGCAGACCGTCGCCAGTGCGACGATATCCAGCCATTGCAAGAGGTCGAGCGCCAGGATGCGCTTGTTGCCGGCGGCGCGCAGCAGCCTCAGCGTCGCGACCAGCACCATGAAGACCACACCGGCCGCGCAAAGATGCCCCTGCCCCGAGAGATCGTCCTCGCGGTTCGGATTGACGAGCGCATGGCAGGGTGGCAACTCATGTGTCACCTGGTGGTGATCGATGACGACGACATCGATATTGCGGGCGGCGGCGGCCGCCAGCGCCTCGTGGCTGGTCGAACCGCAATCGACAGTGACGATCAGCCGGGCGCCATTGTCGATCAACTGGTTGATCGCCGCCGGGTTGGGGCCGTAACCTTCAAAGACGCGGTCGGGAATATAGATGTTCGCCTTGACGCCGAAATGGCTGAGGAAGCGAAACATCAGCGCCGAGGAGGCCGCGCCGTCGACGTCGTAGTCGCCGAAGATCGCAACATTCTCGCCGCGGTCGATGGCGCTCAGGAGGCGGGTTGCCGCCTTTTCGCAATCGGTCAGTTTATGGGGATCGGGCATCAGGCTGCGGATCGTCGGATCGAGGAATTCGATCGCCTCGTCCACCGTCACGCCGCGCCCGGCCAGCACGCGGGCGATCAGATCCGGCAGACCGTGGATCTGCGACATGGCGAGCGCCCGGTTCTGCCCTGCCTGGTCGAGCCGCGCCACCCAGCGATTGTCGAGCGCGGATTTCTCCACGCCCAAAAACGCGCGCTGTATCGGATCGACGGGATCTGCCATGCCACACTCCGCTGACTTCATCTGCTCTTTCTACAGAAGCAGCGGAGATAACATAGCGATGGATTTGCAGACACGGATTTTTACCAGAACACCGCCCAGACGATCAGGGCGATGCCGCCCAGTTGCACCAGCATGACCGAAAACAGCGTCAGCAGAATGGCCCAGTTGCGGCCTTCTGTCTGTTCGTCGCCATCAGGCTCATCAGGAGCCTCGTGAGGAATTTCACGGTAGGTCGGCTTGAGCATTTCCTCAAGCATATCAGGACGGTCCGGCGGCACCTCGCCCGGGCAGCCATACCCCTTTCCGGCGTGGCTGTCCTTGCTCATGAAATTCTCCACGCAGACGACTCACCAATCTCCGGTTTAGTTATATCAATATTTCGGTATCTGTTAATATAGACTTCCGTAAGGGAAGGTTGAAAAAATCATAAAAAAACCGCCCGGTAGAGACGGGCGGTTCAACGGATCGAGATGATCGGGAGGGCTCAGCCGTCCTCTTTCGGCCGCTCGATTCGAATTACCTGCGGCTCGCCGAAGAGATAACCTTCCGACTTGATCGAGGCGACCGCCTTGCGCACCGACTCTTCCATCGTCGCATGGGTGACGAGAATGATCGTCTGGTGGTGAGACGGCGCCAGATGCTGCTTCGAGCGTTGGACGATCGATTCCAGCGAGATGTTGTTTTCGGCCATTCGGGTTGCGACGCTGGCAAAGACGCCGGTGCGGTCGAGCACGGTCAGGCGGATGAAATAACCGCCCTCGTGGCTCTGCATCTGTGCCTTGCGGTAGGGCTCCAGCGCCTTTGCGGGATGGCCGAGCACCGGGACACGCTGGGCGCCCGGCTGGCTTTTGGCGATATCGGCAATGTCACCGAGCACAGACGAGGCCGTGGCATTGCCGCCAGCGCCGGGGCCGACCATCAGCAGTTCGCCGAGCACGTCGGATTCGATCGCCACCGCATTGGTGACGCCGTCGACCTGGGCAATGACCGAATCGACCGGCACCATGGTCGGGTGGACGCGCTGCTCGATGCCGGTATCGGTGCGCTGGGCAACGCCAAGCAGCTTGATGCGATAACCGAGTTCGGCTGCAGCGTGGATATCCTCGATCGAGATGTTGGTGATGCCTTCGAGATAGATGTCATCGGCGGCGATGCGATTGCCGAAGGCAAGCGTCGTCAGGATGGACAGCTTGTGGGCGGTGTCGTTGCCCTCGATATCGAAGGCCGGATCGGCCTCGGCATAACCGAGGCGCTGCGCTTCCTTCAGGCACTCGGCGAAGGAAAGCCCCTCCTTCTCCATCTTGGTCAGGATGTAATTGCAGGTTCCGTTCATGATGCCATAGATGCGCGAGACGGAATTGCCGGTCAGCGATTCACGCAGCGCCTTGATGACGGGAATGCCGCCGGCGACTGCCGCCTCGAAATTCAGCAGCGCGCCCCTCTCCTCGGCGATCGTCGCAAGCTCGACGCCGTGATAGGCAAGCAGCGCCTTGTTGGCTGTCACCACATGGAGACCACGCTGCAGGGCGGCGCGCACGGCGACGTTGGCAGCCCCTTCGGCGCCACCCATCAGCTCGACGAAGACGTCGATATCGCCCTTTTCGGCAAGGTCTTCCGGCCGGTCGAACCAAGTGACGGCGGAAAGATCGATGCCACGGTCCCTCGTTTTGTCACGCGCGGAAACCGCGGTGATGGTGATCGGACGCCCGCAGGTGACGGCAAGCTCGTTGCTCTTCTGCTGAATGATGCGGACTAGCGAGGCGCCAACGGTGCCCAAGCCCGCAATGCCGATTTTGAGGGCATCTGCCATGGATCGATCCTGAATGTCTGTGTGGCGGCAGCCGCAGGACGCGGCTGCCTTAGAGTTGGATTAGCGGTGCGCGTTCAGCGAAATGACGTTGTGCATCGTTTCGTCTGCCGTCGACATGAACTTCTTGATGTTGCGCGCAGCCTGGCGGATGCGGTGTTCGTTCTCGACAAGCGCCAAACGGACGTAGTCGTCGCCCTGTTCGCCGAAGCCGATGCCTGGGGCAACGGCGACGTCGGCCTTCTCGACCAGCAGCTTGGAAAACTCAAGCGAACCGAGATGACGGAACTTTTCCGGGATCTTTGCCCAGGCGAACATGGTGGCCGCCGGCGGCGGCACGTCGAAGCCGGCCTTGCCGAAGCTTTCGACCATGACGTCGCGGCGACGTTTGTAGACGTTGCGAACCTCAGCAATGTCGGAACCGTCGCCGTTCAACGCATGCGTCGCCGCCACCTGGATCGGCGTGAAGGCGCCGTAGTCGAGATAGGACTTGACGCGGGTGAGTGCGGCGATCAGCCGTTCGTTGCCGACGGCAAAGCCCATGCGCCAGCCGGGCATGGAGAAGGTCTTCGACATCGAGGTGAACTCGACCGTCATATCCATTGCGCCGGGCACTTCGAGAACCGACGGCGGCGGGGCGCCGTCGAAGTAGATCTCCGAATATGCAAGGTCGGAAAGCACGATGATGTCGTGCTTCTTGGCGAAGGCAATAACGTCCTTGTAGAAATCGAGCGTCGCGACAAGGGCCGTCGGGTTCGAAGGGTAGTTGAGGATCAGCGCCAAGGGCTTCGGGATCGAATGCCGGACCGCGCGCTCGAGCGGCGGGTAAAAGCTTTCGTCCGGCTCCACCGACATGGAGCGGATGACGCCGCCCGCCATCAGGAAGCCGAAGGCATGGATCGGATAGGTCGGGTTCGGGCAGAGGATGACGTCGCCCGGCGCGGTGATCGCCTGCGCCATGTTGGCAAAGCCTTCCTTGGAGCCCAAGGTAGCGACCACCTGGGTATCCGGGTTGAGCTTGACGCCGAAACGGCGGGCATAATAGGCGGCCTGAGCGCGGCGCAGCCCCGGAATGCCCTTCGAGGACGAATAACGGTGGGTGCGCGGATCCTGCACGACCTCGCACAGCTTATCGACGATCGACTGGGGAGTGGGAAGGTCGGGGTTTCCCATGCCGAGATCGATGATATCGGCGCCGCCCGCTCGCGCGCTTGCCTTCAAACGGTTGACCTGTTCGAAAACATAAGGCGGCAAACGCCGGACTTTGTGAAACTCTTCCATTTCATTCCCCATGGAAAGGCGGCTTTCGGGCCGCAGTCGAAGTTCGTTCCGTCTCCCGGCGGCTGCGACACGAACTTCAGAATCGCAGCGCCGTATTCATCAGACCCAAAACACGCGGCAAATCTTTGACGGAAAGGCCGCGGAACGCGCATTATCGGGAAAATCTTGTCTTCCGATCCATCCGGAAGGCTTTGCGTCCAAATTGCCTGAAAGGCAAGGTCTATTTGGAGATTTCGGAGAGCGTATCCGCGCCGTGTTCGGCGGCGAGACGGCGCATTTCCGCGGCCTTGGCCTGATATTCGGCTTCCGAAATCGTGCCGGCCTTGCGCCGGGCGGCAAGTGCGGTCAGCTGATGCTGCAGTTCGGCCGCCTGCTCGTCGCTCATCTGGACGTTGGCGGCCGTCAGCGGCGCGCCGAAATTCGGATAGCCGTCCGGCGACTTTGCCAGTCCGCCCTCGACCGCATCGCCCTTGGTGGCCGGCATGACGACGGCGGTTGGTGCCGCTCGCTTGGCGGCGGCTGCGGCCTTCTGCTCAGCCGTCAGATTGCATCCGGCAAGGGCCATCGCCGCCGCGGCGCAGATCAATGCGGTGCGGTTGAAGGTTGCGATGCGCCGAATGCCGTTCTTCGTCATGCCTCAAAATCCAGTTCTGACTGCGTCGACTGTTAAATTTGTCGCAGCGACAAAGCAATAGCATGAGGCGGCGTGGGTGGAACTTGTTTTCTCGTTCAATCACGATGTACAACGATTGGATAAAAACAGTGCTGCCGCCGGAGGAAATGGTGACCGACAGCAAGCAGGAGAATGGCGGCCAGAAGAATGGCGGCAAAGCCGGTTTCGATGCGACCGATCTCGATCCCTATCTGTTGAAGGATCCCGAGACCATGGCGATGAATTTCGCCCGGGCGCTCGAAAATCTCGGACAGGCAGCTTCGGCCTGGCTGGCGCCGCGCGAGCGCGGCGAGATCAGTCAAACCGCAGTCGATCCAATGACCGACATGGTCAAGACGCTTTCCAAGGTCACCGAATACTGGATTGCCGATCCCCGCCGCACTTTCGAGGCGCAGACGCAGCTGATGTCCTCGTTTTTTGGCATCTGGATGCGCTCGATGCAGCGCATGCAAGCGACGCACGGCATGCAGAGCGAGCCTCTGTCCGCTGAGCCGGACACCCGCAAGGACAAGCGCTTCTCCGACGAAGACTGGCAGAAGAATCCGTTCTTCGATTTTCTGCGCCAGGTCTATTTCATCACGACCGACTGGGCGGAGAAGCTGGTGTCGGAGACCGACGGCCTCGACGAGCACACCAAGCACAAGGCCGGCTTCTACGTGAAGCAGATCACGGCAGCACTTTCGCCCAGCAACTTTATCGCCACCAATCCCCAGCTCTACCGCGAGACGATCGCAACCAGCGGCGAAAACCTGGTGCGGGGGATGAAGATGCTTGCCGAGGACATCGCTGCCGGCAACGGCGATCTTCGCCTTCGCCAGACCGACATGACGAAATTCGTCGTCGGCCGTGACATGGCGCTGACGCCGGGCAAGGTGATCGCCCAGAACGACATCTGCCAGATCATCCAGTACGAGGCCTCGACCGAAACGGTGCTGAAGCGGCCGCTGCTGATCTGCCCGCCCTGGATCAACAAATTCTATATCCTCGACCTCAACCCGCAGAAATCCTTCATCAAATGGTGCGTCGACCAGGGTCAGACCGTCTTCGTCATTTCCTGGGTCAACCCGGATGCGCGCCACGCCGATAAGGACTGGGCGTCCTATGCCCGCGAAGGCATCGATTTCGCGCTCGAGACGATCGAGAAGGCAACCGGCGAGAAGGACGTCAACGCCGTCGGCTACTGCGTCGGCGGCACACTGCTAGCGGCAACGCTGGCGCTGCACGCCAAGGAGAAGAACAAGCGCATCAAGACTGCGACGCTCTTTACCACCCAGGTCGATTTCACCCATGCCGGCGACCTCAAGGTCTTCGTCGACGAGGAGCAACTGACAGCGCTCGAGGAGCATATGCAGGCGGCCGGCTATCTCGACGGCTCGAAGATGTCGATGGCCTTCAACATGCTGCGGGCTTCCGAGCTGATCTGGCCTTATTTCGTCAACAACTACCTCAAGGGCCAGGATCCCCTGCCCTTCGACCTGTTGTTCTGGAACGCCGATTCGACCCGCATGGCGGCGGCAAACCATGCCTTCTACCTGCGCAACTGCTATCTGAGGAATGCGCTGACGCAGAACCAGATGGTCCTCGACGGCAAGCCGGTGTCGCTGAAGGACGTGAAGATCCCGATCTATAATCTCGCCACCCGCGAGGATCACATCGCGCCGGCGAAGTCCGTCTTTCTCGGCAGCCAGTTTTTCGGCGGCAAAGTGGAATTCGTCGTCACCGGCTCGGGACATATCGCCGGCGTCGTCAACCCGCCCGATAAGAAGAAGTATCAATTCTGGACGGGCGGCCCCGCCAAGGGCGAGTACGAGACCTGGATCGAGCAGGCAACCGAGACGCCCGGATCGTGGTGGCCGCACTGGCAGACCTGGATAGAGACCCATGACGGCAGGCGCGTGCCAGCGCGCAAACCGGGCGGCGATGCGTTGAATGCCATCGAGGAAGCCCCGGGAAGTTATGTGATGGAACGCGCCTGAAAAGGCCCAACGCATCTCTTTTTGAGACGTCGCGAGAAACAGCGACACGGCGTAAATAAATTAGAAACCATAATTCGTCATCCTTGCACGACAGTCGGAAGTCGCGAGTGGTCTAAATTCGGCCCACTTGCGCCTACACCGGCCCCGGCGAAGTGTAGTCAGTCAGTGCCGCCGGCCTGCGTAGCGAGTTTGAAAGACGAGTGTAGTATGGCGTTTGCGGTCGGGACGTTCGATGACGTCACCCCTCTTGGCGGATCTGCCTTTCGTTTGCGCGGATCTCGCGGCTTTCTTTACGGCGTCGTCGGCGCCGGATTTCTGACCTCCACATGGTTGATTGCGACCTTGGCGACGATGCATTCGGTGGCCGCGCCCGTTTCTCCGCCCGACAGATTCACGCAGGTGGCCTCCGCGCCGAAGGCCAAACCGGCGACACCCCACGAACGGCTGATCCATGTCGGCAAGGCCGACCGGCTGGCCGCCTTCGATGCGAAGCCGCAGATCCCGCTGACGGCGAGCCTTATTCAATCCCACGCCGAAAAGACTGCCGCCGCAACGGCACTGGCGGCACTTACAAAACACAATCAGCTTGTCATGGCTGCCGAGCAGCCCGTCGTGGCGGCAATTTCCGACAGCGCCAAATTCCACAAGGATGATGTGATCACGCCGGCGCCGGTCGAGCTCGCCTCGGCAGCGACCGAAGAAGATGACGGCGACCGGATCATCGTTCCCTCGAAGGAGGCCGTCGCCGCTGCCGAACTCCCGGCGCTGCTGGCACTTGCCGACGCCGGATCCCGGCAGATCGCACCGGCTCCGGTCGAACCAGCCGCATCTCCGGTCCGCACCGCCGCAATTCCCGCCCCGGAACCCGCACCGGTGGTCGTTGCCACAGCGGACGGCGCACCGCCTTTCGATCTGGTGCTGACACCGGACGAAGACTCGGTGCCGCTGCCGATGGCACGTCCCGACGGCCTTATCGGCAAGCCGGCGCCGGTCGCCAAGGGTTCGCAGCGCGCCGGCGGACCTGCACTTGCCTACGCCCAGCCGAACTCGCCGATCGAGGACGATAAGGACGATGCAGTGCCGCGCTACGACAAGCCGGTCTTCTCGCCGAAGCTGCGCGCCGGTGTGGCGATCTACGACATCGAGAACAGCACCGTCTATCTGCCGAACGGCGAGAGGCTGGAAGCCCATTCCGGTCTCGGCAAGATGCGCGACAACCCGCGTTACGTGGACAAAAAGATGCACGGGCCGACGCCGCCGCACACCTATGCCCTCACCATGCGCGAGAGCCTTTTCCATGGTGTCGAGGCGCTGCGTCTGACCCCGCTCGAGGGCTCGGACGCCATCTATGACCGTGTCGGCTTGCTTGCCCACACCTACATGCTCGGCAGAAACGGCGATTCCAACGGCTGCGTCTCCTTCAAGGATTACAAGCGCTTCCTCGCCGCCTACAAGCGCGGCGACATCAGGCAGCTTGTGGTGGTGCCGCGGCTGAACAACAAACCAGCTTCGACGCTCGCCTCGCTGTTTTCATCGCGCAGTTGACCCCTAGGAGTGCGCGTCGCCGCTGGCGCTACTTCAACCAGCCAGCGACTCGCTCCACCGCCTCGGCGATCTCAGCTTCCGAGCCCGCATAAGACAGACGCAGGGTTCGATCTCCTTCCAGCGGATCGAAGTCGAGGCCGGGTGTTGCGGCGACGTCGATTTCCGCAAGCATGCGTTTGGCAAAGCCCATGCTGTCATTGGTGAAGCGGGTGACGTCGAGATACGCGTAGAAGGCGCCGTCCATCGGTGACGCGATCGAAAGGCCGATCTCCGGCAGGCGGCGCATCAGCAAGTCACGATTGGCGGCATAACTCGCCTTATAACGATCAAGTTCGTCGCCGGCACCGAGCGCGGCCACGGCGGCGATCTGGGAAAGCTCGGGCGGGGAAATATAGAGGCTTTGCGCCACACGCTCGATCGGCCGCACCAGGCGTTCCGGCAGCACCATCCAGCCGATTCGCCAGCCGGTCATGCAATAATATTTGGAGAAGGAATTGATGACGATCGCCTCGTCGGTCAGCTCCAGCGCGCTTGCCTCCTCGCCGGCGAAGGTCAGCCCGTGATAGATCTCATCGGAGATGAAGGCGACGGAATGGGCCGCGCAGTAATCCGCAAGCGCCTTCAGCCCATCGCGGCCAGTCACCGTGCCGGTCGGGTTGGCGGGGCTTGCGAGCAGCACGCCTTTCAGCGTTATGCCGCTTTCCTTCTGCGCCGACTCGAGACTTTCAGGCGTCAGGGTGAAGTGGGTCTCGGCGGTTACCGGCACTTCGACAACCTTCAGGCCAAGTGCACCGAGGATATTGCGATAGGCGGGATAGCCAGGCCTTGCGATCGCCACAGCATCGCCGGCATCGAAGAGCGACAAGAAGGCGAGATTGAAGCCGGCCGAGGAACCGGTGGTAATGGCGATCCGTATGGGATCGATCTCCAGGCCATGGCGATCCTTGTAGTGCCGGGCAAGTGCCGATTTCAGCCGTGCCGTTCCCAGCGCATCGGTATAACCGATCCGGCCTTCGGCAAGGGCTGCGCGCGCTGCTTCAAGGGCAGCCTGGGGGGCTGGATGCGAGGGTTGACCGACCGCCATCGAAATCACGGGATGACCGGCTGCCCGCCGTTTCGTCGCCTCCGCCAGCACGTCCATGGCATGAAAAGGCTCGACTTCGCTGCGTTTCGATATGGAAAACAAGATCGCTTCTCGCTCGGCTTCTGCAATGATGGCCCGACAATTGCCGCATTAATCGGCTCATCACAATCCCGCGAGGGTCACGCTGGGATGAAAATTCCTGTTTGAAGAGAACCGAACGCACCGTACCTTGACGCGACGCACTCAAGTCCATAACCCGGCGACGATCTATTCGACAGAGAGACGACCACACCGCCGTTGACGAGGATATCATGGCCTTTCTTCCGAAAACCTTCACCGCACTGGCGCTTGCCGCATCGATCGCCCTTCCCTTTCCGGCGGCAGCGCTCGACGACCAGCAGAAGAAGGAGTTCGGCGAATTCATCAAGCAATACCTGATCGAGAATCCCGAGATCATGCTCGACGTGCAGGATGCGCTGCAGAAGAAGCAGGAAGCCCAGCGGCTGGTGAAGGCCAATATGGCGATCGACGAGAACACGGCCGCGATCTTCGATTCGAAGAACGACGTCACGCTCGGCAATCCCAAGGGTGATGTCACCGTCGTCGAATTCTTCGATTATAATTGCAGCTACTGCCGTCATGCGCTTCCCGACATGCAGGCAATGCTGAAGAAGGACAAGAACGTTCGTTTCGTGCTCAAGGAGTTTCCGATCCTCGGGCCGGATTCGGTTGCAGCCCACAAGGTGGCAGACGCCTTCCGCAAGCTGGCGCCGGAGAAATATGCCGATTTCCACGTCGCCCTTCTCAGCACCGAAGGCCGCGCCTCCGACGAAACGGCGATCGCGGTTGCCGGCTCGCTCGGCGTCAGCGAGGACAAGATCCGCGCCGAGATGGCAAAGAGCCCGAATGATGGGGTCGTGCAGGCGACCTACCAGCTCGCCTCCAGTCTCGGCATCAGCGGCACGCCGTCCTATGTGATCGGCAACGAACTGGTGCCGGGCGCCGTCGGGCTCGACGATCTCGAAGCCAAGGTCAAGAATATGCGCAGCTGCGGCAAGACCGCCTGCTGAGCAAGTCGGCCGCCAGCCGGCCGCTCATCAAAACGCCAGACTCGAAGCGTTTCAACCATGTGGACAAATGTGGCGTGATTCCGATGGCCAATCCGTAAGGGCTTTCATTCGGCCTTCACGGAGTCTATAGGTTGCCGTCGTACATTTTACGGAACATTCGATGACGCAAACGATTTTCGTCCTGAACGGCCCCAACCTGAACATGCTGGGCAAACGGGAGCCCGGCATTTATGGTGGCAAGACGCTGAAGGACATCGAGGCAGACTGCAATGCCGCCGGCCGCGACCTCGGCTTCGACATCGATTTCCGTCAGAGCAATCACGAAGGTGCGCTTGTGGACTGGTTCCATAAGGCCGACGAAAAGGCCGTCGGCGTTGCCATCAACGCAGGCGCCTATACGCATACATCGGTCGCGCTGCATGATGCGATCCGCGCTATTTCCATTCCCGTCATTGAGCTCCACATATCCAACGTTCATGCGCGGGAAGAATTCCGCCATAAGTCGATGATCGCGCCGGCATGCAAGGGCGTGATTTGCGGCTTCGGGCCTTACAGCTACATCCTGGCGCTTCATGCGCTGAAGAACATCACGGCATAAGAATAAGACAGGGCAACACCATGGCTGAAAAGAAATCGGGTATCGATCAGGCACTGATCCGCGATCTCGCCAATATCCTCAACGAGACGGATCTGACGGAGATCGAGGTCGAGCAGGACGACCTGCGCATTCGCGTTTCGCGCGCCGGCACGCCGCAATATGTCCAGACGCCGATCGCAGCGCCGGCTTATGCCGCAGCCGCTGCCCCGGCAGCAGCAAACGCCCCGGCCGCCGCTCCCACCCGCAACCCGGCCAATGTCGTCAGTGCACCGATGGTCGGCACCGTCTACATGGCGCCGGCTCCCGGTGCGCGTGCTTTCATCGAAGTCGGCGCGACCGTCAAGGAAGGCCAGACGCTGATCATCATCGAAGCGATGAAGACGATGAACCAGATCCCTTCGCCGAAGTCGGGTAAGGTGACCGAGATCCTCGTCGATGACGGACATCCCGTCGAATACGGCCAAGCCCTCGTCGTCATCGAATAGGCCCATGCCCATGATTTCGAAAATCCTCATCGCCAATCGCGGGGAAATTGCCCTTCGCGTGCTTCGGGCCTGCAAGGAGCTCGGCATCGCCTGCGTCGTGGTTCATTCCACCGCCGACGCCGATGCGATGCATGTGCGCCTTGCCGACGAAAGTGTCTGCATCGGCCCGCCCTCCTCGCGCGAGAGCTATCTCAATATCCACCAGATCGTCGCCGCCTGCGAGATCACCGGCGCCGACGCCGTGCATCCGGGCTACGGCTTTCTGTCGGAGAATGCCAAGTTCGCCGATATTCTCGAAGCCCATGGCATCACCTTCATCGGGCCGACGGCGGACCATATCCGCATCATGGGCGACAAGATCACCGCCAAGACGACGGCGCTGGAACTCGGCATTCCCGTCGTTCCGGGCTCGGACGGCGAAGTGAAGACGGAAGAGGATGCACTGAAGACGGCTGCTGAAATCGGCTATCCCGTGCTGATCAAGGCAACCGCCGGCGGTGGCGGACGCGGCATGAAGGTCGCCAAGAGCGAGGCCGACGTGATCGAGGCCTGGTCGACGGCGCGCACCGAAGCGGCGGCCGCCTTCGGCAACGATGCCGTCTATATGGAAAAATATCTCGGCAAGCCGCGCCACATCGAAATCCAGGTGTTCGGCGACGGCGAAGGCAACGCCATCCATCTCGGCGAACGTGACTGCTCGCTGCAGCGCCGTCACCAGAAGGTCTGGGAAGAGGCAAATTCGCCGGCACTCAACGTCGAGCAGCGCATGAAGATCGGCCAGGTCTGCGCCGACGCCATGAAGAAGCTGAAGTATCGCGGCGCCGGCACCATTGAATTCCTCTACGAAAATGGCGAGTTCTATTTCATCGAAATGAACACCCGCCTGCAGGTGGAGCATCCGATCACCGAAGCGATCACTGGCATCGACCTCGTACACGAGCAGATCCGCGTCGCCTCCGGCGGCGGTCTTTCGGTGACGCAGGATGAAGTGCATTTCTCCGGTCATGCCATCGAATGCCGCATCAATGCCGAGCACCCGCGCACCTTCGTGCCCTCCCCCGGCACGATCACGCATTTTCACGCGCCGGGTGGTCTCGGCGTACGCATCGATTCCGGTGCCTATCAGGGCTACAAGATCCCGCCTTACTACGACAGCCTCATCGGTAAGCTGATCGTGCACGGCCGCACCCGCGTCGAATGCATGATGCGGCTGCGCCGGGCGCTCGACGAATTCGTCGTCGACGGCATCAATACGACGCTGCCGCTGTTCCAGGATCTCGTCTCCAACCAGGATATCGCCAACGGCGACTACGACATCCACTGGCTGGAACACTACCTCGCCAACACACCGGCGGCATAGGGCAGGAATGGCAGGATCGCGCAGGAAGTCACCAGGCATCACCCCTGAAATCCTCCTGCGCGCCTATTCCATCGGCCTCTTCCCGATGGCCGAATCCGCCGACGACCCGGAGATATTCTGGGTCGAGCCGGAATTGCGCGGTGTGCTTCCGTTCGACCATTTCCACGTGTCGAAGAGCCTTGCCAAGACGGTGCGTAGAAAACCCTTCGAGATCCGTTTCGATCACGCTTTCGATCAGGTGATCGCGGCCTGCGCGGAGGAGACATCCGGGCGCCCGAGCACCTGGATCAACAGGACGATCAGATCACTTTACGCGACGCTGTTCGACATGGGCCATGCCCATACCGTCGAAGCCTGGGACGGCGATGAACTGGTCGGCGGTCTCTACGGCGTCTCGCTCGGCTCGGCCTTCTTCGGCGAAAGCATGTTTTCGCGCCGGACGGATGCCTCGAAGATCTGCCTCGTGCATCTGGTCGAGCGGCTGCGGGAAAAAGGTTTCACCCTGCTCGATACACAGTTCACCACCGAGCACCTGAAGACGTTCGGAGCGATCGACGTTCCGAAGGCCGATTATGGCGTGCTGCTTGAAGCCGCGATGGAATCGCCACACCTGAAGTTTTAAGCTCCGAAAGATCAGGCACCGGCGATTAGCCGGATGCCGCGACGCCCGGCGGTCGAGTTTATTTGCTCGGAGCCCCGGCGCTCAACAGCGCCCGGACCAATGCCGCCTGGCTGCGGACGCCTGTTTTGTCGAAGATGCGCTGCAACTGGGTGCGTAACGTGTTGACACTGACCCCAAGCTGATCGGAGGCGGCGGCGAGGTCGTGGCCATCGACGATCAGGCGAGCAAGCCGGGTCTGCGCTGGCGAGAGGCCGAAGACCTCCCGTGCGCTCGCAATCCGACGCACCACCGTCTCGGCGTCGTCGAAGGAAACCAGCGCCTTGCCGTCCTCAAGCAGGACCCAGCAGTAGAGCGGAATCCCCGCCGCGTCCTCGCCGAGCGCCACCGACCAGGCCTGCTTCGGCGCGATGTTCAAAGGCCTATGGCTCTGCAACTCATGGAATGCCAGGCGCACCGCCTCGCGTAGCGCGACATCGCGATCACGCCGCCGGGCGCGCAAGCGGCCGGCAGCGGCGACGAGCCCCGGATGGCCGCGAATCCGTTCCCGCGCCAGCCGGTTCATCCAGAGGATTTTTGCATCCGCGTCGACCTCGATCAGCGAGCATCTCGCCTCCTCGACGCTGCTCTCCATCATTACCATGCAGCCGATCTTCCAGGCGCCGTCGATCCGGTGAAGTATCCGCAGTTGGCGCTTGCGATCTTCGCCGGTGTCGCTGCCGATCTGATCGAAGGTCACCCAAGCCATGTTAGCGTCAACGACGATGTTGACCTTTTCCCAGCGGACGCGCCCCTCGAAGGCGTGTTTCTCCGGGAATCGCTCCACGATCTTCTTGATCCGCGCCGCGATCGGGTCCCAGCCTTCGTCCACCCGGACGCCCAGCGAGGCGAAGGCTTCCATCCGCCGGGTCTGAGGCGACTGCACCCAATGGCTCGCCAGCGCCTCGAAGTCCCGCTGCAGCCAGGCCTCGGTTTCAGCGCGGATCACCGCCATGATCGACGCCCGGTCAGCCTCGCTGTCGTCCATCTCCCGGTCCCCAGTGACAAGGGATCGCAGCAGCATGATCGGTCTGCCTGACCATGACGGCGCCTCATGCCTTGATGACGCCAGTCAGAAACAGCGTCACGCCGGCAGTTGTTGCGATCAGGCCGAGTAACCGAAGCCCCAAAGGCGGCGGCAGGATGATCTGATTTCGGTAGTATCGATCCTCGGCTGCGGCGTCCATCTGTGAGGGGCGGTGGCGGTTCGGCATGTGAGCAGCGACGAGACTCTGAAGATCCATTTGATGCCTCCTGGTTCGGGGCTTCATCTGAAACATTCTCGCACGCATCCGAGCCGTACCTTGTCATGCAGGCGGACGACATCGGGCTCAGAAAGATCACGCTTGCCGCTGGGCCTCCGCTCCGCACGATGGTAAGGAAATCGAAGACGCCATTGCGATCGTTACGAAGCACGTGCAGTTCGACGAAGGGAAGGTCTGGCACGTTGAGACGCGTTAGCGGGCTGTCGCCTTGGTGCCGTCAGGAGCCGGGACGTCCGAGTTTGCCTTGCAGTCCTTCAGCCAGACGTCGTAGATCGGGTGTTCCACGGCGTTGAGGCCGGGGCTGGCGGCAAACATCCAGCCGGTGAAGATGCGGCGGATCTTGCGGTCGAGGGTGATCTCGTCGACCTCGACGAAACCGTCGATCTTCTGCGCTTCGGCCTGGTCGCGCGAATAACAGGCCTTCGGCGTCACCTGCAGCGCGCCGAACTGGACCGTCTCGTTGACATAGACGTCGAAGGTGGTGATACGGCCGGTGATCTTGTCGAGGCCGGAGAAGACGGCTACCGGATTTTCGATGCGTGCGGCATTTGCCGCAACTGGCGGAAGCAGGGCCGAGAGCGCCAGCAGCGACCCGGCGGCACGCAGCACCCTGTTCCGCGTGAAGAGCTTCATGTGTACCCGTCTCCAGATATTCTTCGTTCGCAGCCGCGGTCAAGCGCGGCCAACCTGCGGGTAAAGGTCAATTGTGGCCAAAAGCCGGGTTTGGGATTGCCCCGGTCGAGCCGTCTCAGTTACCCGGCGTCCAGGCGTCGTAATCGCCGGTGACCTGCGGACGCTCGCCCGGAGCGGCAATGGAGCCCGGCGGACGGTAAGCCTGCGGAGAACCGGTGAAATTGGGGCGATGCGCTTTCTGCCATTCCTTGGCGACGTAGTTTTCCTTGGACGGGGGAACGTCGGTGCGGTGATGCATCCAGCCATGCCAGCCCGGTGGAATGGCAGAGGCATCGGCATAACCCTTGTAGATTACCCAGCGCTTCGGCAGACCGTAGGAAGACATGCCGCCTTCGTAATAGACGTTGCCGAATTCATCCTCGCCGACGCGCTTGCCGAAACGCCAGGTCGCAAAACGCGTGCCCATCGTCTGACCGTTCCACCAGGTAAAGGTCTGAACCAGAAGATTCCACATGTCTTTTCCTTGTGCCCGCCAGATGCGAGCCAAACCAGAATTCGTTTTCTCGCTTATGCCGTCGCCAAGCCGAATTGTCCAGCGATTCCACGATAAGCACCGGTCATTTCAAAGCCATCTTGAAGCTGAGATGCGAGGGCTTGAAGCCCAGTCTTTCATAGAAACGATGGGCATCCTTACGGATCGCATTCGAGGTCAACTGCACCAATCGCACGCCGCGGCCTTTTGCCTCGGCAATGGCGAATTCGATCATCCGTGCGCCGATCCCCTGCCCGCGCATATCGGCCCGGGCCTGCACCGCCTCGATGATCATCGCCGAGGAACCGCGGCCGGTCAGCGAGGTCGTCACCATCATCTGGAAGGTGCCGACGACCTCACCGCCGCACTCCGCGACATAAAGCGCCTGGTCGGGCGAAGCCTCGATGGCTGCGAAGGCCCTGACATAGTCTGGAAAGGCCTCGGGATCGATCGTATCGCCATGACCACCAAGCGCATCGGCTGCGAATAGAGCCACCAGAGCCGGCAGATCCTGCGGCCGCGCTTGGCGAACGACAATGTCGGACAACGCGGACGCCATGGCCTCAATTCCCTTCGAGCGGTTTTTCGAAAATCAGCGTGGGAATGCCGGATTGCCCGGGCACGCCATTCTCGTTGCGCCCAACCTCGGTGAAGCCGTGCGCGCTGTAAAAGGCGATTGCCGCCGCATTCTGCGGCTCGACTTCGAGACGCATGATTTCCGCATCCGGGAAGCAGGTTTCGAGCTCGGCGAAAAGATCGCGGCCGATGCCCTGGCGCTGCAACGCCGGCCTGACATAGAGAAGATGCAGCGTGACCGTTTTCGTCAGCTCCTGCGACATCGCCGCATAACCCATGCCGCCGATCGCGTGGCCATTGTCGGCAACGAGGAATTCAGCGTCCTTTCGCACCAGGCGCGTCTTCAGCGCGGCGAGAGAAAAGAGCTGGGTGATGAGCTCATCCACCCTGGCCCTGCCATGCAGGCCGTCATAGGTGGCGTGAAAGCTCTCCACCAGCAGGGTGCGGACCTTCTCCAGATCCCGCTCGCCGGCCGTGCGGACGAAATACACCGCTTATTCCTCGATGCCGAGCTTCGCCTTGACGAGCGCCTGGACGGCCTGCGGATTGGCCTTGCCACCAGTCGCCTTCATCACCTGGCCGACGAACCATGCGGCCAGGGTCGGCTTCGCCTTGACCTTTTCCACCTGATCGGGATTGGCGGCAATGATCTCGTCCACGGCCTTTTCGATCGCGCCGGTATCGGTCACCTGCTTCATGCCGCGCGCTTCGACGATCTCGGCGGGATCGCCGCCCTCAGTCAGCACGATTTCGAAGAGGTCCTTGGCGATCTTGCCGGAAATGGTTCCAGCCTTGATGAGATCGATGATGGCGCCGAGCTGGACCGGCGAAACCGGCGTCTGCTCGATATCCTTGCCGGTGCGGTTCAGCGCGCCGAGCAGGTCGTTGATCACCCAGTTTGCCGCCATCTTGCCGTCGCGGCCTGCGGCTACCGCCTCGAAATAATCGGCGATCGCCTTTTCGGAAACGAGCACCGAGGCGTCGTAGATCGACAGACCGAGTTCGCGCACGAAGCGCTCCTTCTTGTCGTCAGGCAGTTCCGGCAGATCGGCTGCGAGCGCCGTGACGAAGGAGTCGTCAAATTCGAGCGGCAGCAGGTCGGGATCGGGGAAGTAACGATAGTCGTGCGCATCCTCCTTAGAGCGCATCGAGCGCGTCTCGCCCTTGTTCGGGTCGAAGAGCCGCGTCTCCTGCTCGATCTTGCCGCCATCCTCCAGAATACCGATCTGACGGCGGGCTTCATACTCAATCGCCTGGCCGATGAAACGGATGGAGTTGACGTTCTTGATCTCGCAGCGCGTGCCGAAATCTTCGCCCGGGCGGCGCACGGAGACGTTGACGTCGGCGCGCATCGAGCCTTCGTCCATGTTGCCATCGCAGGTGCCGAGATAGCGAACGATCGAGCGCAGCTTGGTCATATAGGCCTTGGCTTCGTCGGACGAGCGCATATCGGGCTTGGAGACGATCTCCATCAGCGCGACGCCGGAGCGGTTCAGGTCGACATAGGACATGGTCGCGTGCTGGTCATGCATCGACTTGCCGGCATCCTGCTCCAGGTGCAGGCGCTCGATGCCGATCTCGATATCCTCGAACTGGCCCTGACGGTCCGGCCCGAGCGAAATGACGATCTTGCCCTCGCCGACGATCGGATCCTTGAACTGCGAGATCTGATAGCCCTGCGGCAGGTCGGGATAGAAATAGTTCTTGCGGTCGAAGAGCGAGCGCTTGTTGATCTGGGCCTTGAGGCCGAGACCAGTGCGCACGGCCTGCCTGACGCAGGCCTCGTTGATGACAGGCAGCATGCCGGGCATGGCGGCATCGACCAGCGAGACGTTCGAATTCTGCGGCTTGCCGAATTCCGTCGAAGCGCCGGAGAAGAGCTTCGAATTGGACAGCACCTGAGCATGAACTTCCATGCCGACGATGACTTCCCAGTCGCCGGTGGCGCCGGGGATGAAGCGTTTCGGATCGGGCGTGCGGACGTCGACAAGGGTCATCTGATACTCTTTGCAGGCTGTTCTTTTCCATTGGTGAGGTAAAGGAAATGGCGTGCCGGTGCAAGGCTTTCGCGGAATTCCATGGCAGTTGCCGCCGGCCGCTTCCGCCTGGGAGAAAGGCGGCATTGCACCAGGAGCGGCCATGCATTTCATGGATATGAGCCGATGGACAAGAGTTTTCACCGCCCCGATTGTCGATACCATCGTGATCTCTATCTTCAGTAAAAAATACCTTGGACAGAAAGCTCCCATGGGAAGACTGAAGGAAATCGTGGTTGATTGCGACGTCCCCTCACGGGTTGCTCGTTTCTGGGCGGCCGCGCTCGATGGTTATGAAGTGATGCCGTATGACGATACGGAACTGGCCCGCCTCGCCGCGATAGGACTGACGCCCGACACGGACCCGACCGTGATGGTCGATGGTCCCGGAACACGCCTGTGCTTCCACCTTCGCCAAGGAGAACGTCCAGCCCGCAACCGTGTTCATCTCGATATCGCCGCTGACGATCGGAAGAAAGAAGTGAAACGGCTCTTATCCCTCGGCGCGACATTGGTGCGCGAGACGGATGCTTACTGCGTATTGAATGACCCCGAAGGCAATAATTTTTGCGTCACGTCGATTATCCGCCATAGGCTTAACCGCATCCGGCGGCATTTGTCAGAATTCCTGCCCGTATCCACCGTTACCGTCCGAAACCAGCGTTTTCGTCAGCCCGACCGAGGGCACGTCGCGGTCGAGTTTCGGATTATAGGCGACCGAGAGCCAGTGGATGCTGTAGCCGTGTTTCCGGAAGAAGCCGATCGCCTCGTTGTTGCCGGAATGGGTCTGCATCGCCGCCTTCTCGAAACCTCGATCGGCGATCTCCTTTTCGATCCGCTCAAGGAGGGCGGAGCCCAGTCCCTGGCGGGCGAAGGCGGGGTCGATCCAGAAATCCGAGATGGTTTCGTCCAATCTCTCGCGCGCCGCCCAGCCTGCGACCTGGCCGTTCTGCTCGACGACGGTGATGGTCAGCCAGTCGTTTTCCACGAAGTTGCGAAAGGCGCCGCGGGCTGCGTCGATCATCGCGTGCGATTCGCCGATCGCCGCCATCGCCTTTTGCCAGGCCCTCAGGCCGATCTCGCTCAATAGCACCGCTTCGCCGTCGCGGGCATTGCGAATGTGGATCAACGACACCTCCGCGTTATCCCGCAACTAGACCATTGAGTCGCCGAATTTACCAGTACCCCCAGAGGGCTGATGGATCGAAACTGTGGTTTTCGATCGGTTTGATCGGCAAGCACGGTCTTGACCGCCTTTTGCGCGCGAAATAAAGAGCTCTTTATGTTGAGCTTGTCACAGACCCGGTAAAGGCCCCTGCCCGCAAGTCCGCTTGCGCGCATGGGCCCGAAAAAAAACGAAGCCCTGACGTTCGAAAGAGCGCCAGATCGTTTTTGTGCGCCCCGCAGGGCGCGATACCGGATCTCAACACATGGACATTTCCCGCACGGTGCAACGCATCCTGCATCTCATGGCCCAAGGCGGCCGCATCGAAATCTCCCGCGACGACAACAGAAAGATCGAGGCAGTCAGCTGCTTCACCCGCGACGGCTGGCTCTATCCCGGCGTCGATCTCGATCTCTTCCGCAGGCTGAAGCGGCTGAGAGCAATCAAGTCCTCCAGCGGCCAGCCCTACCGGATCACCGAAAGAGGACTGAGCTTGGTCAGGGCGCAATTGAACAACAGGTAACAGCCAACCACCCTGACCGCGCTCGAATCGGCGCGGTCAGGGTGTCTCTTCAAGCCTTTGCAGAAAGTTCCGTCCGCATCGCCGACCATTCCTCGGCCATCGTGCCCGTGCCGCGCGTCTTGCCGGCACGGCGGTACCAGTAATCGGCGTTCCAATCGTCGCCTTCGATGCGATGGCAAAGCGCATGGCCCCAGTCGAACGGCTGTTGACCTTCGTGGCGCTGGCAGATTTCGTGTACCGCCTGCCAATCAGCGCCCATGGTGAAACCGGCAGCAGCAAGACTGTCGATTGCCTCGATCAATCGCGCAAGATCCTGTTCGGGCATGAGGCCTTCCCTCGCAACGTGCTCACCTTGTGGCGAGCGCCGCCTCGAAAACCGAGTGGCGCCCGTCTTTCAATCGTGGAGATTGATGATGTCGTCACCAATCCGACTGTTTCGTTGTGATGGTCAGGTGACCAATCTTTCTGGCGATCGTTTCGAGTGCCTCAAGCTCCTTCAGACGCAGCATGACCCGGTTTTCAGCCATGACCTTTGCCGTGTTGAGAAGCGAACGCGTGGTATTCGGTCTAGTTCGGTCCGAGGGCCGGGTAGACGGTTAGCAGGGGCCGTTTACTCTGTTCCTCACTCGATAAGCCAAGGATTTTTCTACGCGTGCGATATCGATCCTCGACGCCTTACCTTTCTCAAGGATCAGTATGGTGGGTGTTTCACCTTCTGAACAAGCTTTTCGAAGAGCCTTGAGAACAGGGCCATTTATGAGCAGATAATCACCCAGATCAACGCAGTTAGGTTTGCCTGTATCGATCAGATTGCCGTTGGAATCACACCTCTCGGTATATTGGAAATTCTCTGCTGCAGCTGAAAGCCGATTAACGGCAGCGGTCGCGCTGAACATTTCCCAGGGGAAATATGTGATAAGAGCGATACAGCCGAAGAGTACGCTCACCCTGTAAAGTCCGCGAGCAAGACTAGGATTGGGCTCATCATCCTGCATCAGGTGCTCATCCAACTATGGGCCAAATATGAAACGCGAAGGAAACTATCGGTTTAGAGCCTGACTCGAAAAGGTGCTCACGATATCGGTACCTTGCCAAGCGCCGTGTCGGGAGCCAGATGTGGGCGATCGTGATCCATGCCTCGCTGCTATAGGGCGAATGACGCGCCCGCTTACCACCACTTGGCCGGCGTAAACCGGCCGGCTGCCTGCTCAATGACGTGGGCTATTTTAAAGAGGGTTTCCTCGTCGAAGGGCTTGCCGATCAGTTGCAGGCCGAGCGGCAGGCCCTTCTGGTCGAGGCCGGCGGGAACGGCAATGCCCGGCAGGCCCGCCATGTTGACCGTCACCGTGAAGATATCGTTCAGATACATCTTCACCGGATCGGAAGCGAGGTTCTCATCGGCGACGCCGAAGGCCGACGACGGGGTTGCCGGTGTCAGGATGGCGTCGACGCCGGCGTTGAAGGCGAGTTCGAAATCGCGCTTGATCAGCGTCCGGACCTTCTGGGCGCGGATGTAATAGGCATCGTAATAACCGGCCGACAACACATAGGTGCCGATCATGATGCGGCGTTTGACTTCCTTGCCGAAGCCGGCGGCGCGCGTCTTCTCGTACATGTCGACGATATCCTTGCCGTCGACGCGCAGGCCGTAGCGCACGCCGTCGTAACGCGCCAGGTTCGAGGATGCCTCGGCTGGAGCGACGATGTAATAGGCCGGAAGGGCGTATTTGGTGTGCGGCAGCGAGATGTCGACGATTTCGGCGCCGGCATCCTTCAGCCAGGCGATGCCCTGGCGCCAGAGGGTCTCGATCTCCTCAGGCATGCCGTCGACACGGTATTCGCTTGGAATGCCGATTTTCATGCCCTTCAGCGACTGGCCGAGGGCTGCCTCGTAATCCGGCACGGGCAGATCGACCGAGGTCGTGTCCTTGGCGTCGACGCTTGCCATCGACTTCAGAAGGATTGCGGCATCGCGCACATCGCGAGCGATCGGGCCTGCCTGGTCGAGCGAGGAGGCGAAGGCGACGGTGCCCCAGCGCGAGCAGCGGCCATAGGTCGGCTTGATGCCGACGGTGCCGGTGAAGGCGGCCGGCTGGCGGATCGAGCCGCCGGTATCGGTTGCGGTGGCGCCGGCGCAAAGATGCGCGGCAACGGCTGCGGCCGAGCCGCCGGAGGAGCCGCCGGGAACGAGCTGCTGGTTGGAACCTGCTGCACGCCAGGGATTGATCACCGCACCGTAGTGCGAGGTCTCGTTGGACGAGCCCATGGCGAATTCGTCCATGTTGAGCTTGCCGAGCATGACGGCGCCGTCATCCCAGAGGTTCTGCGTCACAGTCGATTCATAACGCGGCTCGAAACCATCGAGAATGTGGCTGCAGGCCTGGGTGTGCACACCGACGGTGGCAAAAAGATCCTTGATGCCGAGCGGGATGCCTTCGAGATCACCGGCCTTGCCGCCAGCGATACGCTCATCGGAGTTTTTCGCCATGAGCCGGGCGAGATCGGGCGTCACCTTTATATAGGCATTCAGATGAGCATTGGCCGCATCGATCGCCGAGATATAGGCCTCGGTCAATTCGAGTGCAGTGATTTCCTTGCCGCGCAGCTTCTGGCGGGCTTCGGCAATGGTCAGGCTGGTGAGTTCGCTCATGGTATTTTCGCTTCAGATCTGGAAATGGCAACAGGGTCGGAAAGAGGCGTTGGGCCCTATTCGACGACTTTCGGCACCAGGAAAAAATTGTGGTCGGTGACGGGCGCATTGGCGACGATATCGTCGGCCTTGCTGCCGTCGGTCACCGCATCGGTCCGCTTCTTCATCGCCATCGGGGTGACGGATGTCATCGCCTCGACGCCGTCGACATTGACTTCGGAGAGCTGCTCGACGAATCCCAGGATGCCGTTCAGCTCGCCGACCATGCGATTTGCCTCGTCTTCGGAGACGGCAATACGGGCAAGGTGGGCGACGCGCTTCACGGTGGCAAGGTCGACGGACATGGCATTCTCCGGATAGGATTTTTCCTACCCGCTATAAAGGCCATGTCCGCCCGGTGCAACGGGATTTCGTCAGATCTTAAGGCTCTCGGCAGGCTTCAGCGCCTTCACATCCGTCTCCGATCCTTCCATGCCAGCAACGAATTTATCGGCCGTCTGCTCGATGATCGGGAAGGTGCCGTAATGGCAGGGAATCGCGGTCTTGAAGTTGAAATAGCGCCGGCAGGCCAGGGCAGCCACCGCGCCGCCCATGGTGAAGCGGTCGCCGATCGGCACGAAGCCGATATCAGGCTGGTGTAATTCGTTGATCAGCGCCATGTCGGAGAAGATGTCGGTGTCGCCCATGGCGAGGATCGAGGCTTCGTCGTCGAAATGCAGCATCAGGCCGTTGGCGTTGCCGAGCGCATGCGAGACAGCATCCTCGGTGATCTGGGCAGACGAGTGCAGCGCATTGGTGAAGGTCGCCGAGAAGCCGCCGAGCGCGATCGTGCCGCCGGTATTGCCCATCTCGATCTTGTCGACGCCCTTGGAGCTGAGCCAGGCGGCGAGATCGGCATTGGCGAGAACGACGGCGCCGGTTTCCTTGGCAAGCGCCACGGTATCGCCGACATGGTCGCCATGGCCATGCGTCAGCAGGATGTGGGTAACGCCTGCCGAAACATCCTTGATATCCTGGCCGGAAAACGAGGCGTTATAGCTGAGGAACGGGTCGAGCAGGATTTTCGCCTTTCCAGTCTCGATGCGGAAGGCGGAATGGCCGAGCCAGGTGATCTTCATGAAATGTCTCCGTTATTAGGTGATGCAAAAGCCGGTTTGGGAGATCCGGATGACTTTCTGAATCCGCATCTCAATCAAGGAATTGGAGCATGATGTCATGAGAAAACCGTTCACACTTTTCGGCATCATGCTCTATGGACATATCTTATGCGGCCGCAAAGAAAAGCAGCGGCGACTTCAATTTCTTTTGACGGGATGGAATGGCGATGACGGTGCTGACAATCGAGGAACTGGCCGAGACGCTTGCCCCGCGGCAGGCGATTGCCGGCCTCGATCTCGGCACCAAAACGATCGGGCTTTCGATGTCCGATCTCGGGCGGCGTTTCGCCACGCCCCGTACGGTGATCCGGCGCGTCAAGTTCACCATCGATGCGCAGGCGCTGCTGGATTTCGCACAATCGGAAAAGGTTGCAGGCTTCGTCATCGGGCTGCCGATGAACATGGACGGATCGGCGGGTCCGCGGGTGCAGGCGACGCGCGCCTTCGTGCGCAACATGGAGCAGAAGACAGCCCTGCCCTTCGTCTATTGGGACGAACGGTTGTCGACCGTGGCGGCCGAACGGACGTTGCTTGAAATGGACGTCTCGCGCGCAAAGCGGGCCGAACGGATCGATTCGGCCGCGGCAAGTTTCATCCTTCAGGGCGCGCTCGACAGGCTTTCCTTGCTGGCAAGGTCGGAAGACGAATTCAGCTGACGCGCCTTCCACCAGGCAATGATCGATTGGCGTTTGCGGAAGCCGAGGATGGCGAAGACGACAAGACTGTCGACAGCGATCGCGCGGGCGACAAGCGGCGGAATGCTCTCCGGCGGAATGCCCAATGCCTCGCCATACAGCTGAAACGTCAGGTCATGCACCTGCCGCGTCAACATGAAGATGCCGAAGTTCATGTCGTAATAGGAGAGCCAATACCATCCGCCCAGAAAGACGATAGGGCCGGCCCAGATGATCAGAAACCACCTCATGCGGCCTCTCCTCCATGCTTGCGCGAAACGGGCAGATCGAGGGAGACCAACCAGGTCGACAATGCCATGGTGCAAAGCACCAGCGTCGGAATTGCGATATCCAGCGCCAGGACTGCGAAAAACATCATCGCCGTTACGAAAAACAAGGCTTTGGCGATTTTGGTTCCCATGGCGTCAACTCGGGGCTCTACTCATTCCATCTCTGCTCATCACCACACTGTCGGGTTAACCGCGGCCAGGCAACGTAAACCATTTGTTAAGGTTAATGCGGCCGCCGCCCCCTGTGGATAAGACAGGTATCAGCCGTAGACGCCGCGCACGATGCGCTTCAGCGCCGTTGCCGCCTTTTCCCAGTCCTTTGATGTCTTCAGCGACAGGCCGGCGCACTGCCCGCCGGCTGCGGCGGCAAGCACGAGATGCTGGATCGCAGCCATGACGACGGCGTTGACGGCTGTTGCATCGACGCCCTTCGGCGGCGTCAGCGAGCCGCGCATGCGCTCCAGCCAGAGAGCCAGCGCCTTCGAACGCGCTTCCGACAGCCGCCTCACCTGCTCGGTGTTCTCTGATATTTCCCAGGCGAGGATGCGGCGCATCAGCGGATCGTTTCTCAAGGCGTCGAGAAGGAGAAGCGACAGCCGCTCCATCAGGTCGCCATAGGTGAGCAGGAACATGCCGCCGGTGTCCTCAGGAATGCGATCCTTCACCCATGTGCCGAGATCGGCGCCGATCGCCTCGACCAGGCCTTCGAGACCGCCGTAATAGCGATAGATCAGCTGCTTGTCGCAACCGGCGCGGCGGGCGACCGCATTGATGCCGAAATTCTGGAAACCTTCTTCCGCCAGCAGGCCCTTGGCGGCGGCAAGGATGGCGCGCTCGGTGGCGCCGCGATCCCGCACGCGCCGCTCCGGCTCGCCGTCGGCCCCGGACGAAATTTCAAATTTTACCGCTTCATCAAGCACGACCGACCCTTCCCCGCTGTCACCAATCGGTGAGTAGCGGGGTGGCGTCATCCAATCAATCCTATCCCCCCGAGAAGATTGTGGATATTCCACACCGGCCAATGATTTGACGGCGAAGGGATGCAAAAGGCTGCATGCCGGAGCGATCGGATTTGGTCAGAAAACTCGTCCGGGCGGTTGATCGCGATGGACGAACCCGGCATAGCTGCATTATGAACAATTCTAATATTCTCCGCTAAGGCCCTGCAATGGTGAACTATATCGAAGCCTCTTCCGCGCCCTCGAAGAATACGGGCGCCATCCGGCTTTATGATGCACAAGCATTCGAGGGCATGCGCAAAGCATGCCAGCTGACGGCGCGCTGTCTCGATGCGCTGGCCGACATCGTCAAGCCAGGGCTGGTGACCGATGACATCGACCGCTTCGTCTTCGATTTCGGCATGGATCACGGCGCCCAGCCGGCGACACTGAACTATCGCGGCTACACCAAATCGACCTGTACCTCGATCAACCATGTCGTCTGCCACGGCATTCCGAATGACAAGCCGCTGCGCGAAGGCGATATCGTCAATATCGACGTCACCTTTGTGCTCGACGGCTGGCACGGCGATTCGAGCCGGATGTATCCTGTCGGCACGGTCAAGCGCGCCGCCGAGCGACTGCTCGAGGTTACCTATGAAGCGCTGATGCGCGGCATTTCCGCCGTCAGGCCCGGCGCCCGCACCGGCGCAATCGGCGAGTCGATCCAGACCTTTGCCGAGGCCGAGCGCTGTTCGGTGGTGCGCGATTTCTGCGGCCACGGCGTCGGCCGGCTGTTCCACGATTCGCCGAATATCCTGCATTACGGCCGCGCCAACGAAGGGCCTGAGCTGCGCGAAGGCATGATCTTCACCATCGAGCCGATGATCAATCTCGGCCGGCCGCATGTGAAGGTTCTTGCCGACGGCTGGACGGCGGTCACCCGCGACCGCTCGCTTTCGGCACAGTACGAACACACCGTCGGCGTCACCTCCGACGGCTGTGAGATCTTCACGCTGTCGCCTGGTGGTCTCGACCGCCCCGGCCTGCCGTCATTTGCCGGGTGACGATCCGATGGCGAAGGGGCCGGTTGCGACATCTTCCGACGACGAGCTGCCGTTCGAGACGCAAGAGCCCCTTGCCGCCGACGAACGCTCGTTCTTCGGCGGGCGGCCGCAAAAACCGGCCGCACCGAATGCCAAGGCCACCCTGCCCGCTTCGCTCGCTGGCCAGGAGCATT
This sequence comes from Rhizobium phaseoli, assembly GCF_010668805.1. Lineage (GTDB taxonomy): Bacteria > Pseudomonadota > Alphaproteobacteria > Rhizobiales > Rhizobiaceae > Rhizobium > Rhizobium phaseoli_A. The sequence continues at coordinate 108,934 of NZ_WUFT01000006.1, read as the reverse complement.
ATCACGGCCATCGCGAGCGGCTGCGCGACCGCTTCCGCGAGCTTGGCGACACCGCGCTTGCCGACTACGAAATCCTCGAACTGCTGCTTTTCCGCCTGATCCCGCGGCGCGACACCAAACCGATCGCCAAGTCGCTGATCGAACGGTTCGGCTCGCTCTCCGGCGTCTTCGGCGCGCCGGCGGCTTTGCTCACGGAGATAAAGGGGGTCGGCGAGGCCGTGGCCCTCGACCTGAAGCTGATCTCGACGGTTGCCCACCGGACCCTGAAGAGCGAGCTCAGGAGCAAACAAATTCTCTCCTCGTGGTCTTCGGTCATAGAGTACTGCCACGCCGCCATGGCGCACGAGACCCGCGAACAATTCCGCATCCTCTTCCTCGACAAGCGCAACGTGCTGATTGCCGATGAGGTCCAGGGCCGCGGCACGGTCGACCATACGCCGGTCTATCCGCGCGAGGTGGTGAAACGCGCGCTCGAGCTTTCGGCAACGGCGATGGTCCTCGTCCACAACCACCCCTCCGGCGACCCGACACCATCACGCGCCGACATCGACATGACGAAGGTGATCATCGAGGCGGCCAAGGCGCTCGACATCACCGTCCACGACCACATCATCATCGGCAAGGACGGCCATGTCAGCTTTAAGGGGCTGAAGCTGATCTGAAAAGCACACGCAGGCTTGAATCGGCACTCGTAAAACAATCTGTAACATTGACCGGCTACCGATAGACGGGCGACATCTTTGTGTCGCAAATGATTCCATTTCCAATCCGGGGCCAGACGATGCTTCAGTACGATCTTGTTGTGGTGGGCAGCGGTCCCGCAGGGCGCCGCGGCGCGATTCAGGCTGCAAAACTCGGCAAGAAAGTGCTTGTCATCGAGCAGGGCAAACGCGTCGGCGGCGTGTCCGTGCATACCGGCACCATCCCCTCCAAAACGCTGCGCGAGACGGCGCTCAATCTTTCCGGCTGGCGCGAACGCGGCTTTTACGGCCGGTCTTACCGCGTCAAGGAGGAGATCAGTGCAGATGATCTGCGCCGCCGCCTGCTGATTACGCTCAACCACGAGGTCGAGGTGCTGGAACACCAGTTCGCCCGCAACCGCGTGCAGCATATTCGCGGCAAGGCGAGCTTCATCAATCCGTCGACGCTGCAGGTGATCAAGGATGACGGCGAGATCACCCAGGTCACCGGCGCCAGCGTGCTGCTTGCCGTCGGCACAAAGCCGTTCCGCCCTGATTACATACCCTTCGACGGCAAGACCGTTCTCGACAGCGACGAACTGCTCGATATCCAGGAGCTGCCGCGCTCAATGGTCGTCATCGGCGCCGGCGTCATCGGCATCGAATATGCGACGATCTTCAGCGCGCTCGACACGGCTGTCACCGTCATCGACCCGAAGGCGACGATGCTCGACTTCATCGACAAGGAAATCGTCGAGGATTTCACCTACCAGCTGCGCGACCGCAACATGAAGCTGCTGCTCGGCCAGAAGGCCGATAAGGTGGAGAGGCTTGAGGACGGCAAGGTCGAGCTGACGCTCGACAGCGGCCGTCGCCTGACGACTGATATGGTGCTGTTTGCCGCCGGCCGCATGGGGGCGACCGACGCGCTGAACCTGCCGGCCATCGGCCTCGAAGCCGACAGCCGGGGCCGTCTCAAGGTCAACCCGGAAACCTTCCAGACATCGGTTGCCAACATCTATGCCGCCGGCGACGTCGTCGGCTTTCCGAGCCTTGCCTCGACCTCGATGGAACAGGGCCGCATCGCCGCCCGCGTCGCGATCGGCGCCGTCGCCAAGGAACCGCCGAAATATTTCCCCTACGGTATCTATGCCGTACCGGAGATTTCCACCTGCGGCCTGACCGAAGAGGAAATGAAAGAGCGCGGCATTCCCTATGAATGCGGCATCGCCCGCTTTCGCGAAACCTCGCGCGGTCATATCATGGGCCTCGACACCGGGCTTTTGAAGCTGATCTTCTCGCTGAAGACGCGGCGCCTGCTCGGCGTGCATATCGTCGGCGAAGGCGCCACGGAGCTGGTGCACATCGGCCAGGCGGTGCTCAATCTCAAAGGCACGGTCGAATATTTCGTCGAAAACACCTTCAACTATCCGACACTCGCCGAAGCCTACAAGATCGCCGGCCTCGACGCCTGGAACCGGATGGGTGACATCAAGTCGGAACTCTGAGGGCGTCTCATAGACGGCGGGCTTTCGTCTGGATCCGGCCGTCAAAACGGAGCCGAACGGCATTGCGCATCATTTCGCTGAACGCATGGGGCGGCAGGCTGCATGAGGCCCTGATCGACTATATCGCGCAGGCCGATCCGGATGTGCTGTGTCTTCAGGAGGTGCTGCGGGCGCCGGGTGCGGATGACCGATGGTCGATCTATCGGGATGCGGGGCTGGAGCTGCCGCAGCGCGCAAACCTGTTTGCAGAGATCGGCGCCGCCCTGCCCGGCCATGACGGCTTCTTCTGTCCGACGTCGAGAGGCGAGCTGTTTAACGGCGATACTACTATTGCCGCCGAATTCGGGCTGGCAACCTTCGTGCGCAAATCGCATTCGGTCATCGCCCAGGGGCTGGACTTCGTGCATGGGAGTTTTTCCGCCAATGGCTGGGGCGAACATCCGCGGCCACGGAACGCTCATTGCATCCGTCTCTTCAGCCATGAGCACGCCTCTACCGTGACCATCGCCCACATGCATGGCCTGCGTGATCCCGCAGGCAAGGGCGACACGGCGGCGCGCGAGGAACAGGCCGCAGCGCTAACCGCGCTCATCGAGCGCATCTGGCCGGGTGACGAAGGGCTCGTGGTCTGCGGCGATTTCAACGTATTGCCCGACAGCGCGACCTTTGCGATTCTCGCCAGATTGGGGCTTTCGGATCTCGTCACCGGAAACGGCCTTGTAGACACGCGGACCTCCTACTATCTGAAGCAGGGCCGCTTTGCGGATTACATGCTGGTTACACCGGGGGTGAACATTGCCAGGTTCGAAGTGGTCGAGGCGCCCGAGGTCTCCGACCACCGCGCATTGCTGCTCGATATCGGGTAGTATATTGATGAATTTGGCGTGCGAAGCGTTTTGCGTGCATTACCGCGTTTTACGCCTTAGTTTGACCTCCTGAATCGCATTGATACGTCATGCCTGATATATGCCTTCAACACTATTTTGCTCCGGCAGAAGCTTCTGAAGAAAGATAGATACTCTTGTCCCACGTCTTGGAAGCTGCGCGCCGACGTTTTCAGCTGATCCTGATCAAGCCGTCGCATTACGACGATGACGGCTACGTCATCCGCTGGTGGCGGGCGATGATTCCGTCCAATTCGCTCGCGGCGCTCTACGGCATCGCCGCCGAATGTGCCGAGCGCCAGGTGCTCGGGCCCGATACCGCGATCGATATCACCGTGATCGACGAGACCAATACGCGGATCGATGTCGCCCGGCTGCTCGCACAGTTCAAGCGCCACGACAATTTCGGCATGATCTCGCTGGTCGGCGTTCAGACCAATCAGTATCCGCGCGCGCTCGATATCGCCCGGCCGTTCCGCGAGGCCGGTCTGCCGGTTTCCATCGGTGGTTTCCATGTTTCCGGCTGCCTGTCGATGCTGGATGGCCAGGCAGTCGGGCTCGACGCCTGCCGTGACATGGGCATCTCGATGTTTGCCGGCGAGGCTGAAGGGCGCCTGGAGATGGTGCTGCGTGATGCGGCCGCCGGCGAGCTTAAGCCGCTTTACAATTTCATGAACGACCTTCCCGGCATCGGCGGCACGCCGGTTCCCTTCCTGCCGAAGGACAATATCCAGCGCACGCTCGGGCTCAGCACCAGCTTTGATGCCGGACGCGGCTGTCCCTACCAGTGCTCGTTCTGCACCATCATTAACGTGCAGGGACGCAAGTCGCGTTTCCGCTCGGCCGACGACGTCGAAAAGCTGGTGCGGATGAATTGGGCGCAAGGCATCCACAAATTCTTCATCACCGACGACAATTTCGCCCGCAACAAGGATTGGGAAGCGATCTTCGACCGGTTGATCGAACTCAAGGAGCGGGACGGCATTCCGCTCGGCCTGATGATCCAGGTCGACACGCTCTGCCACAAGATCCCCAATTTCATCGAAAAATCCCGGCGGGCCGGCGTCACCCGCGTCTTCATCGGCCTCGAAAACGTCAACCCAGACAATCTGACCGCCGCCAAGAAGAACCAGAACAAGATCACCGAATACCGCAAGATGCTGCTCGCCTGGAAGGCGCAGGGCATCATGACGCTGGCCGGTTACATCCTGGGCTTTCCCGCCGACACGCCGGAATCGATCCGCCGCGACATCGCGATTATCCAGGACGAGCTGCCGCTGGACGTCATCGAATTCTTCATCCTGACGCCCTTGCCCGGTTCCGAGGATCATCAGGTCCTATGGAAGAAGGGCATCGAGATGGATGCCGATCTCAACATTTACGATGTCGAGCACGTCTGCACCGCCCATCCGAAGATGAGCAAGCAGGAGTGGGAAGCCATCTACCACGAGGCCTGGGCGCTCTATTATTCGCCGAAGCACATGAAAACCCTGCTGCGCCGCGCTGTGGCGACCGGGGTACCGCTTGCAAGGCTCGTCAAGGTTCTCGTCTCCTTCGCAACCACCGTGCCGCTGGAAAATGTGCATCCGCTGCAGAGCGGCTTGCTGCGCCTGAAGACGCCGGCAGAGCGGCGCCCGGAACTGCCGCGCGAAAATCCTCTGGTCTTCTGGCCGCGCTTTGCCTGGGAGACCTTCAGAAAACATGCTTCGCTTGCCGGCACGATCATCAGCCTGTCGATTTCCGCATTCCTGATCTCACGGGAAGCCAAGTCGAAGACCTACATGGATCAGGCCTTGACGCCGGTCGCCGATGATGAGGAAGAGACACTCAGCCTCTTCACCAAGACAGCAGGCGGCACCGCGGCGGTGAACCACATCCGCAAGGTGGCGGAACTGACACACGGCCGATCCGCCGCGCATTGACCGGCATTTCTTGCAGCGGCGGCTCATACGCTGTCGGCAGGCATCCTTGACGACAACGGAGTCGGGAGTTCCGACTTCCGTTACGCTAAGCGACCTGGATTATCTGGCTTGTCTCAGCCACTTGCAGTGTGTCGACGAATTCGACGATCTTGACCGGTTTCCCGTCCCTGAAATGGATCTTGTCGACGAATTCCGTATAGAAGCTCGCACCCGATGGGATGTGCCTGACCTCACCTTCGCGATGAGCGAAGACCATATGCTCGTCCTCGTCCACATAGATGCCGGCCGTCTTGATCTTGGATAGATCCCACACAGTGATGAGTTGCTCTATCACTTGACGAAAAGCATGTCCGCCGGATTCAGTTGAAAAAGGCGCCAACCGTGTATTGCCGGCCATCCGGAAGGTGCAATCCTCGCCGATCAGCGCCAGCGTGCCCTCGATATCGCCGCGGTCACGCACAGCGTAGATTTCTTCCACGCATTTCTTCATGTCATGTTTTGCGGTCATTTTCCGGTCCTCCCACCATCAGCGAAATCTGCATCGAATTATACTTCATTGCAACTATTTGTTGTTGCCTTGAATAAAACTCAATAGTGGGAGGCCTTCGAGACTGACGGCCCCGGATAATAGAAAAAGGCCCCGCACGATGGCGAGGCCTTTCAAACTTCAGAACTGAAAAGCGATTATTCGGCGCTTTCGTCAGCCGCCTTCTTCTTCGGAGCAGCCTTCTTCTTCGGAGCGGCTTCTTCGCCTTCGCCGGCGTCGGCAGCTTCGGCCTTAGCGGCAGCCTTCTTCTTCGGAGCGGCCTTCTTGGTTTCGGCCTTCGCTTCGCCCTCTTCCTCGGCGAGCAGCTCTTCCTTGGTCACCTTCTTGTCGGTGACGTCGATTTCGGTCAGCAGGTGATCGATGACCTTCTCTTCGAAGATCGGCGCACGGATCGACGCGGCGGCACCCGGCTGGCTGCGGAAGAATTCGAGGATCTGCTTTTCCTGGCCCGGATACTGGCGCAGCTGTTCGTAGATCGCACGCTGCATTTCGTCTTCGCTGACTTCTACGCCGGCCTTTTCGCCGATTTCGGAGAGAACGAGGCCGAGACGGACGCGACGCTCGGCGAGCGTCTTGTATTCCTCACGTGCCTTCTCTTCGGTGGTGTCTTCGTCCTCGAAGGTCTTGCCGGATTGGGCGAGGTCGTTGTTCACCTGGCTCCAGATGCCGTTGTATTCGGCGTCGACGAGCGAGTTCGGGGTTTCGAACTTATACATCTCGTCGAGCTGGTCGAGGATCTGGCGCTTCAGCTTCTGGCGGGTCAGGGAGCCGTACTGCGATTCGATCTGGCCGCGGACGATTTCCTTCAGGCGATCGGCGGATTCGATGCCGAGCTTGGAGGCGAGTTCGTCGTTGATCTCGACAGCGGCAGGTGCTGCGACATCCTTGACCGATACGTCGAAGGTCGCTTCCTTGCCAGCGAGGTTCTTGGCCGGATAGTCAGCCGGGAAGGTCACGGTGATGGTCTTCTCGTCGCCAGCCTTGGCGCCGACGAGCTGGTCTTCGAAGCCAGGAATGAAGCGACCGGAGCCGAGCACCAGTTCGGCGCCCTGGTCGGTGCCGCCTTCGAAGGCTTCGCCGTCGACCTTGCCGACGTAATCCATGGTGATGCGGTCGCCGTTCGCGGACTTGCCGGTCTTGGTCTCGTAGGCGCGAGCGCTTTCGGCAACCTTCAGGACCTGCTCGTTGACTTCGTCGTCCGAGATGTCGATGACTTCGCGCGTGACCTTGATGCCCTTGACCGACTTCAGCTCGATCGGCGGCAGCACTTCATAGGACAGCGTGAATTCGAAATCCTGCTCGGCGGCGAGGATCTTGTCGGCTTCGTCCTTGTCTTCGGTCATGGCGATTTCCGGCTGCGTGGCCGATTTTTCGCCGCGGCTGGACAGGATGGCGGACGGCTGCTCGCGGACGATCTCGTTGACGAGGTCGGCCATGATCGACTTGCCGTAGACCTTCTTCAGGTGAGCAGCGGGTACCTTGCCCGGACGGAAGCCGTTGATGCGGACCTTGTCCTTCACATCGGCAAGACGCTCATTCATCTTGTCTTGCATGTCCTTGGCCGGGATAACGACCTTGATTTCGCGCTTCAGCCCTTCAGCGAGCGTTTCGATAACCTGCATGTCTTCCTACCTTCATTTCGTGGCGGCCGTGCCCAGACGCCGTTCGTTTCAATGAGCACGACGCCGGCAGCGTGCCGCGCGTGACTTTTCGCAATTCCTGTATCATTCCGCCCAAAGGGGAACGGCACTCGCGGGGTATTCGGGACAACTCTCGGCTGCCCTGAGGCAACCGATGTCAGTCTCCCGCCTGCAAACAGCTTGGTGCGGGTAGAGAGACTTGAACTCCCACGCCTTACGGCACCAGAACCTAAATCTGGCGTGTCTACCAATTTCACCATACCCGCGTTCACAAAACCGCATGCCTATGCCTGCGCATGAGGCCTTCCGGAGCGCGGCGTCTCTATATCACCCGATTTGGTCGAGGCAAAGGAAAAATGAACGGCAAATGACAGGGATTTGCGGCCCGGAAGCCGCCCTCTTCCGAACTGCCGCCGGATCAATAGAGCGGCTCGTCGTAAACCGGCTTGCTGTCAACGAGAAGACTGCGGATTTGCGCGCCTCCCGCGGGCGAGACGCGCACGGCGATTGCGACATTGCCGTCATTGCGAGCCGCCTCGATCGGCTTGCCCTCGCCTTCGGGAACATAGTAGCGCTCGATACCGTATTCGACGCGGATGCTGTCACCCGCGGCCAGTCCGCCACTGTAGAATGGCTGGCTGCGCAGGATCACCGTCTCCGGTAGCGGTGACAGTCCGTGAAAGGACGATTCGATCACCGTCCAGAAACCATCTTCCTGCTTCTTCAGCCGGACCCATAAAGTCCGCTCGCCGGGCTCGGTCGGAATACCGCCGGAAACCGTCTGCACCGGCACCGAGGATATATCGTAGTTCAAGACGACATAGTCGCCGCGCAGGAAATCGCGCGGATCGACCGGCGCCGTTTTCAGCAGCACCTCGGCGCCATCGGCGAGGATCGACGCCCGGCTCTGGATGATTGTGCCAAGGATAAGGGTCTGCAGGCCGGCGACGATGATCGCCGAAAGCAGATAGCCCTTGCCGGATCGCAGCCTTGCCATGAACGAGCTCATGCGCGCTCCCCCTGTGCATTCGCCGAAAAACGCCGCTCAAGGCGGATGACGATCCAGGCAACCAGCGCGACCACGAGACCGGAGAACAGGAAGAGGCTCGACGTGCCGAGGATCGAGCCGACCGTCACGGAGGCGAGATAAAGCATTTCGGCGGCAAACGTGGTGTAGGCGAGATAACGCACCGCACCGTTGTCCCTGCCATGCAGGGCAATCGCCAGCACTGAAGCAGCAAGCGTCGCCACGCCGAGCACCACCAGCCGCCAACCGTCCCCGATTTCGAAATGCAGCAGCAGCAAGCCGATCGCGGCGACAAGGAAGCTGTAGAAGGCCGGGGCCGCACCGGCGCTCCTGACCAGGGCGCTAATCCGCGGGAGCGGCAATGCCGTCAGGACGAAGGCCGCCATGCCGCCGATTGCGAAGGCGAGCGCCACGGCGATCTCCTCATAAAGCGTATAGAGCCAGGCAAGCCAACCGATCAAAAGCAGATAGGCCAGATGGCGGGCCCGCTCGGCGCCGGTATACCGCACCAGCCCGATAATGATCACCGCCATAACCGGCGCCATCCACGGATCGAGCCCTATCCAATGTGTGTCGTGATTCTCCAGATAGACGGCGAAAGACGCCCAGGAGAGGAAGCCGGCGACGACGGCCACTGCGCCCGAACGGAACAGGATCGCCGAGATCGTCGCAATCGCGAACCAGAGATACATCACCGTCTGCTCGTCGCCGGAGAGATGATACATCTGTCCGACCAGCGAAATGGCGCCGCCGAAACTCATCGCGCCGATGATCAACAAGCCGCTTGCCGCGGCTGTCGCACCGCGGGCGAGCATCCGAGCAGCGGCAATATGCACCACCCAGATCAGGGCGAGGATGGCACCGACGCGGACAAGGCGCGGAATAGCCTCCCAGTTGGAGGCGACGACCAGCAGGATGGCGGCTGCAAGCAGCACTGCTGCCAGTGCCATCAGCACCCTGCCGAGACTGAAGCTTGCCGGGCGGCTGTCATATTCGGCGAGAAGCGCGCCCGCCGTTTCCTGCCCCAGCAGACCCTTGCCAACCCAGAGCGAAAGATCCCGCTCCAATCTGCCGCGATACATGCTCCACCCCTCGATTTCCGCAACGCCGACTGCGGCGCTACGGCTCACGTCGTTATAGACGCGGCACAGGTGTTCGCAAACGCTCTTGCGCAAATATACAACTTCCTCATTGGTCTAACTTGTACCGGGCATTAACCGGGCGCTAACCTCAGAAGCGCTAATATAGGTATATGGACGGAGAGGCATGCGTCCATCGCATATCACTTATGAATTTATTGCACTGCAAAGTAATCATTAGTCATACTATTTTTCGAACCATAGAAGCACGGGGATGGCACCCCGGCCCGGATTTAACCGGACGCCCGCGGATTACTTTGTCCGTGACGAGATTCGCAGCCGCGCACTCCTCCTCCCAGCGCGCTGCGATAGGCTGGCAACACTCCTCCTCCCAGTTGCCGGTCACCATAACGCGCCCGCCGGATCCTCCCCCGGCGGGCGTTTTTGTTCAGCAAAAACTGAGCTAAAGATTGGCGGCCCGAGGATTTCCGTCGTTTGACGCCGTCCTGCCACATTGCCGTCACACCGGCTCGCCAACGCTGCAGACAGATGGGCAGCTTCGATCGGGGCGGAACACCTCCTTAATAGCGGATACACAGCCGAAACCGCCGAAAACAGCGGCGTTTGTGAGCGATGGCACACGTTCGTCCCTCCAAATGGGATTGCTTTCCTGAAAGCCATTCTGCCTATTCGTTGACCAAAAAGCGGTAAGTGTGCGTCAAATGCCCTTGAAGCATTGCATATCGCGCATAGGTGATCTGAAAACTTGGCTGTTTTAGTCTTTCGCGCCGCAACATATATTCTGGCCATCAAATAGAGGTCAGCGCCGATCGGTGGCTGCTGGCAGATGAAACCCTCAGAAAGGGGCTTAACATGAACTTCTCTCGCTCTTTCAATAACTGGCGCAAGTATCGTCAGACGGTCACGGAACTTGGCCGCATGACCAACCGCGAATTGCATGATCTCGGCATCGACCGTTCGGACATCAATCGCGTTGCCCGTGAGGCATCTTCCCGCTAATCCAGGCGATCCGCTGCTCCTCCCAAGCAGGATCGTTCTCGGTTGAAACGCCCGCTGTACCCACAGCGGGCGTTTTCGTTTGCCCGCATGCGGCTACCGCGGCGGTTGCATGCTTTTACGGCTTCGTTAGCCCGCTCAAAAAATATTCACCGCCTAATTGACGAGCATCACACTGCACAATTGCATGGCAGACGCCTTTTATTTGCACTGCACAATAGGACGGTTCTCGCCTATATAAACATCAACCGCAGAGAGATAGGCGATCCCGCCATCCAGCGGACATATGTTAGAGGAAAAGACAATGAACCCGATCCGCATTGCAAGAAGCTGGCTCAGCTACCGCCGTACGCTCAACGAACTCGGCGGTCTTTCGAACCAGACCCTGTCCGACATCGGCGTCAGCCGTTACGACATCCGCAATATCGCATCCCGCTCGTTCCGCTAATAGCCGGCCGTTCATAACGGCCGCTCATAGCGAGCGTGATGCTCCCAAGACGGCGCCGCAGGGCGCCGTTTTTGATTCCGGGTGTTGGATCGCACCTGCCGACATGATATCAGCCCGGAATGAACACGATCTCCTCCTCCTATTCCCCCATCCACGTCGTCGGCGGCGGGCTTGCCGGTTCGGAAGCCGCCTGGCAGATCGCCAGCTCCGGCGTTCCCGTCATCCTGCATGAAATGCGCGGGGTGCGCGGCACCGATGCGCATAAGACCGACGGCCTTGCCGAACTCGTCTGCTCCAATTCCTTCCGCTCCGACGATGCGACCAGCAATGCCGTCGGCGTCATCCATGCGGAGATGCGCATGGCCGGCTCTCTGATCATGGCCACTGCCGATCGGCACCAGGTGCCGGCCGGTGGTGCGCTCGCCGTCGATCGCGATGGCTTCTCCGAGGCGGTGACCAGGGCGATCCATGACCATCCGCTGATCACGGTCGTGCGGGAAGAGGTTACCGGCCTGCCGCCAAAGGACTGGGATCTTGCCATCGTCGCCACCGGGCCGCTGACGGCGCCGTCGCTTGCAAACGCCATCCAGGCGGAAACCGGCAAGGATTCGCTCGCCTTCTTCGACGCCATCGCGCCGATCATGTACCGCGAGAGCATCGACATGGATATCTGCTGGTATCAGTCGCGCTACGACAAGGTCGGCCCCGGCGGCACCGGCAAGGATTACATCAATTGCCCGATGGATGAGGCGCAGTACAATGCCTTCGTCGACGCGCTGATATCGGGCGACACGGTCGGTTTCAAGGAATGGGAAGGCACGCCTTATTTCGACGGCTGCCTGCCGATCGAGGTGATGGCCGAACGCGGCCGCGAGACGCTGCGCCACGGGCCGATGAAGCCGATGGGGCTGACCAACGCGCATAACCCGACGATCAAGGCCTATGCCGTCGTGCAACTGCGGCAGGACAACGCGCTTGGCACGCTTTACAACATGGTCGGCTTCCAGACGAAGCTGAAATATGGCGCGCAGGCGGAAATTTTCCGGATGATCCCGGGTCTGGAAAATGCGGAATTTGCCCGTCTCGGCGGTCTGCACCGGAACACCTATATCAATTCCCCCACCCTGCTCGACCCGTCGCTGACGCTGAAATCGCGGCCCGGCCTGCGTTTTGCCGGCCAGATCACCGGCTGCGAGGGTTATGTGGAAAGCGCCAGCGTCGGGCTGATGGCCGGCCGTTTCGCCGCCGCCGAACGCAAGGGCGAGGCGATCTCGCTGCCGCCGGCAACGACGGCGCTCGGCTCGCTGCTCGGTCATATCACCGGCGGCCATATCGTCACCGACGAGGAGCCGGGCAAACGCTCGTTCCAGCCGATGAACATCAATTTCGGGCTGTTTCCGGAACTCCAACCGGGTTCGATCGTCAAGCCCGAGGGCGTCAAACGCTTCCGCGGCAAGGACAAGACGATCATGAAACGGCAGTTGATCGCACGCCGCGCCCTTGCAGACTGCGCCGCTTGGCTGGGCCAGAACTCGCCGCTCGCCGAAAGCGCCTAACCCGCTATTTAGTGCTTGTTCGCCGCCGAAATATGGTCGGACGGCAGATCCTTATCCGGCTCGGCGATATAATTGCCGAGCAGCCAGAGCGCGACTTCCGAGGACTCCTTGGCGGAAGCAAATTCAAAATCGCCGTTGTGATGAGGCGCATCGAGGAACTGGATCATCAAGCCCCTGCCCGTTTGCGAGCTGACGACGCGCACCCGGCCCGGCTCGATCAGGTGGCAGGCGAAGTGGCGTGACATGTTGCGCATGAAGCCGGCCTTGTTGTCATGCAGGCGCACGAAGATGGCCTGGCCGTTCTCAGTCGCCTGCAACTGGCGGATCGCCTCGGTCGGAAAGGCGCGGCCAAACTCGATGATGGCAAGGCCCGTATCGTGCAGGCCGTCTTCCTTGTTCTGCGCAGCCATGCGCGTTGCCACGAAAGCAAAGAAGATGACGATGGCGAAAAGAACGCACCAGACGATAATGCCCACGCCGAGTCTCCGTTCAATGGGTAGCGGTTCAGGCCTTGTAACGCGCGAGACTTGCGCGAATTTGACCGATGTCAGATTTTGCGGCGTGCCGCGGCCAACCCCATCCGCAACTGACGCCGCCATTGCGGCGACTGCAGCGGCCGGTCAAATATCAACGCGCCGCGTTTCTGCGCGTTGACAAGGACCGGTTCGGCAAGGGTCGCCGGCAGAAAGGCCGGAAAGACCGCCGGCGCAATCGGCCCAGCGGCCCTCGCCTTCACCAGATGTTCGCGACCGAGGCCCGCGAAGGCCTCGATGGCAGCTGAGATGCGCGGCCTGTCTTCGCCGGCAAGGAAAGCATCACGTTCGAGCCCGGTGGCCGATAGGATCTGCAGCGGAAGATAGACCTGGCCACGGCGGCGATGCAGCGGCATCAGCAGCAACAAGCCAGCGACGGCCTGGGCGACGCCGGCGTGGCCGGCAGCATTCGCCGATCGCGCGGCCTCCTCAGGCGAAAGCACCAGGCTTGCAAGCTGAATGAGGGCTGATGCCGTCTCGCCGGCATAACCTTCGAGCGAGAGACGCGTTTCCATCGGATCATCATAGAGATCGAAGGTGCGGGCTTCGATCATGTCGATCAGCGTCTTGCGCGGCAAGCGATGGGTTTCGATCGCGGTCAGAAGTGCTGAAGCGACGGGATTGGCTTCCGTCGACCCGTGTGCGCTGCCTTCCAGCAGATCTCGCCAATATTGCAGCCGCACCTCGCCGGGCAAAGGCTCGTGCACGAGATCACGGATGCGGGCAAGCTCGGCATTGAAGGCATAAAGCGCTGCAAGCGCGCCGCGCTCTTCCTCCGGCGATAGAAGACAGGCAAGATAACGGTCGCGGTCGCTGTCACGCAGCATCGCCAGGCAGATCTCCTGGTTCGTCGCACTGTTGGCTTCAGCCATCGTCAGACCGCGATCAATGCCGCAGCGACGGCACGCTGCTCGGCGAGCATGATATTGAAGGTGCGTACCGCTGCGCCCGTGCTCATCGGATCGGAGGAGATGCCACGCGCTTTCAGCGCCAGTTTCAACTCCTCGGGCAGACGGCGAAGCTCGGTTCCGGTGCCGACAAGCAGAACCTCGATATCATCAGCCTCATCAAGCACACGCCGAAAATTTTCAGGCGACAGCGGTTTCGACATGTCCATGTCCCAACCGTGAATGCCGGAGGGAAGGCAAAGAATCGAGCCGCGATGCGACATATCGGCAAAGCGGAAGCCGCCATTGCCGTATGCATCGATCGGCGCGCGCCCGGGGAAATGCGCGGCGCGGATTTCTATGCCTTTTGCCATGTTTTCAAACCACCGTGCCGGATTTTACACCAACATCCGTCTTGTTGCTCTCTTCCCCGTCGGGAGCCTCCGGCCGTAGCCGAAAGACGATCAACACGGGAGCGGCGATATAGATCGAAGAGAAGGTGCCGAGAGCGACGCCGAAGAGCATCATAAAGGTGAAGGAGCGGATGACATCGCCCCCAAAAAGATAGAGCGCGAGCAAGGCGAGCAGCGTCGTCGCGGCGGTCAGAATGGTGCGCGACAGCGTCTGATTGATCGAAGCATCGATCAGGATCGGCAGCGGCATCTTCCTGTATCGCTTCAGATTCTCGCGCATTCGGTCATAGACCACGACCGTGTCGTTCAGGGAGTAACCGACGATGGTCAGCACTGCGGCGATGCTCGTCAGGTTGAATTCTATGCCGGTAAGGACGAAGAGACCGAGCATGATGATGACGTCGTGCAGCGTTGCGACGATGGCGCCGACCGCAAACTGCCATTCGAAGCGGATCCAGATATAGATGAGGATCGCCGCAAGCGCTGCAAGCACGCCGAGCGTTGCCATCATCGTCAATTCGCCGGAGATGGCGGGGCCGACGACCTCGACGCGGCGAAAATCATAATCCTCCTGGAGCTCGTCGCGCACCAGTGTCGCCGCAGATTGTTCGGCATTTTCGCCGCCGCCTTGGGACGCGATGCTGATCCGCGCATTCGACGGCCCGCCGGTGCGCTCCACCCGCACCTCGCCTAGATTGAGATCGTTGAGGCGTGATTGAAGATCGGCAAGGTCGGCCGTGCCCTGCTTCGCCGTCACCTCGATGAGCGAGCCGCCAGTAAAATCAATGCCGAGTCGCAGGCCGGCGGTGGCAAAGGCAGCCATGGCGATCAGCGAGATGACCGCTGACGCGGTAAAGACATAACGGCGGATGCCCATGAAACGGATATTGGCGTGTTCGAAGAGATCGGTCAGAACGCTCTTCGGCAGATGCCGGGGATGGCGCCTCTTCAGCCAGCCGGCGACGATCGAGCGCGTCAGCGTGAAGGCCGTAAAGACTGTCGTCAGGATGCCGACCGCCAGCGTCACCGCGAAACCGCGGATGGATTCGCTGCCGAGGTAGAAGAGGATGATGGCGGCGATGAAGATCGTGACATTTGCGTCGACGATCGTTGCGAATGCGCGCGCGAAACCGCGACCGACGGCCTCGGCAAAGGAATGGGCGGTTTTCTCCTCTTCGCGGATGCGCTCGTAGATCAGAACGTTCGAGTCGACCGCCATGCCGACGATGAGGACGATACCGGCAATACCGGGCAAGGTGAGCGTCGCGCCGGCAAGGCTGAGCACCGCGACAATGAGGATCAGATTGAAGAAAAGCGAGACGACGGCGATGACGCCAAGAATGCGGTAGAGCGCGATCATCAGTGCTGCGACCAGCACGACGGCGACGAGGCCGGCAACAAGGCCGCTGAAGATCGAATCAGCGCCGAATCTCGGGCTGACGCTGCGTTCCTCGACACTCGTCAGCGTCGCCGGCAGGGCGCCGGCGCGCAGCATGATCGCAAGGTCGCGGACGCCATCCTCGGAGAAGTTCGCTGAAATCGCGCCCTCGCCGCTGGTGATCGCCGCATCGATGGCCGGTGACGACATCACCTGGTCGTCGAAGACGATGGCAAGGTGCTTGCCGATATTCTGCCCCGTCACCTCCGCCAGCCGCTGCGTGCCTTCGGCATCGAGGCGGTAAGTAATCGAGGTATCCTGCGTCTGCGGATCGACGACAGGCTCGATACCGACCATATTGCTTCCGGAGACGAAAGCCGTGCGGTCGACGAGATATGGGATCGGCGGATCATCAAGCGAATAGAGCACTTGCGATGTCGCGGGCCAACGACCGTTCAGCGCCTCTTGCCCCGACATGCTTGCATCGATCAGATGAAAGGAAAGCTTGGCCGGCTGGTTGAGCAGGTTTTTCAGCCGTTCCGCATCGACCGATCCCAGCACCTGCACGACGATCCGGTCGGCGCCATCGGGGCGAACGACGAAATTCGCATGGCCGAATCCAGCGATACGGCGGGCAACGATATCGAGCGACCGAGTCCGGGCGGAGGCGACGTCAGCGGTGATGCCGGCGTCGGAAATCTGCAGCGAGAGCTGTCCCTCCTCGCCCTGCCGCAGCGCCACCTCCGGCCCTAAACTGCCGGCAGCCGCCGTCAAAGGCTTCAGGAGATCAACCGCCTTCTGCGTCTCAGCCGGATCGGTGATGCGGACAGTAACGGTCTGGTCATTACCGGTCAGCCCAGTATAGCGGATGCCGGCGCCACGCAGCGCATTGCGCACATTTGCGACCGCCTCTTCCAGTCGGTCCTTGACGACATCAGAACGCTCGACCTTCAAAACGATATGCGAGCCGCCCTGCAGATCGAGACCAAGCGTCACGCGGTCGTGACGCAACCAGGGCGACAGAGAGGAACGTTGCTGCTCACTCAGCAGATTGGGCGCAGCGATGACGATGGCCGCAAACGCGGCCAGCCAAATCAGAAGTGTTTTCCAGCGGGAAAAATGCAACATTCTCTCGACGATCTTCCGATCCGGCGGTTCTGCCGTTATCGCTCGTTACGCTGCGTCGGCCTTGACGGGTTCACCCTTGACCCGCACTTCGGAGATGCCGCTGCGGACGATGCGTACGCGAACGCCATCGGCAATCTCGACTTCGACTTCCTTGTCGTCGACGACCTTGGTGACCTTGCCGACGAGACCACCACCGGTGACGACCTGGTCGCCGCGACGGATCGCCTTCAGGGTCTCGTCACGCTTTTTTGCCTGCGCGCGCTGCGGCCGGATCAGCAGGAAGTACCAGACGACCATCAGCGGCACGAACAGGATGATCATTTCGAAACCGGAGCCACCGAAACCGGTTGCGGTATCGGTCGCACTCTGGGCGAATGCCGGGGTGATGAACATGCTAAACTCCTCAGGCTTCACGGCGGAACACCGCCTCTTTTTTCAGGTTGCCGGACTATAGTTACCGCTTCGGTGAATGCAACAGAAACAGCCGGGAACAGTACCGATTCCGCTGCCTCATAACCTTTCCGCCGTCAAAACGCCATGCTACCCCGCAGCGAAAGATCAAAGCGGATTACCGCAGCGAAAAACAGGAGGCCTGCGATGACCGAGGAAATCAACAATGCCCTGCTTGCCGAACTGAAACGGCTCGCCGATGCCCTCCAGCGTCTTGCCGGGCCGGCACCTGCCGTCAACGACTGGGATGCTGCCGACTGTTTCGTCTGGGCGCCTTTGCGCCAGCATCTGCAGCCTGTGAAGAAGCCGAACCGGGTGGCGTTGAAGCTCATCCGTGGCGTCGATCATGTGCGCGACATTCTGCATGAAAATACGGTGCGTTTTGCGGAGGGTTATGCCGCCAACAATGTGCTGCTGTGGGGCGCGCGCGGCATGGGGAAATCCTCGCTTGTCAAAGCCGTGCACGAGGATGTCAGCCGCGAAAGCGGTGTTTCGCTGAAACTGGTCGAAGTCCATCGCGAGGATATCTCCAGCCTTCCCAATCTGCTCGACCTGTTGAAGGACACGCCCTACCGCGTGATCGTCTTCTGCGACGATCTGTCCTTCGATCATGACGACACCGCTTACAAGTCCCTGAAGGCAGCACTCGACGGCGGCGTCGAAGGGCGGCCGGACAACGTGCTGTTCTATGCCACATCGAACCGCCGCCATCTCCTGCCGCGCCACATGATGGAAAACGAGCAGTCGACGGCAATCAATCCGTCGGAGGCGGTGGAAGAGAAGGTTTCGCTGTCCGACCGCTTCGGCCTCTGGCTCGGCTTCCACAAATGCAGCCAGGAAGACTATCTCGGCATGATCGACGGCTATGCCGACCATTTCAAGCTCGGGCTCGAACGCGACAAGATGCATGCCGAGGCGCTGGAATGGGCAACGACGCGCGGCGCCCGCTCCGGCCGCGTCGCCTGGCAGTATATCCAGGATCTGGCCGGACGCATGCGCGTCCATATCGACCGGGCCTAAAGCGCGTTACGATCTTTCAGATTTGCTTCTCTGCCGCTGCACACTTTTGCGCGACATGCTTTGAATGACAAAAGCCCGGCGGGTAGCCGGGCTTTTCTCGCTTCCTGGGACGCTGTACCTATTCCAGGAAAGTCATCGGGTTGACCGGGGATGCGTCCTTGCGCACCTCGAAATGGACCTGCGGCTGCTTGACGTCGCCACTCATGCCGGAGACGGCGACGGTCTGGCCACGCTGGATCTTCTGGCCGCGAGCGACGCTCAAAGTATCGGCATTGCCGTAGACGGTGACGGTGCCGTCGTCGTGACGGACGAGAACCGTGTTGCCGAGTTCCTTCAGGCCGTTGCCGGCATAGATGACGACGCCGTTTTCGGCGGCCTTGATCGGCGTTCCCTGCGGCACCGAGATGTCGATGCCGTCATTGCGGTTGCCGTTGACGTTGGCGCCGTAGGAAGCAATGACCTGCCCGCGGACCGGCCAGCGATATTTGCCGATGCCGGTCGATTCCGGCGCGGCCGAGCTGACGTCAGACTTCTTCTCGACATCGTCGACCGTCTGGGTGGCGACCGGCGCCTTATAGGGTGCAGGTTCAACGGAGGCCGTCTGCTGGGCGGGTGCCGTCTGAGCCGGCTTCGGATCGACCTTCTGGGGCTGGATCGACGCTGTCTTGATAGTGTCGGCAGTGCCGTTCGGGATCTTCAGCGCCTGACCGATCCGGAGCGAGTTGGCCGAAAGATTGTTGGCGGCCTTGAGATCGTCGATATTGCTACCGGTCGCCTTGGCGATCTTTGCCAGCGAATCGCCCTGCTTGACGACATAGCTGCCGGCAGGCGCTTTCGGATCCTTGCCTGCGCCAACCGGAAGCTTGCCGGTAGCATCAGCGCTCGCCATGGTCTTGTCGCGGGCGGAATTGGCGCCAGGAACGACGGCAACGTTCTGCTCGGGCGTCTTGACCGGTTCCGGCATCTTGCCGGGCTTGGAGAGGTCGGCCGCCTGCGACGCTGCCTTGGCGGCGTTGCCGCCATTGAAGGTCGGGATCAGGATCGCCTGGCCGGGTGCCGCGGCGGAAGCCGTCTTCAGGTTGTTGACCCGTAGGATTTCCTTTTCCGGAACACCGAAGCGCCTGGAGAGCGTGGCAACGCTTTCACCCGGACGCAGTGTTACGGAAGGGGCATTGGTCCCGGACCAGCCGGAAACCTTCGGCGTCGTGCCCGTCGTCAGCGTATCAGGCGTCAGCTTCGGCGCAGTCGGGGCCACCAATCGGTTTTTTTCGGCCTGGGGCTCGGAAGGGAAAGGCTGGGCGAGCGCAACTTCCTTTTCCCGCTGGCGGGAAGGCGCAACAGCCGTCGGGGCAGCAAGCTCGGAACGCTGGACCGAGACCGGCGCGGAAGCCATGCGTGCACTTGAGGTGCGAACCGGATCGTAACTTGGGTTCGACGGATAAGGCTGGCTCACTTGACCATTGCCGCCGCCGTAGCCCGACTGGCTGGCAACGGCGGAGCCGCCGAGATCGGCGCGTGGCACCGGATCGCCTTGAGCACCACCCCTGCGCGGAATAGAACTGGTGGTGATCTGATCCTGCCCTGCGGAGGAAAACAAGCCGCCAAACCGTGTCACATCGGAACTGCAGCCCGTTGCGGCACTCGCCAGAAGACCCACAACCAGAAGATTACCGGCCGACTTCCCGAACTTAGGCGAAAGACTGAAACGCATTGACTCGACCCACTGAGAACGCAACCATTTGTGAGTCTATTAAAACGCGTTAGTATTACCACGCGGTTAAGATGCTGGAATCAGTGCGATATTTTTGAGAAGTTGATAACCATAGCTTACGGGTGAAAAATCGTAGAGCTTACAGCAGCGAGGCAAGGCGCGGAACGATCGGCAAATATGGGGCTTCGAACAGCTCCTCGCGTTCGAACCGGCTGCCGGTTTTCGTCAACCGCACCATGCGGCATTCGGTTTCGGAGATCATCAACGGCGCGATCATCGAGCCGCCGGAAACTAGCTGGTCGGTATAAAAACGCGGCATGGTGTTGAAGGCCGCCGTCACCAGAATGCGGTCGAAGGTGCCCTCTCCCTGCATGCCGGCACTGCCGTCGGCGTGGCGGATGATGACATTGCGCAGACCAAGCGATTCCATGCGCCGCTGCGCCGCCGATGTTAGGGTCTTGTAGCGGTCGATGGACAGAACACGCTCGGCCATTCTGCCGATGACGGCGGCGGTAAAGCCGCTGCCGGTACCGATTTCGAGAACACGCTGTCCTGGTTTGACTTTGAGGTGATGCAGGATGCGGACGACAAAATCGATGCCTTCAAGAAAGGAACCGCATTCGATCGGTATCGTCCGGCTCGAATAGGCATCATCGGAAAATTGCGGCGGCACGAACAGCGGGCGCTGCGTCTGCTCGACCGCCGTCAGCAGATCGAGGTCGGAGATACCTTCGGCACGCAATCTGAGGACGAGCGCCGCAAAGCCCTCTTTTTCGGCCAGTCTTGCCGTCAAACCTGTGCTCCGTATCCCAAGGCCCGCGCCACGCGGTCCGTCACGGAATAATCGGTCAGATCCAGTTTCAAAGGCGTTACCGAAATCTTGTTATGCTTCAGAGCGTGAATATCGGTGCCTTCGATGAAGGCGCCGGCGCGTTCGCCGAATTTCAGCCAGTAATAGGGAAATCCCCGGCCATCGGAGCGGGCGTCGACCTGCAGGTTGAAGGCGAGCTTGCCCTGCATGGTCACCTCGGCGCCATCAACCTGGTCGGGACGGCAGTTCGGGAAGTTGAGATTGAGGAACGTGCCCTGCGGCAGGTCCAGAACCATCAGCTTTTCCAGAAGAGCCGGCGCATGTGTCTCGCAGACCTCCCACGGCACGATGCGCGCGCCATCCTCATAGAGATAGGCCTGGCTCAGCGCGAAGGAGCGCACGCCCTGCATCGTGCCTTCGATGGCGCCGGCGATCGTGCCGGAATAGGTTACGTCGTCAGCAACGTTCGAGCCCGAATTGACGCCGGAGAGAACGAGATCGGGCTTGATGTCCATCACCTGCCGGATGCCCATGATGACGCAATCGGTCGGCGTGCCGCGCAAGGCGAAATGCTTGTCGGAAATCTTGCGTAGCCGCAAAGGCTCGGACAGGCTCAGCGAATGGGCAAGGCCGCTCTGGTCGGTCTCGGGCGCCACGATCCAGACATCGTCGGACAGCGTGCGGGCGATCCGCTCCAGCGCGGACAAGCCTTCGGCGTGAATGCCGTCGTCATTCGTCAGCAGGATGCGCATCGCCTCAGGCCGCCCGTTCGATTTTGGTCAATCCGCCCATATAAGGCAGCAAAACGTCCGGAATCGTGACGGACCCATCCTCGTTCAGATAATTTTCGAGAACGGCGATCAGGCAGCGGCCGACAGCGGTGCCGGAGCCGTTCAGCGTGTGGACGAACCTGTTGCTCTTGTCGTCCTTGTGGCGGTAACGCGCGTTCATCCGACGGGCCTGAAAATCGCCACAGACAGAGCAGGACGATATTTCGCGGAAGGTGTTCTGTCCCGGCAGCCAAACTTCGAGATCGTAGGTCTTGCGCGAGCCGAAGCCCATGTCGCCGGTGCAAAGCGTCATCGTGCGGAAATGCAGACCGAGGCGCTTCAACACTTCTTCGGCGCAGGCCGTCATGCGCTCATGCTCGGCGATGGCGTTTTCGGCATCGGTGATCGAGACGAGTTCGCATTTCCAGAACTGGTGCTGACGCAGCATGCCGCGCGTATCGCGGCCGGCCGAGCCCGCTTCCGAACGGAAGGACGGCGTCAAGGCGGTGAAGCGGAGCGGCAGCTTTTCCTGGTCGAGGATTTCCTCGCGCACCAGATTGGTCAGCGTCACCTCCGCCGTCGGAATGAGATAACGACCGTCCGTCGTCTTGAAGAGATCCTCTTCGAACTTCGGCAGGTTGCCGGTGCCGAACAGGGCTTCAGCGCGCACCATCAGCGGCGAGCTGACTTCGGTATAACCGTGCTCACGGGTGTGGAGATCGATCATGAACTGACCGAGCGCGCGCTCGAGCCTGGCGAGCGGCCCGGTCAGAACCGTGAAGCGCGAGCCGGAGAGCTTGGCGGCGCGCTCGAAATCCATATAGCCGAGCCCCTCGCCGATTTCGAAGTGCTCCTTCGGCGTGTGGTTCCAGCGCGGCTTTTCGCCGACGGTGCGGGTGACGACATTGTCATGCTCGTCCTTGCCGACAGGAACGTCGTCGAAAGGGATGTTGGGGATGCGCGAGAGCGCGTCGGCGAGTTCGGCCGTCAGCTGCCGGTCCTCTTCCTCGACCGTCGGCAGCAGCGCTTTCAGCTCGGCGACCTCGGCCTTCAGCCTCTCGGCAAGCTCGCCATTCTTCTGGGACAGCGCCGCGCCGATCTCCTTGGAGGCGAGATTGCGGCGCGACAGCAGGTCCTGCGCTTTCTGCACGGCGGAGCGGCGCTTTTCATCGAGGGCAACAAGATTTTGGGCCAGGGGCTCCGCACCGCGCTTGGCAAGAGCGGCATCAAGCGCTTGGGGATTCTCACGGATCCATTTGATATCGAGCATCGTCGTTCCAGATCGTTTGCAACAGAAGTGACCCGGCCAAAGCCTGACCGGGCTTCGACCGGATGAGAGCGTTCGTGAAAAGGATTTCCGGATTGCCGCTCAGGCGCTGTCCGTCTTGGCAACGTCCGCGGATTCGGTGTCCTTTTCGACCGCCTGCCGGGCACGCTGGCGCTCCACGAGTCGCGCCGCATGGATGGAAATCTCGTAGAGAAGGATCGTCGGTATCGCAAGGCCGATCTGGGACATCGGATCTGGCGGCGTCAACACGGCGGCGACGATGAAGGCAAGCACGATGGCGAACTTGCGTTTTTCGGCGAGCCATTGCGATGTCAGAAGCCCGACACGGGCGAGCAGCGTGGTGACGACGGGAAGCTGGAAGACGAGGCCAAAGGAGAAGACCAGCGTCATGATCAGGCTCAGATATTCCGAGACCTTCGGCATCAGCGAGATCGCCACCTCGTCATGACCCGGCGCCTGCTGCATCGACAGGAAGAACCACATGACCATCGGCGTGAAGAAGAAATAGACGAGCGCGCCGCCCATCAGGAACAGGACCGGCGAGGCAATCAGGAACGGCAGGAAGGCCTGACGCTCGTTCTTGTAGAGGCCGGGCGCGACAAACTTGTAGACCTGGGCGGCAATGATCGGGAAAGCGACCACGAGGCCGCCGAACATCGCCACCTTGACCTGCGTGAAAAAGAATTCCTGTGGCGCGGTGTAGATCAGCTGGGCCTTCTCGACGTCGAGATGCGCCCATATTACGGCTGTCTTGTAGGGGATGACCAGATAGTTGAAGAGATGCTTGGCAAAAAAGAAGCAGGCGATGAAGGCGATAAAAAACGCGCCGATCGACCAGATCAGCCGCGTGCGCAGCTCCATCAGGTGCTCGATCAACGGCTGCGGCTTATCTTCGGTCTCACCGCTCATGCCTCGTCCTTTTTCTTCATCTGTACGGGCGTCTTCGGCGTGGCAGGCTTCCTGACCGCCGCCGTGCGCTTTGGCTTTTCCACAGGCGCGGCAATGGCAAAGGCGGCCTTATCTGCGGCCTTGGCGCGTGGCTTGCGTACGGCCTTCGGCTTGACGGCAACCGTTTCCGCCTGGACGATCGCTGCTGCGACGGGTTCAGGCTGCGCAGGCGCCGGCACCAACGGCGGCGTTTCCGGCAGGCTCATCGACGGCGCCGGCGTGGAAACCGCAACAGGCGGCACCTCGGTCTTGTTTTCCGGGGCCACGGTCGCCTTCTGCAGGTCGGCCTTGATCTCGTTGCCCATCTGGCGAAGCGGATTCATCGCCTCGCGCAGGCTGTTCACCGGGTTGAGCTTCTGAGCGTCGCTGAGCGTCTGGCGGACATCGTCAAGCTCCGCCTCGCGCAACGCTTCATCGAATTGCGCGCGGAAGTCACCCGCCACCTTGCGGGCGCGCTGCGTCATCTTGCCGAAAGCGCGCAGCATCGGCGGCAAATCCTTGGGACCGACGACCACGATCAGCACGACCGCAATGACCAAAAGCTCGGTCCAGCCAATATCGAACATGCAAGGCTCCTGGACGGGAAGCGCGGGGGCTGCGCTTTTTCCCGGACTTGGTTATTTCGTTTCGTCGGCCTTGTGATCGACGGTCTTTGCCGTATCCGGCGCGTCTTCGTCCGTCATGCCCTTCTTGAAGCTTTTGATGCCCTTGGCGACATCGCCCATCAGTTCCGGAATCTTGCCGCGGCCGAACAACAACAGCACGACGACCAGAACGATCAGCCAGTGGTAGATGCCAAAAGAACCCATTACGCTTACTCCCTGTTTCTATGTTCCCACGATGTAAGGATTTCGAACACCGTTTCCAACATCACGCCTTTTGAACTGCGCTTAATGTCACGGTATCGCCCTTTGTGACAAGCCATTGACCCGTCGAAAAGTGATGACCCCCATTGTTTTCGCCATGCATGGCAAAAGCAAGACGCAAGCCCCTCAATCTTCGGAGGCGCCGCGCGGCGCCAGCAGCCCGAGTTCCTCGAGGTCCATCTGGGTGATCGGGTCCTCGTCCTCGGTCAGTTCGTCGTTCATCAACGGCGAGGGAATATTGAAATTCGCCGGAATCCGGCCTGACAGCAAGCCCGCTCCCTTCAACTCTTCGAGACCGGGCAGGTCACGCAGTTCCTCAAGACCGAAATGGTCGAGGAAATCGCGTGTCGTGCCCAACGTCACCGGCCGGCCCGGCGTGCGCCGGCGGCCGCGAAACCGCACCCAGCCGGCTTCCATCAGCACGTCGAGCGTGCCGCGCGAGGTCTGAACGCCACGGATATCCTCGATTTCGGCCCGCGTCACCGGCTGGTGATAGGCAATGATCGCCAGCACTTCCAGTGCGGCGCGCGAAAGCTTCTTCACCTCGTTTTCATCGCGCCGGATGACAAAGGACAGATCGGCCGCGGTGCGGAAGGCCCAAGCGCCCTCGATCTGCACGAGGTTGACGCCGCGCGGCGCATATTGCGCTTTCAGACGCAGCATGATTGCGCGCACATCAGTATTCTCAGCCAGACGCTCAGCCAGGAAATTCTCGGAAACCGGCTGCGAGGAGGCGAAGACCAGCGCCTCGGCGATGCGCTCTGCCTCGATCTCGGCCTGCAGGTCGCGGCCCCTGCCTTCGAAATCGTCCTCGAAATCCTCATCGCTCTTCGGATCGATCAAGCCGGCTGCTCCTGCTCCACCACCTGCAGCGTGGCGTGTTTGGGACCGCGGCGCATGTATATCGGCTGAAACGCGCCGTCCTGGCGGATTTCCAGCTTGCCCTCGCGCACCAGTTCCAGCGAGGCGGCAAAAGCGCTGGCGATCGCCGTGACGCGTTCCTCGGGCGTTGCGAGATAGCGCAGCAGATAATGCTCCATCGCCGTCCAGTCGCCGACCTCGCCGATCATCTGGGTCAGCAATTCGCGGGCATCGGTCAGCGACCAGACGCTGCGTCTTTCGATCGTCACATGGGTGACGGCATTGCGCTGGCGCAGTGCCGCATAGGCGGTCAACAGATCGTAGAGGCTGGCCGCATAAGCGGATTGCTGCCGGTCGGGAATATGCTCGGGCGCGCCGCGCACAAAGATGTCGCGGCCGAGGCGGTTGCGGTTGACGAGGCCCTCCGCCGCCTGGCGCATGGCTTCGAGGCGTTTCAGCCGGAAGGCCAGCGTTGCCGCCAGTTCCTCGCCGGAAGGACCGTCATCCTTGGCCTGCTGCGGAATGAGCAGCCTCGACTTGAGAAAGGCAAGCCAGGCTGCCATGACGAGATAATCTGCGGCAAGCTCGATGCGGATGCGCCGGGCGCTTTCGACGAACTGCAGATATTGCTCGGCAAGCGCCAGCACCGAAATGCGCGACAGATCAACCTTCTGGTTGCGGGCAAGATAGAGCAACAGGTCGAGCGGGCCTTCGAAGCCGGCGACATCGATCACCAGCGCCGGCTCGTGGCTGGCGCGCTCGGCACCATTCTCCTGCCACAGCTTGTCCATCGGCGTTGCCGCCTGCGGACGCTCCGTGCCCTTGACCGTGTTCACCACCCTGCTCCTCTACAATCAGACCGTCGCAAACATCGCCTCGAATTCCGCCCTCAAAGCCGCTTCGTCGGCGGCATCTGCCGCCGTGAAGCCCGCCTCCACCGCTTTTGTGCGGGCAAGCGATTGACCGGCAAGCTGCGGAACATTTGCCACGACCTCGCGCATCTCGTCCATATCACCGTTGCAATGCAGCACGATATCGCATCCGCCTGCAATGATATTCGCCGCGCGTTGCCCGATCGTGCCGGAAAGAGCATTCATCGAGCTGTCGTCGGAGAGCAGCAGACCGGTAAAGCCGATATGCTCGCGGATGATGCCGTCGGTCACCTTGCGCGACGTCGTCGCCGGATTGTCGGGATCGATGGCGGTAAAGACGACGTGGCAGGTCATCGCCATCAACTCGTCCTTCATCGCGACGAAGGGTGGGAAGTCATGGGCTTCCAACTCATCGCGCGAGACGGTGACGACAGGAAGTTCCAGATGTGAGTCCGCAAAGCCGCGGCCGTGGCCGGGCATATGCTTCATCACCGGCAGCAGGCCGCCGGCCTTCAGCCCCTCGGCAGCCGCCCGGCCCATCGCGATGACGGTCTCGGGATCGCCGCCATAGGCGCGGTCGCCGATGACATTGCTGCTGCCCTCGACCGGAACATCGAGCACCGGCAGACAATCGACATCGATGCCGAGGCTCGAAAGGTCGAAGGCGTGCAGCCGCGACATCGCCCAGGCTGCACGGAGCCCAAGCGCCGGGTCGCGGCGATAAAGATCGCCGAGCACCTGGCCGGAGGGATAACGCTTGAGAATGGGTGGACGGATGCGCTGGACGCGGCCGCCCTCCTGGTCGATCAGCACCGGTGCATGCCAGCCGACGCTGTCGCGCAATTCAGCGACAAGATCGGTAATCTGCGCTGCTTCGGAGATGTTGCGGCCGAAGAGGATAAAGCCCCAGGGCCGTTCGCCCCGATAGAAGGCCTTCTCTTCAGATGTGAGGGCAAGGCCGCTGCAGCCAAGGATCGTCGCTTTTGATTCGGTCATGTGAGAATCATAGACGGCGCCCGGCCAAATGCGAGCAAGGTCGAAAGCGATGCACAAAAAAGAGCGGCGGACCGATCCGGCCCGCCGCTCTTGTTATTCATTCAAACCTGATGCTACTTGGAGATCAGGCAGCTGCCGCCCGCCGCGCGATACTGTTCGCAGAGCGCTGCGGCCTCGTCCTTGGAACCGGCCGGAATACGGACACGGTAGAAAGTGCCCTTGCCGGCGATATCGGCCTTGCGGATCTCATGTGCGCGGCCACCAAGCACGCCGGCGAATTTCTTCGACAGGTTGGCATAGGATTTGGTCGCCTCGTCTTGCGACGGCAACGAAGCGATCTGGATGCCGTAGCCGCCGGCGGACGCGGCCTGCTGCGGCTGAGCGGCGACCGGTGCCGCGGCTGCGACCTCAGTCGTCTTCGGCTGCTGTGCCGGCTTCGGCTGCTGTGCCGGCGGGCGGACATTGCCCTTCTCGGTCACGGTGCCGACAACGTTGACGGGCTGCTCGGCCGGACGGGCGATCGGAACCGGAGCGGTATCGGTCGTCGCCGTGGTCTTGACCGGGCGCACCGGCGGTTGGACCGGGGCGGGATTTGCAGCCTGCGTATCGGCGCCGCCTGTCAGCGGCGGCTGTGCCGGCGTCGTTTCGGCAGGTGCCGCAGAACGAGCATCGGCGGAAGCAACCTCGGCGCTTGACGGGAAGCTTGCGGCCGTTCCGCCGACCGCCGGCACTGATGAAGCCGATTGTGCAGACGGGGCCGTCAACGCCGGCATCGGCTGAGCAGACGATGTCACCGGGGCAGCCGGCTGGTGGTCGACGGCTGCTGGCTCCTCGCGGGCGACCAGCGTGCCATCGGGCTTGACGATCATCGTGCGGACCTTGCGCGGCGAAACGGACGGCGCCTTGTCGGCATCGCCAGCGGGCGCGTTGTCGGCATTGTCCTGGTTCGGCAGCAGACGAGGATCCTCGGTCTCACCGACCGCGGTCGGCGTGACCTGATCACCCGAGTTGGCGTTCTCGTCGTCCTCAGGCAGCGCTTCCGGTGTCAGCGTGCGCTGGACGACATCGACCGGCGCCTCGTCGGAAGAAACCAACGCCTTCTGCTTCGGCTCCTCGGCAGATCCGGCAACACGGTCGTAGACCGCCTTGTCCTGGTTCGGCACGGTCTTGCCGCCGGGATTTTCCGGAACCACCTTGACCGGCTCCTTGTCGGCAGCGATCACGCGCGGCTCGCCCGATGCGACAATGCCGAGCCCCTCGCCGTTCCAGACGGAGGAATAAACACCGTAACCGACGCCGGCGAAGACCACGAGCACGACGGCTCCGGCAAGCAGCCGACGCATTGACCGGGCCCGGCTGAAATCAGCCGCCTGGCTTGCCGATTCAATCCGAACTTCGGAGGTTTCGCGGCGCTCGACCGGCTCGCGCACGCTGCGGCGGAAATCCTCCTCCAGCGCCCGTTCGAAATCATCGAGGCCATCGGCGATGGTGGGCTTGACCACCTTTGCCGCGGCGGCAGCCGTATCCGTGGCCGGCGCCGGGGTTTCCCGCGGCTTGGCCGGTTCGAAGAAGCTGGCGATCTCCGCGTCGAGATCGAACTCGAAATCCTGCGTTTTCGCGACCGGAGCTGGCTGCTCGACCGGCGGCAGCGCCGGCACGTGCATGTCCTCGACAGCCTCAGGACGATCCTCCGGATCGGAGATCATCGCCGGATCAAAGGGCAAGTCTTCGGTCGAGTCAGCGACAGGCGTCCAGTTGAAGGCCGGAGCCGGAGTTGGAACCTGAGCCTGAGCCCGAACCTGGGGCTCGGCAGCGACAGCCGGAGCGGGCCGTACAGGGGCGGAAGCCGCCTGCAGGAAAGCAGGAATTTGCGGTTCAGGCGCAAAAACGGGGGCTGACAGAGACGAGACGGCAGCGGCCTGCTCGGGAGCACGGACTGCCGGCTCCGGCGCGGGTTCAACCGGCGCCAGCTCGGGCGGTTCGGAGAAATCAAGATCGGCGAGTTCCAGCTCGATGCCGGCAAGGTCCAGCTCAAAATCATGGCCGGCAAAGGGATCGTCGGCTTCCGGTACGGGTTGCGGCGCTGGTGAATATGCCGTCGCGGCAGGCTGAGGTGCAGCGACCTCGGCAAACTGCGGCGCGACCGGCCTTGCGGCTTCAGTAGCATAGACCGGAGCCGGCTCGGCGGGAGCAGGCCGAACGGCGACCGGTGCCGGCGCGATCACTTGCGGATGGACAAATGCGGCGGAAACGGGGGCTGCCTCGATCGATTCGGCCTGCGGCGAAACCGTCGCCGAATTGGGGCGTTGCGGCACCGGATAACGTGAGACGTCGGCGAGCAGATCGTCAAGATCGAAAGTGCCGGCAGTGTGCGGGACGTCGGGCACGACCTCGGTCAGCGCGGCATCGGCCTGGATCTCGCCTTCGACCGCGGCGGCAATGAGATCGAAACCGGCGTCAGACCCGAAATCCTCCAGCTCGTCTTCGATTTCAACGAAGTCCTCGACCTCGGCAACCTCTTTCGACGCGATCACCTCGTCGTGACGATCGAGCTCGGCGGGGAAGCCAAGCGAAGGAGACGCGGATTCGAATTCCTCGGACGGCTCGGCAGTGACGATCGGAGCCAACGGCTCGACGGCGGGAGCGGACCGCTCGATCACGGGCTGCGGCTCTGCAGCGGGCAGATCGGCGGAAGGCGCTTCAGCCACCGGCGCTGCGGCTGCTTCGACCACAGGCTCGGGCTTCGGCGGAACAACCGATTCTTCGCGTTTCGCGGCGTGGAAATTGGCAAGCGGCAACCTGATGCTGGCGGCCGACCATTGCGGCGCCTTGGCAGGCTGCGGCAGCGAAGAGACCGGAGCAGCACCAATCGACAGCTCAAGCTCCTCGATCAGGTCGCGGGCACCGCCGATAGCCGATTGCACCGGCGTCTCGAAAGCGGGCTCGACGGAAAGCTGCTGCGGCCAAGCCGCCGGGTCGGCGGCGGGCGCATCCCAGTTGCCTGCTGCAGGCACTGTTGCTTCCTCAGCCTCAACGGAGACGACGGAAACCGGCTCTGCAACCTCCTGCCTCTCGACAGCCGGAGAAACATCGAGAACGGGCTCGATGTAATCTTCAGGGATGACGTCGTCAGAGATCGGCTCGGCTGGCCGGTCGAGCTCTGCGAGCGGACGTGGCGAATCGTAACGGTCGAACTCGCGGCCAAGCTCGTCCTCGAGATCGAGGACGGGCTCCTGCCGCGCGGGCTCGGTTATCGTGTTTGCTGCAACACGCGGCTCGAAGCCGACGATACGGGCAAGTTCGGCCAACGGATCATCGTCGGCAAACAGGTCATCTTTTCCGCGCGTATCATACGCAAGTTGTTTATCAGCCATGCCTATCCCACTCGCAAACGCCAACTCTGAATTGCCAGCGCATTGTGGGGAAATGGTGACGTTATCGCATTTCGTCCGGTGCGGCAGTGCCTGTAATGGCAAGTCCCGACTTCAAAACCGACGCGACGGCGTACACCAGCCCAAGTCTGGCAATAGTTGATTCTCGGTTTTTATCATTAACAAATCGTAATTCCGGCTGATCTTTACCTTTGTTCCAGTGCGCGTGGAAAGAACTTGCAAGGTCGTAGAGGTAAAAAGCGACCCGATGCGGCTCCTGTGACTGGGCTGCAGCCTCGACGATCCGCGGGAATTCGGCGAGCTTGGCGACGAGCTGCAATTCGGCCGGATCGCCAATGCCTGCAACGGTTTGCGCCAGTTCGGCAGTGGAAACATCGAGGTCGCCGAAAGCCTCCCTCGCTTGCCGGAAGACCGACATGCAACGGGCATGCGCATACTGCACGTAAAAAACCGGATTATCTTTCGACTGTTCCGTCACTTTGGCGAAATCGAAGTCGAGCGGCTCGGAATTCTTGCGGTAAAGCATCATGAAACGCACCGAATCACGACCGACTTCCTCGACGACGTCGCGAAGCGTGACGAAATCGCCCGAGCGTTTCGACATCTTCACCGGCTCGCCGTTGCGATAGAGCTTGACGAGCTGGCAGAGTAGTACCGTCAGCTTGGCCTTACCGTCCGAAACGCCGCGTGCAACCGCTTCCAGGCGCTTGACGTAGCCGCCATGGTCGGCGCCGAGCACATAGATCATCTCGTCGAAACCACGATCGAACTTGTTCTTGAAGTAGGCGACGTCGGCGGCGAAATAGGTGTAGGAGCCGTCCGACTTGATCAGCGGCCGGTCGATATCGTCACCGACCTCGGTCGAGCGGAACAGCGTCTGTTCGCGATCCTCCCAATCCTCAGGCAGCTGGCCCTTCGGTGGCGGCAGCGTGCCTTTGTAGACGTAGCCCTTGAAGGTCAGGTCGTTGATCGCCGTGCGGATCGCGGCTGCACCATGGGCATGCAGCGTGCGCTCGG
Source organism: Rhizobium phaseoli (assembly GCF_010668805.1). GTDB lineage: Bacteria > Pseudomonadota > Alphaproteobacteria > Rhizobiales > Rhizobiaceae > Rhizobium > Rhizobium phaseoli_A. The sequence goes on along the minus strand of NZ_WUFT01000006.1, from coordinate 77,285 downwards.
AGAAGAAGACGTCGTGATGGACGTTCAGCGCCGCCAGGTCTTCGCGGATCATCACCATCATCGCATCGATGGTGCGATCCTTGACGATCGGCATCCATTGGTCTTCCGGCATGTTGTGCAGCCGCACGCCATAGTCGGCGGCAAGCGACTGTCCCACAGGCACGAGATAGTCGCCCGGATAAAGACCCGAGGGAATTTCGCCGATCTTTTCGCCGAGCGCCTCGCGATAACGCAGGAAGACGGAACGGGCGAGCACGTCGATCTGCGAGCCGGCATCGTTGATGTAATATTCCTTCTCGACGCCGTAGCCGGCAAAGGCGAGCAGGTTGGCGAGCGCGTCGCCGACGACGGCGCCGCGGCAATGGCCGACATGCATCGGGCCGGTTGGATTGGCCGAGACATATTCGACGTTGACCTTCCGGCCCTCACCCAGCGTCGACCGGCCGTAATCGGTGCCGGCGCCGATCATCGCGGCGAGCAGGCGCTGCCAGTAGCCAACAGAGAGACGGATATTGATGAAACCGGGGCCGGCGACCGAAACATCGGCAACGTCGGCATCCTCCCGGAGCTTGGCGATGATGATGTCGGCCAGCGCGCGCGGGTTGGTTCCGAGCGGTTTTGCCAGCACCATCGCCGCATTGGTCGCGACATCGCCATGGCTCGCGTCACGCGGCGGCTCGACGGCGATACGGCCGAAATCGAGCTCGGATCGCTTTTCCCTGACCAGATCGATCTGTTCAAGGGCGGTTTTGATCCTGGCTTCGAAGTCGGTAAAAAGGTTCATCACACTCTTCCATGCATAGGCTGTGCCAAAGGCTTAAATCGGCCGTCGGCGGGGCGACCGCTGCCTATCGCAAATCCGGAGTCTGGTCAAACAATCGCCTGTGGGCGCTGATCGCGTAGGTGTCGGTCATGCCGGCGAGATAATCGCCGACATGGCGGGCCTTCGGCGCATCCGACAGGCCGGCGATATGATCGACCCAGTAATGGCTCTGCATCTCCTTGGGATTGGCCATGTAGGCGGCAAAGAGATCAGTGACGATCTGGGCCGCGCCGGCGCGGATGCGCATGATATCGGGATTGCGGTAGATACGTTTGAAGAGCATCGCCTTGATCAGCCTGTCGGTCTCGGCCATGTGATCGGAAAACGTGGCGATAACCCGGTCGGCACCGCGAATGTCGGCTGCGCTCTCGGGGCGCAGCAGGGAAAGGCGTGCCTGCGCGACGCCGATCACGTCTTCGACCATGCGGGTGATCTGCCGGCGCATGATCTCATGGGTGAAGCGGCTCGGCTCCAGATGCGGGTATCGCGCCCTGACCTCGGCCATCAGCCCGGCAAGGAACGGGATTTCCTCCAGCATATCGAAAGTCAGGTAGCCGGAGCGCAGGCCGTCGTCGATATCGTGAGTATTGTAAGCGATGTCGTCGGCGATCGCCGCAACCTGGGCCTCGAGGCTGGCATAGGTTGCAAGCTCGAGATCGTGCAGTTCGCAATAATCGAGAATCGGCTGCGGAACGGGGCCGCGCGTGCCCACGCCATCCGGCGTCAGCAGCGGACCATTGTGCTTGACCAGACCTTCGAGGCTTTCCCATGTCAGGTTGATGCCGTCGAATTCGGCATAACGCCGCTCCAGCTTGGTCACGATGCGCAGCGATTGTGCATTGTGGTCGAAGCCGCCATAGGGCAGCAGCACCTCGTGCAGCGCGTCCTCGCCGGTATGACCGAACGGCGTGTGGCCGAAATCGTGCACGAGCGCCACGCCCTCGGCCAGATCCTCGTCGAGCTTCAGGGCGCGGGCGAGCGCGCGGGCAATCTGCGCAACCTCGATCGTGTGCGTCAGCCGGGTGCGGTAATGATCGCCATCCTGAGCGATGAAGACCTGGGTCTTGTGCTTCAGCCGGCGGAAGGCGGTGGTATGGACGATGCGGTCACGGTCGCGCTGGAAGTCGGAGCGCGTCGGGCTTTCATCCTCCTGATAAAGCCGTCCGCGCGTCGTCCAGGGGTCGGCCGCATAGACCGCCCTTTCACCGCTGCCGAAACCTAAAGCACGCCTATCGATCGTCATTGTTCACCGTCATCCTGCATGTTGCCGCATCTGCCCATTGACGCCGCTTTGCGCTCTTCATACCTATAGCCCGAAGAAACGGCAAAGAGGCGCTTTCTCGACCACCTCGGCGCATCATGGTCTTTTTACGAAGATCATGATAAGTTTGTTTGATATCAGGCATTTGAATATTCGAGTGCCAAAACCCATTCTCTCCGGATCTTGACCCCGGCAGGAGGAAACATGACGGATACGAGTGTAACCCTTTCAGATGCTGCAGCAAAGCGTATCGCTGCGATCGTCGGCGCCGAGGCCGGCAAGAGCGCGCTGCGCGTCTCCGTCGAAGGCGGCGGCTGCTCGGGCTTTTCCTACAAGTTCGACCTTGCCGACAGCGCTGATGACGACGACGTCGTCGTCGAAAAGAATAATGCCAAGGTGCTGATCGACAGCCTTTCGCTCGTCTACATGGCGGGTTCCGAGATCGACTTCGTCGACAATCTGCTCGGTCAATCCTTCCAGATCAAGAACCCGAATGCAGTGGCAAGCTGCGGCTGTGGCACCAGCTTCTCGATCTGAAGATCCGAACGCATTGCGTTCTCCCCATCGAACCGGCCGAAGATAATGCTTTCGGCCGGTTTATCGTCTTGTCCGACGACGAAAGACCACGATAAAAGAAGCGCACTAAAGCGCACCGCCTCGAAGCTGATTCATGCGGCGCGCTTTGGTTCTTTTTGTTTTTATGCATGTCGTTATCCCGGAACCGCTGCGCATTTCCGGGCGACATGCATCATGCGCAACGGGACAGAGCCATGAAGATCGCGACCTGGAACATCAATGGCGTCAAGGCGCGCATCGACAATCTTACGCAATGGCTGAAGGATTCCGATCCGGATATCGTCTGCCTGCAGGAGATCAAGACGGTCGACGAAGGTTTTCCCAGGCTGGAAATCGAGGCGCTCGGTTATCATGTCGAGACGCACGGCCAGAAGGGCTTCAACGGTGTGGCGATCCTCTCGAAGAGTTCACCTTCCGAAGTGAACCGCGGCCTGCCTGGCGATCCGCTGGACGAACAGTCGCGCTTCATCGAAGCGGTGTTCACCCTGCCCGACAAACGTATCCTGCGCGTCTGCTGCCTCTACCTGCCGAACGGCAACCCTGTCGACACGGAAAAATATCCCTACAAGCTCGCCTGGATGGAGCGCCTGCGGACGTTTGCAGCCGAGCGGCTGGCCTATGAGGAGATGCTGGTCCTTGCCGGCGATTACAACGTCATCCCGGAACCGCACGACTGCTTCGATCCCAAGGTCTGGGAAAGCGACGCGCTATTTCTGCCGCAGACGCGGGAGGCGTTCCGCCGGCTCGAAAATCTCGGGCTGACGGATGCCGTGCGCGCGACGACGGATGCGACGCAGCTCTATTCCTTCTGGGATTATCAGGCCGGCGCCTGGCCGAAGAACAACGGCATCCGCATCGACCATCTGCTGCTGTCGCCTGAGGCCGCCGACCGAATGACGTCGGCTGCAATCGAAAAACACGTGCGGGCCTGGGAAAAGCCGTCCGACCACGTGCCGGTGATCGCCTATTTCGATTTCGCGGCCTGAGGCTTTTCGCTTAATTCTAGTCGTCGGAGCTCGTTGCGATGCTGTGCGAGAGGGATACCGCCGTGCGGCGGTCGGCCTCATTGGCAACCGAGAAGGCCTGTTCCTGCAGCGCTTCCATCCAGTTGCAATCCTTGGGCTTACAGCGGTCGAGCGCCGCCGTCATCAGCGCCAGGCCGCGCGCCGTCTGGCCTTCGTCGAACAGAATATTGCCGAAGACCGCCATGGCGCCCGGGTGACCGCTCTTACGGGCCTGGTTCAGCCATTTTTTCGCCTGCTGCGGGCTGGAATTGCCGCCCTCGCCGGCTAGCATCATCTGCGCCAGCTGGAACTGCGCCTCGGGGACGCCAAAGGTGGATGCCACCTGAAAATAAAGCTGGCGCGCCTGGCTGAGGTCGATCCGGACCGGACTGCCTGATATGCCGTGCTTGTAATAATTGGCGAGCGAGAGCAGTGCGTTAACGAAGAAGCCAGTATCTTCCGAGCCCGGCTCGACGCCCTGCTGAGCGATTTCGCTGTAGATCTTGAAGGCTTCGAAATCATCCTGCGTGACGCCGTCGCCATCGGCATACATATTGGCGAGCGCCCAGCGCGAGCCGGTGTGCCCCTTTTCAGCAGCGTATTTATAGGCTTCGACCGCCTCTTCCTTCTGTCCGTTCTTATAGGCCTTGAAGCCGAACTTGAAGAGGTCGAAGGGGCCGGATTCCTTGCTCACGCCGGCCTTGATGTCGAATGCGCGGACCGGGCCGGACAGCGCAAGCGCCACGGCCATCGACATGCCCATCAGCATGAATTTGAACAGTTTGAACTCGGACGTCACCATTTCAACCGATTTCTCTCGCGCATCGCAGGCAGGAAGCAGCGGCGCTCGCGCCGGGCATTCCGCGGATGTATTTCTTCGAGGCGAGCGATCCCGCGGCGAGCTCCATGGCTCCTTTGCCCGCGTCGCATCCAGCCCACTGGCCCTCTCCCGAAGGCCGAATTTTCAGCGCATCATTCAGAACCACCCGGCTCACGGCATGGCTCGACTGCACTCTCCGTGGCAGGTTTTCGGCAGGTGCGGCATCCGCCTTCCCGCCTTCACCATAATCGTAAACAGCAAATGTGACGAAACCAGTATCGACATCTCCAGCAAAGCCGTGCCGCTCATCCGAGCGGGCCGAAAACGTCAACAAAGAACGGCTCGACGGCGCCGCCGCGAGACCGGATTGGCGGTCGCAACAGCCTTGTGCAGAAAGCGAAACGGCCACGATCAAACGATTGTTGCCAATCGTATCGCGCGATCTCTTGTTGCCGGAAAAAAATAGACCCATGCTACTATTTACACGCACCGTAAGCCTGCCCATCACCTTGCCCGCAAATAGCGCTGCTCCCTCTTTGTGGCGGGAAATGGACAATTTCACCCCGCTGCCACCTTACGGCAATCGTCGTAAAAAAGTGTTGCTGAATCGTCACAAATCAGAACGTCCATTTGTCTTGCGGACTGCTCAAAAAAAGCCCGGCAGACTGCCGGGCTCTCAGACCTCTACTTGGGCCGCAGGATCAGAACTTGATCTTTACGCTGGTGGAAAGGGCCGCCACCAGATCGTCGCCGAAGGAATAAGAGACATCGTCGCCGTAAGTCTTGCCGTTATAGACGAAGGTGCCGGAGTCACCGGCGGTCATGATGCCGAGCGCACCGGCCAAACGCCATTCGACGTTTTCGACCGGCGTATAGGAAACGCCTGCGCCAAGCGTCCACGTGTCGGTTTGGGCGCCATAGCCCTGGCTTGTGCCGCGATCCCAGGTCAGGCTGAGGGCGCCTGCCCATTGGTCGTTGAACTTGTGGCCGACGCCGCCGCTGATCGTCCAGCCGTCGCGATACAAGAGGTCGAGCGAGGTGAGTTGGCTGCCGGCGTTGCAGGCGACGACGCCCTTGGTGGCCTTCGGGCAGAAGGAGATCGACTGAAGCACGCTCCAGTTCGTCCACTTGACCGAACCGAAGGCAAGCCAGTCGGGGGCAATGCCGCTCTGCAGCTTCAACTCGACGGAATCGGGCGCTTCGGCCGAACCGTAGACGGGCGTGACGACACCGAGGTAGGGATTGGTGGGACTGACGGCCTTCGGCACCTCGGTCAAGTCGACCGTGCCCGTGAGATCGTCATACTTGACCTTGCTGTTGTAGACCAGGCTGGCGCGGAAGGCATACTCCTCGATTTCGTAGGCGATGCCCGCCCGCCATCCCATGGCCTGGTCGGCAAGGTCCAGACGGCCGGTGCCGTCATAAATCGCCGAAGCCGCCCCCGTGATCGGAGCGACGAGGCGTGTCTTGAAACCCTCGACCGTCTGATAGAACCCGCCGCCGATCAGGCGAAGCTGGCCAGGGCCCATATCGAAACGATAGGAGCAGGTGAGGCCGTAGTTGCGGGTGCTGATCTTGGTTTCGATGTTGTTGTTGACGCCCAGCCAATCGGTGCCGGGATTGGTGTGTGCGCCGAAGGGCGTCGAATAATCGCCCAAGCAGTCGATGGCGTCGCCGAAACCAACCTTCACCCCGAGATAGGGGACCCAGTAATCCTCCGTCTCATCCGCTGTGGTCGAACCACCGCCGGTGCCGTTGGTGCCGAGGCCGTCCGAGGCTTTGGTGTCCTTGACGTTCGTCAGCCTGCGCTGCGGCATGACATAGGTCGCACCGGATTGCACCGAGAACCGCGAATTGTCGAAGAGAAGGTCGATATTGTATCCGCCGCGCTCCAGACCGCCGGCAAAGGACGGCGATGCAAGCGACGAAAAAATAACGAGGGTCGTTACGCCCTTGGAAAACCTACGCGATGCCATTGTGTCTCCCCCACTCCAGCAATTGATGTCACGTCACTCTAGTAAGTGTTCGCTCGACATGGCAACGCGCCCCATGGCAGCGCTCCCAGGCATTGCAGCGACTAACTTACGTAAAGAAATTGACGGACACGTCAAAAAATCTGGTTAATAAAATTTTATTCCCAGGTTATCGGTTTCAAGACGGGCTTTTGGGTTTTCATTCCAAACATTGCGGAAGCTGTATCAATCCGACAACAGTGTCAGTTTTCGCCCCCGGGAGGTCCGTCCAGCCGTAATCCACAGGCTCAGCGCCTGAAATCAGCCTTCTTCAGGACCGAATCACGCGCGCCGAAACCAACGAAAAAGACGCGCCCAAGGAGGGACGCGCCTTTGAAATAAAATACCAAAACGGGCGATGAACCTTACCCGGCTTCGCTTACCCTGGAGAGGGCGGTCTTCAAGCTGGCGATCTGGCCCTTCAACTCATCGAGGCGCTCGCGCTCGGCCTCGACCACGTCGGGGTTGGCGTTGGCGACAAACTTCTCGTTGGAGAGTTTGCCGTCGATGCGCGAGATCTCACCTTCCATTTTGGCGATTGCCTTTTCGAGACGGGCCTTTTCGGCGGAAAGGTCGATCAGATTGCCGAGCGGCAGGCAAATAGTGGCCTCGGCGACGACGATCTGAGCAGCCCCCTTGGGCGCATCGTCGGCCAGCGATATGGCCTCGACGCGGGCAAGCCGCTTGATGGCGGCGTCATGGCGGAACAGCCGTTCGCGCGTCAGGTTGTTGGCTTTGACGACGACGAGCGGGGCTGTTGCCGACGGCGGCACGTTCATTTCGGCGCGCACCGAGCGGATGCCGGAGACGAGGTCGATCAGCCAGTTGATCTCGTCGGCGGCCGCGTCGTCGGCATAGGAGGGCGACGGCCATTCGGCATGGCAAACCAAAGTGCCGCGCTCTTTGCCCTCGCCTGCGGTATGGGCCCAAAGCTCTTCGGTCATGAAGGGCATGAAGGGATGCAGCAGCTTGTAGATCTCTTCGAGAATATAGGCGCTGCAGGCCTGGGCCTCGGCCTTGGCACCCTCGTCCTCACCATTGAAGACCGGCTTCAGGAGCTCGAGATACCAGTCGCAGACCTGGTTCCAGACGAAGCGATAGAGCGCGCCGGCGGCATCGTTGAAGCGGAAGGCTTCAAGCGCTTCCGTAACGTCACGTTCCGTACGGGCAAGCTCCGTCAGGATCCAGCGGTTGATGGTGAGTTCGGCCGCCTCCGGCACGAAATGCGGGTCGCTCTTGACACCGTTCATCTCGGCGAAGCGCGTGGCGTTCCAGAGCTTGGTACCGAAGTTGCGATAGCCGGCGATGCGGGCCGGATCGAGCTTCACGTCGCGGCCCTGTGCCGCCATGATTGCCAGCGTGAAACGCAGCGCATCGGCGCCATATTCGTCGATCAGCTCCAGGGGATCGATGACGTTGCCCTTCGACTTCGACATCTTCTGCCCATTCTTGTCGCGCACCAGCGCGTGAATGTAGATCGTGTGGAAGGGTTCGACGGGATCGCCGTTCTCGTCCTTCATGAAATGCAGGCCCATCTGCATCATGCGAACGACCCAGAACGGGATGATATCGAAACCGGTGACCAGAACACTGGTCGGATAATAACGCGCGAGTTCCGGCGTCTGGTCCGGCCAGCCGAGCGTCGAGAAGGGCCAGAGTGCGGAGGAGAACCATGTGTCGAGCACGTCCTCGTCCCGCGTCAGAATCTCACCCGGCTTGAAGTTTTCGAGCAGGTCCTCGACATAGGCCTTCATGGGGCCTTCATGCGAAAGGTAATGCTGGATTGCCGCCTGCAGCGCCTCTTCCTCGGTCTTTTCGACGAAGACCTGACCGTCCGGGCCATACCAGGCGGGAATCTGATGTCCCCACCAGAGCTGTCGGGAGATGCACCACGGCTCGATGTTCTCCAGCCAGTTGAAATAGGTATTTTCCCAGTTCCTGGGAATGAACCTGGTTTTTCCCTCGCGAACGGATTCCAGCGCGGGTTGTCCCAATGTCTTGTTGTCGACAAACCATTGTTCGGTCAGCCGCGGCTCGATCGGCACGCCGCCGCGGTCGCCGTGCGGCACCATATTCTTGTGCGGTTCGATCTTGTCGAGAAGGCCGGCCTCTTCGAAGATCTCGACGATCACCTTGCGCGCAAAGAAACGGTCCTGCCCTTCCAGACGATCCCAGGCGCCATGCAGCGCGGCCGGATTGTCGAGGCCTTCGAGGAAATCCTCGTTCTCCTTGATGGTAATCGTGGCATCGACGTTCATGACGTTGATGGCCCGCAGCTTTGCGCGCTTGCCGACCTCGAAGTCATTGAAATCATGTGCGGGCGTGATCTTCACCGCACCGGTGCCGGCCGTCGGGTCGGCATAATCGTCGGCGACGATCGGAATCTTGCGGCCGACGATCGGCAGAATGACATGCTTGCCGACGATCGGTTTGTAACGCTCGTCTTCAGGGTTCACGGCAACACCAGTATCGCCCAGCATCGTCTCCGGCCGCGTCGTCGCGACGACGATATAATCGCGCGTCTCGAATTCGGTTGGCTTGCCCTCTTCATCGAAGGCGATCGGATATTGATAGGTGACGCCCGCCTCGAGCGGATAACGCAGATGCCAGAGATGACCCTTCATCTCGTGCTGCTCGACTTCCATGTCGGAGATAGCAGTCAGGAGTTTGGGGTCCCAATTGACCAGGCGCTTGTCCTTGTAGATCAAGCCTTCCTTGTAGAGCGTGACGAAAACCTCGAGAACCGCCTGCGACAGCCCCTCGTCCATGGTGAAGCGTTCGCGCGACCAGTCGCATGAGGCGCCCAGGCGCTTCAACTGGTTGAAGATCAGGCCACCCGATTCAGCCTTCCACTCCCAGATTTTGTCGATGAAGGCTTCACGGCCCATGTCGCGGCGGCCGGGCAGCTGCTGTTCCATCAGCTTGCGCTCGACGACCATCTGCGTGGCGATGCCGGCATGGTCCATGCCCGGCTGCCAGAGCACGTCCTTGCCGCGCATGCGCTCGAAGCGAACCATGATGTCCTGCAACGTGTTGTTCAGCGCATGGCCCATATGCAGCGAACCGGTAACGTTCGGCGGCGGGATGACGATGGTGAAGGTCTCGGCCCCGGGCTTGGCGTTCGCGCCGGCGCGGAAGGCGTCCTCCTCATCCCATTTCGCAGCGATTTTGGGTTCGACGGCAGCTGAATCATAGGTCTTGTCGAGCATTTTCTGACCAATTTCGAGGTTCGAGGATGCCGTTTGTAAATAGGATGGGCACCGGCAAGTCAATAAAAAAGCCGCCCCGGAGACCGGAGCGGCTTTTCAGGAAAAAGCAATCCGATCAGCGGCGCGGGCCGCGCGCCACGCGCTCGATCTCTTCACGCACCAGCCGCTCGACCAGCGTCGGCAGATTATCATCAAGCCATTCGCGCAGCATCGGACGCAGCATATCCTCTGCGATCTCGTCCAGCGAGCGGCGCTCCGCACCGTCGATCGCGGCGGCGAGCTCCTCGAAAGAGCGGCTGATCTGCAGACCGGCATCCTGTGAAAGCAGCGTCGGCTGGACCTCGTCCATGACGCTCGGCAGGAACCGTTCAGCCGACGACTGTGCGGGTTCCAAAGCGGGCGGCATTGTTTCAACGGCGGGCGCCGGCGCCTCGACTGCGACCCGCGGTGCTTCCGCATAGATCGGCTCGGCCGGCTCGATCACCGCCTGCGGAACGGGCGCAACGCTAGCCGGAGGAAAAACAGGCTGCGTCGGCTGCGGCTGCGGTACTGCTGCACGCGGCGGCTCCGGCATCACTGCCGGCTGCGGTTCGGGCTGGCGGAAGCCGTTCGGAATCTCACGCAGTGCCTGACCGGCCTGTACGGCGCTGCGCTCGGAGGCGGCGCGCACGCGGGCGGCGACATCGGCAAGCGACAGGGCGCGGGCCGGCACTTCTGTTTCAGGGGCGGTGCCGGCCGAATTGGCGGCGACGAAACGCGGATCGGAGGAGCGCATGGCCGGTTCGGGGAACTCCACGCCGGCATAGGTGTCATCCACCGTCAGATGGATTTCGGAGCCGTTCTCATCCTCATCGGCACCGTAGACCGGCGGCAGGGATGCGGAGATCGCCTTGCCGGCGCCGGGCTCATTGCTTTCGATGATCTGGCGGATGGAGGCCAGAATTTCTTCCATGGACGGTTCACGCGCTACACCTGGCTGAGCCATTTCAATCCCCGTTATCCAAAAACAACGACCGGACGATGTGGAGCGGTCATCCGAATCACCGCGACCTTAGAATACCTCAGACGTGAAAAAAATCATCGCGAATCAAATGAGTGCGGCCATGCACAGTTTTGTTACCCGATGTTTGCGACATGGCGGCGTCAGGGTAAATGATGTTTGTGAAGGCTTTCCGGCGGCACTCGAAAAAACCGAGCATTGATAACAGGCCTTGCTCTTTACTCGGCGTCATCCTCGGCCTTGTGCCGAGGATCTGCAGCCGGCTCACCAGATGCTCGGGACAAGCCCGAGCATGACGACGGAGAGATAGGCAGGCCTATGAGCCGGTCTAACAGGCTCCATTGGCGCCCGTTGCTGAATTCATCGATAAAAATGGCCTCAGAAAACGAATTCGCGCGCCTTGGCGAAACCGGGCAGCGGCTTCACGGAGGCATTGAAGAAGACGTTTTCCGAAACGGCGCCGCGCTCGGCGACGAATACCTTGGCGCGGGCAGCATTGCCGTAACCTTCGACGGTGATCAGACGGCCGCCATCACGCAATTGACCGAGAAGAGCCGCCGGAACCTCCTCGACTGCGCCATTGACGAAGATCAGATCATAGGGAGCGCCGGCAGCGTAGCCCTTTTCGAGTGGTCCGGTCACGACTTCGACTTTGGCATAGCCGGAAAGCTGCGCCTTCGCCTCGGCGGCCAGCGTCTCATCGCATTCAAGCGCGATGACGGAGCCGGCAATGATCGACAGCAGCGCCGATGTGTAACCCGTGCCGCAACCGACTTCGAGGACGAAATCATTCTTGGTGATCGCGGCAAGCTGCAGCAGCTTGGCAAGCGGCGATGCCTCCATCAGGAATCGGGCCGGCTTTCCCGGTGCTGCGGCCGATATCTCTACATCGTTGTCGATGTAAGCCAGCAGCTTCGCCTTCTCCGGCACGAATGCCTCACGCGGCACGGAGAGAAACGCCGTCAGCACGGAATGCGAGGTAACGTCCGTCGTGCGAACCTGGGTGTCGACCATCTTTGCGCGCGCTGCTTCGAAATCCATCATGTCCTCTGGCTCTTGAAAGCGGTTCCTGTCCTTCGTCTCTTAATCCCCGCCACGGATGCTTTCAAGGCTTGGCAACCTCCGGCGTAAAGAATCCGGCAGGCGCATCTTCCGCGCCACAGGGGGATTGAAGCGTTGCAACGCAAACGTGGAATCCCCTGCCCCTTCATGTTATCATCTTCAACGGAGGAAATAGGAGGAGCAGGCCATGTCTGCAATTTTCGAGTATTTCTCGCTGTTCGACTTTTTCATCGTCGCAGCGCTCATCGGCATATTCTGCTGCGGGCTGCTTGACGGCGAAACGACCCTGAAGTGATTGGGCGCCAAAGGGCGCTCAGAGATAGTCCCGGCATATCGTCTGCAGCAATCTCATGCAGGCAGACGCCGGTTTCATTTGCGCTCGGTTCGTTTGAAATCACGGCGCGACCCCGCTGGCCGCTTCCCATGGCGCCAACAGTAGCCAGCACTTCCAGCCTCGACCGCCTCACGCGCATTAACGTTACGTCAACCATTTTGTTGCGGCGCCCACACCTTTCGCTATGGGTGTGCGCATGCAAACGTTTTTGATAAAATCGCGCGATATCGACGTGCTTCACTACAATGCCGATGCCCGCCTGCTGCTGATCAAATACAGCAGCGGCGACATTCGCAGCTTCACCGGCGTTTCGCCGCAGGCCATGCGACGGCTGCTCGGCGCCGGTCCCGAAATCGGTAGCGGGTCGGGATCAAGCGATCTGGAATATCAGGCGGAAATCCGCAAGGGCGGCCTGAAGGCGCTTTACCGCCTCAGGGGAATCAATCCGTCGCAGTTCGATTTTTCGGCCGGCCCGCGGATCTGGTAGCCTTACGCTCAGGCGCGACGCCTCGTCGTTAACGGGCCGCAGGCAGGCGATATACGTTGTGTGGAAAATTTTGGAGGCCTCGCCCGGAATTGAACCGGGGTACAAGGATTTGCAGTCCTCTGCGTCACCACTCCGCCACGAGGCCTCACGCGCTCGTTATCTGAGCCGTGGCGAGCGTTTAGAATGATCGTAAGGAAATCGCAAGAGGGCATTTCGGAAAAACGCCATTCCGCCGCTGCCCAAAAAGCCATATTCCCCTATCCGACCGCGCGGGCGCAGGCTGGAATTTCCATGACCGTGACGATAGCCCATTTCCTGCCAATGTTTGCATTTGAAACGAATTGTCAGCTTGACGATCGTTCTTGAGGCCTCATATTGCCACCGGGAGGGTGCTAGGAGCTGCAATGGATTGGGCTGCCCTCAAATCGAAGCACGTGCATGCGGCATACGACGCCGAGAGCCGCGATCTCCACGTAAAATTTCCAGGTTCTCCACCGGTGAAACACGCGGATATTCCGCCGCACGTCTACCAGAACCTGCTGGAAACGAGTGATCCGCACTTCTATTACAATTATTATGTGGCGCCTTCCCGCGTATCACGGGGTGGGCGACATCCGCTCTCCGTCTCCTACGCGCTGAAGCTCGTCCTCCTGCTTACCGTCTGCAGCCTCTTCATGGTGACCAGCCTCGATCCGGGTCCCAGTGGAGTGTTCGAGGAAAGCGAACTCAGGTCGAATTAATGCATGTCGCCCGGAAGTGTGCAGCGGTTCCCGGGTAACGACATGCATAAAAACAAGGAGCTAAAGCGCGTCGTATGAATCAAGTTAACTACGACGCGCTTTAGGCCAAAATTCGCTTAGGCGGCGTGGCCGGCTCAATCGCTGGGCCTGCGGCAAGCCGGCTGGCTGCTGGATCGACATTGTCGGTTCTGTTCTGATTGCGATAACGGCGATCGTCGCGGTGGCGATCGTTGCTGCCATCACGCTCGTTCCGGCCATTGAAATTGCGATAGTTGCGAGGTCCGTTATAGCCGCCGCCTTGACCTTGGTCGACCACGCAGCCTTCGGCACGGCGGCAGACGCCGCGGGCGTCAAAACCCCGGCTATCGAGAGCCTCGGCGGGAACGCTTGAGAAAATCGCGGACGCCGACACAACGACGATAAAAAATGCTTTCATTTCCTCACCTGGACCAATTGGCGCGTTTTCGCATTTTACAATCCATAAACCATGAAGGCAAAAGCCATTCAGGGTTCCGCCAAACCTTTCCGGAGACAACTGTCAGCCAGCCGGTTTCCGCCGCCTGTGCCACCAGACCGCCAGCCGCCGTCGAAGCCGGCGCGCGACAGGCAGATCGTGCGAAAGCACAAGAAAGCCGAGCGGCAGCATCCAGAATCCCAAGATCGGCAGGAAGCCTAAGAACCCACAAAGAATGAGGGCCACGCCGATTGCCATCCGCGCGATGCGCGAACGGGGCATTCCGATACTGAAGGAGCCGAGCATAAGCCTGCCGCTTGCATGATCGATGCCGAAGCGCCCTGCCCGCTTTCGTGGCCTTTCGCCGGCCCTCGTCTGTTCGCGATCATTCCCGTTGGTCATTCCCCAGAGATGGGCTCAGGCATCCCAAATACAAGTTCATTTCATTTTTTTGAAAAAACCGCTTGGCAAATCGGACAAGCATTTGTATTAGCCCACTCACACCGCGCCAAGCAGTGATCCCTGGTAGCTCAGCGGTAGAGCATTCGACTGTTAATCGACAGGTCGCCGGTTCGAATCCGGCCCGGGGAGCCATTTTTCAAGTTAATCGCCTGTTTCGTAATAAATCCGAAGGCAGGCGTTTTCTTCCCACTTTTAGAAACCAGTCTGACGTCTGTGATCGCTTGCTCCTGGTGGCTCATCAAGAGGCCGCGATCCGCGATCATTCTGCCCTAGCGCACCGCATTGGCGCAAGATTGCAAACGTTATGCGCGACTCGAAAACAGCGGCGGCGCTTCACCTGCGGTAGCCAAAGAACCGGCAAGGGTGTAGAGCCGATCGCATGGCCCTAGACCCACTCAAAGCACTCTCCGACTATTCCGAAGCCGATTGCACCGTGCAGTTCTGGATCGCTGATGCGCTCGCAGTTGAATTCGGATCTCTACAGGCCGCCGTGAGTTACGCGAAAAACAATGGCGGCCGATGGCAGGAGATCGAAATTACGGTGCATTTGCCCCGAGAGGATATCGTTTACGCGACCGACAAGGTGCACAAGTTGATCGATGCATTGCGCTTGAGCGGTCAGTGACATTGTTGGCATAGGCCCGAAGATCCAGGTCGCGAGAGAACAGCGTCGCCGCGGTCGTTTGCGCCATCGGGGCGCCGGCGGCGCCTTGATCGACGTGATACCTCCGGAGCCGGTCTTCCCGGCGTCTTTTAACTAAAGCAACAAACGACGAACCGGCCAGCTTTGCGTAGACGGTCGAATGATGTAGAGGCTGAGGCAGGACGCGACCGCCATTAACTTTAGAATGGGGTCGGGCGGCAGATTGACGTCACGTCGCTGCCACGAGATCACGTGGCCGTTCTCTCTTGATCATTGGAGCGTGGGACCGCGCTCGCAGCTCCTTTTCAAACACATACTACCGCCACAGCAACCAGATATCGTCTCGGTATGGCAATAGGAATTGGAATAGGCGCCGCGGTCGACCCGATTCTGTTCGACGACGTCGCGATCGGCATCACGTTCGGGATTGCGCTCGGCGCTGCCGTTGGGGCTACAATCAAACGGAAATGACGTCCGGGCGCGATCGCGATCCTACCGGCCAGCGCTCCCGACTACGGAGCGCCTGCCTGACTTCTCCCCCATACCCTCGCTCTTTGCAGATGCGAGCGCCTCCCTTTTAATAGCTGCACGAACGGCCGTCGCCGGGTCGGAAGCCATCGGCGCAGGCCGGGTTCATGGAATCTCCCGGCTGATATCCCGATGCCGAGCCATATGAATTCGGCGGTGTCGAGCAGCCTGAGGTCATCGCGGCAAGACTGATTGCTCCGGCTGCTACAAATGCCCGAAATCTGTTCATTGATGCTTCTCCAGTTACGCTTTGACGCAGTCACGAATGCTGTCGCTTAGGAGTAGCGGGAGAGGAATTTTCCCAGAACTCACCCCCAAATCACTTTAGGGTCCCCAGATATAGGCGCGCTTCTCGGTCAGGGTTAGCTGCAGTGCCCAAGATTTTCGTCGATCTTAAAAACTCGGTGTGAAGATCATCGACGATCAGCCGGCGGGAACAAATACCGTGATCAAAAGTTGAGTGGCATCAACAACGTAACGTCAGTTTCTGACAGGAGGTCTCTCATGGGTCGCGGTATTCTACTTTGGCTGCTCGGTGTTCCACTGCCTATCATCATTCTTCTGGCTCTGTTTATGCGATAGGAACAGATATGTCGATTTCAATGACAGGTTCCGGAGAGATTGCCACTCCGGTCGAATCCTCCAAATCGGCTATGACATGGGGGCCCATCTTCGGGGGAGCCGCGGCAGCCATTGGCGTGACGCTCATCCTTTTGCTGCTGGGATCCGGGCTTGGTCTGACCATGGTGTCCCCCTGGTCGGGGCAAGGCAGTTCGCTCGGGACGCTTGGCGTCACGGCAGCAATCTGGCTCGTTCTCGTGCAATGGCTTTCTTCCGCGCTCGGAGGCTATATCACCGGCCGGCTGCGGACGAAATGGGCGGCCGTCCATACAGATGAAGTGTTCTTCCGTGACACCGCGCATGGTTTCCTGAGCTGGGCTTTGGCGACAATCTTCGTCGCAGGGTTTCTTGCGTCGTCGCTGACGTCGCTCGCCGGCGCGGGTGCACAAGCGGTGGGTTCGGCGGCACATGCCGTGGGATCGACTGCCACGGCCGCCGGTACGGCAGCTGCATCGTCGGCAACTTCGCCGGTGGATCTCTCCACGTCCTATTTTACCGACGCATTGCTGCGTCCCGATCAAGCGCGAGCAGCGGCCCCATCCAATGATGCCGCGGCAACATCGGAGGTTTCCCGCATCCTGCTCAACGGCGCCGCCGAGGGCAAGATTCCCGATGATGACAAGGCCTATCTTGCCACCATCGTCGCTTCTCGGACCGGCCTTTCCGAAGCCGATGCACGCACCCGCGTCGACACGGTGCTGAAGCGCATCGACGACGCCAAGGTCGCCGCCCAGAAAGCGGCCGACGATGCACGCAAGGCGGCCTCCACCACGGCCTTGCTCGGCTCGCTTTCACTTCTGATCGGGGCTTTCATCGCCTCTGCCGCCGCGGCGTTTGGCGGATCGCAACGCGACGAAGAGGAAGATCTGATCGTCACTTCCCGGCGCTAAGGCACGGGATGAACTCGGGGCGCGCGGGGTCGAAAGGCCGCGCGCCCTATTTATGTTGCCTTGTTTGAAACGCAGCCCTTCGCCAGGTTGCAGTTTATTTCGCGGCGAGCGGAACATGTGGCCATTTTTGAGCTTCGGTTAAGTCAAACCTTTTCCGGAGAAAATAGATGGCCAAGAAGACGTCCAAGATCTCGCCCTCGGACAGCGCAACGATCCATGATCAGAAACTGCACCTGGGTGCAGGCGGCGAGCTTCATCAGTTTGCCGAAGACGGTTCGCCGGTGCTGACCACAGCCCAAGGCGGCCCCGTCTCCGACGATCAGAATACGCTTCGCATCGGCGCCCGCGGCCCCGCCCTCATCGATGATTTCCATTTTCGCGAGAAGATCTTTCATTTCGACCACGAGCGCATCCCGGAGCGGGTCGTCCATGCGCGCGGTTACGGCGCCCATGGCTACTTCGAAACATACGAGTCGCTTGCCGCCTATACCCGGGCCGATCTTTTCCAGCGGCCTGGCGAAAAGACGCCGGCCTTCGTCCGGTTTTCGACAGTCGCCGGCAGCAAGGGATCTTTTGATCTGGCGCGCGACGTGCGCGGTTTTGCGGTAAAGCTCTACACTCAGCAGGGTAATTGGGATCTGGTCGGCAATAACATTCCCGTCTTCTTCATTCAGGACGCGATTAAATTTCCGGACCTCGTCCATTCGGTGAAGCCTGAACCAGACAGGGAATTTCCGCAGGCGCAGTCGGCGCACGACAACTTCTGGGACTTCATCACCCTCACCCCCGAAAGCATGCACATGATCATGTGGGTCATGTCGGACCGCGCCATCCCCCGCTCCTTCCGCTTCATGGAGGGCTTCGGTGTTCACACCTTCCGCTTCGTCAACGCCGCCGATGAATCGACCTTCGTCAAATTCCATTGGAAACCGAAACTTGGCCTGCAATCCGTCGCATGGAACGAAGCGGTCAAGATCAACGGTGCGGATCCGGACTTCCATCGCCGCGACCTCTGGCAGTCGATCCAGTCAGGAAACTTCCCGGAATGGGAGCTCTGTGTCCAGCTCTTCGATCAGGACTTCGCCGATACGTTCGACTTCGACATCCTCGATCCGACGAAAATCATTCCCGAGGAGACCCTGCCGGTCAAACCGGTCGGCCGTCTCGTGCTCGACCGGATGCCCGAAAACTTTTTCGCCGAGACCGAGCAGGTCGCCTTCATGACGCAGAACGTTCCGCCCGGCATCGATTTCAGCAACGACCCGCTTCTGCAGGGACGGAACTTCTCCTATCTCGACACGCAACTGAAACGTCTGGGCGGTCCGAATTTCACCCATCTGCCGATCAATGCTCCGAAATGTCCCTTCCACAATTTCCAGCAGGATGGCCATATGGCGATGCGCAATCCTGTCGGACGGGTCAATTACCAGCCGAACTCCTGGAATCAGGGACCGCGAGAGTCGCCGGTTCAGGGCTATCGTCACTTCCCCGCCGAGGAGCAGGGTCCCAAAGTCCGGTTGCGGCCGGAAAGCTTTGCCGATCATTACAGCCAGGCCAGACAGTTCTTCATCAGCCAGACACCGCCGGAGCAACGCCATATCGCGGCAGCGCTGATCTTCGAACTGAGCAAGGTCGAGACACCTGTCATTCGCGAACGCATGGTCTCGCATCTGATGAACATCGATGAGACTTTGGCCAGCAAGGTCGGCCACGCACTCGGCTTCAAATCGATGCCGAAGCCTGCCGATGCCGCCATGCCGACGCGCCAGGATCTCGAGCCGTCGCCGGCGCTCAGCATTATCGAGCGCGGTCCGAAACGGTTCGAAGGACGCAAGCTCGGCATTCTTGTCACCGATGGTAGCGATGCCGCTATCTTCAAGGCGCTGCTTGCTGAGATCACCGAACAGAGGGCAACATTCGAAGTGATCGCGCCAAAGATCGGCGGCGTGACGCTCTCGGACGGCAATTGGATCGAGGCGCATCAGATGATCGACGGCGGACCTTCGGTGCTCTACGACGCCGTCGCGCTCCTCCCTTCCTCAGAGGGGAGCAGCGATCTCCTGAAAGAGGCAACGGCCCGTGATTTCGTGTCGGATGCCTTCGTGCACTGCAAGTTTATCGGCTATGTGGAAACAGCTCTGCCCCTCATGCAGAAGGCCGGAATTGCCGATTCACTGGATGAGGGCGTGATCAAGCTTAGAGCGGCAGGGGATGTCGCGGCCTTTATCAAGGTACTTGGCAAACTGCGTGTCTGGGGCCGGGAACCGTCGGTCAAATTGAATTGACCGTCTTGTCGCGGTGGGGATGAGTTGTCGCAATCTAAAACCCGCGCAAACGCGGGTTTTAGACCATGTGGGGCGCGCAACCTTCTTCCGTCTGGTGCGCTGTGGAGAGCCGTATGCGCTGGTGCTTTCGACAGATCTCCGACTTAGCCGTCTTATGGGCAGGGCATCGTGTGGCCGTTGGCACGCTGGTCGCCTTCGTAACCATCTGGACGGCAGTCGGCCTTAGTTTTTCTTTCCCTCGGCAGTGGCTTCTGCTGACCAACATGGTCGGTACACTTATTATATTTTTCATTTTGCTGCTGGTGCAGCACTCGCAAAATCGAGACATGATGGCGCTCCATGCCAAACTCGACGAACTGATCCGATCAAGTAAGGCCGGAAATCACTGGATTGCGGCTGAGAAGAAAGAGGCAGAGGCCATCGAGGAAATGCGCCGGCAACATCACGACCAGACCTCAGAGACGATGAACTAAACCGCGTCGCATCGAGGCCTGTGCATCAGGTGGAGGCTGCCTCCGTGGCAGATTTCTCATCCGCCTTTTCCTCAACGCATTCGGCTTGCGCGGCAAGCGTCTTGCTCATTTCCCTCAGTTCTTCTTCCTCCAGCTTTTCGATACCGACAAACTTGTTGGCGGCCTGGCTCGTCAGGATGAGTTCGTCAAGCTTGGCCTGGACCGCCTTCCCGTCACGGTTCTGGCTGTTCTGCAAGACAAATACCATCAGGAAGGTGATGATAGTCGTGGTTGTATTGATCACAAGCTGCCAGGTCTCAGAATAGCCGAAAAACGGGCCGGAAATCGCCCAGGCAAGCACGAGCGCCAGCGCCGCTACGAAGGTGAACGGCTTTCCCGAGAAATCGGCGACGAGGGTTGCAAAGGAAGAGAAGAAGTTGGGTTTGTTCGACATCTGAAAAGCCTCGTTGGCTTGCAGCATCAATGCTGTCAATCGACAACTTCAACGCCAAATCCCGGCCGAAGTTCCTCGCTGACGAGCTGTCGCGCACCCGGAAACGCGGCCCGCTCAGAAAATATTGTGCAGCGCAGCAACTTTTTGCTAGCCTAGACGTTTGGTTAAGCATCACCGCCATCCCGGCTGCTGATTGGCGGAGACTTTCATGAGATCTATGTCAGACACCCTCGCACGCCTTGCTGCGCTGCGTGGAACGCTTCGCCCCCAACCCACGCGGGACAATTCCGATCTTGTCGCCTTGGAGGCGTTTGGCGCAAACCCGGGTGCCTTGGGCGGTTATACCTATCTGCCGGGCAAGCGCGGGAAAAACATGGCCCTAGTCGTCGTCCTGCACGGCTGCACCCAAACTGCATCAGGCTATGATAGCGGGTCGGGGTGGTCGCGATTGGCCGAGGATTATGGCTTCGCACTGCTGTTTCCCGAGCAGCGGCGGGCAAACAATCCAAACCTCTGCTTCAACTGGTTTAACTCGGAGGACATAAGCCGGGATCACGGCGAGGTCTCTTCCATTCGCCAGATGATCGCAAAATTCGTTGCGGAACACGGCATCGACAGCCGGCGCGTATTCGTGACGGGGCTTTCGGCCGGCGGTGCCATGGCCGCCGCCATGCTTGCCACCTATCCGGAAGTTTTTGCCGGCGGTGCGATCATCGCGGGCCTGCCCTATGCCAGCGCCGCGACCATTCCCGAGGCGTTCGACCGAATGCGCGGCCATGGCGGTCCGACGGCAGAAGAACTGGAACTGCGGTTGAGAAACGCTTCAGGCCACAAAGGCCCGTGGCCGACAGTGTCGCTCTGGCAGGGAACCGCAGACAGAACCGTCGTGCCGTCCAATGCGAATGCAATCGTCGAGCAATGGAGAAATATCCACGGCGTCGACGCATCGCCATCGCGCGTCGAGGATATCGGACGACATCAGCGACGGGTCTGGACCGATGCTCAGGGGGTCGAGGTGATCGAACTCTATACGATTGCCGGGATGGATCACGGCACGCCGCTCGATGTCGGCACCGGCTACGGGGCAAGCGCCCCCTTCATGCTTGACGTCGGAATTTCCTCGACGGTCGAAATTGCCAGGTCCTGGGGCCTTGTTCCCTCGTTCGAAAAGCGGCGCAGTTCAGAACCCTCTGCTGCGCAACCGGAAAACGTCGCAGGTCCATTTGCCGCGGGGAGCGACCGTGGCAGCATTCAGAAGGTCATTGAAGACGCCCTTCGGTCTGCCGGCCTGCTACGGTAAAACGACACCAGGAGCGGTCCTGGCTGCTATACCGTCACGCTAGAATGACCGGCGGGAGCCGGCGAGATTGCGCTATCGGTTCTGGGACTTGGGCAGTGGCCCGTTTTGATGGCTGAGGACGAGTTCGATCTGGACATCCTGCTGAAACTGCATCACCCGCTGACCGACGTCGCTCTCCGGCATCCCGGCTGCCAGAAGCTGATCGGCGAGCCTGCGGCATTCGGCCCTCCAGAATTCTATCGCCTCTGCGCCGTGTCGCCGGCCGAGTTCACGGGCGCAGCGCTCGATATTGGCGGTTCCGGTTGCAGAGGGAAAAGCAATAACCCTGCCTTCACTAACGGCGGCGGGGCGGCAGGTCATTTCAGTAGCCATCGAACACAGGTTCCTTTGATCCTGTTCGTTGTCTACGGGACTATGGTTAATGCTTTCTATCGTTCGTCTCGGTTCCTTTTGACGAAGCAGAATTTGCAGCCCGCGGCCGTCAGTCAGGCTCGCCTTCGACCTTGACGCCGGCAGGCCGATGCGCCGACAGTCCGTGTCACGCTCGATACTCCAGGCAACAGAGACCACCGATGACGACAAGCAATCCCCGCGATTTCCTGAAAAGCCTGTTCGACGCGGCGGTTTGCGCCGCCGATCCGCTGACCGGCATCAAGGCAAACCTGCCGGATCGGCCGAAGGGAAAGACCGTTGTGATCGGTGCCGGCAAGGGTGCTGCGCAGATGGCGCGGGCGCTTGAAAGCGTCTGGGAGGGGCCGCTTACGGGTGTGGTGGTCACGCGCTACGGCTATGGCTGCGAGACACGCGATATCGAGATCATCGAGGCTTCCCACCCTGTTCCCGATGCGGCAGGCCTTGCCGCGGCAAGGCGGCTGGTGGAGACGGTGAACGGACTGACGGAAGACGATCTGGTGATCGCGCTGATCTGCGGCGGCGGCTCGGCCCTGCTGCCCGCTCCGCCGCAGGGGCTGGCTCTCGAAGACGAGATTGCCCTCAACGAAAGGCTGCTTGCCTCGGGCGCGCCGATCTCGGCGATGAACGTCGTGCGCAAGCATCTCTCGACCATCAAAGGCGGGAGACTTGCGGCAGCAACCAGAGCAAGGGTCGTCAGCCTGATCGTCTCCGACATTCCTGGCGACAACCCGGCCCATGTCGCCTCCGGGCCGACCGTGCCTGATGGTTCGACGCGGCACGATGCGTTGGAGATCATCAAGCAATATGGATTGCAGCTGCCGCAGGCAGCGCTCGACCATCTGAATTCGCCGAAGGCCGATGCGCCGAGGCCGGACGATCCGGTCTTCTTACGGCACACGCATCATATCATCGCTTCTGCCGGCGTGTCGCTGGAGGCGGCGGCCGCCTTGGCGAAGTCGCAGGGGATCGAGGCCGCCATCCTTTCGGATGCGATCGAAGGAGAATCGCGCGACGTGGCGCGGGTGCATGCGGCCATCGCCCGCGAGGTGGCGGGTCGGAACAGGCCGTTTTCGAAGCCGGTCGTCATCCTTTCCGGCGGCGAGACGACGGTGACGCTCCGAGCCAAGGGCGGCAAAGGCGGACGCAACGGCGAATTCGCCCTCGCCATGGCGCTTGATATCGACGGACAGCAGGGTATCCATGTCCTTGCCGCCGACACGGACGGGATCGACGGCTCGGAGGATAATGCCGGCGCCTTTGCCGATGGCGGCACAGTCAAGCGCCTTCGTGCCGCCGGGCTCGATCCGCGCCGGCTGCTCGACGGCAATGACAGCTATTCGGGCTTTGCGGCCACCAGTGACCTCTTCGAAACCGGCCCGACCGGTACCAACGTCAATGATTTCAGGGCTATCTTGATCGTATAAAATCGGGCCAAGTGGCGCCGGCGGATCAGGTTTTGATCCGCCCCTGCCCGACCAGCCATCCCACAGCCTCCTGTACCGCCTGCAGGGAGGAGTATCGGGGGGTGTAACCGAGCTGGTGCCGGGCTTTGGCGATCGAACAATTCGGGCTGCGGGCAATATGCTCCCAGGTCGCCTCCGCATCTTCGGCTGTCTGGCTTTTGGCCCAGGCATCGAATGGGGCGAAGCTGAGCTTCGGCTCCTGCCCGAACCAGTGCGACATGGATTCGGCATAACCGCGGAGCGTCAGCGCCTGCTCCGAAACCGCGTGGAAACTTTCGCCGATCGACGCATTCCAATTGGCAATCGCCCCCATGAACATCGCCGCTACGTCATCGGCATGGACGTGATGAACGGTCTCAAGACCGAAATTGGGCAGCGCCAGGCTCTCTCCCCGAGCAAGGGTTGAAAAGGCCTGCAGGTTGAAATTACCGGCCGGATTGAGCGGCGCCCATCCGGGACCGACAATGTGGCCGGGATGGATGATGGTCGTCGGAAAGCCGCGAAGCCTTGCCTGCTGCAGCAGATAGGTTTCGATCGCCGCCTTCTGGATGCCGTAGTCACCGAATGGAGACTTCGGCGCCTCTTCGAGCGTCGGCACGGCACTGGCGTGGCCGTGTGTCCAGATCGTGCCGGTATGCAGAAAATGACCGACATGCCCGGATAGCGCCGTCACCAGATGCTCCGCGCTCTCCAGCGTGAAGCTGATCATGTCGATGACGATGTCGGCTTTCAAGTCACGCACGGCCGGGCCGAAATCACCCGTCCGCTCCATCGCTGTCCGATCCATCTGACGCTGATCGACGGAGGCCCAGGCGCGGTTTTCCGTGTAGGGCTTTGCCGCGCCGCGGCTGATGGTGACGACGTCGTGCCCTGCCTCAACCAGACGTGGAACCAGATAGGTTCCGACATGGCCCGTTGCACCGATGACCAAAACCCGCATTGTCGTTCCTCCCTCGATATTTCCCCGTCGACTATGCTGCGCCGTGTCGCGATCCTGCAAGCAGAGTTTTCGCCAAGGATGGCGGCCCCCGCTATTGATTTTTGAAAACAATACAGGTGCCGCCGTGACTGCGGATCTGGTTGCAGAGGTTGTTGGCCTCCAGGCGCGTCTGCCGGCCGATACGGGCGGCATAACGCGGGCGAAAGCCGAAGCTGCGATCGCGCTGGCGCAGGATCAGCGGCTGTTCCGCGTTGAGCGGTGCTGGCAGATCCTGCACGGCATCGAGAAACATGCGCCGGGCGACCGAGACATTGGCGTTCGCGGCAAGCTGGACGCCCCAGGGCGCCCAATCGCCTTCCGGACGCCAAGGCGTGTCCTTCAATATCCGGCGCTCGGCAAGCGCCACGCAGCCATCGACAAAGGGCTTGTCCTTGTCGAGCGGGGCCGCCGCATCTTCCGGCGGATTATCCTTCCACTCTTCCACCGTATGGGCGGTGATCGCCATGACGTAGCCGCGCGTCTCGTAAGGTAATCTGCCTGACGCCAGGTAAGAAGCGAGGCCGTTTTCGCCGGCATTGTAGGCAGCGGCGGCAAGGCCGAGATTGCCGAAACGATTGCGCAATTCGTCGAGATACTGCGCCGATTTCCGCAGCGCCTCCAGCACCTGGTAGCTGTCTTCGAGGCCACGAAGTTTCGCCGTTCCCGGCATGAACTGCGCAATTCCCTGCGCGCCTTTGAAGCTGACGGCATCGGGGCGAAAGGTGCTCTCGCGCCAGATGAGACGGGCGAAATACTCCGGCGGCAGTTGATTGGCCTCGGCGAAATGCTCGATCGCAGCGCAGAGATCGCGGTTGAAATTGTCCTTACGGATGCAGAGCGTCTCACCCGATCCCGACGCCGAAGGTCCGGAATAGAGGCAGGCCGGTTCGGCATCGCTTCCTTCCGGCTGAGCTTTCGGCATGTCGATGACGGAAAATAGAAAACAGAGCGAAAGCAGGGCCTTCGCAGCTCTCCTCCCCATGTCGGACTGATGCTTTCGCCCTATCATCGGATCTCGGCAGGTTCGAACTTTCATCGCGACGCTGATCCTAGATAGCATCGATCACGGCGCGATGCTTCCTCATTTCGGCAATGGCGCATGAAAAAGCCGCCGGGCCAACGGCCGCGGCGGCTTCAGTAAAGATCTTGAAAACAGCAATCAGGCCGTCGGCTGCTTGGTCTTCCGGAGATAGGGCAGAACCGTATCGAAGGAGCCGAAACGCGTGATCGCGTCTTCGTTGGAAACCGCAGCGGTGATGATGACGTCGTCGCCCTGGTTCCAGTTCGCCGGTGTCGCCACCTGGTGCTTGGCCGTCAGCTGGATGGAATCGATGGCGCGCAGGATCTCGTTAAAATTCCGGCCCGTCGTCATCGGATAGGTGAGGATCAGCTTGATCTTCTTATCGGGACCGATGATGAAAACCGAACGCACGGTGGCGTTGTCGGCGGGCGTGCGGCCTTCCGAGCTCTCGCCGGCGCCGGCCGGCAGCATGTCGTAGAGCTTGGCGACCTTGAGGTCCTTATCGCCGATCAGCGGATAATCGACGTCGAAGCCGGTGGCGGTCCTGATGTCGTTCTTCCACTTGGCATGGCTTTCCACAGGATCGACCGAGATGCCGATGATCTTGACACCACGCTTGGAAAAGTCTCCGGCGAGGCCGGCCATGGCGCCGAGCTCGGTCGTGCAGACAGGGGTGAAATTCTTCGGATGCGAGAACAGGACGGCCCAGCCATTGCCGATCCAATCATGAAAGCTGACCGGTCCCTGTGTGGTGTCGGCGGTAAAATCGGGGGCAATATCGTTGATGCGTAAGCTCATGGTCGGCCCTCCAAAGCCTTGTGTTCAATGTTGTTTGTTTCAAATCGAGGCCATGGGATCCGTCCGCCGGAAGCGGTCACGAGATTGCGGTCAACAGGATCGCACCGGCCGAAGGTAAAAACTTCCCATTCCAGGATTTTAAGTACGTCATATACCACGATCACCGAAGGCATGCTCTTTCGATTTCAGGCCTGCGGCGGCATTATTTTTCCGATGCAACCGAGCGATGACAGGGCCGATATTTCAATCGGCCCTCTCAGAAACATTCCCGGTCCGCCCTGCCCTCATTCAAGCCGCCTGCACGGTTTTAATCCTGCCGATGCCGCCGACAACAGACGCGAAATCGGCCCAGACGCCCTGCGCGCCCCTCTGCCATTCATCGAAGACTTCCGGCTTCAAGAGCTTGCCGCCATGGCCAAGCGCCGTCTCGACGGACTTCACCTCGTCGTCGACGATCAGTTGGTTGAAATAAGCGGCGCCTTCGCTGGACGCCTGCTGGAATACCGCCTTCTGCTCGTCATTCAAGCCGGCCCAGAAGGTCGAGGAATAATAGATGACTCCGGACGCCCAGATGTGGCCGGTCTCGGTCATATCAGGCACGACCTCATAGAGTTTAAAGCCGGAATAGGCCGATTTGGTCAGGTCCATCGCGTCGGCGACGCCGGTTGATAGCGCATTGTAGGTCTCGGTGATCGGAATGCCGATCGGCGTCGTGCCGAATGCGCTCCAGAGCTTGGTGTGCAGCGGGCTCTGAATGACGCGGATGCGCTTGCCCTTCAGCTGCTCGGGCCGCGTCACCGGTTCCTTGGTCAGGAGATGGCGGGCGCCGTAATTGATGAAATCGCCGACGACGAAATTCTGCGCCTGCAGCCTCTGCTTGAGATCGGCACCGACATCGCCGCTGACGGTCCTGCGCACATGGTCGGCATCGCGGAAGAGGAAGGGCAGATCGAGGATCTGCAATTCCGGCGCCCAGCCGGAAAGCGACGAGACCGTCGTGAGGCTCGCCTGGATCGAGCCGAGGCGCACGCCCTCGGCCACTTCCTTCTCGCCGCCGAGCGCACCGTTCCTGACGATATTGAACTTGAACTGGCCGGGAAGCTTGGCCTCGACCAGTTCGCCGATCTTCACCCAGATCTTCGTTTCCGGCTTGTCGTCGCCAAGCAGCGAGGCAATCGTGATCGTCGTGGTCCGGGCGGTGGCCGTGCGGACGAAAGCGGGTGCTGCCAGTGCCGTTCCGGCGAGCGCTGCGGTTTTCAGGAAATGGCGTCGGTTGAGATTGTCCATGGGGTTGTCCTGTTCGTTAAACGATGATGGCCCAGGCGCAGAGGATTGCGAGCGAGACCAGAAGGGCGAGCAGATAGGGAACCACCGCCCGAAAGAGCTCTGAGGCGGGAATGCGGGTGACGCCGCTGACGACGAAGATCAGCATGCCGAGAGGCGGCGTCAGTCCGTGGATCATCAGGTTGACGACGATGATCACGCCGAACTGGATGGGATCGATGCCGGCGGCAACCGCTGCCGGCAGCAGGATCGGGCCGAAGAGCAGGATCGCAGCGCCAATATCGAGAACGAGACCGACGACCAGCAGAATGACGTTCGACAAAAGGATGACGGCCAGCGCGCTGCCGCCGAGCGCCGTCGTCAGGTGCGAGATCAGCGAGGACACGTCATCGACCGCCAACAGGAAGGCGAAAGGGCCGGCCGTGCCGATCAGAAGACCGATCGCCGCTGCCTCGACCGCCGCCTGACGGAAGGCAGCATAGAGCGAGAGGAAACCGAGCTGCGCGCCGATGCCGAGCAGCAGCGTGTAGAAAGCCGCGAGTGCAGCCGCCTCGGTTGTCGTGACGATGCCGATACGGATGCCGACGACGACGATGACGCCGAGGCCGAAGGCCGGGATCGCCTGGACCGCCGATTGCCAGCGCTGCCTCGCGCTGGCCCGCGACAAGGTGACTTGCTCGCGTACGGTCAGGTGGATGGCGACAGCCAGGCATATTGCCATCAGCCCGCCGGCGAAGAAGCCGCCGACGAGCAGTGCGCCGACGGAAAGATTGGTCGCCGAGGCAAGGATCAGAAATGCGATCGACGGCGGGATGATGTTGTCGAGAACCGATGTCGAGGCGATGATCGCCGCCGCCTGCGCGGGGGGATAACCGTGCTTGACCAGCTCCGGCTGGAAGGTCGATGCGCCGAAAGCGGCATTTGCGACCGAGGAGCCGGAAGCGCCGGAAAACAGAACGCTGGTCAGAAGCGTTGTCTGCGCCAGTCCGGCCCGGCGATGACCGACCATAGCAGCGGCGAAGCGCACGAGCTGATTGGCGACGCCCGACGCCGTCAGCAGGCCGCCGACGAGCAGGAAGAACGGAATGGCGAGCAGCAGGAATTTCGATATGCCGGTGACGGTGGAGGAAACGATCGCCGCTTCCGGCAGGCTGCTGCCGAAGGCGATGGCGACATAGGCCGCAGCGAGAAAGGCGTGCGGCAGCGGTGCAGCAAGCACGAGACCGATCGCCGCGATCAACCCGAGGAAGATACTCGGCGGCCAGTCGAGATCAATTGAGATATGCGGGATGCCCGCATAGAGCGCAACGCCCAGCGCAAGCGAAAGCGTTACCGGCAAGACCTTGCCGTCGGCGATACGCTGCAGCAGCAACACGACGAGGATCAGCGCCCCGCCGGCGCCGAGGAAGCCGAAGCGGATCCATTCCGGCAGGCCGAGCGTCGGCGAGGTACCGCCGAGCATCGTCATGATCTCGCTGCCGCCGAAACTCAGGATCAACGCCGAAAGCACGGTGAAGATGTCGGCGCCGATCCGTGTCAACTTCTGCAGCTTTTCCGGCAGCATCCTGACTAAAACATCGAGGCGCATGGCAAGCGCGCTGTTGAGGCTGAGCGGCGCGCCGAGCGCGATCAGTGCCACATGCAGCCAGATGCCGAGATCCTCGGCACCGATGAAGCCGGTGCCGAAGAAATAACGCAGGCAGACCGTAACGAGCACCATGAACAGCAATACGGCGAGAACGGATGCCGCGGCAGTGCCGAGGATCGCTTCTACAGCCCGCAGCGCCCGCGCCGCAAGCCCATCGTCCCCAACCCGTTCGATCGGATGAACTTCACTGGTGGCCAACAAACCTACCTTCTGCCCAGAGGATCTGGCACTCCTGATCCTCAAAGAGATCGCGGTCGAGAGCGTCACGCCTTTTCGCCGAAACGGAGCGCTTCCTCAAGCGGCAGCGGGCCAGAAAAATTGCGCTATCGGGCCTGTTGAATGGAGCAGCCCCAAAGTGCGGCATTTGATTGTTTTTTGGGCATTAATGTTCATGCACGTTTTTCAGGCGACACCTTGCCAAAATTGCTGCAGTGCGTCATCAATAAACAATGACGCATCTCGATCTGACAATTCTGGTGATCGACGAAAATGCCATACGCGCCTCCATCATCGAAGAAGGGCTGCGCGAGGCGGGGCACACGCGCGTCACCGTGGTGCATGAGGTCAACGGCATCGCGCGAATCATCGAAACGCTGACGCCAGACGTGATCATCATCGATATCGAAAATCCCAACCGCGACATGATGGAGCATCTGTTCCAGCTGACGCGCACGGTCAGCCGGCCGATCGCCATGTTCGTCGATCGCTCCGACACAGCCTCGATCGAGGCTGCGGTCGATGCCGGCGTCTCGGCTTATATCGTCGACGGATTGAAGAAGGAACGCGTCAAGCCGATCCTCGACATGGCGGTCAGCCGCTTCAATGCCTTCAGCCGGCTGCGGCGCGAGCTTGCCGACGCCCGCTCAGCGCTGGAAGAACGCAAGCTCATCGAGCGCGCCAAGGGCATATTGATGAAGATGCGCGGGCTGTCCGAGGAAGAGGCCTTCGCCCTGTTGCGCCAGACAGCGATGAACGAAAAGAAGAAGATGTCGGAAATCGCCCAGAGCGTCGTCACCGCCGCAGGGCTGTTGATGTAATGGCCGACGATCGCGAATTTCCGGAGGAACCGGAGTGGATATGATGACGAAGGCGACGAATTCTAGCGGCGGGCTGCCTTCGCCCGTGCGCGTCAATAACGAAGGACCGAAAGTGCTTCGGGCCGGCTTCATTCCGCTCGTCGACGCATCGGTGCTGATTGCGGCGGCAGAATTCGGCTTTGCGCAGAAGGAAGGCCTGACGCTTGATCTCGTCAAGGACGTCTCATGGGCAAATGTCCGCGACCGCCTGGCATTCCGCCAGTTCGATATCGCCCATATGCTGTCGCCGATGCCGGTCGCCTCCATGCTGGGTCTAGGCTCCAATCCCTCGCCGACGATCACGCCGTTTTCTCTGGGACGCGGCGGCAACGCGATCACGCTATCGACGCGGCTTTTCGACAGGATGCGGGATGACGCGGGATTGCCGGAAACGGCAAATGCGCTCGACAATGCGCAAGCTTTGGCGAAGACACTGGCGGCGATGAAGATGCGCGGCGAGCCGCTGCCGACCTTCGGGGTCACGTATCCCTTTTCCTCCCACAATTACGAATTCCGCTACTGGCTGGCGGCCGGCGGCATCGATCCCGACACGGACGTCAAGCTCGTCGTCGTGCCGCCGCCACTGACTTCGGACGCGCTTGCAGCCGGCGCGATCGACGGTTTCTGCGTCGGCGCGCCGTGGAATATGGTCGCCTCGGAGCGCGGTCTCGGCCGCATCGTCGCCGCCAAACAGGATATCTGGCCGTCGGCTCCGGAAAAGGTGATCGGCATGCGGCCGGACTGGGCGGAAAGCCATCCGGAAACCGTTTCCCGGCTGATCGTGGCGCTCGACGCCGCAGCCCGCTGGTGCGACCGGCCGGACAATCACGACGCGCTGGCGGCAGCTCTTGCCGATTCCCGCTATATCGCCGCCCCCGTCGAGATCATTCGCCGTGTTCTCGCCGGCGAATTCAGCCTCGATGCAAAGGGCAACCGCCGCGTCATTGCCGATTATTTCATGTTCCATTCCGGCTTCGCCAACTATCCCCGGCCGAGCCATGCTCTCTGGATCTACAGCCAGATGATCCGTTGGGGACAGGCCGAGGCCAGCCTCAACAGCGCAAGGGCCGCCGCATCCGCCTATCGCCCCGATCTTTATCGCAGAGCTCTCGGCGACGACAACGCACCCGATGACGCCGATATCCGCATCGAAGGCAATGACGACGGCGACCGCTTCATGGACGACCACGTCTTCGATCCGGCGCGATTGCCGGACTATGTCGCGGGCTTCGCCGTCCGGAGCGCCCTGCCCTTCGCTTCCCACAGCGATGAGACCTGATCGACAGGCCGGCCTGCACAAAACGCCAGCAAGGTTCTCCGTCTCCCACACCGCAACGCACAAAAAATTTGCACGATTTTCAGCAGCTCCAAAAACGGGCATACGACTGAATTTTAAAAATCCTTACTTTATTCAGTGACTTATTATAAAAACAGCAAACTGGCACGCAGCTTGCAACGCTATTAATGCACCGATCAACGACGATCAGCAGGATGAGCGCGCATCAGGCGCTCGGGGACGACAAAGACATTGCGCTTCAGATTGAAGACGTAGGTCTTACTGACATGAATTCGGCGTCCAACGACGGGCGCCACCAGCAAAGCCGCTGATCAGGATAATTCGCGCACCTCGTGTATGCGCGGCCTGGCCAGCGGCTTTTTTGTTTTAACCCTCAGCAATGGATCGGCACGACCTCGTCGGGCCACGGAGAAGCCATGTCTGTCATCGAGAAAGCAGAGCCTATGTCCGCCGGCGAACCAGCCAAAGCATTGTGGATCTCCACAGCCGCCTTCACCCTCTGTTTCGCCGTCTGGACGATCTTTGCGATCATCGGCATCCGCATCAAGCAGGACCTCGGCCTGAACGAGGCGGAGTTCGGATTGCTGGTCGGAACCCCGGTCCTCACCGGCTCGCTGGTGCGCATCGTCCTCGGCATCTGGACAGAGCGTTACGGCGGCCGCCTTGTTTATACGATCACCATGCTGGCCGCCGCATTGGCGACATTCCTGCTTTCCTACGCCCAGACTTATACGCAGATGCTGATTGCCGGTCTCGGCGTCGGGCTTGCCGGCGGCTCCTTCGCGGTCGGTGTCGCCTATGTCTCGCCCTTCTTCCCGGCGAAAAAGCAGGGAACGGCGCTCGGCATCTTCGGCGCCGGCAATGTCGGCGCAGCCGTGACCAAATTCGCCGCCCCCTTCGTCCTGCTGGCATGGGGCTGGCAGGCGGTTGCGGAGATCTGGGCCGTCTGTCTCGCGCTGATGGCAATCGTCTTCTGGTTCACCACCACCGATGACCCGGCCTTCCGTCTTCGCCGCGAGCGCGGCGTCGCCTCCAAGAGCCTGGCTCAGGAATTCGCGCCGCTGCAGAACGTTCAGGTCTGGCGTTTCTCGCTCTACTATTTCTTCGCCTTCGGAGGCTTCGTTGCCCTTTCACTGTGGCTGCCGCGCTACCTGGTCGGCGTCTACGGCTTCAACCTGGAAACGGCCGGCATGGTTGCTGCCTGCTACTCGATCCCGGGCAGCATCTTCCGCGCCTTTGGCGGCGTGTTGTCGGACAAGAAGGGCGCACGCAGCGTGATGTATGCGATGCTGGCCGTGTCGGCCGTGGCCACTCTCATTCTGGCCCTGCCGGCCGCTACGATTACGCCTGCCATTTTCATCGTCGTCATCTTCGTGCTCGGCTTCTTCATGAGCCTCGGCAAGGCCGCCGTCTTCAAGCACATTCCGGCCTACTATCCCGAAAGCGTCGGCGCCGTCGGCGGCATCGTCGGGATGATGGGCGGCCTTGGCGGCTTCATCCTGCCGATCGCCTTCGGCCTGCTCAAGGACATGACCGGCCTATGGTCCAGCTGTTTCCTGCTGCTCTTTGCAGTCGTCGTCGCTTCTCTCATCTGGATGCACCTGTCCGTAAAGCAACTGTCGCGCCAGGGGCACTCGGCGCCCGTGGCTGCAACCTGATCTAAGGACTTGGAAATATGACCGAAAAACTTGTCATCATCGGCAATGGCATGGCGCCCGGGCGCATGCTGGAGCATCTCTTCGAACAGGCGCCCGGACGCTATGAAGTGACGATCTTCAATGCCGAGCCGCGGGTCAATTACGACCGCATCATGCTGTCGCCGGTTCTCTCCGGCGAGAAGGACTATGAGCAGATCATCATTCACGGTGACGGCTGGTACATCAAGCACGGCATCATGCTCTACAAGGGCCACAAGATCATCAACATCGATCGCGTCGCCAAGACGGTCACCTCCGACCACGGCGTCACCGAAAGCTATGACAAGCTGGTGATCGCCACCGGTTCCGTACCCTTCATCATCCCCGTCCCCGGCAAGGATCTGCCCGGCGTCATCACCTATCGCGACCTGGACGACGTGCAAGCGATGCTGCTTGCCGCTCAGTCGCGCGAAAAGGCTGTTGTCATCGGCGGCGGTCTGCTCGGCCTGGAAGCGGCGGCCGGTCTTGCCCAGCGCGGCATGGACGTCACCGTGCTGCACGTCATGCCGACGCTGATGGAGCGCCAGCTCGACCCCGCCGCCGGCTATCTGCTGCAGAAGGCGGTCGAGGAGCGCGGCATCAAGGTCATCTGCAAGGCCAATACCAAGGCGATCGTCGGCAACGGCAAGGTCGAGGGCATCGAGCTTGACGACGGCCGCATCATCCCGGCAACGCTGGTGGTGATGGCCGTCGGCATTCGTCCGAGTGTCGGCCTAGCGAAGGACGCCGGCCTTGCGGTCAATCGCGGCATCGTCGTCGATGCCGGCATGCAGACCTCGGATGGCAATATTCTGGCGCTTGGCGAATGTGCCGAGGTGGGCGGCATGGTCTACGGCCTTGTTGCGCCGCTCTATGAAATGGCCCGGATTGCCGCAGCGCATCTCTGCGGCGATCGCTCGCCGGCCTTCGTTCACGCGGATACACCGACCAAGCTCAAGGTCACCGGCATCGAGCTCTATTCCCTTGGAGACTTCGCCGACGGCGACGACCGCGAGGAGATCGTGCTCCGCGATGCCAGCGCCGGCGTCTACAAGCGCCTCGTGCTGAAGGACAACAAGATCATCGGCACCGTGCTTTACGGCGAGACCGCCGACGGCGCCTGGTTCAACGATCTGAAGAAAAAAGCGACCGATATTTCGGAGATGCGCGAGACGCTGATCTTCGGACAGGCCTATCAGGGAGGGTCGCCGCTGGACCCTATGGCGGCCGTTGCAGCCTTGCCGGATGACGCGGAGATTTGTGGCTGCAACGGCGTATGCAAGGGAAAGATCACCTCGACGATTACGGCCAAGGGGCTGACGTCGCTCGACGACGTGCGGGCCCATACCAAGGCGTCGGCCTCGTGCGGCTCCTGCACCGGCCTCGTCGAGCAACTCATGGCGCTGACGCTCGGCGACGGCTACAATCCGGCTGCGGTGCAGCCGATGTGCACCTGCACCGAACTCGGCCATGACGATGTCCGCCGGCTGATCAAGGCAAAGGGGCTGAAGAGCATCCCGGCCGTCATGCAGGAATTGGAATGGAAGACCTCCTGCGGCTGCGCCAAGTGTCGGCCGGCACTCAACTATTACCTGATCAGCGATTGGCCGGACGAATATGCCGATGACTACCAGTCGCGTTTCATCAATGAGCGTGTGCATGCCAATATCCAGAAGGACGGCACTTACTCCGTCGTTCCGCGCATGTGGGGCGGCGTCACCAATTCGAACGAACTGCGCGCCATCGCCGATGTCGTCGACAAATTCGAGATCCCGATGGTGAAGGTGACGGGCGGCCAGCGCATCGACCTGCTCGGTATCGAGAAGGAAGACCTGCCGGCCGTCTGGGCCGATCTCGGCAAGGCCGGTTTCGTTTCCGGCCAGGCCTATGCCAAGGGTCTGCGCACCGTGAAGACCTGCGTCGGCTCCGACTGGTGTCGCTTCGGCACCCAAGATTCCACCGGTCTCGGCATCCGCATCGAGAAATTCATGTGGGGTTCGTGGACACCGGCCAAGCTGAAATTGGCAGTGTCCGGCTGCCCGCGCAACTGCGCCGAAGCAACCTGCAAGGATATCGGCGTGATCTGCGTCGATTCCGGTTTCGAGATCCATTTCGCCGGTGCCGCCGGTCTCGACATCAAGGGTACGGAGGTGCTCGGCCTGGTGAAGACCGAGGACGAGGCGCTGGAGCATATCGTGGCGCTGACGCAGATGTATCGCGAGCAGGCCCGCTACCTCGAGCGCATCTACAAGTGGGCCAAGCGCGTCGGCCTCGAAGAAATCCGCCGGCAGATCATGGGCGATGCGGAAAAGCGCGAAGCCTATTACGAGCGCTTCGTGTTCAGCCAAAAGTTTGCCCAGGTCGATCCCTGGTCGGAGCGTGTTTCCGGCAAGGACAAGCATGAGTTCAAGCCGATGGCGACGATCGGCTATCCGCAGGCTGCAGAATAAGGAGATGGGCATGAACTGGATCGCAATCGGCGACATCTCCGACATTCCGCTGCGCGGGGCGCGTTGCGTAAAGACACCGCAGGGCAAGATCGCCGTCTTCCGCACCGCCGAAAACGAGGTCTTCGCCATCGAGGATCATTGCCCGCACAAGGGCGGTCCGCTGTCTCAGGGCATCGTTCACGGCAAAGCCGTCACCTGCCCGCTGCACAA
This sequence comes from Rhizobium phaseoli, assembly GCF_010668805.1. Lineage (GTDB taxonomy): Bacteria > Pseudomonadota > Alphaproteobacteria > Rhizobiales > Rhizobiaceae > Rhizobium > Rhizobium phaseoli_A. The sequence continues at coordinate 41,552 of NZ_WUFT01000006.1, read as the reverse complement.
CTGGGTGATCTCGCTGGAAACCGGCAAGGCTCTCGGCGCCGACCAGGGCGAGGTCCGGACGATACAGGTGCTGAACGAAGACGGCAGGCTGTTCATTGCCCTGGAAAGCCTGATGATGGCGGCGGAATAGATGGTGGCTGAGGTCAAGACCACCTGTCCCTATTGCGGTGTCGGCTGCGGCGTTCTCGCCACCGTCGACGATGCAGGCTCAGTCAGCATCAAGGGCGATCCCGAGCATCCGTCGAATTTCGGCCGGCTCTGCTCGAAGGGCTCGGCGCTTGCCGAAACCATCGATCTCGATGGCCGGCTTCTTTATCCCGAAATCGCCGGCGCACGCAGCGGCTGGGACGAGGCGCTGGATCTGGTCGCCCGGCGCTTTTCCGAAACCATCGCCGAACACGGGCCTGACTCCGTTGCCTTCTACGTCTCGGGCCAGTTGCTGACCGAGGATTACTACGTCGCCAACAAGCTGATGAAAGGCTTCATCGGCTCGGCCAATATCGATACCAATTCAAGGCTCTGCATGTCCTCCTCGGTGGCGGGGCATCGCCGCGCCTTCGGCGCCGATACGGTGCCCGGAACCTATGAGGATATCGAACTTGCCGATCTGGTGGTGCTCACCGGCTCCAACCTTGCCTGGTGCCATCCCGTCATCTATCAGCGGCTTGCCGCCGCAAAGGTGGCGCGGCCAAACATGCGCATCGTCGTCATCGATCCGCGCCGGACGATGACATGCGATATCGCCGACCTGCATCTGGCAATCAGCCCGGATGGCGACGTCGCGCTGTTCATGGGACTGCTTGCCCATCTCGCGACAAGCCCGGCAATCGATCAGAATTATATCGCTTCCCACACGGAAGGTTTCGCCGACGCCTTTGCGGCGGCCGCAGCGCTTGATATCAACGACCTCCTGGAGCGGACCGGCCTGCCGGCCATGCAGATCCGGGAGTTCTTCCGGCTGTTCGAGACCACGCCGAAGGTCGTGACCTGCTACAGCCAGGGCGTCAACCAGTCCTCCTCCGGCACCGACAAGGTCAATGCCATCCTCAACTGCCATCTGGCGACCGGCCGCATCGGCCTTCCCGGCATGGGACCATTCTCGCTGACCGGCCAGCCGAACGCCATGGGCGGGCGCGAGGTCGGCGGTCTCGCCAATATGCTTGCCGCCCATATGGCGATCGAAAATCCGCAAGACCGGGACCGCGTGCAGCGCTTCTGGAATTCACCGGTCATCGCCGCACAACCCGGCTTGAAGGCGGTCGACATGTTCCGTGCGGTGGCCGACGGGCGCATCAAAGCGCTCTGGATCATGGCCACCAATCCCGTCGTCTCGATGCCGGACGCCGACAGCGTCGAAAGCGCCATCGCCGCCTGTCCCTTCGTGGTGGTCTCCGATATCCTGAAAGAGACGGATACGACCCGGCACGCCAATGTGCTTCTACCCTCGCTCGGCTGGGGCGAAAAGGACGGCACCGTTACCAATTCCGAACGGCGCATTTCCAGACAGCGGCCGTTTCTCGGCATATCAGGCGATGCCAAGGCCGACTGGTGGCAGCTTGCAGAGGTCGGACGCCGCATGGGATTTGCCGCCGCCTTCGACTTCAATGCGCCGGCCGCAATCTTTGCCGAACATGCCGCGCTCTCCGCCTTCGAAAATAACGGCAGCCGCGATTTCGACATCGGCGCTCGCGCGAGCATAAGCGACGGCGCCTACGAAGACCTGTCGCCCTTTCAATGGCCGCAGGCGGTCGGGACCGAACCCGGCATCACCCGCTTCTTCGCCGAGGGCGGGTTTTTCCATGCCGATGGCAAGGCGCGCTTCGTCGCGGTGCAACCGCCGGCAACAGATCGCACCAATGCCGATTACCCCTTCACGCTGAACACCGGGCGCATCCGCGACCACTGGCACACAATGACGCGCACCGGAAAGAGCGCGCGGCTGTCCGCCCACATCGCCGAACCCTTTGCCGAGATCCATCCGCGCGATGCGATCGAGACCGGTATATCAAGCGCCGGCCTCGTCGAGATCGACAGCCCCCACGGAAAGGCGATCGTCCGGGCGCTGGTGACCGATCGCCAGGCACGCGGCGGCATTTTTGCGCCGATGCACTGGAACGACCAATTCGCCGCAAAAGCGCGGATCGACGCGGTGGTCGCGCCGATAACCGATCCGTTTTCCGGCCAGCCGGCGTCGAAGAACGTTGCCGTCGCCGTCCGGCCCTTCCCCGCCACCCATTATGGCTTCGCCGTCTCGGCGACAAAACCGGCGACACCTGAGGCAGCCTATTGGGCGCTGGCGAAAGCCGACGGCGGTTGGCGGCTGGAACTTGCCTTCAGAGACGCGGTCGACGACTGGACGGCCTGGTGCCGCGCGGTTTTCGCCATTCCTGATGAAATCGAGCCGCTGGGTTATGCCGACCGGCAATCCGGCGACCTCAGGCTCGCCTTCTTCGATGGCGAGACCCTGCTCGCCGCGCTGTTCCTCGCCCGCGAGCCGGTCGCCGTCGCCCGCAACTGGGCGATCTCGCAGCTTTCCGCCTCGCATGGCGACCTCAGGAAGCGCTTTGCACTCGTTGCAGGCCGTCCCGGCGCCGGCAGGCCGGATCCGGGCGCCACCGTCTGCTCCTGCTTCAGCGTCGGGGTCAACCAGATCGCTGCCGCCGTGCGCGGCGGATGCCACAGCGTCGAGGCGGTCGGCAAGGAAACGAGTGCTGGAACCAATTGCGGCTCCTGCCGCAGCGAAATCGGCAGGATCATCGATCGCTGTCTTGCCGCGGCCGCGGAGTGAAAGGCCGGAAACGCGGCGCGGCTGCGATCAGGCCGCGTTCGGGACGATGAACATCTGATGGTCGGCTGAGATACGCACCAAAATCTCGTCATAGGATGCGAGGGTCGGATGCGGTGTCTCCATCTTCTGGTGATGGGTAGCGGTAACGACCATGACATCGGCGCCGGCGGCCTCGCCGGCAATGATGCCGGCTGCGACATCCTCGAACACCAGGCAATCATGGGGGCTGACGCCGAGCCGCTCGGCGCCCAGAATATAACATTGCGGATCGGGTTTACCGACCTTCACATCCTCCGCCGTCACCATGAATTTCGGCACCGGCAAGCCTGCCGCCTCCAGCCGCCGGTGGGCAAGACGCAACGGCGAGGATGTGACGATCGCCCAGCGATCCGGCGGCAGTGAACTCAGGAATGTCGCAGCACCTGAAATGGCAACGACGTCGCGGACATCGGCGATTTCGGCTTCGGTCACCAGCCTGGATTCATGTTCGGGGTCTACTCCGGGCAGGTTCAGCCGGGTGATCGTGTCGATGCCACGCGATCCGTGCATCTTCGGCAAAAAGGCGGCGACATCGAGCCCGTGACGCCTTGCCCAGTCGCTCCATGCACGCTCCGCCGCCTGGATCGAATTGAGGATGGTGCCGTCCATATCGAACAGGAAGGCGGCATAAGGCTTCTCGAAGCCACGGGGCATCGGCAGGGACAAAACGTAGATCCTTTTCAGGAGGAATATCGGACGGTCATTGCTGTCGATTGATAAGGGCAAATTATTGCATTTTGCAAGCTTGCGGAAAGACGACGGCCGCTGTTGAGAAGGCAAAAACCGCCTTAGAAAGCGGTGCGGGTGGCCAATAAGCCGCAGGAGAGTCGGAGACCAATCGCGTCGTGGCAGAGGGTGTCGGTGCTGGCGGCGAGCTCCCGTGCGACCGGAGTATCGGCGCGCAGGTGGGCTTGTGCGGCCGGATCGACGCGCATCGGAGTGGCGGTCCATAGCGAGGGGCGGCTGACGTCGATTGAAGAAATCCTGCCCTTCTCGCGGCCCACGGCAGAGGACGCGATCGCCATGCCGCTTGCCGTCAAGGCGAGTGCAAGGGCAATCTGGAGGCCCAAATCTGCGGCCTCGCGAGGGGAAATGAACATAGCGGCCTCATGCTGCCGGTTTTCAGCGTTTATCCAGCAATTAAGGCAGGCGGGGGTGCCGATCCAGCGGCTTCGCCCGTTAAGGTTTATGCGTAACCATGGAAGGTTCGCGTAAAAGTTTTTGGCAAATTTCGGAACAACGATTCCAGAGCGCGGTTACCCCAGGGCCACCCAAGATGAAAATCAAAGGAGGATATCCTCATGACCAAGTCCCTCATTGCCGCTTCGCTGCTTGCGATCGGCATGGCCTCGTCTGCCTTTGCCCAGTCGAACCCCGACCCGATCGGGCCGACGAATGGCGGCTCGACCGATCCGAGTTCGGGTAGCTATTCATCCGATTACACCAACAGTGACAACGGCATGTATCCGGTGCGCAGCGCGCCGGTCGACCCGATGACGACACAAAGCATCGGCCGTCCGCAATCGATGGAATGCCCCGGCATGCCGCAACAGATGTCCGGCGTCGACACCCGCGGCGGTCAAAGCGGCGCATCGATCAGCGACGCTTGCCGCGAGTACGACAACTAACAGGCAACCTCCGATGACTGAAAAAGGCCGGTTCACGCCGGCCTTTTTCATCTCGCGACGGCGATGCAAAGCTTTTTCTCGCGGATGAAACTTTTGATCCGGCCGCTCCGTACATCCGTAGCAGGTTGAAAAGAACACAAGCAGGAAACGGCTTATTGGCACAGGACGCGGCAAAACCGGCCATTCTCTGGTTTCGCAAGGACTTGCGCCTTGACGACAACCAGGCTCTCAATGCAGCCTATCTCTCCGGGCGGCCAGTCATCCCCCTCTATATCAACGAGCCCGCGGCGGGCACCAGTCCCCTGGGCGCTGCGCAAAGCTGGTGGCTGCACCATTCGCTGGAAGCGCTCGACAGGTCGTTGCGCCAGCGGCAGGGACGGCTGGTGCTTGCCAGCGGCGAGGCCCTAGAGGTGCTCTCCGCTTTGATCAAGGAAAGTGGTGCCGAAGCCGTCTTCTGGAACCGCCGCTACGATCCATCCGGAATCGCCATCGACATCCAAATCAAGCACGAACTGGAAAAGCAGGCGATCGAGGCGAGAAGCTTCGGCGGCCAGTTGCTGCACGAGCCTTCCCGGCTGATGACCGGTGCCGGCACACCCTATCGCGTCTACACGCCGTTCTGGCGGGCGCTGGAGGCCGCCGGCGAACCGGAGCGACCGCTCGCCGCGCCTGCGAAACTAAGGCTGCCATCGCAGCTTGCAAAATCCGAAGGGCTGGAGAGCTGGAGACTGCTGCCGACGACGCCGAACTGGGCGAAGGATTTTGGCGATCTATGGACGCCGGGCGAAGAAGGTGCGCAGGAGAAGCTTCGTGACTTCGTCGAGGAAGCGCTCGATGGCTACAAAGAAAACCGCGACTATCCTGCGAAGCAAGCGACATCGATGCTGTCACCGCATCTGGCACTCGGCGAGATCTCGCCTGCGCGTATCTGGGATGCGACACGCGGTCTTACGAGCCAAGTGCCGGCGGCCGATATCGTGCATTTCCGCAAGGAGATCGCCTGGCGCGAATTTTCCTATCACCTGCTTTTCCATTTCCCGCAGCTTGCCTCTGAAAACTGGAACAATCGTTTCGACGGCTTCGAATGGCGCAACGACGATGACGATTTCAACGCGTGGCGCCGGGGGCTGACCGGCTACCCGATCGTCGATGCCGGCATGCGCCAGCTCTGGCGCCATGGCTGGATGCACAATCGCGTACGGATGATCGTCGCCTCATTCCTGATCAAGGATCTGATGGTCGACTGGCGCCGGGGCGAGGCCTGGTTTCGCGACACGCTGGTCGATGCCGATCCAGCCAACAACGCCGCAAGCTGGCAGTGGGTGGCTGGCTCAGGAGCCGATGCCTCACCGTTTTTCCGGATCTTCAATCCGGTGCTGCAGGGCCAAACCTTCGATCCGGACGGTGACTATATCAGAGCGCATGTGCCGGAGCTTCGAGAGCTCGGGGCAAAATACATCCATCGGCCGTTCGAAGCGCCAAAGAGCATGCTCGACGAGGCAGGCATCACGCTTGGCCAAACCTATCCGAAACCGATCGTCGACCACGCGAGCGCGCGCAACCGGGCGCTCGCCGCCTACAACGCCACAAAGGACGCCGCATGAACGCGCACTTGCGTCCTGCTCCCCGCCGGCTGAAGATCGCCATCATCGGCTCCGGCATCTCGGGCGCCTCCGCTGCCTGGGCGCTGTGTCAGGTACACGACGTTACGCTCTACGAGAGCCAGGCGCGGGCGGGCGGCCACACGGCGACGGTCGACGTCGATTACGATGGGGTGCGGATTGCCGTCGATACCGGCTTCATCGTCTATAACGAACAGAATTACCCAAATCTGACGGCGCTCTTTGCCGAGCTCGGCATCGCCACGCATGCAAGCGACATGAGCTTTTCGCTCTCACTCGACCGCGGCAGACTGGAATGGTGCGGCGGCGGGCTGTCGTCGATCTTCGCACAGAAGCGCAACCTGCTGCGGCCGTCGTTCCTGTGGATGATTCGTGAGATCCTGCGCTTCAACCGCACCTGCCTCGAAGACCGGGCGGCCGGCCATCTCGCCTCCCGGTCAATCGGCGACTATCTCGACTGGCGCGGCTTTTCGCCGGGTTTCACCAACAACTATCTCCTGCCGATGGCGGCGGCCATCTGGTCGACGCCGTCCGCCCGCATGCTGCAGTTTCCCGCCGAGCATTTCGTCAATTTCTTCGACAACCACCGGCTGATCCATCGCCGGCAGCACCAGTGGCGGACGGTGACCGGCGGGAGCCGCACCTATCTCGACCGGCTGCTTCAGCCGCTCGGCGAACGGATGAAGCTTTCCTGCGGCGTGCGCAGCGTGCGCCGCTCCGCGAGCGGCATCACGATCATTGACGATACGGGCAGCGAACACGCCTTCGACAAGGTGATCTTGGCTTGCCATAGCGACCAGGCAGCCCGCCTGCTCGTCGATGCTACCGACGGGGAAAGGAGACTGCTTGCCGCCATCCCCTATCAGCCAAACCGCGTCGTCCTGCACCGCGACGAAGCCCTTATGCCGCAGCGGCGCAAGGTCTGGGCTTCGTGGAACTATCTGCGTTCCAGCCGGGAAGATGGAAAGGCAGGCGTGGCCGTCACCTACTGGATGAACAGGCTGCAGGGCATCGACGACAATTTTCCGCTGTTCGTGACGCTCAACCCGGATCGTGAGCCGGACCCCCGCAGGGTTTTTGCGGAATTCGCCTACGAGCATCCGCAATTTTCGACCGAGGCGGTGAAGGCGCAGCAGGCGCTTGCCGCCATTCAGGGAGAGAACAATTGCCATTTCGCCGGTGCCTGGACGGGATTTGGATTTCACGAGGATGGCCTCGTTTCCGGTCTGGCGGCAGCGGAGGCGATGGGCGGCATCATCCCCTGGCGGACAGTCCGAACCTGGGAACCTCAACCGGATGCAACAGCATGAGAGGACGCGGCGAAAAGCGTGGCATGGACACGGCGGCCAACGGCCCTACACCAGATGCCGCGGCAGCACTCTATGTCGGCGACATCATGCATCAACGGATGAAACCGTTCGGCCATCGCTTCCGCTACCGCGTCTTCTCGCTGCTTGTCGATCTTGATCGGCTCGATGAGGCCGACCGGGCGTCGATGCTGTTTTCCGTCAACAGAGGCAATCTTGTGTCGTTTTACGAAAGGGACCATGCCGATGCCGGCAACACGCGACTACGCATCTATGCCGACCGGCTGCTGACGCAAGCGGGGCTCGATCGTGCCGACAGGATCCTGCTTGTCTGCTATCCCCGAATTCTCGGCTATGTCTTCAACCCGCTCTGCATCTATCACGCCTATGATGCCGGTGGCGCACTCGTCGCGATGATCTACGAGGTGCGCAACACCTTCGGCGAGCGGCACAGCTATGTCTGTCCCGTCGGCCGCGGCGAGATGTCGGAAAGCGGCCTTCGCCAGAGCTGCGACAAGCTCTTCCACGTCTCGCCCTTCATCGGTGTGGCGGCGCGCTATCATTTCCGCATCTTGCCGCCCGGCGCGGAAATCCGCTGGCGCATCCTCGAAACCGACAATGAAGGCCCGCTGCTTTCGGCGACGTTTTCCGGGCGACAAGAGCCCTTGACCAGCGCCTCGCTGCTAAGGTTGACGGCGTCCATACCTTTCCTCACCGTCAAAATCGTGGCCGGTATCCATTGGGAAGCGCTGAAACTCTGGCTGAAAGGCGCCCGCTATATCAGGCGTCCGGCCCCGCCGCCTGAAGTCAGCATCCACCAGCCCTGCCCGCTTGCAGACGCGGCGGAATGACATTAGCTTTCGATGTAATGGCCGGAGGCCGCCCGAGCACATCGTCACGGATGTATCGTCGTCCCTCACCGGCAAAAAAATGCTGGAGGAGGAGAGATGAGCAAGGTGCAGGACTGGAATCTGCTGGCTCGTGATGCGGTGACGCTGACGACCGAAAACATATCCCGTCTGGTGAAGGGACTGCCCTTCAAGGCGAAGTTGGCGTTGCGCGGGCTTCTGCGCATGCAGCACGGCGCGCTTGCCGTTACTCTGCCCGACGGCCGCAGGCTGCTGATCGAGGGGAAGAAGGCCGGGCCGAAGGCGGCGCTGCGGCTCAACAATTGGAACCTTGCCTATCGGGCGCTGACAAGCGGCACGATCGGCGTCGCCGAAACCTATATGGATGGGGACTGGGACAGCCCCGACATCACCGCCTTTCTCGAACTCTTCCTCGTCAACGGCGAGGCGGTCTACAGCTATGCGCATGGCAAGGGCGGTCTTGGTCGCCTGTTCGAGCGCGTCCGCCATTGGATGAACGCCAATACCCGGACAGGCTCGAAGCGCAACATTTCCGCCCATTACGATCTCGGCAACGATTTCTACAGGCAATGGCTCGATCCGAGCATGACCTATTCCGCCGCACTTTATTCGACTGGGGCCAACGATCTGCAATCGGCACAGAATGCAAAATACCGCGCGCTCGCCGAGGCGACCGGCATCGCGCCGGGGGATGACGTGCTGGAGATCGGCTGCGGTTGGGGCGGTTTTGCCGAATTCGCCGCAAGCGAGCTGAACTGCAAGGTGACCGGGCTAACGATCAGCCGCGAGCAGCTCGCCTTTGCCGAGGAGCGCATCCGCAAGGCCGGTCTTGATGACCGGGTGCAATTGCGCCTCCAGGACTACCGCGACGAAACAGGGCTCTACGACCGGATCGTCTCGATCGAGATGTTCGAAGCGGTCGGCGAGAAATACTGGCCATCCTATTTTTCCAAGCTCAGGCAATGCCTGAAGCCGGGCGGCAAGGCCGGCCTGCAGATCATCACCATCCAGCCAGAATCTTTCGACCAGTATCGCAGCAATCCCGACTTCATCCAGAAATATGTCTTTCCCGGCGGCATGCTGCCGACGCGCAACCACTTGGCCGAACTCGCCGGCAAGGTCGACCTGTCGCTGGACAAGGATTTCGGCTTCGGGCTCGACTATGCGCGCACGCTTGCCGAATGGCGCGAGCGCTTCTGGTCGGTCTGGGAACGGATCCGCCCGATGGGCTTCGACGAGCGTTTCAAGCGGCTCTGGGAATTCTACCTGTTCTATTGCGAGGCCGGCTTCCGCGCCCGCAATATCGATGTGCGCCAGGTCGTGTTCTCGCGCCGGTGATCATTCCGCCAAATGCGGCGTCACCGAATGGTGACCCGTCAATGGCGGCCGCTCCCGCCAGCCGGTCACGCGGTTCACCAGGGTGAAATAAACACCATAGGGGAGCAGGCGCGCCAGTTTCAGCAGGGTGGTGAAGCGCTTCGGGAACGTGATCTCAAAGGCCCGCAATTTCAGCCCGGCGGCAATCTGCCGGGCAGCGTCTTCGGGCGACACCAAGGCCGGCATCGGAAAGGCGTTCTTCCTCGTCGCCGGCGTATCGACGAAGCCTGGGCTGACGAGCTGGATGCGGATGCCGATCTTGTCGAGATCGAATTTCAGGCTTTCGGCCATATTGATCAGCGCCGCCTTGGTGGCGCCATAGGCTGCACCCGTCGGCAGGCCGCCATAGCCAGTGACGGAGGAGACGATGGCGATCTGCCCCTGGCCTTTCGCCTTCATATGGCGGACCGCCGGCAGCAGACAGTTGACAACGCCGGAAAGATTGACGGCAAAGCTTTTTTCGAAATCGGCGCGGTTCAGATCCTCGGCATGGACCGGCAGGTAGACGCCGGCATTGAGGATCGCCATGGCGAGCGTGCCATGCTCATATTCGATGGAGGCCATGACATGTTCCATGTCCTCGGCATCGGTGACGTCGCCGTCGAGAACCACGATACTGCCGGAAAGACCGCTGGCTTCGGCCTGCAGCTCGACCAGCTTTTCGTGGCTTCTGGCGGTGACGGCGACCTTGTATCCCTCGGCCGCGAGCTTCAGCGCAAGCGCCCGGCCGATCCCGGAACTCGCCCCGGTGATCCAGACGATTCCATGTTCGGGACGGGCGATGAAATCAAGCATCACATGTTCCTCCGGCTCTGCCTGACCAACACGAAAACAGGTCCGGAAGTTCTCTGCGTCTCCCGGATTTATGGCTCTATCACACCATTGTGGCTGCTTTCAGCCGATCAGGTCGCCAATCATCTGACGAAAGGATCCCGTCAGCCTGACCGGCCCGTCCGAAACGGCAAAGGCGATGCAAGGCCTGTCCTTTTCGGCGACCGGTCGGTGGTCGACCGTCTCGTCGGCGATGGAGATGTCGCCGCGGCCGAAACGGCCGCGTTCATCGTTGAAGGCGCCATCGAGGATGAGGATGAGTTCCATGCCTTTGTGGGTATGCGCCGGCAAGGCGCGGCCCGGGCGGATCCACATCAGGTTGACCTCGCAGCCGTCCATATCGAAGCAATATTCCTTGAAGCCCGGCAAGCGCTTGCGCCAGGGCACATCCTCGACTTCGCAGCCGACGAGATCGCGCAACGCTTGGGGAAACAGTACGTTTTCCGGCCGCGCTGCCGCTCGTGGCACAGAGACGGGAGGCGCCGAGGAAAAGATCGCCGAAAGCCGCCGGTCGCGATCGGCAATGGCAGCAACAGGCGCGCTTTCCAGCGCTTCCCCGGCTAGAAGCTCGAGGCTTTTCACCAGGCTGCGATTATCCAGCTTCATTTCGAGATGGGACCGCACCAACACACGCGCCGGCTCGGGCAAGGAGCCAGCGACATAATGCGCCATCAATGCATCGATCGTATCGATCTGCTCGTGAATCATGCCGGTTTCGGTCACGCCCTGTTGCCGCGCTCCGTTTTCGCTTTGTCGTCATCCGTACGGGGAAAGTCAATCTTCGGATCACTCCGCGCACGGTGGGATTGTCGGCCACGCGTCATTTCAGGGGAGGAAGGCCAAATTTTATCGTGCCCGACAGAGGCGTGGAATAGCATTTCTTGCCAACTCAGCCTTGTGAAGGGAAAAGACCATTCCTAAAGTAAGAGTTCGAATAGAGGCAGATTCCATGACCTTCCACCCTTCCGTCCTCGAAGCCATCGGCAACACGCCCCTGATCAAACTCAAGGGCGCATCGGCGGCAACCGGCTGCACCATTCTCGGCAAGGCGGAGTTCCTGAACCCCGGCCAGTCGGTGAAGGATCGCGCCGCGCTCTTTATCATCCGCGACGCAGAGCGGAAGGGCCTGCTCCGGCCCGGCGGCGTGATCGTTGAAGGCACGGCCGGCAACACGGGTATCGGGCTGACGCTGGTCGCCAAGGCGCTCGGCTACCGCACCGTTATCGTCATCCCGGAAACGCAGAGCCAGGAAAAGAAGGACGCGCTCAAACTGCTCGGCGCCGAACTCGTCGAGGTGCCCGCCGTTCCCTACAAGAACCCGAACAACTACGTGAAGGTTTCCGGCCGGCTCGCCGAGCAGCTGGCGAAGACCGAACCGAACGGGGCGATCTGGGCAAACCAGTTCGACAATGTCGCCAACCGCCAGGCACATGTCGAAACGACCGCCCCAGAAATCTGGAGGGACACCGACGGCAAGATCGACGGCTTCATCTGCTCGGTCGGTTCCGGCGGCACGCTGGCAGGTGTCGCTGCCGGCCTCAAGGCATTTAAGGCAGACGTCAAGATCGGCATTGCCGATCCTGATGGCGCCGCTCTTTATGAATTCTACCAGAACGGCGCGCTGAAATCCCAGGGCTCCTCGATCACCGAGGGCATCGGTCAGGGCCGCATCACTGCCAATCTCGAAGGCTTCACGCCTGATTTCTCCTATCGGGTGTCCGATGCCGAAGCGCTTCCCTATCTTTTTGATCTCGTCGAAAACGAGGGCCTGTGCCTTGGCGGCTCGACGGCGATCAACATTGCCGGCGCAGCGAAGCTCGCCCGGGATCTCGGACCCGGCCACACCGTGGTGACGATCCTCTGCGATTACGGCAACCGCTATCAGTCGAAGCTCTTTAACCCGGATTTCTTGACCTCGAAGGGATTGCCCGTTCCGGGCTGGATGGCCAAGTCGCCCGAGATAGACGTTCCCTACGAACCCGCGTGAGACCCCATGCCCGTCAATGCCCTCTATCGTGACGACTTCTATCTTTCGACATGCGAGGCGGTCGTCACCGCTGTCCACGAAGACGGGGGCATCGAACTCGACCAGACCTGCTTCTATGCGATGTCAGGCGGCCAGCCGGGTGATACAGGCGAGCTTGAACGCGCCGATGGCACCAAGATCGCCCTTGGCCAGACGAAACACGGCCCGACCAAGGATGTCGTCATCCACGTGCCGCTCGAAAACGAGCCGAAGCCTGTGGTCGGCGAGACGCTGGTGCTGCACGTCGACTGGCTGCGCCGCTACAAGCTGATGCGCATGCACACGGCCTGCCATCTACTCTCAGTCGTCTGCTCCTTTCCGATCACCGGGGCTGCCGTCGGCGAGGAGGAAAGCCGTGTCGACTTCGACATGACCGAGACGATCGACAAGGACGAAGTGACGGCCAAGCTGATGGAACTGGTCGGCGAGAACCATCCGGTCTATCTGCAATGGATCACCGACGAGGACCTTGCGGCCAATCCCGACATCGTCAAATCGAAGAATGTCCGTCCGCCGATCGGGCTCGGCCGCGTCAGCCTCGTTTGCATCGGCGAGAACTCATCGATTGACAGCCAGCCCTGCGGCGGCACACATGTCTCCGAGACACAGGAAGTCGGGCAGATTCACATCGCCAAAATCGAAAAGAAGGGCAAGGAGAACCGGCGCTTCCGCATCCGTTTCGGCACGCCCGGCGACGAAGCCTGACCATCAAGGGAGAGCATCATGAGTGAGACCAAGAGCCGTTTCGTCGTGTCGGCCGACTGGCTGCAGGCCGAGCTCGGCAAACCGGATCTGCGCGTACTGGACGCCTCCTTCTATCTGCCGGCGCAGAAACGCGATGCCGATGCCGAATATGCGGCCGGCCATATTCCGGGGACCATCCGCTTCGACCAGGACAAGATCGCCGACCATTCGACGTCGCTGGCGCACACGATCCCCTCGCCCGATTATTTCGCCGCCGAAGTCGGCCGGCTCGGCATCAGCGAGAACGATCGCATCGTCGTCTATGACGGCATCGGCCTGTTCGCCTCGCCGCGCGTCTGGTGGCTGTTCCGGGTGATGGGCGCTAAGAACGTCTTCGTGCTCGACGGCGGTCTCGACGGCTGGAAGGCCGAAGGCCGTCCGCTCGAAAGCACCGCACCCAACTATGCGCCGGCGCGTTTTACGCCCGATTTCGACGAGAGCCGGGTGGTGACGCTCGATAGGATGCGCGACATCGTCTCGAGCGGCGCGATGCAGATCGCCGATGCCCGCAGCGCCGGCCGCTTCGCTGCTGCCGAGCCCGAGCCGCGCGCCGGCATGCGCTCCGGCCATATGCCGGGCGCCCGCAGCCTGCCCTCCGGCACCTTTGCCAACCAGGGCCGGTTCAAGTCGCTGCCCGAACTGCGCCAGACAATCGAGGATGCCGGCATTGATCTTTCCAAGCCCGTCGTCACCTCCTGCGGCTCGGGCATCACCGCCGCGATCATCACGCTGGCGCTGGAATCGCTCGGCCATCACGACAACAAGCTTTACGACGGCTCGTGGAGCGAATGGGGCAGCCGGGACGACACGCCCATCGTCACCGGCCCGCCGACGCCGGTCAAAGCCTGATCGCCATGGGGAAGACACCCGCGTCGCTGAAAGCGCATATCACCCGGCTGGAAATGACGGCGGCACCGAAGGCGAGCATGCCGGTGCCCGTCAATATCCAGACGGCGATCATGCGCGCTCCCGAGATCCCCTTGCCCTTTTACCGCTATCTGTACCGGCAGGTCGGCGCGCGCTGGCAATGGGTCGACCGGTTGCGCATGAGCGACGAGCAGCTTGCCGAGACGCTGAACGACAAGCGCAACAATATCAGCGTTCTCTATGTGAACGGCGCTCCCGCCGGCTTCTACGAATATTTCTGCGAGGACGAGGATACGATCGAGCTCTGCCATTTCGGCCTGATCGAACATGCGCTCGGCCTCGGCATCGGCAAATGGTTCCTGCTGCAGGCGCTCTACGCCATCTGGTCGCTCAATCCGAAGCGCGTCACCACGACAACAAACAACCTCGACCACCCGCGCGCGCTGCAGCTCTACCAGATGTACGGCTTCTCGCCGGTCTCGACCGGTACCGGCATCGTCCGGCCGCTGAGCGACAAGGAGCTGCTGGAGATGGCGCGGAAAAGTTGACCGGTTTCGTCCCCGCGTTTCTGGAGGTCGCTAACGTTGCGTCAGGCTATTCGGACGGCGCGGATCGTTCCGGCGCTCGAAATCGAGCATGCGACCCGCCTGTTCCTTTAGTTCGGTCACGTCGCGGCGCAGAGCCCTCAGCTCCTCCAGTATTTCTGCATTCTGTTGCGCCAGCAGCGCCAGATCGACGTCGGCCATAGGCGTTCTCCTTTCGCCATGCAGCGTTCGGACAGCACGTTACTAGGCTTTCCGCTCGCCGGCGATCTCATTCGGATCGCACGCAAGAAACGGGTGGCTTGCGCGCTCGCCCAGGCGCAATTTCATGGCGATCACAAGGAGATTTGCCATGACCACCATTCGTTTTGCCGCCATGCCGACCACTGACGCCGAAGCCCTCTGGAGCGGTGGCCGCGACGCCTATGACAATTTACCCGAGACGATGATATCCGACGGTGACGGCAACCCGTGCCGCCATTGCCTGCGGAATATCGAAGAGGGCGAGGAGCTGCTGGTTTTTGCCTACCGGCCCTTCCCGGCGCTGCAGCCCTATGCCGAAACTGGGCCGATCTTCCTGCACAAACAGCCCTGCCGGCGTTACGCCGCCGAGGAAATCCAGCCGCCGATGCTGACGATGAGCCCCGACTTCATCGTCCGCGGCTATAGCGAGAACGACCGTATCGTCTATGGCACCGGCGCGGTGACTGCTATCGCCGATATCCCGGCCTATGGCGAAAAGCTGCTGGCCCGGCCGGATATCGCTTACGTGCACGTGCGCTCGGCACGCAATAACTGCTTCCAATGCCGTATCGACAAGGTAAAGACGCCGGTCCTGGCAGAGACCGGCGCCTAACCTTGAGTCAGGTAGCTTACGCTACGTTCAGCACGCTTTCCGGCGCAAAGGCCTCGTAGCCGAGCGCCTCGGCGACCGCCTTGTTGGTGATGCGGCCCTTGTGCACGTTGAGGCCGTTCCGCAGATGCTTGTCTTCGGCGATGGCGCGCAGGCCACGATCGGCAAGCGCCAAGCCGTGGACCAGCGTGGCATTGTTCAGGGCATGCGCCGAGGTGACGGGCACCGCGCCCGGCATGTTGGCGACGCAGTAATGCACGACGCCGTCGACCTCATAGGTCGGATCGGAATGGGTCGTCGCATGCG
The DNA here is from genome assembly GCF_010668805.1 of Rhizobium phaseoli. Classification (GTDB taxonomy): domain Bacteria; phylum Pseudomonadota; class Alphaproteobacteria; order Rhizobiales; family Rhizobiaceae; genus Rhizobium; species Rhizobium phaseoli_A. The sequence goes on along the minus strand of NZ_WUFT01000006.1, from coordinate 25,753 downwards.
AGGTCTCGAAGCAGCCGCCCTGGTCGATCGCGACGTCGACGATGACAGAGCCCTTCTTCATGCCGGACAGCATCTCGCGGGTGACGAGTTTCGGCGCGGCGGCACCGGGGATCAGCACGGCGCCGATGATCAGATCGGCCGAGAAGACTTCCTCCTCCAATGCCTGGATGCTGGAATAACGGGTGTGGATGCGGCCTGCGAAGATATCGTCGAGCTGGCGCAGGCGCGGCAGCGATCGGTCGAGAATACTGACATCGGCGCCGAGGCCGGCAGCCATCCTGGCGGCATGCAGGCCGACGACACCGCCACCGATGACCGCGACCTTGGCCGGCAGCACGCCGGGCACGCCGCCGAGCAGGATGCCGAGGCCGCCATTGGCTTTCTGCAGCGCGGTCGCGCCCGCCTGGATCGACAGGCGGCCGGCGACTTCAGACATCGGCGCCAGCAGCGGCAGGCCGCCGCGCTCGTCGGTCACCGTTTCATAGGCGATCGCGGTGACACCGGAGGCGATCAGACCTTTGGTCTGTTCGGGATCGGGCGCCAGATGCAGATAGGTATAGAGAAGCTGACCGTCGCGGAGCTGCGCCCATTCGGAGGGCTGCGGTTCCTTCACCTTGACGATCATATCGCATTTTTCAAAAATATCCTTGGCGGAGGCGGCGATCTTCGCGCCAGCCGCAGCATAGGCGCCGTCATCGGCGCCGATGCCGGCACCCGCCTTGGTTTCCACCCAGACCTCATGGCCATGGGCAACATATTCACGCACCGAAGCCGGCGTCAGGCCGACGCGGTATTCATGGTTCTTGATTTCCTTCGGGCAACCGACACGCATTTGCGTTCCTCTCATGTCATCCGCAGTCGCGGATCTCCTCGGACACTGAATCCAACCACCAAGGGCGTGAAATGTCCTTGCAAAGACGATTTGCGAAGAGGCGATTTTTCGGTGATTATTGCACTCAATCTCTCCTTTTTCGAAAGTTCTTCGAATGGCCGATCTCGACACCATCGATCTTGCGATTCTCAAGGTGCTGCAGGCCAGTGCCCGCATTACCAATGCCGAGCTTGCCGAAAGGATCGGCCTGTCGCCTTCAGCCTGTTCGCGCCGGCTCGACATCTTGGAGCGAAGCGGTGTCATCGGCGGCTACCATGCGCGGCTTTCGCACAAGGCGCTCGACTACAAGATGATCGCCATCGTGCATATCTCGCTCTCCGGCCAGTTCGCCAAGACGCTGACCGAATTCGAGGCGGCGGTGAAGCTCTGCCCGAACGTTCTCGTCTGCTACCTGATGTCGGGCGAATACGATTATATCCTCAGGGTCGCCGCCCGTGACCTGGAAGATTACGAGCGCATCCACCGAGACTGGCTGTCGGCCCTTCCGCACGTGGTCAAGATCAATTCGAGCTTCGCGCTCAGAGAAATCATCGACAGGCCGAATGTCGGGCTTTGAGACCTTGCATATCTGCCAAAAGCCTGCCCAGACTTTCGGTGTTTCCAGCTCAATGGCATGTCATGACATCGAAGACCCACGGCTATATTTTCGCTCTGCTGGCGATCACCATCTTCTCTCTCCAAGACGCCATCTCGAAGCATCTGGCGTCCAGCTACCCGCCAATCTTCGTGACGATGATCCGCTACTGGGCCTTCGCGCTGTTCACGATCATCCTTGCTTCGAAGATGCGCGGCGGCCTGAAGGCAACGGCCCGCACCAAACGCCCGCTTCTTCAGGTGGTGCGCGGCGTCCTGCTTGCGGTCCAGGTGGTTCTGGCCATCACTTGCTTTGCCGTGATCGGCCTTGCCCGTTCACAAGCGATCTTTTCAGCGACGCCGATCCTGATCGCACTGCTGTCGATGCCGATCCTCGGCGAGCGGGTCGGCTGGCGACGATGGATGGCAATTGGCGTCGGGCTTTTCGGGGTTTTGCTGATTCTGAAGCCGGAAGGCGAGTTTTTCGATGTGAAACTGCTACTCGCCGTTATTTCCTGCTTCAACTTCGCCTTCTACGTCATCGCCACGCGTCTCGTCAGCCGCGACGACTCGTCGATGACGAGCTTCTTCTATACCGGCGTCATCGGCGGCATCACGATGAGCATCATTGGCCCGTTCTACTGGAGTTCTATGTCGCCGGGAGACTGGGGCTGGATGGCGCTCGTCTGCGTGACCAGCATTTCCAGCCATTATTTCCTGATCCGCGCCTACGATCTCCTCGATGCCGCCGCGGTCCAGCCGCTGACCTATCTGTCACTGGTCTACGCCTCGATCATCGGTGTGACGATCTATGACGAAACGCTCAGTACCAACACGATGATCGGCTCGATCATCGTCGTTTCCGCCGGGATCTTCACCATTTGGCGCGAGCATGTGGTGGGGCGCAGGACGGCCACAGCCAATTGACGTTTCACTGCAATTTTAGCCAAGCCCCTAAAAGCATTTCAATTTTCGGGCGCTATGCTCCCTGGCTGTATCGAGGGAGAACATATGACCCGCAACTTGAAAATCACGGCCCGTAAGGCCGATCGGAAAAACTGCCGCGTCTTCGGCAGCGTCAAATATCTGAACAGCGAGGTGGATGCCCGCATCCTCAACCTGTCGGCGACCGGTGCCGCGTTGGAGATGAAGACGCCGCTCCATGCCGCTTCCGGCAGCAAGGTGCGGATCGAGGCTGAAAACCTCGGACTCATCGAAGGCATCATCCGCTGGAAGCACAATGGCCGTGTCGGCATCCAGTTCGACGTGAATTCGAATGCGCGGGCACAAATCTCCTCCTATTTCCGCTTTTTCCATAAGGAAATACGGCCGGTGCTGGCGGTACGCCAACTTAGAGTCAATACCAACGGCGATCGCCCACTTCATTTGGCGACATTGCCTTTAAAATCGTAAGGCTCCAACGTTTCTGCGCCGCAGGGGCGGCTGAGATCGCATCAGTCGCTGCGCTTGGCACTGGTGCCGAGCGCGCATTGGAATCGGGTCGCCTTTCTCCGCGATTGTTTTGCCGTCCTGTCATTTTCGCAGTGTACTCCTTGTCAATTCGTCCTAATTCTGACGGGCCGGACGATGCATGATCTTTGAAGGAGAGTTCGATGTCTTCCATTTTCGACGTTGGCGTCATGAGCCGCCGTTCCCTGCTCGGCGGTCTCGCCGCCACTTCCGCCCTGGTGCTGCTGCATCCCTTCAGCGCGCGCGCCAGCGCCAACCAGGCGCATCTTCGGCTGATGGAAACGACGGATATTCACGTCAACGTCTTCCCCTATGACTATTATGCCGACAAGCCGAACGACACGATGGGCCTTTCTCGCACCGGCACGATCATCGACGGCATCCGCGCGGAAGCCGTCAATTCGCTGCTGATCGACAATGGCGACGTGCTGCAGGGCAATCCGATGGGCGACTACATGGCCTATCAGCACGGCATGAAGGACGGCGACGTTCATCCCGTGATCAAGGCGATGAACACGCTCGGCTATACGGTGGGGACGCTGGGGAATCACGAGTTCAATTACGGGCTCGACTTCATGTTCAAGGTGCTATCGGGCGCAAACTTCCCCTTCGTCTGCGCCAACCTGACCAAGGGCCAGCTCGCCTCTGACCCGAAGCAGGACGATCTCTTCTTCAAGCCCTACCTTATCGTGGAAAAACAGATCAAGGACGGCGCCGGCAAGGAGAGCCCGGTCAAGATCGGCTTCATCGGCTTCGTACCGCCGCAGATCATGCTCTGGGATATCAAGAATCTCGAAGGCAAGGCGCAGACGCGCGATATCGTCGAGGCCGCCAAGGCCTGGGTTCCCGCCATGAAGGAAGCCGGCGCCGATATCGTCATCGCGCTCTCCCATTCCGGCATCGACGGAGCCGCGCCGTCCGATAAGATGGAAAACGCCTCGCTGCATCTGGCCGCCGTCGATGGCATCGACGCAATCTTCACCGGCCACCAGCATCTCGTCTTCCCCGGCCCGAAGAGCTGGGACGGCATCGCCAATGCCGATCCGGTCAAAGGCACGCTGCATGGCAAGCCAGCGGTAATGGCCGGCTTCTGGGGTTCGCATCTCGGCTTGATCGACCTGCTGCTGGAAAAAGACGGCAACAGCTGGAAGATCGTCGACTTCACCGCGGAAGCCCGGCCGATCTATCATCGCGACGACAAAAAGAAGGTGGTTGCCGATTACGCCGACAAGAAGGACGTGGTCGACGCCGCCAAGGCCGAGCACGAGGCAACGCTTGCCTATGTGCGTACCCCCGTCGGCAAGACGTCGGCGCCGCTCTATTCCTACTTCGCGCTGGTCGCCGACGATCCCTCGGTGCAGGTCGTCTCTCAGGCCCAGACCTGGTACATCAAGCAGATGCTGGCCGACACCAAGTTCAAGGATCTGCCGGTGCTTTCGGCGGCGGCCCCCTTCAAGGCCGGCGGACGCGGCGGCGCCGAATACTATACCGACGTTCCGGCCGGCGATATCGCCATCAAGAATGTTGCCGACCTTTATCTCTACCCGAACACGGTGCAGGCCGTTGCCATCACCGGCGCACAGGTGAAGAACTGGCTCGAAATGTCGGCCGGCATGTTCAACCACATCGAAGCCGGCTCGAAAGACGCGCCGCTGCTCAACAACGACTTCCCGTCCTATAATTTCGACGTGATCGACGGCGTGACCTACCAGATCGACCTGTCGCAGCCGCCGAAATATGATTCCTCCGGCAAGCCGATCAACCCCGACGCCAACCGCATCCAGAATCTCGCCTTCGACGGCAAGCCGATCGATCCTGCGCAGAAATTCGTCGTCGTCTCCAACAACTACCGCGCCGGCGGCGGTGGCAATTTCCCGGAGATCGCTGCCGACAAGGTGATCTTCCAGGCGCCGGACACCAACCGCGACGTCATCGTCCGCTACATCCACGACCAGGGCACGATCAATCCGACGGCCGATGCGAACTGGACCTTCAAGCCGCTGCCGGGCACAACGGCGACCTTCGAGAGCGGCCCAAAGGCGAAGCAGTTCCTCACGGCGGTCAAGAGCGTCAAGATCGAGGATGCCGGCGACGGCGCCGACGGTTTCTCAAAGTTCAGGCTGATGCTTTAAGCGGAAAGAGATGCCGGCGAAGGCGCGCTCGCGCCTTCGTCATTCGGCCGCGAGCGGCGTTTCGGGTTCACGCAATTCTGCAATCTCAGCATGGAAATCGGCTTGGCTCGGGCAGGCCGAAAGCCGCGTGCGGAACGCGTCGATCATCCAGGCAGCGGCAGGTCCCGGCGGGTTGGCGAGTTGGCGCATCGAATAGATGGCATACTCGCCCTGTTCGTAGGCATCCAGATCGAGATGGACGAGCGCGCCGCTGCGAAGATCGTCATGCATCACGGAAGCCGGAAGACCGCCCCAGCCAAGGCCGGCCTTGATGAGCTGGTGCTTCGTGGCAATATCGCTGACGCGCCATGTCCTGTAGGACAGAACATTGAAATCGCGCCCCTTCGTCCGGCCCGACGCATCGGTGACCACGAGCTGCACTTCCTCGCGCACGTCGCCGAGCGTCAACGGCCGGTCGATCCCGGCAAGCGGGTGATTGGGCGCGGCAACCGGCAGCATGAAGGAGTGGCCGATCCGCTCGGTGACGACCGAATCATCCTGTTTGAGGACTGCGCCGCCAATGCCGATGGTCGCCTTGCCGCTGAGGACGAGGTCCATGACCACGCCGAGCTCACCGACATTCAGGTTCAGCGAAACGGACGGAAACCTTTCGCGAAATTCATGCAGGACATCGACCACGGCCCGGGAAGGCACCATGACGCTGATGGCGACGGAGACCTCCGCTTCAAGCCCTTCCCGCAAGCTCTTGACGCGCGCCCGCATGACCTGCAGGTCGCCGAGTATGCGCCGCGCATCCTCCAGCATCGCCTTGCCCGCCTCCGTCAGCTTCGGCTGGCGGGCGCCGGAGCGCTCGAAAAGCGCCACCTCGAGCTGCGCCTCCAGATTGGCAATCGTATAGCTGACGACCGACTGCGCACGGTTCAGCGCCCGCGAGGCGGCCGAAAAGCTGCCGGTCTCGGCGACAGTCAAAAACACCTGCAATTGGTCCAGGGTTGGGTTCGGAAGCATATCCATCCATTCCATCGATAGTTTCGATCGACATTATCACCGTTTTTTCGATAGCAGGCCAGACCTATTTTCCTCGTCGACACTGCGGCTCACCTCCCAGCAACGGGCCGTCAAACCCAATTCGAAAGGAAATGCACCATGTCGTCCATCCTTCTTCTGACGTCCAGCCCGCGTGCCGACTCGCTCTCGACGCCGATCGCCGTCGACCTCGCCGAAAAGCTGAAGGGCCAGAATCCGGGCAGCGTTCTCGTTCGCCGCGACCTTGCCGCCAATCCGCTGCCGCATATCGATGACCTCTTTACCGGCGCGATCCGCAAGCCGGCCGAGGCCCGCACTGCCGAGGAAGTCGCCGCCGTCAAGACCTCCGACGAACTCGTCAATGAGCTCTTTGCCGCCGACACGATCGTCATCAGCACCGGCCTCATCAACTTCAACATCTACTCGTCGCTGAAGACCTGGATCGACAACGTCGCCCGCGCCGGCGTGACTTTCAAGTACACCGAAAGCGGCCCGGTCGGCCTGCTCACCGGCAAGAAAGTTTACGTGGTGCTGACCTCGGGCGGTGTCTACTCGCAGGGCCCGGCCGCTCCCTTGAACCATGCCGTGCCGTATCTGAAGTCGGTTCTCGGCTTCCTCGGCATCACCGATATCGAGACCATCTACGTCGAAGGTCTGGCTTTCGGTCCGGAAGCTGCGGAAAAAGCCATCGATGCCGCCAAGTCGCGCGTCCAGGAAATCGCGCTGGCCGCTTGATCATTTTTTGAAGTTCGCATGGAGCGGCCGGCATTCGCCGGCCGTTTGTCATTGGTCTATACTGGCGACAAAACCCCGCACAGTCTCCAGGATTTCGGCCGACATAGCCTCGTCGGAGGAAATTCTGGCTAGGCCGACGCCGCCTGCCATCATCGCGAAGGCCATGATCGCCTTGCGTCGCCTTTCTCCCTCGTCCGCTCCTGCAGCCTTGCTTGCCAATGCCCCGAAATTGCGCTTGAGCCCGTCGGTGGCGATCGCCCGCGCCTTCTCGCCGCTGCGTGAGATATCGGAGGTCAGCGCTGCAAAGGGACACCCCTCGCCGGGATTGTCGCGATGATAGACGCTGACGTAACGATCGGCGACATCGGCGGCCGTCATCTTTGCCGGGTTCACACCCTCAGCCTCCAGCTTGCGTCCCCATGAATCGAAAGCGGACTGGATCGCCTCGGCGACGAGATCGTCGCGGGAGGCGAAGTGCTTGTAGAAGCCGCCGACAGTCAGTCCGGCCTCCTTCATCAGATCGGCGACGCCGATGCCGTCGAGCCCCTCCTCGCGCAGCCGCTTCGACGCAGTCTCGACGATCTTTTCATGCGTCTTCTGTTTTTCCAGCTGCGACCGACCCACCGGTATTCTCCCTTGCATTGCCTCTTGACTTGAAAGGATTACAATCGTAATCCTTGTAGATAACGATCATAATCCAGATCGTTGCCAATTCCAAGAGGAGCATGAATCATGCGTCTAAGAAACAAAGTCGCGCTGATCACCGGCGGAAACAGCGGTATCGGTCTTGCGACCGCCAAGGTCTTCATCGATGAGGGCGCCAAGGTGGTGATCACCGGCCGCAATCCGGAAACGCTGGCGGCCGCCGAAAAGGCGCTTGGGGCCGGCGTGCTGGCACTGAAGGTCGACGTCACCGATGCCGCCGCCACCGAGAAGGCCTTTGCAGAAGCCGCCGCGAAGGTCGGCAAGTTCGACATCGTCTTCGCCAATGCCGGCATCGGCGGCGCGACGCCGCTCGGCGAGACGTCGCCGGCGCAGTTCAACCAGATCATCAGCACCAATCTGACAGCGGTTTTCTTCACCGTGCAGGCAGCCCTGCCGCATTTCAACGACGGCGCTTCCGTCATCCTCAACGGTTCGGTGCATGCCGTGCTCGGCGCTCCCGGCTGGTCGGCCTATGCGGCGACCAAGGCTGCCGTCCGGGCGCTGACGCGCAATATGGCCTCTGAACTCGCGCCCCGCGGTATCCGCGTCAACCAGGTGACACCCGGCGGCACGAAGACGCCGATCTGGTCGCCGATGGCACCGACGGAAGACGCGATGTCTGCGCTGGAAGCCCGCATCGGCGGGATGAGCCCGCTCGGCCGCATGAGCGAAGCCGACGAAATCGCCAAGGCAGCACTCTATCTGGCCTCGGATGATGCGGCCAATGTCACCGGCATCGAAATCACCGTCGATGGCGGCATGACCAGCGCCCCGTCCGGCGCCAAGATCTTCCGCGCCGCTTAAGCGAGTTTCACCACCCCGGAACGGCCGACGACGCAGTTGCGGCCGCTCTTCTTGGCAGCATAAAGCCGGCCATCGGCCGCCGCCAGCACGGCGGTAAAATCGACCCCGTCTTCGTCGGCGGTCGCAACGCCGATGCTGACCGTGACCGGCCGGTCATCCGGCGTCTTGACACTGGTGGCGATCGTCCAGCGCAGGCGCTCGGCAAGCCGTAGACCTTCCTCGTGGTCGGTGCCCGGGCAGATGGCAACGAATTCCTCGCCGCCGAAGCGGAAGACACGGTCGCTCGAGCGCAAGGTCGTGCCCAATCGGGCGGCGATCGCCTTCAGCACCTCATCGCCCTGGAGATGACCGTAACCGTCATTGACATCCTTGAAGTGATCAGCGTCGAGAATAAGGACTGTGGCGAATAGCCCCTGTCTCAATGCCTCGCGCACCATCAGCGGTGCTTCAACTTCCATGCGCGTGCGATCATAGACGCCGGTGAGCATATCGCGGCCGGTGCGCTCCAGAAGGTCGTTGTAGCGCTCGCGGAATGTCAGGTCGCCGAACACGTCGCTGATCGAACGTGCCGACACGCTCGCCCCGCCCCGGCGAATACGATATTCGTAGATCGCAAACATCGCCGCATAGAGGCAGACGGCCAGCATTTTGGCCTTCCATCCGGCCCAGAATGCAGCGATCGGCACATCCAGAAAATAATTCAACGCGGCAAAGAAGCCGATCTGGTCGAAAGTCAGCAGCACAAATCCGGAAATCAGGAAGCGCAGCACCACGCGCCGGCGGAAGAAATCGCCGAGTTTTTCGTATAGCAGGATGATGCCGAGGGAATCGACATAGAGCAGCGCCGTGCCCCAGATCATCAGCCAGCCCATCTCTTTGAGGAAATCGACGTCGGGCGTGTGATTAGCCGACATTTGCAGCGGCAGGTGCAGCTGCAGCACCCAGGCGATGCCGACGGTCAGCAGGTTGCCGAGGAACAGGCCGTAGATCGGCTGACGCACCGTGGCGGCATCCTCCTGCCGGTAAAGCATCAGGATCATCATCAGCTTGCCGGAGAAGAAGACCGATGAACCCGGCGACACATCCCCGAACGGCAACGAGACGTAGAAGACCGCCGCCAGATAGGTTTCCATGAAATGCATGACGCCGAGCGCCGTCAGAAAGACGCCCAGACCGAGCCGATGACGGAAGTGCAGAAGCGTGACCATCAGCGAGAAATAGGCGACGGCTTCGACGGCGAAGAGAGCGAGGTTGAACGTCTCCATCACGACATCCCGCCCTGTGGCCGGCGCGGTCGGCGGCGCGCAGGCGCAGCAATCGCGACAGCGGATCCTTTGGTCGATCGTCCGAAAAAGTCAAACACGAGGGCGGCCCTGCACATGCTGCAGGCAATACCTTTGACCGCAATCCTTTAAGAATGCGTGAGCACGATTGCGCGCGCCGGAGAAGCATCCGGCTCACAGAATTGAAAAACAAGAATAATTGCGGCCGACATCAGGCCGATCCGGCCGATCCCGATTTCAGACCTGACGAAGCTTCTCGCCGTCGCCAAAGAGCGACGAACCATGCTGATCAATGATCTGCTGCGCCTTGCGCACCGTGCATTCGAGCGCATCGTCGGAAGAGCTAAACAGATCGGCACGGATGAAATTGCGCACCAGCACCTCGTCGCCGACCTTCTTTTCGATGCGGCCGGCAAGACGATATTGGCTGCCTTCCCTACGCGGTTCCGCATAAATCGTGCAGTCGTTGTAAAGCTGCGGCTCGCCGGAAGGGCCTGCCGCCTCGGAAGCGGGTTTGCTGCCGCCGGAGAACATCGAAAAAATATTTGAAATGAACGAAGCCATGATCCGCCTTTAGCACAGCGATATCGTCGTCGCCAAGTCAAATGATCAGGTTGGCGAGGATCTCGTTTTCGGTGATATCCTCGTAACCCATGCCGGCAGCTTCGAAATTTCCGATCAGCCTGGCGAAGTTCTCCGGCGCCCTGGTTTCGATGCCGATCAGGATCGAGCCGAAATTGCGCGCTGATTTCTTCAGGTATTCGAAGCGGGCGATATCGTCTTCGGGGCCGAGCAGATTGAGGAAATCCCGTAGCGCCCCGGGACGCTGGGCAAGCCGCAGGATGAAGTATTTCTTCAGCCCTGCGTAGCGCATGGCTCTTTCCTTTACGTCAGGCAGACGCTCGAAATCGAAATTGCCGCCGGAGACGACGGCAACGATGGTCTTGCCGCGGATCGCTTGGCGGTCCATCGCGGCAATCGCCGTCAGCGACAATGCGCCGGCCGGCTCCAGCACGACACCCTCGACATTCAGCATCTCCTGAATGGTGACGCAGATGGCGTTCTCCGGCATCAGCTGCACTTGGCTTGCCGGGAAATCGCAAAGAGCGGCGAAATTCAGGTCGCCGATCCGGGCAACGGCAGCGCCGTCGACGAAGTTATCGACCTTGGAGAGCGTCGTCACCTTGCCGGCCTCGATGCTGCGCCTCAGGCTCGGCGCGCCGGCGGGCTCGGTGAAGACGAAAGCCGATTTCGGCACGGTGCCGTGGAGATAACCGGTAATGCCGGCTGCAAGGCCGCCGCCGCCGACCGGCAGGACGACCATATCAGGCACCGTTCCCTCAGGCAGTTGCTGCATGATTTCAGCGGCGACTGTCGCCTGCCCTTCGATGATATCGGCATGGTCGAAGGGCGGCACCATGACACCGCCGATCGCTTCGACATGGTCGCGCGCGGCCTGATAGCACTGGTCGAAGAAATCGCCGAACAGTCGGATGGTGATGAACTCGGCGCCGAACATGCGGGTCTTGTCGATCTTCTGCTGCGGTGTCGTGACCGGCATGAAGACCACGCCCGGCACGCCGAAATGGCGGCAGACGAAGGCGAAGCCCTGGGCGTGATTGCCGGCGGATGCGCAGACGAAGGTCTTGCCGACCGCTCCCTGCCCGATGGCCTTGCGGAAGAAATTGAAAGCGCCGCGGATCTTATAGGAGCGCACCGGGGACAGATCCTCGCGCTTCAGCCAGATATCGGCCCCGTAGCGCGCCGATAGATGATCGTTGAGCTGCAGCGGCGTTGCCGGAAAGAGGCTGCGCATGGCTTCTTCGGCGCTTTCGACATCAAGTCTTGTCACGGGCAATGTCCATTTTCATAATTACAGCGCCGCTATGGCATAGGCCGACCGGCAAAAGAAAGCCCGTTTCGGCCATTTGCGGTTCGCCGCCGGCCCTGTTTGCGAAAGCTTTTCTTAAGCCCACCGCAAAATTGGCGGCACATGAACTGATTTTAACTGTCAATGAAAACGCCAGCCACTAATATAAAGCCATGATCACGTTCAACTTCGCAAAACCACTCGCCTGGCTGCTGCTCGCCTTCATCCTCTTCGTTACGGTTTCGCCGATCGGGCTGAGGCCGGAGACCGTTACGACTGTGGATACCGACCGCGCAGGCGCCTATGTGCTTGTCGGCCTCGCCTTTGCGCTCGCCTATCCGAAACAGTGGAAATTGGTGGCCGTGCTGCTGATCGCTGGTAGCGTCGCCATCGAATATCTGCAGTACCTTTCGCCAACGCGCCATCCGCGCCTGCATGATGCTGGCGTCAAGGCAATGGGCGCCGCCCTGGGGCTGCTCGCCGGCTGGGTGATCAACAGGTGGCGCGGGACCAAAGCGCAAGATACGCTTCCTCTCGCAGAAAGCTGATTATTCCGGACTAGAAACCGCGCAGCTGCACGGCCCAGAAAAACAGTGGTATTGCAGCGATCGCAGTTCCCAGAACAAGCGCGACACTGGTCTTGAAGATCCGGACGCGCCGAACCCTAGCCCCACTCCAATCGTAAACCATCGTCTTACTCCCAGAAGACAACACTTACTCAACCGCCGCGGCGCAATCTTTGCGCCGAAAATGCCCTTGTCAAGCAACAGCACGCATATATCCACAATATACATGCATATTCAAACGATATTATGAAGTTGGTCCGGGGCGACTGGAATCGAACCCGTATGACCGAGGCCGATAGATTGTCGCTGAAACCCGGTACACTTGATCGGCATCGAAAACGACTTTGACAGTGCATGCCTAATGCTCGACGGCGAGCAAGTCAATTTCCGCTCGCCGCCGTCTCGCGCGTTTCCACATAATTCCTTCGTCGGAAGCCGAATAAAATCATGCGAAATTCAGGGGTTTACAGGTCTATTTCGCGTCAGACGTAACCGCGCTATAGCACCCCGATCATACACTAGCCGTCATAATGGCCGGAGAACGCCGCCTCTGCCGACTTGACGGTGACTGCCACATTCACGCCCTTTGTGACCGTCGCGCCGGTGGCGCGAAGATCGGTCACCACTTTCAGGCCACCCGCCTTGGGGGCCGGGAGCGGCAGTACGGTGCCGGCGTCCAGATCAGCGACCCAGAGCCCGTCTTGACCTTCAACACTAATAACAACAACTGTAGCCATGTTTTTGCCCTCTAACGATTGATGTTTAAAATCCAGCTTTCTTCAGGCCTTCACGATAAAGATCTTTATGCCATTGCTCTTTACTTGGAACTGCAGACAACCACTTGTCCACATCGAAGTCCGGATTGCCTTCACGAAACCTTCGTACGAAGATCCGCGCCTTGTCCTGATGACCCAACATGGCCCAATTTGCGGCGGACAACCTGTCCGCTAAATTGGGGTCGGCCATCTGCCCGATATAGTCCAGCGAAGCTTCGAATTCGCCGAGGGCATAGTTTGCTCCCGCAGCAGTCCAGAAATAGGTATCGGGACCGAGCGGATTGAGCTCGATTGCCCGCTCGATCTTTCTCAAGGCCATGGCAGGGAGCGAACAATGAACCAACGTGTCCGCGTAGTCGGCAATCACGTCGGCATAGTGTGGCGCAAGGCTTTCTGCCACTTCCATTGCTTCGGCGCTGTCGTCAAACGCGCCCTGCAACAGTTTGGCAACACCGAGCTCGCGATAGCCATCGGCAAAGTCCGAACGCATCTCGGTGGCCTGCTTTGCGAAAGTCTCCGCCAATTGCAAAAGATCGATATCACCTCGGGCCGTCAACAACCATTCCTTGGAGTAGGTGCGCGCCATAGAACTCTGCGCCGGCGCGAAATCGGGGCTTTCGCTGAGCGCGGCTTTCATTTCCTTGCGGGCGCGCCGCAGGTTCGGAAGTGTCAGCCGGGCCAGGTGCCGCCTGCCGACAAGATATCGATGATAAGCGATCGGGTTCAGATCTTCGCGCAACGCCTCATGGCGCTCGATTTCGCTGGACACGGAGAGCGCGATCTGCCGGGCAACAACTCTCCTGTCTCTGGCGAGATCCATACGATCGAGGCTGAACCTTTCGGCCCAGACAATTTGATTCTGATCGAAAAAGATCAACTGGGCGAACAGGGTCACTTCATCGCCGGAATTGCTGATCCGGGTGTCGAGGATATAGTTGACGCGATGCCGTTCAAAGAAGGCCTTCTGCGTCTCCACCTGGTGGCCGATCTGAACCGCCGAATACGGGGCGATGACCTCCAGGCTGTTGAAGACGCAAAATCCGATCGTGATATCCTCCACCAAAGATGCGGCTAGAAAACCAGCTTGCGGCCGAACGGATTGGTTCCTGGGCGGAAGCAGCACCAAGCGGGGAATGGCAATGCGGATATCTTCGGGCTCAAGGGGAAGCGCCGCGTCGAGTTTCGCCTTTGACGACATGGATGTCTGACGGAGAGGTTTTGCATCACCGTCATCGGATCCGGTGCGCGCGGCGATGCCTTTCGAAGTCGAACTGCGCCGCTGCTCGAAATAGTTCCGGAGGGATTCAACGTCCTCTTCCGCGTTGAATATCCGGATAAGCAATTGCAGCGTTTCCGGATCCTTCGGCTCCGTCCGAAACAGGATAACCGCGGCCTTCCTCAGGAGTTCGGATTCCTTTCCCGACTCGGCCAAGCGGGACGCCGTTCTCAATGTATTTGCGAGAAACTCGATATGGTCGTTTTCCCGTTCGGCAAGCCACCGCTGAAACTGACGGCTATGGCTGTGAACCGCCCCCAGAAAAGGCTGGTTCATCAGTTTCACCAGCTGTCTCAGTCGGGCGAACGGCTCAACCTCGTCCTCCTGGTCCGATAGCAGAATGTCGGAAGACAGAGACTCCTGATCGAGGGTGAGCATGTTGCCCTGGGATGAAAGGATGTTTACTCCGAGATCGATTTGACGGGCCTTAATGCGCGAAATCACCTTGCGTAAAGTCGAAAGTGCAACGTCCCTGTCGGCTTCGCCCCATAGAAAGCGAGCCAAGGTCGTTCGATCCGCCGAACCTTGATCGGTTGTGAACAAATAGGCGAGAAGCAGCAGGCCTTTCTCGGGAAACGCGACAGCGTTCCCATCTCCGTCAACGAGCTGCAAGGTCCCGAAGGTCTTCAGAACAAAAGCCATTTTGCCGTTTATTCACCACATGTCCCGGCATTCACAATGAAAAGTGAAGTGCACGTATTGCAACAGTAGAAATCGCAAACACTACCCCTGCCGGTACTTTGTCCCAATGTTATGCGAAATTCAACAAGCTTGTGTCGCAGGGGTTGTGCCAATTTTTCTACGCTGACTCGCATGATGTTTCGCAATCGACCGTCGCGCCTTCGCATGCCGGCAGGATAAATCTGAAACTTCGTGCCGTTCGTTGCTTTTCAAAGCAGTAATCAGGGGGCCGAATCGTCGTTTTATTCACGAATTCAGCTGGACACTCGAAGCGACCAGCGTTTTGGAACGCCATGTTCCCAGCGCCCAATATCCGACCCTCATCTCTCCGAACCAATATCAAATCGTCGAGGGTGATTGAGGTCTCCGGACTTTGAAACGGAATTGCATGCCGACCCCTGAATATCGGTTGAGAAAACCGTCTCTCTTTGTTAGCAGGAAGAACCACGCGGACGTGGTGGAATTGGTAGACACAAGGGACTTAGACAAAATTGAGTGCACAGGCGGAAACGCCTGATGTAGAACTGCTCAAAGTCGGGGAAACCTGTCAGATGGCAATCCCGAGCCAAACCCCGCAAGGGGAAGGTGTAGAGACTAGACGGGCAGCACCTAAGGCAGACGCTAGGGTGAAGGTATAGTCCAGACCACAAACGCCGGAAGGCGGCGGCGAAAGCCGTAGCTGGTAAGAAAATCCCTCGGCCTAGGCTTTGCGGGTTCGACCCCCGCCGTCCGCACCACCAACAAACAGTCATGCCCCGCTTTGCCGGCAGCACCGGCGAATGATCAGGCAAATAGTTGCCATCAAACGGAAAAGGCGCCGCAAGCTTACGCTCGCCGCGCCCTTATCGTTTCTCGTCAAAGATCAGGTGAGCTTGGCAGCAAGCTTGGCGACATGGGCGCCCTGGTATTTCGCGCCTTCGAGTTCGATCTCGGAAGGCTGGCGCGAGCCGTCGCCGTTGGTGATCGTGGAGGCGCCGTAGGGCGAGCCGCCCTTGACTTCCTCGGTGCCCATCTGGCCCTGGAAGGCGTAAGGCAGGCCGGCAACGACCATGCCCTGGTGCAGGAAGGTCGGGATGAAGCCGAGGATGGTCGACTCCTGGCCGCCGTGCTGGGTCGCCGACGAGGTGAAGACTGAACCAAGCTTGCCGACCAGCTTGCCGGCAAACCAGAGGCCGCCGGTCTGATCCCAAAAATTGCGCATCTGCGAGGCGACCGTGCCGAAGCGGGTGCCGGCGCCGACGATGATCGCGTCATAGTCCGCCAGTTCGTCGACGGTGGCGATCGGAGCGGCCTGGTCGACCTTGTAATAGGAAGCCTTGGCGACCTCTTCCGAAACCAGTTCCGGAACGCGCTTGACGGTGACGTCGGCACCGGCCGACTTGGCGCCTTCGGCAACCGCATAGGCCATGGTTTCGATATGGCCGTAAGCCGAATAATAAAGGACGAGAACCTTCGCCATCTTCTATCTTCCTTCAAGCAGTGGGTTGGATTTCGTGATCGAGAGGATTTCTATCAGCGCGCGTCTGCCGATACAGCCCTGCCTTGAAGAACTCAGTGTTCAACGCCTGTAGACGACAATTCACTTGCGCTTCTCATTTCAGCAAAACGTGCGTACGGCCTGGCTGTTTGCAAAGCGGCCGAAGGGCGCTACCTATTCACCAGCCTCACTACACGGAACATCCCATGAGCCACGCCATCGTCGTCACCGCCGCCATGCTCGCCATCGGCGACGAACTTCTTTCCGGCCGCACCAAGGACAAGAATATCGGCCACCTCGCCGATCTGCTCACCCTTTCCGGCATCGACCTCAAGGAGGTGCGCATCGTCGCCGACGACGAGGAGGCGATCGTCGAGGCGCTGAATGCGCTTCGCAGCAAATATGATTACGTCTTCACCTCAGGCGGCATCGGGCCGACGCATGACGACATCACCGCCGATGCCATTTCCAAGGCGTTCGGGGTCCCTTGCGAATATGACGAAGAGGCGATGACGCTACTTGCCGATATGTATCGTCGCCGCGAAATGGAATTCACCGAGGCGCGCCAGCGCATGGCGCGCATGCCGCGCGGATCTGTCCATATCGCCAATCCGGTGTCGACGGCGCCGGGTTTCATCATCGGCAACGTCCATGTCATGGCGGGCGTGCCGCAGGTCTTCCAGGCAATGGTCGACAATGTGCTGCCGACGCTTCGCACCGGCACGCCGGTCCTCTCGCTCGCCATCGCCTGCCCTTACGGCGAAGGCGAGATCGGCACGCCCTTGACCGCAATCCAGAAAGCTCATCCGGAAACCAGCATCGGTTCCTACCCCCGATATATCGGCCAGAAATTCTCGACCGAGATCGTCGTGCGCGGCCGCTCGCAGGCGGCAATCGATGCGGCCGGTGCCGAGGTGCACGCCATGATCGAGTCCATCCGCCAGCGAAAGGACATCGCCGAAAACCATTCCGCCGAGGCTTGAGGGCAATGCCGGAACCGGGGACCGAGCTTGATCCCCGTCAAGGAACGGAAGAACGATCCGGTGCATTCCTTCCGTCGCGCAGGCCATTTCAGCGCAAGGAGAATTGATATGTCTTACAAAACCATTCTCGCCATTCTCGATACAACGGACAATAGCAGCGCGGTTGCCGATTTCGCCTTTGCCTTTGCCGCCGAAAGCGGTGGTCATGTCATCGGCCTGCACGCCGAAACTATCTCCGCCGTGCCGCTGGTGGCGCCGATGGAAATTCCCGATCCCGTCGCCGTGCAGGCGCTGCAGGACATGGCGCATGGCGAAACGATCGCGGTCGAGCGCATTTTTCGCACCAAGGCGGAAGCATCAGGCGGCTCCTGCGAATGGCGCAGCTTTGCTACATCCACCGGCTATGGCTCCGCACCGCTGATCGAAAGCGCGCGCAGCGCCGATCTACTGATCGCCTCGCAGGCCGACCCGGCCAAACCCTCCGACAGCCATGTCGACGTCGACAGCTTCCTGTTCGAAACCGGCCGGCCGGTGCTGATTATCCCCTACATCATCCGCCAGCCAAAGCCGATCAAGCGCGTGCTGATCGCCTGGAACGGCTCGAAAGAGGTGGCGCGCGCCACTTTCGACGCCCTGCCGATCCTGAAAGCGGCCGACGAGGTGGAGATCTTTTCGGTCGATCCGGCCGACACGGCGCTGCAATCGCCGCTGACGCCAGGCGCCGAGATCGCCGCGACACTCGCCCGCCACGGCGTGAAGACGACGCTTGCGACGGCCCGGAGCGTCGACAAGAACACCTCGCATGTCATCGAGAACCGGCTTTCGGACGACAGCATCGATCTTCTCGTCATGGGCGCCTATACGCATTCCTGGCTCTGGCAGATGATTTTCGGCGGCACGACGAAGAGCTTGCTGCAATCGATGACGGCGCTGACGCTGTTGTCGCGTTGATCGGCTGCTCTTGCCTTTTGCCGGCAAATTCCGTTAATTGCGCCGACCGATGACGGCTTCGAGCCGCGGCACCAGCTCGCGCGTTGCAGCTCGCGATCTCGCGCAGTTCCACCTCGCGCGATTTCTGGTTTGGCCGTTTGCCGCCTCAAGCTCGTCCGGTCGCCGGCAAACGGCGTGTTGTTTTTTCATGCCGCGGAGCAGCCCGATGTCCCTTCCCGATAAAGCCTTTCCCGTTTCCTGGGATCAGTTCCACCGCGATGCGCGCGCCCTTGCCTGGCGACTTGCCGGCCTCGATCAGACGTTCAAAGCGATCGTCTGCATCACCCGCGGCGGCCTCGTCCCGGCCGCGATCATCTCACGCGAACTGAACATCCGGCTGATCGAGACCGTCTGCGTCGCGTCCTATCATGACTATGTGAACCAGGGCGACATGACGCTGCTCAAGGGAATAGCGCCCGAACTTCAGGAAAATGGCGGCGAAGGCGTGCTGGTCGTCGACGATCTGACCGACACCGGCAAGACCGCCGTCCAGGTGCGCACCATGATGCCGAGGGCACATTTCGCCTGCGTCTATGCCAAGCCGAAGGGCGTGCCGACCGTCGATACCTTCATCACCGAGGTGAGCCAGGATACCTGGATCTACTTCCCTTGGGACATGGGCTTCACCTATCAGGAGCCGATCGCCAAGGGCCCGCGCTGATCGCCGATCATAGCGCGCGATCCTCGTATTTACCACTTGAAATTGTTCCAAATTTTGTCCGCCAGGCCTGGTGAATCCGCTATCGGAATCTGCACATCTATTTTACCTTTTCCTTATAAACTCGGCAGCGTGGCCAATCGCGTCAAGTTGCACACTGCATAATTGAAAAAATTATGCAGCACTTCAAAATGTTACAGCGTCCTCTGCGCGTCTGAAAAAGACGCACGGCGCTTAAAGCGTGCAGCGATGATACGGTATAAGGAAGTAACATGGCGCGGTGGATGCATAGAGGAGCGGCTGTAACCCTTGGCTTGGCGTCCTTTCTGTTTCCGCCGGCGCCTGCCCGCGCCGAGCCCGCCTATATTCCCCTGGTGCGCGACTATGTCGAGACGCGGATCCGGCCGTTGGTGGAAACGCCGCTGGTGCTGAAAGCCATCGCCGAGCAGAATGCGCAATTCGGCGATGTCAGCGAAATGGATATGCGGGTGCTCGACGAGACCTACAGGTCGGAGGTCGACCAGCACCATCTGCAGATGGTCAAGCTGCTGCTCGACAAATCCGTGTCGCATTACCTGAAAACCAGGCAGGACGCCTCGCAGGGGGCGATCGTCGAATTTTTCGTCACCGACAGTCACGGGCTGAACGTGGGGCAAAGCACCATCACTGCCGACTACTGGCAGGGCGACGAGGAGAAATACCTCAGAACCTTCGCCAACGGCTCCCGCGAGATCTTCATCGACCGGGCGGAACGCAACCAATTCACCCAGATGCTCGAAACGCAGGCGAGCTTTGTCGTCATTGACGAAGAGGACAGACCAATCGGCGTCGCCATCGTCACCATCGCCATCGATGCGCTCTGAAGAGTGCAAATTCCTCGCCGAATCGGCATGCGCATTTGCGGCGGAAATGCCATCACAAGATTTACCGCGGGACGCTTTTTTGCCGTTCCAGGCTTTTCCTTAGCCGGCAGCGCCTGCAAGCCATTGTTATATCAGGGCTCCCCGACTTTCCCCAATCTTCACAGGCGCATCCACAAGATGTTGTGGTTACCAATCAATTAAGAGCCAGCCCTTGACGGAATCACCTGTTTCAAACTTACTGTCCCTGATGTTGCGGCGGCGACAGGACCGGAGGTAACGAGACCGGTTCCCTTTTGAAAAATGGGACGCAGAATCAGGGTGATGTGCCGGGAACGGAAACAGGCCTGACGGGATTTCTGCGCGATTTTCAGCCTCCAAAAAAAGTGACGTCGGGACTGGCGATAATAAGCTGTTAATACTATATTTAGTGTTTGCAGCCACCATCACCACAAGATACAGGAAGACATCTCCGGATGACACCCCTGTGACAATACGGAAACGAGACTGGCTGCGCGACGACAAAGTGCCGCCGGATTGGAATTTTGCGCCCCGGTCGCGGGGACCGGGCGCCAACACGAGGTCAAGACCATGCGCATCGAACGTCGTTTCACGAAGGCCGGCCAAGGCGCCTATGCGGATATCGAATTCCGCAAGGCGACCAGCGAGATCAAGAACCCGGACGGTTCGATCGTGTTCCGCCTCGAAAATATCGACGTTCCCGCGCAGTTCTCCCAGGTCGCGACCGACGTTCTGGCGCAGAAGTATTTCCGCAAGGCCGGCGTTCCCACCCGGCTGAAGAAGGTCGAGGAAAACGACGTTCCTTCCTTCCTGTGGCGCTCCGTTCCCGACGATGCGGCGCTGAAGACCCTGTCCAAGGATGAGCAGACCGGCTCCGAAATCGATGCGCGCCAGGTCTTCGACCGTCTTGCCGGCACCTGGACCTATTGGGGCTGGAAGGGCGGCTATTTCTCCTCCGAGGAAGACGCTGCCGCCTTCAAGGACGAGCTTGCCTATATGCTCGCCACCCAGCGCGTTGCCCCGAACTCGCCGCAGTGGTTCAACACCGGCCTGCATTGGGCCTACGGCATCGATGGCCCCGGCCAGGGCCATTTCTACGTCGACCCCTTCACCGGCAAGCTGACCAAATCCAAGTCGGCCTACGAACACCCGCAGCCGCATGCCTGCTTCATCCAGTCGGTCGAAGACGATCTCGTCAACGAAGGCGGCATCATGGACCTCTGGGTGCGTGAGGCGCGCCTGTTCAAATACGGCTCCGGCACCGGCTCCAACTTCTCGATGCTGCGCGGTGAAGGCGAAAAGCTTTCCGGCGGCGGCCGCTCCTCCGGCCTGATGAGCTTCCTGAAGATCGGCGACCGCGCCGCCGGCGCCATCAAATCGGGCGGCACGACGCGCCGTGCCGCCAAGATGGTGGTCGTCGATATCGACCATCCCGATATCGAGGAATACATCAACTGGAAGGTCAAGGAAGAGCAGAAGGTCGCGGCCCTCGTCACCGGCTCGAAGATCGTCGCCAGGCACCTGAAGGCGATCATGAAGGCCTGCTTCAATTGTGAAGGCGGCGACGATGGCGATTGCTACGACCCCACCAAGAACCCTGCCCTGAAGCGCGAAATCCGCGCTGCCAAGAAGGACCAGGTTCCCGAAAATTACGTCCAGCGCGTCATCCAGTTCGCCCGCCAGGGCTACAAGGATCTTGAATTCAAGACCTACGACACGGATTGGGATTCGGAGGCCTATCTCACGGTCTCCGGCCAGAACTCCAACAACTCGGTCTCGATCAAGGACGACTTCCTGCGCGCCGTCGAGAATGATGGCGAATGGAACCTGACCGCCCGCAAGGACGGCAGGGTGATGAAGACGCTGAAGGCGCGCGATCTCTGGGAAACGATTTCCTACGCCGCCTGGGCCTCGGCCGATCCGGGCATCCACTTCAACACGACGATGAACGACTGGCACACGTCGCCTGCCGGCGGCCCGATCCGCGGCTCGAACCCGTGCTCGGAATACATGTTCCTCGACGACACGGCTTGCAACCTTGCCTCGCTGAACCTCTTGCAGTTCAAGGACAAGGCCACCAAGCGCATCAATATCGCCGACTACGAACACGCCGTTCGCCTGTGGACCGTCGTGCTCGAAGTCTCGGTCATGATGGCGCAGTTCCCGTCGAAGCGCATTGCCGAACTCTCCTACGAATACCGCACGCTCGGCCTCGGCTACGCCAATATCGGCGGCCTGCTGATGTCGTCGGGCATTCCCTACGACTCCATCGAAGCCCGCGCCATTGCCGGTTCGCTGACCGCGATCATGACCGGTGTCTGCTATGCGACCTCGGCCGAAATGGCGGGCGAACTCGGGCCCTTCCCGAACTTCGCGCCGAACCGCGAGAGCATGCTGCGGGTCATCCGCAACCATCGCCGCGCCGCTTATGGCGAAACCTCCGGCTATGAGGCGCTATCGATCGACCCAGTCGCGCTGATCCATTCGGAAAACCCGGATCAGGATCTCGTTGCTCACGCCAAATCGGCCTGGGACAGAGCGCTCGAACTCGGCGAAAAGCATGGGTACCGCAATGCCCAGGTCTCGGTGATTGCGCCGACAGGCACGATCGGTCTCGTCATGGATTGTGACACCACCGGCATCGAGCCCGACTTCGCCCTCGTCAAGTTCAAGAAACTCGCCGGCGGCGGCTACTTCAAGATCATCAACCGTGCCGTGCCCGACGCGCTTCGGACGCTCGGCTATTCCGAAAGCCAGATCGCCGAAATCGAAGCCTATGCCGTCGGCCACGGCAACCTGAACCAGGCGCCGGCAATCAATCCGTCGACGCTGAAGACCAAGGGCTTTACCGACGAGAAAGTGGAAGCCGTCAACGCTGCGCTGAAGAGCGCCTTCGACATCAAGTTCGTCTTCAACCAGTGGACGCTCGGCGCCGACTTCCTGAAGGAGACGCTGAAGGTTTCCGACGAACAGCTGGCCGACATGAGCTTCAGCCTGCTCGACCATATCGGTTTCTCCAGGAAGGACATCGAAGCCGCCAACATCCATGTCTGCGGCGCGATGACGCTGGAAGCCGCACCCTTCCTGAAGGCCGAGCACCTGCCGGTCTTCGATTGCGCCAATCCCTGCGGCAAGATCGGCAAACGCTACCTCTCGGTGGAAAGCCATATCCGCATGATGGCGGCGGCCCAGCCCTTCATCTCGGGCGCGATTTCCAAGACGATCAACATGCCGAACGACGCCACCGTCGAGGATTGCAAGAACGCCTACCTGCTGTCCTGGAAGCTTGGCCTCAAGGCCAATGCGCTTTATCGCGACGGCTCGAAGCTGTCGCAGCCGCTCAATGCCTCGCTGATCGAAGACGAGAATGATGAGGACGCGCTGGAGGAACTGCTGCAGGCGCCCGTCGCCGCCCAGGCCGTCACCATCACCGAGAAGATCATCGAGCGGGTGGTCGAGCGTGTTTCGCGCGAACGCGAAAAACTGCCGAACCGCCGCCAGGGCTATACCCAGAAGGCCGCCGTCGGCGGACACAAGGTCTATCTCCGCACCGGCGAATTCGGCGACGGCCGCATCGGCGAGATCTTCATCGACATGCACAAGGAAGGCGCTGCCTTCCGTGCGATGATGAACAATTTCGCCATCGCCATTTCGCTCGGCCTGCAATATGGCGTGCCGCTCGAGGAATATGTCGAGGCCTTCACTTTCACCAAGTTCGAGCCGGCCGGCATGGTCATCGGCAACGACGCGATCAAGAACGCCACCTCGATCCTCGACTATGTCTTCCGCGAACTTGCCGTCTCCTATCTCGGCCGCCATGACCTAGCGCATGTCGATACGTCGGATTTCTCCAACACGGCGCTCGGCAAGGGCATCCAGGAGGGCAAGACCAACCTGCTCTCCACCGGCTGGACCCGCGGCTACAAGCCGACGCTGGTTTCAGGCACCGGCGGCGAACGCCAGGCGGGCGAACCGAAGGGTTCTGCCAGCGCAGCCCCTGCCCGCGCCACGTCCACCGGCACCGTCACCGTCTTTGCCGGCAGTGCTGCCCGCAAGCTAGAGCCGACGGTCGCCATCTCCACCTCCGAAATCGTCGCCTTCAAGCGCGATTACGAGGAGCGCGCCAAGGAATTGGCCGAAGAGATCGCCGAAGAGGTAACGGAAGAAATCACCAGCGACGCCACCGCCCTCTTCTCCGACAAGGCGGCAGCGGACGCGGCAACGGCGAAATCCGAAGCCAAGAAGCGGGAAGCCGAACGCCGCCAGCGCTCGATCATGCAAGGCTACACCGGCAACATGTGCTCGGAGTGCCAGAACTTCACGATGGTGCGGAACGGCACCTGCGAGAAGTGCGATACTTGTGGGGCTACGAGCGGGTGCAGCTGAGCAGGTTGTCTGTCTGGCGTGTAGGCAGACAGTCATTTTGACCGTCGGCCACTCAAATGACGCAGTAGATCCCCCGCTCGATACACGCTTTCGAGCGGGGATTATAATAAAAGACAGAACTACTGCTGATCTCTCGTTGAACTACGAGACAATGAAGGATTACCTCCTCTAAAACCGAGCAACAAAGCTAATTTCGGATCCGTAACGACCGGATAGGGAGCGATATCAACTTTAAATGTGACGCGTTCCTCCTAGAACATCGCCGATAATATTTTTCAAATGCAGTGAACGACTGAAAGACTACCCCAAAGCGCGGCAAGGTTTCTAATTTTTGGGCCGAGCGGCTCGCGATATTCAACAACGATAGAGAGTGCATTTCAGGCGGCTCAAGCTGTCCGGAAATGTCATGAGGAACAAAAAAGCACCGAGCAATACCGACCTGCGTGAAAGGAGTGAGTGAATGTCCTTGGAACACCTCGCGGGAGCATGGAAGCTCCTAGGCATGCACCTTCCAACCGGCTGGAAAGTGATCGAGCCAATCGGTTGGGATCCGAACACCGGCCTCGGCAGCGACCACTACAACGGAACCGGAGGCCACTTCTCCGTGCCTTACATCGTTGAGAAAGACAACAAGCGCGCATTTTTGAAGGCCATTGATCTCACGTCAGCGATGCACTCCCCCAACGCGCTGATGGCGTTGCACGCGATAACATCTGCTCACAGCTTTGAAGCTCTCCTTCTTGAAATTTGCGAAGGCGAGAAGATGGACCGTGTCGTGGTAGCTCTCGAAAGCGGTCAGTTGTCCACCGGCATCAACCTTCAGGACAAAGCCCCGTATCTCATCTTCGAACTCGCAGACGGCGACGTTCGCCGTCGCGTTCAGAAGGTGAACGACACACTCCGCCTGTCGTGGTGGCTGCATGCGATGCATCAGATCGCGGTCGGGCTGCAGCAGCTTCATTCGCGTCGAATTGCGCATCAGGACTTGAAGCCTTCCAATGTCCTCGCTTTCGGAAATACGCGGGATTTCCGCGTTGCTGATCTCGGCCGAGCGATATGCGACGGCACGGCTGGCCCTCACGACGACTTGCTTTTCTCCGGCGACTATAGCTACGCTCCGCCGGAGATACTGTACGCTCAAATAGATCCTGATTTCGCGATGCGGCGCCTTGGATGCGACCTTTACTTGCTCGGCAGTATGATCTTCTTCTTTGCGACCGGCTTCGGCTGCACACAGCAGCTCGTGTCACGGTTGACGCTGGCTGAGCTTCCCCCGAGTGTTGATTTCCACTGAGAGCTGACCCGGCGCAGCCTAATATTTCCATTGAGAATTGACCCATGTTTCAACCGTCCCTCGCATGTTTTCAGCGGGGGCTCTGGAGTGATCGACATGGCATTACTGAGCGTGATCCGACGCTGGCATTTTCGAGAGCATCTATCGATCCGGGAGATTTGCCGCAGGACCGGCCTATCCCGGAATACCATCCGCAAATACCTGCGTGCCGGCGGCGTGGAGCCGAAGTTCAAGGGCCCTGAGCGGCCGAGCAAGCTTGATCCATTTGCGGATCGGTTGGCTGCCTGGCTGAAGA